>NZ_OX336137.1:0-1200000 GCF_946900835.1 Nitrospina watsonii
ATGGACGTTCTATGGAAGAATTGTCTCGACTTGATCGAACAAAAAATTCTTCCTGAAAATTTCAACACGTGGTTTACCCCGGTTTACCCCTGTGCCAAAAATGAAAACACACTCACCCTGGTCGTTCCCAACCGTTTCTTCGAACGGTGCCTGCGCGAAAACTATCTTGAGTTGATTCACGAAACGTTGGAACACATTGCGGATAAAAAACTGGAAGTGTGTTTTCAGGTGAATGGCAACGCGTCCAAAGCAGAAACCCACAGCAACGGAAACGGCGCCCATCCGGGCAACGGCAGCACGGCGAAGGGCAACGGCCATGTCGAACCGGTGGCGGAACCGGCCGCGCCCCGGGTGGAAGTGGGAGACCCCGCCAACCGGGAAAGTTTCCTGAACCCGAAGTACGCCTTCAACAGCTTTGTCATCGGGCCCAACAACCAGTTCGCGCACGCCGCCTGCCAGGCCGTGGCGCAGAATCCCGCGCACAATTACAATCCCCTGTTTCTGTATGGCGCGGTGGGGCTCGGCAAAACGCATTTGCTGCACGCCATCGGCAACCAGATCACCGCTCACAACCCGAACCTGCGCGTGCGTTATATTTCCGCGGAACGTTTCACCGTCGATCTGATCGAATCCATCAAGCGCGACAAGATGGCGCAGTTTCGCGAACGCTACCGTCCGCTCGATGTGTTGCTGGTGGACGACATCCAGTTCATTGCCGGCAAGGAACGCACGCAGGAAGAATTTTTCTACACCTTCAATTCACTTTACGAATACCACAAGCAGATCGTCGTTTCGAGCGACCGTTACCCGAAGGACATGAAGAACATTGAGGAGCGATTGCGCTCCCGCTTCGAAAGCGGGCTGATCGCCGACATCATGCCGCCGGATCTCGAAACCAAGATGGCCATCCTCTATAAGAAAGCCGACCTGCACGAGAAAAACATCTCGCAGGACGTCGCCATGTTCCTGGCCAACAACATCAAGTCCAACATCCGCGAGTTGGAAGGCGTTCTGTTGCGTGTCATCGCCTACGCCTCCTTCACGCGGCGCAACATCGACATGACCCTGGCCAAGGAAGTGCTGAAAGACTTCACCGTCGATAAGAACAAAAACTTTTCCATCGCCAACATTCAAAAAACCGTGGCGCAGTATTTCCACATCAAGGTCTCCGATCTCAAGTCCAAGAAGCGGTCCCGGGACATCTCCATCCCCCGCCAGATCGCCATGTACATCTGCCGCGAATACACCCAGGCGTCGCTGCCTGAGATCGGCAAACACTTCGGTGGAAAAGACCACACCACGGTCATCTTCTCCCATCGCAAGATTTCCGGAATCGTCAAGGAAAACAGCGAATTGAACGGCTCCATCCAGCAGGTTCTGAACATCCTCGAAAGTTGAGATTTTGTGAAAAACCTGGGCAAAATTTGTCCCAAAGCCCGCCTCCAATCAGGTATAATTATATAAGGTACGAAGTTGTCCCCACCCACAAGGTGTTCGGCACGTTCGGCATCACAAGTTGTTCAACCTGTTATTCCTTAAAAATCAATAATTTAGGCTGTTTTTCCACATTCCCACAGGGCCTACTGCTTCAACTATATTGTTATTTTAATTTTTTTCTGATTTGGAACTAATGGAAACACCGCAAAAGGCTGTTTACGATTCATCCAATATCAAGGTTCTGGAAGGTCTTGAAGCCGTCCGCAAGCGCCCCGCCATGTACATTGGCGGCACCGGTCAGGATGGCCTGCACCACCTGATTTATGAACTCGTGGACAACAGCGTGGATGAAGCCATTGGGGGCTACTGCACCGAAGTCGAGGTGCAACTGCATATCGACGGCAGCGTGACCGTTTCCGACAATGGCCGCGGTATCCCGGTCGATCACCACCAGGGCAAAAACATGTCTGCCGCCGAGGTGGTGATGACCACCCTGCACGCGGGCGGCAAGTTCGACAAGGACACCTACAAGGTTTCAGCCGGTCTGCACGGCGTGGGTGTGTCCGTGGTCAATGCCCTGGCCGAGACGCTGGAACTGGAGATCAAGCGCGACAGCAAGATCTATCAGCAGAAATACGAGCGTGGCAAGCCGGTGTCGGCGCTGGAAGAAATCGGCAAAACCACCACCACCGGCACCAAGATCGATTTCAGGCCGGACCCTGAAATTTTCCAGGACATCAACTTCAGTTTCGATATCCTGTCCAACCGCCTGCGCGAATTGTCCTATCTGAACAAGGGACTGCGCATCAAAATTCATGACGAGCGGGACGGACGCAGCCATAATTTTTATTTTGAAGGTGGCATTCAGTCGTTTGTCGATCACCTGAACAAAAACAAAAAGGCCCTGCATCCCAAATCGATTTATATTTCCCGCGAGCGCGACGACATCTGGCTGGAGCTGGCCATGCAGTACAACGACACCTACGCGGAAGAAATATTCACCTTCGTCAACAACGTCAACACGCGCGACGGGGGCACGCATCTCAGCGGATTCCGCTCCGCCCTCACCCGCACCATCAACAGCTACGCCACGCAGAACAACCTGCTTAAAAACGCCGGCATCAGCCTGACCGGCGAAGACGTGCGCGAAGGCTTGGTGGCGGTCATCAGCGTCAAAATCGCAGATCCCCAGTTCGAAGGCCAAACCAAGGGCCGTCTGGGCAACAGCGACGTCAAGGGCCTGGTCGAGCAGATCGTCAACGAAAAGCTCGGGCAGATGTTTGAAGAAGAGCCGGCCGTGGCCCGGGCCATCGTAGGAAAAGCCATCAGCGCCGCTCAGGCCCGCGAGGCGGCCAAAAAAGCCAAAGACCTGGTGCGCCGTAAGAGTGCACTCGAAATCAGCTCCCTGCCCGGCAAGCTCGCCGATTGTGCGGAGAAGGATCCGGCGGAGTCCGAACTCTACATCGTCGAGGGCGATTCCGCAGGGGGCTCCGCCAAGCAGGGGCGCAACCGCAAGTTTCAGGCGATTCTTCCGCTCAAGGGAAAAATTCTGAACGTCGAAAAAGCCCGCTACGACAAAATGATCAGCAGCGAAGAAATCCGCACGCTCATCACCGCGCTGGGCACGGGCATCGGCAAGGACGACCTGAATGTGGACAAGGTGCGGTACCACAAGATCATCATCATGACCGACGCCGACGTGGACGGCTCCCACATCCGCACGCTGCTGTTGACGTTTTTCTTCCGGCAGATGCCGGAGATCATCGAGCGCGGCTACCTGTACATCGCCCAGCCGCCCCTGTTCAAAATCAAGCGCGGCAAATCCGAGACCTACATCAAGGACGAAAAAATCCTGTCGCAGTATCTGGTCGAGCAGGGCAGCGAAAACCAGGAGCTGCACATCGGCGACAACGGCAGCGCCTATGCCGGTCCGGAGTTGGTGCAGATCGTCAACCAGCTGATCCAGTACCGCGAATGCACCGACATGATTTCGAAAAACAACATTCCGGTGGAAGTGCTGGATGCCCTGGTGCGGCAAATCATGGATGAAAACACCTTCCGCTCGCTGGACACCATGTTGCAGGTCATTCAGGACATTCTGGAGCGATTGATCGTGGACGAATGCCGGGAACGGTTCGAGTTCGGCAACGACCTGAAAAATGTCCCCATCCTGCTTAAAAACGGAGAAGTGCTGCGGGACGAAGAAGTGGCGCAGTTCCGCAGGTTCGGCGTCGAGTTCGATGAACCGGAAGGCAATGTGTACCGGTCCCGCACCGATCACGGTCAGAAGTGGATCCAGGTCACACCTTCGGTCAAGGACTTCAACATCACCATCGATTACGATCCGGAAAAGGACTCGTACCAGTTCCTGTTTCATGGCCGGCGCTGGGGCCGCGAATTTGCCGTGCAGTTCAACCCCGAATTCATCAAATCGCCGCTCATCAAAAAACTGTATGCGTATTACGAGCCGATCCGCAGCCTCGACCGCCCGCCGTTCACCCTGCATTACAAAAACGAATCGCGCCAGTTGCCCAACAAGAGCGAGTTGCTGGACGCCATCATGGAAGCGGGCAAGGGCAGCATGTACATCCAGCGTTATAAAGGGCTGGGCGAAATGAATCCGGACCAGTTGTGGGAAACCACCATGAATCCGGACTCCCGGGTGCTGTTGCAGGTGCGCGCCGACGATATCGTGGAATTGGAGGAATTGTTCTCGACATTGATGGGCGACGCCGTCGAGCCGCGCCGCGAGTTCATTCACAAACACGCCATGGAAGCCAAGAACCTGGACATCTAATCCATCTCCATAACATCAGAAACCTTCAACCCGAATCCTGAAAACCATGGGCCAGACCGTAGAGCGAATCAATATTGAAGATGAAATGCGGAGCGCGTATCTCGATTACGCGATGAGCGTCATCATCGGCCGCGCCCTGCCGGACATTCGCGACGGACTCAAGCCCGTGCACCGGCGGTCGCTGTATGCCATGTACGATCAGGGCAACGTGTTCAACAAACCCTACCGCAAATCGGCGCGCATCGTCGGCGACGTCATCGGTAAATACCATCCGCACGGCGAGATGGCGGTGTACGACACCATCGTGCGCATGGCGCAACCCTTCGCCCTGCGGTACCCGCTGGTGGACGGACAGGGCAACTTCGGTTCGGTGGACGGCGACTCCGCCGCCGCCATGCGTTACACCGAGATCCGCATGCGCGAGATCACGCAGGAGTTGTTGAACGATCTGGAAAAAGACACGGTGCAGTTCATTGCCAACTACGACGAATCGACGACGGAACCCACCGTGCTTCCGGCGGCGTTCCCGCATTTGCTGGTGAACGGTTCGTCGGGCATCGCCGTCGGCATGGCCACCAACATTCCGCCGCACAACCTCACGGAAATCGTGAACGCGGTGATCCACCTCATCGAAAACCCCGGCTGCACCATCAACGACCTGATCCAGATCGTGCCCGGACCGGATTTCCCGACCGCCGGGTTGATTTACGGCTCGGCCGGCATCCGCGCTGCCTACCACACCGGGCGCGGGCAGATCAAGGTGCGCGGCCGCGTCGAGATCGAGGAAAACGCCAAGGGCGACCGCGAATGGATCATCATCCGCGAGCTGCCGTTCCAGGTGAACAAGGCCCGGCTGGTGGAAAAAATCGCCCAACTGGTGCGCGACAAAAAACTGGAAGGCATCAGCGACCTGCGCGACGAATCGGATCGCGAAGGCATCCGCGTGGTGCTCGAACTCAAAAAAGGCGTCAACAACCAGGTCGTCCTGAACACCCTGTACAAACACACGCAGTTGCAGGAGACCTTTGGCATCAACCTGCTGGCGCTGGTGGGGCGCGAGCCGCGCCTGCTCGACCTCAAGGACGCGCTCGAGCAGTTTGTCCTCTTCCGCCGCGAGGTCATCACTCGCCGCACCGAATACGATCTCAAAAAGGCGCGCGAACGCGAACACATTCTGCAAGGCCTGAAGATCGCCCTCGACCACCTCGACGAGGTGGTGCAGTTGATCCGTCAGGCAGCCGACCCGGCCACCGCCCGCGAAGGATTGATGACGCAGTTCGGCCTGTCCGAATTGCAGGCCAAAGCCATTCTGGAAATGCGGCTGCAACGGCTCACCGGACTCGAACGGCAGAAGATCGTGAACGATCTCGAACAGGTGCGCACGGAAATCGCGGAATATGAAAACATCCTCGCGCATGAGGATGTGAAACTGAACATCATCAAGGAAGAACTGGTCCGCATCCGTGACAAGTACGGCGACGAACGCCGCACCGAGATCCTGGTGACCGACGAAGCGGAGATCGACATCGAAGATTTGATCGCCGATGAGGACGTGGTCGTCACCTACTCGCGCGGTGGCTACATCAAGCGTCAGTTGATCGACAACTACCGCGCCCAGAAACGCGGCGGCAAGGGCATCAAGGGCATGGCGGTGAACGAAGAGGACGTCGTGCATCAGGTTTTCGTCGCCTCCAACCTCGACTACCTTTTGGTGTTCACCAACCTCGGCCGCGTGCACTGGCTCAAGGTGTACCACATTCCGGAAGCCAGCCGCATCGCCAAAGGCAAATCCATCGCCAACCTCATCCAGTTGCAGCCGGACGAAAAGATCGCCAGCATTATGAGTGTCGATTCGTTTGAAGCCGACAAGTTCATCATCTGCGTCACCGAACGCGGGCTGGTGAAGAAGACGTCGATGGTTGCCTACAGCCGGCCGCGCCAGGGCGGTATCATCGGCCTCACGCTGGACGAAGGCGACCGCGTCATCGCCGCGCTCATCAGCGACGGCAAGCAGCATATCCTGATGGCGACGCGTTCGGGCATGGCCATTTGTTTTCAGGAACAGGACGTGCGCGCTATTGGCCGCACCGGACGCGGTGTGACGGGCATCCGTTTCAAGGACGACGACTGGGTGGTGGGCGCGGAAATCGTGGAGCCCGGCAAGCATCTCTTGGCGGTCACCGAAAACGGCCTGGGCAAACGCACGCCCATCGACGACTACCCGGTGCAGGGCCGCGGCGGTCGCGGCGTCATCACCATCCGCTGCAACGAGAAAACCGGCCACCTGGTCAGCGTTGAGCAGGTGGAAGACAACGATGAGTTGCTGGTGGTCACCTCCAGCGGCAACATCATCCGCATGGAAGTCAGTGAAATTTCCGTCATGGGCCGCAACACGCAGGGCGTGCGCCTCGTCCGTATGGAAGACGGCACCCAGATCGTCGGTTTTGAAAAACTCGAGGAATGATCCCCGCGTGGACACCGGCCTTGCACGCCGGCGACGGCATTTCAATAAGACGAATCGAGTTGTTTATCCGAACCAGATTCCATTTCAAATGGCTGCTGTGGATCGCCTTGGCGCTGCTGATCGGCGGATGCCAGCCGGACCCCACTCCGCGCAACCTGCTGGAAAAAGCGCACGACCGATGGATCGATGGCCACAGCCACAGCGCGGTCGAGCTGTTCCGCGCCGTCCTCGAAGTGTCTCCGCAAGGCCCCTTCGCCGAGGAGGCCCTGTTCCGCCTGGGGGAAATCCATTACTTCGATCTGGATGAACATGAAAAAGCGCTCAACTATTTTCACGACGTGGCCAAGCGCAACCCCAAAGGCCCCTTAGCCTATGAGTCGCGCAAGTACATTGCCGAAATCGTCGAGCTCAACATCAAAGACCTCGATCAGGCGATCATCGAGTATCAGAACCTGATCAACCACAACGAACGGCCCGAAGAAAATCCCGAGCACCAGTTCCGCATTGCGTCGATCTTTTTCAAAAAACACAACTACGATCAGGCGTTGATGGAGCTGGAAATCCTGCTCGAAAATTACCCGCGGTCCGAATGGGCGGAGCGGGCTTATTTCCGCATGATGGAAATTCTGTTTTCGCTGAAGAAATGCGACGAGGCCCGCACCCGCTACGCGCAATTTCAGAACACGTTTCCACACAGCGATTTTGAAGGCGACATGGAATTCATCATGGCATCGTGCCTGGAAGAAGAAGGCGAATTGGACCTCGCGCACGAACGCTTCAAGGCGCTGGAAGGCAGTTACCGTTATCCGGCGCTCATCAAGATGAAGCTGGAAGGGCTGGAGCAACGCATCAAAAAAGGCGGTCGCTCCAAACGCAAAATTCACCGCAGCCGCAGAAAAAATTAGGAACGCTCATGCTCGACATCAAACTCATACGTGAAGACGCTGACAGCGTCCGCTCCCGTCTCGCCCGGCGCGGACCGGCGTTTGCCGACGGACTCGACCGCCTGCTCCAACTCGATGCCGACCGGCGCGACCGGCAAAAGGAATCCGACGCGCTCAAAAACAAAAAGAAAACCCTGTCCAACGAAGTCGGCCAGCTCAAGCAACAAGGCCAGGACGCCACGCGCCAGATGGACGAGGTGAAACAGATCAATGCCCGCATCAAGGAACTGGACGACGCGGGCGAAGACCTGGAGACGCAGGTGCGCGACACGCTGTTGGGCATCCCCAATATGCCGAGCGACGCCACCCCCGTCGGCACCGATGAATCGCAGAACGAATTCGTCCGCGAGTGGGGCACGAAACCGCAGTTCGGCTTCCAGACGAAAACGCATCTGGAGCTGGGCGAGGCGCTGGGCCTGCTCGATATCAAGCGCGCCGTCAAACTCTCCGGAACGCGTTTCGCCGTGTTCCGCGACCAGGGCGCTCAACTGCTGCGCGCCCTCATCAATTTCATGATCGATGTGCAGACCCGCGAGAACGGCTACATGGAACTGTACCCGCCGGTGCTGGTCAATGAAGACAGCCTCATCGCCACCGGCAATCTACCCAAGTTCGAGGAAGACCTGTTCCGCCTGCGCGACGACGATTTTTACCTCATCCCGACGGCGGAGGTGCCGGTCACCAACTACCACCGCGACGAAATCCTGAAAGCGGACGACCTGCCGATCAAGTACACCGCCTACACCCTGTGTTTCCGGCGCGAGGCGGGATCCTATGGCAAGGACACGCACGGCATCATCCGCCAGCACCAGTTCGACAAGGTGGAGCTGGTGCAGTTCGCGCACCCCGACCGATCTTACGACGAGCTGGAAAAACTGCTGGCGCATGCCGAATCGATTTTGCAGAAACTGGATTTGCATTACCGCGTGGTCAGCCTGTGCAGCGGCGACCTCGGCTTTTCCGCCGCCAAGACTTACGACCTGGAAGTGTGGCTGCCGACGCAGGACACCTATCGCGAAATTTCGTCGTGCAGCAACTTCACCGATTACCAGGCCCGGCGGGCGAAGATTCGTTACAAGGACAAGGACGGCGGCAACGCCTTCGTCCACACCCTGAACGGTTCCGGCGTGGCGGCGGGGCGTCTGTTCGTCGCTATCCTCGAAAACTATCAGCAGGGCGACGGCACCGTGGTCGTGCCGGAAGCGCTCCGGCCTTACATGCACGGTCTCGAAGTGATTGGCAAACCCGGTTGATTTTGATAAGGTTGCGCAGCCATTCCGAAATCGGGAGACAGGCCCCTGCCGGGGGTGGGGCGTACCGATCGTTTGCTTGATGTTTCCGGCGGACTTGGGGTACATTGAGGGCACCGAATTGATGGAGGGATGGCCGAGTGGTTTAAGGCGGCGGTCTTGAAAACCGTTGACCGAAAGGTCCGTGGGTTCGAATCCTACTCCCTCCGCCAGAATACAAATAAAAAGAAGGAACCACAGATGAACACCGATGCCCACGGATGATTCTGTGGTAGCGAACCGATGGGCACCCCCTTCTCCGAAGGGCCGGGCCACGTTCGGAGGGAACAGGTTGTATTTGGAGACGGGCTCCTCAGCGTCGTTCGCAGGGAGAGCAGTACCCCGTTTCCTCCCCTCCTTACCAAGGAGGGGACTGTGGGGAGGTTATGGAGTACCCTCCTTACCCCACCCAGCCCGTCACTCCGTGAGTGACCCTTGTAAAGGGGAGGGATTATTAGAGTTGCTGTTGCCCGGGTACAGTCCCGTCGGATTATAGAAAAAAGAATATTAAGGAGAGGTGGCCGAGTTGGCTGAAGGCGCACGCCTGCTAAGTGTGTGTAGGGCTTAAACCTTACCGAGGGTTCGAATCCCTCCCTCTCCGCCATTTTTCTCATGCCCCATCTCCCTCGACGGGAACACTCCGGAGTGACAGGCCGGGGTGGGGGTGATCTGCCGTTACGGTTTATAAAAAGGGGGTTGAGCCAATCTGGCCCAACCCCCTGTTTTGTATCCGGCTGTCCCGCCTTGACATATTATTTTTGGTATATATACTATAAATGATATGTGGGACATCTACGAGCACAGAAAGGCGACGAGGCAGTTGGATGCACTGCCGCTGGATGTCCTGAAGCGGTACGAAAAATGGAAAGACGTCGTGGCCTTCAGCGGTCCTCTGGGTTTGCGGCGCATTAAAGGGTTTCGGGATGAGGCCCTTGCCGGTAACTGGAAAGGCCATCGTTCTTCCCGGCTGAACAAACAGTACCGCGTGATTTACAAAATTGAGGCGAATCTGGTGAAAGTCCTGGTCATGAGTGTCACGCCGCACGATTACCGGAGGTCGAAATGAAGGATTTCAAAAAAGCCAAAAAGCGCGCCGAGGTGACAGTGGGCGAGTCCGTGCGCATCGTCCGCGAACTGCAGGAGATGAGCCAGAACGATCTGGCCCAGGCGACGGGCATTGCGCAGTCCACCCTTTCCGCCATCGAGAACGACCGCGTGAAGCTGGGCGTCGAGCGCGCCAAAATGCTGGCCCGCGCACTCAAGTGCCACCCGGCGGTGCTGGTCTTCCCCGGCTGGGACATCGACCGCGAATCCGCCGCGTGAATCAGAAACGAAAAAGAGAGGGTGGTTGCCAATGAAAGCCTACCGAGTGCATGAGTACGGGGAGTCCGCACAATTTGTCGAGGACGAGGTCGCCAGACCCGCCGTTCAGCCGGGTCATGTGCTGATCGAAACCAAAGCCACCAGCCTCAACCCGGTCGATCACAAAATCCTGACCGCCGACCTGGGTATCAATCCCGAACTGCCCGCCATCCTGCATATGGACGTGGCGGGCGTCGTCGTCGAAGTGGGTGCCGGGGTCGATGATTTCCAAGTGGGCGACGAGGTGTATGGCTGCGCCGGAGGGTTGAAGGGACAGGCGGGAAACCTGAACGGGGCGCTCGCCGATTTCATGCTGGCGGACGCCAACCTGATCGCCAAAAAACCCACCACCCTGGGCTTTGCGGAATCCGCCGCCCTGCCACTGGTCTGCATCACCGCGTGGGAGGGACTGTTCGACCGCGCCAAAATTTCTCAGGAAGACACCCTGCTGGTGCATGCGGGAGTGGGTGGGGTCGGGCACATCGCCATTCAACTCGCCAAAACGCGCGGACTGCGCGTGGCCACCACCGTTTCCACCCAAGACAAAGCCGACATCGCCAAAGATCTCGGCGCGGATGACGTCATTTTTTACCGCGATGAAAACGTGCCGGATTACGTACAACGCCTGACCGGCGGCAAAGGCTTTGATGTGATCTTTGATACCGTCGGGGGAGACACCCTCGACAAATCGCTGGAAGCCGCCGCCGCGCGCGGCCGCGTCATCTCGATCGTCGGCCAGAGCACGCACGATTTGACGAACATGCACGTCAAAGGATTGTCCCTGCATCTGGAATTCATGCTCCTGCCGATGATCACGGGTGAGCGCCGCGCCGACCACGGTCACATCCTGAGCGTCGTCGCCCGGCTGGCCGATTCGGGAAAACTGAAACCCCTCCTCCACGAAAAACGGTTTCGCTATGCCGAGGCGAACGCCGCGCACGCCCTGTTCGCCAGCAACCAGCACACCGGAAAAATCGTGCTGGAGAATTTATAAAGAGCATCGCCCGGCGATCCCCGTCTTATACGGCACCACACATCGACCGCAATACAGCAGGGTCGTCCTTTTTATTCAACCACTTGAGATTTGTGGACGGGGGCTCTCCGTTTCTGGTAAAGTGGCTCTACCAAACCGTTTTATTGAATATTGAATTCCGTTGCCTTGGGGCTCCATCCGGGGCGGGAAGGTTATTTGTGAAAACTTCAATGAAATCATTGTGCCGGACCGCGGTCCTTGCTATGGTGATCGCTTTTCTCGGCGCGGCCTGTTCCATGGGCGACGGCGACGGCAAGGACACCGACGGCGCGGTGGATGTCGCGGCGCTCAAAGAAAAACCGCAGGACGTGGAAGGTTCCTTCACCCGCAAGGCCCCTCCCCTCAACGACGCGCAACTGGCCGAGGGGTCCGGCACCGAGGTAGAGGGTCACCCGGACCTCAACACAACAAAAAAGGTCAATCGGCAGTTGGTGGTGCCGAAAACAGTTGAAGGAAAATGGAAAGCGGTTAAAATACTCATCCGCGACAAGACCGACGACGAAAAAAGCGAAATGAAAACGGTGACCCTCGGTGACAGTTTCACCCTGGGCGCAAGCGGCATCACGGTCACCACAGGGACGTTTCTGCCCAACTTCGTGTTGACCGGCGGGGAGGTCACGTCCAAAGGCAACGAGTTGCAGAACCCGGCGGTGCGGCTGGTCATCACGGAAAACGGCGGATTGCTGTACGACGGCTGGGCCTTCGCCATGTACCCGGGCATGTATGCGTTCGAGCATCCGCGTTACAGTTTGCAGTTGATGGATTTCGTTCCGGAGTCTGTGGGATGATTGAGGGCGTTGCACGTTGAAAAAAAGTAACCCATAGATTCTTCGTCGCCTGCGGCTCCTCAGAATGACAAGCTAAGTCATAGCGTGTCATCCTGAACGAAGTGAAGGATCTATGTTTTCTTTTTCTCAAAGAGCAAACCTTCCTTGACCAGGAAGGGATTGCAAAAGGCCGCAGAGCGGCACACGACATTCGAATATTGAAAAATGTATGCGCCCATAGCTCAGCTGGATAGAGCGACGGTTTGCGGAACCGTAGGTCGGAGGTTCGAGTCCTCTTGGGCGTACTTATTTTTTGTTGGGAGAGGTGGCCGAGTGGTCGAAGGCGGTTGACTCGAAATCAGCTGTGCCCTCCGGGTACCGTGGGTTCGAATCCCACCCTCTCCTCTCCTTTGCAAGGAGAGGCGGCTGGCTACTGCGTTGCGGTGCACACGAGGGTCGGCGGGCGCGGTTCAGAGTCGGCCGATGTTTCTCCCGGGCGTGGCCCGGCTCCCTTACAGGGAGGGGATGCTGGCTACTTCCCCGCCCAATGCGGTCGGCGGGCATCCCCTTTAAAATGCCGCATCCGGTATTCACAAAAAATTCCCGAACATGGAGAGGTGGCCGAGCGGTTGAAGGCGCACGCTTGGAAAGCGTGTGTAGGCAACCCCTACCGAGGGTTCGAATCCCTCCCTCTCCGCTCCCTTACAGGGAGGGGAAGCTGGCTACTTCTCCGCAATCCCTGCGATGGTCGGTGGGCGCAGGTCGAACGATTTCCCCTCCCTACCAAGAGGGGAACCGAATTTGTCATTCCGGGCGTCAGCGAGGAATCTCTGTGTTCATCTGTGGTTCATTTTTCCGGTTTCCACTGGACCCAGTCCGGCGGAATTGGGTTGGAATTGGCATTCGTTTTGGCATAAGATAGTCTCAAGAATTTGGCAGTTTTGTTGGGCCTTACGCAACAAGGTCTTGTAAACCCCGCCAGGTCCGGAAGGAAGCAACGGTAGCAAGTTTCCCTGGGTGCTGTAAGTTTCCCAACAATTCTGCCTTGAATTTTCCCCAGCGTCCGCTGGCCCCCTCCGCAGGTCGTCACGCATGGAATACCAGGTCTCGGCACGCAAATGGCGTCCCCAGAAATTTTCAGAGCTGATCGGACAGGAGCATATTGTCCGCACCCTGAAAAATGCCATCGAGCTGGACCGCATCGCCCACGCCTATCTGTTTTCCGGCACGCGCGGCGTCGGCAAAACCACCACCGCGCGTCTGCTGGCAAAAGCGCTCAACTGCGAACAAGGTCCCACGCCCGAACCCTGCGACACCTGCACGCATTGCATTGAAATCCGTGAAGGCAACAGCCTCGACGTGCTGGAGATCGACGGCGCGTCCAACAACGGCGTCGCCGAAGTGCGCGACCTCATCGAGAACGTGCAGTACAGCACCTCGTCGTGCCGCTTCAAGGTGTACATCATCGACGAAGTGCACATGCTGAGCCGCAGCGCCTTCAACGCCCTGCTCAAAACGCTGGAGGAACCGCCGCCGCAGGTCATCTTCCTGTTCGCCACCACCGAGCTCATCAAGATTCCGGAAACCATCCTGTCGCGCTGCCAGTGCTTCGAGTTCAAGCCGCTCAACCATGCGCAGATCTGCGCCCAGCTCGAGGTCATCTGCCAAAAAGAAAACATCAACATCGACGAGAAGAGTCTGGAAGAGATCGCCACCAACGGCGCGGGCAGCATGCGCGACGCGCAGAGCCTGCTCGACCAGGTGATCGCCTTCGCCGGACGCGAAGTGGACCACGCCTCCGTCGAGTCGGTGCTGGGCATTGTCGGCCAGGGCATCCTCGAACCGTTCATGGATCGGGTGATCGCAGGCGATGCCGCGGCCCTGCTCGGACTCGTGCAGGACGTCGCCGAGCGCGGCAAGGACCTGAGTCTGTTCTGCCGCGACCTCATCGAGTACGTACGCAACCTCATGTTCGTCAAAGTGTCGGCGAAACCGGAAACGCTGGTCAGCACCCGCACCTGCGACATCGAGACGTTGAAAACGCAGGCGGGGAATGTGAGCACCGATCAGCTGCAGCAGATGTTCACGGTGCTGTCGCGTGCGGAGATGGACATGAAACGCGGTTCGCTGCCGCGCCTGATTTTCGAGATGGCGGTGCTGCGATTGACCGACGTGCGCCCGTACCAGGACATCGACCAACTGATCCAGAAGATCAACGCCGCAGGCGGCGCCGCACCCGTTCCGTCCTCGGCTGGAGCCGCCGTGGCATCGCCTGCACCCGCTCCGGCAAGGGCGGCTGAACCCAACACGGCTTCGCCTGCCCAGTCCGTGACTGCACCGTCCGCGAGCGTGCCCAGTGGTGCGGAATGGGAACAGATCCGCGCCCTTGCCAGCGAAAAGAAACGGTCGCTCGGCACCTTCCTCGACAACTGCACCGTGCAGGCGTTGACGGCGGACAGCATCCATCTGCGCTTTCCCGATCCCTACACACTGGGTCTCGTCGAAAAAGAAGAAAACCTGTCGGTCATCCGGGAAGCGGTGGAAACGGTGTGCGGTCACGCCGGCATCCAGATCAAGCTCGATATCGAGAAGCCCGGCGAGGGCAACGGCGACGGCGCTCCGTCCGAGTCTGCGGCCCCCGGCAAGACGGCCGCCGCTCAAAAAAAAACGGTAAAAAAATACGATAAAAAAGGCAGTCCGTCGGAAGAAGAAATTTTAAAGGACGCGCTCGATATCTTCGGCGGCGTGGTCATTCGTTAAAAAGGAAACGGTTTTATGTTCGGCAAATTCGGCGACCTCATGAAAAACGCGCAGGCGCTGCAGGGCAAGATGGCGGAAATGCAGGTCGAGCTGGCGGGCAAGACCGTCGAAGCCTCCGCCGGCGGTGGCATGGTCAAGATCGTCGCCAACGGCAACAACGAAATCCTGTCGGTGCACATCGACGAAGAACTGATCAACATGCAGGACCGCGCCATCCTCGAAGACCTCGTCACCGGCGCCATCAACGAAGTCCACCGCAAAGTGCAGGCCCTGTCGCAGGAAGAGATGGGAAAACTCACCGGCGGCCTCAACATCCCCGGCCTGTTCCCACCCCCGCAAGCATGAAGCGTCCCGCACCCGTCACCGAACTCATCGAAGAGCTCAAGCGCCTGCCCGGCATCGGTCAGAAGACCGCCGAGCGCCTGTCGTTCTACCTCATGCGCGGCACCCGCGAGCAGGCGGAGAAGCTGTCGCGCGCCGTCGTCAACATCAAAGAGAAAATCGTGCTGTGCAAAAACTGCCACGGCATCAGCGACAAAGAACAGTGCGACATCTGCTCCGACAGCCGCCGCGACCACAACCTCATCTGCGTCGTCGAAGAACCGTACGATGTGTACGTGATGGAAAACATCGGCGACTTCAAAGGCGAGTACCACGTGCTGATGGGCGTCATCTCGCCGCTCGACGGCATCGGCCCGGCGGACCTCACCATCGGTGAACTCAAAACGAAAGCCGAAACGCGTGAGTTGAAAGAGATCATCCTCGCTACCAACCCGGACATGGAAGGCGAAAGCACCGCCGTGTTCATCGCCCGCATGATGAAGCCGTTCAACGTGCCCGTCACCCGCATTGCGCGCGGCCTGCCGGTGGGCGGCGACATTGAGTACGCCGACCCCGTCACCCTCTCCAAATCCCTGGAAGGCCGCACCGAGATGAAGTTTTCCGATTAGTGGGCGTGGCCCACAGCGGATGGGCGAATGCGGGGTGCCGCGAACGAGGATCCGCGGGCGCAATTCTGGATCGATCCCGTTGCTTCCGGGTGCAACCCGGTTCCCCCATGTAAAGGGGGCCAGGGAGATTTTTCCTTGTCAGTTGTCATTCTGAGCGTCAGCGAAGAATCTATGGGTTGATTTGTAGCCACCGATCATCGTTCGCCCAAAACGCACGGCGCACCAAACCCTGCACGCCAGCCTCCGTCGCCTCCGGGTGCAACCCGGCCCCTGCTAGCGGTCATCGGTAATGGATTATGGACCATCGTCCGATCCGCTATGCCCCGCGGACCAAACCCTTAAAAATGGCCTCTGTTGCCTCCCCGCTCAGCGGGGTGGTTTTGACTTGACCCATCGGGTATAATTGCGTAAATTAACGGGTTTTCAACAGTACCCCATCCCCCAACTACCATTCCGGAGTGGCGCAATGGTAGCGCAAGCGGCTGTTAACCGCTGTGTTACAGGTTCGAGTCCTGTCTCCGGAGCCAGATACAGAAAAGCCGTCCCCGCACTGCATCGCGGCGGACGGCTTTTTAACTTTTGGCGGCTCCCTGTTCAGACGACCCCTGCAATCGACTGGATTGCTACAGCACTTTCAATTCCGTGCAGTCAGCGATGTGGTCGAAGTTGCGGTCCTTGTGAAACAGGATGAGATCGTGTTCCAGGCAGATGGCGGCGATGAGGCAATCGACGGTCTTCCTCACCGTCTTGCCCTGCTTGCGGCAGTCCCGGTAAATCTGCGCCGCTTTCAGGTAGGTTTCGAAGTCCTTTGGCTGGCAAAGGGGGAATGCAAGCAGGGATTCTTTTACTTTATTAAAGTCCTTGTCCTCCCGGATACCCTGCAGGGTTTCTGTCAAGATGATACCCGTTAGGGCAAGATCCGCTTCTTCCTCAATGAGCCGGCGCAGGGCGCGCCGCTCCCGGGAATCCGCACCTTTCAGAAAATCCACCCAGACGCTGGTGTCCACCAGAATCATGTGCGTCCTTTCCGCATCTCATCCAGCTTTCCGGTCCATTTCACTTTCCCTTCGAGGTCGAGCAGTTTTTTCCGTTTGCGCCGGGTGATGAGTTCTTCCAGGGCGTAATTCACCAGTTCCTTTTTCGTTTTCTTGCGGGTCAGCCGCATGGCTTCCTTCACCAGTTTTTCGTCGAGTTCGATATTGGTGCGTAACATGGTAAAATCCTCCATGATTGAATACACATATACTATCGATTTTATGTGTATAAGGCAAGGCGACTCGGACGGCTTTTTTGATAGACCCTATGCAAGCGGCCAGAAATGGCCCAAGCGGGGCAATCCCTGGCCGCGTGCTTTAGGCCTGAGCTTTATTTGACGGGTTTCATGGTCATGTAGCTGTTGATCAGGTTACGGTAGTCGGGGATATGATTTGCGAACAGTTGGCCCAATCCCTCGATATCGTTTCGCCAGTCACGATGCAACTCGCAGGCAACGCCGAACCAGGACATCATCTGGGCCCCTGCGGCGGACATTCGATCCCACGCCGAATATCGCGTGAATTCGTTGAAGGTTCCGGAAGCGTCCGTCACGACGAATACTTCGAAGCCTTCCTCTATCGCCGACAGCGCAGGAAACGCGACGCATACTTCCGTTACAATACCGGCCACGATCAATTGTTTTTTACCTGTGGCTTTGACAGCTTTCACAAACTCCTCATTATCCCAGGCGTTGATCTGACCGGGGCGGGCGATGTAAGGCGCGGAAGGGAAGGTTTCTTTAAGCTCTGCCATCAGTGGCCCGTTCGGACCGTCCTCAAAACTGGTCGTCAGGATCGTCGGCAAATTGAAGTATTTTGCCAGATCAGCCAGAGCCAGAATATTATTCTTAAATGTATCTGGGTCCAGGTCCCGCACCAGTGATAAAAGGCCCGCCTGGTGATCGACCAGCAGGACTGCGGCGTCGTTTTTGTCCAGCCGAATGTAAGGTTTGGTCATTGTTCCCTCCCTGTTTTAAATTTTTAGTGATGGTTGTTTTTTAACTACATTTTTTCTGTTTTTAGCTCCCGCCTGGCTTCCGCGAAGCGGATGAGGTGGTACACCTGCGTGTTGTGCGGCACCGGCATGCCGTGCTGCTCGCCCAGCTTCATGACCGCGCCGTTCAAGGCGTCGATCTCGGTGCGCTTGCCGGCGCGCAGGTCCTGCAACATGGAAGGAATGTGACGGTAGGTCGCGGGCAGTTGCTTTTTGTAAAAGGTGTCGAGGTAGCCGTCCGCCGACTCCCAGTGCGTGCGGTACCCCGCCGCCTGCATGACGGCGAACACCTCGCGCGCGATGGCGTCCATCAGCCGCCTGGTGTCGGGCGATTCGCCAAGCAGGCCGTACGGCACGTCGAACAGCGTGCTCAATCCGTTCAGCATGCAGTTGTACAGCATCTTCGCCCACAGGTCGCGTCCCACCGTCTTGGTCACCGCCGAAGGCAGGCCGCCGCCGTCGATGGCTTCACTCAACGGTTTCAAATCGCTCACTGCATCCTGGAACAACGATCCCACATGGACGGTGTCGGCGTGCACGGTGATATCGACATGATGCGGCGCGGGCCGGGTGAAGCCGGTGATGACGCGCGCGTTCTTCACGCGCTCTTCAGGAAAGTGTTGTGCGAAGATCTCGGCATTGCCCCAGCCGTTCTGGCACAGCACGAGCGGGGTGCGGGCATCTTTTATGAACGCAACCGATGCAAGGTCCTGCGCTGCCGATGCGGTGTCGAACGACTTGGTGCAGACGAGGATGAAATCGTAAGCGGTTTCATCGAGATCGGTCACCGACGCCACCGCGCCGAAGGCGGACGGCGGTGCGTGGACTTCGCCGAACAGTCCGCTGCGCGTGAGTCCATTCCGGCAGAGCGCCTCCACCGTTTGCGCGCGACCGACGAGATCGACCCGATGCCCCGTCTTCATCAGGCAGGACGCGATCCCGAGCCCCACCGCCCCGGCTCCATAGATCAGAATCTTCATGGCTCACATTCTACCACCCATTGCATGGGAGGCAGATGGGTACTGCTCAATGGTTTCTGCGATGGTCCGTGGGCCCGTTCCGAAAGTATTTCTTGCTTGCTGCGGGCCACGCCCGCCCCACTACGTGGGGTGGAAAATGGGTACTTCTTGGCGGGCGGAACGAGGGTCCGTGGGCCCGCTCCTCTAGGAGGAGTAGAAATAGGTACTGCCCAATTGGCGGAACGAGGGTCCTCCAGCCCAATTTCAAATCCACACAATCTTCATTCGAATCGGGTTCCATCCGATATAATAAGGTATGAATTTTATAAAACTCGCCATTTGTTTTGGGTTGATGAGCGCCGCATTGGGCGCTCCCGAGCAGACCCTCGTGGGCAAGGCGGTGCGCGTATTGTCCGGCGACACCTTCGCGCTTGAGGTTGAGGGCAAACTGTACAAGGTGCGGCTGGAAGAAGTGGATGCGCCGGAAGCCAGCCAGCCGTTTGGCAAGCAGGCCTTCGATTATCTGCAAGAGCTGATCCTGCACCGTGCCCTGCGCGTCGATGTCGCGTTTGTGGACACATACGGCCGGCATGTGGGCCGCGTCGTGCTGGCGGGCGGCCGGGTGGTCAATGACGAAGTCATCGCCAACGGCTACGGCTGGCATTACCGCGCCACGCCGGACCCCGACAAGCGGCTGACGGAACTGGAGCGCTACGCCTTCGCCCACAGCCTGGGGCTGTGGATGCAGGTGGAGCCGGTGCCGCCGTGGGAGCACCGCCGGGAGAAGACCCTCCCCGAAGCGCCGCGCGTGGCGGCGGAAATGGATTACGACCGCGTTCTGCATTACGGGATTGTAGGCGATCCCCAAAGCCGCACCTACCAGTGGCCCGCCTGCGGGGGTTACACCCGCGCCGCGCGCATCAAAAAGCCGGTCATTTTCCAGACCCGCCAGCAGGCCCAGGAGATGGGCTACCGGCCCGCCGCTGGGTGTCCTTCCTGATATGAGGAGGGGTCATCGGTAACCTCCCCTGCGCGGAGAAGCAGATCGGTAATGCTTGAAGAGCGACCATGGTCTGCGGACCTCTTCCATAAACGGCCAATTTTCCTCCGGGTGATACCCGGCCCTCCTTGAAAAGGAGGGGAGAATTTGTGAAAAAATTTCACCTTTTTAGAAGAAGAAACCCCCCCTAGCCCCCCTTACAAGGGGGGATCGAATGGTCTGCCCGCCTGGCCCGAAAATGGGGTTCGGTATTGTTTATCCTATTTCGTGCGAGTTGGGCTTTCGCGAACGCGTTCCTTTATATATAATCAACCAGCATGAACAACGCTGACGAAAAACAGAATGCGGCCCAGAGCGAAGCCGTTTCCTCCCCCGGTACGCGGGTGCCGGAGTTGCTGGCCCCGGCAGGCAGCCCGGAGAAGCTCGATTACGCCCTGGCCTACGGCGCCGATGCGGTGTACGCGGGCATCCCGCGCTTTTCCCTGCGCGCCCGCGAGAATCCGTTCAAGGACGCGACGCTGAAAGACGCCATCGAGCGCACGCACCAGATGGGGCGGAAGATTTACATCACCGCCAACATCCTGCCGCCCAATCGCAAGATCGATTCGTTCAAGCAGTCGCTGGCGTTTTACGCGGAGGCGCAACCCGACGCCTTCATCATGGCCGATCCGGGGATGATCCGGTTCGCCCGCCGCGAGTTCCCGCATGTGCCGGTTCATTTGTCGGTGCAGACCAACACCATCAATTACGAGTCGGTGCAGTTCTGGCTCGACGAAGGCGTGAGCCGTATCATCCTGTCGCGCGAGTTGTCTTTGCCGGAGATCGCCGAGATCCACGAGAAGGTGCCGGGGATGGAGCTGGAGTCGTTCGTGCACGGAGCAATTTGTATCGCCTATTCGGGCCGGTGCCTGCTGTCGAATTATTTCAATCATCGCGACGCCAACCAGGGCACCTGCACCAACAGTTGCCGCTGGGAGTACAACGTGCACCAGCAGCCGCACGAGTCGGCCCCGGTGCAGAGCACGCACCAGCCGGAAATTCTGAACGGCGAGTATTTTCTGGAAGAGCGCGAGCGGCCGGGCGAGCTGATGCCCATTGACGAAGACGAGCACGGCACCTACATCATGAATTCGAAGGACCTGCGCGCCATCGAGTACCTGAAACCGATTCATGACGCGGGCGTGTGTTCGTTCAAGATCGAGGGCCGCACCAAAACGATTTATTATTTATCGATGGTGGTGCGCAGTTACCGCCGCGCCATCGACGACCTCGTGCGCGGCAACAAATTCGATCCCGCGCTCATCGACGAGATCAACAAGACCGCCAACCGCGGCTTCACGTCGGCGTTCCTGGTGCCGCGCGCCGATCACCAGACCGAGCGTTTCGATTCGGCGCAGGAAAACGACCTGCCGCAGGTGTTCGCCGGTCAGGTCAAGGACACGCGTCCCGGCTGGATGGAAGTGGAAGTGAAGAACCGGATTGAGGTGGGCGATCGCATTGAGTACATCTCGCCGACCCGGCAGGAACATTTTACCTTGCAGGCGATGGAGAACACGAAGGGCGAATCCATCAACGTCGCGCACGGCGGAGCGGGCAAGGTATGGATCGCCACCGATCAGAGCGTCGAGCCCTACGCCCTGCTCAGCCGCGTGGTGGCGTCCCAGCCCGCAGCCTCCAGCCTCTAATCCGTACCCCTCAGGGTTGGCGGAACCGAGTCCTTTTATAATAATGTAGCGTTTCGTATGTAAGGCGGGGGCGTGCGGTGCGACCTCACCCCGGATGGTCCGGTTTGTCGCTGCGTTTGGAGATTTCGGCGAACAGCAGGACGAGGAAGATGATGGCGCTCAGCCCCGCCGCGAGCCAGAAATCGACGCTCTTGTTTTCCAGGTCGAAGAAGTCGTAAGTCATTGTCCCATCAATGATTAGGATGATGATGGCGATGCTGAGCAGCAGAATGAGTTTTCTCAAAGCCGGGTCCTTACGCTGTGAGTGTGAAGGGGGACCGGTGCGGCACCGGCGTCCTGTTGCGGGGTGGACGGGCGCGGCGGATCCGGCATGGATGGCCCCTGAGTCCGATCCTGAAATTATTTTTGAAACCGGTAGCGGCTTGCTTATATAATGAAGACCGCCTCATTTGTTATTTGAATTTTAACAAGTTATAGACCGAGCGCAAGCCGGATTCCGATTTCCCGGGAAAATGAATCGGCCGGCCCAACCCCTTGTATTCATAACCGATTTTTTCTGAAGGCAGACGTTCATATATGGCCATTCCAATTCGACAAGCGATGAAAGTAGGATTTTACCTGTTCAAGCAAAAGCTGCTCGGTAAAAAGAAATATCCATTGGTATTGATGCTTGAACCGTTGTACCGGTGCAACCTCGAATGTACGGGGTGCGGCAAAATTCAAAAACCCAACGACATTCTCAAACAATACCTGAGCGTGGAGCAGTCGCTGAATGCCGCCAAGGAATGCGGCGCGCCGATCGTTTCCATCGCCGGCGGCGAACCGCTGATTCATCCGCACATCGTGGAAATCGTTGAGGGGCTTGTCGATCAGGGGCGTTACGTGTACTTGTGCACCAACGCCATCCTGCTGGAAAAATATCTCGATCGCCTGCCGAAATCGCCGCTCCTCACGCTGTCGATCCACCTCGACGGCATGAAGGAACACCACGATCACATCTGCATGGAAGAGGGCGTGTACGACAAGGCGATGGACGCCATCCGCTCCGCCAAGAAGAAAGGCTTCCGCGTCACCACCAACACCACCTTCTTCGATGGGGTCTCGGTGGAATACGCCGAGGAGTTTCTGGACCACATCAAACCGCTGGGTGTGGACGGCATGACGGTTTCGTCTGCGTTCCAGTACCCGGATGCGCCGGACCAGCTGCATTTTCCCGGCCGGCAAAAGACGATGGCGTTTTTTGGCGACTTGCTGAAGCGCAACCAGGACGGTCGCTGGAATTTCAACCACTCCCCGTTCTACCTGGACTTTCTACAGGGCAAGCGCGATTACGACTGCACGCCGTGGGGCAATCCCTGTTACTCCGTGCTCGGCTGGCAGCGTCCCTGCTACCTGCTCGACGAAGGCTACGCCAAGAGTTTCCGCGAATTGATGAATGACACGGACTGGGACCAGTACGGTCACCGCAACCACGAGAAGTGCCGCGACTGCACCGCACACTGCGGCTACGAGGCCACGGCGGTGGAGGACTCGACGCGCGGCCTGCGCAACATGGTGTATTCCGCCAAAGCCGTCTTCCAATAGCCCCGCCTCGCGGGGAGGAAGCTGGGTACTGCCGTGTGGGCGAACGAGGGTCCACCCGCCCAATTTAAAATCCATTCCGTTTATTTTTTGACCCTCCCCTGTATTCAGGGGAGGGTTTTTAAATTGTCCTCTTTTACGGGCGAAGCCCGGCTCCCCTTGGTCAAGGAAAGCAAAGAAAGATCATCATTCCCCCTCACCCAACCTCAACCCGCTACTCAAGGAGTGCTCCCATCAAGGGAGGGGGAGTAATTTGAGGTTCCTTCTCCCCTGGTGGGAGCACTCCTTGAGTGACAGGCCAGGATGAGGGGGCTTTATAGCTTTTCCTCTTATCCGTTATGCAAAGCTCTCCTTTGTAAAGGGGTCAGGGGGCTTCTTCCTTTTTCCTATCCCATCGGCTCCGCCTTCCAGTTCAAGTTCCCCAAAATCACCTGTTTTTAGGACGGTCCGCCGCCTGCCTTCCCTGGCACGCTTCCCCAGTTGTGAAATCCGAAGTCATTTGCTATAATTTATTAATCTTAAAAAATTCAACCATTTAACGATAGAGTTTTATGACAGATTCAGTTCCACGTCGCAGGTTTCGGGTGGGATGGCATACCGCGATTGCCTTGGTGTTGTGTATTTTGTTCGTCGGCTGTGCCACCACCACGACCACGCCGCGTGAAAAACTGGATGCGCGCAAGCGGTACAACGATGCCCAAAAGTACAACACCCTCAACATGCGGGACAAGTATTACCAGGAACTGATCGATATCATCAAGCAGGTTCCGGACGACCCGTTTTACCGGGTGGCGCTGGGGGCGGCGCATTTTCGTGACCGCCATTACAAGCGGGCGGAGAAATCGTTTTTGCGCGCCGTCGAGTTGGATCCGGAATACATGAAGGCGTACCAGTACCTGGGCCGCCTTTACATGGAAGTGCAGCAATGGGATCGAGCGATCGTTTACATCAAAAAATCCCTGGAAGCGCAAAAGCTGCTGAACGCGCAACAGCTCTACAACTGGCTGGCGTTCAGTTATTATCAGAACAAGCAGTACAATGAGGCCGAACGTACCTGGCAGCGGGCGTTGGATATCAAGGACAACGAGGAGATCCGGGTGAATCTGGCTTTGGCCTACAGGAAGGCGGAGCAAAACGAGCTGGCTTATAAAAGTTTGCTGAAAGCGGTGGAGCTGAATCCAAAGTCCGCCCGCGCGCATTACGAACTGGGCCAGTTGTTGTTTGATGAAGGCGACTACCTGCGGGCGCGTCCGCATCTTCAGGAAGTGATCAACCTGCAGCCGCTGAGTGAGAACGCACGCACCGCGAAAACCATGTTGGATCGCATGAAAATTTCGACTGAGTGATCATGGCAGACAGTTTCGGCACGTATTTGAAGAATGAGAGGGAGTTGCGCGGCGCCAGCCTGAATGACATCGCCCACGCCACACGTATCCCGGAGCGTCACCTCGAAGCGCTGGAAGAGGACCGTTACGACGATCTGCCGGCGGAGGTCTTCATCAAAGGCTACATCCGCAACTATGGCGAAGCCTTGGGCATCGATGCCAATGAGTTATTGACCGCCTACGACGAACGTATCGGCAAGGGGCGGCGTGAAGAACGCGAAAAATCGTGGAAAGAAGTGGCGCATCAGGAACAGAAAAAAACCTCCATCCAGACTCAGTTGAAGCTGGTGGCTTTTCTGATCGGGATGGGGGTTGTGGGCTGGTTGGTGTGGGCTTCCTTAAACAACCCACCTTCCAGTGACTCGCAGGCAGTGCCCGTGCCGATGAAAACCCTACCGAAGGGTTTGAAAACGGTTCCGGCTCCGGAACCCGGTCCCGCTCCCAGTGGTGGTCAGGCACCGCCGCCGGGCATGGGCACCGAATCTCCGGGAGCCGAGGCGCCGCCGGGGCCAGAGATGAATGCCGAAACCGGACAAAATAAGGTACCCCAATTGGAAAATGGTGGTATAATGAACGACCTGCAAGATCAAACAGTTCCGACAAATCAACGCACTGTGGAGCCGTCACCGTCCGACAACGAGCGGGCCTTTTCTTTGGAAATCCGGGCCAAGGAAAAAGCCTGGTTTCACATGATTCTGGATGAGGAGAGGGAAAGGGATTTTACCTTGAATGCTGGCGAACGCATTGTGTTGCATGCGAACGAACAGATTCTGGCGGATATCGGAAACCGGAATGGAACCGAGTTTCTGTTAAACGGGAAAACGTATGAATTGCCGGGGACTCAGAATGTGGTCCTCAACTTCGTGTTCAAAGCCGAACTGGTAGAGTGATCTATGGCCAAAATCGACGCCTTCTTTAAACTGATGAATGAACAAGGGGCATCCGACCTGCATCTCGTGGCCGGTTCCCAGCCGGTCCTGCGTATTCATGGTGACATGGAACGCGTGAAGTACAAAACCCTCGAAAACGATGAGCTGAAAGGGATCCTGTACGAAATCGCGCCGGAAGACAAGATCAAGGTATTTGAGGAAACCGGCGACATCGACTTCGCCTACGAGGTGCCGGGGCTGGCGCGCTACCGCGCCAACTACTTCCAGCAGAAGTGGGGCATCGGCGCCGTCTTCCGCGAAATCCCCAGCACCATCCTGACTGCGGAGCAGTTGGGATTGCCGTCGGTTCTGACCAAGCTGTCCATGTTACACAAAGGCATGGTGCTGGTGACGGGTCCCACCGGTTCCGGAAAGTCCACCACGCTGGCGGCGATGATGGACCACGTCAACAAAAATAAGAAAGCGCACATCATCACCGTCGAAGACCCGGTCGAGTTCGTGCATAAAAGTGCGAGCTGCGTGGTGAATCACCGCGAGGTGGGCGTGCACACCAAAAGTTTCAAAGCCGCGTTGAAGGGGGCGTTGCGCGAAGACCCGGACATCATCCTGGTCGGCGAAATGCGCGACCTGGAAACCATCGAGCTGGCGCTGGAAGCCGCGTCCACCGGCCACCTTGTGTTCGGCACCCTGCATACGCAGAGCGCCGCCAAGACCGTGGATCGCGTCATCGACGTGTTTCCCGCCAACCAGCAAGCGCAGATCCGCACCACGCTGTCCGAAAGTTTGAAGGGCGTCGTGGCGCAGAACCTGTTCAAGCGCGTGGACAAGAAGGGCCGTCTGGCGGTGCTCGAAGTGCTCGTGGTCACGCCGGCCACCTCAAACCTGATTCGTGAAGGCAAAACCTTTCAGATTCCCTCCGTCATCCAGACCGGAAAAAAATACGGCATGCAGTCGTTGGACGACGCCATCCTGGAAGCGTTGCAGGCGAAGAAGATCAGCCCGGAAGACGCTTACGACAAATCGATCGTTAAAGAGCGGTTCGTTCAGTATTTGAAAACGCCGCCGGAATTTATTTAAGTCCACTTCAGGGATGCGACCATGAGAAAAGCCGAAATCGACCACATCCTGACAACGATGCTGGAATCATTCGGAAACATCTCCGATCTCAACATCACCGTGGGCAAGCCGTTCCAGGTGGAGAACTCGGGTCAGTTGACGGAAGTGCCCATGCATCCGCCGATCCCGAAGATCACCGCGTTCCAGGCGGAGATTTTCGCGCTGAACCTCATTGGCGCCGACCGGCGGTTGAACGAGATCCTGCTGCGCGAAGGCTCCTGCGACTGCTCGTACTACATTCCCGGCAAGGCCCGTTTCCGCGTCAACATTTTTTCCCAGCGCGGCAACTACAGCATCGTGTTGCGCAAACTGGAAACGCGGATTCCTTCCATCGACGATTTAAAACTGCCGCCGCAGTTTGCGAAGGCGGCGGAAGAGAAAAACGGCATGGTGCTGGTCACCGGTGCCACCGGTTCCGGTAAGTCCACCACCCTGGCGGCGTTGCTCAATCGGATCAACCACGACAAGTCGGTGCACATCATCACCCTGGAAGATCCGGTGGAGTTCGTGCATCCGCATTTGAAATCGACGTTCAACCAGCGCGAACTGGGTGGCGACTTCAACAACTTCGCCACCGGTCTGCGGGCCGCGTTGCGTCAGGCGCCCAAGGTCATTCTGGTGGGCGAAATGCGCGACCGGGAAACGGTGGAGATCGGCATGAGCGCCGCCGAAACCGGTCACCTCGTGATGAGCACCCTGCACACCGTGGACGCCGGACAGACCATCAACCGCATCGTCGGCATGTTTTCGCAGGAAGAAGAACAGCAGATCCGCATCCGCCTCGCGGACACCGTGCGCTGGGTCATCAGTCAAAGGCTGGTGCCGAAAGCCGGTGGCGGGCGCATCGCCCTGCTTGAAATCATGAACAACAACATGCGCATCAAGGACACGATCCTCAACGGCGAGGAAGATGGAAAAACCTATTACGACATCATCCGCGACGGCGATGCTTACGGCATGTGGACGTTCGACCAACACATCATCAAATTGTATAAGGAAGATCTCATCACGCAGGAAACGGCGCTGGCCTACGCCTCGCGGCGCAACGTGGTGGCGCGCGGCATCGACACCATCAAGTCTGAGCGCGGCGAAGCGACGACGGATATCGAAGAACTGGCGCTGGACGATTCCTACGACAAGGATGCAGGTTTTGCCAAAAAGAAAAAATTGCGAAAATGAAGCGGTCCCGATGAGGAGAGAATGAATGCAGGTCACCTGTAGCCAGTGCAGCAAGGCGATCAATATTCCGGATGAAAAAGTGCCGAAGGACCAGGCCTTCAACCTCACCTGCCCGGCGTGTAAGACCAAAAACCGCATCGACCAGCATCTGAAACCGGAAGAACCGGAAGAGGATGACGCGATGGACACCATGCTGATGGTTACGGATGAGGCCTTCGAAGACGAAGAGACTCCCCCGATTTATGAAGAGGGCGACAAGGTGGCGCTCATCATGAGCCCTCAAAACTACGATGCCCTGGGCGAGGCGTTGACCGCCCTGGGATATAAGTTGGAGACGTCCAAAACGCCTGAGCATGGCGCGCACAAGTTGAAATTCTTTCATTACCACGTCGTGGTGTTTCATGAACGGTTCGGCTGCGATTCGCTTGAGGAAAGTTCGCTTTACAAGTATGTGCTGAACATGCCCATGTCCACCCGCCGCAAAACCTTCATAGCGCTGGTTGGCGCGGAGTTCAAATCCACGGACAACATGGAAGCGTTTGCGTACAGCGTCAACCAGGTCATCAATGAAAAAGATATGGACAAGCTGGACGTCATTTTGAAAAAGGGAATCTCTGATAACGAAATCTTCTATAGGATCTACCGGGAGACTATGGACGTTCTTGGAAAAGTTTGATTATGAGTCTTAAGGATACCCCGACAATTCAACGTTACGCCGATGGCGATGTCATCGTCTCGGAAGGCATTGTCAGCAACAACGCGTTCATCATTATCGAAGGCAAGGTCAACGTCACCAAAAAGGTGGATAAAAAGGGCGTGTTGATCAACACCCTCAAGGCGGGAGACGTGTTTGGCGAAATGGGCCTGATCTCCCAAACGGTCCGCAGCGCCAGCGTGGTTGCCGTGGGCAATGTGACCATCGGGGTCATTGAAAAAGAACAATTCAATCTCCTGGTGGAACAATTGCCGGACGATGTCCGCCTCGTGGTGAAGGCGCTGGTGGATCGGTTGCGCTTCACCAGCGAACAGCTTTCGCGTATCGGCCTGGAGCTGGAGAAAACGCGCAGCGTCATCTCATCCTTTTCGATCAACCAATAACCACACGGAAAAGAGCCATGCCAACTTTTACGTACAAAACGACGGTAAGAGGGAAAACCCAGAGCGGTGAGGTGGAAGCCGTTAACGAACAGGGTGCGCGGGCGAAACTCCAGCAAAAAAATATCAAGGTGGACAGCCTGAAGCCGAAGTCTTCGTTTTTCTCAATGGAGTTGGGTGGCGCCAATAAACAAAAAATCACCGAACGCGATGTGGTCATCTTCACCCGCCAGTTTTCCACGATGGTGGACGCGGGTCTGCCGTTGGTTCAGTGTCTCGAAATTCTGGGCAGGCAGTCCGACAACAAAACCTTCGGCGGCATCATCATGGATGTCAAAAATCAGATCGAACAGGGCAGCAACCTGTCCGATGCGATGCGCCGTCATCAAAAAGTCTGGGACGCCCTGTATTGCAACCTGGTCGAAGCCGGCGAGGCGGGCGGTATTCTCGACACCATTCTGGCGCGGCTGGCCGCGTACATCGAAAAATCGCTGGCTCTCAAGAAGAAAGTCAAAGCGGCCATGGTGTATCCCGGCGCCATCGTCACCGTCGCCTTCGTGGTCGTGGCGTTTCTGATGATCTTCGTCATCCCCGCGTTCGCCACGATGTTCGAGGGGAGCGGCCAGGAACTGCCCGGCCCCACCGCGATCGTCATGATGGTCAGTAACTTTTTCCGCGATCAATGGTACGTCATTGTCGGCGCGCCCATCCTGTTCGTGTTCCTTTTCAAGAAGGTGTACGCCACGGAGCGCGGCCACATCGAAATCGACCGCATCGCCCTCAAGCTGCCGGTCATGGGCATGCTGATCCGGAAAGTGTCCGTCGCCAAATTCACCCGCACTTTGGGAACGCTGCTTTCCAGCGGCGTGCCGCTGATCGACGCCATGGACATCTGCGCACGCACCTCCGGCAACAAGATTGTGGAGCGTGCCATCGTCAACACCATCCAATCCATCAAGGAAGGTGAGACCATCGCCGCACCCCTGGCGCGTGAAGACGTGTTTCCACCCATGGTCATCCAGATGATCGACGTGGGTGAGTCCGCCGGTGCGCTCGATGGCATGCTCGGCAAGATCGCGGACTTTTACGATGAAGAAGTGGACACCGCCGTCGAGGGCCTGACGGCCCTGCTCGAACCCATGCTCATGGTGTTCCTGGGTTCGGTGGTGGGCTTCATCGTTGTCGCCATGTACCTGCCCATTTTCAAAATGGGTGAAAACTTCTAAACGGCGACCGTGCACTCCCCTGCACCTGCACAACGCAAATCAAGGGGCAACCGGTATTCCGCTGCGGCGGAGCCGACGACATTGAGGAGACCATGTTGAAAACCCAGGATTATCCTGACAAGGAACTCCTCCTTCGGGTCAAATCGATCATGGTGATCCGCGTCGTATTTCTGACCGGATTCGTCGCCCTCGCCATTGCCTTCGAGCACAACGCCCGTTACGAAACCCCCATCATTCCGCTCAGCATCGTTCTCGGCAGCGCCTACTTCCTGTGCATCATTTATGCTCTGATGTTGAAGATGAAGATGCCCCTCAACTGGGTGGCCTATGCGCAGGTCCTGGGCGATCTGGCGACCGTGGGCGGTTTGATCTACACCACCGGCGGCATTGAAAGCCCGCTTTCCTTTGTATTCCTGTTTGTGATCATCGCCACCAGCGTCATGTTGCCGCGCGCGGCGGTGTACCTGGCCGCATCCGGCGCCAGCATCATTTACGGACTGCTGGTGGACCTGGAATACTTCAACTTCATCCAACCCATTTATTTTTTCCAGAAGTCGAATATCTCCTATCAAGGCGCCTACGGGTTTTACATCATCGCCCTCAATCTGACCTCTTTTTATTCGGTGGCGTATCTCAGCAGCATTCTCAATCACCGCCTTCGCATCATCAACGACGAGCTGCATTCCAAAAGCCTGGACCTGAAGAAACTTCAGGAATTCCACAAGAACGTGGTGCAGAACATGGTCAACGGGTTGTTGACCACGGATCACAACGGCCACGTCACCTCCGTCAACACCGCGTGCGAACAGATCACCGGTTGTTCGGCCGATCACAGCCTGGGGAGGCTGGCGTACGACCTGTTGCCGGTCCCTACGCTGAAAACGTTTTTCCTGGGCCGCCAGTCGGTGCAGCTTCCGGCAACGCTGGAAGGCGAGTTTCAACGCAATGATGGGGAAACCATTCTCGTGGTCATGAAGATCAGTTCGTTGATCCGACCCAGCATGGACCCCTTCAAGGACGGCTACAAATCGGAAGGCTACATCGTGGTGTTGGACGATTTGACCGAACTGCGCAAGATGGAAGAAAAAATATTGCAGTCGGAACAGTTGGCGGCGGTGGGACGGTTCTCCGCCGGACTGGCGCACGAAATCCGCAATCCACTGGCGTCACTCAGCGGTTCCATCCAGGTGCTGCGCGATTCGTTGCAGGTGGAGGATCAGTACAAACGCTTGATGGACATCGTGATCTCAGAAACGGAACGGTTGAACGCGATCATCAAGGATTTTCTTTCGTACTCGCAACCGCGCAAGTCCAAGGCGACGGTCATCGACCTCACGCAACTGTTGCAGGATGTGGTGTTGCTGATCAAGAACAACAACGAATACGACTGCTCCATTGAAATTGAACTGGACATGCCGGCCCGGCACATCGTCATTCAAAGCGAGGAAGACCAGGTCAAGCAGATGGTGTGGAATCTGTGCCTCAACGGCATGCAGGCCATGGATCGCGCCGGGACCATCCGCCTGGAACTGAAGGAAGTGCAGGGCCACCGGCATCGCGATTTCGAAACCGATCGCAAAGGCGTTCTTCTTTCCGTGGAAGATCAGGGTCGCGGCATCCCTCCGGACAAACTCAAACAAATATTCGATCCCTTTTTCACCACGCGGGAGGAAGGGATCGGGCTCGGCCTGGCGACGGTGAACAAGATCATCCAGCGTTTCGGCGGTCAGATTGGTGTGGTCAGCGAGGTCGGCAAGGGAACCCGGTTCGATATTTTTCTGCCGCAGGAACGCGCCATCGTCGGGACCCGTGAGCCCAAGCAGGAAAAAAGATCGCAAACCTTGTCCCCGAATTAGTATCCTCGGCGCATGTTCAACCCACGAATATTTTTCGGAACGCAATCCCGGATTCCGGATTCCACGCCCCGATGCCTCTGCATGCGTGCCACCCATCTGATTCAGGCACTCGGCATGGTGGCCCTGTGCCTGCTGGGGGCCGCCTGTGCGTCCGCGCCGCCGTCCGTCCACATCAACGACATGGCCGTCATCCCGGCAGGCCCCTTCACCATGGGTCTGAATATCGACAACGAATACGGATGGGGAGACACCGACGAGCAGCCGGTGCACACGGTGTATCTCGATGCCTACGCCATCGATTTCTACGAAGTCACGGCGCAGCAGTTCGCGGAGTTCCTGAACGCGGCACCCGAAAAAGCTTCGCGTTTCATTGAGCTGCGCGATGCGGTGACCGTGGAGAAGGTGGGCGGACGTTTCCGCGCCCGTCCGGGATTGGAACGCCACCCGGTCAACCGGGTCAGCTGGTACGGCGCGGACGCGTACTGCCGCTGGGTGGGCAAACGCCTGCCGACGGAAGCGGAATGGGAAAAAGCCGCGCGCGGCACCGATGGCCGCCTGTTCCCCTGGGGCAATGCGTTCCCGGACAACGACCGCGTCACCTTCCGCCGTTCGTTCGCCACACTCGGTTTCGGCGTCATGGAACCGGTGGACGGCCTGCTTGCCGGGCGCTCGCCTTACGGCTTGCATCACATGGCGGGCAATGTGTGGGAATGGGTGGGAGACTGGTATGCGCCTGCATATTACGAAATGTCTCCGCCGCGGAATCCAACGGGACCGGAACGCGGCGAGTCGCGCGTGCTGCGCGGCGGCAACTGGTACTTCAAAGCTTACTACCTGCGCACCACCTACCGCTTCAACGAACATCCCGATGTGTTCAAAGTCTGGCAAGGCTTCCGCTGCGCGGCGACTCCACTACGTGGAGGGGAAACCGGCTAATACATTCATGACAGGGCGATGGTCGGTGGGCGCAGGCTACGCCTGAGGGAACAGGCCAATGCACTCATGAGCGGACGACGGTGAACGGGCGCGTTCAGGATAGCCCTCGTTCCCTCCGGGGGTGGCCCGGCTCCTTGGAATGACACGCTGGAGCCGGACTTGTCATTCCGAGCGTCAGCGAGGAATCTATGGGTAGCCTTGCCAGGCTTTATTGTCCCTCCCCTTACTAAGGGGAGGGTTCGGGTGGGGTTGCTTTTGTTTTGCTCTGAAAGGAATGGAGCTCCAAAACCTCCCCTCAGTCCCCTCCGTGGTAAGGAGGGGAAGAAAATTTTTTGTGGTTTCCGGGTTATCCATGTCCATCTGTGGTTCCGGCTAATTTTAGAAATGCGCCCACCGGCCAGGGCCCGGTCATGAACGCATTAGCTCGTTTGCCGCGGGCCACGCCCGCCCGGGTCCCTTAACGGGACCCGGGCGGGATGCTACTGCGTTAACGATTACCGAGTCAGGTTCACGGTTTCCGTGAGCAGGTCGTCGGTGGTGGTGATGATGCGGGCGCTGGCCTGAAACGCCTGCTGGGTTTTGATCATGGTGACGAACTCCTGCGCCAGATCGACGTTGGAGAGTTCCAGCGTGCTGCCTAGAACCGAGCCGAACCCGCCTGTGTTCGGAGCGGCAATGACCGGTTGGCCAGAAAGCCCGGACTCCGCAAACAGGTTCTGCCCAGTGCGGGTCAACCCGGTTGGCGCCAGAAAGTCCGCCAGCGCCACCTGGAACAGCGACTCCGACTGGCCGTTGCTGAACAGGCCGTTGATGGTGCCGTCGTTGGCCACGCTCAGTCCGGTCAAAATACCGGTCGGGAAACCGTTCTGCACCACCGAGTTGGTGTTGGATGCGGCGGCAAACCCGGTCACCTTGCCGTTGGAATTACCAGCTGCATTAGCCAGATCCCAAGTGACAGTTTGGCCGGATGCTGCGGGTGACGCGAAATCCAGCGTTAAAGTCAAGTCTCCCACACCAATAGAAGCCGCAGACTGATCTAGGATGTCCGTTAGATTACCACTGGTATCGAAAATCAACGAACCACTATTGTTGGGGGTTGCGGGATTCACGGTACCGTTACCCGCAGGTAGAGATACCGTGTAATCCCAGCGGCCAGCCACAGGCTTTTTCGTAAACGTAATACTCGCAATCACCTGTTCGCCAACGGAATTGACCAGAGATACCGGAGAGGTGAACGTTGTGGTTGAATCTGGATTGGTATCATCTGCGGCCGCGGCATTCAAATTCGCGCCCAGAGTGAACTGGGTGCTCGGATTGGGTGCCGATTGCACGCCTGCGAGATCCACACTTTCCAGCGTGGTGCCCACCGTGCCGCCGGTGATGCGGAATCCCTGAAGCGCGTTGCCGCCGATATCCGCCACGACACCGTTGTCATTAATCCGGAACTGGCCGGCGCGGGTGTAGAAATTGCCCTGACCGTTGTTGACGACGAAGAAGCCCTGTCCGTCGATCGCCATATCCAGAGCGTTGGTGCTGTTTTCAATCGCACCCTGCGAAAAATCCTGCAACGATCCGACAAACTGCGTGCCCTGCCCGATCTGGGAGGTGACGGACCCGTTGTTCAAAATGGTACTGAACAGATCACCGAACACGCTCCGGCTGCTTTTGAAACCGACGGTGTTGGTGTTGGAAATATTGTCACCGATGACGTTCATGGCCTGGGAGTTGCTGCGCAGGCCGGAGACACCGGAGAACAGGGATCCAATGAGTGACATGACGATTCTCCTTAGAGATTTTTATTAGAGCGAAACTCTTGAAATACTGTCAGACGAAATTTTTTGACCGTTCACGATGGCGTAGGTGCCGTCCTCTTCAAACAGGACTTCGGACACGGAACCTTTAGTGAACGTCTGCGAGTCCACAGAATTGCCGGAAGGATCGATCGCTTTCACAGTGAAGGTGTAATTGCCCGGGTTCACGGCGTTGCCGGACTGGTCCAGCCCATCCCAGAGGGCGGTGTTGTTGCCTTCGCCGCCGGTGCCGCTGAGGGTGCGCACCAACTGGCCGAGGGCGTCGTAGACATCCACGGTCACGGTGTCGGCGTGACCCGTCAACGCGTAGTTCAGGTTGTGTGTCTGTTCCGCTTCATGCGCCACGCTGTTGCCCTGCACGTCCACCTGCTTGCCGATCATGTTGATCATGGAAGAGTTGGTGGCTGCCTGTTGTGAGTCGATCAACTTTTGAATGTTGGTATTGACGTTGGTCATCTGTTCCAGCGCACTGAACTGGGCCAACTGCGCGCTGAACTCCTGGCCGTCCATCGGGTTCAGCGGATTCTGGTTGCTGAGCTGGGCGATCATGAGTTTCATGAAGTCATCTTTGCCCAGCGTGTTCTGGGCGCTGGTGGGCGCGGTGGATTTGTTCGTTTCCGCGTGCGGGAGAATGCCTTCCAACATGGCCGAAGCCTCCTATGTTATGCGAATAAACTGATCGTTTGCGACTCGCTGAAAAACCGGGGCTGTGTGAAGATAGTTTCTTCCACGGCTTCGTGCGATTCGATGTTGTCCGCCGTTTCAAACGGACGGAATGCATGCACGCCTTCCTGCCGTTGGTGAGGCGACTGTCCCTGATTGTTACCGCCGACGAGTACGGTGAAGGTGTCCACTTTCATGCCCTGGCTGTGCATGCTGTCTTTCAACTGAGCTAGGCTGTTCTCGATGGCCTGCTTGGCCGCGTGATTTTCCGCCACCAGCGTGGCCCGCACGGTTTCGCCCGCGGATGAAACATTCAGGCGCACGGTGCCGAGCGAAGGCGGATCGAGTTTGACATGCACTTCCCGATGATTGCCGAAATTGCGGAACGTCACTTTTTCGATGATCTGGGTAGCGACCGGTTTTTCGACGCCGCCACGCGCGCTGTACGTTTCCGCCAGCATCGGTTTGAAGCCGGTGCTGGCTTTTTCAGAAGATGCACCGACGGGGTGCGAGCCCGGCGTGGTGGGTGTGCCTTCGCCCCCGGTGGACACGTTTTGGACCGTCGGGTTGGGCGCGGACCCCGTCTGCGCGGTGGTCATGGCGGGTTTCGGATTCACGGCCGCTGTGGCCGCAGCTTGCACGGGGTTCGGGGTTTGGGCCTTGCCCTCATGCGTCAGGTTGGAGCCGGTCCTGGAATCGGATTTGTCTCCCACCAGTTCGTTGAGGGATTTCCGGTTCGGATCGGTGGCCTGTGTGTCGAGAGTGATTTTGGGTTCGCGCGAAGGCGTGGCCGGCTCGGTTTGCGATTCGGCAATGGGGTGGCCCGCGCCTTTGGTTTTGGAGAGGCTCTGCGCCAGTTGGGCCAGCACGATGCGGCCATCCACCTTGGAATCGGCGCCGCCGGTGCCACGCGCCTGGTCGATGATTTTCTGTGCTTCGGTTTCGGTCAATCCCGCTTTCATCAACGCGTCGATGACTTTCTTTTCGAGAACGGATGCGCCTGCGCTGTTTGCCTGCGCCGTCTGGAGGCTTACGCCGTCTTCCGCACTTTCAGACTGGACGTTCTGGAGCGCCTGCAACAGGCCATGCAAGGCCTGCAGGAAGGAGCCGCCCTGTCCGCCTTCCGCACCGTCGCCGTTCAAGGCGTCGATCAATGAGTCGAGAACATCGGGGTCCAGGTCCATGTCACGCAATCGTTCGATCAACAGATCTTTGGACGCGTTGCCGTTCGGCCCCTGAACCAGGTTCATCAGGGCGAGGTCGGGATTGGTTTTGAGTTCATTGAGTCGTTGCAGGAGCGCATCCAGACCGGCGGGAGCCTGTTCCCCGGTCAACGCAGTGAGATCCGTTCCCGACAAGTCCGCGAGCACCGGGTTCCCTTGCAGGCCTTTGCCGTTTTGCAGCAGCGCCATCAGGGTTTGCAGCGTGGCGGCCTGCGTGCCGCGGTTTTGCGAATCAAACTGCGGTCCCTTCGCCTCATTTCCTGAGGTGTCGGCATGGTAAGCCGATCCGTGCGGCTGGGACTGGGATTGCGTGTTGGAGAAGGCGCCGTGACCCGCGTCCTTTTGAGAGATCGACGGATTTTCCGTAGTGGTGCGGCGCGATTCATGGAACTGGGACGACGGGTGTTGCCGGGTTTCGGTGACGCCCGGTTTTTGCCGTGCTTCGCTTTCTCTGGATGACGTGAATTCCTGTTGGCGTGTTCGGCTGCCGGTGCGGTCAAACGTTTGGGCGCGGTTTCCGGCGTGGTCGGTATGGAAATCATTGCGGGCGGTGCGCGAGTCGTTTCGAATGAACGCATCGAAGTCCGGCGCGCCGGGTTCCTTGCCTCCGGGTTGGAAGCCGGACACGGACGGCTTGGGAACCGCACTCATCAATTGTGAAACGAGATTTTTGTTTTGCGTATCCACACGATTTCCTTTGGTTGATACAAGTCGCAGCTATTTGCTTCCTCCGTGAAAAGCAAAGGGTGTGCCAAAATGGCCGGATGCCAGGAAAAGCCTTTAAATACGGGGGTTGCCGGGGGTGTCGGTGAAAACAGAGGGTGGCACGTGGGCAGGCAAAAGCTGCCCCGGCAGGAAATTTTTACCCGAAACCGGGCATTGCGCCCGAGGGTGTATGCGGTGGGGTTGTAACCAATCCGGGTTGAAACCGGATGGCAGCGCCGGTGCGCTGATATAAAAATGACTGCGGAAGATGATTTATGCTTGTAAAAACAACCCGCTTGCCTTTTCATGAAAAACAAAACATAAACCGAAGTTCCTGCCGTGTCGATCGCGGCACTCACTGAAGATGCTCAATACGCTCACCTCTCTACGCACCCTGTTGTTCGGATTGTTCCTCATCATGCTGGGCAGTGGCCTGCAAGGCACTCTGCTGAGCCTGCGGTCCTCGTTTGAAGGATTCTCCCCGTTGGTAACCGGGTTCATCATGTCCGGCTACTACATCGGTTACCTCATCGGTTCGATGTGGGTCACCAAAATCACACACGAAGTGGGCCACATCCGTGTGTTTGCGGCGATGGCGGCGATCGCGTCCGGCACCATCCTGCTGCATGTGGTGTTTGTGAACCCGGTTGCCTGGCTTTTGTTCCGGGTGGTGACGGGGTTTTGTTTCGTCGGCATTTTCATCATCGTCGAAAGCTGGATCAATCATTTTTCGAGCAATGCGTTGCGCGGAAAAATCCTGGCGGCGTACATGGTGATCCAACTGCTGGGCAGCGGTCTGGGACAGTTGCTGCTCGACGTGGACGATCCGCATGGCTTCACGCTGTTCATTGTGGTGTCGGTGGTCATTTCCATGGCGTCGGTGCCGATCCTGTTGTCGAACACGACGCAGGCACCGGTTGTCAGCCAACCCCCTCAGTTGAAAATGAGGAACCTGTTCAAGTCGGCGCCGCTGGGGATGGTGGGAGCGCTGATGGTGGGGATCGCTTCCGGCGCGTTCTGGGGCGTGGGTGCGGTGTATGCCAGCCAATTGGGTCTTTCGGTTTCCAACATTGGTTTGTTCATGGCGGCGGTCATTTTTGGCGGAATGTTGTTTCAATGGCCGCTGGGCTGGTTGTCCGACCGGGTGCCGAGGCAGAAGGTGATTGCCGGGGTGGCGCTGGCGGCGGCGTTCGTGTCGCTGGCGCTGCTGCTGCTGGGAAATAATGTTTTTTCCACATTTCTGTTTTTGTCCCTGGTATTTGGCGGTTTGTCCCTGCCGTTGTATTCCATCCTGTCCGCGTACACCAACGACCACGTGCCGATGAAAGAAATGATCAAGGCCACCAGCACCTTGATTCTGGTTTATGGCGTGGGCGCCATCATCGGTCCCATCCTGGGCGGTATGATGCTGAGTGCGCTGGGCACGGCCGGTTTTTTCAGCATGCAGGCCATGGTTTTTGTGGTGCTGGGCAGCTATGCCTTCCGGCTGGAAATCGTCGCACCGGAAGAGGTGATGGAGGAAAGCGTGCCGACGGTGCCCTTGCCGTCGCGGCCCTCTCTGGTGTCCGCCGTGGCGGTGGCGGAAACCATGCAGGAAGCTTTGGATACGGACACCTCGACCGGAACCCGGGCGGAAGACGAGATTCCCGATATCGAGCCTGATGATCGGGACACTCCGGGATTGGGTGAGGACGAGGATCGGCCCGACCGCGGCTGAGGGTGCGCCCGCCGGTCAGCGCAGCAGGTGGGACAGTTCGGTGGGGTCCGGAAAATAGGCTTTGGGACAGAGGAAGCGGAATATCTGGACGATCTGCCGGGCGGCGTCCACGGTGTCGTGATGGACGAGGTTCATGCCGCCGATTTTGTCCCGGATCACCACTTCAAAATAGGCTTGGGCGCGCCGCGCTTTTTCTTCTTCCGGCCCGTCTTCGGTCAGGATGTCCGCCAGCGAGCCGACCTCCACCCAGAAACCCGCACACTTTGCACATTGATCGATTTCCAGATTCAGTTTGCGGCTGAACCAGTGCCGGTACAGGATCGTATTGCGGCAGTGCGGGCAGATATGGTGGAGGTCGCGAAACGTGTGGATGCCATCGGCGCGTGGAACGCTCAACAATTCGACGCCCGCTCCGGGAGGGCGTTCCGGCATCCGCTTCAGGCTGTTGCGCTCGATCCAATAGCCACCGCAACCGCCGTCGCAGACATGGAGATCCAGCGCGGCCACGCGGCGCAGGGCGAGCCTGTTTTCACAAGACGGGCATTGCAATGAAGGCGAAGGCGTGTGTGCCATGGGATCGGCTCCCTCTTTACTTTAACGTACCAAAAATCGGTTGTGGCGCAAACGGTACACTCGCGAAAACCCTTTGCGGAGCGGCGGAAGGATGCGTTGGCATCGCACTATCCACCGCATCCGGGCCACGGCATCGGTCGCATCATAACACCTCTACCCTGCCCGGTTGGTTTGGTGTGCGGATATCGGGGGTCCTGCCTTTGCATTTTAATCTTTAAATTTCAAGAGTTTATGGGTAAAATGGGCAGGTTCTCATCTCAATAAATAAAATGGTCTCGACACTGATGGCGATCAAGTCCAAATTGCGGTTGGGTGACATTTTGATTCGGGCTGGGATTATCAATGAATCCCAGTTGCTGGAAGCGTTGGATATCCAGAAAAAGAGCGGAACCCAATTGGGCAAAGTCCTGTTGCAGATGAAGTATATCACCGACAAGGATTTGGTTTACAGCTTGTCGGAGCAAATGGATATCCCGCAGGTGGATCTTGAGAGTACAAAGATCTCCAACGAGGCGATCGATCTGGTCGCAGAAAAGTTTGCGCGCAAGTACATGCTCATCCCCTTCAAGGTGGAAGGCAAGAAGTTGTCGCTGGCCATCACCAATCCGTTCGATCTGTTTGCCATCGATGAAATTGCGGTGAAGACCGGCATGGACGTGCACACCTGGCTGGCCACCGAAACGGAAGTGCATGGCGCCATCGAGGAGTATTACGGGGTGGCGTCTTCCATCCAGGACGTGGTCAATCATCTGGGTGTGGGCGGCAAGAAAAAGAAAGAGGACGAAGAGACGGTCAAGGCGGAAGCGACCGAGGTGGCGGATGCGCCGGTGAAAAAACTGGTGGACCTGGTCCTCCGGCAGGCTCTGGACGATGGCGCCAGCGACATCCACATCGAACCCTATGAAAAAGTTCTGCTCATTCGTAACCGCATCGACGGTGTGTTGTTCGAAGCCAAGCGCATTCCCAAAACCATCGAGTCCGCGTTGATTTCCCGCCTGAAAGTGATGGCGAACATGGACATCGCCGAAACGCGCGCGCCGCAGGATGGCGGGTTTTCGCGCAAGATCGGGGTGAAGTCCATTGAGTTTCGCGTGTCGTCCTGCCCGACCATTTACGGGGAGAACGTGGTCATCCGTCTTCTGGACCGAACCAAATTGTCCCTCACTCTGGACGATCTGGGTTTGATGGGTGATAACCGGGAAAAATTCCAGAAATTATTGCGGCATCCGTATGGCGTCATCCTGGTTACGGGACCGACGGGGAGCGGCAAAACCACGACGCTGTATGCCTCGCTCAGCCAACTCAACACGCCAGATAAAAATATCAAGACGATTGAAGATCCGGTCGAGTACCGTCTGCCGGGGGTGCGTCAGACGCAGGTCAACCCGAAAGCCAATATCACCTTCGCCACCGGATTGCGGTCGCTGATGCGTCAGGATCCGGACATCGTGATGGTCGGTGAAATCCGCGATGCGGAAACCGGCCAGATCGCCATTCAGGCGGCACTGACCGGCCAGCTTGTGTTGAGCACCCTGCATACCAATGACACGGCCAGCACGATTTCCCGTCTTGCCGAATTCGGCATTGAAGCGTTTTTGATGGTGTCGTCGATCGTCGGCATTCTGGCTCAACGCCTGGTGCGCCGTATCTGCGCCGAATGCAGGTTCGAGCGGTCGCCTACGGAAAAAGAAATTGAGATCTTCACCAAACAGGGGTTCGACACCGTTGGCCTGAAGCTGTATCGGGGCGAGGGTTGCAAAAACTGCAAGAACAGCGGGTTCAAGGGCCGGGTCGGGATTTATGAAGTGCTGTTGATCGATGACGTCATTCGCAAGATGATTTTAGATCGCACGGCGCCGATGGATATCCGGGATCGCGCCATGACGACCCAGGGTCTCAAGACACTGCGGCAGGATGGCCTGTCGAAAGTAATTCAGGGTTTCACCACACTGGAAGAGCTCGACCGCATGACGTTTACGGAAGATTCGACGTTTTAACCGGGAGTCCTATGCCTCAATTCCAATACAAGGCGCGCAATCGAATGGGAGCGCTGGTGGCGGGTACGATGAACGCCCCCAACTCGCATGAAGTGGGGGCGGAGTTGACGCGTATGGGGCATTACCCGGTGGCGATCGAATCCGCCGCGCCTGAAAGCAAGCCGGTGATGCAGATCGATCTGCTGGCACGGTTCCAGAAGATCCAAAGCCAGGAGCTGGTCCTCTTCACCCGCCAGATGTCCACGTTGTTCAATGCCGGCATTCCCATCCTGAGCATTCTGCAGGCGTTGGAAGACCAGGTGGACAATGCCCGGTTTAAAGGGGTGATTCACAAGGTCCAGGATGATGTGGGCGACGGGTTGGCGCTGTCCGAGGCGCTGGCCCGGCATTCGGACGTGTTCTCGCCTTTGTACGTCAACATGATCGAGGCCGGGGAAACGGGCGGCATCATGGAAGATGTGCTGGAGCGGCTTGCCGATCTGCTGGAAAAGCAGGATGAGAACGAGGCCAAGGTGCGGGCCGCGTTCCGCTATCCCAAGATCGTCCTCGGTGTCATGGTGCTGGCCATCGCCTTTTTGATGTGGAAAGTGGTGCCGGTATTCATCAATCTGTTTAAGACGATCAAGGTGGAACTGCCGATGCCGACCCAGATCCTGATCGCGGTGCACACCGCGTTTGTGGAGTACTGGTGGATCATGGTTTTTGTGCTGGGCGGCAGCGTTTACATTTTCAAACGGTACACCGCTACGGCGTCCGGGCGGAGGCAGTGGCATTTTTTCAAACTCAAGCTGCCGCTGTTGGGGTCCATCCAATTGCGGTCGTCCATGGCCAAGTTCGCGCGTATTTTCGGCAATCTGCTGCGCAGCGGCGTGCCCATCCTGGTGGCCCTGCAGGTGTCGTCGCGCGTGGTGGACAACGAAGTTTTGTCTGCGGTGCTGCTGGACCTGGTGGTGAACGTGGAAGAAGGCAGGGGCCTGGCTCAACCTCTACGGCAAAGCGGTTGGGTGCCGACCTTGGTGGTGCAGATGGTGGCGGCGGGAGAAAGCTCCGGTTCGCTGGATCTGATGCTGCTCAAGGTGGCCGATTACTACGATCTGGAAGTGGAGCGCAGTATCAAGGCATTGTCAACCTGGTTGGAACCCCTGCTCATTGTGGTCATGGGCGTGCTGGTGTTGTTTCTGGCTTTGTCGATTTTTCTCCCCATGTGGGACATGTCCAAAATGGCGACGCGATGACAAAGAAAGCGGCACTAAACAAAAATCGATGCCAACGCGCCCATGGGGTTCGGACGGAGAACGGTTTCACATTCATCGAACTGGTCATGGTGATCGTCATGGTCGGGCTCTTGGCATCTATTGCCATCCAGCGGATGATCGACATGGCCAAACAGGCCGAAACCACCGCCGAAGGCACGACCATCGAAATCCTGCGGTCCAATTTGCTGAGCGTCATGGGGGAACAAATGCTGGCAGGCAAGCAGGCCTCGTTTCCAGATAACCCGTTTGCCGATCTCAATAAGATTCCAGAAGGGTATGAACCCGGACGAAAAGAAAAACCGACCGGCCAGGATCCGGACGCTAACTTGTGGGTGTATGTCCCCGCAACCGGCAATGAGATTTTGGATCCGGAAGAGGCAGGCACCACGCTCCAGGCATTCGACGTCGCCGGCTACATCTATCATCAGCGTAAAGACGGCAGCGTGTACCGATGGGCCTACGATCAGGGGCGGGGAGCCATCAGTCGCAAATTCCCGGTGCCGGAAAGCGAATTGGAACTCGCTCTGGAAAGGGTTGTGATCTCAGACCAAAAATAGACCGGGAATTGTGCGGTTGATCGAAAATTTCAAGGCCGGTAATATCCGGTAAGTCATAAAAATACTGAAAAAAGCGTGGTTAATGACAAGAAATGTCAGGGCGGGCCATTTTGGGTCGAAATGCACGGAACCTGTACAGACCCTCCACGAAGCTCTGGGTTTGAATAACTATATAAGAATTAACTAGTTATGTGATTTTTTGTGGAGAGCAGGCACGGATTTCGTTTCTGGAAGTGGCCCCGGAAAACCGATATACGTTTACAGAAACCCATGGTTTTCAAAAATAAAAGGTGCGTAACCCTTTATAAATAAAAGTTACTCAAGGTATATAAAGAATCAAGCTGGAATTATTTTTTAAATGGCAGACATTTTGCAATTCTTAGCCTAATCAGGTTGCAGAAACAGTCGGTTTTCCGTTTTGGAGTCCAGCCGGTTTCAGATGGATTCCACAAAATAAGAAAAGAGTGGTTTATCACTTTTTTAACGAGGAGAGGGCGTTATGTTGAAAAACCGAAAAAATGAAAAGGGGTTCACCCTGGTCGAACTCATTCTGGTGATCGTGGTGTTGGGCATCCTGGCTGCTGTGGCCGTTCCGAAATTTCTGGACCTGCAGTCGGCGGCGCAGGATGCGCGGCGAAAAGGTGCGCTCGCCGGATTTCGTGGCGCCATCACCCTGTTGCATGCCCAGTACCTGCTGGACACCACGTCCACCTATGACGCCACGTCGGTATTGGCGCAGACGGACCTGGCGGGTACTAAAACATCGGCTCCCCCTGCGGCAACCGCAACTGCTATCACCATCACCTGGGACGATGACACGGTCAACACGTATACCTACGCGGCGCAGTCTGGATTCAACCCGGGTACGGTGAATTGATCGGCTGAACGTGAACACACTCTCGACCTCGAAGGAGGACCCTGCCCCGGGGCAGGGTTCTCTTTGCATTTTAAATTTTAAAGAAGTCGCGTTGTCGGGCCTGGCATGCCTCATGCTGGGCCTTTTGTATTTTTACGACATGGTGAGCGGCACGCTTGTCTTCGGCGGCGGCGACCTGATCTCCTTTTTCATCCCGTACCGCATGCTGTGGCTGGAGCAGGTGGCCGACTTCACCTTCCCGTTGTGGAACCCGTATATCCTGAGCGGCAACCCGCTGTTCGCCACCCTGCAACCGGCCATCCTGTACCCGCTCAGTCTGTTGTTCATCGCATTGCCTTTTGTGCTGGCGGTGAACTTCACGGTGATCCTGCATTACGTGCTGGCGGGCTGGTTCATGTACCTGCTGGTGCGCGCCCAGCGCTGCGGGCGCGGCGCGGCGGTGGTGGCGGCGCTGATCTTCATGTTCGGCGGCTACCTCGTCACCGTGCGCATTTACCTGTCCACGTTCCTGCCCGTCGCCTGGATTCCGCTGCTGCTGTTGTGCTTTTTCGCCGGGCTGTTGAAACGCGATCTGCGCTGGGCCCTGGCCGCTGCCGCAGTGGGTGCCTGCATGTTTCTGGCTGGCGGCGTGGAGACCTGTTACCAGATGTTCGGCTTGATGACGCTGTTCGCCCTGTTGCCACGCCTCCTGTTTACGGACGCAACCCTGCCGTCCTGGCGCTGGCGGTTGGCATACCTCGGCGTGTTCTTCACCGTGTTCTTCGGTCTCATCGCAGTGCAGTTTCTGCCGACGTATGAACTGTCGCAGCTCACCGAACGCGCCGGTGGATTGCCGCTTGGAGAAGCCGCGCGCTGGGCCATGCAGCCTTACGACCTGCTCCAGTTTTTTCTGCTCGACCCTTATGGGTACCTGAGCCGGGCCGATGAATCCGGCGCCAATCAGGTCTGGCTGCGTTCCCTGTACGTCGGGGCGATTCCGTTTTTACTGGCTTCGCTTGCTATCCTGCGTGGAGGCCTGCGGGCTCGCACCGGGTTGGTGATCTGCGCGCTTTCGTTTCTGGTGGCGATGGGTCCGGCGGGCGGGCTGTACACCCTGTTGCACGGCGTGCTGCCGTTTTTCGATACCTTCCGTTACCCGGTGAAATTCATCCTGCCTGCGGTGCTGATGATCGCGTTGATGGCGGGGTGGGGATGGGATCGGTGTGTCCGCGATGCTCAGGCCAATCCTGAAAGGAGTCGCCGCCGGGCACAGATGTTGATCGGGCTGGCCACCGTCGGCATGGTGGTGTTTGGACTGGTGGATGCTTACGATGCGACCCTGCAAACGTGGATGGCAAACAAGGGTCTTCTTCCGCCCGCGTTCAACGAGCCCCGCATCAATCTGTTCAACCTGAAACGGCTTTGCGTGTTTCTGGCCTTGTTCTGCCTGATGCTGTTTCTCTATCTGCGCGTGCAACGCAAGCGACGCCTTTGGCTGGGTGCGGCATTGGCGGTGCTGGCGCTCGATCTGGTTTTCAGCGGATTCGGCTTTCATCACAAGGTGGCCCGCGCCGATTTCGAGGCCGTGGATGGCTTGACCCGTTTTGTTCAGCAACACGCGGCGACGGATCGCATCTACATCGCCGACAACGCCGAGCGCGCCAAAAATGGCGGCGTCGCCAAAGTGGTGCTGCGCGGCAACCTGATCCAGGGACCCAAGGTGCCGTTGCCCATCCGCACCGTGCCCGGCATCTATCAAGCCGATGGCTGGGCGGTGATGCGCGTCAACCGCTACCTGAAATTCCGCAAAATCCTGCGCGTGCCGCCGTTGGAAGACCGGCTCAACCTGCTCGACCTGGCCAATGTCAAATACATCGTCAGCCGCGACCCGATTGATTCGGATCGACTCAAGCGGCTCGACTTCCACGACCCGGAATATCCCGAGTTAAAAGTGTACGAAAACACCAGCCACTTGCCGCGCGCGTTTCTGGTGGTGCGTTGCCGGGTGATCGAAGGCGAGGATCACATCATCGCCCAACTGCTGGACAAACGTTTCGATTTTTCCCGGCAGGCGATTCTGGAACAGCCGCTGGAGGGCATCGACTGTGACCGCGGGCAACAGGCCGCGGCATCCACGGTTCCCGTTCAAGCCGTGGGCACGGTGACGGACCTCGAACTCGATTACGATACGGTGACTCTCACCGCCACCACGCCGATGGCGCAGGTGCTGGTGTTGTCGGATGCGTATTATCCGGGCTGGACGGTGACGGTGGATGGCGAACCGGCGCCCCTCTACCGGGCGAACCTGGTGTACCGCGCCGTGGTGGTGCCGCCCGGCACGCACCGGCTGCGATTCGAGTACGAACCGGCCAGTGTGCGCGTGGGAGCGGGCATCACGTTTCTCACCATTGTTTTGTGTGCAGGTTTTCTGTTAAAACCTAAACGTCGCCATGCAAAAAACATCCCTGCGCCCACATCCTAAAGAAATCCTCGCGCTCATCACCCTGACGGCGCTCTATGCGGTGACGCGTCTTCATGATTTGACGCGCCTGCCCATGTTCTCCGACGAGGCCATCTACATCCATTGGGCGCAGATCATTCTGAGCGATCCCGACCAACTGCTGATTCCCCTCACCGACGGCAAACAGCCTTTGTTCATGTGGTTGAATGTGGTGACGCTGGCCCTGTTCGAGGACCCGCTGGTGGCGGGACGCATGGTGTCGGTGCTGGCCGGATGGGCGTCGATGTGGGGCGTTTATCTGATCGGGCGCGATCTGTTCCGCCGCCGCGTCGGTGCCGTGGCGGCCCTGCTGTATGCATTGATTCCCTACACGCTGTTCTTCGACCGGCTGGCGCTGACCGACAGCCTGCTCACGGCGTTTGGAGTGTGGTCGCTGCGCTGGGCGCTGCATATTGCGCTGGAAACGCGCGAACCGGTGACCGCGTTCCGCGTGCTCGGCGTGTTGTGGGGGCTGGCGTTGTGGACCAAAGCCAGCGCCCTGTTGCTGCTGCCGGTACCCGTGCTGATTTTTCTGTTCTGGCAGGTGCACAAGCGGCCCGGATTCTGGATGCAACTGGGCGTGGCGGTTGCCATTCCGCTGTTGATGAACCTGTTCATTCATTACCTGGGACCGGCGGTGCGGGTGCCGGGACGGTTGCCATTCCTGCATCACCTCGGCTACTTCATTCCCGTGGAAGACCTCGTGCGTTTTCCGGTCATGATCTGGTTGCGCAACCTGTGGGTGACGCACGAATTTTTTGCGACCTACATGACGGCGCCGCTGGCGGTGCTGTTTGTAGTGGGCCTGGTGCCTTTGATCCGGCACAAGGACCGGCGCGAGCTGGCATTGTGGAGCGCCTTCTTTTTCCCGGCGCTCGGCATCGTGCTGGTGGCGCAGGGGTTTTTTTCACGCTACTTTTTGCCGATGATCCCGGCGGTGCTGTTGATTGTGGCGGTGACGGCGGACCGGCTCGCCGTCTCCATTCCAAAACGACTGCAGGCGCGCGCATCCGGTTCCCCGGCGTTGCAAACCGGGGTGCTGGCGGTGCTGGTGCTGAGCCTGAGCGCCGCTGCGGCTGTGTGGGACGCCAAGCTGTTGCGTGATCCCAAAACCGCGCCGTTGCACGAGCTAGACCGCCTGTTGTACGTGGAGGGCATGAACTCCGGATACGGAGTCAAAGAAGCGGCGCAGTACCTCAAAGCCGAGGCGGCCAAAAACAAGGCGCAACGTGGTTACGAAATGTATTTGATGGTGCCGCCCCTGCCGGGCAACCCGGCGGAAGGCATCAGTGTTTATTTGTTCGGCGATCCCAACGTCATCGTCGTGCCCGCGTTCTGGTGGCCGGAAAAACCTCTGTTGCCGGACAGCAACCACTTCACGCGGCGGCCTTCCATTTACGAACTGTTCCCGCGTGTGCGCCGCCACGCGCATTTGCTGGACTTCGCGTTTTTCATTTATCCCAACACCACCTACCCGCAGGAGCGCTTTCTCCAGGTGAATCCGACCTTCCACAAGGCATGGACCCATCCCAAACCCGACGGCAAACACGCCGTGGACCTGTTCCAGAACTTCACCAAAAAACTCGAGTTGGATTTGCCGACGTTGGGCAGGCGCTAAAGCTTTTGCCGGGCGAGGTCCCGGCGCAGGGATTCGATGCGCTCGCGGTTGACGCCGAGGTCGCTGCGGCCAATGCGCGAGGCCGAGCGGAAGTGCAGGGTTTTTGTTGCGGGATCGATCAAAAATTCGACATCATCGACGAAGCGGAACACGAAGCTGGTGAACTCCGCGTACAGGTAAAGCGGTTCTTGCGTGACGATCTCGACCCGGTCGTGTTGCTGGAGCACTTTCTGGAGCGCTTGCATGACCTGTTCCGGCGCGCCGTCAAAGCTCATCGGCTCCACCCGGTGTTCCGCGTCCTTGGCAAAACTGGACACGCAGTTGGGGGAGTCCGGGCAGGGCGCGAGGCGCTGCTCCGCCACGCCGAGGTGATCCGGCCGCGTGCCCGAACAGGCCAAGACGAAGCAAAGCATGACGCCTGCCGCAAGCCGTTTCCCGATACCGGTCGTCACACTGTTACTATTTGATTTATTGGAGATTGATAAAGGCATAAGGCGGTTTGACAAGCGATGCCGGTTCCCTTACATTGTTAAAAGAACTCATCACGACTCCCGACCAACCGGAAGACGCATGTCACTCGAAGCATGGTACCAGAATACCGATGTGGTGTTGACCAAAAGACTCACCCGCGGGCAGAAAAACGGAGTCCGGTACATCAAGTGCCTGGCGGCGATTCTGATAACCCTGTATCTGGTCACGGTCAGCCTGGGGCTGTTTCTGTTGTTCGCCATCTTGACGGTGGCGGCCGCGTTGATCCTTATGGAGTGGGTGCGGGCCCGGCCGCGCATCCTCCTGAATACCGAGAGCCGCACGGTGCAGATCAACAACACGTTTTTCTTCTGGAGGCGCAAAACGTTTCACGTTCAGCAAATCCAGCGCATCGCTGTGGCCCTTAAGACGGACCCCGGCGGCCGCTACTACAGGCCGCAACTGTTCCTCAAAAACCCTAAGAAACCCACCAGGCCGGAGACGGTCGATTGCTTCGACCTGCGAGACATCGTGGAGTCGCATTACGCGGCGCAGTTGATGGCCACCTTCGCCAAGGTGCGCGCTTACGACATCAAGGGCAACGTCCTGCCGCAGCTCAAGTCGATCATTCCCAACAAATTTCTGCCGGGCGGCAAAAGCGAGGCGGTGCGTCCGGTCCCGGTGCGCTTGGCCAAAAAGAAGCCAACCACCGGCGCCCCCGCCTGAGCGGACACGCCCTCATCCCGAGACGCCTCCTATTCCATCTATTGTCAAACCGCGGAAGGACGTTAGCGGAATGATCAGTGGGCGGTGGCTTTGAGTTCCCCTTTGGTGGACGGTCCTTCCTGCAACAACCGCAAGGCGAAATCCAGTTGCGCGTGCGACCCGAACAAGATGAGTATGTCGCCGGAGGTCACGGTGAACCCCCCCTGTGGGTTCGGTTGCGCCTCCTGGTTGCGCACCACGGCGATCAGGGTCGCCCCGGTTTTTGCTTTGAGGTTCACCTCGTCCAGCGTGCGGCCGTTGACCCAGGACGGGTCGAGCACCTGGAACGAACGGCTGAGCGAGGCCGTCAGGTACGTCGAAAAACTACGCAGACTGTCCATCTCCAGCGACAGGCCGCGCAGCATGCGGTAGCCTTCCAATCGCATCAGTTCCACCTGCTGTTCGATGATGTTTTGCGTCAGGCCGTATTCACGCAGCACCCTGGAAAACATTTCGATCGAGGTTTCGAACTCGGCCGGGATCACCTGATCCGCGCCCGCCTGGATCAGCGAATCGACTTCCGAAGGATGCTGGGTTTTGGCGAGAATGCAGATATCGCGGTTCAGCTGCCGGGCCAGCCGCACCACCTGTTGCATCGCTTTCTGGTCGGGGACGGAGACCACCATGATTTTGGCCTGGCGGATGCCCGCGCGTTGCAGGGTCGAGCGTTGGGTGGCGTCGCCGTAAAACACCATGCACTGTTCCGCCAGCGCACGCTTGATGTGTTCCCCATCGAGATCCACCACGGTGAACGCGATGTGGACTTCCTTGAGCACTTTGGAAAGGTTCTGGCCGATGGTGTCGTAGCCGACGACGACCACATGGTTGTGCACCTGCGAGGCCTTGCTCTGCGAGCCGCTGTCCGCGGCCAGGCCGCCCTTGAACAACCACAGCGACCAGCCGGACGACATCTGGATCAACACCGGCGCCACCAGCATCGTTAAAATGGAAACGATGAGGAACTGCTGGTAGATGTCCGGCGCAAACAGTCCGGTTTCCAATGCCAGCGCCGCCAGGATGAGGGAAAACTCACCGACCTGCGCCAGGCGCACGCTGACGATGAAGCCGATGCGCGGCGCCGTGCCCGCCAGCACCGCCGCGAGAAACGTCATCGCCACCTTCAACGCAATCGCCCCCGCCGCCAGCAGCAGGAACAATCCCGGCTGCGCAAAAAACAGATCGACATGCATCAACATGCCGATCGAGGTGAAGAACACGCTGACGAAGTATTCCTTGAGGGGCAGGATGTCGAGAATGATCTGGTGGTTGTATTCCGTCTCGGAGAGGATCAGTCCGGCAATGAACGCGCCCATGGCCAGGGTCAGGCCGATCTGGTCGGACACCCAGCCGGTGCCGAGGATGATGAAGATGACGAACAGAGTCATGTGTTCGCGGCTGCCGACCTGCACGATTTTCTTGAGCACGCGCGGCACAATCAAACGCGACAAAAAGAACACGCCGCCGACGGCGCCGATGGCTTTGACGAAGGCCCACAGGAAACTCCATCCCGAAATGGTGTCGGTCTGCGTGAGCAGCGGGATCACCAGCATCAGCGGCACCACGCACACATCCTGAAACAGCAGCACGCCGACGCACATGCGCCCGTGCAGCGTGTCCAGCTCCACGCGTTCGGTGAGCATGTTGAGCAGGATGGCGGTGCTGGACAACGCCACCAAAAGCCCCAGCGCCAGGCTCTGATTGGCGGGAAAGGACAGGGCCTGAAACAGAAAGAAGCAGGCCGCCGCCGTCAGTCCCAATTGCAAACCGCCGGTGCCCAGAATGCGGCCGAGTTGTTTTATCATCTGGCTCAGCGAAAACTCGAGACCGATGATGAACAGTAAAAGGATGACGCCGATCTCCGCCAGATGCTCGACGGACTCCAACTCGCCGATGAGGGCGAGCCCGTTGGGGCCGATCAACACGCCCGCAATCAGGAAGCCCACCACCGTCGGCAGTTTGAAACGATGAAACAACACCGTGATCGGCAGCGAGACGAGCAGCAGAATGGTGAGGTCTTGTATCAGTTGCCCCATGAATTACCGTGGTCTGGGTTGGGTGGGAGGTGCTTTCGGGAAACGGAATCGCCGACAATTGCCTGTCCGTTTCCCAGTCAATCCATTATACTCATCCGGACTTTTCATGGGAGGAAAAGTCGCACTGAAGAAGGGGGTTCTTTACGTGCAAAACGTTAAAGGAGGATGTGTGGCTTTATGGAAGAGAATATACAATCTTTGCAGACGAGCGGTGATGTTTTATTCATGATGTTGGGGGCGGTGATGGTGTTCGCCATGCACGGCGGCTTCGCGTTTCTGGAAGTGGGCACGGTCCGCAAAAAAAACCAGGTGAACGCGCTGGTGAAAATCATCGTCGATTTTTCGATCTGCACCGTGGTCTATTTCGCGGTCGGTTATGCCATCGCTTATGGCGTGTATTTTTACGATTCGGCGGACGTGCTGGTCGGGGACAAGCAGGGCTACGAACTGGTGCATTTCTTTTTTCTGCTTACGTTCGCGGCGGCGATTCCCGCGATCATCTCCGGCGGCATCGCCGAACGCGCCAAGTTCTGGACGCAGGCGTTGGCGGGTGCGATGTTCGTCGCCTTCGCCTACTCGCTGTTTGAAGGCATGGTGTGGGGGCAGATCTCGTTTCTCGGGCAGGAGGGATCGTGGCTGGCCGGCATCGGCGGCAAACCGTTTCACGATTTCGCAGGCTCGGTGGTGGTGCATTCGATGGGCGGCTGGATCGCGCTGGCCGGGGTCATCGTGCTGGGTCCGCGTATCGGACGCTGGAGTGCGCAGGGCCGCAGCACGCCGATTCCCGTCAGCAACATTCCGTTTCTGGCGCTGGGCAGCTGGATGCTGTGCATCGGCTGGTACGGATTCAATGTCATGTCCGCCGCAACGCTGACGGGCATCACCGGGCTGGTGGCGGTCAATTCCCTGTTCGCCATGGTCGGCGGCATCCTGTTCGCGCTGGTGATCGGCAAGAACGATCCGGGCTTCATCCACAACGGTGCGCTGGCGGGACTGGTCGCCATCTGCGCCGGGTCGGACCAGGTACACCCGATCGGCGCGTTCTTCATCGGCGGCATCGCCTCGATCATTTTCGTGAAGGGGTTCATCTGGGAGCAGGAAAAACTGAAGCTCGACGATGTGCTCGGCGTGTGGCCGCTGCACGGCATCTCCGGCACCTGGGGCGGCATCGCTTGTGGCATCTTCGGTCAGAAGGCGCTGGGCGGGCTGGGCGGCGTCAGTTTCCTGTCGCAGCTGATCGGATCTCTGACTGCCGTGGTTGTGGCGCTGACATTCGGCTTTGCCGTGTACAAGGGGCTCGACGTGCTGTTCGGCATTCGTCTGTCGAAGGAAGACGAGATGCGCGGCTCGGACCTCGCCATCCACCGCATCGAAGCCTATCCCGAAGACGTGATGTCCAAGTACCTATAGCTCCCCTGTGTGGAGAAACCGATGGTTACTCCATTAGCTTTTTATATTCCCTCCCCTTCGCAAGGGGAGGATTGAGGAGGGGTTACTAATGATTCTTTCCTTACTTTAAGGAAGAAGACTCCAAAACCTCCCCTGTATCCCCTCCTTGGTAAGGAGGGGATGTTATGCGGACAACGCCCAGGGCGAGTGATCGCGCGATGGTGTTTATCCTCCCCTCCTTTTCAAGGAGGGGATTGAGGGGAGGTTAGCGATGCCCCGACCTCTTTTTTCTTAGGATGGGAGCGCGCGCGGAGTGATGAACCGGTGAGGGTGATAAAAGATCAACCCATAGATTCTTCGCTTCGCTCAGAATGACATCGCTGTGGTGGTTTTGTCATTCTGAGGAGCCGCAGGCGACGTAGAATCTATGGGTTGATGGACTCCGCAAACGGAAGCTGAAGCTCAGTCTTCCTGGCGCGGCAGTTCGGTGACGGTGTGGCCGCCGGCTTCGTTGGCGGTGGCATTCAGGTATTCCGGCAGCTTGGTGCGGTCGTCGAGGATGGCGCGGCTCAGGCTGTCGGCGGCGAGGTTGGTGACGAGCGTCAGGTCGGCGCCACTGAAATTCGTGTCGTCCAGCACCGTCTCGCCGAAGTCGGCGCCGCGCAGGCTGGCGTCGGTGAAGTTGGCGCCGGTCAGGTCCGAGCCTTTGAAGAACGTGCGGTCGAGCACGCAGCTCCGGAAATCGGTTCCCTTCAAGGTCGCTTCCCGGAGGTCGCAGCCGGTCATGTTGCAGCCGTGCAGGTCGGTGCCGGTCATATCGGCTTTCGAGAAATTGGCTTTACTGAGGTGGGACTGCGGGATTTTGGCCCCCGCCAGATTGGCTCCGATCATGATGACGCGGCGCAGATCCGATTTATTGAGGCTGACGCCCTCCAAGTTGGCCTCGACCAGCTGGGCTTCAAAGAATTCCGTCCGCACCAGGTTCGCGCCCTGGAACTGGGCTTTTTTAATCAGAGCCTGCTGGAACTTGGCTCCGCTCAAATCGGTGTTGCGGAAGTTGACGCCGGAAAGGTTGGCGCGGGCGAAATCGGCGCGGATCAGCGATGCGCCGAAAAAATTCGCGCCGAACAGGTTGCTGCCCTTGAAGTAGCCGCCGTTGACCACGGCATTTTTGAAGCTGGCGCGTTTCAGGTTGCACCGCTCCAGGTCCACTTCCTTCAGGTAGCCTTCGCTCAGGTCGATGCCTTCGAGGTCGGACCTGTTGAGTTTGGCCCGCTCCAGATTTTTTTTGGACGCCTCGATTTTGGCTTTGTCCAGTTGACGCTGTTCGCCCATGCCCGTCTCCGTGTGCAATGAAGGCCCCTACTGTACCACGAAGCCGCACGCCAAAAAAGACGCACGCGGGGAGAACGCCACCGCCCTTCCCCGCGGCAGCCGTTACGGCACCTGCTCGATGTGCGGCAGGAACTTGCCGTTCATGGTGACCACCATGCGGTCCTCGCCCTTGTCGCCCTTCACCTTTTCGACCGTCAGTTTGAAGTCGATGGCGGACATGATGCCGTCGCCGAACTTCTCGTTCATCAAATCCTTGATCGCCTCGCCGTAGTGCAGGCAGACTTCCGTCATGCGGTACACGTTCGGTTCCTGGATCAGCATCGGATTGTACGAGCGCATCGGGCATTCTTTCATGCGCTCGATCAACTCCGAAGTCAAACCGGGCACGGCCTTGGCCAGTTTCTGGGCGGTGCCGTCCTTCAACTGCGCCTGATTGCGGAACAACTGCGCCACGTAGCCGTTGCACAGGCCGACGGCATTGGCGATCTCGTCGTAAGTGAGGCCGGAAGCTTTTTTGGCGTCCTGCAGGCGGCGAACGAATTCCGTCTTGTCCATGAGTCACGATCTCCTTAGGGAATGTGAGTTGCGTGGATTATTGAAGGGGGGTGGAAAGATTGTACCAACGGTTGCCACGGAGGGGGAAAAAAATTTTAATGCGCGTGTTGGAAAACAGGACGCTCCGTGAGGTAACGGGCGTCTTCATGCTTTCACGGCCCCTCCCCTTACCAAGGAGAGGGTTGGGTGGGGTTATGAAGCGCAACCCGTGAATACGGGTTGCAGTCAGCAATACCTCCCCTCGGTCCCCTCCTTGGAAAGGAGGGGACGGGAATAACGGGTCGCCCCCGCTCTATCTGTGTGCATCGGTGGTTCCTTTTTTTGCCTGTAAGCCGGAAACAAAAAAGCCCACCCGGGGCGGGGGTGGGCTTGCAAAATCGAGATGGTGCCGAAGGTCGGAGTCGAACCGACACGGGGTCGCCCCCACCGGATTTTGAGTCCGGCGCGTCTACCAATTCCACCACTTCGGCGCGTAGCCAGAAAAGTTACCACAACCCCGGCGAAAGAACAACGGCCAACCCGATGGCCTGGCGAGGAAAATAGCCCTGCGTCCGGTAGTAGATGATGACCTGGGTTGAGCGGTGAATTCTGTGTTTGGTCAAAGCGCATTCCCAGGTTATTGCAGCCCCGTCGTACTCCCTCCCCCTTGCCAAGGGAACCTTCGCATCAGTGCCTTGTAAAAAAGAAAAACATAGATTCTTCATCGCCTCCCTTACAGGGAGAGGAAGCGGGCTGATGCGTTTCCGTTCGAAACGGTGATCCACGGACGCAATTCCAATCGCCATGTTCCCTCCCCGCGTGGCGGGGCTCCTCAGAATGACATGCCGGGGCCGGAATTGTCATTCTGAGCGTCAGCGAAGAATCTATGTTCTGTTTTTTAAGGAAGGAAGAAGACTCCAAAACCTCCCCTGTATCCCCTCCTTGGTAAGGAGGGGATGAACCAGGAACGGATTATTGATTCACCCTCAGCCCAGCCGGTCACTCCGTGAGTGTCCCCCATCACTGCCTAAGGAGCCGGGATTTCGAGGCCGGGCGGGGGTGGCTCGGATTTCTTGGTTTTCTGGAAGCGCTGGGCGGCGATCTTCCACTGCCGGGCGTTGGCGTTGTCGGGATCGATCTCCAGCAGCCGGTCGCAGTATTCGATGGCGTCTTCGTAGTGCTGCATCAGCATGCTCGAACTGATGAGGTTGTTGAGGATGGGGAGGGAGCGGTCGTCCACCTGGTAGGCCTGCTGGAAAGCAACGTCGGCGAAGAAGAAACTCTTCATATCCCAGTACACCTCCCCCATTTTGTTGAGGGCTTCGGCGTTGCCCGGTTCCTTTTTGACGACGAGGCGGAACTGCTTCAAGGCGTCGTCCAGCCGCCCGGCCTGATGGTAAGCGCGCCCGAGCAGGAAGTAGTATTTGCCCGGCAGCTTCTCGCCCTGGATGACGCGTTCCAGAAAGGGCGCCGCTTTCGCACCCTGTTGCTGTTCCACCAGCGCCCGCCCGGCGTTGTAAAAGGCGACCGGATTTTGCGTGCCCTCATGGATGGCTGCCTCGAACTGTTCGATGGCGGGCTCCAACCGTTTCTGTTCCATGTACAGCAGGCCCAGCCTGAGGCGCAGGGATTCGTGCTCGGGGTGGAGCGCCAGCGCGGCTTTCAGCGCCCGCTCGGCGTTGTCCGGCTGGTTTGCGTTTTCATAAAAGGAGGCCAGGTGCAGGGTGGCCTGCGGTTGACCCGGCGCTTGCGCCAACACGTCCTGCCACAATCGTTCTTCCGACTGGAACACGGTGCCGCGCACCACGGTCAGCATCAGCAAGCCCCCGATCACCAGTCCGCCGGCGACCGTCAGGGTGCGGCGCGGCCGCTCGCGGGTGAGGCGGATCAGGCCCCAGGCGGCGAACAGGTGCAGTCCCAGTCCCGGCAGGTAAAACCGCGACTCGGAAACTACCGGGTCGAGCGGCACCAGGCTGGACGTGGGCAACAGGGTGACGAGGGTCCAGATCAACCCGAAGCGCAGCAGCGGCGAATCGGTTTTCTTCCAGGCAAGGTAAGCGGCGGTCGCCGTCAATACCAGAGCCCCCCACAGGCCGGGATCGGACAACCCGCCGGGCGCGAACTCGGGCTGGAAATTGAGCTGGAACGGCAGCACGTATTTCCATCCGTAGAAAAACCACCAGGCCTCGACCTGCGTCGCCAGGTAGCGCCAGCGGTCCAGAGCGGCGGCGTCCCCGGTCCCCGGCAGGCGCGGGTCATCCAGCGGCACGCGCCAGGCCATGTAGAGCAGGATCGGGATCAGTACGGCGAGGCTGATCTTGAGTTCTTTTTTGAGGGAGGGGTCGTTGCCGAACAGGATGAGGTACACGATGGCCATCACCGGCAGGGTGACCGCCGCCGCATGCGCGCCCAGGGCCAGTAGAAAACAGGCTGCGGCCAGCAGCATCCAGGCCGGACCGCGAAAACTTTTCGGCTGTTCCTGCCGGAGGCGCGCGAACCGGGCAACCCCGAGCATGGCCGCAAGATAAAACAGCGTGGCCAGCAGGTGGCCGCGATCGGACAGGTACGTCACCGCCTGCACGTTCAACGGATGCACCAGATAGAGGGCCGCTGCGAGTGCGGGCAGGGGCGTCCATTCGGCCTTCGGCCGGTCGCGGGTGCGTCCGCTGCATTCGACCAGCAACAGGTAAAACAGGAGCGCCGCCGCCACGTGGATCAGGATGTTGACCAGATGGAATCCCAACGCGTCGTCCCCGCCCAGGGCGCGGTTGACCGCATAGGAGAAAAACAGCACCGGCTGCTGCAACAGGTTTTTCAACTCCAGCGCCTGCCAGCCCTGGCTCAGGCTTGCCGTGCGCGGGTCGTCGAGGATGAAATGCGGGTCTTCATGCAAAAATGGTGAGGTCAGCGTCACCGCCCACGCCGCCATCCCCAGCACGCCAAGCAGCAGGAACGATTGCAGATGCTGTTTGATACCGCCTTGAATCATAAAACCCATCTGGTATATTTTGAAGACTCGGGCAAAAATTATTTATAATAAAGTGGCCGATATGGTTCCATACCGTTTACAATATTCTAAAAAACGGTTCATTATAAAACCATATTAACCGAAAAGAAGCCAAGTTGGGATGCGGCGGCGAGGACGCGACCGCCGGGCCAGGCTTCCAGCGAGGATGAATTGACCCGATTGAACCACAACCCGGCCCTTCTGTCACCCGAATCATGAAACAGATCAATCAGTTTGCCAACATCCTGACGATCCGCAACATCTCGTCGTTGTTCAAGACCACGTTCGGCGAGGTCGATGCCCTGTTGAAGATTTCCCTGGAGACGGGGCTCGACGTGGTGGGGTGCCGCAATGCGTCGCTGCTGATGTTTAATGAGCAGACCAAGACCCTGCAATTTTACCAGGCCTCGGGCGAAGACACCGACAAGCTGAAGATGGTGGAGTTGCCGCTGGGCGTGGGCATCGCCGGCCTCGTGGCCAAGACCGGGGAGCCGATCATCTCCAACAACGTGCGCAAGGACGAACGCTGGTTCCGCGAAGTCAGTGAAATGACCGACATGGACGTCCAGTCCATCGCCTGCTTCCCGCTGACCCTCGACGGCAAGGTGCTGGGCGTGGTGCAGATGCTGGACAAGGAAGACGACACGCCGTTCGATGAAGCCGACCACGTCTTTCTCGACCGGTTCGCCCGCATGATGGCGTTGTTCCTCAACTTCACCCGCAACAACGAGATGCTGGGTGAAGAGTTCGACCGCCTGCAGGAGAAGTACCGCAAGCGTTATTCCATCGTCGGCGAAAGCGCCACCCTGCGCCGCGCCATCAGCCAGGCGGAGCGCGTGGCCAACTCCAAGGCGGCGGTGTTGATCACCGGCGAAAGCGGCACCGGCAAAGAGTTGTTCGCGCACCTCATTCACGACCGCAGTTCGCGGCAGATGCATCCGTTCATCTCCATCAGTTGCGGCGCGCTGCCCGGATCGATTCTGGAACGCGAGTTGTTCGGCCACGAGAAGGGCGCGTTCACCGGCGCGGACAGCCGCAAGATCGGCCTGTTCGAAGCCGCCGACAAGGGCACCCTGTTTCTGGACGAGATCGGTGAGATGCCGCTCGACATGCAGGTGAAACTGCTGCGCGTCATTCAGGAAGAATCGTTCATGCGGCTGGGCGATACGGCGACGACGCAGGTGGACGTGCGCATCATTTCCGCCACCAACCGCGACCTCGAAAAAATGGTGCAGGAAGGCACGTTCCGGCAGGATTTGTTTTACCGCCTCAATGTCATCAATATCGAGTTGCCGCCCTTGCGCGACCGCCACGAGGACATTCAGGACCTCGTGCATTACTTCATCCGCAAGCACACGCCGGAAGGCGAAGCCCCGAAAAAATTTCCAAAAGCACTGCTCTCGCATCTGGAAGGCTACCACTGGCCGGGCAATATCCGGCAACTGGAAAACGCCGTGGAGCGCGCCATCGTGCTCGAAGAAGGGAATGAGTTGAATACGGAAAGCTTTCCGTTTGAATCGACGAAAGCGCCGCTGGATGTGGAGGTGGGGGCGACGCTCAAGGACGCCACCGACACCTTCCGCCGCTCGTTCATCCTCAACACGCTCAAGTCCACCAGTGGTAACCGCACCAAGGCGGCGCAGATACTGGACGTGCAACGGTCTTATCTATCGCGGCTGATCAAGGAATTGAACATCGCCTGAATCACGTTTTCTCAGGGGGAGTCGTGAAAACCAGAAGCGCTGAAGAGTTTGTCCGCAATCAGGAAAAAGTGTATGCGCTGGCGCGCAACTTTTTCGCCATTCATGATGCGCTGACCGATCCCGACAAATCGTTCCGCGACATCAGCCGCATCATCGGCTGCGATGCCGGGTTTTCGGCGCGATTGCTCAAAGTGGTCAACAGTCCTTTTTACGGTTTCGAGCGCAAGATCGAAAGCCTCGATCACGCCATCGCCCTCGTCGGCACGGAACCTCTGGCTGACCTGCTGTTTTCGATGGCGGTGATCCAGAGCTTTCGCGGCATCCCGCACGAACTGTTCAACGAAGACCTGTTCTGGCGGCACAGCGTGGCCTGCGGTGTGCTGGCCCGGCACCTGGCGGTGCGTAATGGACGCGACCGCCCCGCCCGCTATTACCTGATAGGTGTGTTGCACGACATGGGCCGGGTGCTGTTGTGTGTGCGCGAACCCACCACCGTCGCCACCATTCTGAAACTCCGGGCGTCCGGCGGACAGGAGTTGTGCCTGCTCGAACGCGAACAACTGGGCTTCGACCACGCCGAGGTGGGGGCGGCCCTGTTGCAGGTCTGGGGCCTGCCGTCGCTGCACGTCGAAAGCATCCGCTGGCACCACCAGCCGGACGAGGGAGGAGACCATGCCGATGACGCCCGCATTCTGGCTGCGGCCGATGTGTTGTGCCACCAGTTGGAGTTCAGCGCCGACAACGAGCGCGGCCACCGCCCCCTGCCCCCGGACTACTGGAAACAGGTTGGGGTGACCCCGGAAGAACTGCCTCAATTGAAAGAGCGCATCCAACCGGAGTTCCAATCCCTGCTAGACCTCGTGGGATAAACGTCCCCCAGCCGGTCGAAACTTTTGGGCGAACCGGTTCCAATCCTTCCCGGTTCTGGTATGATGAAGCCGATTTTTTTGGCCCGGTTCCCCGGTCACTGCAACCCATACTCTCGAATTCATTCATGACACTCATCGACGGCAAACTCGTCTCCTCGGTCATCAAGGACCGCGTCCAGATCCAGGTGGCGGATCTTAAAAATAAATCCGGCAAGGTGCCGGGCCTGGCGGTGGTGCTGGTCGGCGAAGATCCGGCCTCCGCCGTGTACGTAAAAAATAAGAACAAAACCTGCGAGGCGATGGGATTCCAGTCGCTGTCGCACACCCTGCCGGCGGACACGGACGAGGCCACGCTGCTGCAGCTGATCGCCACGCTCAACCAGGACGAGGCGGTGCATGGCATCCTCGTGCAACTGCCGCTGCCCAAGCAGATCGATTCCCAGCGCGTGCTGGAAGCCATCGATCCGCGCAAGGATGTGGACGGGTTTCATCCGGTCAACGTCGGCTACCTGACTTCCGGGGTCAAAACGCTTGCTCCGTGCACGCCCGCGGGTATTATAGAAATGCTGGACCATTACAAGATCGATATCGAGGGCAAACGCGCGGTGATCATCGGTCGCAGCAACATCGTCGGCAAACCGATGGCCATGCTGCTGCTGCAACGCCACGCCACGGTGACGATCTGCCATTCGCGCACGAAAGACTTGCCCGCGGTGGCCAGGGAAGCGGACATCGTGGTCGGCGCCATCGGCAAACCGCGCTTCGTCACCGCCGACTTCGTGAAAGACGGCGCGGTGGTGATCGACGTCGGCATCAACCGCGTGGACGGCAAGCTGGTGGGCGACGTGGATTTCGACAAGGTGGCGGAGAAGTGTTCATACATCACCCCGGTGCCCGGCGGCGTCGGGCCCATGACCATCGCCATGCTCATGCAGAACACGCTGACCGCGTTCAAGACCATCCACAACCTGTAAACCCGTACCGGCGCAGGCAGGCCGCAGGGGAGTTAATTAAATAGGGAATGATCGGGAGGGGGTCTATATGCCGATAGTACCGCGTTGGATATTTAATTTTGCCGACAATCTATTTGGGTCCCTTATTTTTTTTATTATTGGGTACATTTTTTTAAGAAAGAAGTTTACTACAGGAATCAGATTGACCTCATTCATTATCGGAGCCCATAGTGGGTTGTTGGGATTTGCTTTAACCCATTTACATCAATGGACTGACCAAGGGACTATTTCAGATAAGGATGCTCTTGGGGCTTTGATGAATATAATCTCATGGGCTTTAATTGGTTTTGCGGTTGGCGTCCATTTTCGGTCCAAGGCTAAAGCTCAAGAACCCTCCTGAAGCTCCATCATTAATTAATCCATAATTTGGGTGATCCAAAACAAAATTTAAGGACACACCGCATGGCCCTCATCTCCCCGGACCGGTCGGACGCTCCCCTCGAAGACGAAAGCGGCCACGTCTTCACCGTCGGCGAACTCACGCGCACCATTCGCTCGCTTCTGGAGCAGGCGTTTGAGATGGTGTGGGTGGAAGGCGAGATTTCCAATTACACCGTCGCCAACTCCGGCCACGCCTATTTCAGCCTGAAAGACGACAAGGCGCAGGTGCGCTGCGTGTTCTTCCGCGGCAACCGCATGCGCGTGAAATTCAAACCCGGCGACGGCGACCAGGTGCTGGTGTGCGGCCGGCTCAACGTGTACGAACCGCGTGGCGAGTACCAGATCGTGGTGGACTCGCTGGAGCCGCGCGGGCTGGGCGCGTTGCAGAAAGCCTTCGAACAGCTTAAAGAAAAATTGCAGAAGGAAGGCCTGTTCGACGAGGCCAGGAAGCAACCCATTCCCGAATTTCCGTGGCGCGTCGGCATCGTGACGTCGCCGACGGGTGCGGCCATCCGCGACATTGTGAATGTCATCCAGCGCAGGAACCCGAAAATCTCGGCGCTGCTCTATCCCGTCAAGGTGCAGGGCGACGGCGCGGCGGAAGAGGTCGCCGAGGCCATCCGCTACATGAACACCATCGAGGATCTGGATGTGCTCATTGTCGGGCGCGGCGGCGGCTCGATCGAAGACCTGTGGGCGTTCAACGAGGAAGTGGTGGCGCGCGCCATTTACGCGTCGGAGTTGCCGGTGATCTCCGCCGTCGGCCATGAAATCGATTTCACCATCGCTGATTTCGTCGCCGACCTGCGTGCGCCGACCCCGTCGGCGGCGGCGGAACTTGCGGTGCCGCGTCTTAAAGATGTGATGGAGGATTTGAGCTGGTTGATCAATTCGTTGATCGACGGCATGGACGACGAGATCGGCGAATACAAGGATCACTTGAGGCGGCTCATCGATCGGCGTTTTTTCCGCGAGCCGCAACGCATTCTCGAAGGTCCGGCGCAGCGCCTCGACGAAATATCGCAACGCCTGCTGCGCGGGCTCGATCAATGGGTCGTGGTGCAGCGCCACCGCGCCGTCAGCACCGTGCACCGGCTCATGCAGGCGTCGCCCCAATGGGATATCAAAAACGGTGAGGACAAACGCGCCGGTCTCGAACACCGGCTGATCAAGCAGATGGCGTCGCAATCGCGCTGGCACCGGCAGCGATTCGAAGGCGTCGCCAAAAACCTGAATGCGCTCAGTCCGCTATCGATTTTGGATCGGGGCTACAGCATCACCACCGATACCCAATCCGGCAAGGCGGTGAAGGCGAGCGGTGAGGTGAAGCCGGGTGATAAAGTCGAAGTGCGTCTGTCGAAAGGAAAGCTCGACTGCACGGTGGACGGGACGAATGAGTGAAACGGATTTTTGGAGGTAGTACGGATTATTAGCCAATCGAAAGTCGGCTTTCAATGTTCCCTCCCCTTTACAACGGGCACTCGCAGAGTGACGGGTGGGTGGGGTAAGGAAGGGAGTTCCAAAACCTCCCCTCATTCCCCTCCTTGGTAAGGAGGGGAGGCAAAACTTGGGGTTTTCTATTACTTCCACTGTATTAACGGAGTCCATATATGGCGGAGATGAAGTTTGAAAAGGCGTTGCAACGGCTGGAGCAGATTGTCGCCGAACTGGAAAAAGGCGAGCTCGACATCGACAAGTCGCTGCAGATTTTTGAAGAAGGCATCAAGATGTCGCGCATCTGTTCGAAGAAGTTGCAGGAAGCGGAACAGAAGATCGAAACGCTGACGCGCAACCAGAAGGGTGAACTGGTGGCGGAACTGTTCGGCGGCGAAGCGGCGCTGGATGCGGATGACGACGAAGACGACGATGACGAAGAAGAAGACAGTTAAACTGCGGCTCGACCAGTTGCTGGTAAAAAAAAACTGGTCACATCGCGCGAACGCGCGCAGGGGTTGATCCTCGCCGGGCGTGTGCGCCTGGGCGATGAGGTGTTGGACAAGCCCGGCCGCATGCTGGCGGAAGACGCGCCGCTTGCGGTTGAAGACCCGAATCCCTTCGTCAGCCGGGGTGGCGTCAAACTGGCACACGCGCTCACCACGTTCGGCGTTTCGGCCACCGGCAAAACGGCGGCGGACATCGGCGCGTCCACCGGCGGCTTCACCGATTGCCTGCTGCAAAACGGCGCGAAGAAAGTGTATGCCTTCGATGTCGGCTACGGCCAGCTCGACTGGAAACTGCAAAGCGACGACCGCGTGGTGCTCTGCGACCGCTTCAATGCGCGGCATCTTAAGCTGGAGGATGTGGACGGGGAAGCGGTGGGCCTCGCGGTGATCGACGTGTCGTTCATCTCGCTGAAGCTCATCCTGCCTGCCGTGTTCGCGGTGATGAAAGAAGAAGGCGACCTCGTTGCGCTGGTCAAACCGCAGTTCGAGGTGGGTAAAGACGAAGTCGAGCACAAGGGCATCATCCGCGATCCCGCCAAGCACGAAAAAGTGCTCACCGATTTGACGGCGTTCGTGGTGGCGCAGGGCTGGGTCGCGTGCGGCCTCACCGCCTCGCCCATCACCGGGCAAAAGGGCAACCGCGAATATTTACTGCATTGCGTGGCCGCCGGACGCGGCGAGGCCATCGAACCCGCACACATCACGAAAGAGGTGCAGGCATGATTCTGAGCGGCGACGACATTCACAAGGCCCTCGCGGACGGGCGCATGATCGTCGAGCCCGCGCCGGCGAAGGAAAACATCGACACCACGTCGATCGACCTGCATCTTGGCGAGCCGCTCTGGATCTGGAAACCGGAATACGAGCCTTACGGCGTTTCCAGCATCACCGTCAATCCGGAGCATTTCGATTACCGTCAGTTCAGCGACCAGTATTTGATTGAAGTGCCGAAAGATGAGAAAGGCTGCTACCGCCTCGAACCCAAACGCATCTACCTGGGCTCGACGTTTGAGAAAGTCGAGTTCCCGCCCGGTTCGCGGCTGGCGGGTCGCGTCGAAGGCAAAAGCCGCATCGCGCGGCTCGGCCTCATGGTGCACATGACCGCGCCGATGATACACTGCGGCACCGGCCTCGGCATCATCACCCTGGAGATGCTCAACCACGGTCCGTTCGTCATTGAAGCCAAACCCGGCGAGACGCGCATCTGCCAACTCGTGCTGGAGGAAGTGACCAGCGACCCCGGCGACCGCTCCGGCCGCCAGTTCCACAAACAAAAAGACGCGAAGGGTTGACCGGACTGCGTCCGGAGACACCGGGCCTCGCCCGGAGGAAGTTGGCTACTGCCCAGTGGTCGCTACGATGGCCGGTGGGCGCGCTCCTCTACGAGGAGGAGAAATGGGCTATTGCCCAGTAGTCCCGGCGATGGCCGGTGGGCGCATTCGAAAAGACTCCCTCTCCCTTGATGGGAGAGGGTTGGGGTGAGGGTGATTAATAAGTCTTCTTTCCTTATATCCCCTGTTCCCTCCGGGTGTGGCCCGGCTCCTCAGAATGACAGGTTGGGGTCTGAACTGTCATTCTGAGCGTCAGCGAAGAATCGATGTTTTGTTTTTTAAGGAAGAAGGCTCCAACCCCCCCCCTCAGTCTCCTCCTTGGTAAGGAGGGGAGAAATTCAACTGTGAGAAAAGACCCGCTTCAATGATCCCTCCCCTTTCCAAGGGACACACGGAGTGACGGGTTGGGTGGGGTAATGGGATTTTTTATAACTCGTCTTTGTAAACAATGAACGCGTTTTTGGGATAGACGAGGTGGGTTTCGCCCCACTGGTGGGCGGTGGTGAGGCTCCAGTCGGATTCGTCTTCCAGCTCTTTCAGGCGCAGGCCACCGGTGCCTCCGTAGATGAGCAGCGCCACGCCGTCGCCCGACTCCTCGACGCGGCAAGCGTACGCCGGGCAGGGGGCGTTGGTCTCCGCATCCCATCCGGTCACCTGCACCGGCTGGTCCGATCCCTGCACGGGGTACTTGATGGCGTACACCTCGCGCGGGGCATCCATCTCGCGGTACAGCATGCTGAACGGCCGATCGACATTGCCGCAGGGTTCGACTTCAAGGAACATAAAATTGGCCTTGTAACAGCATCCTGCTTTCCCGGGCAGGAAAATTTTTATTCCTTCTCCCCTGGTGGGAGAAGGTTAGGATGAGGGGGGATCAATGAGATCTCCCTGCTAAACATAGTAAGTTTTGTTTTACCAAATGAGGAGGCATTAGTCACCCTCACCCGGCCCTCTCCCATTGAGGAAGAGGGAGCAATGTAGATTCGCGCCTTCAAACCATTCTTTGCAATGGGGACATCAGCCCGTTGCTCCCAACCGTTTCTCTGGGGCTCGCCATTTTTGGGGCGATGCGGTACAATCGGGCCTTTCCCGAAACCTGGGATTCAAATACGTCTTTTTGCCGCGGGCCATGCCCGCCGGACTGAGTCCGGTGACAACAGGATAAATTCAGAATTGCGCCCACGGATCATTGCCCTAACCACCGGGCAGTAGCCATTTTGCGACGGGCCACGCCCGCCGGACTGAGTCCGGTGACAACAGGATAAATTCAGAATTGCGCCCATGGATCATCGCCCTAACCACCGGGCAGTAGCCATTTTGCGACGGGCCACGCCCGCCGGACTGAGTCCGGTGATAACAGGATAAATTCAGAATTGCGCCCACGGATCATTGCCCTAACCACCGGGCAGTAGCCATTTTGCGACGGGCCACGCCCGCCGGATTGAGTCCGGTGACAACAGGATAAATTCAGAATTGCGCCCACGGATCATTGCCCTAACCACCGGGCAGTAGCCATTTTGCGACGGGCCACGCCCGTCTTACATCATAAAACCATTTCTAAGGATTTGCGAATGCATAAACTGGTTTTGATGCGCCACGGCCAGAGCACCTGGAACCTGGAGAACCGCTTCACCGGCTGGACCGACGTGGACCTCACCGATCAGGGCCGCGAGGAAGCCCGGCTGGGGGGTCAGCTCATCCGCGAGGCCGGACTGACCTTCGACGTGGCCCACACTTCTGTTTTGAAACGCGCCATCCGCACGTTGTGGATCGCGCTCGACGAACTCGATTTGATGTGGATTCCGGTCCACCGCTCCTGGCGGCTGAACGAACGCCACTATGGCAACCTGCAGGGACTCAACAAAGCCGAAACCGCGGAACAGCACGGCGACGACCAGGTGAAGATCTGGCGGCGCAGTTACGACATCCCGCCGCCACCGCTCCCCGACGGCGACGCACGCCTGCCGCACAGCGATCGGCGCTATGCCGGGGTCGATGCCGCCGACCTGCCGAAGACGGAGGCGCTCAAGCACACGGTCGATCGTTTTCTGCCGTACTGGAACGACACCATCGTGCCCGAGATCCAGGCCGGCAGGCGCGTGCTCATCTGCGCCCACGGCAACAGCCTGCGCGCCCTGGTCAAGCACCTCGACGGCATCAGCAATGAGGACATCGTGGAACTCAACATCCCGACCGGCATCCCGCTGGTGTACGAACTGAATGAGAGTTTGAAGCCGACCAAGAGTTATTACCTCGGCGACGCCGAAGCGGCGAAGAAGGCGGCGGATGCCGTCGCCAAACAGGCCGGCGGGAAATAGTGGGGAAGGGTCATCGGTAACCCCTCCCAGCCCTCCCCTTGTAAAGGGGAGGGATCATTGAAAACCGGGTACGTTCATCTTGGACGCAGTCCGCGCCTACGGATCATCGCCGTGACCACTGGGCAGTAGCCCGTTTCTACCGGACGAGGTCCGGATAGGGCTTGACAAAAGCGGGAATAAAAATAGAATAAGTTCAAGCAAACTAGGTGATTACAGGCACGTAGCTCAGGGGTAGAGTACTTGCTTGACATGCAAGGGGTCGGCGGTTCGAAACCGCCCGTGCCTATTTTCTCAATATCCTGGATTCCCTAAGGCCTTTTTATTCAGATGGAAGGGCATCATGCGCGGGTTGCCCCATGATGCCTTTTTACGTATATGAACGAACAGACACAAAATCCCGCTCCGCAGACGGAATTCGATCTCGACACCCTGCGCCACAGTTGCGCCCACCTCATGGCGCAGGCGGTGAAGCAGCTCTTTCCGGAGACGCAGATCACCATCGGTCCGGTGATCGAAGACGGGTTTTATTACGATTTTTACCGCGAGACGCCGTTCGTTCCGGAAGATTTGCAGAAGATCGAAAAGCGTATGAAGGAGATCGCCAAAAAAGGTCTGCCTATCGAGCGTCAGGAAATGCCGCGCGATGACGCCGTAAAATTTTTTAAAGACATGGGCGAGGAGTTCAAGGTCGAGATCATCGAGTCGATCGACCAGGCCGACACCATTTCCGCGTACTCGCAGGGCGATTTCACCGACCTGTGCCGCGGTCCGCACGTGGACAACACGAAACGCCTGAAAGCGTTCAAGCTGCTGTCCACCTCCGCCGCCTACTGGCGCGGCGACGAGCGCAACCCGGTGATGCAACGCATCTACGGCACCGCGTGGCGCAACAAGGATGAGTTGAAGCAATACCTCGACCGGCTGGAAGAAGCCAAGCGCCGCGACCACCGCAAGCTGGGCAAGGAACTCGACCTGTTTTCGATGTCGGAGGACGTCGGTCCCGGCCTCATCCTGTGGCACCCGAAAGGATCGCGCATCCGCTACATCGTCGAGGAATTCTGGCGGCAGCAGCATTACAAAAACGGCTACGAACTCGTTTACACGCCGCACACGGCGAAGTCGGACCTGTGGCAGACCAGTGGGCATTTCGATTTTTACAAAGAGAACATGTTCGCGCCGATGGATGTCGAGAACAAGGAGTACATCCTGAAGCCGATGAACTGCCCGTTCCACATTCAGATTTACAAGTCGCACCTGCGCAGTTACCGCGACCTGCCCCTGCGCTGGGCGGAGTTGGGCACGGTGTACCGTTACGAACGTTCCGGCGTCATGCACGGTCTGCTGCGCGTGCGCGGCTTCACGCAGGACGACGCGCACCTGTTCTGCGCGCACAACCAGATCGAGTCCGAGATCGAACGCGTGTTGCAGTTCGTGCTCTACATCCTGCGTTCGTTCGGGTTCGACGAATACAAAGTATTTTTGAGCACGCGGCCGGAAAAATCCGTGGGTTCCGACAACGATTGGGAGACGGCAACGACGGCCTTGCAGAAGGCGCTCGACGCATCCGGCCTCGATTACGAGGAAGACCCCGGCGAAGGCGTGTTCTACGGACCGAAGATCGACATCAAGATCAAGGACAGCCTCGGCCGTTTCTGGCAGGTCTCGACGATCCAGGTCGATTTCAATCTGCCGCACCGGTTCGAGATGACCTACGTCGCCGAGGACGGCAAACAGCATCAGCCGATCATGATCCACCGCGCGCTGATGGGATCGATCGAGCGCTTTTTCGGCTGCCTGATCGAGCATTATGCCGGAGCGTTTCCGTTGTGGCTGGCGCCGGTGCAGGTGGCGCTGTTGCCCATCACCGACAGTCAGAATGGTTATGCCGAAAAAGTTGCCGCCCAACTGGAAGAAAACGGAATCCGGGTGGAAAAAGACTTGCGAAATGAGAAGATTGGGTTCAAGATAAGGGCGGCCCAAATGGCCAAAACCCCCTATATGTTGGTTTTAGGTGACAAGGAAGTTCAATCCGGGCAGATAGCCGTCCGCAAGCGGCGTTCTCAGGAAACCCACACTCTGTCTCTGGATGATTTCTTGAAAAGGTTGAAGCAGGAAATCGATGACAAGGTCATCGACGTGCATTGAGTTTGCACGGAACTCGATATAGGAGACCTTTGTATTAATAAAAAACAGCGTATCAACAACATGATCCGTGTCAAGGAAGTCACGGTGATTGGCGCCGACGGTGAGCAGTTGGGAACCTTCCCCACGCACGAGGCCTTGGCTATGGCCCAGGAAAACGACCTCGATCTGGTCGAAGTCGCACCGCACGCCAACCCGCCCGTTTGCCGGATCATGGATTACGGCAAATTCAAGTACAAGCAAAGCAAGCGGGCGCACGAAGCCAAAAAGAACCAGCGGGTCATTCACGTCAAGGAAGTCAAATTCCGGCCGAATACCGACCAGCACGATTTCAATTTCAAGATCAAGCACGCGCAGCGCTTTCTGGAAGCCGGCGACAAGGCCAAGATCATCATCTTTTTCAAGGGACGCGAAATCGTCCATCGTGATCATGGCCAGAAGCTGCTGGAACGCGTCGCGCAAACGCTGGAAGATGTGGCGGACATCGAGCAGTCGTCGAAGCAGGAAGGCCGCACGTTGACGATGATCATGGTGCCGAAAAAGAAAAAAGAAGTTCCCGTTAAGAAAGAAGATGCGGCCGAGAGCTGAGCGCCGGTTCGCAGATGGAATCAGGATAAGGAATACGGAGTCCAAATCATGCCGAAAATGAAAACCAACAAGAGCGCCGCAAAACGGTTTCGCAAAACCGGTACCGGCAAGATCCGCCGCAATGCTGCGTTCACCAGTCACATACTGACGAGCAAATCCACCAAACGTAAACGCAATCTTCGACGCAGCCGGACTCTCACCAGCGGCGACGCCAAGCGCATCAAAGCCTTGTTGCCCTACTGAGAACCGAGAGAAGACCTGGAGAACCTGAAAAATGCCAAGAGCCGTAAATGGAACCGTATCCCGGAACCGCCGCAAAAAAGTACTGAAACTGGCGAAAGGCTTCCGCAGTGTGCGCAGCAAGGCATACCGCAAAGCCCGCGAAGCGGTGGAAAAATCGCTGAGCTATGCCTACCGCGATCGCCGCACCCGCAAGCGTGATTTCCGTCGCCTGTGGATCGCCCGCATCAACGCCGCTGCCCGCGCTGAAGGCCTGACCTACAGCCAGTTCATGCACGGCCTGAAAAAAGCCAACATCGATCTCGACCGCAAAGTGCTGTCCGACATGGCGATACATAACGAAAAATCGTTCAAGTCGCTGCTCGAAACCGCCCGCTCGAATTTAAGCTGACCGGACTGCGTCCGGAGGCAGCTGAGCACTGTCCGGTGGGTGGGTGATGATCTGTGGGCTCATTTCAAAGATGATCCGCCTTTTCGGGGCGAGGCCCCGGTCCCCCCTTCTCCGAAGGGCCGGGTATCACCCGGATGGAAACAGGGCGTTTTAAAGAGGTTCGCAGACCATGGTTCGCTCTTCAAGCGTTGCCAGTCTGCTTTTCCTCGCAGAGGAGCAGGGGGCTTTTTCCTTTTCAGTTTGTTATTCTGAACGCAGTGAAGAATGACGCATTAAATAAGGAAGAAGCTTCATGACCTCTCCTCTGTCTCCTCCGCCGATAACCATGATCGATCAGATTGACAATCACCGCCGGGAGTTTGAAGAAGCCCTCACCGCCGCCTCCCGTCCGGACGATCTCAAGGACCTGCGCACGCGCTACCTCGGTAAAAAAGGTCACGTCACCGCCATCCTCAAAGACCTGCGCAACCTGCCGCCGGAAGAAAAACGCGCCGTCGGCAAACTCATCAACGATCTCAAAACCCACGTCGAAGAACGTCTGCAACAAAGAACCGAGGAACTGGCACAACAGGGCGCGGGTTCCAAAACCAGCACGTTCGACACCACGTTGCCTGGCCGCCGCGAGCCAGTCGGCACGCTGCACCCCATCATGCAGGTGATGGAAGAGATCACACAGGTGTTCGTCAGCCTCGGGTTCGACGTGGCCGAAGGGCCGGAGATCGAATCCGACTACTACAATTTCGAAGCCCTCAACATTCCGCAAGATCATCCCGCGCGCGACATGCAGGATACGTTTTACATCGGCGACCGCGTGTTGCGCACGCACACCTCGCCGGTGCAGATTCATGTCATGGAAAAACAGCAGCCGCCGGTGCGCATCATCGCCCCCGGCAAGGTGTACCGCTGTGACTCGGACATCTCGCACACGCCGATGTTTCACCAGATCGAAGGCCTGATGGTGGACGAGGGCGTGTCGTTCAGCGACCTCAAGGGCGTCATGAACCTGTTCGTGCAGCAGGTGTTCGGCGCCGGCACCGGCGTGCGCTTCCGCCCCAGTTTTTTCCCCTTCACCTGTCCCAGCGCGGAAGTGGACATCCAGTGTGTCATCTGCGGCGGCGACGGCTGCCGTGTGTGTTCGCGCACCGGCTGGATCGAAATCCTCGGTTGCGGTATGGTGGACCCGGCGGTGTTCGGGTTTGTCGATTACGATCCGGAAAAATGGACCGGCTTCGCCTTCGGTCTCGGCATGGAACGCATTGCCATGCTCAAGTACGGCATCAACGACATCCGGCTGTTTTTCGAAAACGACCTGCGGTTCCTGCAACAGTTCTAACCGGCGACCGTTTCCCTCTCTCAGTCCCTTCACTTAAAGGGAGCACCCGATGGACCGTTACCGATTGATCCGCTGGAGTCTCGCCCTGGGCGCGTCGGGATTCGCCGCTGTGTGCGCGGTGTATTTCGTCATCAACATCATCCCCGGCGTCATCCCCGATGCGCTCATTGAAAAAGTGCGCGAACCGGACCTGTTGAAGTACCCGCAGGCGAAACGCTGCGCCGACTGCCATAAGGACATTTTCGACGCCTGGAAGAAAAGCCGTCACTCGGTGGCGTGGGTGAGCGAGGGCTACGTCAAGGCGACGGAAAACCACTCCAAAGAAAAATGCCTGAACTGCCATATCCCGACCACGGTGTTTCCCGGTGAGAAACCACAACCGAGGCTGAAACACCGGGACGACGGCATCTACTGCGTGCCCTGCCATGTGAAAAACGACGCCATGCACGGGCCGTACGATATTTTATCGCCGCCGCATCCGACCAAACAGGACGACGCCTACCGCACCGCCAAATTTTGCAGCGCCTGTCATCAAAAAACCTACAAGCAGTGGCAGGCGACGGGATCGAAGAAAACCTGCCAGGCCTGCCACATGCAACGCAAACTGCAGAGACTCACGCAAAGTTTTCCAAAAAGCCTGCTGCACGCCAAGCGCGAAGTCGCCGATCATAGTTTTCCAAAACGCGAAATCACCGAGGTGGACATTGCAGTCACCGGTTCGTTCGGAAAACGCGTATTCGAACTGGAACTCACCAACCTCAACGTGCCGCACTGGGTACCGACGGCGGACAACGGCGACCCGCGCATGTACCTGTACACCACTTTTTTTGACGAAGCGGGGAAGGCCATCGACGAGTACAAGGAAATCCTCGCGCCGCAACAGGACACCGCCCTGCCCTACAAAAAACCGGTGCAATATCGCTACCTGGTGGGAAACGGCGTGCACCGCGCCGAGCTTCTCATCCAGTACACGCCCGCCTGGTCCAAAGAAAAAACCGACGTGAAACGGGTGCATTTCTCAAGATAAGCCCTTGCCTTGGCCCCTGCCGGGTTCGGTATAATGGAAGCTCCAATCGTTCCTCACGATCACCAAAAACTGGGAGGGCTTCATGATCCGTATTTTCCGATTCTCCGCTCTTGTTTTCGTTGTGCTCCTGTTGTGGGTCGCCGCGCCCGCACTGGCCAAGGACCTGGTGGTGAAAGAACCGCCCGCTTCGCTGAAAAAACTCTACCCACCTGAATCCAAGGAACCGAAATGGATTCAGCAGATGCACGCCCTGTCCGGAAATTTCGGCGGCGTGTTCACCAACGTGGGCGAGCAGGATTGGGAAAACGCGGAACAGCGTGCCGCCGATTTCGTGAAAGCCTACGAGGACACATCGAAGCTGGTTCCGGAATGGGAGGAGTATTTCGATCTCAAGGCGGCTCAAAAATTCGCCCAGGCGGTGAAGACCCGCGACGCGAAGCAGATCGGCGAGGCTTCCGGCGCGGTCGCCAAGACCTGCGGCAAATGTCACGCCGACCAGTACGTCTCCGTATGGGCGCATTTCCACTGGCCGCACGTGGATAAAATCAAGGTCCTCGATCCGGTCACCGAGGAAGAACTGGCCTACGGCAAATTCATGCACAAAGTTTCCGGTTCGTTCAATGCGGTCACCACCAACTTCAAAGAGGGGCAGTACGACCGCTCCGCTAAGGCGGTGCGTGGATTCAAACAGCGGTTCATGGAGTTGAAATCCACCTGTTCGAAATGCCACACCACCGACGCGGTGAAACAGTTCTTTGTGGGCGACGCGGTGGAAGAAGCGTTCGACGACATGCGCGACGAATTGATGAAAGAAAAACCGAATCCCGGCGAGTTCTGGAAAAACGTCGGCATCATCGGCAAGGAAGGCTGCAAGAAGTGCCACCTGACGCACCGCGCGTGGGCCATGATCCAGGAATACTGGGAAGAAGGAACGCACAAGCATTGATGAGGTGTGAAAGAATGGGATGAGTGCATCGCATGAGTCGAGGACGAGATCGGCGACGGGCCGGGGCGCGCGGGCCAACCCCGCCAACCGGTTCAAGCCGCTCGACCGCTCCACCACCGAGGACTGGCTGGACGATCCGTCAGGCCCCGCGCCGGACACGGAGTTCTGGCAGGACGCGTCGAAATCGATCCTGTCGCCGAACGACAGCCCGGACATTCCTTTCACTTACAGCGCCAACCCGTATCGCGGCTGCGAGCACGGGTGCGCCTACTGCTATGCGCGACCGACGCATGAATACCTGGAGCTGTCGGCGGGAATCGATTTCGAAAGCAAAATCGGCGTCAAACAGCAGGCGCCGCAGTTGTTGCACCGGGCCCTCTCCAAAAAAAACTGGCAGCCGCAGGTGATCGCCCTCTCCGGCGTCACCGACGCATATCAACCCGTCGAACGCAAGCTCGGCCTCACCCGCCGTTGTCTGCAAGTCGCGCTCGATTTCCGCAACCCCGTTGCCATCATCACCAAAAATCATCTCGTGACGCGCGACATCGACGTGCTGTCCCAACTCACGGCGTTCGATTGCGCGGCGGTGTATCTTTCCATCACCACGCTCGACACGGAGCTGGCACGCAAGCTGGAGCCGCGCGCCTCGACGCCGGAGAATCGGCTCGATGCCGTGCGCGCGTTGAACGATGCGGGCGTGCCCACGGGCGTGCTCGTCGCGCCGGTCGTGCCCGGCCTCACCGATCACGAACTGCCCGCTATTTTGAAAGCAGCGAAAGACGCGGGCGCGCAGTTTGCGGGCTACCAGGTGCTGCGTCTGCCGTTTGGATTGAAAGACCTGTTCCGCGACTGGCTGGAGACGCACGTGCCGACGCAGGCGGGAAAAGTTTTAAACCGCATCCGTGAAGTGCGCGGCGGCGAGTTGAACGAGACACGCTTCGGCGCGCGCATGAAGGGGGAAGGTGTGTACGCCGAACAGATCAAACAGATGTTCCAGCTTGCGCGCAAACAGGCGGGATTTGCGCCGGGCGGACCGCGTCTGTCCACCGACCACTTCCGCGATCCCACCGACCGGCAGGAAAAACTTTTTTAAGAAAACCGTTTCTATTTTCTGTCTGTATCAGGCCTCTGGGCGCGGCGGACGATGTCCTTGTCGAAGTAGTTGATGCTCATGCCGGCGTCGAGCACGATGCCCTGCGCATTGATGCCGCTCGACCGTTCGCTGAGCAGGAACACGGCGGCGTTCGCCACTTCCTGCGTCTGCAACGCCTTCTTGCGCAGCGTCAACTGCTCGGCGTGCAGGTAGGAGTCGAGGTAGCCGGGAATGCCCGCGGAGGCGGAAGTTTTCAACAGCCCCGCGTTCACCGAATTGAAACGCACGTTCGAAAACACGCTGAACGATTTGGCGAGGAAGGCCAGCGACGAGTCGAGCGCAGCCTTGGCGGGTCCCATGTAGCCGTAGTTTTCCGCCGCCATGCGCGTGGTGGAGATGCCCACGGCGACCACCGACGCGTCTTTCGCGAACAGATCCTTGAACGCGTTGGCCAGCCGGATCATCGAGTAGCAGGAGATGTCCACGCATTGCAGGAAATCGGGCTTCGCCGTTTCGTGAAACGGTTTGAGTCCATCGGCGAAATTGGCGAAAGCGATGGAATGCACCAGGCCGTGCAGGGTGCCGGTGGTGCGGGCGATGTCGTCGCGCAGGCGGTCGATCTGGGCTTCGTCCTCGACGTCGCAGACCAACATCGGCGCGGGGTCCAGTAATTTTTTCACGCTGGCTTTGCGGGTTTCCGAACGCACGCTGTACACAACCTTCGCGCCTTCCGCTTCCAGCGTTTTGCCGATGTGGTAAGCCACGCTTTTTTTGTTGGCGACGCCGGTGACGAGAATGGTTTTGCCTTCGAGGTTGAGGAAGCTCACCGTTGTTCCTCCATCAGCATGGCGGTGAACTCCACCAACACTGCCGTCTTGCCGTTCACTTCCGCCTTGCCCTTCATGTAGTGCGCCGGCCCGACGCTCTCGCCGTACTCGACGTGGATGTCGAGCACGCTATCGGGAAACACCGGTTGCTTGAACTTGACGTTCTGGATGCGCGTCAGCACCGGCACCTTGCCTTCTTCCATCTCCATCTTTTTCGCCATCAGCAGGGCTCCCGCCTGAAACACGCATTCGCAGATGAGCACGCCGGGCATGATGGGGAAATCCGGGTAATGGCCCTTGAAGAACGGCTCGTCGGCGTTTATGGTTTTGCGCGTGTGGATGCGTTCGGCGGTCTGCGCGACGATTTCATCGACGAACAGAAACGGCGGCCGGTGCGGGATGGTGTTTAAGATTTCGTCGTTCATAAAATTTTCACTCAACTTGATCCTTCGTCGCCTACGGCCCCGAAGGATCTTACTGAAGGAAAAACCCCCCTAGCCCCCCTTACAAGGGGGAACCGGGCTTCACCCGGAGAATAAGGAAAGGTCATCGGTAACCCCTCCCCCCGTCACTCCGTGAGTGCCCCTTAAAAAGGAGACCTTTGCATAAGGGAATTAAAAGCAACCCATAGATTCTTCGCTGACGCTCAGAATGACAATCAAGTTCCCGACCTGTCATTCTGAGGAGCTTGAGGCGACAAAGAATCTCTGTTTTTCTTTTTTGAAAAGCGTGTGTGAAAAACTCTCCTTGAAAAGGGGGAAGGGGTAAGGATCTCCAAAACCTCCCCTCAATCCCCTCCTTGGTAAGGAGGGGAAGAAAAAGATGTTTCTCATCTGTGTTTATCGGTGTTCATCTGTGGTTAAAGCCAACCTCTCCCAGCCCTCCTCTTGTAAAGGGGAGGGAGTTTAAGTACGGGACCATCGTTCGCTTGCGACCTGTTGGTTGCAGTCAACCGGAAGCAATGGGGCACATTCCCTCCGGGCTTGGCCCGGTCCTTCGGAGAAGGGGGTGCGCATCGGTCTCCCACGCACCATCGTTCGCCCGCAATCATTTAAGAAATACCACTCTAAGCAATGGGGCACATTCCCTCCGGGCGTGGCCCGGTTACAATCCGCCGGTCACTTCGAGCACAGCACCGGTGATGTAGTCGGCGTTGCGTCCGGCGAGGAACAGCACGCAGTGGGCGACGTCCTCCACCGTGCCGAAGCGTTTCAACGGCACCTGTTCGAGGTATTGTTGTTTCTGGTCGTCGGGCAGGTCGGCGATGAAGTCGGTGTCGATGAACCCCGGCGACACGCAGTTGACGGTGATCTTGCGGCTGGCCACTTCCTTCGACAACGATTTGGTGAAGGCCACCTGCCCGGCTTTGGTGGCGGCGTAGTTGGCCTGCCCGGCGAAGCCGAACTTGCCGACGGGCGAGGTGATGTTGATGATGCGGCCGTAGCGTTTGCGCGACAGGTTCTGCACTGCCAGCTTGCTCATGGTGAAGGTGCCGGTGAGGTTGGTATCCACCACGTCTTTCCAGTCTTCCTCCGTCATCATGCCGACAATGGCGTCGCGGCGGATGCCGGAGTTGTTGACCAGCACGTGAAAGGTCTCGAAAGTGTCGCACACGAATTTGTAAAAATTTTCGACGTCTTCCAGCCGGGTGACGTCGCACTGCCGGACGTGGAGCCGGTCGCTGCCGGCGGTGACATCCTGCTGAAACTGTTCGGCGGCGTCCTGGTTGGACAGGTAGGTGGCGATCACCGTCGCGCCCGCATTCAGGAAGGCTTCGGCGATGCCGCGACCGATCCCGCGGGTGCCGCCGGTCACGATCACCGTCTGGTCTGTGAAATCAAATTGCATGGGATCGGTTGGAATGGGGAAGATTCAATCTTGTGCCGTGTTGTCCGGCAAGGAGACGGCGGACGCGCTCGAAACCGGACCGACCGCTTACGCGTTGACCGGTTCCAGTTTTGCCTTGCGTAATGCGGACACAAACTTGTCCACTTCGTTGGCGACGATGACGCCGTAGTTCGCCGCGCCCAGCCAGCCGGACATGATGATGCCCACGGAGCCTGCATGGAACAGTCCCGCCACCTGGTTCGGCAGATCGCGGCTGACTTTCAGTCCTTCGAACTTGGTGCCGAATGAGACGCCGCCGGGATGCGTGGTGTAGCGCTTGAACGTTTTCGGTGTGGACGCTTCCACGTGGTCGATCTTGGCGCGCACGCCGGGCACGTAGCGTTCCAATGCGTCGAGGGTGCGTTCGATCAACTCGTCTTTTTTCTTCTGGTATTCCGTCTCGCTCAGGTACGCCCAGTCTTTGTAACGCGCATTGGTGGAGGCGACGATGGAGTACTGGTTGTGTCCGGGACGGATTTCCGGGTAGTAAAACGAAAAGGTGCGGCTGGTGGTGTGGAAATCAAGAAGCTCTTCGGAGCTGAACTCTTCCTGCTGCGAGGTGAACAGCAGGTCGCCGACATCCTCGATGGTTTCGCCTTTCCGGATGCCCATGTACACCTGACAACTGCTGTCGTTGAGACGCACGTCGCGCACTTCCTGGATGAATTCTTTGCTGAAATGTTCTACACCGGTCAGCTTTTCGATGGTGTTCAGGATATTGGAATTGGACAGCACCGCCTTGGCGGGAATCTCGCGTCCGTTCACGCGCACGCCGGTCACCTGCTGGTCTTCCACCAGTACTTTTTCGACGAGGCAATGCGTGCGGATGTCCACGCCGTTCTTGAGCAGCTCCTTTTTCATCTTGCGGATCAGTTCATTCGTGCCGCCCTGAAAGGTATAGACGCCCTTGTCCATGAAATTGGAAAACACGATGCCGTAAGTGATGGCCGGATCGTCCAGAGTGGAGCCATTGGCGTAGGTGATCGGCTCCATCAGCAGGCGGTGCACATCGGTCCGGCCGGGGAAAAATTTTTCGAACAGCTCGCGCGTGGTCATCTTCACGTCGTCGTAAAAATTCATGGCCCGCACGGTCTCAAAAAATTCATCGATGGTTTCCTTGAGAATGCCGAAGCGTTCGCGCATCAGGTCGGTGAAGTCATCCTTGTCGAAGGTGGTGCCGAAAGCGAACTGGGGGTTGTCGAAACGGATGTTGCGCAGGCGGACGATGGAGTCGGCGATTTCTTTGGACCAGTATTTGCGGCAGGTTTTGATCATGCCGATGGGGAAGCCGTGCAGGGAGATGTCCATGATGTGGCCGCCCTTGCGTTTGAACCAGGTGGCCAGGCCGCCGAGATTGTAATGGTGCTCGAGGATGAGCACGCGGTGTCCGAACCGGGCCAGCATGTTGGCGGCGGTGAGCCCGGCCAGGCCGCTGCCGATGATGACTGTATCGTAGGCCGACCGCACCCCTTTCAACCAATCCTTAGACATTAAATTCTCCCGTATTCCGGTTTATTTTCGGCCTGCAACACATGCAGATTGGCCATGGATATACCGCTCAATGTCGCCCCAATGATACCCAAAAAACCCTGATCTGTCCCGCAAATAAAGACGTTTCGTACGGGCGTGCGCCCGTCCTTGATCTTGTGGGGAGCACCGTAAACGGCACCGTTGAGGTGCCCGGTGTATTTGAAGATGGTCTTGGGTGTAAACGCGTCCGTGAACACAACATTATGCCGGAAATCGGGGAAAAATTGAAGGATTTCCTCGACCGCGCGCTCGCGGCAGGCTTTTTTGGCGGCGCGGTAATCGGCGCGGACCATGTCGTTCCAGATGGCGTAATTGGCCTGGTTGGTCAGGCGCAGCATGCCCTCGGCGGCAGGCTCCGGGTACTCGAAATTGTTGGGGGCGCAGAGCACGCCGCTGGTCACGTCCACCGCCTCCCCCGGCACGCGGTAGTCGAAGCGCGGCTGGGTGGAAAAGAAGACGATGCTCTTGTCGTAACCCAGATCTTTCGGCGGGCGATCGAGCACGAACAGGCATTCCATGAACGACATCCGGCCTTCCTCGCACTGGGCTTCCTCCACCGGGCAGGGATCGCACAGCCTGAGGGTCTCGACGTAGCCCGCCGACGACAGCACTTTGTCGGCCAGCACCGTCTCGCCGTTTTCTAGCTCCACCGACTGCAACGCGCCATCCGGTGCGTGGATGGCCTGGACCCCCGCGCCCATGCGCAACTCGCCGCCCAGCGTTTTGTATTTCTCCACCAGGAGATTCAGGATGTAGGGCATGCCGCCCTCGGGCTTGGCGAAGCCTTCGAGGAAGACGGCTTTGAACATGATGACGAACTGATAAAAATCCATGTCGCCTTCGCTGGCGCTGCCGTAATACATGAGCGGACAGAACAGCATGTCGATGAGCACGGGGTCGGAGAGGCATTCGCCCACCACGGTGCGCGCCGGGATGAAGCGGCTGTTGTCGAGGTTGAGTTCGTCGTAGTCGCGGATGGTGGCGACGAGGCGGCGGAAGCCGTCGATTTGCGACGGGAAGGCGCGGGCGACTTCCTCTTCCAGCACGGCGAACTCGTTGGTGAAACGCAGGGCTTTGCCGGGAAAGCGGATCTCGGACTGGTGCTGCGGACACAGGCGGAAGTCTTCGTGGCGGAAGCGCAACTGCTTGAGCAGCTTGGAAAGCGGCGCGTTGCGTGCGCCCTTCGGCACGTAATTGGTCATGGCGTGCAGGCCGACGTCGAAGGTCCGCTGCTTGCGCACGTAAAAGGAATTGAGGCCGCCCACCTCCACGTGCTTCTCGACGATCAACACCTTCTTGTTGAACATCGCCAGCCGGATGCCCGCGGCCAGTCCGGAAAGCCCGGAGCCGATTATGAGCGCATCGTACACCATGTCGTCATTGTTATGGAGTTGGTCTTAAAAAACAAGTAAATCCCGGCCCCGATGGGGGTGCGGGATGGGCGTGGGGTGGATCGGATGGGAACAGCCGGGTCAGGTTACCAGGTGCCGGTCTTTGAGACGCGGGAACAGGTATTCGACACAGCTTTTCATCGTGACCAGTTCGGGGTAATCGGCTTCCGGCACTTCCAGGTTGAAGCGCTTGCGCAGTTCCATGACGATGTCCAGAAAGTCCATGGAATCCAGGTCGAACTGGTCGCGCAGCTTCTCCTCGTCCTTGACGGTGCTGAGGTCCTCGTCCGGAGCGATTTCAGCAATGATATTCAGGATGGCGGTTCTTACTTGCTCTCTCGTCATCTAACCTCTCTCCTCAAAATTCGATGGTAGGCGATGAGCCCCCAAATTTCAATCCTATTTTTGGAACTTTCGGACGATCAATACCGAGTTGATGCCGAACATGCCAAAGCTATTGTTCATAATGAGATCCACCTGATCGAGCCGCTCCGGCTGGTTGGCCACCAGTTTGAGCGGAGACAGATCGCATTCCGGGTCCACTTCGTCCACATTGATGGTGGGGTGGACCATCCCGTCGTCGAACGCGGGCAGGTTGCCGGTGAGCTCCAAAGCCCCCGCTGCGCCCATGGTGTGCCCAATATAACTCTTTGTATTATTTATCCTTACCTTAGATCCGGCAGGAAACGCCAGGCGCAGGGCCTTGGCTTCCTGGATGTCGCCCAACTGCGTCGCCGTGGCGTGGGTGTTGAGGATATCGATATCCCCCGGCTCCAGCCCCGCCTTTTTCAAGGCGGCCTGCATGCACTCCGCCTGGCGGCCCGGTTCCGGCAGGATGTAGTCGTAGGCGTCCGAATTGCTGTGGTGGCCGACGATTTCCCCATAAATTTTGGCGCCGCGTTGTTCGGCGTCGCTGAGTCGTTCCAGTGTGTACAGGCAGCCGCCCTCGGAACAGACGATGCCGTTGCGGGCGGTGTCGAAAGGCCGGCTGGCTTTCGTCGGATCGGCGTGCTCCGCCAGCGCGCCCTCGGCTTTGAAACTGGCGAAGATGCCGAAAGTGCGGATGCTCTCCGACACGCCCCCGGCGAAGGCCAGATCGACTTCGCCCAGCCTGAGCATCTGCAGGCCCTGGATGATGCCCAGGTTGCCCGCGGCGCAGGCGGCGCCGATGGCGTAGTGCGGGCCGGTGATGCCCAGGTTCAATGTCACTTCGCCCGCCGGGTTGTTGGCGACGGTGCGCGGGTTGTGGTGGTGCGACCAGTACTTGGTGTCGTAGCCGTACTGGCTGATGTTGTGCACCTCGTTTTCCGTCTCCACGTTGCCGTGTTCCGTGGTGCCGATATAGACGCCGATGCGGCTCTTGTCGAGCGTGGCGAAATCGAGGCCGGAGTCGAGGATCGCCTCGTTGGCGCAATAGACGGCGATGGACCCGGCCCGCGTGCCGCGGCGGACTTCCTTTTTCTTCTGGTAGCGCAGCTCGTCGAAGTCGCACACCCCCGCCAGCACCTCGCCCATGAAGCGGGTCTGGAACTTTTGCACGCCGGAGCGGCCCTCCAGCAGGTTCTGGCGGAACTCCGCGAGGGAGTTGCCGTTGGGGGCGGTCAGGCCGATTCCTGTTATGACAATCCGATCCTCGCGGCGCACTGAATATCCCACAAAGGTTGTGTTAGATGAAGGTCAAACGGCGACAGTCCCGGCAGGGCGAAACGGGTTGATGCTGGCTGAATGGAACCTCTTTCGGAACTGGTCAATCTACCACAAAACAAAGACTTTGGGAAGGGGAAAACGAGTTTAAAAGCTTTGTCCCTAAAGGGGTGGGGGCTTAATGGTGCGCTCTTGTAAGGGGGGTTGGGGGGCTTCATCTAAGAAAGACAAAAACTACGCCACTAAAATAGCTACTTAAATTCCAAACAACACTGGGAGCCCATTTACCGACTCATACCATCACGGTACACACACATACTATAGCTGTACCAGTTGGTCAGGCTGCCGCATGGGTTCCGTTTCCAAAAAATTCCTTTTCTTCCTTTTCCAAAAAGTCTTCTAAATCCATTTGTTGTCCTACATTTTTATTAACCCATATTATTTCATCATGAAATGATTCTTGAGTAGATTGCTTTAACAACTCCAAAAACTTTTTGTTTCTATGATCTGACTTTTCTCTTTGCGCAAGTTGTTCTTTTAGAAAATTAGATTTTCTATCATCTCTTGAAACAACCTTATTCTTTACAAATCTAATAAAACTTAGCGCTAGGCCTAGAGCCGCTTTCCAAACAACTAAAGCAAGGAATAAAATAAAAACAATTGGAGTAGATAGTACAAAATATTTCCCCACTTGATAGTTTATCTTTTCTCTAAATTCCTTGACACATCTTTTAGTTTCAGAATTAGCAATATTTTCGATTTGTGAATTGAATATGCTTCTATATTCTTTTTCTTTTGAAAACTTTTCATCAAACTTTATTAAAAAGAAAAACAACAATAGGTTTGTTAAATTCAAACGATGAGCAAAGCGCAATATGCAGTTGCATCGTTTTCTCATTTCAATATAAACATCCTCATTAAACGAAATCCCACCCTGAGAGGCAAAATCAAAAAACTCATCCCTTAACTTAAAAATTCGCGCCCGGAAATTATTAAGCATAAACGGACGCCAACAATAATGCCATTGGAGGAACAACGATAAGACGGCAATCCAAAATAAGATTAAATTTAAATCTTTCATTTTTAATCTCCAGGAATATTTTGCCCAGTTGGATCTAATCCGCTTGAAGTTCTATTAGGATCTAGCAATTCTTCTAATTTTTTAATTCTTGTCGTCAATCTTTCGACATCTTTCCTTCGAAATCTTTCCGATCGTATTCCATAAGTAACCCCTCCGGCGCCAAATATAAAAAACAAAACGTCAACCAAAGTTCGATTAATATTTAGCTCGGCCATCAATTGTAAATAGGCAATGGATTCTTTGCCTGCCAAGGCCGTTATGCTTGCAGTTGCACTTTGCGCTACAAAAAAAACGCAACCAAGAATTGCCCCAAATTTAATTAGGGCGTGAAAAATATCTGAGATCGCCTTAATTATTTCGATCTGCTTTAATACTTTTAATTCATCGACTCTGCTTTGGTTGTCCTGTTGTGCCAAATTTTCCTCATTTTGTAGTTTAACCTAAAAAACCATATGAAGCCCTCTTTATAATATCCCCATGCCAAAAGTTTATCAATGTAAACTGTGCGGGTTGTTTTCAATAAGTTTCCAAGTTTTCCTAATATCCTAATAAATACTCCAAATTCTCGCCCTCGAACATCAAGTCGGGACCACTTGCCTCTCGGTTGAGTCGAATCGGGGGATTAATCGGCTCATAAATTGGTTTTATTTTGATCCGATTATGCGCGATAATCGGCTCATGACCTACAACTGGCAACAGCCCGACTGGCCGCATTTCCGGTACGATCTGGATGGTATCGAGGACGCCCTCTTTGCGTTCGCGGAGCGGGCGGGGCGGGTGAGCGGTCTGCTGGAAGGCCTGCCGGAGTCCACCCGCACCGAGGCCCTGATCGACCTCATGGTCGCGGAAGCGATCAAAACCTCGGAGATCGAAGGCGAGTACCTGAGCCGCGAGGATGTCCTGTCGTCCATCCGCAACAATCTGGGGCTGGGAAAGTCGCCCCAGTCGAAAGACAAAAGAGCCGAGGGCATCGGCGAACTCATGATCGATGTCCGCAACACCTACGCCGACGACTTGGCGCAAGCAACGCTGTTTGCCTGGCACGCGATGGTTATGAAAGGCAGTAAAAAAATCCAGGCCGGGAAATGGCGCACGCATAAGGAACCCATGCAGGTCATCTCGGGCCCCATCGGCAAAGAAAAAATCCATTTCGAAGCGCCGCCTTCCAGCCGGATTCCGAAAGAGATGAAAGCCTTCATTACGTGGTTCAACGCCACCGCATCCGGTCAAAAAAGTGCTCTCAAAAATCCCGTCGTGCGCTCCGCCATCGCGCACCTTTATTTTGAAACCATCCATCCGTTCGAAGACGGCAATGGACGCGTCGGTCGCGCCCTTTCGGAAAAAGCGTTGTCGCAGGGCATCGGGAGGCCCGTCTTGTTGAGCCTGTCCAAAACGATGGAGGCCAACCGCAAGGAATACTACGAGGCGCTAAAGGAAGGACAACGATCGAATGCAATCACTTCATGGATTGCCTATTTCGCCGGCACGGTTCTGGCCGCGCAGGTGCAGGCGGAGCAGGAAATCGATTTCACGCTGAAAAAGACCCGGCTCTTCGACCAGTATGAAGGGCAGTTGAACGAGCGGCAGTGGAAGGTGGTAACGCGGATGCTGGAAGAAGGACCGAAAGGGTTCGAGGGAGGTATGAGCGCCGGGAAATACATCGCCCTCACCCGCACGTCCAAGGCCACGGCGACACGCGATTTGCAGGGCCTCGTTGAAAAAGGAATTTTCATACCGATTGGCGCGGGACGCAACACCCGGTACGAAATTAAAATTTAAAAACTCCCCTCGTCTTTTACAGCCTACAAATCCTCGACTTCGATGGGGGTGGGGCAGGATTGAGACAGGTACTGGGTGAGGAAGTGGCGGTGGCAGTCGGGGGCTTTGTCCTCGGAGCACAGAAAGCACGCGCCGTCGAGGTCTTTGGGATCGAGCGCCTTCTCCACCTTGCGCTGTTTCACCAGCTTCAAATATTTCTTTTTGAAATTCTCGACGCCCTTCTTTTCCTTCCGGTACTCGTCGATGAGCGCCTGCGTCGGCGCGAGATCAGGGCGGTGTTCGTAGTCGATGCCACCGATCTTCTTCAAGAAGAACGGCAGGTCCTGTTTTTTGGCGAAGCCGGCGATCTGCGACTCGTTGTTGAGGCGCACGTCGATGATCTTCTTCACGCCCGCCTTCTTCAGCCGCGCAAAAAAAACCTCCGCGCTCTTTTTGGTGAAACCGATGGTGTATAGCCGGATGGGTTTGGAATTTTTAGAGGGCACGTGCGGCTCCAACTGAAACAACTCAACCACAGATGAACACAGATTAACACAGATGTAAGAAGTTAAGGAGAAGCCTGGGGCTCCCCTTCTCCCGTGAGGGGAGCAGGAACCTTTTATACGTCCTCTCCCCCGGCGGGAGAGGATTGAGGTGAGGGGGAGGTAATGATAATTTTCTTATGGGGTCACTGGCTCAGGGGAGAGGAAGTTCGCTCCAAAACCTCCCCTTGGTAAGGAGGGGGAAACGGTTTGCATTTGGAACGCGCGCACCGACCCTCGTTGGCCCATCGGGCTGATGCCCGTTGCCTCCGGGTGCAACCCGGTCGCCGCACGCCTGGTGCGCTTAACTGCCCGGGGTATTGAGGACGGCCATGGGCAGGTTGCGGTCGAAGTAGCCGGAGGTGTCCGGGTGCTGGCTGCTCTTGGTGGCGCGGCGCACCTGCTCGGACGTGTAGTCGATCATTTCGCCCAGCGACACCACGCCGTCACTGTCAGAATCCGCAGACCCCTTGAGTCCCTCCAGCATGAACCAGGTGAAGACGCCGTGGCCGCCACCCCATTCCGGCGACTCATGCGACAGCTCGCCGGACTCCGACGCGGTGAAGATGGCGCGTCCCTTGCCCGCCTTGCTCAACTCCAGCAGGTAGCGGTTGATGACGTTCTCGTCACCGATGTTGCGGGTGGCGACATCGCCCACGCCGGCGCTGTGACAGGCATCGACCAGCACCACCACGCGTTCCGAAGGGATGAAGCGCGCCAGCGCCGTTTGCAGATCCCACATGGGGAACGCGGTTGAGCGCATCTGATCGGGATCGGTGTCGTGCGTCAGGAGGAACAGGTTGCTCGTATTCAGCGGGTCCGGCGCGCCGTGCCCGGCGAAGTACACCACCACGAGGTCTTCGCGAATGGCCTTGCCGAGAAAATCGAACAACGCACTTTTCAGTTTTGGTAGGGTCGCGTTTTCGTTTTCGAGGAAGATGATGTGATCGTCCGCAAAGCCACCCCCCTGAGGGGATTTCAGGAATTCATAGAACATGCGCGCGTCGGCATCGGCGTAACGCAGATTGGGGATACCCTTGCGCGAATTTTCGTAACGGGATACGCCGACAATGACCGCCCAGCGCTGACCTTTAAATGCACCCGCCAGCTCCTTCGGCTGGAAGGTTCCTCGGGCCGTTCGAATGCCTTTGATGACGCGCTGGCCCACTTTACCGTTTTTCTCGGTCACATTGACGATGATGATGTTCTCTCCATCCTGTAAATCGATATTGTGGGTGAAGGTGCCGCCCTTTTCCGCCTTGACCACGGCAATGCCCCGGGTTTCGGTCAGAGGCTTGCCATTGACCAGAATCTGAATGTCCTTCACCTTGGAGGAAGAGATGACATTACCCGTCAGCAGGATTTTGCTTTTGTTCGTCTTGAAATCAAACGTCGGGCTGAGGATGGTGATTTTAGGGCCGCGCTCATCTGAATTCCCCGTTGCCGGAATCTGGGTGGAGACCATTTTCGAGGGGGCCGGCTGGGTCTGCCGGATATCCAGCTTCAGGGCGTCCAGCACATTCCGGGTGGCCACATAGGGATCCTGCCCGGACAGGTTTTTCCCCGCCGCGGCAACAATGTTGGTTTTATTGTTGGAGCCTTTGGTGATGGTCACCACCACCTGGGTATTGCTCCCGTAACCCAACCATTGTTCCCCCACCCCGATCGCAGCGCCAACCTCGATCGAGTACACGATGTGATCCGGCGAAATGGTTTCCTTGCTAAACGCATAGTCTTTTTTATTGAGCGTTTGCTCAAGAATTTCGGCCACTTGGGCGGGAGGCAGGTCAAAGGCCTCATTCAACTTGGTGGTCTTGGGCTGAAGCATACAGCCGGATATCAGGACCAGCGCGAGGTGAATCAGAAAAACCTGTTTGAATGGGAGAACAAGAGTTTTCATTATAAGAGTAAGAGAAAAAGCGAGAAGACTGGAAAAAGCGGGGGACCGTTTCCAGTCTTCTCGAAAAAGTTAGTTCAGCTTGATGACCATTCCCTGCACCGTAACGCAACTCTGGTTCCAGAGGGAGAAAAAGGTGGTCGGAAAATAATTGAGCTTCACATCCGCCGAAGACTGAACCAGCAGGTCACCCTGCTTCGAGGCGACCGCTTTATTGACCGCTTGCTGGAATGTGTTTTCGCCGGAAGTCGGAATGCCTATGATAAAATCGGCACACGACGTCCCGGTGCCGACGCCCAGCACCGTGTATTCCCCCTTAGCCAACGTAATATTTGCTCCGGACCCGGTGGAACCGGAATGCGGATGGTACGTTGTGCATGAAGCCATGAAAACCATCATCACTGCGACAATCAAAAACTTCCCCTTGATTTTGGGCATCTCATCTCCTCCTCTTTTAATAATAACCCCTCGATCCAAATCGAGGTCTCAAAAAATTCGGCAAAGCATGATTCTTACATAAAAAATTGGATTGAACTGATTTTATATTGTTAGGCCTTTTTTGGCTACCGGTATTTTTAAGCAAATCTAAAATTCTTGAGTTGGATGGAGGAAATTTTTTCTGATTGGGAACCCGCTTCCATGGGCACAAAGTGGGGGGACGATGTTAGACCTTTTGGATTAGTGCTACGGCGTAGGCGGCGAGGCCTTCCTCGCGGCCGGTAAAGCCAAGTTTTTCCGTGGTGGTGGCTTTGACGTTGACCTGATCGATGGCGATGCCCAGCGTATTGGCGATGTTTTGCCGCATTGCCGGAATGTGGGAGGCGAGTTTCGGTTTCTGCGCGACGAGGGTGGCGTCGGTGTTGACGACATGAAACCCTTTGGCGCGCAGCGAGTCGTTCACTTTTTCCAGGAGGAGGAGGCTGGAGATGCCTTTGTACTGGTCGTCGGTGTCGGGGAAGTGATGACCGAGGTCGCCCAGTCCGGCCGCGCCCAGGAGCGCATCGCACAGCGCGTGCAACAAAGCGTCGGCATCGGAATGGCCGTCGAGACCCAGCGTGTGCGGGATTTCCACACCGCCCAGGATCAGCTTGCGGCCTTCCACCAGGCGGTGCACGTCGTAACCGTTACCGATGCGAAACACTGTGGCCTCCGCGTGGCGCGAATGGGTTGGACGAGATCGGTTTCAAGCTGATGTGGATCGGAGTGGGGAGCGCAGTGTTCACGAAGTTCAGTGGGCTACGGTGACCAGCTTGCGGGTTTCTTCCCGCGCCCAGCGGTCGGCTTCCAGCACATCCTCGATTTCTTCCACGGCAGACGGAGTGTGATGGTTCAGCGTCATGCGGATGATTTCGGGGATGTCCTTGAACGGGATGAGTTCGTCGAGGAACGCCTGCACGGCGATTTCGTTGGCGGCGTTCAGCACCGCAGGCAGGGTCTGACCCATGTCCAGCGCATCGTGCGCCAGTTGCAAACAGGGGAAGCGTTCGAAATCCGGCTCCTCGAACGTCAGCGTGCCCATCTGTGCCAGGTTCAGCGACGGCAGGTCGCACTCGATGCGATCCGGGTAGGACAGGGCGTACGAGATGGGAACGCGCATGTCCGGCATGCCGAGTTGCGCCATCACCGAGGTATCGACGAATTCGATGAGCGAATGAATGATGCTCTGCGCGTGCACGAGGATATCGACCGGCGTCTCCAGGCCGAACAACCATTTGGCTTCGATGTATTCGAGCCCCTTGTTCATCATCGTTGCCGAGTCGATGGTGATCTTCGCGCCCATGTCCCAGTTCGGATGCTTGAGCGCCTGCGCGCGCGTGACGTGTTCGAGTTGCTCGGACGTGAAGGTGCGGAACGGTCCGCCCGATGCCGTGAGGATGATGCGCTTGATGCGTTCGGATTGTTCTCCGTTCAGCGCCTGGAAGATAGCGCTGTGTTCGCTGTCCACGGGAATGATGGGGCAACCGTTTTTTGCCGCCACTTCCATCATCAGTTTGCCCGCCACCACCAGCGTTTCCTTATTGGCCAGCGCCAGCGCCTTGCCCGCTTTCAGCGCGCGGAACGTGGGCACCAGCCCGGCACAGCCCACCATGCCGGAGACCACCATGTCCGCTTGCGGCAACGTCGCGACTTGTATGGAACCTTCCTGCCCGGCGAGCACTTCGATGCCGAGGCCCTTCAGTTGCTCCCGCAGGGCATCGACTTTTGTCGTGTCGAACAAGGACACCACCTGCGGACGAAATTTGCGTGCCTGTTGGGCGATCACGTCCACATTGCTGCAGGCTGCGAGCGCCACGACCTGAAACCGGTCCGGGTTGCGTTCGATGACATCCAGAGTGTTGACGCCGATGGAACCCGTCGATCCCAGTATCGAAATTTTTTTCATTGAAGAACCCCTATGACAGCTTGGAGTCGAACGGCAGATCGAATTGCGTGCCACCCGGATTGAATCAGAAGACAATCAAACAGGAAGAGGACTGCGTATGAGAATTTCGTAGCAATAGAAAGCGGGACCCGCAAACATGAGACTGTCCAGCCGGTCCAAGACCCCTCCGTGTCCGGGGATCAGCGTGCCCGAATCCTTCACGCCCGCGGCGCGTTTGAACATGGATTCCACGAGATCTCCGAATTGCCCGATGATACCGCAAAATAACGCCATAATCAAACAATGGTTTAAAGCCAACTCGTGCCAGAATCCGTACTTCGCGATGAGCGCACCGAGCACCCCGCCCAGCAGCCCGCCCAGGCTCCCCTCCACGGTTTTGCCGGGACTGATTTCCGGCGCAAGGCGGGTTTTTCCAATGCTTCGGCCGACGTAATAGGCGGCGGTGTCGCTTCCCCAGATCACCAGAAACAGGAAGTAGATCATGAAATGCCCCGGCTCCAGCCCGCGGATGAGGATGAAAAAACTCATCAACGCCGCGACATAGCCCACGCCCAGAAAGGTGTAGCCCGTTTGGTCCAGATTGTGTTTCAGGATGGGACCCTGGGTGAGCGCGTGGAGAAGCAAAACCAGCGGCGCCGCCGCCAGCCAGACCAGATACAATCCGTTGATGTAGAAGCAGAGGGTGAGCAGAACGCACAGGGCCAGCCCCAGTTTGTGGAAGCCGGGTGTTCCCATGGCGTCCAGCATGCGTGAGTACTCGAACCAGCCCGCCACCACCGCGCCCAATACAAGGATGGAAAACAGCTCCTGCGATCCGTACTGCACGATGCCCAGCACGACGGGGATCAGGACGAGGGCGCTCAGAATGCGTTTCATGGATGGGTGGCTTTCATCAGTAAAAATGAGGTGGAATTCTTTGTGGCCATCAATTATCTCCAAGCTTCTCTTGCACGAGGGAACCGGGGCTATGCCCTGGAAATAGGAAGAATCATTGATAACCCCTCCCAGCCCTCCCCTTGTAAAGGGGAGGGGTTATTTTTTTTGTGCTTTGCCTGAAAATATAACCATCGTTTGCTGACGGGTCTTGGTTAAACTCCGACTCACGCATGGGGAACGTTGCTACTGGCCAGCCGACCATCGTTCGCTAATAAATGTTGTGATGTTCACGGACTCAAGCGTTGGCCCCATTCGCTCCCGGCCTGGCCGGGTTGGACACGTTGCCACGGGCCACTGGCCACTGGCCACTGGCCAGCCGACCATCGTTCGCTCGCAGGTTTTGAATAAACTCCGACTCACGAATTGGGAACGTTGCTCCAGGCCTTGCCTGGTTAGGTTTGGACAATCTGGTCGCCGATCATGCCGAAGCGGCGTTCGCGTTTCTGGAAATCGATGATGGCTTTCAAGAGGTCGTCTTCGCGGAAGTCGGGCCACAGTACGCCGGTGTAGTGCAATTCGGTGTAGGCGATCTGGTAGAGGAGGAAGTTGCTGATGCGCAACTCGCCGCTGGTGCGGATCAGGAGGTCGAGTTCCGGCAGGCCGTGTGTGGCCAGGCTGTTTTCGAGTGTGGGGAAATCGATGTCCTCATAGCGCAGTTGACCTTCCTGCACCTGTTTGACGATCTTGCGCACCGCATCGAGCATTTCCTGCCGTCCGCCGTAACTGAGGGCGAGGGTCAGCACCAGCCCGTCGTTGGCCGCCGTGGTGTCCTTTGCGTGTTGAATGAGGTTCTGGATGTCTTCCGGCAGTTCGTACACGCGGCCGATGGTGTTGAAGCGGATGTTCTCGCGTTGCATGCGCTCCAATTCCCGGCGCAGGTACTGGTCGAGGATTTTCATGAGCGCGTTGATCTCGGTGCGCGGCCGGTTCCAGTTTTCGTCGGAAAAGGAATAGAGCGTGAGCGCCGGGATGTGCATCTCCGTGCACAGCGTCACGATGTGATCGACCGACTTCACGCCCTGCCGGTGGCCTTCGACGCGCGGCATGAAGTTCTTCTTCGCCCAGCGTCCGTTGCCGTCCATGATGATGGCGATGTGGCGCGGCAGGCGGCTGAAATCGATCTGATCCATGAGCGGGGATTTGTACAAGGACGAAACCTCCGAAAGAAACCGGTCATCGGGGCCGACCCGGCGGCACCCTGTGCGGACCATTATACGGGAAGGGTCATTCTTCCATCACATCTTTTTCCTTGCCGGCGGTGATCTTGTCCACTTCCTCGACATACTTGTCGGTCATTTTCTGGATCAGATCGTGCCCCCGTTTTTCGTCATCTTTGGAAATGTCGCCGTCCTTTTCCATGGCCTTGATTTTGTCGTTGAAGTCGCGGCGGATGTTGCGGATGGCGACCTTGCCCTCCTCGGCGTACTTGCGCACCACCTTGGTCATCTGCTGGCGGCGTTCCGTGGTGAGCGGCGGAATATTGAGCCGGATCACCTTGCCGTCGTTCGACGGATTGAGGCCGAGGTCCGATGCGGCGATGGCTTTTTCGATCACCGGCAGCAGGGACGGGTCCCACGGCGCGATGGAGATGGTGCGGCTGTCCGGGGTGGACAGGGTGGCGGTCTGGTTGAGCGGCGTCGGGTTGCCGTAAAACTCCACCTTGAGGTCTTCCACCAGCGCCACCGAAGCGCGCCCCGTGCGCACCTTGCCGAACTCCTGATGCAGGTGGTCGATCGACGCCTTCATTTTGCGTTCTGAGTCTTTCAGTAATTCATCCATGTTCAGCTTACTCCGACCCGGGTTCCAATGGGTTCACCCATGATGGCGCGCTTGATCGCATCCTGATTGCTGACATTGAAAATGACCATGGGCAGTTTGTTGTCCATACACAGGCTGACGGAGGTGGAATCCATCACCTTCAGCCCTTTTTTCAAAACTTCGAGATAGGTCAATTCCGGAAACTTGACCGCATCGGGATCGAGCATGGGATCGGCGGAATAGACGCCGTCCACCTTGGTGGCTTTGAAGATGACTTCGGCCTCGATCTCGATGGCGCGCAGGCTGGCGGCGGTGTCCGTGGTGAAGTAGGGGTTGCCGGTGCCCGCGGCGAAGATGACGATGCGGTCTTTTTCGAGATGCCGGATGGCGCGGCGGCGCACATACGGTTCCGCCACCTGGCGGATGTCCAGTGCCGTCAACACCCGCGTCGGCACGCCTGCCTGCTCCAGTGCGCTTTGCAACGCCATGGCGTTGATCACCGTGGCCAGCATGCCCATGTAGTCGGCGGTGACGCGTTCCATGCCCAGGTTGCTGGCGGTGGCGCCGCGTAAAATGTTGCCGCCGCCGATGACGATGGCGATCTGCACGCCCAGGTTTTTCGCTTCCGCGATTTCCAGGGCAATGCCCTGCAGGGCTTTCTGATCGATGCCGAACCCGCCGACTTCAGCCAGGCTCTCCCCCCCCAGCTTCAAAAGAATTCTTTTGTACTGGGTTCTTCCTGGCTCCGTGCCGTCGCTCATTTAGAGATTTCCATTCGTGAAAACCCACCGACGGTGATGTTCTCGCCGAGCGTGGCGATTTTCTGCTTGATCAACTCCTGCACCGTGATCGACGTGTCCTTGACGAACGGCTGATCGAGCAGGCAGCTTTCTTCGTAAAACTTGCTCATCTTGCCGTCCACGATTTTTTCGATCACGTTTTCCGGCTTGCCGGATTCCCGTGCCTGGTGCGCGAAAATCTCGCGTTCCTTGTCCAGCACATCCTGCGTCACTTCGTCGCGCGAGGTGAAGCGCGGCTTGGCGGCGGCAATGTGCATGGCGATGTCGCGGAGCAAGGCCTGGTATTCGTCGTTTTTGGCGACGAAGTCGGTCTCGCAGTTCAGCTCGACCAGCACGCCGATTTTGGCGCCGGGGTGGATGTAGGAACCGATGGCGCCGTCGCCGGTGGTGCGGTCGCCCTTCTTGTCCGCTTTGGCCATGCCTTTTTTGCGGAGATGGGTGATGGCGTCGTCAATGTCGCCGCCGGTTTCCTTGAGCGCATTGCGGCATTCCAAAATGCCGGCGCCGGATTTTTCGCGCAGGTTTTTGACCATGTCTGCTGTGACTTCCATTGTGATGCTTCTCCCTTTTTTATCTGGATCGATTGAGTCCGGGTTTCAGATGTGTGCACGACGCGGGTTCGGAAAAGGACGTCTGTTGCATCCCCCTCCGTAGCCCTGAAGGCGATTCGGGGCGGAATGCGCGCCGAACCGGGTCGTGTGTGATTTCGTATCGGGTTGACCTCAGGGGGCCGGGTCGGCCCCCGAGATCCGGTTTGGTTCAGGCGGGAACGGATTTCTCCGACTTCGGCTTGGTGTCCGCCTTGTTCTTTGCAGCTCCGGCGGCATCCGGCTTGCCGGCGTCTCCGGCCGATTCCCCTTTTTTCCCGGCGGCTTGTTCCGCGTCTTCTTTTTTGTCCTGATGCTTCGCCTTGAACGTTTCGTGGCCTTCGATGGACACGTCGGCCAACCGCTTGGTGAACAGGCTGATCGAACGGATGGCGTCGTCGTTGCCCGGGATCAGGTAATCGATGCCGTCCGGATCGCAATTGGTATCGACGATGGCCACCACGGGAATGCCCAGCTTGTTGGCTTCGGCGAGCGCGATGCGTTCCTTGCGTGTGTCCACGATGAACACCGCATCGGGCAGGTCCTTCATGGTTTTGATGCCCTGCAGGAACTTGTTGAGTTTTTCGATTTCCTTGCGCCGCTGCTGTGCTTCCTTCTTGCGCAGGAGTTCGAACTTGCCTTCCTCCTCCATGCGCTCCAGGCCGATGAGCCGGTCGATGCTTTTGCGGATGGTCTGGAAATTGGTCAGCGTGCCACCCAGCCAGCGCTGGTTGATGTAGAACATGTTGGACCGCGTCGCTTCGTCGGCGATCAGGTCTTTCGCCTGTGTCTTGGTGGCGACGAACAGAATTTTTTTGCCCTGCTGCGTCAACGTCTGCACAAACTTTTCCGCTTCGCGGAATTTGTGGATCGTTTTCTGCAGGTCAATGATATGAATGCCGTTTCGGGCACAAAAAATATAGTCTCTCATTTTGGGATTCCACCGGGTGGTCTGATGCCCGAAGTGAACGCCCGCTTCCAATAGTTCTTTGACTGCGATGGTTGCCATGAATTTCAAACTCCTGATTGCGAATGGTTGAGCCTCCGTCTCCTTCTACCCGGGCCAGGAACCGGTTGGCAGGGCTGCTGCAAGAAGCGTCCGAAAAACGGCTGCGGCCGCGAAACCACGGGGCTTCGCCGCCGTCTTCTTGAGGCAGGACTTGCCGGGTCACCCCTGGTCCAGTCCAGAGACGTGCGAGATAAATACTTAGAAACAAACAGTTTGTTTCGATTTTTCGGCCTAATAGAGGGCTTCCGATTAGGGTATCACAGCCCCCCATGCAAGACAAGGGGAAAGAGCGTCTAAATGGCCGTTATACAAGGCGGTGAGCCGGACTTCCCGGCAGGCCGCCCGCGGTGAAGGTGGCGGGTTATCCCCACGCCTGGGAGGCGAGGGCGAACAGGTGGTCGCGTTTGCCGGGCAGGGAGGGGGCGTCTTTCACCATCACCGGCTGGGTGTCGAGTTCCTGGAAGCCCGCGTCCATCAGGGTCTGCACGAGGTCTTCCCGTCTGCTGGAGACGTCGATACGCACCGGGCCGCCGTTGTGCGCGTTCATCATGGCCGAAATCAAATCGAGCGCCGAAAAGCGGTTGAAGGCGATCAGCGGACCGATGAACAGTTGCGCGTCTTCCGCTTCCGCGAACCCCATGCCATACCCCAGCAGCGTCCCATGCGGATTGGTGATGCGCAGGGTCTGCGCCGACTGGCGGCAGCGGGTGCGCAGCATGTCCGAGCGGTTGGCGCCCAGCACCTGCTGGTCCACCGAAAGGATCGGCACCAGGTCCTGTTCCTGGATGGGCTGGATGCTTTGTTGCAGGGAAAAGGTGGAGACGGGGGGTGCGGTTTTGGGCGGCGCCTGCAATTTGTGGATGCGTTCGACTTCGCGGAAGCCGAGCTTCTCGTAAAACTCCTTCACCCGGCTTCCCGCCACCAGCATCACCGGTTTGCCTTTCGGTTCGCGCCGGTCGAGCAGGTGTTCCATGATCTTTTTGCCCACCCCTTTTTTCTGTTGGGAGCTTGTGACCAACAGCATGCCGAGGGCGCAGAGCGCGGGGCCGTAATCGAACAGGGCGCCGCAGGCGGTGGGGGTGCCGGATCGGTCGCGCGGACCACACACGTATCCGGTTTCCAGAATGGCTTCCCAGTCGCTGGTCGTTTGATCCCAGCCCGCTTCTTCAGACAGGTGTTTGAGCGCGGGCAGATCTTCTTTGGAAAACGCTTCCATCAGGTTTCCATTCTATGCGATTCAGGACAGCTCTTCCAATTTTTCCACCAGGAGATCCTGGATGATCTTGTCCTTGATGCGCTGGATCAGCGGCTGGAACAGGATTTTGCCGCCGCGCAGCGACACCGAAAACATGTCGATGCCGCGCCCGCCGCGGACGGCGATTTTCGCCCGGTGCAACTCGATGCCGAATTGCGCCAGCGTGAACACGATCTTGTACAGCATGCCGGGGTGGTCGCGGGCTTCGATGCGCACGCGGGTGAAGCGGTCTTCGGGCCAGTTGTCGATCTGGATTTTGGGTTCGATGCCCACGCCGGAGTTCTTTTTTTCGTGGAAACGCGTGCGCGTGCGCAGCAGGTCGCCCAACGTGGTTTGCTTGTCGAGGATGCGGCACACATTGTCTTCGATCTCTTGCCAGACGGTGGCCATATCCCTGTAAAGTTTTTGCACTTCCTGCGCATTCACCTGAATGATGAGCACGGTCAGGCCGCCGTTGCGGGCGAAGATTTGTGCGCCCAGGATGTTCATGGCACGGGCGGTGAGGGTGCCGACGAGGTTTTTGAACAGGTGGATGTCGCTCGGCCCGGCCACCACCAGATTGTAGAACCCGCCTTTTTCGTGATACGTCGCCTTCAGGCTGAAAGGCCGTCCGCCCATGCTCTGGATGAGACGGATGTGGTCGGCGATGTCTTCCGAGGATTCGGTCAGGAAATAATCTTCCGGCATGGCGTCCATGTGTTCGCTGATCGTCGCGCGGTCGAACTCGTCGGCCAGCAGGGAATAGACGGCGTTGCGCGTGGCCTTGGGTTTTTCATCGATGGATTCCGGCCGCACCAGGAAGTTGCGGGTGCGGTGGTACAACTCGGTCAGTAAAATGTTTTTCCATTCCGTCCAGGTTTCCGGCGCCACCGCCTTGAGGTCGGCATAGCTCAACAGGAACAAGAGGTCGAGGCGGTCCGTTTGTCCGGTCAGGTGCCCCAGGTTGCGGATGGTGGGCGGGTGGTGGATATCGTGGTGGAAGGCCAGTTCGTTCATCATGTTTTTGTGTTTGACCAGGAAATGCAGCGTGCCCTGCTGTTTCGGCGTCAGTTGCAGGCGCCGGGCCACATCCGCCAGCGGGCTTTCGGCGTGGTCGTTGCCCAGGTCCCCCGGCCGGTTGCCGAAGGTTTGCAGCAGGCAGGCCAGTTTCAGAACGACCCGGTCCGGGATGCTGACATAAACCTGTTTGAGCTTGTTCAGATTGACGTCCTTGCTGGTATCCAGTTCTTCCAGAAACCGCACCATGCGCAGGGCGTGCTCGTCGCTGGTGTAGCGGTGGTAAAAATCGTAATGCACTTCAAACAGCGACTGCTCGAATTCCGGCAGCAACTGGCCCAGCACCCCGGCCTCGTGCATCTGCCTGAGCAGCAAAAAGGATTTGGGCGCCTTGAGCAGATCGTACAGGAACGTCTTCACCTGCATGCCGCGGATGAACTCCGCATCCAGCCGGTGTTTGTTCAGGCGGATGAGGCGTTTGAGCTGGGCGTCGAGCTCCAGGTCATGGTCGCGGCACAGGTTGAAGGCGGTCAGGATGAGCGCGCGATCGGTCTCGAACAGGTCGTCGGCGTGGTCCGGCACGCGCAGTTGCGATTTGTACACCAAAAAACCGGACGCCAGCTTTTTGTGTTGCAGCGAGGTGATGACTTTCTGAAGCAAGGGGCGCGACTCCAGGCAACGGTGGAACACCGCCTCCGAGATGGTATGAATGTGGGTGGCGTGGAGGAAGTACTCCCGCATGAACCGTTCCACCGCCACGGCTCCGTTGCCCTCGTATCCCAGATGGTGAGCGAGATCCATCTGGATGGAGCGCGTCAGCACGTCGGCCTTTTTTCCGGTCAGGTAGTGCAACTCGTTGCGCACGCGGAGCAGGAAGTTGACGGACTTTTTCAATGTTTGCAACTCGCCCGCATCGAGGATGTCATCGCGGTCGATTTCGGCCAGCGATGTGCCGTCGAAGCACATGGCCACCGCCCACATGGCGACATGATAATCGCGCAGGCCGCCGGGACCGTTTTTGATGTCCGGCTCCGGATGGCTGGTCACGCCTTCGCCGCTGGCCGGACGCGCAAAGAACTGGCGCAGGGTGGTGTCCAGGTACTGCTGTGCGTGCTTTTGCGGGACGTTTTTGTAAACGGAATCCCACAACCGTTCGTACAACTCTTTGGCGCCGACCAGGAAGCGGGTCTCGATCATGGAGGTGCGGACGGTGGAATCCTCGCGGGCGAGGGTCTGGCATTCCTTGAGCGTCCGGCAACTGTGGCCGATCTCCAGGCCGATGCCCCACAGTACGGAAATGATCTCCTGAATGAAACTGTCGAGCTGCCGGTCCAGCTTCTTGTTCAGCAGGAACAGGAGGTCGATGTCGGAACAGGGGTTGAGTTCGCCGCGGCCGTAGCCGCCGACCGCGATCAGCGCAAAGCGATGGCTGAGATCGGCCTTGCGAAATGCCTCCAGCCCGGCGATGGCGAGGACCACGTGTTTGATGGTTTCATCGATGAGGCCGGCATGCGCCTGGATCACCTCGCGTCCGCCCGCCCCCTGCCGGTGCCAGGCCTTGATCTTGTTGCGGCTGACGTTCAGAAACGATTTGAACCGCTGGAAATACTGCGAGCGCTCCCGGGGGTCTTCCGGTATCGTCTCCAGCGCCGAGAAATCAGCGCCAAACTGAAACTTGACAGTGGGTTCGTTCATGGGTGACTGGGTTTGCGGTGAGGCACGTTGGCCTGGGCTGCGATCATTCTGAATTGCGTCATTCGGTTCAAAGACTGGTTTTATAAACCATCTGAATCATAGGGAAAAGGGAAAACCGACCGCGCTTCAGAGGAGGGGCGGGCGTGCCCGCACACCTCCGCGTTCCCCGGTTGCCGGAAACCGGGTCGCCGGGGGCGGCTGCCGGGGCGTTCCCGGTCCGCAAACCCTTTCTGGAAGTGATTGATTCCGTTTGCTGCCGGTTCGCGGACCTCCCCAAATTTGCTTGACAAAGGGGGGCTTATAATTTAGTTTACCGCATTCATTCAAACGTGTCAGGCTTTCAGGTAGTTTCTTGCCAGTTCACACCGCTCTTTTGCCCGTAGTATCGTTTAAGCAAAATCAGGCCGTGCCTTCCCCATGAATCCGGGTCAAGCGACCCCAACCCTGTCCATGACCGGGAGGAACCCTGACGGAAGCGGCCATTGCGGTGAGAACAGAACACGTGAGTGCAGGGTCATTTCAGAATTGGAAAAGCCGTGGGAGCCGCAGCCGGGTTTCCGCCTTATTGTTCCCGTGGATCCGTAGAATAAGGATATCGGACGATGCGTAAAAAAATCACCGTTGTGGGTGCCGGGCAGGTGGGCACCACGGTCGCTCAGTTGATCGCATTCAGAAATCTTGCTGATGTCGTTCTCATCGACATCGTGGAAGGCGTGCCGCAGGGCAAGGCGCTCGACCTGCAACAGTCGGGTTGCCTGCAGGTGTTCGACAGCCTCATCACCGGCACCAACGATTACAAGGACACCGCCGACTCCGATATCGTGGTCATCACCGCGGGCGTGCCGCGCAAACCGGGTCAGGATCGCGCCGACCTGCTGAAGACCAACGCGAATATTGTCAAAAACGTCACCGAAGAGGTGATGAAGCATTCCAAAAATCCCATCCTCATTGTTGTGTCCAATCCGCTGGACGCCATGGTGTACCTGGCGAAAGAGGTTTCCGGCCTGCCGCGCGAACGCGTCATGGGCATGGCGGGGGTGCTGGACAGCGCCCGGTTCCGCACCTTCGTGGCTTTGGAACTCAACTGCTCAATGGTGGACGTGGATGCCATGGTGCTGGGCGGTCACGGCGACTCCATGGTGCCGATGCCGCGCTACACCACGGTCTCCGGCATCTCCATCACCAATCTCATGGATCGGGACCAGATCGAACGGCTGGTCGAACGCACCCGCAAGGGCGGTGCGGAGATCGTCGGCCTGCTCAAAAACGGCAGTGCCTTCCTCGCGCCCGGCGCCTCCGTGGCCAAGATGGTGGAAGCCATCGTGCAGGACAAAAAACGCATTCTGCCGTGCACGGCCTACTTGAACGGAGAGTACAACTGGAAGGGCATCTTCTTCGGCGTGCCGGTGGAATTGGGCTTCAACGGGATCAACAAGATCATCGAGCTCGACCTCACACCGGAAGAAAAAGAAGCGCTCGACACCTCGGCGAAAGACGTCAAGACGACCATCGAGGAAGTGGACGCGTTCCTCGGCAAAAGCGTCTGACCTACGGGTTGCGGATCGTCACCGTATCGTAAGGCGTCACCCCCACCGCCTGTCCGTCGCATTCCAGACGGATGCGCTCCCAAGCCTTCATCTTCGACCGCCAGCGCGGGTTGTGGTCTGCCGAGGCCGGCGCACACACGCGAAAGGTTGTGAGTTGCAGGCGGTCGTGGTCCATTTCCAGCGTCAGGTAATGAAACATCAATGCCCGCGTTGCCAGCGCCTTGCGGATGGCGGGCGGGGCCGTGTGTTCGGCATTGCCTTCCTGATCGGCGAACGGCTTGAACGTCGCGCCTCCCCCTCCTGTCACGATGTGCGTCACCCCCTGGCCCCGTGCATAATCCGATGTTTCAATGAACGGCACGCCGCCGTTTGCATCCGGCACCCCCAGCGGATAAAACCGTTCGTAGGAATGCTGGTTGCCGGCGAAGACGAGATCCGGCGCCAGTGCGTTGATCTGCTTCAGCACCGTCTGGCGTTTGTCGAGGTACCACGCCGTGGTCAGCGCCGGTTCGTGCAGCGCCACGATCACCCACTTCTGCTTCGCCCGCGCCTCTTCGATCAATGGCTTCAGCCACGGCGTCGGGTCCTTCCAGTCGAGCGCATCCAGCACCACAAACAAAACCAGGTCGAACTGCATGACGCCTTCGCGCACGCGGGGCGCGGGGGAACCCGGGAAGGTGTCGAACGGCGTCGCCAGTTTGGCAATGCGGTCCCAGCAGCCGGAGGCCTTCGGTTTCCATTTGACCGGCGGCAGGTCGTTGTCCCCGGCGACGAACAGGCGCACCGGGTAGGGCGTCACCAGCGTTTGCCGGAGGGTGTGGAGGTAACGGTCGGGGCAGTGGGCGGGAAACATCTGGTCCTGGTACACGAAGTCACCGAGATGCAGCAGGATGTCCGCGCCCTGTTGGCGCATGGATTGCTGCACCGCGTCGAAGCCCGGCGTGTGGGCGCGTTCGCCGATGCCGGTGTCGCCGACCACCACCACCTTCAAATGGGCCTTGCCGTGCGCCCACGCCGGGGGCGCGAACGCCAGGCACAACGCCAGCGTGATGAGCAGCAGGGGGAAGGGATTTCGATGCGGCAGGAATCGGCGGAGCATACGTGTCTCCTCGATCTAAAAGCTTTGCGTCATTTCCATTTGCAACCAGCGCGCCATGGCCAGCAGCACCACCGAGCCGCCCACCAAGGTGCCGAGCACCAGGTTGGTGACCGGTTGCTGGCGCAGGCGTTCCTGCACGATCAGCACCACCCCCCAGCTCGATACCAGGAAGCTGAACGCGATCGGCATGATGAGCATCGGCGCCGCCGCCCACTGGCCCCAGCCTTCGAACTGGTTGACGTACCACCAGAACGTGCCGAACAGGATCAGCGGCAGCGGGCAGGTCCAGTAAAACACTTTATGCGGGATTATGGGCAATGCAGACTCTCTGGCAGAGTTTGAACGTAGGCTTGGATCTCGTCGCGCACCCGGCGGTAATGCGCCATCGCGTCCTCCTCGGTCTGGGCGTCGGCGGCGAGCTTCGGCGGATCGTCAAATCCATGATGCACCACCTTGGCCTCACCGGGAAACCTGGGGCAGGTGGCGTCGGCATGACCGCACACGGTGACCACATAATCGAAGGGCACCGACATCACGGCATCGACGTGCTTGGAGGCGTGGCCGGAGATATCCACCCCCACCTCCCGCATGACTTCAACCGCCAGCGGATTCAGGCTTTGGGGGTCGGTTCCGGCGGAATGGGCCTCAATGGCCTCGCCTTTCAAATGGCGCGCCCAGCCTTCCGCCATCTGACTCCGGCAGGAATTCCCGGTGCATAAAAACAGGATTTTGCATTTTTGCCCCATAGCGGCCCAAGTGTAGCACAGCCGCTTCGCCGGGGAAGCCTTAATCTTTGAAAGTACGGCGTTAAGCAATGATCTTGATTTTCGCTATAGTTTCGCCTAACATAAGGACACACGGAATCAGGCGGACACTCCTTATGTGATGGGAGGCACGTGAACCCATTTGGAATGACGCTCACAGGTCACGTCTGCTCCCTCTCCCTCCCCTATACCAAGGGGAGGGCGGGGTGGGGTTTTGGAGTGCAACCCGTGTTTACACGGGTTGCGGCCATCAATACCTCCCCTCAGTCCCCTCCTTTCCAAGGAGGGGAAGAAAACAGCAATGCTTTGCTGGTTTCGTTTCCTCATACTGACACCACAACCTGAATGGTCATTTCAGGTGTCAGCGAGGAATCTACATTTATTCATGGACGCAATCCGAGCGAAGTTATTATGTATCTCACCCGGCGGCAGAAGGAAATCCACCAGTTCATCGAGAGCCATATCCGCCAGCGCGGTTACGCGCCCAGCATCATGGAGATTGCCAAACAGTTCCAGTTGTCGTCACCGGCGACGGTGCACAAGCACCTCAGTCACCTGGAAGCGAAAGGCCTCATTCGCCGCCAGCAGAACCAGAGCCGCGCCATTGAGCTGGTCGAGGACCTCCAGAGCGCGCTGGAGTACCCGTTGCTGGGCACCATCGCCGCCGGCCGTCCGCTGGAGGTGTTCGAGGCCAGGGAGATGATGTCGCTGTTGCCGAACCCTGGAGGCAAGGACCTGTTCGTGCTGCGCGTCCAGGGCCAGTCGATGATCGATGATCACATTCAGGACGGCGACTACGTCATCGTCGAGCGCCGCGACCAGGCGGACAACGGCGAGACGGTGGTGGCTCTGCTCGACAACGACTCGGCGACGCTGAAACGCTTCTATAGAGAGAAAGGGCACGTGCGCCTGCAACCGGCCAATGCCGCCATGCCGCCGATCATCGTTAAAGACGGCGACTTCCAGATCCAGGGCGTGGTCGTCGGCGTCCTCCGCAAATTCTAGCCGCGCCAGGCGCGGAGCGAACGGGCTACTGCCGAGAGGGCGAACGATGGCCGGTGGGCGCGGACTGCGTCCGGTGGCAAATTGGCTACTGCCCGGCAGTCCCTGCGATGGTCTGTGGGCGCGGACTGCGTCCGGTGGCAAATGGCTGATGCGTTCGTAAGCGAACGATGATCTATGGGCGCAATTTCAAATCAACGCACATTCCCATAATACCTTCTCCGCTTGCGGGAGCACTCACGGAGTGACAGGCTGGGGTGAGGGGGGCTCCAAATAATACCTCCCCTCAATCCCCTCCTTGGAAAGGAGGGGAGAAAAAGAGGTCTATGTTTATTCCCGGTTTTGCGTTCACTCCCGGCTTGGCCGGGTCTGTGTGCATCGGTGGTGGCAATGTTTTTCATTCCGGTAAATGAGTCATGACTCCTATCATCCTGCACATCGACATGGACGCTTTCTTCGTTTCCGTCGAGGAAGTGCTCGACCCGTCGCTCAAGGGCAGGGCGGTGATCGTCGGCGGCAATCCGGAAGGCCGCGGCGTGGTGGCCGCCGCCTCGTACGAAGCACGCAAGTTTGGCGTGCATTCCGCCATGCCCATCGCCCGCGCGCGCAAACTGTGCCCGCACGCCATTTTTTTACGCGGCGCGCACAAACGTTACAGCGAGTTCTCGGCGCGCATCTTCGCCATTCTGGAACGCTACACGCCGCTGGTCGAACCCATGTCGCTGGATGAAGCGTACCTCGACCTCACCGGTTGCGAGCGACTGCACGGCCCCGCCGTCGCCACCGCCCAGCGCATGCACGATGAAATCCGCGATCGGGTCGGCATCAACGCCTCCATCGGCATCGCTGCCAACAAGCTGATGGCGAAGGTGGCCTCGGAATTCGCCAAGCCCAACGGTTGTTTCCGCATCCTGCCCGGCCAGGCGGCGCGCTTCCTCGCGCCGTTCCCCGTTGGCACCTTGCCGGGCATCGGGCCCAAAAGCGTGCAACAGTTCCGCCGTCTGGGCATCCGCACCGTGCGCGACCTGGCGCAACTGCCACTGGCTCTTTTGGAAGAGATGTACGGCGAATGGGGCGGGCGGTTGTATGAAAAAGCGCGCGGTATCAGCCGCTCCCCGGTTTACCCCAGCGACGAGACGAAATCGATCAGCCGCGAAACCACATTGGAAGAAGACTCCACCGATCCGCGTCTGCTGGAAGCGAACTTGAGTTACCTGCTGGAGAAAGCGGCGGCGCAACTGCGCGGCGAAGACCTCCGCACGCGATGCGTCACGCTGAAACTGCGCTACTCCGATTTCAAAACGGTGACGCGCTCGCGCACGCTCGCCGTCCCGGCCTGCGAAGACCACATCCTGTTTGCCGTCGTTGTGGATTTATTCCGCCAGTTGTTCACGCGGCGCACGCGGGTGCGGCTCATCGGCGTGGCGCTCACCGGGCTCACCCGCGAAGCGCCCATGCAGATGGACCTGTTCGATACGACCCCGCACAGCACACGCGAGACCCTGTACGCCGGCATCGACCGCATCCGCGGCAAGTACGGTTTCCGCGCCATCCTCCGCGCCACCAGCCATAACGAAGAATGACCGGGCCACGCCCGGAGGGAATGGGCTGATGCGTTGAGGGGAACTATAGTCTGCGGACGCAATCCATCGCCTCCCCTCCCCTTGGTACAGGGGAGGGAGAAAAGGGGCATTTCAAATGCAAGCCGTTTCCTCCGGACGTAGTCCGGCGGGGCGTAGCCCCGGTTCCCCCTTGTAAGGGGGGGGGCTAGGGGGGTTTTTCCTTTTCTGTTATCCTTATGCTTCTTCCAGACGCAGTCTGGTCGTCATCTGTGTTTATCTGTGCACATCTGTGGTTCATTTGCTTTTTTGTTAACGATTTTTTTAGGTTTTATATGAATTGGGATCAATGGCGTGACGAGTTTCCCGTCACGCAGAACCGCATCTTCCTCGACCACGCCAAAGTCGCGCCCCTGCCGAAACGCGTGCAGGACCGCGTCGCCGCCTTCCTCCAGGACGCGAGCGAACACGGCACCGCCAATTATGCGAAATGGATGGCAGAAACCGACCGCGTCCGCGCCCGCTTTGCCGAACTCATCAATGCCGACGAAGACGAAGTGGCGTTCGTCAAGAACACGTCGGAGGGCATCTCCATCGTCGCCAACGGCATCGACTGGAAGGAAGGCGACAACGTTGTCATCCCCAACATCGAGTTCCCCGCCAACGTCTATCCGTGGATGAATTTAAAACGCCTCGGCGTCGAAGTACGCTGGGTGAAATCGGTGCGCGGCCGCGTGCCGTTCGAGCAGATCGCGGCGCAGGTGAACAATAGAACGCGCGTGGTGTCGGTGTCTTCCGTCGAATGCAACAGCGGCTTCCGCAACGACCTCAACCGAATCGGCGCGTTCTGCAAAGAGAAGGGCATCTATTTCTGCGTCGATGCCATCCAGTCGCTGGGCGTTCTGCCGATGGACGTGAAAAAGGATCACATCGACTTCCTCGCCGCCGACGGCCACAAGTGGCTGTTGAGTGTGGAAGGGCTGGGCGGGTTTTATATTTCGAAGCGCGTGCTGGAGAACATTTATCCGGCTGTTGTTGGATGGGACAGCGTCGTCAACGCGGGCGACTATCTGAACTACGACTTCACGTTCCGTCCCGGTGCGCGCCGGTTCGAGGAAGGCAGTTTCAACGTGATGAGCATTTTCGCGTTCGGCGCGGCGCTGGATGTGCTTTTAGAGGTGGGCATCGACAACATCGAGCAGCGCGTGAAGGGCCTGGGCGACGTCATCATGGAACGCGTCAAACAGCGGGGCGGCAAAGTCGTCAACTCAACGGAACCCGGCGAGCGTTCCGGCATCGTGTCGTTCACCTTGAACTGCGATCTCGAAAAACTGAAAACGTTTCTTGCCGGCACCAACGTGTCGCTCACCATCCGCGACGGACTCATCCGCCTCTCCCCCCACTGCTACAACAACCCATCCGACATCGATCACTGCTTCGACCACATCGACCAGTTTTTGAAGAAGTAAAATCTTTTTAACCACAGATGAACACCCATACAGGGAGTGGTCGGGTCCCCCCTTGTAAAGGGGGCTAGGGGGATTCTTCCGCAGTTATCCTGAGCGTCAGCGAAGGATCTCGATACGTCGACAAGAATCTTTGTAAGAGTCATCCGTCACTCCGTTCAGGATGACGTCCTTAAGGAAAAAGCCCCCCGGCCCCCTTCGGAGAAGGGGGAGCCCATCGGTTTGCGCCCTCAGGTCATAGTTCATTTTGAAACGCATTAGCCCGTTTCTTTCCCACATAGTGTGGACCCGCCCGCCCCCGGCCTGGCCGGGTCGGTGTCCATCTGTGGCTAATCTGCTTTTTCACTTCACGTAAAAAACCACCTGCAGCGTTTGCGGGGTGGGGGCGTGGGTGGGTTTGTGGATGGTGGCGCTGAGGTGCTGCCGTCCGCGCTGGAGATTCCATAAATACTTGCCGCCTTCGGTGACCGCCAGCGGCACGCCGTTCAACATCCATTCCACCGTGTCGGTGTCGTCCACACCCTGGATGGCGAACTCGAACGCTTCGTGTTCATCGGGAATGCGCGGGTCCATCGCCATGCGCAACCCCCACACCGGTTGGATCCACTTCACCTCGCGATCGCGGTAGGGTCGCATTGCCACATCCTGCGGCTCGGTGCCGGGCACGAACCACTCCGTCACCCACCTGCAGGCGGATGCGTCATTCAGAGATACGTTAACGGCTTCGCCCTGCGGCTCGCGGCACAGGTCGCGTTGCACCAGCCGCGGGTCCATCGCAAGCGGTCGCGTCTCTCTATGCCGGTTGAGCTCGGCGAACACGGAGCGGAGCAGCAGGGCCGGACCCGTCGAGCCGGTCACGTCTTCCATCGGGTTCTGGTCGAGGTTGCCCATCCACACACCGACGGTGTAGCGGTCGTTGAAGCCCACCGCCCACGCGTCGCGGTGATCGGTGGAGGTGCCCGTCTTCACCGCCGTCTGCACCGGCAGGTTCAGCACACTGCCCGCGCCGAATTCCAGTCGCCGCGCTTCCGGGTCGGACAAAATGTTTGCGATGAGTGACGCCACCGGACCCGGCACCACGCGCTTCTCTTCACGCGGTGCGGGGTCGTCCATCCAAGGCGTCAACGGACGCCACACCCCGCCGCGGGCCAGAGCCGAGTACGCCTGCACCATCTCGAACAGCGTCACTTCACCATTGCCCAGCGCCAGCCCGTCGCCGTAAAAATCGGGGTGCCGGTCGAGGGTGGTGAAACCTAGCGTCTGCAGAAAGCGGTGATAGGTTTCGACGCCGACGAACTTCGCCGCACGCACGGCGGGGATGTTGAGCGAGTTGCCGAGCGCGTTGCGCAGCGTCACGGGTCCGTAAAAATGGCGGCTGTAGTTGCGGTAGGCGTGCAAACCCGTGCCCACCGATTCCGCCAGCGGCGCGTCGAGGATGAAGGTCGCAGGCGTCCAGCCGTGCTCCAGCGCCAGCGCGTACACAAAAGGTTTGAGCGACGAACCCGGCTGGCGCGGCGTGGTGACGGCATCGATGAAACTGCCGGGCACGCTTTCATCCGGCTGGCCCGCCACCCCCCATGCAAGGATTTCCCCCGTCGTGTGATCGGCCACCAGCACCGCGCCGTGGCGTACAGAGTGACGCGTCAGTTGCGTGAGGCGCTGGTCGAGCAGGGTCTGTATGGTCGCTTGCAAGGTCCCGTCCAGTGTGGTGCGCCGATGTGGTGGCTCCACGGGGGCGGATGAGTTTGTGATGTAACGCACGAAATGCGTCGCCTCCACCGGCAGTGACGGCGGTTCCAGCTTGAACGTCTCGCTTTGAATCTGTTGCCGATCGGCATCGGTCAGCACACCCTGTTCATGCAGTGCGTGGGCGAGTCGTTCCATGGCCCGGTCGATCGATTGCGAATCGCGGTAGAGATCGAATCGCGATGGCGCGCGCACCAGCACCACCAGCGCCAGCATTTCTTTTTGGGTCAGCGTATCGAGGTCGCGGTTGAAATAATAATGCGCCGCCTGCGCCACGCCGCGCCGTTGCGAAGCGTAAGGCACCTGGTTGAGGTAGAACTCAAGCAGGTCCGGCTTGGTGAGTGCCGCCTCCAGCCGCCGCGCCTCAAACCCTTCCAGCCAGCGCGACCACACCGTGCGCGGGCGGGGATGGAGTATCCGCACCACCTGCTCGGTGAGGGTGCTGGCGCCGCGTACGGTGCCGAACGCCTTCACGTTCTGCCACACGGCGTGCCCACGCGCCAGCCAGTCGATGCCGTTATGATCGTAAAAGCGTTTGTCTTCGGAGACGATGAAAGCGCGTTTCAGAAATTCAGGAACGGCGTGGAGCGGCACGGTATCGTGCGTGTTCCACCGCGCCTGGTAGGTCACGCGCAGGGGCGCGCCGAAGCGGTCGGTCACCTGCATGCGCGCCTGCGTCCCGGCTTTCACCGATTGGAACGCGGTCTCCACCGGGTGAAGCGCCAGCGCGGTGGCGATGCACAATCCCAACATGCCCGCCAGCGCAACGACCGCGCCGCCCGCCATCCATCGAAACCGTTTGGATCGCCCGCGCCAGCGCATTGTATCAGTCCTCGACGATCAGATGCGACGGGATGCCCTTGCCGTACACGTCGGGATCGTACATTTCTTCCGCGTGCACCGGCATCTTGAGAAACGTGCCGGTGGCGATGGCCTGCGCCGCGTAGGACAAATGGTAATTGCCGGGGCTCAGGTAGTCGGAGTAAAACCGCGCCGCGTTGTGGCGCAGTTCTTTATGATAAAAACTCCAGCGCGAATAGTTGTACGAGCGCCAGTCCGAGTACTGGAGCCACCACGAGCCGCCCGCCGCCTTGAAGGCCGCCTTGTCGGCATCGACGGTGGAAGCGGTGGCCAGTTGGCGGTTCACCGGTTCCAGTCCGCCGGGCACCGGATCGTCCACCACCACGAAATTGCGCGCCGACGGGATCGACAGAAAAATATCGACGCGCACCAGCTCGCCGCGCTGGATTTTATCGCCGTCGTTCAGCAGCACCCATTCGCCGTTCCGCTCCACCGCGTACTCCTTGCGGATCTCGATGCCGGCGTTGATGCGCTCGGCGTGTTCCTCAAGAGGTGCGTACTGCACGCGGGTCGAGATGTACAGCCGCCCCATGCCTTTTTTCTTGATGACGACTTTCGTTTTGCGGCCGGGATCGCCCTGTTCTATGGGACGCGTCAGCGTTGCCGTGGGATCGCGCTTGTCCTTGAACTCATGCTCGCCGATTTTTCTGCCGTCCATCAGCGCGGTGACGAGGTATTTCGGATCGGTCTGTTCGTAAGCGCGGCTGTAATCGATGAGCGCATTCATGCAGAACATGTTCTCCTGCGTGTTCTCCCAGTGGTCGCTCTGGCCACGTGTCTGCGTGATGAAACGCGCCAGCTTGAACGGCGCGTTGCCCAGTTTTTTATTCAGGTTGGAATGCCCCGCCGTCTGCGTCAACGTCGAGAGGATGGCGCAGTTGGTGCGCAAGGGCGACGCGAGGATGCGCGAGTAGCTGTCGTCGAGCGTCTCCGAAAACACGAACTTGCCGCCGCTCTGCGTCGAATGCGCGAGGATGGCATCGAGTGTCTCTTCCACGGCCGGCAGGGTGCCCTTGATGTTCAGCGTCGCCTGCAGGTAGTGCGCCTTGCCGAACAGGCTCATGAACGGCATGTGCGGGCGGAAACGTTCGATGTCTTTTTTGCTCACCTTGCGATGCGTTGACAACGCCGCCAGCGCCACCGCACGCACGGTGGAGGCCATGCCCTTGCTGTAGAACGTGGGGAGCACGTCGCGCTTGAGCAGACGTTTGAGATAGTTATGCAGAGCGTCTTCCACGTGAGCGGGCACTTCGTATCCCGCCGACCGCATCCAGTTGAACGCCAGCGCCGTGTAGGCGCTCAGGTAAGGACTCACATACCGGTCCTGCGGAACGTAATACACCATGCCGCCGTTCGGCGCCTGATAATTGATCGCCGACTTCAACATGTCACGCGCCACGGCATCCGCCTCCTCCCACTTGAAATCGGTGGGCATGTAGTCTTTGAGGTTCAGGTAGTGCGACGCCATGACCCCCTTGCTCAGCACCTGCTCCCAGCAGATGTAAGCGTAGTTGCGCATGTATTCGAACGCCCCCGCCACGTTGCCGATGACGGTGGGCGAAAGCACCACGCCGACCGAGCCCACATCCGGGTGAATGTTTTGCGGGAACGCGATCGATTCTTCCGTATGCGGCAGAATGGTGGAAACGTAATTGGCGGCGGTTTCCAGCGACCGGCGCTTGAGCACGGGCGTTTTGTAAACCAGGCCGTCGCGGTCGATGTCATCCCCTGCCGTCACACGGAAACGAACCTCGCCCTTTTCGATGTCGCGGGTCTGCGGCAGGGCAAGGGTGGTGATGGGGAGAAACACCGTCTGCCGCTTGAACGGTGCGAGACGCACCGTGTGCGTGGCCTGCGCGGGCGGGTCCGTATCGATGTGACCTTCGGCCTCGATGATGACGGTGAGCTCGCGTGTCCGATCCGTGCGGTTCATCACGCTGAAGCCTGCGTTGAAGGCATCGCCTTCGGTCACCTGGTTGGGCATGACCGGGCGCAGCTCGGTTTCCTTGTTGACCTTGAAGGTGCCTTCACCCAGGCCCATCAGGTCGTTCGGCGTCACGGCGAACGCCAGCACACGCCAGCCGGTCAGGTTGTCTGGGGCTTCGAACTCGATCGTCACGTTGCCATGGGCGTCGGGCGTCAGCGCCGGATTCCAGTAGCTGACGAATTTGAACAGCGAACGCATGGCCAGGTCCGCGCCGCCGTCGCCACCGGGATTGGCGCCTTTCTTTTCGAACTTCTGACGGCCGACGAGTCGCGTCAGCAGGCTGAAGTTTTTGAGGTCGAGCGATTCGAGATGGTACAGGCCTTTATACGGATCGAAGTAATCACGGCCGCCCTGCAACAAATCGAACACCGCTTCATCCAGCACGGCGACGGCCAGTTCGTACGGGGGAGCGTCCGCTTCAAAGCGCGGCTTCACGTTGAGCGCCACTTTGATGGTATCGCGCGGTTTGTATTGTTCCTTCTCCGGCTGGGCGGTGACCACCAGTTCCTTGTACGGGTCTTTCACCGGCACGCGCGTGTACCCGAGACGGAAGGTGGGCTTGCCGAGATCGATGTTGCCTTCGCCCAACGGTTTTTCAACACGCGGCGACACCACCAGCACCGACAGGTAGAAGCCGGGCAGGAAATCCGGTTCCACTTCAAACTCGACCACCGGCGTGGCCGTATCGAACGTCGTCACCCACTGCTTGAGCACGCCGTAGCGCTCGACCGAGATCAACGCTTGCGCGCCGGGAAACGGGTTCTGCACGAGGAAGCGCGCCGTGTCGCCGATTTGGTAGTCTTCTTTTTCCGGAATCAGTTGCAGCGCGTGCGTGTTGTCTTCCGCCCACACGACACGGCCCGCGCCCGCCACCCAGGTGCGCAGGCTCGACGTATGCGTGCGGCCTTGGGTGTCGGTGACCGATGCGGTCAGCCGGTACGATCCCGGTTCCTGCGGTGTGAACGTGCAAACGTTTGCCTTCGCGGACGGCGTGCCGGTGCAGGTGCCCGCCTTCTCCCACGAATGCGTGTACTGCGTGAGGTAGGCGTTGCCCGCCCCCTTCACGCGGCTGGCTTTGGTGACGTGCCGCTCGATCTGGATGTTCACCGGCGTGCCGCTCACCGGCTCGCCGTGGCCATCGACCACGATGTATTCGATGTTCGCCGGTTCGTCTTCCTTATAAAGCCATTTGGGACTGTGCAGGCCGACAAAGCGGTCGCGCCCCAGAAACTTCGCCGAGGTCATCGACGCCACGTACTTGCCGCGGTCGTCTTTCACCGCGCTTTCCACGCTGAGCGTGCCGTAAAAAATTTCCTGCACGTTCTGGTTGGTGATGGTGAATGAACGCAGAAGGTCGCCTTTCTGATCGACCGCATCCACCTTCTGGTAGAGGGTGAGTGTCTGGTAATGGTGTCCGCCTTCGGCGGTGAAGCGGAATTCTTTCGCGCGCGGATGGCGGGAGCGAAACACCTGTTCACGCAGGGTGGCCGTGAGGCGCGCCGGGGCATCGGCGTAAGGCCCGCCGGCGTGCATGCGCGCCAGCGTCGTGATCTCTACCTCGTTGCCCGGCTCAAACGCCTCGCCGTTCAGTGAATTGCTCACACGGAAGGGCGACGGCGTGAAGTCGGTGACCAGCACTTCCAAAGGCGACCAGGTGGTATTGACGAACTTGGCCTTGAGGAGGAACTCGTACCAGCCGACGGCGCCGGATGTGGGCACGGTGAACTCGCCCGCGTAGGTGCCGAACTTCGACAGCGTGATGTCCTTCATCTCGTAAACCTTCTTGCCCATCGGGTCGCGCACTTCCAGCCGGTAGCCTTCGAGCGGTGGCGCGACCAGTTTTTTGTTGTCCTGATCACGCACGAACAGTTTGAACTGGATGGTGTCGCCCGCACGGTACACGCCCTGCGCCGTGGTGCCCCAGGCTTTGATGTGGCCATACTGCCGTTGCATGCTGGGGTAGGCTGCGTAATTGGAAAGGCTGCCGGTGTCAACGCCGAAGCGCTGGTCGTCGAGCGGCACCAACGCCATGTCCTCGCCGCGCTCGATGCGCACGAACAGGCGCGTGCGCGTATCGTCGTACCAGCCGTACCCCATCGTTTTCAGCTTGGGATCGAGTTTGCTCGTGCCGTCCAGCAGAGCGAGTCCGTCGTCATCCGTCAACGCATCGCTCAGAATTTGTTTGTCGGCGGAGAGATCGGCGATCTTGTCCTTGTAGATCATGACGCGCGCGTCGGGCACCGGCCGGCCGGTGGCGAGATCCGTCACCCACACGGAAGAGTTGTAATGACCCATCTTGACGTGCACGGCGAACGGCGTCACCTGCGCCAGCAGGGTGCGCTGGTAGGTGGGCTTGGAAACGCCGGGTTTTGTATCCAGGTGACCGTACAGCACGCCGCTTTTGCCATCCAGTGCGCCGCGCACATCGAGCGGCAGGGCATAAGCGATGTCTTCGGCATCGTCCGGTTTTATTTTATGAAGCAAACCGTCTTTGCGGTCTTCTTCCGTCAGGCGTTTGTAACGGAGCGTGATCTCTTTCAGATTGGTGACCACCAGCGGCACTTCGGTCTGTTCCTGTTTCTCCAGCGCGGCGGTGGTGTGCTCCAGATGAAAATCCGGGTTGCGATGATCGGTGTAGAATGTCAGGTCGAATCCTTTGGGCAGAGCACGCCCGAATTCATCTTTCAGTGTTGAGGTTTTCGAGGTGATGCGGTACTCCCGCGCCGCCTTCAACGCTTCGGGGAGGCTCACGTTATAATGCCGGCCTTTGCGGTGCGGACTGCGCAGGCGCGAATAACCGTAAGCATTGGCCCAGGGATCGTAATCGGTGCGGCCTCCGGCGAGATCGGGTGCAAACGCGACGTGTTGTTTCACTTCTTTGTTGATGACCGGGGCGCTGAAGCTCAGCGAGACGGAGTGCAGAGGATTGCAGCGATGCGTGGGGAGGCCGGCGTGGGTTGGATCGATAACGATTCTTCGATTGTCGTTATCCATACAGGTGACGCCGATGAAACGGAACTCGGGAAACGTGCGGAACTTTTTCACCGTGCGCTGGGTGACGCCCGCTTCGGGTCCGAGTGCGGAGAGAAGCCCCGGCTCGATATTCAACAGCACGTCGGTGTCCCAGGGCATTTCCGTTTGCGGTTGCACCAGCCAGATACGCCGCGCCTCGACGCCGTCTTTCAGCGTGGGCTGGTCGTCGCTCTTCTGGTTGGGCGGGCGGTCGAGATGCAGGAACCCCTTATCGCCGGGAATGGGCACGATCACCGGAAGCTGGCGGTCGTTGGGATCGTTTTCAACGGTTAAAGCAAGCCGTTCGCGCTTGCCGCGTTCCGTCAACAGGTAAAGATGTTGTGCAACGGAAGTCTGCGTGACCGGTTGGTCGAAAGTGATGCGTAGCACCGGCCAGCCGGGCGCCTTCCAGGTCTGAAACCACGCGTAGCGCACGCGCGGCCGGTGGGTGATGAATCGGTGGATGAAGGGCCGGTCGAGTGTTGCGCCGTCTTCGGTTTGGATTCCGGGAGGGACGGTGACTTCGTACCGCGTCGCCGGTTTGAGTGCGTCGTCATCACCCAGTTGACACGCCAACGCGCTGGTATTGAGCCACCGCCACTGGCAGTTGAGCTCCGGCTGGATGCCGGCCTTCACTTCTTCCTTCGTTCGTTCCATGCGTCCCAGCGGCACCACGGGACGGTTGAACTGGAGGACGATCTGGCGGGCGGACGGCACGTCGGTGCCACTCGGCGTGATGCGCACGATCTCGAGTGGTTTGCTCTCCGCCGCGCCGGCGATTGCCGGTTGATGGAAACAGTCGAGAGCCATGAACGACCACAAAAATACCAGCAGCGACGCGACGGATGTTCGCATGGAGCCCCTTCCTTTTGGATTTTCGGGATACGGTATAGGGACAGGTTAATGAGTTTTGCACTCAGGCACAAATCCAATTTTAACGAGGGAGAAAATAAGCGGGCGGGGACACGGCGGTGGGAGAGTGCGTGCGGTTTTTATCCACCGCGTTGAAGGGTAGAGCGCACGATGCCGATGATGCGTTCCTGATCTTCAATGGACAGGCTGGAGCCGGACGGCAGGCAGAGTCCGCGCACGAACACGTCTTCCGAGAAATTGCAGTCGGCGGCGTGCGGCGTGTAAGCGCAGCCCGCGAACACGGGTTGCAAGTGCAGCGGTTTCCACACGGGCCGGGCTTCGATGTTTTCCGCATCCAGCGCGGCGATGATGTCGTGTGGTTTCACCGGCGAGTCCGCATCCAGCGTCAACACCGTGAGCCAGCGCGTCGAGGCGCCGAATGCCGCTTCGGGCATGAAGGTGATGCCGTGTTTCCCTTCCAGCGCGTTGCGATAGCGGTCGAACACGGCGCGGCGCTGGGCGATGCGTTCATCGAGCACCTTCAACTGGCCGCGGCCGATGCCCGCCAGCACGTTGCTCATGCGGTAGTTGTAGCCCAGTTCGCTGTGTTCGTAATGCACCACCGGATCGCGCGCCTGCGTCGCCCAGTAACGCGCTTTATCGAGCGCGGCGGTGTCGCGGGAGACCAGCATGCCGCCGCCGGAGGTGGTGATGATCTTGTTGCCGTTGAATGAATAGATGCCGAATTTACCGAGCGTGCCGCTGGCTTGGCCGCGATAGGTCGCGCCCAGCGATTCCGCCGCATCTTCGATCACCGGCAGGCGGTATGTGTCGCAGACTTTCTGAATCGCAGTCATGTCTGCATTCTGGCCGTAGAGGTTGACGACGAGGACGGCTTTGGGCAGCGCGCCTTGCTGGCTGGCGTCTCTCAGTGCGCGTTCGAGCGCTTGTGGCGACAGGTTCCACGATTCCGGTTCGGAGTCGATGAACACCGGCGTCGCGCCCAGAAAAAGAATCGGCGTGGCCGAACCGATGAAGGTGAGCGACGAACAGAACACGGTGTCGCCGGGGCCGACATCGCACAGCCGCAACGCCAGATGCACGGCGGCGGTGCCGGAGCTGAGCGCCACCGCGCCCGGTGCGCCGACGTACGCCGCCATCTCGGCTTCGAACGCTTCCTGATTGGGACCGCACGGTGCAATCCAGTTCGACTGGAACGCTTCTTCGACGAAGTGCCGTTCGTGTTCGCCCAGGTGCGGCGGCGATAAATAAATGCGGTTTGGATTTGGAGTCATGTCTGTTTGAGAATGCGTGCCGGCACGCCCGTAGCGGTGACGCCGTCGGGCACGCTTTCAATCACGGCGGATCCGGCGCCGATGATGACGTGATGGCCGATGTCGATGCGGTTGCACACCGCCGAGCCGATGCCGATCGACGTTTCGCGTCCCACCTTCACTTCGCCCGCCAGGTGCACGCCCGGCGACAGGTGCACGCCGTCTTCCAGCACGCAGTCGTGATCCACCGTCGCCGCGGTGTTGACGATGCAGCCCAGCCCCAGACGCGCGTCGGTATGGACGGCGGCCTGCGGCCCGATCAATGTGCCGGCGCCGAATGTGGCCGAGGCGCTGACCCAGGCGCTGCCGTGCACGAGGGTGGCGGCGCGGTGTCCCTGTTCGCGGTACCGGTTCAATAATTTCAAGCGCAATGCGTTGTCGCCCACCGCAACAAAAAAATGCGTGAACTCTTTAAGATAGTCCGCCGCGCCGTCGAATCCCGACAGCACTTCCCAGTCGGCGACGCGTTCCAGTGCCGCATGACGATCATCGACGAAGGCGATGCGGTCCCAGCTTCCGGCTTCGGCGGCAATCGTTGCCACCACCTTGCCGTGCCCCCCGCCTCCAAATATCAACAACGCCGCCAAAATTCTATCCTCCTCATGTATTGAAGGTTTGGAAGAAAAACAGATCGTCGCACAGCTCCGCCAGGCGCGGCGGCCGTTGGTAGTCGCCATCAATAAAAATGCGGAACCACAGCTCGATGGCGATCAACGCTCTCAACTCGCGCGTGTGGTTCGCCTCGCCCGAGCGGTGGCGGGTGACCAGGTCAAGCACCGTCTCCGGCTCGAACAGGCCGCGCTCGATGAAGCGTTTCGACGACAACAGTTCACGTGGGAATTCCGCCATCTCTTTGCGGAACCATTCGCCCACCGGCACGGTGAACATCTGTTTTTTGCGGTACGCCAGGTTTTCGCCGATCAGCGGTGTCACGGCTTTCTTGAACAGATACTTGGTCTCACCGTTTTGCAGTTTCAGCGCGCCCGGCATGCGGAATGCGAGCTCCATCATCCGGTAATCGAGAAACGGCGTGCGCGCTTCCAGCGACACCGCCATGCCCATGCGATCGGGCTTGACCAGGTTGTTGCCGGGCAGTAACAGCATCATGTCCAGATAAAGCGCCTGATTGATGCGGTCCATGTGCCGGACGTTGTCGTACAACCGCGCCACCACATCGTACGAATGGTTGGTTCGCAGACGGTCTCTCAGTTGCGGTGAATACAGGTTCGGTTTCTGATGGTCGGTGAACAACGACAGGTTTCGATAATAGGCGCGCCGGAAGATTTCGAGGTCCGCATCCATCATGGATGCATCGCTGAAAAAGTCGCGGTACTTGGTGTAGCCCGCGAACAGTTTGTCGCCGCCGTCGCCGGTGAGCACCACCTTCACGTGCCGCGTCGCCAGCTCCGACACCCGGTAAGTAGGCAGAAACGAGATGTCACCGTGCGGCTGGTCGCAGTGGAACACAGCTAAGGGCCACAGGTCGAGCATGTTGGGATCGACCCGCTCCATGATGTGACGCGTGCCGAAACGTTCCGCCGCCTCCTGCGCATAGGGCGACTCGTCGAACGCCTCTTCGTGGAAGCCGATGCAGAACGTGTTGGCGGGTTCTTTCATGTTGTGCGCCATCAGGCCGACGATGGTGGACGAGTCCACGCCGCCGGAAAGGAATGCGCCGAACGGCACATCTGAACGCAGGCGCAGGCGCACCGCGTCGTCGAGCACGGCGTTGAATTCGTCAATCCAGTCAGCCTGACTTTTCTCTTCAGCCTGCATTTTGGATAGATCCCACCATGTCACTTTCTGTATGCGATGGCGGTCAATACGCATCCAAGTCCCCGGCATTAGATGTTGTACGTTGTTGAATGCGGTGAAAGGTGGAGGTATATAATTGTAGGTAAGAAAATGATCAAGGGCCTCCAGATTGGGTTCACGTGGGATGCCGGCTTCCAATAGTGCTTTGATCTCTGAAGCGAAGACAATACGCTTGCCGTCGTCATGCAGATAAAGCGGTTTGACCCCGATGCGATCGCGTACCAGAAACAGCGCGTCGAGTTCGCGATCGTAAATGGCGATTGCGAACATCCCGTTCAGCTTCTGAATAAAGTCGATACCGTGAAGCTGATACAGGCGCAGGAGCACTTCCGTGTCTGAATGGGTTTTGCAGGGTAGCCCGGCGTCTGCCAGTTCACGCGCCAACTCAACATAATTGTAAATTTCTTCATTTTGCACCACGGCGATGTTGCCATTTTCTGAAACGAAGGGTTGATGCCCTTGCTCGAGATCAATGATCGATAATCGCTGATTCCCGATGCCCACGCCAGGAGTGGTGAACAAACCGTGATCGTCGGGTCCGCGATGATTGAGCGCATGCCCCATGGAGTGGAGAACGGACTCTGGTAGAGAACGTTTGCCGCGGTCAAAATAACCGAAAATTCCGCACATAGTACCTGACCTTAGTGTTTTTTTTGTGCGGCTCGTGCGAGTAATGACACGATCTGCACCACTTTGGCGCGGTCGAGCTCCACCTGTTCCGGCGACCGGTCCATCAGGTATTCCTCGCTTTCGCGCAGTTTTTCGATTTCGTATTTCAGCTTGGAAAACTCCACCTGCGTCCCTTCCACCAGGCCGCGCTGGAAGGTGCGCGACAGAATCACCGACGACGACCCCAGCCGAAGATGCTCGCCCAGCACCATCTCGCCGGGCAACTGGCCCTCGCCGATGCGGGCGATGCCGCCGAAACCGAAGGGCAGCCCGGCGTTGAGGATGGTTTTCGCCAGCGCATCGACCATGCCGTCGGCCAAAGGCTCGAAAATGAATGTCTGCTTGAGACCCAGGTGCAGGTCGTTGAGGCCGATGTAAACCTCCTTCAGGCCCGGCACGCGCACGATCTGTTCCAGGGCGTCCGCCGCCTCCGGCGTTTCCACCAGCGGCACCACGCCGGCGCGTCCGTTGACGGTTTCGCAAAATCGGGCCAACTCATCCACGGTGTGGAACATCGGCAGCATCAGCAGTTCGGGGCCGATCCCGAGCGCCTCTTCGATCTCCCGGTCCAGCCCGTTGTGCGGCGGGTTGAGGCGGATGAGCAGTTCCGCGTCCGGGATGGCCTCGCGCACGCGGCGGGCGTCATCCATACTGTGGCCGCTGATCCAGGTGTCGAGGTGGCCCTGCCGCTCCTTTTTGCCGAGGACTTCGAGATCGACAAAAATGCGGTTCAGCCCGGCCTCCACGGCGCGTTTCGCCAGCACGGGATCGTTGGTGATGAGCATCAAGGTCAGCATGAATATCCTGAAAATGCGGGGGGCCTGTATGCAATCGGGCCAAAAACAGGTTCTTTCCCTGCAAGCCGGGCGGGCCGTCTGCCCGGATTTTATAAATTCAATAAAACCAAGGAATTGTACCACACTCTGAAAAAACAGGAAACGTCCGGGAGGGGGCCGGTTCAACAGGGTTTTCCATAATGAAAAACAACTATTTATGGTAAAATCGGTTTTCCAGACTGTGCGCCTGAAACAGTCGGCGGAGGGGTTCCATCGTTTGAAGATCGCCGGCATCCTGCGGGGTGCACTGAGGGAAATCGGTCATGCGTGCATTCAATAAAAAATTCCGGAAGATCATTCTGCTGGGTTTCGACCTGACGGTCAGCCTGCTGTCCCTGTACGCGGCGTTCCTGCTTCGCTTTGAAGGCGCCCTGCCTGCGGCGCAGGTCGAAGTGTTTTTCGATCTGGCCCCGATCGTTCTCCTCTGTCGTGCCTTGTCGTTCGCCCTGTGCCGGTTCTATTCCCGGTTCTGGGAATATGCGAGTTGGGAGGATCTGCAACAGGTTCTCAAGGCGGCAGTCATGGGCACCGTCATGGTGTTGATCTTCATGTTCATGTACAACCGGGCGCACTTGGTGTCGCGGTCGGTGCTGTTCATGGACCTCATCCTGGTGGTGCTGATGCTGGGGTCCTCGCGCCTGATCTGGAAGCTGCTGACCGATCGCGCAAACCGCAAAGACCATTCCGAAGGCAAGGGCCGGATTCCGATTCTCATTCTGGGCGCCGGGTACACGGGTGTCAATCTGCTCAAACACTTGCGCCGTTTTTCTCCGCATTACTCCGTGATCGGGTTTCTGGATGACGATCCCAAAAAACTCGACCACCAGGTCATGGGCGTCAAGGTGCTGGGCGGACACAAAGATTTGCCGCAGTTGAAGGAGGCGCTTGGCATTCAGGAAGTGTTGATGGCCGTCACCAGCATCGACGCGGAAAGGTTGGAAGCGATGGTCAACGTCTGCCGCGACTGCAACGTCAAATACAAAACCGTTTCCTCGTTTTTCGATCTCGCTACCCACCAGCCGCACATCTCCAAAATCCGCAACATTGAAATTTCCGACCTGCTGGGCCGCGAACCGGTGTACCTCGACCTGTCGATGATCCAGAAAATGGTCGGCGGCAAAAAGATCATGGTGACCGGTGCGGGCGGGTCCATCGGTTCGGAACTGTGCCGCCAGCTTCTGGAGTACGATCCGGCCATGCTGATCATGATCGACAAGTGCGAGAACTATCTGTACGACCTCAACATGGAGTTGAACGCGGAGAAGACCAACGCCGAGCGGAAGTATTTTTTCCTGTCGGTCACGCACGAGAAAAAGCTCGATGTCCTGTTCCAGCGGTTCCGGCCGCAACTGGTGTTCCATGCCGCCGCGCACAAGCACGTGCCGTTGATGGAAGAGAACGCCGATGAAGCCGTGCTCAACAATGTGCAGGGGACGCGCGTGACGGCCGATCTTTCGGAACGCTATGGCGTGGAAAAATTCATCCTCGTGTCCACGGACAAAGTGGTGCGCCCGACCAGCGTCATGGGCATGACCAAAAAAATCGCCGAGCGTTACATTCAATACAAGGCGGGCCGGTCGAAGACGGATTTCATGACCGTGCGTTTCGGCAATGTGCTGGGCAGCAACGGCAGTGTGGTGCCTTTGTTCCAGAAACAGATCGAGCGCGGCGGGCCGGTGACGGTGACGCACCCGGAGATGGAACGGTTTTTCATGCTGATTCCGGAAGCGGTGCAATTGATCCTGCAGGCGGCGACCATTGGCAAGGGCGGCGAGATCCTCATGCTGGAGATGGGGCATCCGGTGAAGCTGATGGCCCTGGCGGAAAAGATGATCCGCCTGCTGGGTTACACGCTGGGCGAGAACATGCAGATTCAGATCACAGGGGTGCGGCCGGGAGAGAAGTTGTCCGAGGAACTGGTGGACGATGGCGAGGACGTGCTGGATACCCTGCACAAAAAAATCAAACGGCTGTGTTCCAATAATGCGCCCAGCGAAAAATTCGGCGCGAAGATCGATGCCCTCGTCCACGGCATGGCCGACCTGGAAGTGGCCGCCGCCCGGCAGCGGCTCAAGGATTTCATCCAAGACGAATGCGGCCAGCCTCAAGCACCGTCCCCCCTCAGCCGCAAATCCTGAAGTTTATTTTTGAATCGTTATTGTCTGTGCTGGCAGGATTTTAGAACCGGAATCATGGCTTGCGCATGAACACAAAGTCGCCGCCCGCGTGGCCGGAGTTTTTGATGATGTTGTATTCCGGCACCTGTTCGGCGCGGCCCGCCACCGGTTCCTTGATGTACCTGTAGAACAACTGTTCCGCCGTAAAGATTTCTTCCTCCACCATATTGAGCGCGTCGATGAAGGCGCGCGCGAACACGGAATGGCCGCCGCCCCCGCCGTCCGCCACCGGCTCGTTGCCGCCGGAGGCCATCAATGTGCGCGACGAGCGCTTGTGCATTTTTTCAAGGAAGCGTTTGTGCTGGTCCGGCGTGGACAGGTTGGTGATCGCCGAGCGGGTGAGTGTGCCCGAATAGCAACTGTCCGCCACCACCAGCACATGGCGCGAGGCGAAACGGCGGATGTTGGTGGTGATGTTGTCCACGATCAGCCAGTTGGCGTCGCTGTCGCGTTCCGCATCGGCGGGCAGCCAGTAGGCTTTGTTGACGGTTTTGTCGAACTCACCGTGCCCCGCGTAGTAGATCAGCAGGTTGTCGTTGGGACCCATCGTCTTGCGGGCGTTGTTGAAGGCGCGCATGATCTGGGTGCGCGACACGTCGATCAGCAGGTTGGTCTTGAACCCGTATTTCTGCCGCAACAGCTTTTCGATTTCGCGCGCGTCGTGCACCGCCGTTTGCAGTTTAGGCAGGTATTTGTAGTCGTTGATGCCGATGATGATGGCGTGATAATCGCCGACAGACATCGCGCCGGTTTGTTCCATGAAGTTTTTCTGGATGTCCGGCACTTTGGCGATGACGGTCTGCTCCTCCGTTGAGGTGCGACTGTCCAGCCAGAATGATCTCTGCGTGGTGTTCTGATGGATGTCGCGGGCGAGGATGATGATTTCGCTTTTGCCGGAATTCAGCGGAATGGTGGCGGCGAACTTGCCGGAAGGCTCGATGTGCGCGGGCAGGCCGTTGATCAACACTTCGGCGATGCCGCTGTCGTCTTCCGCCAGGCCGGTGACCTGTGTGGTCGGCGACTTGGCCACGGGCACGATGCCGCGCGAAGTTTCGTGCGAGGTGATGGTGATGACCGGCGGCGTGTTGTCCACCGGCTTCACGGTTTCCGTCTTCGGCGGTTTCTGCACGACGATCTCCGGCTGCTTGTCGTGTTTCTTCTGCCCCGGTTTGTAGTGGGTGACCTTCAGCGGTTTGTCGTTGTCCCAGGTGCCCACGTCGCGGCTGCCGTTGGCGTAGGTGAAGGTGCCCTGACCGTGCATCTTGCTGTCCGCCCATTCGCCGGTGTAGGTGTCGCCGTTTTTCCAGGTGTAGGTGCCGGTGCCGTGTTTCTTCCAGTCGTCCCATTCGCCGGTGTACTTGTCGCCGCTGGCGTACACCTTGGTGCCGTAGCCGGTCAGCTTGCCCGCCTTGAACTCGCCGTTGTACCGGTCGCCTTTCCACGGATCGCGGCCCCAGATGTAGAGACCCTGTCCGTGGAAGGCGTCGTCCTTGAACTCGCCGTCATACTGATCGCCGCTGGCATAATACTGCGTGCCGTGGCCTTCTTTTTTACCGTCGGCCCAGGCGCCGACATAGCGGTTGCCGTTTTTCCAGGTGTAGGTGCCGAAGCCGTGTTTTTTCCAGTTGCTCCACTCGCCCTCATATTGATCACCGCTGGCGTAATACTTGATGCCCCGGCCGTTCAGCTCGTCGGCCTTGAAGGTGCCGACATAGCGATCGCCGGTCCACGGCTTGCGTTTCCAGGTGAACTCGCCCTGGCCTTCTTTTTTCCAGTCCTTGAACTGGCCCTTATAGACATCGCCGTTGGTGTAGTAGTAGGTGCCGGTGCCGTTGGAGGCGTCCGCCTCGAACTCGCCCACGTACTTGTCGCCTTCCTTCCAGTAGTAGGTGCCGAAGCCTTCTTTTTTCCAGTCGATGAAACCGCCGACATACTTGTCGCCCATCCACGGTTCGCGTCCCCAGGTGTAGGTGCCGTGGCCGTTGGGCGCATCGTCTTTGAAGTCGCCGGTGTACTTGTCGCCGTTGGCCCAGGAGTAGGTGCCCAGCCCGTCGTATTTCCCGTTTTTGAACTCGCCGGTGTAGCGATCGCCCTTCCACTTGTCTTCGTTGAAGGTATAGGTGCCGTGACCGTGGAACACGCCGTTCTTGAATTCGCCGACGTATTTGTTGCCGTTATCGCGGACCAGGGTGCCGAATCCGTTCTGGCAGTTGCCGGAAGTGCAGTTGTCGGCGAAGGCGGGGAGGGCGGACCCCGTCAGACAGAGGGCGAGCCAGAGCGCAACAAGGCTCCGGCGGAGGACCCGTCCTGTTTGCCGATTGCATCCTGTACCGTTCATGGTATCCCCTTCGTGCTGGTGCGTTCGCGCGTTCGCGTTCGCGCTGGTGTGGTGTGTCCTCTTAAAGTTAAAGCCAATGGCGGCGGCTTGCAAGGACCTTCGGAAAAATCAGGGTCCGGCCGCGGATTCCACCCGGAACGGGCTGGGTTCGACAAGCCGGTTATTTTCCCAGAGGCCGGTTTGCTGAGCGCCGCCGGGCTGCATCTGGGTGCCGCGTCCGTGCCTGAGGCCGTCCTGCCATTCGCCGGTATAATGCCCGCCCCCGGCTTCGTTCAGCGTGCCGTAGCCGTGGTAGAGGCCGTTCTGGAATTCACCGACGTAGTGGTCGCCGGACTTCCGGATCAACGTGCCGCGCCCGGTTTCGCAATCGCCCAGGCATTTGGGATACGACGTGGCGCAGGCGGAGGCGGCAAGGAGCGCCAGCAGGCCTGCGAGAAAAAATGAAATCCGGTTCCGAGTCAAACGGTCTTCTCCACGTTGCGAGGGAAGAGTGCACCAAAACCTCCCCCTCGATCCCCTCCTTGGTAAGGAGGGGAAGAAAGAAGAAAATCATCGTTCACCCCCGCCCCCGCCCGTCACTCCGTGAGTGCTCCCATCCAGGGAGAGGAGCAGGCGTGGCCTGCGGCAAATTGGCTAATGCCCGGAGCAAATCATAGTTGTCTAGCCCATTTCAAATACAACCCGTTGCCTCCGGACGCAGTCCGGTCCCTTCTCCCCTGGCGGGAGAAGGTTAGGATTAGGATGAGGGGGATTCATGATACTTTCATTTCCCTTTTTCTCTGTTTCATCACCAACCCGGTGAAGCATGATTCTTCCTCACGGTTTGCGGATGAACACAAAATCGCCGCCCTCATGGCCGGAGTCCTGAATTATTTTATACTCCGGAATTTGCTGGGAGGCACCCGCCACTCGTTCCTTCAGATGATCCCTGAAAAGCTGTTCCGCCGTGAACGCCTTCATGCCCGGATTTTTCAAAGCCTCCAAGAATGCCTGCGCGAATACCGAGTGCCCACTGCCGCCGCCATCGGATACGGGTTCGTTGCCGCCGCTGGCCATGAGCGTTCGGGATGTTCTCTCAAACATTTTGCCCAGATAGCGGTTGAACTGGTGAACCGTGTTCGATTGAATATCAATGTTCCGGGTGAGCGTCCCCGAGTAGCAACTGTCCGCGACAATCAACACATGCTTTGCGGGCATGCGCCGCACTGTGGAAGTAATACGGTCCACGATCAGCCATCGAATGTCGGAGTCTTCATCCGCATCGACAGGCAGCCAGAACGCCTTATCAACGGTCTTGTCGAACACTCCATGCCCTGCATAATATATGAGGAGATGATCGTCTTCACCCACTTTCCTGCGAATCCGGTCGAACGCCTCCAGCATTTGATCCCGGTCCGGGTCGATCAACAGGTGCGTTGAAAACCCATAGTTTTCACGAAGAATCTGGTCCACCGCCTGGGCGTCACGGATGGCGGTTCGGAGTTTTGGAAGCTTTTGATAATTGTTGATCCCGATGACGATGGCGTGGAATGCCCCCTTCACGTCCAGTTCTTCCATATTGGAAGGCTTAGGCACCATTGCGAGTTGGGGAGGAAGCTCCACCTCCACGCCTTTCAGCCAGAAGTTTTTCCAGGCCGTGTTGCCGTGCTCGTCGCGCACCACAATCTGCACCTTCGTGTCTTCGTTTTCCAACGGCACCTCTGCCGAAAAATTCCCCGACGCATCCATGTAAGCTTTTACCCCGTTGACGGTGACCTCATCGATCCCGCTTTCGTCCTCGACTTTGCCTGCAATCAAAACCGAAGGCACTTTCGGAACCACCGCCACCCCGCTTTTCATATCGTGCGAGGTGATGGTGAGAACAGGAGGGGCGGTGTCTTTGGGTTTGTTGAAGTTAAATCCCAAGTCCGTTAACTGCTGTATCTGATCCTGAGTCAACAGGCCTTCATCATGGGCCTGCTGGATAGCTTGTATTTCTTCTTCTGTTAAGTCTTCGATGGAGGGTTTGGCTTTAATATACGGACTCAAATCCCACAGCTTGAGGGTGCCGTCCGTACTACCCGACAGGGCGTAACGGCCGTCCGGCGAAAAAGCGACGTAAATAACGCCGCGTTTATGCCCCCTGATTGTGCGGATTTCCCGTCCCGTTTCCACCTCCCACAACTTGAGAGTTTTGTCACCACCACCACTCGACAGGGCGTAACGTCCGTCCGGGGAAAAGGCGACGGAGTTAACAGACTTTGTATGTTTTGTATGTCCGGTAAACGTGCGGATTTCTTTTCCTGTCGCCACTTCCCACAACTTGAGGGTTTTGTCATGGCTGCCCGACAGGGCATAACGCCCGTCCGGGGAAAAAGCGACGGACACAACAAAACCTTCATGGCCGGTAAAGGTGCGGATTTCTTTTCCCGTGGCGACCTCCCACAGTTTGAGAGTGTTGTCCTGACTGCCTGACAGAGCATATTGCCCATCCGGCGAAAAAGCGGCGGGTAGAACAGCACTTGTATGCCCGGTGAAGGTGCGGACCTCTTTCCCGGTTGCCACCTCCCACAACTTGAGTGTCTCATCCCAACTTCCTGACAGGGCGTAACGCCCATCCGGGGAAAATGCGACGGAAGTAACGCCGTGTTTATGGCCTCTGAAGGTTCGGACTTCCTTTCCGGTCTCCACCTCCCACAACTTGAGGGTGTAGTCCACACTGCCCGACAAAGCGTAACGCCCATCCGGAGAAAAAGCGACGGACGTGACTAAATAAGTATGCCCAGTGAAAGTGCGGACCTCTTTTCCGGTTGCTATCTCCCACAACTTGAGTGTCGCATCCCAACTTCCTGACAGGGCGTAACGCCCATCCGGGGAAAAGGCGACGGACGTAACCGCGCCAGCGCCAGTATGCCCAGTGAAGGTGCGGATGGATTCATCGGCAAGGGAATTGGTGGGCGAGAGCAGGAGGGACAGCAGGGCGATTCCAAACAGGAGCGGGGTTTTCATCCGTGCTTTTTTCAAACAGGGCGTTTGCATGATCGCGCTGAGATCCATTTTAATGATTCCCCGCTGACGCTCGGAATCGAGAACTGGAGGAACAAGCCCCCTAGCCCCCTTCGGAGAAGGGGGGATTGATCGGTCTTCCGCCTGAGTGTCTCCGTGTCCATCCGTGCTTATCGGCGGTTTAAAATATTCGCTCCCGGCCTGGCCGGGTCCGTGTTCATCGGTGGTTCATTTGTTCATTCACTGCTGTTTCATGAACACGAAGTCGCCGCCCTCGTGGCCGGAGTTTTTGATGATGTTGTATTCCGGCACCTGCTGGGCCTGGCCCGCCACGGCTTCCTTGATGTAGGTATGGAACAGTTGTTCGGCGGTGAAGGTGGTTTCGTCGGTGCTCTTGAGCGCGCGCAGAAACACGCTGGCGAAGATGCTGTGGCCGCCGCCGCCGCCGTCCGCCACCGGCTCATTGCCGCCGGAAGCCATCAGCGTGCGCGACGAGCGTTCCATCATTTTCTGCAGGAATTTTTCTTTTTCCTGCGCCGTGGTCAGCTTGGTGATGGCGGCGCGCGTCAACGTGCCCGAATAACAACTGTCGGCCACCACCAGCACGTGGCGGGTGGCCATGCGGCGGATGTTGGTGGTGATGTTATCGACGATGATCCAGTGGGTGTCGTTGTCCGGCTGCGCATCGACGGGCAGCCAGTAGGCTTTGTTGACGGCCTTGTCGAACTCGCCGTGCCCGGCGTAATAGATGAGCAGGTTGTCGTCGCTGCCCAACTGCTCGCGCACTTCGTTGAAGCCGTTCATGATGTCGGCGCGGTCGGCGTTGAGCAAGAGCGTGGTGGTGAACCCGTATTCGCGCTGTAAAAGCCGGTCCACTTCCTTGGCGTCGTTGACGGCGGTTTCCAGAGGTGGCAGGTGGCGGTAGTTGTTGATGCCGATGATGAGCGCATGGTACTTGCCGGTTTTGACCGGCGGGCCGATCTCCGCCTGGAGTTCATCGGCCAGGCTGCGCGTGTCTTCCCGGGCTTCCAGCCAGAACATTTTCTGTGCTTCGTTCTGGTGCGGGTCGCGGGCGACGATGTTGACCTCGTTGCGGCCTTCATTGAGCGGCAGTTTGATGGAGAAGTGGCCGGAGGCATCGACCTGGGCCGTCTCGCCATTGACCACTACTGTGGACACGCCACTCGGGTCTTCGGCGACGCCGGTGATCAGCATGTGCGGCACCATGGGCACGATGGCGATGCCGCGGAACATCTGGTGTGAGGTGACGCGGATGTGCGGCGGTTGCGTGTCGCGGCTGTTCTCTTCCACGGTGACCGGGGGCTGGGTCTCTTCTTCCGACGGCAGTTTGTTGAATTTCCACACGCCCTTTTCGACGCGGCCGTCGGCGTAGGTCAGGGTGCCTTCGCCGTGGCGTTTGCCGTTGACGTAAGCGCCGACGTACTGGTCGCCATTGGCCCAGGTGAACGTCCCCTGGCCGTGCATGACGTCGTTGTTCCACTGGCCTTCGTAGCGGTCGCCGGTGTGAAAGGTCATCGTGCCCTGGCCTTCGCGCACGTTGTCCACCCATTCGCCGGTGTACGTGTCGCCGTTGGCCCAGGTGTAGGTGCCCTGTCCGTGCCGCTGGTCGGCGACGAACGCGCCTTCGTACTGGTCGCCGTTGTTGTAGAGGGCGCTGCCCTGCCCGTGTTTCTGCCCGTTTTGCGTGTCGCCGGTGTAGGTGCAGTCGGGACACACCGAGAGCGTGCGCCCGGCGCCGCACCCCGCGGCCAACAGCACGAGCAGAAGAAGAAAGAAGATCCCGGCCCGTTGCAGGCTGCGGGAGGTGGCGCGTTGTTGGCTGTGTGCGTTCATGGCGTGTGCCCTTTTGTCAGATCAGAAGCGTTCGGTCAACTCCCCGTCGGTCCATTGACCGGTTTCCTGGGAGCCATCGGCGTGGATGTAGGTGCCCTGTCCATGCTTTTTGTCATCCTTCCAGCCGCCGATGAATTTATCCCCGTTGGCGTACAGATACGTGCCCTGGCCGTTGCGTTTGTCATTCACCCATTCGCCGATGTACTTGTCGCCTTCGATCCAGGTGAAGGTGCCTTGGCCGTCTTTCTTGCCGCCCTTCCATTCGCCGATGTACTTGTTGCCGTTGGCGTAGTAGTAGCTGCCGAAACCCTGGCGCTGGTCCTGCTCGTAGTCGCCGACATACTTCTCGCCGTTCGACCACATGAAGGTGCCTTTGCCCTGCTTGTTGTTCTTGACCCACTGGCCCTCGTACACGTCGCCGTTGGCGTAAAAGTATTTGCCCTGGCCGTGCGGCAGATTGCTGCTGTTTTCACCGACGTATTTGTCGCCGTTGTTGTACACGTAGGTGCCGGTGCCGTTGGAGCAGTCCCCGGCCAGACACCCGGCCTTGCCCGTTTCCTGATTCTGCGGAACGGGAGGGACGACCGGCGGCGGGGGCGTCGTGGTGGTGCCGGATTCCCCGGCTTTCACCATGTTGACGTTTTTGCGTTCGCCGTTTTCCCAGGTGCCGATTTCCTTGTCGCCGTTGGCCCAGAAATAGGTGCCCTGTCCGTGGCGTTTGTCCTGCCGCCAGTCCCCCACATAGCGGTCGCCGCTGGCATAGAGGTACGTGCCCTGGCCGTTGCGCTTGTCCTGTTCCCAATTGCCGATGTAGCGGTCGCCCTGCGCCCACAGGAACATGCCTTTGCCGTGTTTCTGGCCCTGATCCCAGTGGCCGATGTACATATCGCCGTTGTTGTAGAAATAGATGCCGTCGCCGTTGCGCTTGTCGTTGCTGTATTCGCCCGCGTACTTATCGCCGATCTTGTAATCGTAGTTGCCGTAGCCGTGCATCTTGTTGCTGCGGTTTTCGCCGGTGTAGCGATCCTGGTTGTCGAACTCGAACGTGCCATAGCCGTTGCTGCAGTCGCCATTCAGACACTTGGCCGAGGCCGGCGAGGCCAGCGTGAGCCACAACCCGGCAACCCCGATCGCCAGCAGGGTGGGCAGGATCCGGGACGTCCGCGATGGATGTGTTTTATTTATAAAGGAAGACATGATTGCCCCCAATGCGCTCTTGACGTTGATTGCCGGGAAACCCGGGCCGTGCATGACGCTGCCCGGATCAGTCCTGTCCATATTCCTTGACCAGCGTGTCCTGTTTCCAGGTTCCGTTCAAGGTACGGCCATCCGGAAAGACATAGATGCCGTGACCTTCCCGTTTGTTCTCGACCCAGTGGCCGATGTATATTTCCCGATTGGGCCAGATGTTGGTGCCGTAACCGTTGCGTTTGTTGTTGGCCCACTGTCCCGTGTACTTTTCACCCGTCGGCCAGATGTTGGTGCCGGGGCCGTTGCGCTCGTCGTTCTGCCAGCGGCCGAGGTACTGTTCGCCGGAGGTCCAGGTGAACACGCCGTATCCGTTTTTCTTGTTGTTTTCCCAGTAGCCTGAATAGAGGTCGCCGTTGGCCCAGAAGTATTTACCGTAACCGTGCGCCTGGTCCTTCTGGTTCTGGCCGATGTAACGGTCGCCGTTGTCATAATGAAATTCACCCTGACCGTTGCCGCAGTCACCAGAAATGCAGGCGGCAAATCCCGGAGCCGGCAGCAGCAGACAGGCAGCCAGCACGCCCCACCCCAACAGGAAACGGAGGGATTGCCCGATGGTTCTGGATCTGTTCATAACCGTTGCCTCCTGTTCGCATCCCAATAGGGATGACTCAATCCAAACTCCAACCCACCCGGCCCCGTCGGCCGGGCCAGAGCAAACCGCGTTTTAAAAATCATCGAAATTGAAACGGCCCTTGTTGCGTCCCTTCAGTTTCTTTTTGATATCGTCCATCATTCCTTCCAGTTCCTCTTCCGTGGCCGCGAACAGGTCGTCCATTTTATAAGGACGTTTTTCCGTCAGGATCTCCGCTTCCGGTTTGGGTCCGGGTTCCGGGGATGTGTTCCCGGTGTTGGGTTGCGGCTCCGGTTTGGGTTTTGGTTGCACCGGTTTCACCTGCGGTTTGGGTTTGCCCAGGGTCTTTTCCTTTTGCGGGTGCGTGACGGTTTTCGATTCCGGTTCCGCTTCCACCTTGGGGTCTTTCGGCATCGGCACGATGCCGGTCGGCTCGTAAGGCGACTCCACCTTCGCCACCTGCGTGTAGCCGAAGTGGTAGCCGTTGTCGTTCAACCACGCCACCGCCACATTGGATTTGATGGAAAAGTTGATGTCGGTGATGGCCAGGCCGTCCTGACTTTTGCGCGCGATGTTGGAGTTGATGCCCACCATCAACCCGTTGGCATCGAGCAGCGGCCCGCCGGAGTTGCCCCGGTTGAGGCTGGTTTCGGTCTGGAACACGTTCTTACCGGGGATGTTCTGAAAATCATCCCGGTACGAACTGATGGTCCCCGTGGTCAACGTCCACAATCCCCCGGATTCCGGATGCCCGATGGCGAGCACCCGATCACCGATGCCGATCTCGTTGGCGTTGAGGAACCCCACCGGCGGGTACGAGCCGGAAGGGGATTCGATCTGAAGCAACGCCAGGTCGAGATCGCGATTGTGAATCAGCAGCCGCGCCTTGAACCGCTTTTTCGTGTCCTGTTTCAGGTTGCCGGTCAGCCGCGGCGGTTTGAGAAAAATGCGCAGTTGGGAAAAGGGCCGTCCGGCTTTGGCGTTGATCACCACATGGGCGTTGGTGAGCACCAGTCCGTCTTCACGGATGATGCTCCCCGTGCCCATGCCCTGAAACTTTTCTCCCGGCTCAAAGCCGGTGATGAGAACGACCCGGGGCGACACGTCCTGGTACACCGTTTTCGGATCGAACTCTCTGGCGGAGGCGGGCCCCGCCAGCAGTACGATGGCCAATGCCGCTGTGATCCAGGTTCTCATGGCGTTCAACGTCCTTCCATTTTGTCGATTTCAGCATCCAACTCGTCGAAGGATTTCTCCGCCTGGTCCTTGATCTGATCGCGGATCTGCTTCGACAGGTCGTTGTACTGAGACAGGTTTTTCTCGAAGTGTTCGAGATCGATCTTGGCCAGCGAAAACATTTCGCCATTGTTCGGGTTCTGCCAGTGATCGACGATGGTGGAGCCGCGCAACGACATGTTGGTGATGTTCTTCAGCGCCTGCTCGACGTACTGGGTCTCGGACGTGGCGCTCATGTCGCCGGTGGTGGCGGATTCCTGGTAATCCTTGTAGAGCTTTTTGACGTAGGTCTCGAACACGTCCGCCAAGGCGGCGCGGGCCCGGTTTTCCGAAGAAGTGCGCAACAGCGAGGTGTTGCGGATACCGACTGCCGAACCGACGCCATAAAACGCGCGGTCATCGAACGCGCCCTGACCCTTCAACACCCATTCCGGTGCGTCCAGGTCCTGAATCGGCACAAAGCCTCCGCTCGGTTTTTCCGGTGTGCTGCTGCAGGCGCTCAAAAAGGCCGCCAATACGATCAACAACCCAAAGTTCCATCGTGACAAGGTTTTCATCGATGCTCCCTCCTCCGATTAAAAATTAGAAGTCAGTTTATGTAAGGATATTCTGATAGCTGATGGATGCTCAAACTATACCCCAAACCCCCAAAGGTTGGGTGCTCCATTTACCAGGGTATAAAGCGAAAAGCGTGCCAAACCGAAGCCCCTCCGCCCGGTTGTTCGATCCGTGTCCAATTTCTTTAGTTTAGAGGAAGGGTCGGGCTTTGGCAAAAGGAAGTTGCCCGGCGGCAGGCCTCAAATTTTGGCAGGGCGATGCCCACCATGCATGAATCCATGCACGGTTCATGCATGACAGACGGGGAGGGCAGGCCCGGGCACGGCAGCACGGCGCGGACACGACCCAAACAGATTGAATTTTCAACTATTTTTAATCGCCCTGCCGGGCTGTCCCTGTGGGCGGCAAAAAGAAATGCCTTTTACCGGGCAAACTGTTTACACTGAGGGACATCATGGTCGGGGAGGCAATGAAACGGAACGCCCGGCGGGGCTTGGCCCCCCCGTCAATTTCTGCTTTAATGAAACGTCCGGCCGGAAACAGGTCCGGTCGCCGCCGGTTCAGGCACGGCTTTTGCTCTATTCAGGGCAGTGAATCATTCAGGAAGGGGACAGCGATGCGCCACAACTTGCGATCCATAGGCCTTTTCATCTGCCTGCTCGGGCTGGCAGGCTGCGCCGGGAGCGTGCAACCGGGGGCCAGCCAGGACAACGCCAGCGCCGACGATCTGGCGAAACTCCGCAAACTGGAACAGATGGAACAACGCACCGCCTGCCCGCCGGAACCGGGCTGGGTGCTGGGCAAGGGCCATCCCAATTTCCCCTCCGCCAAATACCTCATCGGCGTCGGCATTTCCGCCGAAAGTCCGTCGGGTGCGAAAGACACGGCCACCGCCGAGTTGGCCAAGAACATCAAGGTCAACATCCAGTCGGTGATGAAGGATTTCGTCAGCACCGAAGGCACCTACGCCGAGTCCGCCGTCAAGACCGTGGTCGATGCGGCGCTGGAAGGCGTCGAACGCAAGGACGGCTATTTCGACAAATGCCGCAACCAGTATTACGCGCTGGTGGTCATGGACCGCGAACTGGAAGCGGGCAAACTGCAACAACGCATCGCCGCCACCGAATCCATCCTCAAGCAGCATCTCGACCAGGGCCGGGAAGCCGAGAACAAGGGCGAGCTGATTCAAGCCCTGTCGCATTACCTTGAAGGCTATGAACTGGCCCCGACCCTGGTGCCGCAGCGCAGCACGCTGGCGGTCATTGCCCGCTCCGCACCGTCCGGCGACCAGGCGCTGGAACTCAGCCAGGGCGCGTTCCGCAACCACGCGACAAACCTCATCCGCAATGTGCGGCTGGATGCGGTCTCCGGCGACAAGCAGACCATCAAGTCGTTCCAACTGCCTGCCGACGCGCTGGTGGCGGCGGCGTACATCCAGACCGATTTCGGCAACGTGGCGCTCAAGGGCTTGCCCATCCGGTTTCAGTTCGAGAAGGGCCAGGGCACGCTCAACGAAAGCGTCAACACCAATGAAGAGGGCCAGGCCCGTGCCTCGGTGGTGAAGATCGACAACTACGAAGCCGACCTGCACCGCATTGCCGTCAGGCTCGATTACGACCGGCTGGCCTCGGGCATCAATCCCCGGTTCAAGGACAGCTTCCTGGCGCCGCTGCAACACAAGGGCGCGACCTTCCATTACACCATCCAGAAGATCGAGGGCTTCTCCGGCAAATCGCACGCCTGGCGGCAGGGGCTGGTGCGGTTGGCGGAAACGGTCATCAAGAACGTGAAACCGGACACCACCCCCGTGGTTGGCGTCATTCAATTCGAGGACACGCGCAGCAAGAAGGTGACGCCGTTCACCGAAATCCTGGTCGAGGATTTCAAGGCCATCCTGGCGCAGGCGGGCAACCTGTCGCTCAAGGAGATCGCCTTGGTGCGCGACGCGGAGACGGATCCGCATGCGATGGCGAAAGAGCATCAACTCGATTTTTATGTCAATGGATCGTACCGCATGGAACGCGCCGGCTTGCAGATCATTGCCAAGCTCATCGACGTGCAGTCCAACACCTACCTCGGTTCGGGCAGCGTGCTGATGGATCGCGGCGCCATCAGTCCGGAAGATTTGAAAGTGCTGGAGACCTCGCCGTCGTCCGGTTCCAGCGGCATCAAGGATGCGGATGAAGAATACCGGCAGGAGCTCGACAAGCTGGTGTATGCCCAGCCGAAGAACGCCCAGTTCGCGGTGCAGGTGTGGACCAACCAGAAGGAATACGAGATCGGCGACCAGATCGTGTTTTCCGTGAAAGCGGAACGCGACAGCTACCTGACCCTGTTCGACATCGGTTCCGGCGGCGACGCCACGGTGATCTTCCCCAATGCGTTTCACAAGGACAACTTCATCCGTGCCGGACGCACCTATGAAATCCCGGCGCCGGAGTACGGCTTCAAGTTCAACATCGAAGGCCCCGCCGGGTTGGAACGGGTGAAGGCGATTGCCACGCTCGAGCCGGGTCTGCCGGTGGATCTGGATCTGGCCAAAGGCTTTCATACGTTCAAGCGCGGCAGCCGCGAAGGCACGCGCGACATTTCCATCATCGCCGACACGTTCACGCAGGGGACGGATCACAATTGGGCGGAGTCGCACACGGAAATATTTATTTTCAAGCGGAACGACACCTACACGCGCGGCATTCGCAAGATTCCGATCAAAGAAGATCCGGAAAAACCGATCGACATGATCGGCACCTTCGGCCGCGAACCGGCTCGCTGACCGGCACAACCAGACATCGCTTATGCTGAGACTCCGGGAGTTGGTACTGGGACTGATCGGGGCCGGGCTCACCGGCCTGCTGCTGTGGAGCCTGCCCAACCTGGTTCAGTCCTGGGAATGGAAAACCCTCGATCTGCGTTTCCAGTGGCGCGGCGCGCTGGCGACCGACCCGAACCTGGTGTTGATCGAAGCCGACGATCAAAGCGCCGTCACCTTCGGCCGCTGGCCGTGGAAACGCACGGTCCACGCCCACCTCGTTGAAACCCTGCACGACCAAAAAACCAAAACGGTGGTGTACGACGTGCTGTTTGCGTTGAAGGGCAATTCGCTGGAAGACCGCGCTCTCGAAGAGGCGGTCAAGATCGCGGGCAACGTGGTGTTTCCGGTGGCGGTGCGTCTGATGGAGAAACGCAAACCGTACGCGCCCGATCACAGCGACACCGGTTTGCCCTGGCCGGGCCTGGAGCGGCCGCTGGAATCACGCCGTTATTTTCATGCCAACCGCGCCATCTTTCCGCTGGCCTCGCTGGCGGAGCATGTGCAGGGGCTGGGTCACATCGCCACCAACCGCGATGCCGACGGCATCATCCGCCGCGTGCCGTTGCTGGTGCGCTACCACAAACAACTGGTGCCGTCGTTGGCGTTTCAGGGCGTGCTGGCTTACCTCAATGTATCGCCTGAAAACGTGGTGCCCGGCAACCGCGCCATCCTGATCCGGAACGCGCGCTTTCCGGGCAGCACGGTGCCACGTGATATCGAAATCCCGGTGGACGAGCAGGGGCAGATGCTCATCAACTACGCCGGGCGCTGGGGGGAGACCTTTCAGCATGTATCGATGTCCGCCGTGCTGGAGCGGCCGCAACCGGGGGAACTGGCAACCGGCCCTTCGGTCACATTGGAAAACAAACTGGCGCTCGTCGCCAACACCATTTCGGGCTACGACGCCAAACCGGTGCCGGTGGAAAAAGATTTTCCCGGCGTCGGCGTGCACGCCAACATCCTCAACACCCTGCTCACCGGCAATTTTCTGAAAGAAACCTCTACCGCGTTCAACCTGCTGCTGGTGCTGGCGTTGAGTCTGGCCACGGCGCAGGTGCTGTCGGTGCGTTATTACGCGTTGCAGGTGGTGCTGGTGGCGGCGCTGCTGGCGGCGTATGCGTTCACCGCCGCGTACCTGTTTCACTCGCATCTGGTGTTGCCGGTGGTGGCTCCGCTGGCGGCCATCGTCGTCACCACGCTGTGGGTGTCTCTCTACAACGCATCGACGGAAAAAGAAGCCGCCGAGAAGATGACGCACACCGCGCAGATGCTGTCCGGTGAAAAACAGAAAGTGGAAGCGCATCTGGAAAACCTGTCGCGCGACCTGACCTCGCAGCAGCAGGAGATGGATGCGTTGCAGCAGCAGTACCAGCAGGAAAAAGTGCAGTTGGAAAACCGCATTCACGATCTGCGCCTGCACAGCGGACTCGGCACCTCGCTCAACCGGCTCACGCAGCCCCTGTTTCAGGAATGCCGCGAGCACGGCATCGTCACCCTGGAAGACGCGGTGGCGGAGACCTTCCGCGAACTCAAACAGGTTGCGCCGAACGCATCCAGCGTCCTGTTGCTCGGCGAGTCGGGAACGGGCAAGGAACTGTTCGCCCGCGCCCTGCACCGGTTGAGTGGCCGTCCGGGACGTTTCGTCGCCCTCAACCTGGCCGCGTGCCCGGAAGGGTTGGTGGAAAGCGAACTGTTCGGCCACGTCAAGGGCGCGTTCACCGGCGCGACCTCGGACAAACCGGGGCGCTTTCGCGAGGCCGAAGGCGGCACACTGTTTCTCGATGAGATCGGCGAGGTCCATGCCGACATCCAGGTCAAGCTGCTGCGCGTGTTGCAGGAAAAGGAAGTGCAGCCGGTCGGCGGCGAGCGGACATTTACGGTCGATGTGCGCGTGGTCTCCGCCACCAATAAGGACCTCAAGGCGGAAATGGAAGTGGGACGCTTCCGCGGCGATCTCTATTACCGGCTCAATACGATTCCGTTCACGCTGCATCCCTTGCGCGAACGGCCGAAAGACATCGAACTGCTCGCCTGGCATTTCATGGACCGCTACAAGCATCGCTATGGACGCAACATCAACGGCATTTCCAAAAAAGCCATGGACGCGCTCAAGGCTCATGCCTGGCCGGGCAACGTGCGTGAGTTCGAAAATGTCATCGAACGCGGCGTGACGCTGGCGGACGGCACCGTCATTCAGGAAAAAGACCTGCAACTGAAAAGCGAGATGGAAACGGCAGCGGCTCCGAAACCTCCGTCAGGCGCGAGGGCCCCGGACAGGGATGAGGTGTTCCTCGACACCCTGCGCCGCAATCAGTTCGAGATCAACGCCACGGCCAACCACCTGGAAGTCAGCCGCAACACCGTGGCCAGCCGCTTCAAAGGCATCTGTTTTCAACGCCTCGTTGACAGCGGGAACGACCCGGCTCAGGCGGCGCGGGCGATCGCCGGCGAGACGCCGCATTATGAGTTCGTGTCGCAGAAGCTGGATGAGTATTATCAGAATCTCGTCAAGGACAGCGCTGCCTGGGAAGACGTCGAGGCCGCCGCCGCCGATGCGCTCAAACGCTCGCGCAACGTGCCCACCGCTTACCACCCCGCCATCGCGCAACTGGTGCGCGACCGTTTCCAGCAAGACCACGCTTGAGGCACCGCCTCACGAGGCATTGCCCCTCGAGGCCCACCTCTTGAGACCGCGCTGTCTCCGGTTCGAGGGAGCTCGCGTCAACGCCGGTGCATCCAAAAGACTTTGAACGGTTCCAGCCAACTGCGATTCATCTGTGTTTCCAACGCGCGCACATCGGCGATGTGTTGTTGAATGGCCTTGCGTTTTTTCAACGCGCGCGGCAATCCTGCGAGCGCATCCCACTGGGCCCGGAAAATGGTGGCGGGCCCGCTGGGTTGAGTGGTCGGTGTGCGGTCTTCGCGGGATTCATTCCGGTCCGGGCGGCGCATCGTCCATATGGAGGTAACGGAAAATGGCGATCAGCGTGGACGGGTCCTGAATGTCGTTGCCGTGGATGCGCTGTTGCAGGGCATCGATCTCGAAAAATTCCATGCAGGCGTGGCCGATTTCCGTGGCCCGGTAAGGTTGTTCGACTTCGCAACCGATGCCGGCGAACAGCTGGATGCGCGCCGACAGCGTGCCTGCGTCCGGATGCAGCGACCCCAGCGGGAGGATGTTGTCTTCGGCGCAGCGCAGCCCGGTTTCCTCGAACAGTTCCCGCGCCACCGATTCCACCAGATCCTCGCCCGGTTCCACAAAGCCGCGCGGAATTTCCCACGACCAGTCCTTGATGGCATGCCGGTAAATCTTGAGCAGTGCGATTTTGCCCTCGATCACCGGCAGAATGGCGACCCCGCTGTAACCATCGGCGACGAAGCGTTTCGGCGACACGACGAGGTAGTTGGGCACATCGACTTCCTCTGCGCCGACAAGGTGGTCGAAATAAATGTTGAACCGCGTGTTTTCGGCGACCTGTTTGCGTTTTTTTAATTTGTACGGCGGGCTGTCGGTGCCAATCGATTTCATGGCGCTCCATCCTGCGTGTGCGTTGAAAAGTAGGCGGACCGAAGTGGCCTGTGAATCTATCGGTCTCGCGTTCGCGTGCACCAATCATAGGTGATCCGCAAACCATCTGCCAGCGGAACTTTGGCTTCCCAGCCCAGAGCGTGGATGCGGGAGGAATCGAGCAGGCGGCGCGGGTTGCCGTCGGGCCGCGTGATGTCGAATTCGATCTCGCCTTGCCAGCCGACCACGCGCTGGATGTGTTTTGCCAGTTGCGCGATGGAGGTCTCGACGCCAGAACCGAAATGGATGACGTCCGTCTCGTTGTAATGCTGCATCAGGAACAGGCAACCGCGGGCGAGGTCGTCCACGAAAAAAACTCGCGTTTGGGTTTGCCCGTGCCCCACAAGGTCACCTTCTTTTTGTGTTCCACTTTGGCGCGTTGTTCCGATCGTTCCGGTTCATGATACATATAAATATTCGCCAAATATAAATATCTCAAACCGGAGTCGAAGGCCCATATGCAAAAATTAGCACCATTGAACTGTCCCGGAAAGGTTTTCGGGTTACAAACCCTTTTAAGGCGAACTAAGTCTGGCGGGGTGATACCGACGACCCTTGCTGGCTAAGGATTAGAGAAGTTTTTCTATATCGGAAGGTTAGGTTATACTTGCGGCACGGTTCAGGGGCCACAAAACAACTCCGACGGTAGACAGGATGAATGTGCGCAGATTTTTCACTCTGATTGATACGCAGGCGCGGCTGGCGCTCAAGGCAGAGGCCTCCCGGCTGTATTTGAGCTACCTTTGGTGGATCATCGAGCCGCTGCTTTACGTTGCGGTATTTTATTTCGTTTTCGAGGTTCTACTTAATCGCGGAGGCGAGGAATTCCTGCTGTTCCTCCTGTGCGGAAAAATCCCGTTCCTGTGGTTTTCCAAATCCGTCATGACCGCCTCCAACAGCATCGTGCAGAACAAGGGGCTGGTCGGCCAGCTGGATCTGCCCAAAACCCTGTTCCCTTATGCTTCGGTCCAGGAGGGATTGTACAAACAGTGGGCGGTGTTTCTGGTGTTGTTCGGCGTTGCCGCCGCTTACGGCTACACTCCGCAGCTCCACTGGTTGTGGCTCCTGCCGCTGATTTTTATCGAATACATCCTGATCATGGCGTGCGCCCTGATCGGCGCCCTCTGCGTGAGTTTCGCCGGAGATTTCCGTATGCTCATCAGCATGGGCATGACGTTTCTCCTGTTCACCTCCGGTATTTTCTGGGACGTGCGCGCGCTGGGCGATCCCGCATCCATGCAGATGGTGCTGGCGTACAACCCGATGGCTTTTCTGCTCGACGCCTACCGCCAGGTGCTGATGAAGCGCGCCGTGTACGATGTGACGCATTTGATGATCCTTGCCGCGGTGTCCGGAATGCTCCTGTACCTTATGCATGGCGTGTTCGACAGAGCCAGCAAAATCATCGCCGCGCAGGTTGTGGACTCATGAGCGAATCGATGAAACCGGAAAGCGTGTTGACGGCCGCCGGCGTCTCCATGCGTTACAGGACGCGCACCGGCCTGCTGAAACGGTTCGAGCACACGGCGCTGAACAACATCTCGTTTGCGCTGGAGCGGGGCGAGACCCTGGGCGTGGTCGGGCGCAACGGCTCGGGAAAAAGTTCGCTCCTTCGCATTCTCGCGGGTATCATTGCACCGACGTCGGGGGCGATCGAATGCCCGCTTGGCGTGCGGCGCGCGTTGTTGTCGCTGGGGCTGGGGTTCCGGCCGGACCTTTCCGGACGCGACAACGCCCTGCTGGGGTCCATGCTTCAGGGCGCAGACAAGCGCGAGGCGCTGGCGTTTCTGCCGGACATCCACGAGTTTTCCGAGTTGGGCGGATTTTTCGACAAGCCCATGCGGACCTACTCCGCGGGCATGCGCGCGCGGCTGGGGTTTTCCACGGCGCTCAAGGTGAATGTCGAGATTCTGCTCATCGACGAGGTGCTGAGCGTGGGCGACGTGCATTTCCGCCACAAGGCGGAAAAGGCCATGCTGGACAAGATCCACGGACGGCAGACCGTGGTGTTCGTGTCCAACAACCCGGAGCAGGTGAACACAATCTGCGGGCGGGCGATCTGGCTGGAGGAAGGACGGATTCAGGCGGAAGGGGCGGCGGAACAGGTGACCGCCGAATACCGTCGGTTCATCAAAACGCTCGATGAGAAAACGGGATTGTGAAAATAATGCTGAATAAACCGAGTCCTGTGAAATTTCTTCGTTTTGTATAGAGGAATTTACCATGCCGATTCATACGCGGCCTGGCCAACGATAAGCTGTGGCTGGAGTTGTATTTCAGGATAGAGTGACGAAGTAGGTGCGCTCCGGGCGGAAATATCATGCTCACAGCCTTGGGAATCCGAATGGAAACGCGTAAGCCTTATGGCGGATAAATAGAGGACGGTAAATCGGGGTAATCAATGAAAAAAAAGAAAACCTTGAAGCAACTCTATTCAACTCATGAGGGCAAGGTGTCTGATAAGTGGTCCAGCTATCTTGCTGAGTATGAGCGGATTTTTTTGGAATATCGAGACAAGCCCATCCGGTTGTTGGAAATTGGCGTGCAAAACGGTGGTTCTCTCGAAATTTGGTCTGGTTACTTCTCACAAGCTCGGAAATTTGTGGGATGCGATATCGACTCCGTTTGCGCTCACTTGAACTATGATGATTCTCGCATCGCCGTAGTGATCGGAGATATTAACTCCAATAAGACGGAAGCCGAGATTCGAAAACACGCGCAGAACTTCGACATCATCATTGACGACGGATCCCATCAATCGAGTGATATCGTGAAGTCATTTGTCCGCTACTTTCCTTGCTTGGCGGATGGCGGTGTTTTTGTCGCAGAAGATTTGCATTGCAGTTATTGGCAGGAATTTGAGGGCGGTCTTTACAGTCCGTATTCTGCGATCACTTTTTTCAAACGCCTCGCCGACATCACAAACTACGAGCATTGGGGTATTGATAAAGCCCGAACGGCTGTCCTGTCAGGGTTTATATCGAAGTATGGCTTACACCTGTCCGAAGAAACCCTTCAAAATGTTCACTCCGTTCAATTCATCAATTCATTGTGCGTGATTCGCAAGGACAAGCCTGTGCGCAACAGGCTCAGCCGCCGGGTTATCGCGGGTTCGGTGGCAACAGTCAAGCCGGAAGCCTTGGGGTGGCATTCTCGTCCAGTCCCGTTGAAAGACCAATCCGGCAATGACTGGGCGGCGCGCAGTATGCCTCCCGAAGAAGAGCTTGTGTTTCGTATCAAGGAAATTGACGAGGTGCGTCGCGAACAAGAAAAAGCGGTTGAGAAACACCAGGCCCGCATTGATGATCTGGAAAAACGCTTAAAAGCGCGGGATGTTGAAATCAAGGAGAAGGAGACAGCCAATTCTCATCTGAAAGCCGAGTTGCGGGCGGACCGTACCGTGATCGAAGAATTCACTGCACGGCTTCGTGAGCAGGCTGGCAGAATCGGCGAATTCGAGGAGACGGCCGCCAGCCTGAAATCCCAATTGGAGATACGCCGCACCGAGGCGGGAAAGCTGGCCGAAACACTCCGCGAACGGGAATCCAAAATTCAGCAATATGAAGAAACCGTTTCCGGTTTGAACGATCAACTGGAGGCGCGCCGCACCGGGATGGAGGAATTGAGCGCCACGCTCCGCGATCGAGACGAGGCGGTTCAGGAACAGTGCGACCGCGTTGCCGATCTCGAAAACCGTTTGCAGGCCCGCAAAACGGAAGCGGAGGAATTGAAGGTTGCGCTCGAGTCGCGGGATGCCACTCTCGGGGAGTACGAAGCAACCACGTCCCGTTTGAACGATGAGTTGCAGGCACGCCGTGCGGAGATGGAGAAACTGACCGAAACGCTCCGCGAGCGGGACGACGCGGTTCAGGAGCAACGTGCTCGGGCCGAGGATCTGGAAAGCCGACTGAATGCCAGAGAGACCGAAGCGGAAGAATTGAAGTCAGCGCTGGAAAATCAGGCGGCCAAGCTTCAGGAATATAAGGAAGCGATCGCTGAGTTGTCGGCTCATCTGGAATGGCGACTGGCGGATGCCGAAAAACTGGCCGAAACCCTGCGCGAACGGAAAGCGGTTATTGAGTCGCAGAGCGGTCGCGTTGCCGAACTCGAAAACCGGTTGCAGGCCAGCGAGGCGGAATCGGAAAAGTTGGCCGAAGCGCTCCGCAAGCGGGATTTCAAGGTTCAGCAATATGAAGAAACCGTTTCCGGTTTGAACGATCAACTGGAGGCGCGCCGCACCGAGGCGCAAAAGATTTCCGCTCAACTGCGCGACGAACAGAACAAGTCTAAACAAATTTTAGCAGGTGCCGCCCGACGCATCCGCGAAATCAGCGAATACTTTTTCCATTTCGAAAACTGGCTGTCGGAAACCCTGAAGTCGAAGCGCTGGAAAGCGGGCAACCTGATGGGCAACGCCTTTTCCCGCTATACCCCGGATGCACTGAAGCCGGCCGTCCTCGGCACCGCCAAGTTTGTTTACAAGTGGGTCGGGCCGGCGCTCGATGCGGGTCCTGAGGACTGGGAAAAAGAGCTGTCGCAAATCCGGAGCCGGGTGCTGGCTGCCGCAGAAATGACCTTCCTTGATCGAGACTTGCCGGAGGTGGTTCTCACGAGACATCGAAGCGAGCGGATACCGGCACGCGCTGCGGTCCGATCACTGTCTTCCGCGCCTTCGGCACACCCACTTGTATCGATCATCGTACTCACGCGGGATGGAAAACCCCTTCTCGATGCGATGTTTCGATCATTCTTAGCGACGAACAGTTATCCGGCAATCGAGTTTGTTGTGGTTGACCACGCCTCAACCGACGGTACGGACAAATTGCTGGATCGCTGGGCTCGCGTGCTCCCGATCCGTGCGCTTCCCTACGAGACGAACAATTCTTTTTCCTTTTCGAATAATCGAGCTGCGGAAGTCGCGGAGGGTTCGCTTCTCCTTCTCCTTAACAACGATGTCATCTTCTCGGATGACGTAATTGGCCGCATGGTCGCCGCCCTCGAGAACGAAAACGTAGGGGCGGTGGGTCTGAAACAGTATCTGGGGAGCCCAGCTTCTTTGCTGTCGCAAGAGCCCTACCACATCGGCGTCCGGTTCAAATGGGACAGCAATGGCCGGTTCCTACGCCCCTATAATGTCAAGCGGGATGAAGCCGATGATCTCCTCTCGGTTGCACCGGCTAGCTTTCCAGCGGTCACCGGCTCGGCTCTCTTGTGTCGGCGGGCGGAGTTTCTCAGATTAGGAGGTCTGAGCGAGGAATATAGTTACGGGTTTGAGGACATTGACTTCTGTTGCAAAATCCGCTTCGTCTTGCAAAAAGAAATCGTGAGCCTTAACGATGTATTTATCTATCATAATGAAAGCACGACTCGAGCGATGGACAGCAGGCAGGTAAAATTGGTCCGAGCATCGAACAACGTCGAAAAGCTAAAGGTACGCTTTGGTTCTATCCTTAGCAGGGAATATCGTGAAAAAGCGGTGTTCGACGATGGGTCTGTGACTGGCCGTAGGTTCACAGTGGGTATCGCCGTGACAACGACGGACACGGCACACGGAGCCGGCGATCTCTTCACGGCGTTGGGCCTCGGACGCGCGTTGCAGAAAAAGCATAACTGGACCGTCCACTACCTTGCTAAGGACCAATGGTATGACGTGCGCGATATCGATCTCTACATTGCTATGCGGGACGATATCGATATCCGCAAGCTCGTCAATGTAAGCCCTCATCTGATTAAGATCGCTTGGCTCAGGAACTGGTTCGACCGATGGGTCGAACGGCCGTGGCTTCAAGCGTTCGATATGCACCTTAGCTCTTCTCAGAAGGGGGCGGACTTCATCAAAGAGCGGGTGGGATTAGATTGCGAGATTTTTCCAATCGGAGTAGCGCTCGACCTCTTCAACTTGGGGCCGTCGCTATTCGATTACGAAAATGACTATGTCTTTACAGGAAATTACTGGAATGCGCCTGTTCCCCGTGAGATCGAGGCATTTGATCCGCAAATGCTATCGCACAAATTTGCCGTTTACGGTAAGAATTGGGACGAGCACAAGGTGTTTGCTCCCTACCATCGTGGTTTTGTCAATTATGTAGATTTGTCGAAAGTCTACAACTCCACGAAGATAACAGTCGACGATACTGTAACTCATGTTACCAAAAGGTGGGGTAGCCTTAACAGTCGCGTCTTCGAGGCGCTGGCTGCTGGCAGCTTGGTCCTGACGAATAATGCGATTGGGTCCGCAGAACTCTTTGAGGGGCGTCTTCCGGTATGGAATGACGTAACCGAACTGACTCAGCTTATCGATTTTTACCTCCGCAATCCGGAGAAGCGAGATGCCCTCATGCGCTCGCTGAGGGAACAGGTGCTTGCCGAACATTCCTACGAGCGAAGGGCGAACAAGCTGATCGACTTGATCGCCCACGAAACACGCAGAACACGAATCGCAATCAAATGCCCAGTGCCGCATGAGAAGGAAGCCGCCTTTTGGGGTGACTACCATCTGGCAAAGTCACTGGCCAAGGCACTGCGGAAATTTGGCCACCGGGTCCGTATCGACTTGCTCCCAGAATGGACGGCAACTCAGTCGCTCGCCGACGACGTGACGATCGTTTTCCGAGGTCGCAGCGCCTATGCGCCGTCGAGCCATCAGGTCAACATTTGCTGGTTAATCAGTCACCCGGACGAGGTTCTTGACGAGGAACTGGAGCAATACGACCATGTGTTCGTCGCCTCACTCAGCTACGCCAAAAAGTTAGCAACACGAATTGGGACGCCGGTTACGCCGCTACTGCAGTGTTCCGACCCCGACGTTTTCCATCCACCAGCGGCCCCGCAGCCGGACATTCCAGACCTGCTTTTTGTTGGTAATTCGCGCCGGCAGAGGCGTAAGGTCGTTTATGATGCGCTGGCTGAGAACCTTCCGATAGCTGTCTATGGCCGCGACTGGGAAGAGTTAATAGACAGCAGTGTGGTGCGTGGTCAGCACATCAACAACGAGGAACTCCATACCTACTACGGTTCAGCAAGGATCGTGCTAAATGACCACTGGCCGGATATGGCCGAAAACGGATTTATCTCCAACCGCATCTTCGATGTCGCCCTTTCTGGCGGCTTCGTGATCTCGGACGAATTCACTGGGTCCGAGCTGTTTGGTGACGCCATCGTGACCTATGACAAAGCTTCGCAACTTCGTAAACTCTGTGAGGAATGGCTCACTGACGACCAACGCCGCGTCGCAATCGCTGCGCGCCTTCGTGAAATCGTGCTCGCTGAGCATACTGTGGATCACCGTGCCGTCGTCTTCAACGACGCAATCGAACATCTAGCCGCGAGCCGGCGTATGACGCCTGTTGACGAGCCCTTGACCGGGAAAATCCCTGTCAACACAACTCACGACTAGCGCCCCTCATGCCCGTGTTTTTATGGGCATCGCGGGAAAGCGCAGTTTTGCAGGCCGGAAGCGGGCGGGGTATGAGCTTGCTTAAGTTTAAAGCCCGTATGTATAATTGAACACCTGTTTCTTTTCACGGGTTTTTAATCTCGATCCGGATAATCAACCCAAGCCTTTCGTTACCGATTTATGTTTGAAGAAAAAATCAAAAACAGGCAGGCCCGGATCGGCGTTGTCGGCCTGGGATATGTGGGGCTCCCCGTCCTTTTGGCGTTCGGCAAAAACGGCTTTCCCGTCCTGGGTCTGGATGTGGATGCAGATAAAGTGGAGCAATTGAACTGCGGCCGAAGTTACATCCATCACATACCGGAGGAAGCAGTCCGCTCCTTGCTGGAGACGGGCCGGTTTCAGACGACGACGGATTTCTCCCGCGCCTCGGGGCTGGATGCGGTCCTGATCTGTGTTCCGACGCCCTTGACCCAGCACAGAGAGCCGGACATGCGCTATATTGTGGCGACGGCGCGCGCGCTTTCCCCCCACCTGGTCGCCAATCAGTTGATCGTCCTCGAATCCACCACCTACCCGGGAACGACGCGTGATGTCCTGATTCCGGAACTGGAATCGCAGACGGTTTTGCGCGCGAACCGGGATTTCTGGGTGGCCTATTCGCCGGAACGGGAAGATCCCAATAACCGTGAGTTCAGCGTGAGCAATGTTCCCAAGGTGATCGGCGCGGATCATCCCACCGGCTTGCAGTGGACGGAATCGCTTTACGGTGCGATCACGCAAACCACCGTCCCCATCGGCGATACGCGGGTGGCGGAAGCGGCCAAGTTGATGGAAAACGTGTTCCGGTCGGTCAACATCGCCCTTGTTAATGAGTTGAAGGTGATCTTCGACCGCATGGGCATCGACATCTGGCAGGTGATCGATGTGGCGAAAACCAAGCCTTTCGGCTACATGCCGTTTTTTCCGGGCCCGGGGCTGGGCGGGCACTGCATCCCTATCGATCCTTTTTACCTGAGCTGGAAAGCGAAGGAATACGGCATCGTCACACGCTTCATCGAACTGGCCGGGGAGATCAACGTTTCCATGCCTAATTATGTGATGGAGAAAATTCAATCCGCGTTGAACCGGCAATCGAAGAGCGTCCGCGGAAGTTGTATTTTTATTCTGGGAGTGGCCTACAAAAAGGATGTGGATGACGACCGGGAGTCGGTGAGTTTTAAGATCATGGAAACAATCGAGGCGCAGGGCGGCTCCGCGGATTTTCACGATCCCTACATTGCGGTGATCGGCGACAAGAAAGAGTATCCCCACTTCACCGGCAAACAGAGAGCCCCGCTCGAGGACATGGGGCGGTACGATCTAACGGTGATTCTCACCGACCACTCCGCGTATGACTACGATTTCATCGTGAAGGAATCCCGCATGGTGGTCGACACCCGCAATGCATGCAGGCACATCCAATCCGACAAAATCATAAAGGCCTGAGACGCGCATGCATTCCGGCACCCCGTCATGAATGAACCCGACGCCACGGCGGTCATTATCGTCAACTACAACAGCGGGGCGTATCTGAAAGCCTGCCTGGAAGCCCTGAGCGCCCAATCACGGCCTCCGGACCGTGTCGTGGTGGTGGAGACAACGCCAGCGCCGACCATTCCCTGCAAACCGCTATGGAGGCTTTCCCCAACGCGGAGTGGATCTGCCTGGACACCAACACCGGCTTCGCCGCCGCCAACAACCGCGCCGTCCGCCACACCGCCGACTGCCGCTGGGTGGCCCTGCTCAACCCGGACACGGTCCCGGACCCGGACTGGCTCGCCGCCCTGCACCGCGCCGCGGACTCGCATCCCGAATACACCTTCTTCGCCAGCCGCCTCGTGCAGTACGACGATCCGCAGAAACTCGACGGCACCGGCGACGTCCTGCACGTCAGCGGGTTCGCATGGCGCCGCGACCACGGCCACCCCACCCTGCACCGTCCGCGCGCCACCGGCGAGGTGTTTGCCGCCTGCGCCGCCGCGGCGATGTACGATCGGCAAGCCTTCCTCGACGCTGGAGCATTCGACGAGGATTACTTCGCGTATCACGAGGACGTGGATCTGGCGTTCCGCCTGCGCCTGCGCGGGCACCGGTGCCTGTACGCCGCGGACGCCACCGTGGCGCACGCCGGGTGGGGAAGCACCGCCAAAGACAGCGCGTTTTCCACCTACCATGGCCATCGCAACATGGTGTGGACGTTTTTTAAAAACATGCCCGCGCCTCTGCTCTGGAAATACCTGCCGTCCCATCTCTTCTACAATGCCCTCATTGTGGTATGGTTCATGCTGAAAGGCCGGGGCGGCTTGATTTGCAAAGCCAAGTGGCATGCATTGCGCGGACTGCCGCGTGCATTGCGCCAACGCCGGGCCATCCAGCGCGCCGTCTGCATTTCGCAGGAACAGATTGCGGACGGGTTGTGCAAAACGTTCCTGGCCCCCGCCAACCGGTTCCGCAAAAATCAATGAAGGCGCTGTTGCAAACGCGGCTTCACTCCGTGTTCACTCGTGGAGATATATGAAAACGAAACCATTCGCATTGTTGATAGCAGGGTGGGTGCTGGCCTTCCCGGCCGCTTCCTGGGGTGCTGATGAAGTGCTTTTCGAATTCGAGCCCAACGAGCCGGGAACGTATATCTCGGTGTCAGGCGGGCTCTCCCTTCATGCCGATTCGAATGTGGATCAGTCGACCGCCACGCTGGGAGTTTTGGAGTTCGGCACCGGTTCCCTGTTCGGCGGCGCGGTGGGGTATCAGTTCGAAAACCCGTTCCGCATCGAAGCGGAATTTCTGCATCGCGGTTATGACGCGGACCGGGTTGAAGCGTCGGGTTCCGCTTCTCCGGCGGACGGGGAAGTGTCCATCCTCAGTTTCATGATGAACGGCTATCACGATCTGCCGCAGGGAAAATGGAACCCGTACCTCGGCCTCGGTTTTGGCGTAGCGGAGGTTTCCTGGGACGAGGTCGCCAGCCCGCTGACGCCGGTAATCGATCACAGTGACTATGTCTTCGCCGTGCAGGCGATGGCGGGCATCGGTTACGAGATCACACCGTCGCTGACGGCCACCGCCGGGTACCGCGTGTTCGGCACCTCCGACCCGAAGTTCACCGCGCGCAACGGAGCGGTCGTTACAGGCGAGGTCATCGTCAATGAGTTTGTGCTGGGACTCCGGTATCGGTTTTGACTTACGCGGGACACACCGCGCATTGTTAAAGCCTGCGCCGCATCATTCCGGTTTCGGTTTCAACCGCCACAGCCCCATCTTCCCGTATCGCCGAACCGGTTCCAACTGCGCCATCTCCGGTGGCGGCAGGCGATTGACCACGGTGTGCAGTCCGATGAAGAAATGCCGCGCGCGGTGTTCATCGCCGAACAACCCGCTGACTTGTTCGATGCGTTTCGTTTGCCCGCGCAGATAATACTCGGCGGAATGGATGCGTTCACCGAAACACCAGAGGCGGCACGTTGCATCCGGGCAGAGCGATTTGAACTGCTCGACGAACGGCTTGTACGTCACCTGCGACACCCACTTCGGATTCTGCAGAGCGAATCCCCCGGCGATGAACACCGCGCCCAGAAAAACAGCCGCGGTCGTCATCACTTTGGGCAGTGGGTCCGGCGCGGACGATTCCGCGTTCCGCGAACCTTTGAGCGTCATCGCGAGCAGGATCGCGGCGGGCGGCACAGCGGGCAGGGAGTAGGTCCAGATGATGTTGCGCGCGAACGTCAAAAGCACCGCCGGCGCCAGCACCCAGCACAGCAGGAAGAGCACGAGTTCGCGGCGTGTTCCGTCATTTTCAGAGTCCATCCAGTCCAGCCCGCGGCGTTTGATAAACAGGTAAGCCGGAACCAGCACGCTCCATGGCGCGAGGCCGATCAGATAAAACACCCAGATCATGCCGAACGGCTGGCCGCGCGCCCAGCCGTAGCGGTCGCCTTCCCATCCCGGCTCAAAAAACCGGCTGAAATGTTCGCCGATAAGAAAGTAGTGGAGGAAGCCCGGCGTTTTCAGTTCCGCCGCGACGTACCACGGCACGGCGATGACGGCGGCGAGGGCGAGCCCACTCACCCACGGCAGGCGCGCCAAAAACGGTTTCCATTTTTTAGTGAGCGTCAGCCACACCGCAATCGGCAGTCCGCCCACCGCGAGGATCATCAGTCCTTTGGTCAGCAGGCCCGCGCCCAGCGCGGCGAACATCCAGAGTCCGTGCCGAACGTCGCCGTCGCGGCTGAACCGCCAGCAGGCGCTCATCATGATGAACAGCGCGAGCAGGAGCACCAGGTCGGTCATCACCGCGCCCGCCGACACCAGAAACACGGCGCTGGTGGCGAGCAGAACGGTGGCGAGGTGCGCGGTGGGGGCGTCTTCGCATTCCTCCACGAAGCGCCAGAATAGGAAAAGCAGAACGGCGGCGATTAAAAGGATCGGCGCGCGGGGACCGAACTCGCCTGCGCCGAACAGCGCAATGCCTCCCGCCGACAACCAGAAGGCGAGCGGCGGTTTGCCCCAGAACGGCACGCCGTCATCGAACTGCGGGACGGTCCAATGGCCGTCCGCAAGCATCTTGCGCGCGATCTCCGCATAGCGCGCTTCCGTGTCGTCCATGATTGGCACGACCACGGCGGCCAGGGCGCGCAGGAGGAGGACGGCGATCACAAACCCCGCCGCATACCGGGAAGCGTTGTTCACGCGGCGGGTATTCGGGACGGAAGACATCATTCGGTATCAGGTTCCCTTCTGCGCGGAAACAGGTCGTGGCGGCGGCTGACGAGCCGGTCGAGGAACAGTTTGCCGTCTAGGTGATCCATCTCGTGCTGCGCGGCGCGGGCTTCATAGCCTTCCATGTGGTAAATGCGTTCGGCTCCGGACTCATCGAGGGCGCGGATCGATGTTTTTTTGGCGCGCACGACGTTGCCGATGAAATCCGGGACCGACAGGCAACCTTCGCGGCCTTTGGTCTTGCCCGACTGCTCGACGATTTCGGGATTGATCAGCACCACGCGGCCGTGGTGCGGGATATTGGGTTTCATCGAGACGTCGATCAGGACGATGCGCTCCAGCCGCCCCACCTGTGGCGCGGCAATGCCGGCGGAGGGCGGACCGCACCGCATGGTTTCCTCCAGGTCGCGGATGAAGGCGCGCACGGCGTCGGTGACTTTCGCGACGGGCTGCGACACCTGTTTCAAAAGCGGATGGGGATAGGTGAGAACCGGAAGAACCGCCATCGTCACCCCATCAGCGTGTCGATCGGGGACAAATGAGTTTCCACCTGTTGCGCGCGCGCAAGCTGGGTGCAGGCTTCTTCCAGTGGCGGCAGGCCCTGTTCCGCCACGCCTTCGATGTGCATGATGAAAATGGGTTGCTCTTCGGTGCCGCCGACGTCGGTTTCCAGATTCAGGATGTTGAGGCCTGCCTTCGCCAGTGCGCCGGTGGCGGTGGCGACGATGCCGGCGCGGTCCGCGCCATAGATGCTGATTCTGACGTCCGGCTCGATGTGACGATGCAGGTCGGCATCGATGGCATCGAGGTGCACCATCAGGTTCCACGGCTGCACAGCGATTGCCAGCAGGCGTTCCAGTTCGTTGAGCGGGTGCGGACTTTTTACCATCAGCATCATGGAAAAGTTCCCGCCGAGACGCGTCATGGTGGCTTCGCCGATGTTGCAGTCCCTTTCATACAGAGTCTTGCTGACGGCGGCGACGATACCCGGTGCATCACGCCCCACCAGCGTGAGCATGAACCAGTCTGTCATGGGTTCCCCTTCTTTGTTTGGCAGCGTTCATAGAACAGGGTGCGTGCCACGTTTCACCACGCCTTGATAAAGAACACGATGTTCACGATCAGCAGGCCGCCGATCAACACGTATTGGTTGGTGGCAAGGTGGCGGATGCACAATCGCTCTCCCTTGCGCGCGCATTCAAGGTGTACCAGCGTCGCAATCATCAGACACACGTTCAACATCAGAAACAGCACAAACAGCGGTGTGAAAAAGGGAATGCGGTCGATGTTGCGGATGTAGATCAACGTCACCAGGTCAAAGTATAACGTCAGGCCGAACAGGATGGAAATGGACTGCCTTACCGTGAACCCCAGCTTAACCAGACGATGGTGCAGATGGTCGGTATCGCGGGCGAATGGACTCACGCCTTTGAAGATGCGACGGAAAAAGGCAAACACGGTGTCGCTGATGGGCACCAGCAGCATGGATAGGGGAAGGATTAAATACACCTCATCCTGAAACCCCCGTGTCCAGGCGCTGACAAAGATCAGGGAAACCAGCAGGCCAAGCGGCAGGCTCCCGGTATTGCCGAGGTAGATTCTGGCAGGAGGAAAATTGAAAAACAGAAACCCGAGCACGCTGCCCGCCAGCAGGGTGGCCAGCAGCGAGGCTTCGTAAATTTCCCGGTTCCAGAAGATCATGGCCGCAAACCCACAGGTGATGAATGCCAGTCCGCCGGACAATCCGTCCTGCCCATCGACGAGGTTGAAGCCGTTGGTGATGCCTGCGATCCACAGCAGCGACCACGCCGCGCCCAGCCACGCCCAGTTGAAATCGCCGATCTGGTTGGCGGTCAAGCCGTTGAACACCAGAAACAGGGCGATGACGAGCTGCATCATCAGCTTGAAGCGGGCCTTGAGATTGACCAGATCGTCCACGAATCCGAGCAGGATCATGGCCAGCACGCCCACCGTCACCAACAAAAATGAAATCAGATAAAAGATGTGAATCCAGCCCAGATAAAAACTTCCCCACAACACGATGAGGAACGAAGCCACGACGGCGAGGCCGCCAAACGGACTGACTTCTTCGTCTTCTTTGTGTGAACGCGAGTGGTGCAGCAGGAACTGTGCGAGGGGATGTGAGCCTTTTAAAAAATAAGCCAGCCAGGCGGTGAAGGACAGGGACAGGGCCAACGTGGCGGCAAACGCCAGAATATGGGTCTCAAGCGAGATGGGAAAGTTGATCGACATCACTTCCACCCATTGAGGATCAACTGCGCCAGGCAACGCAGTCCGATGAGCAGTCCAATCAACCCGCCAGCAATCGGGTTGGGGCGCATGTGTTTGTTCCAGTAATGTATCATGCCGCGGTGGCGTTTGACGATCACCATCGCCGGCAGACGCCGGTTGCTGGACCCGATGTCATGCGTGATGACCGCCTCCGGGTGGTACACGACCCGGCGCCCCGATTTCCAAATAATCTGGCACAGGTCCACATCTTCGCTGAACAGAAAATAGTGTTCATCGAACCCGCCCAGTTCCAAGAACAACTGGCGCGACATCATCATGCAACAGCCGGACACCCAGTCCACGTCACGCGTCTCATTGTGATCGAAGTCCTGCATCAGGTAATCGCGTGTGAACCGGTTGCCGGGGAACCCGCGGCTGAGCAGCGAGCGGCGATTGAACAGCCCCGTCCACAATCGGGGAAAGCGCCGGCAGGACGCCTGGATCGAGCCATCCGGGTTCAACACCTTCGGCGCAACAAGGCCGATATCCGGGTGCGTTTTCAGGTGCCGCGCCAATGCAGCCATGGCTCCGGCATGCACCACCGTATCCGGATTCAGAAACACCAGTGTGTCGCCTGTTGCCTCCCGCGCAGCCTGGTTGCTGGCACAGGCGAAGCCGACATTGCGCGGGTTGGTGGTGACTCGGATATCCGAAAAACGGTTTTGGAATTCTCCTAAGTTTTCATGACGTGCGTTGTTCACCACGCGGATTTCAAATGGCGCACAATCCACCGTGTCCTGAATGGACTGAACACATTTGCCTAAACAGTGGCCGTGGTTGTAGGTTAGAATGATGAACGTTAAAATCATGTCTCCTTCGCGAATCAGGCCTGCACGTGCAGCCGGAAACCCGGCCGCCGGCGTCAGGATAAAAGGAAACCCTCACCAAGTAAATAAACATTTGGGATACGAACCGCTGGAAAGGGGCGCGAGCAGCCTCCATGTTGCGGCCGGGAGGGCGATTGACGGTCGCTCATTTTTGGTTATGGAACACTTTGCAAACCTGGGTAACAACTGTTTGATTGAGGATCGGGTGCGTCTGGGCTTCAAGTACCGGGCGCAATGCCTGAAAGCGCGCATTGGCGACAACGCCGTCATCCGCGCCATGAGCCTCATTTACGGCGATGTGGTGATCGGTCACAACTTCAAGGCCGGACGGGGTGTCGTGGTACGCGGCAACACCTTCATCGGCAATGACGTGGAGCTCGACAACGGCGTGATCATCGAAGGCAATGTGCAGATCGGCAACGGCGTCACCATCGGCGCCGGGTCTTACGTGCCCGCCGATGTCATCATCGGCAACCAGGTACGCATTGGCGCGGAGGTGGTGCTGAGTCTGGATCGGCGCCTGGACGAAGCCACGCGGCAGGCAGCGGCGAAAGCGGGCATGGTCATCGGCGACAAGGTGATCGTCGGTGCGCGTTCGATGATCTACCCGGGTGTCCACATCGGCGATGAATCGTATATCATGGAGGGGGCGAGGGTGACGGCGGACATCCCGCCGCAAAGCATGGCTTCCGGCGTGCCCGCAAAAATTTTCCCGCTGACCCGTGAACTGGCCAAAAAGCTGAAGATGGAATTCAGCGGTTGATCAGGCGGACGCGTCGCGCTGTGGGGAAGAATTTTCCGGACGCCACAGGCTGAGACCCATCATGAAGAACGTCAGCATGGCGACTTCGGAATCGAAGTAATTGGACTCGACCAGCCCGTAGGTGTGAAATCCCATCACCGCCGCCAGTCCGCCCAGCCGTTGCCAGGCCCGTTCCGGCTGAGCGGTGACGTCACGCCACCCCGCAAACGCGTATTTGAAATAAACCACCCAGATCGCCAGCCACGCCGCCAGTCCCAATATTCCGGTTTCCACCAGCAGCTGCAGCACATTGCTGTGCTGGGCACGGAACTGTTTCAGGATGGGATGCTGGGGGTAGTCCTCGGCCATCACCACGCCGCATCGAAACCCGCATCCGGTCCACGGATGGTCCTTGAAGATATCGAGCGCCGCCCGCCAGATATCCACCCGGTCCTGCATGCTCTGGTCAAAACGAAACAGGTTGCGCTCGGCATCGAGTTCGTAATGCAGCAGGTTGCGTTGCATGGGGTCGGGCAGCAGGGCCAGCACCAGCACGCCCGCTGCAACCAACCCAAGAAGAACACGCGGACTTTTGACCAGCAGCAGGAACCCCAGTCCGGTCAGAAATCCGAGCCAGGCGCCGCGCGACAGCGTCCACACCATGCCGCCGGCGATGCAGGCAAATGCCACACTGCCGAGCGCGCGCCGATCTTTCACGAATAGCAGCCGTCCTGTCAGCAGCAATCCGCTCAACATCATCATCTGCGCATAGGTGTTGACGGAGCCAAAGGTGCCGCGCGCCCGGGGGCCATACACGTCCGCCGCGATGAAGTGCTGGTAATACCCGGCGAGTCCGGAAACCGCGGCCGCCAGCACCAGCACGCTCGTGAAATAAGTGCGCGCATCCAGCGTGGCCAGGTAGGCAATGCCCCGGGTCATGAAGCGGAACGCGCTGCGGCGTTTTACCGTATCGGCCAGTTCGCTGAATACCCTGTGTGGCGTCAACGTCATCAGCGTGCTGAGTGTCCAGAACACGATCAGCGGCTCGCCGAACTTTTTCGCCTGAACCGAGCTCACCACAGGATCGTGCGCGGTGACGATGGCCAGCAGCGATGCCGCGATGAACAGGGCGAAGGGTAAAGCCAGTGAATGCGGTACCTGCGCCCAGCTGCGCAGCATCCAGGTTTTGAACATCCACGCCGCAATACCCACGAACAGGGCAATGGTCGTGAGCGAAATGGAAAAAGGAGAAAAAATCAGAAAAAGAGTGAGGCCGGCGAAATGGATGCGATCCAGTATGTTCTGGAGTCGGGTCATGGAGTCAGGAGTGGAGGTGGTGGCGTATTGTGGAGCCTCGGCCAGTGTTTCGACGTGCGTGTCCTTGCGGTCGGATACATGAAACCCTGATAAAATAACCCAATTGCCGGGGCGTATCAATTGGAATCCCCGTTCCTCACATCAAAACTTTTTGCCAGCGATACTGGTTTTGGATAGGATGAATGCCCTGTCCGGACGGTCCGCGACGGAGTGGCAACCGGTCTTCGATTCTTCAACTCTGCAAGCGCTCATGACATGACAGTCGATTACCTGGTGATAGGCGGCGGCATCATCGGCCTCTCGGTGGCGCGCGAATTGAAACGGCGTCATCCGTCCGCGCGCATCGCGGTGTTGGAAAAAGAAACGCGCTGCGGCGCGCACGCCAGCACCCGCAACAGTGGCGTGCTGCACGCCGGATTTTATTACACCGCCGACAGCCTGAAGGCCCGCTTCACCCGCGACGGCAACCGCCGCCTCACCCAATTCTGCGATGAACGCGGCCTCGCCATCCACAAATGCGGCAAGCTGGTCATTGCGAAGAACGAGGCGGAGCAGGCGGGACTGGACGAGTTGCTGCGCCGCGCCGAGGTCAACGGAGTGGCGCTGGGATCGATCACCGAACAACAGGCGCAGAAGATCGAGCCGCGTGTGCGCACCTGCGACCGCGCCCTGTTTTCGCCGAGCACCTCCACCGTCGATCCTTCGCAGGTGATGGACGCGCTGGAGCGCGAGGTGCGGCAGGCGGGCATCGATCTCCGGCTGGGCGAATCGTTCGTGCGTTGGCAGAACGGCGTCGTCGAAACGGCGCAGGAGCGGATTGAATGCGGGTACGTCGTCAACTCCGCCGGGCTGTACGCCGACCACGTGGCGCGGCAGTTCGGGTTTTCCGAGCATTACCGCATTCTGCCTTTCAAAGGATTGTACCTGTATTCCAATGAAACGGAGGGCGCGTTCAAAACGCATATCTACCCGGTGCCGGATCTCAAGCAGCCGTTCCTCGGCGTGCACTTTACGGTGACGGTGGACGGACGCGTCAAGATCGGGCCGACGGCCATCCCCGCGTTCTGGCGCGAGCAGTACCGGGGTCTGGGCAATTTCAGGATGCAGGAGGTGATCGATACCTGTCTGCGGCAACTGAACCTGGCTCTGCATTCGGATTTCGATTTCCACAAACTGGCGGTGGAGGAATTGAAGAAGCAGTACGCGCCTTACATGGTGCGGCAGGCGGCGCGCATGGCGCGGGGGGTGCGACCGAGTCAGTTCAAGCAATGGGGCGCGCCCGGCATCCGCGCGCAACTGGTGGATCTCAGGCAGCCGTCGCTGGTGATGGATTTTCTGATGGAAGGCGACGCGCACTCCCTGCACATCCTGAATGCTGTGTCGCCCGGCTTCACCTGCGCGTTTCCCTTCGCCGAGCACGTGTGCGACGAAATCGAACGCCTTCGATCTGCAACGCGCCCTAAGAAAACCGGTTGAACCGGGAGCACGCCGGTGGATCTTCGCGTCTCCCAAAATTCCTTTCCATTTTTCGAAACACCGTTTATCTTGATAAAGGGGTGCATTGAAACCTGCCTGAGGGGGAGGCCGTATTTGAATTGGAATGAACTCCATTTTATCGCCGCGCTGGGATTCCTTGTTCTGCTGACCCTCGGTCCGGTATTCGCCTGGCCGCAAACCCGCAAACTCACTCCCCTCGTTCTTTTCAGTTATATTCTTTTTCTGGCGATCCAATGGGATTTCGTCGCCGGTCCCGTGATGGCGTTTCACGATACGGCCTGGAACCTGGAAGGCTGGTACACGTTGATACAGCAATGGGTGTATGCCGGCGAGCCTCTTGGGTGGAACCCCTATCTCGGTGCCGGTCAGCCTTTTTCTATATACAATAATGTCCTGATAACGATCCCCGCTGTCGCCTTTTCCTGGTTGTTCAAAGTATTGGGTTTGCCGTTTTCTCCCACTCAAAACTTCAAGCTGATTTGGATATTTGCCCACCTGAATATCTGTAGTGGATCGTTGTTGTTTTTCCGAATCTTGTTCAAAGAAAACTGGATCTGCATGATGGGATTCATCTCCCTCCTGTTCGGCGGTTTATTTTTTGTCGAACTCGGAGAGAATATAGGGGTGTGTGTCCTGAGTTTTCTGCCCTACCTGTTGTTCTTCCTGATCCGGTTTTACCAGGAGAGAACATGGGCGCCCTTTGTCCTGTTCTTTCTTTTTTCTGGAGTAGCGGCCAACTATTACATTCCCACCTATCTCGTTTATACGCTGTTCTTTTTTGTATTGTCCGCCATCATCGTCAATCATTTTAAAAAGAACGTTTCACTGGTAGATGAAACCCGCGCATTGTGTAAGGTGATATGGAGCAAGCCGTTGGCGATGGTTCTGGCCCTGGTATTGCTGTTGATGACCGCCGCGCCGATGTTTTTGAATTATCTGGAAATCAAGGACTATGCTTCCCCCACTCGCGGATTCTCTGTGGATGGGGCCAAAACCACAGGCTCTACGCACCAGCCGGGAGTAGCGGTTCCTCTTTATAGATATCGGACGTTGGCTCACCTCGACATGAAGGACACGCTTGACACTCACAGTGGGTTTTACCTGGGCCTCATCCCTTGCATTGCCGTGGTGGCATCGCTGATCACCGGAGGTCATTGGCTCTTTATAACGCTGTGCCTGATCTTGGTGGTCATCGCATTGCCGGATATTTTTGGCTTTCCGTTCTGGCAGTGGTTCCGTCAGTACACCCCGTTGGGAGAAACTCTTCGACATACTTTTATGTTCGGACGATTGGCCACTTTCTTTCTCATACCCGCAGCCATGATGGGTTTATTGACCCTTCGAAATGGGAACGCGCCGATGCTTCGAAAAGTATTGGCAGTGGCGCTGGGCGCGACAGTCTGGGCTGCACTCAATTGGAGTGGATGGCCCCCTTCTCACCAGGTCAACATGGTGCTGGCGGCGTTGGCTCTGATCCTTCTGGCGAGCAGCCGGATGTTCCCGCATAAATTCTGGCCGACGACTTGCCTGATTCTCGTTTTGGGGTTTCATGCCCTGGACATGGTCGGGAATGCGTTCCGGTTTTCAATTCCTCAAGACCGGTTTTGGGGGAGGTTTGAGTATCCCCGTCAATACAGCTTGAATAAAATCCAGTATCCACAACGCTGGCAGGTGAAGCCGGAGAACAGCATCCCCGCTCCTCAGTATTTAAAATCCATTTATAATAAGGAAGCGATTTGGGCTAATAAATTTCCAGATTCCATGATGTGGTTGCAGAAAGATTTGAGTCAGTTTTTATTGCATCAGAAATTTCTTGATCCCGGTTTTCATTATTTCAACCCGAACTCTTACAGGAACGTCCAGTTAAAGCAGGCCGAGGGAAGCATATTTTATGTTTTGCGGGCCCAGGAGGGTAAAGAGGTGGAAGATATCTCCCTGCAAGCTCTCAAGCAGGTCGCAAAAATGGATCGGCCTGTTTTAAAATTAGAACATGTGTTCAATGAAACCGATGGAAGTCAGAGTGCGGCGAACAATGAATCGGGGACGCAAAGCCAACCAGATTCTTCTTCACAGAATGCACCTCTCTGGGTGTCTTTTTCCATCCAAAGTGGGTTTCAGCCAGACCGTCTGGAAATGCACACTCGCCCTTGGGCAATGCCGTGGAAGGGCGACCATGTGGAGTTGTGGGAAAGTGAAGATCAACGTTCCTGGACGTTTCTTCAAAAACTGGATATTCAGGATGCCACTCCACATCAGGGCAACCACACATGGACGTTCCCGTTGAAGAAACCGATTTCCAACTCTTACTTCAAGTTGGTTATCGATCGAAAGCATTTCAATTTTTTTTCGGGAGTGCAATTGGTCGAATCCGAATCTGGCATAAAACAAGGTGGAGTGAAGGGTTTAAAAAATCCAATTTTGATGCCTGGCAGCGGTCTTCTCGTTCAGCGCCCCTCTGCCAGTTCAAACCGGGTGACATTGGATATCAACTTCCCTCAGGCCGGTTATATTTTAAGAATGGAGAACTATCATAAAAACTGGACGGCCACGCTGGATGGGGAAGACGTTCCCATCACCCGCGTGCAGCCCAATTTCCAGACGGTGCGGGTTCCGGCCGGCAAACATGTGCTGACGTTTCAGTTTGAGTCCGTGTATCCCAAACTGGTGTTGTTGCATATTGTGACGGGTGTGCTGGGAGGGGTGGTTTTGCTGGGGTGGCTGGCGGGCGTTCGGCTCGACCGGTTCCGGCAGTGGGTGCCGCCTTTGAGGCAGACGACTCACACGGAACGGTGAGCGTTTGGGATCAGTAGGCGTTGGACTTTTGTAAGATGGCGGGGTCGAGGGGGATGGTTTTGAGCAGTTCGACGATTTTCTCCCCGGCGTCGCCCTGCCCATACACGTTTTCAACGGCACGGAAATCGGCTTCCAGCGCTTGCCGGATGCCCTGCAGGATGGCGTCCTTCCCGGCGGTCACGTCGATCACGTTGCCGCTGCGTTCGCGCCCGGTTTGACGTGTGCCGATGTTCACCACCGGCCGGCCGAAGCTGGCGGACTCGATGATGCCGCTGCTGGAGTTGCCCACCATCACGTCCGCGCCGGCCAGCCACGAAACAAATTCTTCACGCGGCATGTGCACCACCACGCGGAACCGCTCGCGGTCGCGGAACTGTTCGATGACGTCGCGGATGCGATCGCCGCCCGCATCGGCGTTTGGCATCAATACCACCGCCTGCATGCCGGATTCCACCAACGCTTCCATCAGGTGCACGGTCTGCTGCGGCAGCGTGTGCATCTCCTGCACCACCGGATGGAACAGGACCAGCGCCAGCGGCTGTGTGGGATCGAGGTGTTGCGCGGCGCACAGGTCCTGCCGCGACCGCGTCGCCAGTTCCTTCAGGCCGTCGAGCCCCGGCGCGCCGGTGATGAAGATGCGGTCCGTCCGTTCTCCCATCCGCACCAGCCGTTCGCGGGATGTTTCGGTAGCGACGAAATGGTAGTGTGCCAGTTTGGAAATGGCGTGGCGTACCGGTTCGTCCACGGTGCCGGAGCGTTCGCCGCCGTGCAGGTGCACGACCGGGATGTTGAGATGAATCGCAGCCAACGCTCCCGCCAGTTGTTCGCCCCGGTCCCCAAGCACCAGCACGGCATCGGGCCGCTCACATTCCAGCGCATCGGTCATGCCGGTCAGTTCCGCACCCAAAGCCCGCGCCATGGCACCGCCCGACGTTTCGGTCAAATCGACCGGAATGCGCGCCGCGATGCGCAGGCCGGCGGCTTCGATTTCATCGACGGTGTTGCCGTAGTGTTCGGAGAGGTGCATGCCGGTGACGGAGAGCGAAAGATCGAGTTCCGGATCGGCGTGGATGCGCAGCAGAGTGGAGCGCAACAAGCCGAAGTCGGCGCGGGTGCCGGAAACGTAAACGAATTTTCTCATGGCTCGAGATCCGGCCAGCACAGGGTGTGAAAGGCGGGGCAGTCCAATCGCAGTTTTTTGCCGATCACCTCGCCCATCTCCTTGGGCGGGATGCCGGTTCCGGGACGCAACAGCACCAGGTCGTCCGCCGTCACCACGCTGCCCGCTTTCAGGGCGCGTGCCAGCGTAACGCTTTTGCGCACCACATCGCGCACCGGCAGTTCGGTCGCCGTGGGCTGTTTGTATTTGGAACCGAGCGCTTCTTCAATGGACCGGATGTGGTGCACCAGTTCCTTCAACTCGTCCGGTTCCAGCGAGGCGGCGTGGTCGGGGCCGGGCAGGCGCCGGTCCAGCGTGTAATGCTTTTCGATCACCGTCGCCCCCAGGCTCACCGCCACCGGCGCCAGCAGTGTGCCCACCGTGTGATCGGAATAACCGACCGGCAGGCTCAACTCCGCGTGCAGAGTCACCATCGCATTCAGGTGAACGTCGCTGAACGCCGCCGGGTAGTTCGACGTGCAGTGTAGGATGGTCAGCATGTCCGCCAGCGCTTCCGGAAACGCGAGACGGGCGCGGGTGGCGCGGATGGCCTCGACCGCGTCGTGCACTTCCTCCAGCGTCGCCATGCCGGTGGATAAAATGATGGGCAGGCCTTTCGACGCGATGTGTTCGAGAAACGGCAGGTTGGTGATTTCCCCCGATGGCACCTTGAAGCGTTTCATGCCCAGCTTGACGAGGAAGTCCGCCGCGTCGTGATCGAACGGCGTGGACATGAATTCCAGTCCCAGCTTTTCGCTGTGTTGCTTCAGTTGATGATGGAAGTCGGGAGAGAGTTCCAGCTTCTTGAGCAATTCAAACTGGCTCTCGTGTCCCGTCAAGTGTTTCTGGTAACCGGTGGTCTGCGCTTTCGGGGTGGCCAGTTTTTCCGCGCGGAAGGTTTGGAACTTCACCGCGTCGGCTCCGGCGTTCGCGGCGGCTTCGATCAGTTGAAACGCCAGCCGTTCGTCACCGTTGTGATTGACGCCGGCCTCGGCGATGATGAAGCAACGCGATTCCTCTACCATGCGGTCCACCCTCCATCGACGACGAGGTTCTGTCCGGTCATGTACGACGACGCTTCCGACGCCAGGAACAGCACCGCGCCGCACATTTCGTCCGGCTCGGCCATACGGCCCAGTGGCGCCTTGGCGCTGTAGCGTTGCACAAAGGTGTCGTTCTGTCCGCTGAACACGCCGCCCGGCGTCACGGCATTCACGCGTACGCCCTTGTTGCCCCAGTACGCGGCGAGGTATTTCGTCAACCCCCACACCGCCGCCTTGCTGGTGCTGTACACCGCCGGGGTGTTGATGGTGCGGCCTTCGTATTGCGAGCCTTCGTAGATGCGCTGGTCCGGTGCGACGAGGCCATATATGGAAAGGGTGTTGATGATGCTGCCGTGCCCGCGCTCGGCCATGGCGGAACCGAACACCTGACAACCCAGCATGACGCCGGTGGTGTTGACCGCCATAACCTGATTCCAGTCGTCGAGCGGAAAGGTTTCGAACGGTTCGAAGAAGTTCGGACTTTTGACGGCGGCGTTGTTGATGAGCACGTCCACCAGTCCAAACTCGGCTTCGAGAACGTGGTTGAGCGATTTGAGTTCTTCCTGGTTGGTGATGTCCGTGGCGTAGGCGCGCGCGGCATCGGGATGCGTGGCGTTGACAGCGTTTACCACCGCCTGCGCCTTATCGACGTCCCGGTCCACCACCGCCACGCGGGCGCCCTGCGCAACCAACGCCAACGTGAAGCGGCTGCCCAGAATGCCGCCGCCTCCCGTCAACAGAACCACCTTGCCGCTCAGATCAAATTTTGTTTTTTCCGGCATCACGTTTTTCCTGCATGAAAAATTCGACCAGTTTGAGATCCACCGGATGATCGATGTCGATCGACCGTTCGCGCGGCATGACGTGCAGCCGGGCCCGTCCTTCCCACAACCCTTTCGATAGCGTGTGCCGGTGCCAGACATAGATCGACGCGTTCATCGCATACACTTTCGGGGCCGCTTGCCGCCGGTATGGAGCGTCGGCGTCACTGGGTTTCACCAATCCATAATAACCGTCCGGCTGTTGTTCGACCATATTGAAGTAGGGATTTTTTTCCGCTTCGTAACCGGTGATGACCACATCGGTGTCGTCATCGAGCAGATGGATGCAGGCTTCGATATCGGCCACCTCACGCAGGGGCGAGGTGGGATCGAGATCGACAACGGTTCGCACGTCCACGCCTGTTTGGATCACTCCGTTCACCAGATGCTCGATGACGGGAATCTTGGCGGCGGTGTCGGTGGCCAACTCGGCGGGGCGCATGAACGGCACTTCCGCCCCCGCTTGCCGCGCCACCTCGGCGATCTCAGCATCCTCCGTGGATACATACACCCGATCGATGAGAGTGCAGGCCTGCGCCTGTTCTATGGTGTAGGCGATCAGCGGCTTGCCGAGAATCGGGAGAATATTTTTGCGCGGCACGCCTTTGGACCCGCCGCGGGCGCAGAGGGTGGCGATGGTCGTCATGGGGTGTCTCCGAGTTTGGAACGCAAAGCCAGTTCCGTGGTTTTCAATCCGTCGGCGATGTCGAGGCAGGTCGGTTGCAGGGTTTCCACGCACTTGATGAAATGTCGCATGGCGGTCTTGTAGGAGTCGGCCATGGCGAATCCGTCGTTGCCGCAATCGATGACTTCCGTTTCGCGCGGTCCGATTTTCCGGAGCGTCTGTTCACCGAGATCCCAGATCAGGGTGGCACGGTCGCCGACCAGCTCGTAGCGGCGCACCGGGCGGCGCGACACGTAATCCATGTTCAGCGTCACCAGCGGCGGGCCGCTTTTCTTTTTGAGCAGGATCGATGCCGTGTCCTCCGCATCGATTTCGAGCATGCTGAACTTTCCGGTATGACCGGTCACATGTTCGAATTCGCCGAACCACCAGCGGATGAGGTCCAGCTCGTGAATGAGGTCGAAGACCACGCCACCGCCCAGATCGCGGCGGGCGCTGTAGCTCTGCCGGTAATCCTGAAACGTGCGCCAGTCCGGCAGCCACTGGCCGACGGTCAACTGTGCGCGCACCACGGTTCCCAGCGACCCCTCCTTCAATATATCGCGGATACGGAGGAGGGATTTCAGAAACCGCAGGTTGCATCCGACTAGCGTCGGGCCGCTGAACTTGTTTTCTTTGAGCAGGCGGCGCAGCGTGTCCACATCCGTCTGCCGCGTCACCACGGGTTTTTCGATGTAAAACGGGATGGTGGCTTCGACCAGCGCCGTGATCGCATCCATGTGCAGGCCGGAAGGCGTCGCGATCACGGCATAGTCAGGACGCGGTTTCAGCGTTTCGTAAAAATTGGCAACGACGTCCGCGTTGCAGGATTCGGCGAGCGCATCGCGAGAGGCGGTTCGCCGTAGAAACACGAATTCGGTATCCGGGCGCATCTCGCGAATGTTGTGAACGTGCCGGGTACCGATGGACCCGGTGCCGATGATCAAAGCCCGCATGAGTCTTTCCCCGTCTGGTGTGCCGATTTAAACTTCTCGGCTTAATTTGGAGGAATTTTTAGAGGTTAAGGAATTTCCGGACAATCCCCAATCCCATTTCTCCACTTTTCTCAGGATGAAACTGACATCCGTACAGGTTGTCTTTATTGAGAGCCGCCGTGAGTTGTTGCCCGTCATACAGGCAATCTGCCAGGCGATGGCCATCGTTAATCGGCGCCGCCATGAACGAATGAATGAAGTACATGGGTGCGCCCGGTTCCACCGTGTCAAGAATCGTATTGTGCCAGTCGGCACGTTGGGGAGGAAGCTTCAGTTCGTTCCAGCCAATATGCGGGATTTTGTGTGGCGTCCCGTCTATGCCCACCCTGGGAACTGGTACGACCTTGCCGGGAATCAATTCCAGTCCTGAGTGGTGACCGAACTCTTCACTGCTTTCGAGCATCATCTGCATTCCCAGGCAGATACCCAGAAACGGTCTCCCGGACTTGCAGAAGGCTTTAATGGGTTCCACCAGATTCTGCGTTCTAAGGCCGTTCATGCCGTCAGCAAACGCCCCGACCCCGGGCAAAACCAGACGTTCGGCATCGACCACGTCCCCGGGCGATTCCGCCACCTGTGTTTTGGCTCCGCAATGTTCAAAAGCACGCACCACGTTCAACAGGTTGCTGATGCCGTAGTCGATGATGCTGACTCGAGGATCTTTCACAATTTGCGGACGTGAAGGTTAGCTTGCCGGGCGGCATTTCGGATCTCAGGCAGGGGCATTCTGCGGTAATGCAGGATGTCGGCCATGGCAACGGCATCTGCGCCGGCATCGACGGCGGCGCGCAAGTGATCTGTGTTTCCCATGCCACCACTTATAATAACAGGCACTGGTACGGTTTCTGTCACAGCGCGGACGAGTTCCAAGTCAAACCCTTTGCGTGTGCCTTCGCAGTCAACGGAGGTGAGCAGAATCTCTCCTGCCCCCAGTTCTACACCCTGCCGGACCCATTCCAGAACATCGCGTCCGGTTTTCTCGCGTCCGTTATCCGTGTAAGCTTCCCATTTACCCGGGGCGATCCGTTTGGCTTCAATGGAGAGGACCATGCACTGCGAGCCGAAACGATTGCGCATTTCACGAATGAGGTCGGGGCGGTGGATGGCGGCGGTGTTGATGGCCACCTTGTCTGCGCCGGAGCGTAAAATATGCCGGGCGTCGTCCACGGAACGGATGCCGCCGCCCACGGTGATGGGGATGAACACGTTTTCAACGGTGCGCCGGACGATGTCGCTCAGATTGTTGCGGCCGTACAGGCTGGCGACGATGTCCATGTAGATCAACTCGTCCGCACCGTCCCGGTAATAGCCCACGGCGAATTCGTTGGGATCGCCCATCACACGCAGGCCTTCCAGGTGAATCCCCTTGACCAGATTGGGGCCCTTGATGTCCAGCCGGGGAATCAGGCGGATGTTGCTCATGTCTGGGGAACGGAGGCCTCGTGCCAGACAGCGTGGCGCAGGTGCCATTGGCCATCTTCGTGTTTCCAGATGTGCGGAGAACGGAAGGTGTCCGCCAGCCGGTTGAAGTATTCGCGGTCCATGATGGGTTGTTCGAACATTTTCGCCGCATCCGGGAATTCTTTCGGTGGCAGGCTGAGGTACTGAAAGATTTCGTCGGCAAAGCGTTCCGGCCATTCGAGGTCGAAGCGTTTGACCAGCGCAACACCTTCTTCGCGGATGATGTCGCCGGAGCGGATTTCCTGCGCGGCATCGTAGGTGGCGCGGCCGATGCCGAACTTGATGCCGGTGGTGTAGTAATGGAAGTCGTCGATGCGATCATCGATGCTGTTGTACTTGCTGTAGGTGCCCGGTGTGCGTTCCGGAGAGGCTTCGAACCCGCCGTGCTCCACCGAGTAATAGTAACAACTCTGTGGATGCCACTTGTGGTAGTAGCCGAGGTAATGCACCTCGGTTTTTTTGGATTCCAGTTCGGCAGGATCGGCGGGCATGTAGGGAAGCAGGTCCTGTTCCTCCACCTTGAATCGATTTTTCAGGTCCGCCAGCGACACGCCTCCAAGAAATACGCTTTCCTGATCCTGGGAAGTGAAATACGCATGGTCGCGCCGGGCGCTGGAAGCGTCCGCCAGGGGATTGCCGTATTCGGATTCGTTTTCCCCGTAAAACACCAGCGGAATGTTGAACATTGCCGCCATTTTCGGGGCGAGGGATTTTTGCCCGATGATGAACGCCTGGAAGGGGTGGAACAACACTTCCACGGAAAGCCGCGTGAGCAGACGATGCGCGCGTCCGTTGGGGGTCATCAGGTAATTGTCGTGACCGGCATGAATCCATCGTTGAAAATTACGCCAGCCCCATTCGGTGTAGATATGAGGTGCCCAGGTGACGGTGAGCGGGTGCATGCCGTATTGCGTTTTCAGAATGTGCGACGCGTAAAAACTGTCCTTACCGCCGGAGCCGGGCACCAGGCAGTCGTAAGAACCGTCTTTGCTTCGGAAGCTGTCACACAAATCGCGTAGCTCGTGTTCCCGTTCTTCCCAGTTGATGGTGCCCTGCTTGGATTCCGCCAGCCGGCAGGCGTCGCAGACCCCTTCCTCATCCACATTGATGGTGGCTTTCCGGCTTTCCTTTGTATGGGCGTATTCCACTGCCGAGTTGGGGCGCTGGTTGGAGATCACGCACCGTTTGCAGAATTGGATCTCGCGCGGCAGGCCGAATTTGATTTCGGCCGGTTCGTTGTCAGTGAATCGGCTGAGATCCACGGGTTGAGGATAGCGAAGAATTTCCATGGTTGATTTTGATGGGTTGATGAGTGTGGGTTTCTGAGCAAATCTTTCAAGTCATTGTTTGCCCGGTCGGTACAGGAGAGACGGATGAAGCCATCCGTCTGACTGCGGGCTGGTTTTATTATGCCTGCTAATCCTTGATTGTCAACCTGTTGAATCCGGGGCAAAAAGACGCGGCAAAACGAGGCATTTCCCGGTCAGGCGCGCACTTCTTTAGGGTAGGGGTTGCGCTTGGTGGCGTCCTGATACAGGGTTGAGGGCTCGCCGTCCGGGATGTTGTGATTCTTCCGCCAGGTCTGTTCGTAGGCGTCCATCAGCCGGTAGTTCTTGGTGAGCATGATCTCGCGCAGGCCGACGATCTCGATGGCGTTGAAATTGTGCGAAATCACTGCCGTCGGTTTGCTGGCGTCGCCCAGGTCGAGCAGAAATGCTTCCAAGTCGCCGCCGTACTGGTTCTCGATGGTCTTGCGGTACACGCTGAACCACTCGGAGCCGGGGTAGGGCGTCGCGAAATGCGGTTTGACGATGATGCCCAGTTCGTCCCACGCCTGCATGTTCTGGCGCAAGGATTCGAAGTCCTCGTTGGGGAAACCGATGATGATGTTGGGGATGGGGCGGATGCCCGACTCCAGTGTGTAAAAGAAGCTCCGGATGTTGTTCTTCACGGTCGCGCCTTTGCCCACGGTTTTCATGACGTGCGGGGCGAAGGATTCGTATCCGTACACGAGGTGCGAACACCCGGCCTCATGCATGACCTTCAGAATTTCGGGATTCGACAGAGACGTGTGGCTGGTTCCGCTCCAGTAAATACCGGTCCAGCCGGTGAGGTCGCCTTGCTCATCGTACTGCGGTTTGGGGGCGAGACCGTATTCATGCCACAGCCGGCAGATTTCTTTCAGCCAGGTGCCGCCGGACGAGGTGTTCATTGTCATCAGGTTTTCGTCGAGGAAGCCGACGAAGTCGATTTGGTACGTGTCGTACATGTGCTTCGCCATATTGACGATGTACTCGGGGCTGTGGTAGCGGATCACGCGCGTGTACTGGCCGGGCAGGTCGAACTCGACGTTGGAGTTGCCGTCGCCGTCTTGTTTGTAGCGCATGTCACCGGCCACGGCTGAGAAACTGCACGTTGCGCCGGGCATTTTCCAGCGACATGGCGCCGATGCGGTCCATATCGGCGACCAGCTTCTGCGCCCACTCGCCGGTGAGGTTCGTCGGATTGGGATTTTCAGTCGAAGACATGCTGGCGTTGGCGGTGGATAGTGGGAAGACGGGTTATTTCTGGACGGGCTTGTTGAGGTCCCACGCCACTTTTTTCTTTTTGACGAACGCGATACTGCCGCCCAGGTGCTTCATGGCCTCGCGTTCGAACTTGGACTCGAGATTTTCATTCTCGCCCTGCTTCGCTTCGACGTTTTTCTTGAGATCGTAGTTGCCTTTGAGTAATGACATGGTGTGTTTCCGATATAATGATTGAGGGTGATCCTGGGAAAACCGTTGCGGACGGTTCCCTTAAAACGGAAAAAAGATTGCAAAACCAAAGACTTATGTAGAATTTATTGTAAGTGTAAATAAGGAGGTTGTCAACAAAGAGCGAGCACGCTGATTCTGGTATTTTGAGGAGATTCAAGCGGGGAATGGCTTGTTTTTCACAGGTAGTTGCGCCATATAATCGACAATGCGTTCCGCTGCCCCGGGTAAAACTTCAAAGATCGTCCCCTTGATATCCGTTGCATCGTGCGATTCGAACTGACGCTTTATGGCTGTCTCCAGTTCAGCATCCGAACGAGCCTCCAGCGCCACCCCTTCGGAAACGTAAGGCACAGCGGCCGGCCGGTTTGTAGGGTTCAGGATCACCAGCGACACGCCACTCAATAATCCCAGATAACCCACAGTTGACTGATACGTCACGTTCACACTTGAACGAGTGAGCAGTTCTTTGAGGTCGGTGTCGTGAGTCAACTCGATGTTTTCCGGCAACGCCGGCACCTTGGCAACAAACTCGTTTCTGGGAACGCCGGGATGGAGTTTGATTACGAACTTCCAGTCTTTTCTTCTTTCTGCCAGTTTTATGATCTCCTTGGAGAGTGCGTACAAAAGCTCACGCAGGCCGGGAGTGAAAAAGGTGATCACCGGTTTATTCTCATTTATATATGCCCGCCGCCGTTGCATCATTCCCGAGGAACGCAACTCATCGACCCAGTTGGACAGGAAAGGCTGACCTAACGCCGCCACCCGCCAGTCTTCAAGGCCTACAGCCAGCATGCGTTGGCGCACGGATTCGTTGGGAACGATGATCCGGTCGGGCCACTCCTCTTTCGGAAGAATGGGACCCGGAGCATCCAGAGGCTTGTTGCCAAAAATGGAATAGCCGAACAGATCTTCAATGCGGACGGAAAGAATTCCCTTCTTCAAGGCGGCGAGATGCGCCGCTTTCTCCATCCGCACATGGCAGGTGGTGACGACGATGTCCGGTTTTTCGACTTCCAGCACTTTTTCAAGAAATTGGATGGGAAGAAACGCCTTGCGTTGCTTTTCCCGGTACTCGTCCCAGGCCTGTTCTTCGCCGACGGACTCGATGAGGTCCGTCATCGAAACTCCCAGGTAGGCACATGATTCCTCGTGGGGGACGGTGGAGGAAGCGTCCCATATTTCATCGGTCAAACGCGTGCCGAGTTCCACAGCGCCTTCATAGCCTGCAAGCGGCAGGTAATCGGCGCATCGTTTGAAGGGGATGCCTAAGGGTTTCAGCCGGTTACCGGCGATGGTGAGGGCGAGAATCCGGCACTCCAAATCGGGGTGAGCGGCCACGGCGGGCGCCAGGCTGAGCACCACTTCTACATGGCTCCCACCGTATGTGACAAACAGGATTTTATTATTTTTTTGGGGCAAGAGGTTTTTGGTTCGATTTGGATAGAAAGTTTAACTGACAATATGAGTCAGCTTCCACTCGCCGTTTTCACGTTCCCAAACATTGGATTGCTCTCGATAAAAATCCATAACTTCCCAGAAAAAATCTTCTTCGATGCCTAAATACTCGAGCATCCATGGGAAATAGCGTTTGGGAAACTCATGATCATAACGGTGAACGAGTGCGACTCCTTTCCTTGCTTCGGAAGCGGTCACACAAATCGCGTAGCTCGTGTTCCCGTTCTTCCCAGTTGATGGTGCCCTGCTTGGATGCTTTCGGTTCGCCGGGGCGGTTTCGGTTCTTCCCTCGCCGCTCTTGACAGGCCGATAAAACGAACCGGATCAATCGGATAAAAAGGGGCATTGAGGCCCTGGGCGTGAGCCCGCAAAACAATTGTATTGAGGGTTGATTCACCCATTACAGGCTACCCGGATTTGTTCCTTTGCAATGGACCCGTCAGCTTGGGATAAAGCAATAAATACTCGAAATCCGTTAATTTCATTGTATCCGAAAATCAAATGTTTTAAATTGTATTATGCCAATTGCCACAATCCGTGGGCAACTTGGAGGGGGCTATGGCTGACATTTTATTGGTATTTCCTACATCCGGAAACGATATCCGCGGGGTCACCATCACCGCGCCGTTGTCTTTGCTGGCGATCGCCGGGCCTCTTTTGGAGGACTACTCGGTCCAGATCATTGACCAGCGTGCCACGGACGATTTCTGGGGCGACCTCGAATCCGCGTTGAAAACGCATCCGCGCGTCGTCGGCATCACCAGCCTGACCGGCACCCAAATATATCACGGAATCGAAATCAGCAAGTTTGTGAAGGCGCGTCTCAGCGTGCCCGTGGTGTGGGGCGGTCTGCACGCCACCCTGTATCCCGCCCAAACCGTCGCCAAGCCCTACATTGATTACGTTATCCGCGGCGAGGGCGAAGTCGCCTTCAAAATGCTGGTGGATGAAATCACCAGCCCGTCGCCCGATCTGGAAAAAGTCCCGGCGCTGACGTTCAAGAAAGACGGCCGGATTTATTCCACCCCGGCCGGCACGCCGCTGGAGCTGGACAGCCTGCCGCAGATGCCCTGGCACCTGGTGGATGTGGAGGAATACACCACGCCTTCCTCTTATCTCTATCCGGGGGTGTCGCGCCTGTTATCATTCATTGCCAGCAGGGGGTGTCCGTTCCCCTGCACTTACTGCTCACAACCCATCCTGACCTCGAAGTACCGGATGATGTCGCCCAAACGGGTGCTGGACGATCTGCATTGGACGGTGGACCAGTTCAATCTGGATCACATTCTGCTTTTCGACGACGAGTTCCTAGTCAATGCCAAGTGGGCGACGGACATTGCCGAAGGTATCAACGGCAAATTCACCTGGGGCGTGCAGGGCCGCGTCAACGATCTGTTGCGCGTCGATTTGAAGAAGATGGAACGGTGCGGCATGATCTATGCCATGCCGGGCATCGAATCCGGTGCGCCCCGCATTCTGGAACGCATCCGCAAGAACCAGACGGTGGACGAGGTCAAGGAAGTCTCCCGTCGGCTGAATGAAACGAAAATTCATTGCCAGGTGAATTTCATGGTGGGCTTTCCGGATGAAACGCTGGATGAGCTGGGCGAGACCATCGACCTCGCCCTGCACATCATGAACACCAATACCATGGCCGTGATCAACAGCTTCTCGCCCGTCACTCCCCTGCCCGGAACGGAAATGCTGCACCAGGTCATCCGCGATTACGACTTCAAGGAGCCGGAAACGTTGGAGGGCTGGATCAACATCACGCGCGGCAAGCAGGAGCGGCCGTGGCTGGACGCCAAGAGGGTGCGGGTCATCCGGTTCCTGTATTTCACCAGCCTGTTTGTGCAGACGGCGGAGCGCTACGGGCAGAAACTCCCCATCCCCAAGTTTGTGTTCCGGCTGTACAGCAAATTCATCCAGTTCCGCTGGAAGCGCCGGTTGTACTGGATGGACTGGGAGATCCCGCTGATGCGGCTGCTTTGGAAATGGTTCGTCAACCCCACCGACTTCATCGACATCGCAAAGTATTCCGACGGCATCGGCGCGAAGGAATCCAGCATCGAGATGATCCCACTCAAGGAATCCGAGGTGGAGCTGGGCGAATTCCAGATTCCCATCAAGGAATCCCGTTTCAAAGCAAAGACCTTTGCGTGACGGGATCGACCCCGGTTATCCCCCTCACTTTGATTCACTGCCACACGGCTGGCCCATGACATCCATGCCCAGAGGTTGGAGATCGGCTACGGCGAGACGGTCGTACAGCGCGGGCAGGGTTTCCGGTGCGGCCATCCGCCGCCACAGGTAACGGAGCGCCACGAGGGGCTCCGCCATGTTTTCTTTCGCACGCACGATGATCTCTCCCACACACCCGCCGGGCTGGTACTGTTTTGTTCCGGCGCGAAAGCTCAATCCCTGCCGCCATTCCTCTTCCAACCGCCCGGCCACATCGGTGCGGGAGATGGATTCGTTCAGGTACGCCTCGGAGGCGGGCAGTGGGTTCTTTCCCTGCTTGAGTTCGTTCAGCACGATGCCCACCCATTCCCGATCGTAACGGTGCTTCTGCAGGCAAGGCGGCACGCCCATGTACCGTTCGCCACCCCAAGCGGCGTTGAGCGTCAGCGATACTTCTGCGTAATGGTAATCCACGCCCATGCCCATCGGCAGGTGGTTGGTCATGAAATACATGCCGACGTCTTTGAGCGGCTTCTGTTTTTTCAGTTGATGAATTGCCGCCTGGTTTTTCGCCCAGTGCGATTGGTAGGAGATATAAATGTTATTGCTTATAAAAATCAGGCAAGCAAGAAGGGAGATGGCGCATCGCTTGAAAGAGAGTCCTAACGATTCCAGCCGGTTACCGGCAAGGGTGAGGGCGAGAATCCGGCAATCCAGGTCGGGGTGAGCGGCCACGGCGGGCACCAGGCTGAGCACCACTTCTACATGGCTCCCACCGTATGTGACAAACAGGATTTTATTCTTTTTTTGGGCAAGAGGTTTTTGGTTCGATTTGGACAGAAAGTTTAACTGACAATATGAGTCAGCTTCCACTGGCCGTTTTCACGTTCCCAAACATTGGATTGCTCTCGATAAAAATCCATAACTTCCCAGAAAAAATCTTCTTCGATGCCTAAATACTCGAGCATCCATGGGAAATAGCGCTTGGGAAACTCATGATCATAACGATGAACGAGTGCGACTCCTTCTTCTCGTGTGATGTGGTGGCGACGAATATCCTGTTGGGCATCGCGGGAGCAACGCCCCAAACCAAATTTCATGTAGCCCAGGTAAAAATGCAATCCGTCCATTTTGTCATCGATGCTGACATACTTGGTATAGGTGCTTTCAGTGCGTCCCATGTCATTAGGGATAAAACCCGTGTTTTTTACAACGTAATAGTAGTTTTCCTGTGGGGTCCACTTGGTATAGTAGGAATACCAGTGCATTTCCAGGCCCAGCCGTTCCACTTTCTCCGGGGCAGGAGGTTTATACCAGTTTAATTTGTCAGGAAGGATTTCTTCTTTTTTGAAGATGCCTTTATCCAAGCCCACCTTCGCCAGTTCATCGATGTCGCCGCCCTTGTAATAATGTTTGGCCCAATCTTCCAGAGACTCTTTGGGAGAGTGTTTGTATTTTGTTGATCCTCCGTATTCCAAATCACCGTTTTCACCGTAAAATATGAGCTTGATGCCGAACTTCTCGGCGATATGGTAGGCCCATGATTTCTGGCCGAACGCGAAAGGTTCCCATGCATCCCCCTTGACTTCAAATGCCAATCGGGACAGTTTGCGGTGGAGTATGCCGTCGGGCTGGCCGATGATGTTGTAAAATCCGGATTGCACAAAATTTTGAAGGTTTACCCATCCAATGTCTGTCCATACAAACGGAGCCCATGTAACGCAAAGGGGATTCATAATTTATAAGGGTCCTCGGTCGTTGATTGGATACCACGCAGTTGGTGCAGAATTGGACATCCTTTGGGAGCTCTGAAAGTTGACGGTCCAGAGTGAATAATTCCGGTTTGATCGACTTTAATTGTTTTTCAACGGTTTGCATTGTTTGAGGCTCTTATAATTCCAAAAAATTCTGCAATAGTTTCAATCCAAATTTCCCGCTTCGTTCCGGGTGGAATTGACACCCCATGATATTATTTTTTTGCACAACGGAGGCATAAGAGATACCGCCGTAATTGGTTTCCGCAATGCAATATTCCGGTTGGTCCACTTTCACATAGTAAGAATGGAAAAAGTAAAAATAACTCCCTGTGTCCACGTCTCTCAGCAGGCAATCATCCCAGTTCTCTTTGTCGAACGACCGTGGATAATCTATGGTATTCCAGGAAATCTGGGGAATTTTAATTGGAGAGCCGCCATTTGCCGGCTACAGTAAGAGGGATAAATATTTTCTGTGCGGTCTTCTTGACAATATCATGAAGGCTATTGCGCATGTAAAGGCTGGCTACTGCATCCTGATAAATCAACTCGTCGGCGCCTTCGCGGTCATAGATTTCCGCAAACTCTTCGGCGGTTCCCAAAACACGGTGGCCGTCGAACTGGATACCTTTGATTAAATTGGGACCTTTAATGTCCAATCGGGGGATAACCCGCACCACAGATGTCATGGGAAAACTCACTATCTGGCAGGATCGTTTTAGCAGGGATAATCTTAAAGTTCGTTGTATCTTACCAGCACTCAATCAATTTTCTGAAACACCCCGATAAAAACGGAACTCCATAACAAACTCAAAGAACTGTTTTCAAAAGGCACCAGGGAATCGCTTATCCGGTTATAGACCTGGGGAGGAAGCGCTTTATTCAATCTTGGCACGCTGAAGTGGGGATGGATTCCAGAAAATGAGATCTGTTTAAACCCGCATTTTTGAGCGGTTTCTATCGATTCCTTAGGCGTGGTCTGCCGGGGCTCCATCTTTGAAGCGTATGATTTGCCCCGAGTCTCTGACGGAAGCCGTTTCGGCTCTGAGAGGAGATGCTTGTTTTCCAGGATTTGACCGGTTATTGCATGCAGTGCAGTTACAAAGTCGAGCGTGGTTTTTTCATCCACTTCCTCGTCCCATTGGGAAATTTCTTCCACAAGGCGGGCGAAGTTGCCACTTTCTGCCTCCATAAGCGTTCTTTCCGAGATGCTGAAAAGATTGAAAAGCCGGTTTCGAAATGAAACGATAAGGTAGCCATTTTTACGGAGATTTTTAGAGGCGGCCTTGAAAAGCGTTTCATCGTCCTTCAAATAACCAATGAGCCCCATCGCGGTCAAAGCATCATGGTTGCTGTTTTCAAGCGCGAGTTGATCGACAGACTTCAATTCAAATGAAATTGAATCCCTCACCGGGCCGGGCATCCCGGAAAGCGCCGCTTGAGCGGTTTGGATCATTTTTTCATTCTGGTCGACGCCTGTAACCGTCACGCCCAGTTCCGCAATTGAAAACGCAAGCTGGCCGCCGCCGCAACCCACGTCGAGCAAATGGCTGACATCTTCCAGTTGACTCAGGATGTTTTTGGTGACGCGCACCCTGTGCAGGGCAGTGGGGTAATTGTGACCGGACTGCTCGTAGCCGTCTATGAGCCAGTTTTCGCCGTTCTCATCAAAGTATTTTTTGGCATTATCTTGGATGTTCACACAGAGTCCCTATTTTTTGATTTATTTTTTCAATCCGGTCCAGGACGGAGTTGTTTATTTTTTGAGAAGGTTTTTCCTTGCCGTCTGGTTTTTTAACCCTTCCGATCATTTGACCGGTCAATTTTCCCCGGGAGAAGCCGAGGCAGGATATCACCCGATTGAATTCTCGATCCGGGTCGGCGACCAGATCTTCGTAGCAAACCATGATTTCTCTACTGCCACAGGCCTGAAATGCTTCCAGTCCCGTCTCCACAAGAGAACACCAATAGTACAAGCCTCTTTCGTAATCGGACAACTTCACAAAGGACTCTTCCTCACCTTCATCAACCCACCATGGAATATACCATGTTTGCCCTGCAAGGGTTTTGGCCGAATAAAGATTCGCATGCAATGGGCTCAAGAGCTGTTCGTTTGAAAACCATTTTTTTTCAGAAACGTCCCAGGCTACATCAAATGAATTTCTAACCACATGAATTATTTGAACCTGAATCAGGGAAGCGAAGATGAAATCAGCGAATAACGCACATTCAGGTAAGTTCACCAATAAAGTGGGGTTTTTATTCTTCAAAAAAGCTAAAACATCATTTCGTACGTTCAGATTATTTAGGCGCCAATCAATTTCTTCAGGAGTTTTTTTTGTCCATATTGAGCTCAAATCCTGGCGTCGGAAATTAGCCTCTCGAAGTAAAATAAGGTCGCAGTATAGTTCAAAAAGATAGGTTGAAAACATGCTGGAAGCAAATTCTCTTTCCATCTTCCTTGAACTCACTGCCATTAGAAGAGTCCTCGCCGGCCATGGTTCTTCCGCATACTCCACTTCGGGGCACGTGGCCAGTAAATTACCCAGCAGGGTTTTCCCCGAGCGGCAGGCTCCGGTAATGACCACGACCGGGAAATCAAGCTGATTCGCTCCAGATCGAAAGAAGACATCTTCTCGCATTCAGAACCCCTCAGGTTGCATTTTCAAGAAACTCCCTTTTGTAAAATCACCTGCCTGATTGTAAGGAGAATGATTTTGATGTCCAGCCAAAAAGAGGCGCGGTCCACGTATTCGAGGTCGAGGGCGAGGCGTTCTCCGGGTTTGGCCAGCGACCGCACCCGCGCCTGTGCGAGACCCGTGATGCCGGGCAGCACCGAGGTCCGCTTCGCCCACTGTTCTTCGGTGTAATTGGCGCGCTGGGCGGGCACGTTCGGCCGCGGCCCGACGAGGCTCATCTCGCCTTTCACGACGTTCCACAACTGCGGCACTTCATCCAGGCTGGTCTTTCTCAAAAATGCCCCCACCCGCGTGATGCGCGCATCGCCGAACGCGGTCCAGTACGATCCCACCTTGTCCGCATCTGCCACCATACTGCGGAACTTGATCATGTGGAACGGCCACCCGCCCTTCCCCACGCGCTCCTGATAATAAAACACGCCGCCCGGCGAATCCAGCCGGATGGCGACGGCCACCGCCAGGAACAGCGGCCACAGAAAAGCCAGGGCAAACAGGCTGGCGGTCAGGTCGAAAATGCGTTTTAAAAACATGGATTCCTTTAATCCCTCCCAGCTCGTCGCTCCGTGAGCGCCTCTTGAAAAAGGGAGGGCATTGCGTAATAGGATAAACTCAAAACATAGATTCTTCGCTTCACTCAGAATGACAATTTAGATCCCTGCGTGTCATTCTGAGGAGCCGCAGGCGACGAAGAATCTATGTGTTCTCTCTTTTAAAAGCAGTTGTGTAACGTTCTCCATTGCAAGGAGACGAAAAATTTTAATCTGTGTTCATCTGTGTGCATCGGTGATTTTATTTTTCTTCAGGCGTCCGGACGCGGACGCAGTCGGTGGATGAGGTATTCCCGGTAACGCGGGATGGCCGCGCCACTGGCGAACAACAGCGTCACGCCGGCGAGCGTCGCGAACAGCAGGGTGCCGGGCAGGCCGGACTCCAGTGCTGTGGTGGCCAGCGCAAACGGCGCCAGCGCCAGCGGGCACACAAGGCCGATGCGCAGGACATCGAGCGCCAGCGCGCCGTCAAACAGACGAATCCCGTGCCGTTGGTGGAGCAGAATCGATTGATAGATCATCACCACCCAGTAAGTGAGCACGAGGGCCGCGACGATGCCGGTCAGGCCCAGAGGTTCACTCACCCACCACGCGACCGGTACGAAGACAACGAGGCCCGCCGCGCTGGCGCGGAACGCCAGCGCCGTATCCCGGCGTGCGTTGGCGGTGGCCGCCAGCAGGGTGGCCGCGCCCTGTGCCGGCAGCAGGGTCATACCCAGCGCCGCGAGAAACGCGATCTCTTCCGTATTCTTCTCCGACATCGTTCCCCAGCCATACACGATTTCCGTCAGCGCGTCGCCCCACCACGCGAAAATCAGGATCAGTGTGTACGAGATGGCAAAGATGCCGAGCACGCCGTTTTTGGCGAGCGACACGCCCTCTTCGTCGCGGTCCTGGGCGAAGCATTCGGACAGCTTTGGCAAGAGCACGACGGAGAACACGCCGAGGCCGACGCCCATCGGCAGGTCCACCAGCTTGGTCGCGTAGTTGAGCGAGGCGAAGCCGCCGGGACCCTCCAGCGACGCCAGCGCGCGCGCGATCACCGGCAGAAGGAGCAACAGGCTTCCCGCGCCCAGCGCCTGCAGGTAGCGCAGGAGGAGCGATTTGTCAATCCGCCAACCCGGCGCCGCGCCCTGCATCAACCCGAATTTCGGCAGGCACAGCACCTGCGACAACAGACGCAGGAGGCCGCCGACGATCATCGCGCCGGCAAACAGGGCCAGGCCATCGGAGCCGTCCATGACTCCCCACAACGCCGCGATCAAGGTGAGGTTGAAGATCAGCGTGCCCAGTGCGGGCACCGCGAAATGCCCCTGCGCCTGCAGATACCCCGTTGTCACCCCGGCCAGCGCGGTGAGTGGCAACAGCCACAGCACGATAGCGAGCAACGACTCCGCCATACGCGCCGCCTCGCTCTCGAATCCCGGCGCGAACACGGCGACGACGTATCGGGCGACAGCGATCAATCCCAATGCCAGCACGATGAAGAGCAGGCCCACCAACACGCTCGACTGCACGAGCAGGGCGTTTTTTTCTTTCTGCGAGTGGTGCTTGAACTGTGGAATCAGGGCCGCCGCCAGCGCCCCGCCCAGCAGGATGTTGATCAGGAAGTCGGGAAGGGTGAGCGCGAACAGCACCACGTCCGCCTCTTCCGAGACGCCGAACTCCGAGGCGATGGCGACCTCGCGCACGAATCCCGCGATTCGGCCCAGCAGCACGCCGCCGGAGACCCACATCCCCGCCGAGATCAGTTGGCGTAACGCCGATTTGTGTTCCATTAAGAGAAGCTCGTGGTTGGCAATGGCTGGATACCCCTGCACCACATTGTACCGTGGATGGGGCGGAATGGAAATCAGTCCGACTCGCGGCCGTTGGCGTCGTGGATGTTGCCGTCGGCGTCGATGGAGTAAACGGTATGCAGAGGATCGCCGGTATGCTGCGCCGTGGCGCGAAACGTGGTGGCGTTGCCCTTGAGTTCGTACTCCACCATGTCCGCCGGCTCGAACGGGTAATCCTCGTTGGTGATGATCTCCCGCGTGCACTCGTCTTGTGGATCGTGGTCGTCCCAGTGCATCTTGCAGGTCCAGTAGATGCCGCCCAGCACCGACTCGGACTCCGACTTGTAGAAGCGTTGCATCATGGCCTCCTCGCTGTCGAGCAGGGACAAGGCCCACCATAAAATCGGCAGAGTGGCAAAGCCCAACACAAATCCCGCAACGTTCCAGCGGTTCTGAAATACGAAGGATGGAAACAGTTTCACGCGTCGCTCCCGGTCAGGACATCTTTCCCATTACGTAGAACAAAAACACCGCGATGATGCCTCCAATGATGGCGGCGATGCCCATGAAGGTGAACAGCCCACAGAGGAAGCTGGCGAAAAAATCCTGGGCATGGAATCGGGCCTTTGCAGGCGGCGGTGGAGGTGTGTCTTGCGGCCAGGTCATGCCCACATTATGCGGGCATCATTGAGATACAGTGAGAAAAAAATGCGCTTCCGGGCGCAAAAAATTGAGTGATGGAGGGGCATGAAAAGGGAAGGGTGCCGGGAGAGACTGATTTCGGCGGGAGTGGAAAGAGGAAGGTTTCACGCAAGCCGCCATCCTGCCTCCCATCGACCCCCTTCTTTCGAATGGGAGGCAGGACAGCTTTGGCTATTCGTGATTAAGCGCTTTCTTCCTGCAAGGCTTCCTGCATCAGTGCCGGAGCGGGTTCGGTCTGCGTTTCCGGTTGCGAGTTCGCCAGCCAATAGACCATGCCCACCAGCAGGCCACCCCCGACTATGTTGCCGAGCGTCACCCAGATCTGGTTGTGGATGAATCCGCCCAGACTCACCTCCGCGCCGTGCGGCAGGAACAAGGCGAGGCTCAACAGCGTCTGGTTGGCGATGCTGTGTTCATACGCGCTGGCGATGAAGGCGAACAGGCACCAGAAAATCATGATGAGCCGCGCCGTCTCGCTTTTGGTGCGGAGGGCGATCCACACCGCCAGGCACACCAGCCAGTTGCACAGGATGCCGCGCAGGAACGCTTCTTTCGCGCTCAGGTTCATCTTCATACCCGCCACTTCCACGATCAACTCCTGCGACGACACGGTCAGACTGCCGCTTTCGGTGACCAGCCAGGCGATGAACACCGAGCCCGCCAGGTTGCCGACGAAGCACAGCGCGAACAGGTAGAGAATCGGACCGATGCCGATGCGTTTCGACAGCCGTCCGACGGCGAACACCATGTTGTTGCCGGTGAACAACTCGGAGCCTGCGAAGATGACGAGGCTCAAGGCGATGCCGAAGCTCGCGCCCATGATGAGTTTCAAATACGCGGCGCCGCCGCCCGCGGCGATGGGTCCGCCGATCGAAAAGATCAGCACGATGCCGAAACCGAGATAAATGCCCGCCAAGGCCGACAGCAGAAAGTAACCGCCCGGCGAGCGCTTCAAATATGCGATTTTCTTTTCCGCCTGCGCGGAAAGGTTGTCGATGTCCGTATCAAACATAATGACTCCCTTTAAAGAAGGAGATCGATGGCATGGTGGTTTTCAAGAGGCGTCCTTTTCCCATTGAAATGAGTGGTGGCACTCTTTTACTGCCCCTCCTTTCCAAGGAGGGGATTGAGGGGAGGTAATGAAGCTTCCTCCCTTGGAAACTACCAACCCCAAAAAGCAACCCCACCCAACCCTCCCCCTGGTAAGGGGAGGGGGAAAAGATGGATTGCTTCTTGCCATAGGTCACCATGCAATGCTTCCTTCAGTTTTTGAGGACCGGGTCCGTCGCGTGCAGTCGGGATGGCGCGTCTGCGTTCGCTTTATTCACGGGAGCGTTTGAAGACCGGTTCGGCCGGGACTCGGCGTTCGGTTTTTTTTTCTTTTTGTAATTTTTAACCGGGTGCATCTTCTCGCGGGCGTGGTAGGGCAGGATCTGCGCCAGCACGTCCGGCAGTTTGTCACACGGGATGTCCTCCAGAATCTTGAGCGCGGGCGCGGGATACTTGCCGCTGCGGCCGCCGACGAACACGTCCACCGCGTCCACCGTCTTGCCGTCCACGCGCGCGCGCTTGCCGATCAGGCCCACGTCCGCCACAAGGTGATTGCCGCACCCGGCGGGGCAGCCCGACCAGTTCATGGTGATGGGGCGGATGCCGTCGAGTTTGTCTTCCAGCTTCTTCGCCACCTCCATCGCCGTGCCCTTGGTCTCGATGGTCGCCATGCCGCAGTAGTCCTTGCCGACGCAACTGACGAGGCCCTTGATGAGCGCGTTCGGGTTGTAATCGAATTCCTTGAGCAGGGGTTCTTCCAGAAAGTCGCCCAGCTTCTTGTCGGAGATGTTGGGCACGATCACCGAGTTGGCGGGCGACAGCCGCACCTCGCCGTTGCCGTATTTCTCCGCCAGCACCGCCAGCTTTTCCATGCGCGTGTGGTCCATGCGGCCCACCGGCACCTTCATGCCGACGTAGTTCATCGACGGCTGTTTCTGCCGGTAGATGCCGATGTGCAGGTTCTCGTGATCGTTGCGCAGGTCTTCGCCTGCGGGGGACAGATCGCGGTCGAGCGCGCGCACCAGCATCTCGCGGAATTTCGTCTCGCCCCAATCCTCGATCAGAAACGCCAGCCGGTTGCGCGTGCGCACGTCCCGGTAGCCGTAATCGCGGTAGAGAGCCACCACCTCGGCCGAAACTTCGACCGCCTCGTCCGCTTTCACAAACACGTCGAGGGGGGAAGCGATGCGGTAGCCCCCGGAACCGATTTTTCCACCCACCAGCAGGTTGAATCCGTAAACCGTCTCGCCGTTTTCCTCGCGCGAGGCCGGGACCAGCGCCAGGTCCTGCGTCTCCGTGTGGATGCAGGAGTCCGGACAGCCGGTGACGGCGATGTTGAACTTGCGCGGCAGGTTGCTGAACTCGCGGTTTCCCAGAAAATATTCGTTCATCGCCTCGATGACGGGAAAAGCGTTGAGCACTTCTTTCGGATGCAGGCCGCCCACCGGACAACCCATGATGTTGCGCACGTTGTCCATGCCGGTCTGGATGGAGGTCAGGCCGACCGAGTCCATCAGGTCGAACACCGCCGGCACGTCGTCGATTTTCAGGTGACGCAACTGCACCTGCTGGCGGGTGGTGATGTCGATCTGGCCGTTGCCGAAATGTCCGGCGATGTGCGCCAGCGCCTTCAGCTGGTACGAAGGCACGTAGCCGTTCGGGATACGCACGCGCAGCATGAAAAAACCGGGAGTCGGTTTGCGCAGGAACAGGCCGTACCACTTCAGCCGCGCCAGGTCGTCCTCGGAGATGCAGTCCCAACCCTCCTTGGCGAAGCGCGCGATGTCGGCTTTGATATCCAACCCGTCCTTTTCCAGTTTCAATTCCTCGATCTTGTTCATGCCTGTTGCCGTTCCTTTCCCGTGCGGGTGATTAAAGCAAAGGACTATCGCAACAACGGTGCCGGAACGGGCCGTGCTGGAAAAATATTTTCAAAATAAAGACGAAGGGCCGCGAAGTCCTTTAAATTCGGGCGATACAGGAGGGGAGGGGAAGGAGGTGTGGAGCGCGTTGCAGGGGTGGAGCCGGGTACCGGGGCGGGTTTCCGCCATGCGGGCCTGCCTAAAACCAAGTCACAAAATGAGGCAATGTTGCAAATTCAAGCAGTTGTATAGGCGCGGCCTGCGGCCGGCGCAGAGGGCTACTGCCCGGCGGACTGCGGTCGAGGCGGAGGGCTACTGCCCGGCAGTCCCTGCGATGGCCGGGTTGCACCCGGAGGCAGATGGCTAATTCTCTCCTTCCCGTTCGATGGTCCGTGGGCGCGGACTGCGTCCGAGGCAAATGGCTAATTCTCTCCTTCCCGTTCGATGGTCCGTGGGCGCACTCCACGGTTTTCCTCCCTTCCTTTTCAAGGAGGGGATACAGGGGAGGTTACTGATGGTTTTTCCTTTTTTGGAATCTCATCGTTCGCCCACGGGTCACATCCTGTTGGCTCTCGGCTCAGGCGTTGTCATTCTGAGCGAAAGCGAAGAATCTATGTTTTGGGTTAAAAAGCGGAAACGGTCATTGGTAACCCCTCCCGGCCCGTCACTCCGCGAGCGCCTTTGGGTAAGGAGAGCTTTTTAAAAAGTCATTTGAAGTCAGAGGAGGCCACCCTCACCCCAGCCCTCTCCCGTCAAGGGAGAGGGGGGTTTTAAAGGTCCCTTATCCCCTGGCGGGAGAAGGTTAGGATGAGGGGGATTCATGATTCTTCCATCGTTCGAGGATGAATTACCATTCTGATTGTCTATCCCGAAATCAGTTATGCAAAGGTTTCCTTGTTGGGGGAGGGAGAAATCCAGTCCCCCCCTTCTCTGAAGGGGGCCAGGGGGCTTTTTCCTTCAGGGGTCATTCGAGGAGGGGTACGCGACGAGAAAGGCTTTAGAGCTTCACTCAAATCAGAGTGTTTTTGAAATTACGATGCGTCCGCTCTCCGCATCCCTGTAGACATCCCCACCCCTGCCTTTATACTGAAATACATGAGCACCAAGGCTAAGGAACTCATTAAAATTTACATTTTATGGCTTCTCGCTGGACTGCTTTTGATTTACTTGGCACTTGAAGTCCATTCTTTCTTTATCGTCTTTGTTTTTATTTTCTTTCTTTACTGTGCTTGGTTGATTCGTAATGTTCGTTGCCATGAATGCGGCTGGTCCCTTGTCATGAGGCCATTTATTGAAATTGAACTGGATAAGCCTCTAATTTACGGTGCCCTGCCGTGGTTGCCATCGAAATGTCCAAATTGTGGAGAAAAAGTGAAGTGAAGAGGATCACAGATGGATAGCACGCGCTGGGGGATGGAAATGAATGAAGGTTTTATTCTTCTTGCTATAGGTATAGTGGTTCTCGCCGGGCACAAAAAAATTTCGGGTCTGTTTTTCAAAAAATCCTTCCCCTTAGAATCCAATCCCTCGAAAGTTGACCGGTACAGACGAACCCTGCCTGCCTATGCCAAATGGTTTTGTCTAATATTCGGATTTCTTTCAATTGTAATGGGTTTGTTCGAGTTAAATTGGTAATGATCCAAGTTTTTAAAATCAGCTGACGGTGAATATGAATGCGGGCAACGGTTTCCAGAAGTTTAAGATTAAGGATTGGGGTGAGGTTTATCTGATTCCCATTTCTGATTTGGAAGGGACCTCTATTGCCGATCTATTACCCAAACCCTTTTTCCGAACAATCGTTTGTTTTGGTGAGGGGGATATTTCTTCTGAAAAAGAATTGAAAGCATTTTTAAAATTTCTATTGGATTCCGGTGCACGGTACTTCATGTGTTGTGGTGATCTGAGCGAGGTCATGCATGACCAAGTTGATGATCTTAGGGAAATTCATGCTTATGAAAGTGAGCCGGAGGATTGTATCCCCACCACCTCTCATAATGGAGAGTCTTTATTAGAGGATATATTAGAGTTTGCGATGTATTCAGCGTATTCCTGCGATCGGTTCGAAAAGGACGGAACCCGGGTGGTATGGATCGCTCATGAAAACTCACCGGTTTTGAGCAAAGCGAAAACAATCATTCAAAATTATGTCGAATAAGAATGTCTGCCTGATCAATGCAGAGGAGGCCAGCCACAGTTGCCCTATCGTGGGCGGTTTCATTTCTGAAACCACGTGTCTGGAGCTATGCCAGTGGGCGGATTGTATTAATGATGAAGATCAGGTTTGGCTGGAATATTTAGGTAGGGTGAGAGATTACTGCAAGCAAAGCCTTGGTATCGATGGAGACATGGCAATCGCCCGTATTTGTTTTACCTGTCCCGCCCATTATGTAGATGAAGCAGACTAACTTTTAAATGATTCTAAAACGGGCCCTGGAAGGTGGAGTGTTCGAGGGGGGCGGTGCGGTCGCCGGCTTTCATCTCGCCGGTGGCTCCGGTGACGCGGCGCGCGGCCTGGCAGATATCCTCCACGCCGGGATAAAACTCTTTTTCGAGGGGACTGCTGCACGGCGTGTTGCGGTCGGGCAGCGCCACGCGCAGGATGGGGGCTTTGAGGGAATCGAACAACTGCTCCTGAACCCGCGCCGCGATCTCCGCGGTAATACCGAAACTGGTCCAGCCGGTGTCGGCAACAATCAAGCGTCCCGTCTTTTGAACGGAATCGAGAATACAGTCCATATCCAGAGGACTGGAGCAACGCGGATCCAGGACTTCCACAGCAATGCCTTCTTGGCTCAGCGTGCCTGCGGCGTCCAGAGCGTCCTTCACCATAAACGAAAACGCTACGATTGTCACGTCCGTACCCTCGCGTTTCACCGCGGCTTTTCCAAGCGGCACGGTGTAGTGTTCCGCGGGCACGTGGGATTCGGTCTCATACAGCAAACGGTGCTCGATGGAGAGCACGGTGCCGGTGTCTTCCAGCGCGGCCATGAGCAGGCCCTTGGCGTCGTACGCGGAGGCGGGGAGCATCACTTTCAGGCCGGGCACGTGTGAGAAAAACGCTTGCAGGCTCTGCGAATGTTGCGCCGCCTGACCCCAGCCACGACCGATGATGGCGCGGATGAGCAGGGGGCACTGCATCTTGCCGCCGCTCATGATTTCCCACTTGGCGGCGTGGTTGACGATCTGATCCATGGACAAAAGCAGGAAGTCGTTGCGGGCGTGCACGATCACCGGACGCTTGCCGGTCAGCGCCGCACCGACGCCGATGCCGGCGATGGAGTTTTCAGCGAGCGGCACATCCATCACTCTTTCTTTACCGAACTTTTCGAACGCGGCGCGGGTGGTGCCGAAGATGCCGCCTTCGTCGTCCACGCCACAGCCCATGACGAACACGTTGGGGTCCGCGTCCATCGCCTGCGTCAGGCCTTCGTTCAGCGCTTCGCGGTATTTGAGAATCCGTTGCTTGCTGTTCACACCCATACCGCGTCCTCGCTGGATTTGGCGAACTCGAAGGCCGCCTGGATTGCTTCCTGGATACCCTTGCGGATTCCGTTCATGTCTCCCTGGGTGAGCCAGCCGTTTTTGAGGCACAGATCCTCGAAGCGGCGCACCGGGCATTTCTGTTCCCATTCCTCCCACAACTGTTCGGTGCGGATGCCGGTGTTTTTGTCCTGTTGCGGCCCGACGTGGCGCATCATGCGGAACGTCCGTGCCTCGATGAGCGTGGGGCCAATTCCTTCGCGGGCGCGGGCCACGGCGCGCTTCGCGGCGCTGTACACCTCTCCCAGATCGTTGCCGTCGGTGCGGATACCGGGCACGCCGAACACGTTGCCGTGCTCGTGGATGTTGTCGAGGGGCCGCCGCGCCAAGAGGTGCGACGAGGTGGCGACGAAATTGTTCTCGCAGACGAACAGCACCGACAGTTTGTGCAGGGCGGCGAAGTTGAGGCTTTCGTGCAGCACGCCTTCCTCGCAGGCGCCATCGCCGAAATAGGCGACCGCGATGTGGTTCGCGCCGTCCAGTTTGAAGGTCAATGCCGCGCCGACCGCCAGCGGAATGCTGCCGCCGACGATGGCCGATGCGCCCAGCATGCCGACGCTCTGGTCGATCAGGTGCATGGAGCCGCCCAGGCCCTGGGCGCAGCCGGTGCGCTTGCCGTAAAGTTCGGCGATCATGGCGTTCAGGTTGCCGCCCTTGCCGAGGTAGTGACTGTGACAGCGGTGCGTGCTGAACGCGACGTCGGTGTCTTCGAGACAGGCGGAGACGCCGACGGCGGCGGCTTCCTGCCCGATGGACAGGTGCACCGGGCAGCGCATTTCCTGCTGCGCGTATTCATCGGCGATGGCCTCTTCGGTCATGCGGATGCGGACGAGGTTTTCGTATAAGTCGCGGGCGTGTTCTTGTTCGATCATCGATTCAAATGAAGTTGACGTGGGCGGGCGGGTGCTTGATGTCCCACAGGTAACGGTTCACCTCGTCCATGCGGCAGTTCTTGCGGCATTCGGAGATGTTGAGTTCGTTCTCGACGTACTCGAGGTTGGCCATGCGTTTCTCGCCTTCCCAGATTTCCTGGAAGGTGTTTTCGGTGATGTTGCCGTATTGGAAGCGGTCGTCCAACAGGTACGCACTGCATCCGTACACCGCGCCGTCGGCCATGACATAAGCCCAGAAGTTCGGCGTCGAATAGCATTTCTGGTAGTAGTGGCTGTCATCGAACAGTTTGGTCAGCGTGTTGTCGCGGAAGACGACGGAGAAGCTGTCCGTATTGATCGCGGCCAGATCGTCTTTCAACTGGATGGACTTGGAGTAATCGATGTTTTCGTATTTGCGTGTGATGCTTTTCTTGTGCTGGGAATACGGCTTGATGACGAGGTAATCCATGCCGATGTCGCGCATGCGCTGGCCCAGCGTCACCGCTTCGTGCTCGTTTTCCGGCAGCAGCACCATCTGTGCGCCCAGCGTGCAGACGTCGCCGCGTTTTGCTTTCAGGTTGGCGGCGTATTCGAGATTGGCCAGCACCTTGTTGAAGTCGTCGGCCTTGGTCTGGTGCACCTGCGCGTAGGATTCGGCGGTGCCCGCATTGATGCTGGTCTTGATCCAGGTGATCGCGTCGAGCGCCGCTTCCGACCATTTTTTCGTCATCGGCACGGCGTTGGTGGTGATGGCGATGTCGATGCCGGATTGTTTCGTGTGCTGGATGATGTCGGGCAAATCCTTGTGCAGCAGCGGCTCGCCTTCGCCGGCGTACATGATGCTGCGCACGCCCAGGCGGGCCATCTCCGTCAGCCGCTGTTTGAGCAGGTCCGTATCCAGGTGGACGACCTTGTAGCCGATGTAATCGACGGCGCAGAAGGTGCAGCGGTGGTTGCAGGCACCGGTCGGCGCGATTTCCATATAGATGGGGTACACCGTGCGCGAGCCGGACATCCATTCGCCGACGCGGTCGATGTGGTAATTGAGCTTGTGCCCGTCGATTTTGTGCTGGTCGCTCACGGTTTCGGTCTTTTCGTTGATCTGGATTCCCATTGCTGCCTTTCAGCGGTTCTTTATCAGGATAACGCCTCGGTTTTCCCTGTCAAAAACAAATCGAGAAACCGCAGGCTGATGGGGTGGACATTGAGGTTCCGGATGGCGTCCGGGTGAAAAAAGTCCACCTTCTGCCCCTCGTTGCACTGGACCTCGGAAACCGGGGTGCACAGGCGGGCGGTGAAGGCGTTGTACACGCCGGGCGGTTCCGTATCCGTTTCCGTGTAGCGGAGGGTGGTCAACGGCGCCAGCCGGTCCACCTCGATTTCAAATTCCTCGTGCAACTCGCGCAGGATGGCCTCGGTCAGTGGTTCCCCCGGTTCCACGTGGCCGCCGGGCGAGCAGGTCCAGTAGCCCGGGTACTGAATGCCGGGTTTGTTGTCACGGAGCTGGCACAGGATGCGGCCCGCAGCATCGCTGACGATCGCGCCCACGAATACGGGCAGGGATTCGTTCTCGCTGGAGTCGGTCACACAGCCCCTCCCCTGGGGGTCCGGCTTAAATGAAGTTGACGTGTTCGGGCGCGTTCTTTAAATCGTACAGGAACTTGTTGACGTAGTCCTGCCGGCAACCGATGGCGCAGTCCTTGTGCACGTCCACGGAGTTGGCGACGTCGTCGTGCACTTCCCAGTAGCGGTCGCTCATCACCATGTCGTAAAACGAGCTTTCATGCAGGTCGCCAATGTAGAAGCGGTCCTTGTTGAAGAACGGGCCGCAGGGATAGATCTTGCCGTTGCCGGAGATCTGGAGCAGGAACGGCGTGCCGTAGCACACGTCGTACTTGCGGTAGCCGTCCTTGTACAGGTCGGACTCCCCGGCAGCCATGATCTTGTTCCATTTGACCTGCACCACGTAGTTGTCGTTGCTGATGCTCTCCGCCTTGTGCAGCATGTCTTCGAGGGACAGGTAGTTTTCGTAGTTGATGCCGATTTCCTTGTACTCGGAATCGGAGCAGTGCTTGATGACGAAATAATCGACGCCCAGTTCCGCACCCAGTTCCGCTTCCGGAATGACCTCGTCGAAGCATTCCGGGATCAGCACCATCTGCAAACCGATCGTGCATTGATAATTGTTTTCCTTCTTGATGCGTATCAACTCGCGGATATTTTCCACCAGCAGGTGAAAGTTTTCCTCGGTGGACTGGTGGACGCGGCGGAAGCCTTCCGGCGTGCCGGCGGACAGGTTGATGCGGATGAAGGTCATGTCGCGCAGCAGTTCGTGGGCGCGATCCATGTCGAGGATCAGTCCGTTGGTGGCCATGGAGGTGTCCACGCCGACCTGCTTTGCCAATACCGTGGCGTCGTACAGGGCGGGGTTCAGCGTCGGTTCGCCGTCGCCGATGAAGCCGATGGAACGCACGCCGAGTTTGCCGCAGTCTTCGATGTAACGCAGCAGCGCATCGCGTTTGATCATGGTGCCCTTGGTCATGTTCTGCACGACGGCGTAGCAGTACAGACAGGCGGTGTTGCAGAATTTGGTCAGGCCCATGTCGATGTGGATGGGCGCAAAGCGTTCGCCCTGCATCCAGTTCATCACCCGGTCGAGATGGTGCAGCATCTTGTGGCCGTCGAAGCGGAATCGTTCTTTCTGGTTGCGGTAGCTGGGACCGGTGAACATGTTGGGCACCGGCTCGGCTTTGACCTCTTCCTCTTCTCCCGCGCTTTTACGGATCACGCCCACCTGGTCTTCGAACTGGACGTATTCGAATTCCTGATCGTCCATTTTGTCCAACGCCTTGGAATCGACGGCCTGATCTTTCAGTTTGATCTGCGCCTGGTGCAGGGCACTGCGATCGACGATGGTGTTGGAGGTGCGGAGTTTATGCCCCGGCGTTTTGGCCAGCGGTACGTCTTTGGGGATGTGCGTGTCTGCGTCCAGACCAAAACGGTTTTTATTGGAATGAGAGTCACTCATTGGGTATGCCTTTTTGGACAAAGGGTTGATGCAATCGGACAGCGATCGAAAGCGTGAAAAACCCCCTGCGGGATAGGGTTTATTCTTATCGAGTGTATTTGCGCGTGCTGTGATGACTGTCTTTTTATTATGCCAAGGGATGGGTTTGAAATCAATCAAAACAAAATTACAACTCCTGAAATAGCAATGCTTTAAGCCCGGGTTTTCCGGGATCGGCCGGACCAAATCCATTCATTTTCGCGTTCATAGATAGATGGCGTGGGGCCGTCCCGGATGGCAATGGGGAGAAATGGTTTCCAATTTGCGAGAAACGCCATATAATTATATAATTCACAGGCTTATGGGATTTTGCAGACATCGGATCCCGGATCATCGCCTTTTCAGTCACCGCCAACAGGCCGCCCGATGCCATCACCGTCGCTCAACCTGACTTCCCTGAAAATCAAGCCGCTGGCCGAGCGGCAGCACGATCTCAAGGTGGATTGCATCCACAAACTGGAAAAGGAGGCTTCGCCTTTGATGGTCGAGGTGTTGAAGCCGGTGGCGCACTGTCTGATGCAGGCGAAGGAAACCGGTCGCGCCCGCATCCTGATGATGGGGGCGCACGTTCTGCGTTCCGGCGTGCAGCGTTACCTCATCGACCTGATGGAGCGGGGTTACCTCGACTGCCTGGCGTTCAACGGCGCGGGCATCATCCACGATTACGAATTTGCGCGCATCGGCGCCACCACGGAAAGCGTGGCGCGTTACATCCAGACCGGGGAGTTCGGGTTCTGGCAGGAAACGGCGGAGCTGAACGACATCGTCAACGCCGCCTACAGGAAAGACCCCGAGGTGGGGCTGGGGCAGGCGGTGGGGCGGGCCATCCTGGACAGCGATTATCCGCACAAGGACATCAGCCTGTTTGCGGCGGCGGCGCGGCTGGGCATTCCGGCCACGGTGCACGTGTGCATCGGCCAGGATATCATCCACCAGCATCCCAATTTCGACGGGGCGGCGACGGGGGCCTTGTCCTACACCGATTTTTTGAAATACGCCGCCTGCGTGCGGCGGCTGGAAGGCGGTGTGGTCATGAACTTCGGCAGCGCCGTCATGGCCCCGGAAGTGTATCTCAAGGCACTCAGCATGGCGCGCAACCTGGCGCACCAGGAACACGAGGAAGTGCGCCGCTTCACCACGCTGGTGTGTGACCTGCACGATCTGCCGTCCAACTTCAAGGCGGAAGCGCCGAAGTCGAGTTCCGGCTATTACTACCGGCCATGGAAAACCATGCTGGTGCGCACCGTGGCCGATGGCGGCGACAGCCATTATGTGAAAGGCGTGCACGCGGAAACGGTGCCCGCGCTGTGGCAGGCGATCCAGATTTTGGAACACAAAACGGGACAAACCCGTTAACCTGCTGTCTAAAAGGAACCGGAATGTCGGAATCGAAAGTGTACGAACTCGACCGCCTGGCCGAGACCCTGGAAAGCGAAAAATCCAAAGGCCGCAAGGTGGTACTGTGCCATGGGTGTTTCGATCTCATGCATCCCGGTCACATCAAGTATTTGCAGGCGGCGAAGAAAATGGGCGACGTGCTGGTGGTCACCGTCAGCCCCGACCGCTACGTCGATAAAGGGCCCGGCCGCCCGGTGTTCGACGAACGCTTGCGCGCCGAGTCGCTGGCGGCGCTGGAATGCGTCGATTACACGGCGGTCAACCAGTGGCCGACGGCGGAAGAGACCTTGCGGCGGCTCAAGCCTGACATCTACGTCAAGGGGCAGGAGTTCGAACGACTGGAAGACAAGACCGGCAAGATTCAGAAGGAATACCAGGTGCTCCAGGAAATCGGGGCGGAGATGCGGTTCACCCACGAAATCGTGTTTTCGTCCACGGAGTTGATCAACAAATACATCAAAGACTAAACAAAGCAGGGGGCTATGGCAACCGATCCCCAGAATAAAATTTTCACCTTCGAAGACCTGGCCGCCAAAGTGCGCGAGCTCAAGGCCGCCGGGAAAAAAGTGGTGCTGTCGCATGGGGTGTTCGACCTCATCCATCCCGGCATCATCCAGCACCTCAACGCGGCCCGCGGCATGGGCGACATCCTGGTGGTGACGGTGATCAAGGACAAGGACGTCCGGCGCGGTCCCGGCCGTCCGGTGTTTCCGGAAGCCCTGCGGCTGGCCAATGTGGCGTCTTTGGCGCAGATCGATGCCGTCTGCCTGGTCGATGACGAACGGCCTTTCGAGTGCGTGCGCAGCCTCAATCCCGATGTGTTTGCCAAGGGCCAGGCGCATCATGAGCGCGACCAGGAGGTGAACCGCAAAATCTTCGAGGAGGAACGCGACCTGTTCTGGGGCGAAATCCAGATCCGCGAGACCGACGGCTTCTCCATGCGCTCGTCGCACATCCTGAGAAATTTTTACGACCTGTACCCGGAAGACACCAAACTCTTCCTCAAGAAATTTTTCAAACGCCATACCTTTAAGGAAATCGCCGACTACCTGCACGGCATGGAAAACCTGCGCGTCTGCCTGATTGGTGACGGCATCATCGACGAATACCATTACTGCGAGCCGATGGGCAAGGCGGGCAAGGCCAACCTCGTGGTGAACCGGTTTCTCAGCCACGAAGTGTTTGCGGGCGGCGCGTTCGCCATCGCCAACCACGTCGCCGGCCTGTGCAAGGAAGTGCACCTGGTGACGCTGTTGGGGCTGGACAATCCCCGCGTCGAGTTCATCCGCGACAACCTGAAACCCAACGTCACCACTCGATTTTTTTATCGCGACGAGGGCCCGACCATCACCAAAACCCGTTTCGTGCACCAGTACCTCAACCAGAAGCTGTTCGAGGTCAATTACATCAACGACACCAAGCTGGGTGCGTCGCTGGACCGGGAAGTGGCGGATTACGTGCGGCAGAAGGTGAAGGATTACGACCTGGTCCTGCTGTCGGATTTCGGGCACGGGTTCGTGTCTGAAACCATTTACAGGGCGCTGGTGGAAAGCTCGAAGGTGCTGGCGGTGAACACGCAGACCAATGCAGCCAACTCCGGCTACAACCTCATCACCAAATACGCGAAGCCGCATTACGTGTGCCTGGACGAACCGGAGGTCCGGCTGGCGGCACAGGACAAGCACGGCGCCATCGACCAGATCGCGCTCGACATCAAAAACCAGATCGATGCCAACCACCTGGTGGTGACCCTGGGCAAGCGTGGTTCGCTGGGCGTCAACAGCGAAGAACAGGTGGTGCGCACGCCCATCTTCTCGACGAACGTGGTCGACACCATCGGCGCGGGCGACGCCTACTTCGCCTACACCGCGCCGTGCGTTGCCCAGTCGATGCCGATGGACATGGTGACCTTCGTCGGCAATGCCGTCGGCGCGCTGGCGGTGCAGATCATGGGCAACAAGCGCTCGGTAGAGAAAAACGAAGTTTTGGAACTGATCCATTCACTGGCGAAATAGGGGTGGTTCTATGCAACGAATGGTAGAAGATTATTTCGGGAATTTGAAAAAGGCGATGGACGCCATCAGCGTCACCGGCCAGAACGGGGAAACCTACAGCTTCCCCGACGGCGTGGTGGCGGCGGTCGAGTTGATCAACAAACAGTCGCAGGCGGGTCGGCGATTGATGTTTATCGGCAACGGCGCCAGTGCCTCCATCGCCAGCCACATGGCGACGGATTTCACCAAAGCCGGCGGCAAGCGCGCCACCGCCTTCAATGACGGCGCGCTGCTGACCTGCATCGGCAACGACTTCGGTTACGAATACGTGTTCCAGAAACCCATCGAGTTTCTGGCTGATCCGGGCGATATTCTGTTCGCCATCAGCAGCTCCGGGAATTCGGAAAACATACACAATGGCGTCAAGGCGGCCCGCGAACGGGGCTGTCACGTGGTGACGTTTTCCGGATTCAAGGAAGACAATCCGCTGCGGGACAAAGGCGATCTCAACTTTCACGTGCCGTTTCTGGGCTACGGGCCGGTGGAGATCCTGCATCACGCAATCTGCCACTGCATCCTGGACACCATGATCATGAACCAGCAAGCGAATTCATAGCCGGACACTGTGTCAACGGACGCACACCAACCTGAGGGGGCAGAGGATGCCGGACACGGATAGAAAAACAGACCACCCTTCGCTGAGCGTCATCATGCCGGCGTTGAACGAAGAGGGGCGCATTGCGCTGGCCCTGCAGAATACGCTGGACGCGCTGGATCACTTCGGCTTTGCCGGTGAGATCGTCGCCGTCAACGACGGCAGCCGTGACCGCACGCCACAGATCATCGAGGAATTCATGGCCCGCGACTCGCGGGTGCGGGTGATCCACCACGACCGGCCGCAGGGCATCGGCGCTTCCTTCTGGGAAGGCGTGGACGACGCGGCGCACGAGATCGTCATCATGCTTCCCGGCGACAACGAAAACGATCCCTGGGAAAGCCTGCAATACATCGGTCTTTTGGAGCACGTGGACATCGTCATCCCCTTCGTTTACAACCGCAGCGTGCGCAGCCTGTTTCGCAACCTGCTGTCCCTCGTCTATCGCCGCGTCATCAACTCCACCTTCATGGTCAATTTCAATTACACCAACGGCACCGTGCTGTACCGGAAGTGCATCCTCAAGGAACTGCCTTACCGCAGCGCCAACTTTTTCTTCCAGACCGACATCCTGATCCGCTCCGTAAAAAAAGGGTACCTGTTCGCGGAAGTGCCGTACCGGCTGGGCCTGCGCAGCGAAGGCAAATCGAAAGCGGTGTCGTACCCGTCGCTGGTGCGGGTGGCGCGCGGGTATCTGCGGCTGGTGCGCGATTTTTATTTCAGCAAGAAGAGCAAGGTGGCGCAGGACGAATTTGTCGCGGGCAGTTCCACCTCGCGCCGCTACGCCACCGAAAACATGCTGTACAAAGTTAAAAAATAAATCCGGCGGGACCGGGCGCCGGTTGTACCGGGGTGCCGGTTACACCGTCCGACGAGGCCGGACGCGCCTGTCCTTCCAACCCTGTTTCCAAGTCGTGTGCCATGCAAGTTCTCATCTGGGGTCTGACGCTTCTGGTGCTGGCCCTGGCCATCCATCTCATCGTCTGGAAAATCCGTTTGCCGCGCCGCCAGACCAAGGTGCTGTTGCAGATTTTTTTCGGCACCTTGATCGCCGGATCGGCAGGGTTGTGGACGCACCCGGAGCTTTCCCTGTTCGGCGTCGCCGCGCCGGAGGGGTGGACGCAGTACGCGCGCATTGCCCTGTTGTTCATCGCGTTCACGCTGGCCTACATGATCACGTATTCGGGACTGGAAGCGGACAGTCCGTCGCTGGTGATGGTGCAGACCATCGCCCAGGCGGGCGACGCGGGGTTGCCGCGGCAAACGTTTTTTGAGCGCATGAATGACGATGTGCTGGTCAAGCCGCGCCTGCGCGACCTGTTGACCGACAAGATGGCGACGCTGCAAGACGGCCGTTACCACCTCACCCCGAAAGGCCGGACCATGGCCCGCCTGTTCGTTGTGTACCGCGCTGTGCTCAAAGCCGGCAAGGGGGGCTAGCGATGGAGACGCTGCGCGATTTGGCCCACACCTTCAGCCCGGTGATCGGCCTGGCCATCAATGTGCTGATCCAGATTGCGGTGGCGCGCTGGACGCGCACGGGCCTGTTGAAATCCGTGTACCTAGGCTTCGCCGCCGGACTGGGCGCGGTGGTGGCGGGGGAAGGGATCGTCGCCGCCGGATCGGACGTGGCCCTGCGCGAGGCCCTGGCCCTGCTTGCTGTCAACATTGCCGCCTACGGCATGCTGGGCTACTGCTATTTTCACTTCATCAATCTGGGAGAGACCGCCCGGCGCATCCGTCTGTTGCGGGAACTGCACGAGGCGGGCGGGGGGCTCGATTTGGAGTCCCTGCTCAGCCGTTACAACGCCTCGCAAATGGTTGAAATTCGCTTGCAAAGATTGCTCGGCACCGGCCAGATCGTGGAGCGCGACGGGCGGTATTTCATCGGTAAGCCGCTGATGCTATGGATTTCGCAAGCAATTGTATTGACAAAACGAATTATATTGGGAAAGACCAGTGAATTCGATTGAAACGATTAGAACTTCCGTTATCATAAAGAGACACGCCAGAGGGGCAGAGGGGTCGTTCACCGATCATAGCATTCGTGTAAGTTCGAGTCCCAACCAGGAAAGGTTTCGAACCCATGTTGTTCATCAATCCAGCTTACGAAAAGTTCGGCGGCATGTTGTCGCGCTACATCCCGGTCGGCATTCCGGTGTCGCTGGGCGTCATTTCCGCGTACTTGCGCAAGTATGGCGTGAAGAACATCCGCGTGGTGGATGAAGAAATCGAAACCATCACCCAAGACAACTTTCGCAAGTTCGTGGAAGGTTTGGAGCAGCCGCTGATCATCGGCATCACGGTGCTGACGTCGCAGGCGGGCCGCGCTTACAACATCGGTCGCATGTATAAGGAAGCCTATCCGGACTGCACCGTGATCATGGGCGGCGTGCATGTCACCGCCTTGCCGGAAGAAGCGTTGCGGAATGGATCGGCGGACATCGTGGTGCGCGGCGAAGGTGAGGAAACCATGCGCCAGTTGTACCACTCCCTGCGCGAGGGCGGCGACGCCTGGCAGAAGATCCGCGGCATCACCTTTCTCGATGAGGAGGATGAGCTGGTTTCCAACCCGGACAACGACCTGATCGACAACCTCGACGACGTGCCGATTTTCCCCTACGAATTGTTCGAACACCCCAAATACGACATGGGATTTTTGACCGGCGCGCGCGGCTGCCCCTACAAATGCAGCTATTGCAGCCAGCGCATCCTGACCGGCCTGACCTACCGCTGGCATTCGATGGAACGCATCATCGAAAACGTCAAGATTCTGGTCAACAAATACAAAATTGAAAACATCACCTTTTACGACGATATCTTCAGCGTCAACAAGCGCCGCGTGATCGAGTTGTGCGACGGCATCGTCGAAGCCGGACTGCATGAGAAGTGCGCCTTTGCGGTGCAGACCCGCGCCGACAACATCCACGAAGACATTCTGCCGGCCATGAAGCGCGCCAACTTCAAGACCATTGGCATGGGCATGGAGACCGGCGTCGAGCGCATTGCCAAGGAAGCCAACAAGGACCAGACCGTGGAGCAGCACCTCGATGCGGTGGCGCTCTGCAAAAAATACGGATTCAAGGTATCGCTGTTCATGATTTACGGTTTCCCCGGCGAGAGCAAGGCCGACCGCGACGAGTCGTGGCGGGTGGTCAATGGCGCCAACGTCGGTTTTGTCAAGTTCAACAACCTGATTCCGTATCCCGGCACGCCGATTTATGATGAGGCGCAGCGGGAAGGCCGCCTGCACATCATGGAAGGCTGGCGCAACTTCAACAGCACCCTGTCCATCACGCGCAGTATTTTCGACACGATTCCCCTGGCCTATGTGCCGAAGGGCGTGACCGAATTCGAGTTGAAGCGCGACATCATCCGTCGCAACCTGCAGTATTACTTCCAGTGGAAGATCGTCAAGTCGATCCTGACCCGCGACAAAGGCGTAGGCTGGATCGCCCTGCCGCCGAACTGGTTCCTCAAGCCGCGCGAAGTGGCGGCGTTGACCGGCATGGCCCTCATCCTGGGTTCCAATCTGTTGTTCTCGCTGCTGCCGCCGTTTGTCGGCAACGCGGTGTTTGCGTTGCTCAAGCGCGGACGTTCGGAAGCGGCGCCGAAAGACATCAAGATGAAGGATCGCAAGTTCCGCCGCTCCCGCCTGCCCAAGGGAGCGGAGGCGGAGGCGCCGGAGCCGGCAGCGATGGTCGAAGGCGCGGAAGGCGACGATAAGGCCCGGTCGCAAAAAGGCCGCGCCGAGTGGCTGGGGTGGTCCTCGCCGAGTTGATCCGGCAACGCCCTCTCTCTACCGGACCCACCTCTCTTATTCTGGAAATTTCCTGTAAGGCGAAAAGTGCGCTCAGATCCCGCCGGGTGGTGCGCCCGGGTTAACGGACCAAGCCGTTCTTGAGCGCGTAGTGGATGAGCTCGGCGTTGTTCTTCATCCCCATTTTTTCCAGGATGTTGGAACGGTGGGTGCTGATGGTGGTGATGCTGAGGGACAGTTCGTCGGCGATTTCCTTGGTTTTCTTGCCGGAAGCGATCATGCAGAACACCTGGAACTCGCGTTCGGAGAGAACGGCGTGCCGGGGCTGACCGTCTTTCTTGTCCAGTTCCTGAATCAGTTTTTCCCCCAGCGACGGGCTGATGAACTTGCCGCCACCGGATACGGTGCGGATGGCCTGCACCAGTTGTTCCGGTGCGCTGGATTTGGTGAGGTAGCCGGAGGCCCCCGCCTTGATCAACCGCACGCCGTAATGATCTTCCGGAAAAATGCTGAGGATGATGACACCCAGGTGCGGATGGCTGTACTTCATCTGTGACATCACCTCCCACCCGCTTTTTTCCGGCATTTCGATGTCCATCAACATGACATCGATATCCAGCCCCTTGATCTTTTCCAGTACTTCGTTGCCGTGTGAGGCTTCGCCGACCACTTCCATGTCCGCATTCTGAACGATGATGTGTTTGATGCCCTGGCGGACGACCGCGTGGTCATCGACCACGAAAACTCTGATTTTGTTATGGGATGTTTTCATATTGTTTGACCGGGATGATGGCGCGGACGGTGGTGCCGGATAAGGGATTGCCTTCAATGGTGGTGTCGCCGTTCAGGGCGCGGGCGCGCTCCTGAATCCCAAGCAGCCCCAATGACTGAGAGTTGTACAACTGATGTTTCTGGATCCCGCGTCCGTCATCGCAGATCTCCAAAATCACCTCGTTTTCTTTTTCTTCGACTTGAATGGTGACGTTGCTGGCGCCGGAATGACGGGCGACGTTGGTCATGGCTTCCTGATAAATGCGGAACAGGGTTGTGGACAGGTTGCGTTCCAGAATGATTTTTTCCGGTGTGAAGGTGATGTGGCAGCGCATGCCCGTCCGTTTTTCAAATTCCGATGTCTCCCAGCGGATGGCTTCCGAGAGGCCGAGCACGTCGAGAATCTGCGGACGCAGTTCGGTGGCGATGCGCTGTACGGAGTGAATGGTGTCGTCGATCAACTGGCTCATCGACCGCGTGCGTTGCGGCACTTCCTGTGAACCGTTGTTGACGTCGTTGACCAGGCAGGCGAGTTCCATCTTGAGCGCCGTCAGCGTTTGCCCCAACTCGTCGTGGACCTCGCGCGCGATGCGGGTTTTTTCCTCCTCGCGGATCGACTGCAACTGGTTGGTCAGGCGCCTGAGCTGGTTGCCGTATTCGGTGAGCTTGATCTCCGCCTGCTTGCGTTCTTCGACTTCTTTTTCGAGATTGACGTTGGCTTCGTGCAGAGCGTGGATCCATTTGTCACGAAAGCGTTCAAAGCGGAAGACGACGAAGGCCATGGACATCGACAACAGAAACGTGACGCCCATGAGCGTGATCTGCGTGACCTTGAAGTACTGCAGGTCGGTGGCCATCAATTCCTGCAGGCGGTGCTTGATGCGGTCCGCCTTGCGGTTGAAACTCAGGTACACCTCATCGTAATACTTGTCCATGGGCGACCCGGCACCCGATGTGGCCCGGTTGGACAGGCGCGTGTGCGCGATTTTGCGGAACTCGGCGATGTTGTTGCGCACCTCGCGGATGACCTCGCGGATCTCGGGATCGTTGAGCGGCATGATGATGCCTTCCACGTTCTGCCCGCCTTCCAGCATGGCGTTGGCGTACCAGTCCGCCTGATCGAGAAACTCCCAGACCCCATCCATGTCCTTGGTCTGGTCCCCGCCCAGAATTTCTTCCACCCACATGTGGGCGGCGACAACCTTCAGTTTGACTTCCGTGTCGGCATTGATGAGCGGCGCGTACACCGTATTCATCTCCAGACCCTTCCAGAAACTGAAACCCATCATGGCGATCATGGCAAACCCCAGAAAAATATTGGTGATGGGAATCCACCAATGTGAGGTCTCCAGGTTGATGTTGTAATTGCCCAGTTTCATGGTTTGGGGTCCAGAGGCCGCTGGTCCCGCCGGCAGGCGGGGGAACGACCGAATCAGAAACAGCCGAATAGGTTCGAGTGCGTTCGCAGAGCCTCCCATGGAGGCGTTGCGAAGGATTTTCCGGAGCAGGGGAAGGCAACGCCTTCCTCCTGTCGCCGACTGAGATTGCGTCAACTCTATAATTTTTATGGCTTTATGGTAGCAGACAACACTTCGGTCGCGTTAAAAAAATCAAACGTCGCCTTAAAATATTGATTTTAGGTTGGTTTTGAAATGAGCGGTTCCCCTCTGGACGGGTTTCCTCCGTTGCCAAGGGGTTGGCAGGCGGTGAGATTCCAGCCACTCCTCCAAATACCTAAAAATAAGCGCATTCCGGGAGCCGTTCCATCCTGAATTCGGTTAATTATCGATCGAAGTATTTCGAGTCGCGCAGGCAGACCTTCGGCTGTTCATCCCGACAGGATTCGACCCGCAAACCCCCATGGGGGCGAAGCGGGGACCGCGCTTTACAGGGCGGGCTCTGCCTTCCCGGGCGCATCTGCAACGGATTCGGATCGGGGCTGGATTTTTTATGGATGCAGCAGGAAGGCGGGCGATCCGGATGGGGCGGCCTGGGTTCTGAGTTATTTTTAGACGCCTATTTTGGCTTTATTATTGCGCTGGCGGGAAAGCCTGTGACTCTGTTTTGAGCGGAACAAAAATAAAAATAATTTTGTTGCAACCCGTGCGCCTGAAACCGTTTAGCGTTGCCTGTCCGCCCGCGCCGGGTTGAAATGTTTGCCGCAACCTCCTATAATTAAACTTCATTTCACGCACGTTCCTGTCTCGCACACTCATCAACGACAGATTTGTGGGTCGATTCAACCACGTCACCATATCGCGCCTGTGTGTGAGCCATTCATTCATCTGGGAGAAAAATATGGGTAGCACGACCAAAGACAATACCACCAACGCGGTGGACAAGGCGGAGGAGTACTACGACAGTTCCAATGCCGACCAGTTTTATTTCCGCATCTGGGGCGGCGAGCACATTCATATTGGACTGTACAATTATGAGGAAGAACCGATCGGAATCGCCGGCAAGCGCATTGTGGACCACATGTCGGACATTCTGGATCTCACCATATTCAAAAAAGTTTTGGATCTGGGCGCAGGGTATGGCGGCGGTGCGCGCTATCTCGCCACGCACAACGGCTGTCATGTGACCTGCCTCAATCTCAGCGAAACGCAGAACAACCGCAACCGCGAATTCAACAAGGAACGCAAGCTCGATCACCTGGTCGATGTCGCTCACGGCAGCTTCGAAGACATTCCGTTCGAAGCCAACTCGTTCGACGTGGTGTGGTCGCAGGACTCGTTCCTGCACAGCGCCGATCGCGCCCGCGTGGTGGCCGAGGCCTACCGGGTGTTGAAGCCCGGCGGCATGTTCATTTTCACCGACATCATGAAGGCCGACGATTGCCCCGACGATTCTCTGGGGCCGATCCTTGCGCGCATTCATCTGTCCACGCTGGGCTCGTTCAAATTTTACTATGACGAGGCGAGCAAGGCCGGATTCCGTTTGAAACGGATGGAAGACCACTCCCATCAGCTGACCCGGCATTACAGCCGTGTGCGCGACGAGACTCAGCGGCAGTACGACGAGGTGGTGGAAATCTGCGGCAAGGAATACATCGACCGCATGCTGACCGGACTCGGCCACTGGGTGGACGCCGGCAACAGTGGACGCCTGGCCTGGGGCATCACCTGTTTCGAAAAACCTGCGGCTTCGTGAGCGTGTGGTTTCATCCGAATGCCTCTCTTCCCAATTCCATCGCCCCGGACACTCCGCAACGCAAAGCCGGTTTCCCCGCGCCGGTGTCCGTGGGCGGGCTGTGAGGTGCGGTCATGAAGCATGAAATCCCAACCCGGCCGCTGTGGTTTTTCACGCGCACCAACCCGCCCGTGTTCATCAGCGCCGCGGCGCTGATGTTTCTGTTCATTCTCTACGGCACCCTGTTCACCGAAGCCGCGCAGGACGTTTTCGCGGCGGTGCAGACGTTCATCACCGCGCGCTTCAGTTGGGTGTTCACCATCACCACCTGCCTGCTGTTGTTCTTCGCGTTTTTCCTGCTGTTCAGTCCGTATGGGAAAATCCGGTTGGGTAAGGATGAAGACCGGCCCGAGTTCAGCTTTGCCACGTGGTTCGCCATGCTGTTCAGCGCGGGCATGGGCATCGGCCTCATTTACTGGAGCGTCGCCGAACCCATCAGCCATTACAAGAGTCCGCCGATCAGCGTGCCGCAAACGGAGACTGCCGCCGAGCAGGCCATGCAGTTGACCTTCTTCCACTGGGGACTGCACGCGTGGGCGATCTATTGCGTGGTGGGCATGGCGCTCGCCTACTTCGCGTTCCGCAAGGGACTGCCGCTCACCATCCGTTCCGCATTTTATCCGCTGCTCGGTGACCGGATTTACGGACCCTTCGGCCACGTGATCGACATCTTCTCCGTGGTCAGCACCATGTTCGGCGTGGCAACGTCACTCGGATTGGGAGCGATGCAGGTGAACTCCGGCCTGCACTTCATTGCAGGGGTGCCGCAGTCGGTGTGGGTGCAGGTGGGGCTGATCGCGTTCATCACCCTGATCGCCACGTTCTCCGTGATGCTCGGCCTGCACAAGGGCATCAGCCGCCTCAGCCATTTCAACCTGTGGGTGGCGGGAACGTTCCTCGTGTTCGTGCTGATCGCCGGACCGACGCTTTACATCTTCACCACCTTCGGCACCACGCTTGCCAACTACGCGCAGAATTTCCTGGTGCTGAGTGTCGCCAGCGAGACCCTGTTCGGCGTCGAATGGCGTTCGAATTGGACGACGTTTTACTGGGCGTGGTGGATCGCCTGGTCGCCGTTCGTCGGCATGTTCATCGCCCGCGTGTCGCGCGGCCGCACCATCCGCGAGTTCATTTTGGGCAGCCTGCTGGCTCCGTGCCTGGCGACGTTCGCGTGGCTCAGCGTGTTCGGCGGCACCGCCATTCACCTCGACCTGATCGAAGGCGGCGCCATCGCCGAAGCCGTGGACAAGAACGTGAGCACCGCTCTGTTCGTGCTGTTGCAGTCGCTACCCCTGGAGGCGATCACCGCCACCATCGCCACCGTTGTCATCATCACTTTCTTCGTCACCTCGTCCGACTCCGGCAGTTTTGTGATCGACATGATCACCGCCGGCGGCGACCCCGACCCGCCGAAGCTGCAACGCCTGTTCTGGGCCGTCACTGAGGGCGTCATCGCCATCGTTTTGTTGCTCGCGGGCGGGTTGAACGCGTTGCAGACCGCGGCCATCACCACCGGCCTGCCGTTTGCGATTGTGCTCATCGGTCTCATTTATGGACTGCGCATCGCGCTTCTCAACGAACGCCGCCAGCAAAAGCGCGAACAGGCCGTGCGCGAACAGGAAGCGTGATCCAGGCACTCTCACTGTAAAGAAAACTTCAATTTCAATTCATTTGAATTCCTACATCCACTCAGCAGGAACGCCCCTTAATTTCATCTGCAAAAACGCTTGCAGTTTCAGGCCGGGACTATACAATTTATCAGAACTCGATATCTGAACCGGCACGCCTCCACCATTTCCCATTGTGACGAAAGGACCCATTCATGGCAGAACTGAAGACCCACAAGGACATCGACGACGAGGCCGCGCGCCACATCCTGCGCACCGCCAGCACCAAGGCCCGCGAGTTGGAGGCGAAGATGAACATCGCCGTCGTCGGCGCGGATGGACATCTGAAAGCCTTCTTCCGCATGGACGGCGCGTGGATGGGGAGCATCGACATCTCCATCAAAAAAGCCCGGACCGCGCGTTACTTCAATATGCCCACCGGTGAGATCGGCAACGTCAGCCAGCCCGGCGGGTCGCTTTACCAGATCGAACACAGCAACGATGGCCTCATCACCTTTCCCGGCGGTGTGCCGCTGAAAACGAAAGACGGGGAAGTCGTCGGCGCCATCGGCGTGTCCGGCGACGTGGTGGAGAAGGATCACGAAGTCGCCTCCGCCGGCGCGCAGTATCTGCTGGATTGAAGCACAAAGGAATCCTGCATGCCCCGCGGGTTGGACGCCCCGCAGGCACGCCGTGTTGAGAAAAGTATAAACATGGACAGACGCATTCAGAAGGGGGTGCGGTCGCTGTTCAGTGCTTTTAAGTAGAAGGTAAGAAGGGGGACATTTTATGGAATCGCATTGGGGCTTGCCGGAAGGCAATCCGTGGTCCACGCCGTTTGCGCACGCGTTGCTGCACCACCTCGATCTGTTTCCCGGCGCGAAGGTGCTGGACGTCGCTGCGGGCGGCGGCATTCCCGCATTTTACATCGCCGATCAAGTCGGGCCGCAGGGCCATGTGCTGGCGGTGGACGTGCATCAAAGCCAGGTGTTGCGCTCGCGCAGCATGCAGGGGTCGCGCCTGCCCTGGCTGCAATTCGAAGTGGGCGACATGCGCCAGCTGCCGCCCGACCTGCCGAAGTTCGACCGCATCACCGGCAACATCGCCTTCATGTTTTTTCGTCCAGACCGCCCCACCGCGCTCAAGAACCTCGTGCGGTTTTTGAAACCCGGCGGGCAGATCGTCCTCACCTGGCCCACCCAGGGCACCTTCGATTCGTTGTGGCAGAGAGTGCGGCGGGAGATGGAATCGCGCCAGCTCGCCGTGGAACTCGAACGGTTTCAGGAATACCTCGACGAGCGGCCGTCCACGGACGACGCGAAGGGCTGGCTGTGCGAGCTGGGGATGGAAAAGGTGGAGACGGCGGAGTGGCCGCTGGAGATCGAGACCGGACCGGGCAAGGAGTTCCTCGGTCACCCGTTACTGCGGAGCGGGTTCCTCGACGACGTGTACGAATGCTTCGACGATCCGGCAAAGGCCGAGGAGTTCATGCAAACCATCGCCGCCGACCTCAACAGCTTCCTCCCCCTCACCGCGCAACGGGGCGTCTTGTCCGCGTGGGCCCCGGACGAAAAACGGTAGTCAGGGCATTGCGGGGTATCCGCGCCCGTTCTAGCTCAGTTCCACGCGCGGGCCGGTTTCTTGGGTTTTGGATTTCGTCACGATCAACCAGTACGCCAGCCCCAGGCAGAGCACCAGCACGCCGTACATCATCACTTCCTGGGTGTTGGTGGTGGACAGCGACAGGATGAGGATTTTGCGGATGATCGCCGCGATGGCCAGCGCGATGAACGCCTGCAGTGCGAAACTCCCTCCCTGCAGGCGCTTGATCTCTTCATGAATCAACTCGATGGCCGCCCACAGGATGAGCAGACTGCCGAGAGTCGTCAGGATGCCCGCTTCGATGGTCGTCTGGCCGGAAGCCAGCAGATAGACATCGTACCCGAACAACCCGATCGCCGCAAACGCCACCATCACCAGCGCACCCGCCAGCACGTAATTGAAATAGGAGCTGATCTTCTTCAAAAATCCGAGCAGGGCCTTTTCCAGAGGCGACAGCGACAGGTAGCGGCCCAGCTCGCCCTCGCGGTAGGAGCTGGAAAGCACGTCCAGGTTGATGTCGAGAATCCGTTCCATCGCCACGCGGCGCGGTTCGCGGTCCGCATCGTCCGCGTAGAACCTTTGAATGCGCTCCGTGGTGAACAGCCGCACGTAGTTGAACGCCGCGTTCACATAATGCGTCGGCAGGCCCAGCTTGACGTGCACGGCGCCCGCCTTGTAGAGCTTCTGGAAGTAGGCCATGTCGTAGTTGCCGTCGAACAGCGCCATGTACCACTGGCGGACCTGACTGCGGTGGCGTTTGAGCGTCGCATCGTTTTTCAGGAACTCGTGCGCGCGGCCGAACTTCCAGACGTGCGCGTAAAACCCATCCAGAAACTCATCGACGCAGGGCTGCATTTCCGACTTCATGCCGGACAGCAGTTTTTCATCCGTTTCCGTGAAATCGTAATTGGACTTAAAAGCCGCCGGCGTGTCTTTGGTGAGATCCATGGAGGTTGCCTTGAGTGTTTTGAATTAGAGCCTGCGGTTTCTTTAATCCCCCTTTGGGGGGGCAAGGGGGTTTTTCCTTTGCGTTCCCGGCTCCTCCCGGAGCCAGTTTCAATATTCCATCTTAAAGCATCCCACCCAAATAGGGAAATGGTTGGGGGGGGTAGATCAATGGAAAAGAGGAAAGGCTGGACTCAGACGAACGACTAGCTTTTTCACTTTATTATTACTCCTCAATGAGGCTGAGATTTGTGCCAAAATCGGCCAAAATTTATTTTAAATTGAAAAATTCGGTAAGTTGAAATAGATTTGGCAGGTCATCAAATTATAATTAGAAGAGGCGATATAAATAAGCTGTTATCCCAAAACTTAATACTTTCCCATTAGGTCCACGGTTCTAGTTTTCGAGATAGTTTGTCAAGCGGACTTGGCTTGTTTTATTCCTACGCCATTCTCAAGCGGACGGTGGCTATTATGAAATAATTAGGAGCACTATAAATACTAGCCATTAAAAACTACAAAAACAAACAGTATAGCTGAGGGGGAAGGCTCTATGAGAATATTTAGGATTACACCTTTTTTGATGTTAATAACCCTTTTTTTATCAAGCTGTGGAGTCAAGATAGTTCCAAAATCAAACTATCATAATGAACCAAAACATATTTCAAAGAAGAATTATATAATTGATCAAAAAACGGCGGCTTTTGTTGGCCAAGAAATGATAAGGGTAAAAGATTATTGGGTAAAAGAAGTAAAAGAAAATTTTATGTTAGCAAATAATCCATTTTCGATTACTGGGGGGATTGTCAAAATTTCAGGAGATCCAAATACCAAGTATGGGATTCAAGGGGAAACAAATATTAATGGAAAAAGGCTGACGGTATTGAAAGTTCCAGGTTCTCCCGCGGGTGCGTACGGATTGTTAGTTGAGCGCAATGGATCTCCACATAACCAAGTAATAAATATCCTTAACAATAATGTCGTTATATTTTATACGTTTTCAATTTCCCCATCGAACTTGAAATTTTTACAACCCATTAAGCAAATTGTTGATGGAGAAAGAGGCTTCATAAATTATGAGCTTGTATTTGGAGGAACAGACGGTAAATCAATTACTATAACATATAGGGAGTACACTGCAAATGACATGGCAAGGCCTGCTTTTTATCAAAACTTAGTTTACGATATTAACCAAAAAACAATTCGTTTTAGAGACACAGTAATTAAAGTTGATTCTGTTAGCAATGAGGAAATAATTTATACAGTCATAGCAGATGGTTTTAGATAATGAATATAAATAACTGATATTGCCAAAGAATATGTGTGAAGTGATGGTATTGTCGCGGTAGTTGTTGAGCGCGCTCGGCATGGAAAGGGTGAAGGCGGCCGAATGGCTGCTGGAGATTGAGACGGAACTGGGCAGCGAGTTTTTGGAACATTCCTTATTGTGCGGTGGGTTCCTGAACGACGTGTTCGAATGTGTCGACGATCCGGCCAAGGCGGAATATTTCATGAACCATCGCTACCGGCCTGGAAAGTTTCGCACTCCTCACCGCACAGCGCGGGGTGCTGAGCGGATGGAAGGCTTGATCCCTTCCCTTGAATGGGCGACTCTTTGCCAAGGAGGCCTTGTGATAAAAGGTTCGCAGAACCAGAACATAGATTCTTCGCTTCGCTCAGAATGACACACTGGGCTGAAACTGTCATTCTGAGGAGTCGCAGGCGACGAAGAATCTCTGTGTTCACTTTTCCAAGGTTTGCGGCAAGCTCCTCTTTGCAAGGGGCGCTCACGGAGTGGCGGGCTGGGTGAGGGCCAGGGAAAACCTTATTCCGGAAGAGAATGCTCCACCGCCTGGCGGATGTATTTTTGATACGGGATACCCTGCCGCTTCGCTTCCTTGCGCACCGCTTCCAGCAGTTTTTCCGGGAAGCGGATGTTCACCTTTTGGGTTTTCGGCTGGAACTCGAAAGACACCTTCTGGAAGTTTTTGAGGTCCAGGTAATCCGTCACATCCTTTTCCAGAAACTCTTCCGCTTCCTTGTCGCTTTTAAGTTTCGGAACTTTCTTCTTCATATCTCTGCGCTTCCTTCTTGTGCATGTAACGGGCGCTGATTGGGCGGATCAACCGTTCTCCCGCCTTCTCGCGGAAGGCGAACACCACGAGCATCGGTTTGCCATTTGGCGACCGGCCCACGGCCAGGTAACGAGTTTCCTGCTGGGAAGGGTCCAAAGCTGGCGCAACGTACAGCGCCTCCTGCTTGAAGAACCCCTCGATTTCCAAAAGGTCCAGCCCGTGCTTGCGGCATTTGTTGCGGTTGCCCGTGTCCCAGTCGAACCCCAAAACCGTCAGATTCATGATGCTTTAAATGATGACATTTGTATGGACAAATGTCAATCAGATTGAAACCCGGGATTGGGAAGGGTGAGGGTGGTTTGTTGTTTGGTGATGTTTAGGGGGGAGGCGTGGCGGGCTCTTGAATGACGTGTACGAATGTTTTGAGGATCAGGTCAAGGCTAAAGGGATATTTAAAAGATGCAAGCGTTAGAAAATGATTCTAGATGAGTGAGGAATTTAGAAAATTTGGAGTACCTTTCCTCAATGTTTGTATCTGTGCGATTGTATGGGTCAAAAAAATACCCGTCACCGAGGACTGCACCCGGCGCTGTAATATCCTTAAATGGGTACTTTCCTGTGCCAAATATGCCGAGTTTTTTAAACCGGTCAACTCCAGATGAAAAAAGTTCTTGAATATACGCATCCTCTTTAAATGAAGCCACGGCTTCGTCAGTAATAAGTTTTAGTTCTTGCTCAACTGAGTTTTCCATTTCACTTATTGTGATCCCATGTTCATCAAATAATTTAGTAATTAATTCTTCAATATTATTTGAAGTTGCTTCTAATGGTTTTGTTTTAATCCTCAACAGATCAGTAAGAAAATAGAATAGTGCGGCTCTATCGTTATGCTCAAGAGCAATTTTCATTTTTGAGAGGGTAGGGTCATCAGGTTCATAAATTTTTTCTAATGAAAATTTACGAAAGGCATGGCTAGGGAAATTAAAACACAAGTGAGCTAAGGTTGCTGATATTTTATAAGCCTCTATGGAATCTGTTGTGCCAATCGAGTTGGCTAATTTATGAGCTGCAATGCTGTATTCAGTCAAGTCAGGGCTGTAAAGCCTTTTTAAAAATTTCTCCTGATTAAGAGGAATTTCCACTGATTTTTCGTCATCTGATAAAAAAGAATTTATTAAATCAATCTCAGCGAGTATTTCTTGGTTAGTAGAAGAAGCTTCAAAGAGAGAGCAAAGTGAAAAAGGTTGTCTTGCTATTAACTCATCATGTTTGTTTAAAAAACTTGTAAAGAATATTGGATATTCTGATAGTTCGCCCTCTTTGTTAAAAAGTTGGCCTGCAGTGCAAGTGTATTTCCAGGGTCTAGATGAATCAACGTCGAACTTTGTTGAATAGTACTCAGGAAATTTAATTTTGTTTATTTCATTAAAGAGTAAATTTTTTTTGTAAAATTCCTTTGTGTTCTCATTGGTGATTTTGTAAAAACAATAATAAACCTTATAAAGAAATTGAAACCCAAACAATGTAGAGGTGTAATCCACCCAGTGAGCTTGTTCGTGTGCAAGTAAAGGTAGAACTTTTTTAAAAACCGGGTATTTATTATTGGGGTGAGGGTTTGATAGGGCTTCAACGTCACATTTTTCTATAATATTTAATTCTATTGCTTGACTAAAAATATCATAAGACCCCTCTGAAATTGAATTCGGAAGTTTATTTGGTTGGCTAGAGGAAAATAATTGATGGCAAAATGCATCGTCCAATTTGATTAGTTTAAAGTCCATTTGATGTTTTTAATTCCGCCGGCTAATTCAAGTTACTAAATTTATGCGCAATAAGGTTTTAAAAATTAAAAGCCGGTGAGAGGACTCGAACCCCCGACCCACTGATTACAAATCAGTTGCTCTACCACCTGAGCTACACCGGCATGTTTGGCTGGATTTCAGGGAAGATCAGAAACTTCCGCCTGCACGTTCCCCGCCAAGTATATCCCAACCTGAGAAATTTTAAAGCCCTGTCCGCGACTTCCCTCCCCCGCGCACCCAAACCGGCCGGTTCCCACAGCCTCGATGGGTTTGTAATGATCCGCGTCAATGCGCCAATTCGGGGTTCATCCACAAGGCGACGCCGATGACGATCAGGGCGATTGCGATGGCGAAGAAGAATCCCGTGTGGATGAAGATGTGGAACCAGCGCGGTTCCTTGTATGTGAGGTAGCGGAAGAACTTTTTCTTTTGCGGCGGGCGCGGCGATCCGGTTTGCGATTGCGTGTTATGCGTGATGTCGGCCATGAAAACCTCCTTTGTGGGTTCGTTCCTCATCTTAATAAAATAGGAACTCTTCCCGAAGCATCGCCACTTTTTTTGAGGGAAAGTGAGCCTTCAAAAAGTAGAATGTCCAAGCCGAAGATCAACTGGGCCACAAAAAGACCTCAGTCCCAACAAGAAGAGGGAAGTCTTCTTTTTGGATTGGTGTTTTTTATTTTAATAGGAGTGCTTGGTTATTACATATTCAGCCCCAAAACCTACAAGAGCACAATTCCGGGGATGTCGGATGCTAGGTATAATCAATGCATTCAACTTGGTAAGGAGGTAATGGAAGCGCGGGATAAAGCCGAGGGAGGGGGATCAAGGTCAGCTAGGGAAAGTCAGAAAATCTGGCAGAGAAAATATGATCAATGGGCGAGACTTTGTAGCATGAAGACTTTGCATGATGAAGGGTATGACCTAAATGGTCTTCCAAGTTCTCCCCTTGATTGGGCTGATTTAGGAAAGTAGCAGTGCAATTAATTGCAATGAGATGGACCTGTGTAATGCAGGGTAATTTCTTCAGATCAGCATTCTAATGAGCCTATATAGAAAACGTCCTTTCCTGATTTAATAAAAAGTGTAACCGGTACTTATTATGTTGCGTTTAAGCTCTCACCCGAAGAAACCCTCAATTTAGCAAGGAAAAGCTTAAATCTCATCTACTCCAGAAGGGGATTGGGTCGAATTTCTGGGCCGTGAGTTGGGCGGTCTCAGTGAAGATGAATCCTGTTATGAAGACGGAAAGCTCAAGTACGAGCGGGTTGCCGAAACCCAATTATTTTGGCAAGGTATAAGGCGGGTTCAGGAAGGGGCCGATCAAGATACAATTACCCTGATGTGCGCCGAGAAGGAACCGCTGAATTGTCACCGAGCCATTCTGGTTTCCCGCCATCTGGAATCCCAAGGGCTCCAGGTCCAGCACATCCTTGAGGATGGGGGCACTGGATGATCATTCTGAGGCAATTGGCCGTTTGATCCGTCAACTCAAATTGCCCAAACCAGATATGTTCCTGTCGCAGGAGGACATCATCAGAGAGGCCTACCGGATTCAAGGAGACCGTGGAGCTTTTAAGAAGTAGCTTCTAGAAATCCGTATGTGGCGGGGATGGAATTGCAATCAATTGCAAACGCTGATTCCCACCCTGATTAAAAACCCTACCCTTTGGAGCCAAAATCTGGTGGAAGCGGCTTGAGTTTCAAAACACTTGCTCGATCAATGCAGTTAATTACATACCACTTTCAGGGTAATCCGGGAAGCGAGAAATTGTAGGTTGATTTTTAGGTATGTATTGAAATTTTTCCAATAAGAAGATACAATCCGTTTCAATTCGCTCCGAACGGAGCCCCCCCCCCCTTCATCCAGCCCATCAGAAAATTTTTTGAGAGGCAGAATTTATCATGGTGCTGGTTTGGATGGCCAATCGAAAATCTACAAAACTGACAAGCAAAAAGATGCCATGAATGATAAGGATTTGTCGGCGCACCAAGGGGGCGCGATTACCAATTCCGAACAAACCCGGACATCTTCCAAGTTCCTTTCACGTTCTATCATTCCCGTGATTCTTTGTGGCGGCGTAGGCTCTAGGCTTTGGCCTGTTTCGCGGGACCTGCATCCCAAACCCTTCATTCGCTTATCAGACGGGCAAAGCCTCCTGCAAAAGGCTTTTTTGCGGGGGGCGCAACTCCCAGGCGTTGCGGAGATTCTGACCGTAACCAACCGTGACCTTTTTTTTAAAACCAAGGATGAGTATTGCGAGGTGAACGCGTCCGGATTGCCGCTGTCTTTCATTCTTGAGCCTTTTGGCCGAAATACCGCCGCCGCGATTGCCGCCGCGACTCTGCAAGTATCGGCGGCGCACGGCAGTGACGCGATTATGCTGGTCTTGGCGGCGGACCATCTGATTGCCGATCACACGGCGTTCCAGCAAGCGGTTGCCGAAGCTTCCGGTCTGGCCTCCACGGGCAACCTGGTCACCTTTGGTATCCAGCCGCATGGCCCGGAGACCGGTTACGGTTATATTGAAGCCGACGGCAACGCCGTGTTGCGTTTTGTCGAAAAGCCCTGCCTCGATAAAGCCAAGGAATACTTGGCATCTGGCCGATTCTTTTGGAACTCCGGCATGTTTTGTTTTACCTCGGGTGCCATGCTCCATCAATTGGAAGAACAGTGTCCTGACATCCTGTCAGCAACACGGGCGTGTATGGAGCAGTCGCGGTCCACGGCCGGGCAAGGCTTTGCCCAGGTGGAGCTCGACCCCGATTTGTTCAGCAAAGTTCCCGACAACTCCATCGACTATGCCGTTATGGAAAAAACCCATAACGCCCTTGTCGTTGCCTGCGACATCGGCTGGAGCGATATCGGTTGCTGGAAGGCGTTGGGTGATCTAACCACGCCGGACGATAACAACAATCGTGTTCAGGGATGCGCGTTGGTGGTGGACAGTAAAAACTGCACCATCAAAAGCGAAAACCGGGTGGTTGGAGCCGTTGGCGTTGAGAACCTCATCATCATCGATACCGCCGATGCCCTCTTGGTCGTCGACAACCGCCGGACGCAAGAGGTTAAGCATCTTTATGCCCAACTCCAGGCGCAAGGTCACGAGGCACACAAACTGCATCGTACCGTGTACAGGCCATGGGGAACGTATACCGTTTTGGAAGAAGGGCCAAACTTCAAAATCAAGCGCATTGAAATAAAGTCCGGAGCCAGTATCAGTCTCCAGATGCACCATCACCGTAGCGAGCACTGGGTTGTCGTAATGGGGATCGCAAAGGTGCTCAATGGCGACAATGAATTGATCCTCAGGGCAAACGAGTCCACATTTATACCGGCTCAGCATAAACACCGCCTGGAAAATATCGGTACCGGAAAGTTGGTTATCATTGAAGTGCAGACAGGCGGCTATCTAGGGGAAGACGATATCGTGCGATTTGAGGATGCTTACGGGCGGACTCCATGAACCGCTTGACCTGTTTTAAGGCCTACGACGTTCGCGGAAAGTTGGGCGAAGAGATCAACGACGAAATTGCCTATCGAATCGGGCGTGCCTACGCCCAATATCTGGGCGCTGGACGTGTCGTAGCCGGTGGCGATGTTCGTTTGACCAGCGAACCGCTCAAGCAAGCTCTTGCTGAAGGCATCATGGATGCGGGCGCGGATGTCATCGATATCGGCATGACGGGGACCGAGGAGGTTTATTTTGCCGCCTTCCATCTTGATGTGGATGGAGGTGTGGAGGTCACGGCCAGCCACAATCCAATGGACTACAATGGCATGAAGTTTGTGGGCAGGGGCGCTTCCCCAATCAGCGGGGAATCCGGGTTGCGGGAGATACGGCGTATTGCGGAACAGCGGGATTTTAGATCGACCACCACAAAAGGAAAATGTAGCCAGTCAACCGTGCTGGACGCCTATATCGATCATCTGTTCGGCTATATTGAACCCGCCAACCTGAGACCCCTCAGGCTGGTGGTCAACGCGGGCAACGGGGCCGCTGGACACGTGATCGACGCCATTGAAGCCCGTGTTGTGGATCAAAGATTACCGGTTGAGTTTATCAAGGTGCACCACGAACCCGACGGCAGTTTCCCCAATGGCATTCCCAACCCTCTATTGCCGGAAAACCGCGCCGCCACGGCCGAAGCCGTCCGCGAGCACGGGGCCGATATGGGGATCGCCTGGGACGGGGATTTCGACCGTTGCTTCTTGTTCGATGAAAACGGAGCGTTTATAGAGGGCTATTACATTGTTGGCCTGTTGGCCCAGGCCTTCTTGAAAAAACATCCCGGTGAGAAAATCATCCACGATCCACGCTTAATCTGGAACACCCTCGATATGGTCAAAAAGGCCGGCGGCATACCGGTTCAATGCAAGGCGGGTCACGCATACATCAAGGAGCGGATGCGCGCCGAGAACGCCATTTACGGTGGCGAAATGAGCGCCCATCATTATTTCCGGGATTTTGCGTATTGTGATAGCGGCATGATCCCTTGGCTGTTGATCGCGGAACTGCTCAGCGTCAGCGGCAAGCCGCTCTCCGTTCTGGTGAGCGAACGCGTCGCGGCCTACCCTTGTAGCGGAGAAATTAATTTCAAGGTTGAAAACACCGATGCCACTATGGAAAAGGTCAAGAACCATTTCTGTGCGCCTCTCTCCCTCAAGGATGAAGAGAATGGGGTTCGAATTGACACTATGGACGGCCTGAGTCTGGAATTTTCCGACTGGCGGTTTAATCTACGTGCTTCCAATACGGAGCCCTTACTGCGCCTCAATATCGAGACACGGGGCGATGTTCAAGCGGTCGGAGCCCGTTTGACTGAGATAAAGGCCATCTTGACAAGGAGCGCCTGATGTTTGGAATGTTGCGGAGCCTCTGGCTATACCGCCAATTTGTTCTGAGTTCCATCCGCAACGAGTTCGCCTGCCGTTTTGCGCGTAGCAAACTGGGCGGCTTGTGGATGATCATCAATCCGTTGGCGCAGGTCGCCATCTATGCGCTCATCCTCTCCAATGTGCTGGCGGCCAAGTTGCCGGGCATTGACAGCAAATTCGCTTATGCCATCTATTTGATGGCGGGTTTGCTCGCGTGGACGTTGTTTAGTGAAATCATCAGCCGTTGCCTGAACCTGTTCATTGAGCAGGGCAACCTGATGAAGAAAATGAGTTTTCCCCGCATCACCTTGCCCAGCATCGTGATCGGCTCCAGCCTGGTCAACAACATCCTGTTGTTTGCCGCCATGCTGGGTATTTTTGTTCTGCTCGGCCATCGATTCAGTGCGGCCATGATTTGGGTTGTCCCACTTACCCTCACGGTGGTGGCTTTCGCCGTCGGCATCGGATTGATCCTTGGGCTGATGAACGTATTTGTGCGCGATATTGGGCAGGCCGTTCCCATCGTGCTTCAGGTCTGGTTTTGGCTCACGCCTATTGTCTACCCGGAGAATATAATTCCCGAGCGCTTTCGGCACCTGCTCCATCTGAACCCTCTGTTTCCGATCACCCGGGCCTACCACGAGGTTCTGGTATATGGCACCGCCCCGAAACTCGATGGCGTGATCCTCATCGCGGTCATGGCGCTGGCGCTGATGCTGTTGAGCCTGTTCCTGTTTCGCCGCGCCAGCGCGGAATTGGTGGATGCCCTATGAGCCTGTTGATTGTCCACGATCTTGGCAAGGCTTTCCGTGCCTACCGTTCGGAATGGTTGCGTTTCGCCCGCTGGTTCGGTGTCCCGGTGACACCGAGTGAGGAGCACTGGGTGTTGCGCCATGTGAGCTTCAACATCCAGCCGGGAGAGGCCATTGGCATCGTCGGCCAGAATGGAGCCGGGAAAAGCACCTTGCTTAAAATCATCACGGGCACCCTTCAGCCTGCCGAAGGCTGGGTCCGGGTCCATGGACGCATCGCCGCTATCCTTGAGCTTGGCATGGGGTTCAATCCGGAGCTCACCGGCCGCCAGAACGTGTTCCACGCCGCCGGACTCATGGGGTTTGGCGTGGAGCAGATCCACAAGGCGATGCCGGATATCGAAGCCTTTGCTGAGATCGGCGAATACTTCGACGAGCCGGTGCGCACCTACTCCAGCGGCATGCAAATGCGTGTGGCGTTCGCCGTCGCCACCGCCTACCGCCCGGAGATCCTCATCGTCGACGAGGCGCTCTCCGTGGGCGACGCCTACTTCCAGCACAAAAGCTTTGACCGCATTCGTGAATTCCGGGAACAGGGCACGACCCTGCTCATCGTCTCTCATGACCGGAGCGCCATCCAAAGCCTGTGCGACCGCGCCATTTTGCTGGAAAACGGCACGGCCATAAAAGACGGCAAGCCGGAAGAGGTGTTCGACTTCTATAACGCCCTCATCGCGGAAAAGGAAACCAGCACGGTTCAGGTGAAAGAGCTCGAGAACGGCAAAGCGCAAACCAGTTCCGGCACCGGCGAGGCCCGCGTTGAGGAAATCGCTCTATATAACAGCAAGGGAGAAGTGGCGGAATGTGTCGGGGTTGGAGAGCGGGTCGAACTGCGTATCCGGGTTAAAGTTTATGAAGCCGTCGAAACTCTCGTGCTGGGGTACAGCATTAAGGACCGTTTGGGTCAAATAATGTACGGCACCAACACCTGGCACACCGGGCAGGTCATACAAAATCCACAAGCCGGTGATGAATACTGCTTTATCATCGCGTTTGGGGCGAATCTGGGGGTAGGCAGTTACTCCATCCAAACCGCATTGGTGGACCGTGAGACCCACCTCTCGTTCAACTATGAGTGGCGCGACCTGGCCCTGGTGTTCAATGTCATCAATATCGACAAGACTCAGTTTGCGGGTTGCCTCTGGAATGAACCGCAAATCACAATTGAAGAACGTGCGCAATGACTTTCATTTCTTACGCGCAGAACTTTGAAGACGTCCTGCTTTGGCGTGCCCTGAAGCATGTTGAGCACGGGTTTTACATCGATGTGGGCGCGTTTGATCCGGAGTTGGATTCGGTGACGAAAGCTTTTTATGACCGTGGGTGGCGGGGAGTCAATATAGAACCGAACCCACAATTTCATGGTCGATTGCAGGACCGGCGGCCGAACGATCAAAATTTGTGCCGGGCGGTTGGCGGCCATGAAGGCCGGGAGGTCCTATGCTTACTGGGCAACCCCGGGATGTCCACTTTGGATGAGGCTATCACCAAACAGCACGAGCAATCAGGGTGGGCTTTAACTCGCCAGGAAGTGCCGGTGACCACCCTTGCAAAAATCTGGGAGGAGTGTGTTCCCCCAGGTCAAGCAGTGCATTTTCTGAAAGTGGATGTGGAAGGACTGGAAGAAGCGGTGTTGCAGGGCAATAACTGGATAGACCACCGGCCCTGGATTGTGGTGGTGGAGGCAACCCTACCGATGTCGCAAACAGAATCTCACGGAAAATGGGAACCCATTCTGCTTTCCGCAAATTACCGCTTCGCGTATGCCGATGGATTGAACCGGTTTTATGTAGCGGAAGAGCATTCTGAACTGATGCCCGCATTCCAATACCCTCCGAATGTATGGGATGAATTTTTATTATCGGGTCAAGTAATGGCGGAAGCCCGCGCCAGCGAGGCGGAGGCCAAGGCTCAGCAGGCGGAGGCCAAGGCTCAGCAGGCGGAGGCGGCTTTGAGCGCGGTTTATAACAGCACATCATGGAGATTGACGGTCCCGCTACGACGTATAAGAAGTATGTTTCTTAGGCATTGTAAAAAACTTATTTGAGTTTATGGCTGTTTACCCACTGAAGCTAATATGGCTATAAGAGAACTAACCATGCCCAAGCGAATATTTTGGCTAGGTATGCATAAGGTCCTTACCAAAACAGAATTGCCACGGCTTAGGACGCTCGGTTATGAGGTTTTTAACCCTCCTTACTTGAGTTCTGTTAAAGACCAGTCCGCTTGCTTGGAATGGGATGCAGATCAACCAACGACCTTGCCAAAAAATGTATTCCAAGCTCTGTCCAAGTTTAATTTTTTTTATAATGAGATCCCTGCTGATATTGCCAAGTTATTGAATGATTACTTCGACGCTGTAGTCGTTACAATATCGCCCCGATGGTTGCGCTCTATTCTGGGTGTATATAAAGGTACTGTGATCTATCGAACCTATGGGCAACATTATGCGCTGAGTGATGAGTTGAAACGAGAAGGGTTGCTTCTCGAAATCGCAAATCGAAATAATTTCGTATTTATGCCGCACGCGGAAGAAGCATTATATGGTGAACATTCATGGTTAAAGGATATTGCAGTAGTTTCTCCTTATTGTTTGCCCAGTGATATCTTGCAGCACGAAGGATCGTGGGGGAAATGTGATCGACGGGCTAATGAGATAATTATCACTTGTCCAAATATTGATAATCCATTTTTTCGGGAACATTATCAATTTCTGAAAAAAAACTTTTCAGAAAAACATTTTCTCTACTACGGAGTGCAGATCTCTGATGTCGACGATCCGCAGGTGGTTGGTACACTCGCCCGAGAAAAGCTGATTGCGCGTTTTAGGCGGGCGGCGGGTTACCTTTACACCTATACCGACCCTAGAGTGTGCTACTTGCCGCCAATCGAGATGATGGTCCTTGGGGGGCCGGTCCTGTTCTTAAAAGGTTCTCTGCTAGATAGATATTTTGGTGAAGATGCGCCAGGTCGTTGCCTGGATATTCGGGATGCAAAAGAAAAGATCGAAAGATTGCTGGTGGGTGATAAAAGCTTTATACATGCAATTATTTTGTCGCAGGACTCAGTTAAAAGACGATATTTGCCCGACTTTGTGTGGCCGCATTTTGATAAGGTTATTGTCGATTCCCTAGAATCCAATAAAGAACCATCGCATTGGTTGACGGTGGATCCCGCGAGCAAAGTTACCGGCAAGAAGCGAATTTACTTATTGCATCATTTTCCCGGTGCACCGGTTATATTCGATGGTGAAAGCTATGCTGCCTATGACGGCATTCCTAGAGTCATGCGGCAAATTGCCCAGACTCTCAATAAAAATTGTGACCATGAGATTATAATCACAGCCCGCTACGATCAAGCCGAAATGTTTAGGGGTTTTTTTGCCAGCCTGGAACCAATAAAGATAATATCCGGGTGCTTCTTATAGATCCACCAAATATGAGTGGAGTCGGGCTGAATAGGCCGCGCATGCTAGCTACGGTCAAGGTTTTGATAAAAAAGGTTGTGAAAAAAGTCGTTCCCTTTCGATTTTGGGAGCCTCTTGTTGAGTGCAAGCGGAGGATATATGGATTTCAACAAAGGTTGCGCAAATTTCTGGTAGGTGAAGACAGCCTTTCGGATGGGGCAAGAGAACATCAGTACCTTGGCAAAATCAATAATGATGATAATTGCCATTGGGTAATTGTTCCGCATTATTATTGGTTTCCAGAGGCCCTTCAGTTAAAGAAACGCTTTGCGCTGTATTTGCCAGACTATATGCCTCATTTTTTTCACGCGACGGGCGAGTTTGTGGCAGACGAAGGACATAATACTGAGCTTGGCAAGAGCCTTGCCGCGCAAGCAAATGTGGTGTTTTGCAATTCGCATTTTACAAAAAATTATTTACCGAATAGTCGGCTCAAGGTTGATTCGGATAAGATTAAAGTATTTTATTTACCACTATTGAATTCCCAGGCAAGGGGATGTTCGGTTGAAGGGGACCTGCCTAATGGGTTGGAAGAAAATAAGTATATTTTTTATCCAACACAGCCCAGAGCAAATAAAAACCTGTCATTGCTATTGCTCGTTTTTGACCGGCTGATAAATCGAGGGCATGATTTGAAGTTAGTGCTAACGTGCACTCTGGAACCTGACCCAAAGGCGTTTGCCGTTTACAATTCACTGAAATGCAAGGAACGGATTGTTATTCTAAATCGGGTATCGGACCACTTACTGAAAGTTATTTACCAAAAAGCGGCGCTTTTATGTTTTACGTCTGTTGCGGAAGGGAATTTCCCTCCGCAAATCCATGAGGCTTTGGCCTATAGAGTTCCAGTAGTGGCACCAAACTTGGGGTTTATTAAAGAACGAATCCCGGAGTATTTAGCGGGTTCTTTGTTACTTTGTCAGGCAGATAACCAAGAATCATTTGTAAGTGCGTGTGAAACTGTCCTGGCGTCTGATAGGGATGCCATTTTAGAACAACAGGACAAGCTACTTGAGGTAATCAGTCAAGAAGGCGAGCAAGACTTTTTAAATAAAATGGTTGGAATGTTTAGATGATTTGGAGGGAGTTGTATGTATAGTGAAATTAAAGAATGCCGCATAGGTGGTGGTCAAAATCTGGTGTCTGTGCTGAATCTCGGGCAACAGGTGCTGACGGGCGTATTTCCCAGAACTTCTTCAGAGCACGTTACGGCAGGTCCGCTAGAACTCGTTTGGTGCCCTGAAAGCGGATTGCTCCAGCTTAAACATTCCTATGAGCCCGGCGAAATGTATGGTGATAATTATGGGTATCGCTCCGGACTGAATCAATCCATGGTGGACCACTTAACAAACAAGGTTCGCTACCTCGAGAGAACGGCATGTTTGAAGTCCGGCGATATTGTGGTGGATATTGGCAGTAACGATGCGACCACCCTCAAGGCGTATCAGACAACAGGTATTCAAAAGCTCGGTATAGACCCCACAGGTGAAAAATTCAAGGAATTTTATACCGATGATATCAAGCTGATCGCGGATTTCTTTTCTGAAGAGGCCTACCGCTCTGCTTTCAAGGAACCCGCAAAAATTATTACCTCCATCGCCATGTTTTATGACCTGGAGGATCCTATCGGGTTTGCACGGCAGGTGGAATCGATTCTCGATGACGACGGGATATGGCATTTCGAGCAAAGCTATATGCCATCCATGCTAAGGCTTAATTCTTACGACACCATCTGCCATGAGCACCTGGAGTATTATTCACTCGGAGTAGTGGAAAAAATCCTGAGGGAATCGGGGTTAAAGCTGATCGACGTTGTTATGAATTCCATAAATGGTGGCAGTTTTGCGGTCTCGGCTGTAAAAGTTGGAAATAAGACTATGAAACCCAACAGCCCGGTTATCGATTGGTTATTGGAGCAGGAGGGCCGTATGGGGCTCACCACTCCAAAGCCTTTTCGTGACTTCGAAGAACGGGTTTATAGGCATCGAAATGATTTGACTCGCTTGATTCATTCTTTAGCCGGTGATGGTAAGACAATTTTGGGATATGGTGCCTCAACAAAGGGAAATGTTGTTTTGCAATTTTGCGGTTTTACCGAAAAAGAAATTCCAGCCATTGCCGAAGTGAATACCGAAAAATTTGGACGATTTACTCCCGGAACCAACATCCCCATTATCTCGGAAAAGGATGCGGCGGCAATGAAGCCGGATTATTATCTGGTTCTTCCCTGGCATTTTAAAGAGGGTATTGTCAGGCGGGAAAAGGACTATTTGTCGGAGGGAGGCCGGATGATATTCCCCTTTCCGGAGATAGAGATCGTATGAGTGGTAAGGGCACAATCATTGCTGGCATTGTCAGCGGAAGTTTGGCTTGTTGGTCATTGAAGGAGCTAACACCGGTTACCGGTTATTGCCCGGGACATCCCCGTGTTCCGGGAGGTGGCGGGCGGGCATGCCTTTTATTTTTCCGGTAAGCAACCGGAGGCGCTGGCAACGGCGGTCCAGAATTGGATGGCGCTTTATAAGAAGGGAGACCATCCCAAATCCGACAGCATGCCCTGGCTGACGTGGGAACAGAGCGCGCAACAATTGTTGCAGATGATTTTGCTCAAATAGCCGGAATACAAGAAGGCCAAATTATGGCAGATAATTTCCCGAATCGAAAACAATATTGAAAATTTCTCAAGGAGGGAAACGTTATGGGGAAAGCACACTTATTTTTACTGGTTACACAAGCTTACTTAGACCCAGGCACGGGGAGTATGATTCTTCAGGGGATTATTGCCGCCCTATTAGCCGTAGGTGCAACCATGGGTGCTTATTAGCAACGTATAAAATCGTTCTTTAAAAAAGAGAAGGATCGTAATGACGATGAGTGAAACCCGGGAGCTTCCGATAATCCAAGATCCAGGGTCATTTCGAGACTCTCGAGGCTATGTCTTTAACAAAGATGGTGAGATTTACAGGTGCATCTTTGCCAATGGGGTGACGGACTATGAGGCTGCAGCCAATGGCGGCATCTATAAAAAGCTCATGAGTGCTGGTTTATTGCAACCTCACGAAGAAGTGAACCCAGCGGGTTTGGGCCTTAAGGATGCCGTCTATTGCCTGAACCACCCGAAGCGGCTCCCCATGGTAAGCTATCCCTTCGAATGGTCCTTTTCCATGCTCAAGGACGCAGCCCTCCTGCACCTCGACTGTATGGAAATGCTTATTCCTGAGGGTTTCTGGCTTCGTGATGCGAGCGCCTTTAACGTCCAGTTCGATGGGGAGAGGCTTCGTCTTATAGATACTCTTTCTATAGGGCGGCGCGTACCCGACAGCCCGTGGGTGGCGTACCGGCAGTTCTGTTCCCACTTCCTCGCTCCCCTTGCCGTGGCTGCATACTGCGATATACGCACGCTCTCTCTGTGGAGGAGTTATATCGACGGCTATCCTTTAGACCTTGCCATAAAGATGCTTCCCTTCAAGCAACGTTACCGCCCAGGGCTTTTCATGCACTTGAATCTCCATAGCCGGTTTCAGGAGAGCGCGGACAAGAGGGAACACCTCGGGGGCCAAGGGAAAACACAAAAGGTGGTGAAGGTCTCGGACCGGGGGCTTCTGGGGCTTGTGCGTTCTCTTCGCAAGACCGTTGAGGGAATAAGGTGGAAGCGATCCTCAAAAATCTGGGAGGAATACCGGGAGATACGCACCTATCGCGACGAGGATGTGGAAGAAAAATCCGGATATGTCGAGAAAGTGGTCTCCCAAATAAAGCCAAAGATGGTCTGGGACATTGGGGGGAATGTGGGCGAGTTTTCGAAGATAGCGGCCAAAGATGGAGCCTTTGTCGTAAGCGTGGATATAGACCCCGCCTGCACCGAGTACCTTTATCAGTCCCTTTCCGTTGAGGATGAAAACAAGCGCATTTTGCCACTCACTATGGACCTTGCCAATCCCACGCCAGGGCTCGGATGGAATAACCGGGAGCGGCTGAGTCTCGGAGAGAGGTGCACTGCGGATCTGACTCTTGCTCTTGCTCTCATCCACCACCTCGTCTTTACCTGCAACGTGCCGCTCTCCTTGGTCGCCGAATGGTTCGCCTCCATGACAACCCACCTCCTGGTCGAGTTCCCTCCCCCGGAAGACCCGATGGTGCGCAAACTCCTTATCAACCGGCGCGGCGAGCATCTCCCCTACACGTTTGATGAGTTCCGGTCGAGTTTCGGCAGGCACTTCGACTTTATGGACCGCCACGACCTTGGGAACGGAAGGACACTGTTTCTGTGCAAACGAAAGTAGAGAACCCGGAGGAGGACAATTGATTATTAAGTTTTGACTGACCTTATAAAAGGGACGCGGTTTGTGTTGTGTAATAATAAAAGAGGTTTGAGCATGCAAGGAACGGTAAGTGAGCGCTTGGCTATCGCTTCGGTGTTACCATTTATTGCGATCTGGGTGGCGCCGTTAACTTTCTATTTCGGCAACATTGAAGAAGTGAAGTTTTCACTTTCGGAGGTTGTCTGGCAAGTTACAGGTATATTTGTCGCCAGCATACTTGTGATTTTTCTCGTTTTAACGATTGTAAGTAAATATCCAAAGTTTTACTTGGGGTTAAGCGGTTTGTTGGTCGGCCTCTCGACCGCCTGTTGGGTGCAAAGCCAACTTTTTGTGTGGGACCTCGGCCCCTTGGATGGCCGTGGCATTGATTGGGGCCAGTGGATCCTTCACATGTGGGGGGAAGGGTTGGTTTGGGCAATCATTGCGCTGTTCTCCGTCTTTGTTTTTGCTGGACGAAAAACACGAGTTGCTCACTTGTTTCTGCAATGGATATATCTTGTTGGTTTTATTTCCATCCTTTTGGGCTACTTTGCCATTTCGGATCAATCGGCAGAAAAGTTCCCCGAAAAAGAGGATGAGCTCAAAACGGCCTTAGATTTTCACCCGGATAATAATATCCTTATTCTTTTGTTCGACACATTTCAATCGGATTATTTTGAGTTGATCAAAAATCGATATCCCGAAGAAGTTGACTTCCTAGATGGGTTTACATTTTATAGGAATACGATCAGTCATTACCCTACAACCCGGGCTAGTTTGCCTTCATTGCTTACGGGAAGCCTTTATAAAAATGAGGAAGAATTTCCGGCATATTTGGAAACTGCTTATTCTAAATTTAATATAAAGGATTATTTCAAAAAGGAGGGTTATGATTCAAAGGTTATTGGCGAGGTTAAGCCCTATTCCGTAACGCGCAATGACATTCTGCGCCATTTTAATGTTAACGATTTTTCGTCTTGGTTGAAGTATCTCGACTTTTCCCTGTTTAAGGTGAGTCCAACTGTAATTAAACCCCTTGTTTATAATAACGGAGATTGGTTCCTTTCATTTTTTGGAAGGGATGAATATCCTCCGGGTGCACATGGTACGGATATCCGGTTATTAGAGCTCTTTGAAAAAAAAGCGAATTTTGGATCCAATTCTGGCAAAGGTGTTTTCAGATTTATTCATTTTCTTGCCCCCCACCCTCCATGGCGGATTGATGAAACCCTTAAGTATAACCCTGTAAAAGGTTCGGAGGGATTTCTCCGGCAAGCCAGAGGTGCCTTAAAAATTGCCGAAAGGATGATCGAAAAACTCAAGGATCTGAATATCTACAATAGTGCTGAAATTATTATTTTGGCTGATCATGGAACTCTGAGCGTTCCTCCAGTTAGGAGACTGGAAATCGAAAAGGATGCTTTGAACCTAATCCCCCAAAGAGTCCATTCTTCATCTTTAGCATTATTGCTTCATAAAAAGCCTTTTGCTGACAGCGGTATTACAGTAAATGATGCCCCCCTGTACCTTTCGGATTTGGCCTGTTTATTGGAGATTGAAAATAAAAACCTGGATTGTTCCGAATTTCAGTCGGCAATAGGGAGCTTTAAACGTGAGCGTACCTATTTGTTTTATAACTGGGGGTATCATGAATGGGAAGAAGAATACATGCCAGCTATTACCCAATATTTTGTTAAGGGGCATGCCTATGACATGGATTCCTGGGCGTGGGGAAAGTATAGATATGAACCGAGAAATAAGGTTTCACTATCACAATCACAGGGTATCGCGCCGGGGGACCCCGTTCAATTTACTGAGAGTGGGTTTTCCCGAAACCTTGCATTGCCGGGCTGGAGCGTACAAGAGTCGGGGCATCGTTGGTCGGAAGGCTCGAAAGCCGTGCTTCGTTTTAAATTGGAAGATCGGCCCGGACAGGATTTGGTTCTGCGTCTGCGCGCCCAGGCTTATCTCGCCGCTGGAAAAATCGATCATCAAACCATCAAGGTGCTGGTGAACGGTCAACAAACCGCGGAATGGATCATGCGGGGAGAGCGCTGGCATGAGGCGCCGATTCCCGCCGCGCTGATCGATGAGGATGGCGTGATCAATATCGTCTTTGAAATCAGCAATCCGGCCTCACCGGCCGAGTTCGGCCTTTCCGAGGACTCCCGAAAGCTGGGTATCGCCGCGCGGGAGCTTGTGCTGGAAAAGAAAGGATCATCTTTGGCAAGAATCACGCCGGGAGAGCCTTTTGACTTTTCAGAAACAGGGTCTTCGAGTCAATTTGTATTGTCAGGCTGGAGCGTACAAGAGTCGGGGCATCGTTGGTCGGAAGGCCCGAAAGCCGTGCTTTCTTTTAAATTGAAGGAGGTTTCTGGCACCGATTTGGTTCTGCGTCTTCGCGCTCATGCTTTCCTGGCCGGTGGAAAAATCGATCATCAAGCCATCAAGGTGTTGGTGAACAGTCAACAAACCGCCCAATGGGCCATGCGGGGGGAACGCTGGTATGAGGCTCCGATTCCCGCCGCGCTGATCGATAAGGATGGAGTGATCAACATTGCCTTTGAAATCAGCAATCCGGTCTCACCGGTCGAGCTCGGCCTTTCCGAAGACTCTCGAAAGCTGGGTATCGCCGCGCGGGAGCTTGTGCTGGAGGCCAAGGCCTCGTCGGGTTGAATTGCTTTGCAATTGCATTTCAATATCCACGCCGCCCTCGTGGCGGCATTGCGTAGGGTTGAGGAACGGTTACGGTCTCCCAATCCTGGCAAGACAATAAAGTTTATCGAGGAGAATAAATGAAAACAGCAGTAATTACTGGTATCACCGGGCAGGATGGAGCCTACCTGGCTCGATTTCTCTTGAAAAAGGATTACCAGGTGTATGGCACGTGCCGGCGCACCAGTTCGGTCAATTTATGGCGGCTCCAGGAGTTGTGCCTGACCGATCATCCCCAACTGCATATTGTCGATTACGATCTGACCGACCTCAGCTCCGCCATTCGTCTTCTGGAAACCACCCAGCCCGGCGAGGTGTACAACCTGGCCGCGCAGAGTTTCGTCGGCCTGTCTTTCGATCAGCCGGTGGCCACCACCAAGATCAATTGCCTGGGCTCCCTCAATATTCTGGAAGCCATCCGCATGGTAAATCCCAAGATCCGATTTTATCAGGCCTCGTCGTCGGAAATGTTCGGGAAGGTGCAATCGGTTCCTCAAAATGAGGAGACCCCGTTTTACCCGCGCAGTCCTTACGGCGTCTCCAAGCTCTTCGGGCATTGGATGACCATCAATTACCGCGAGTCCTATAATATGTTTGGGGCGAGCGGCATCCTGTTCAATCATGAATCTCCATTGCGGGGCCGGGAATTCGTGACCCGCAAAATCACTGACGGTTTGGCCCGGGTGAAGTTGGGAGAACAAACGCACATTGAACTCGGCAATCTGGATGCGAAGCGCGATTGGGGGTTTGCCGGGGATTACGTGGAGGGCATGCACGCCATGCTACAGCTCGATGATCCGGATACCTTCGTGCTGGCCACGGGCAGGACCGAACGGGTGCGGGATTTTGTGGAGATGACCTGCAAAGCGCTGGATATCGATATCGCCTGGGAGGGGGCGGGTAAGGAGGAGAAGGGGCTCGACACCAAAACCGGCGCAACCATCGTCAAAATAAACCCGCATTTTTACCGCCCGGCTGAGGTGGATCTGCTGATTGGTGATGCGGAGAAAGCAAAGGCAAAGCTGGGTTGGCGGGCGACGACCCCACTCGAAGAACTCTGCGCGATGATGGTGGAATCGGATTTGCGCCGAGTGAAAAACGGGAATTCCTTCTAACATGCCGACGGCTCTCATTACCGGTCTGCATGGTTTTACAGGAAGGTATCTGGCGGCGGAGCTTGAGGCGGCCGGGTATCGGGTGTGCGGCACGGTCCATGACGGAGCGCCTGCCGGGCCAGGCGAATTTTTGACCGATATTTGTGACAAGGGCGCCGTACAAAAGGTTATTTCTGAAGTACAACCTGATGTGGTGGCGCACCTGGCGGCAATTTCCTTTGCCGCGCACCAGGATGCGGAGTCCATCTACCGCACCAATCTGGTGGGAACCCGCCACTTGCTTCAGGCCCTGGCGGATTGTGGGAAGACGCCACGCGCGGTGTTGTTGGCAAGCAGTGCCAATGTCTATGGCAATGCGTCCGATGATCCCATCGACGAGAACGCGCCGCCGAACCCGGCAAACGACTATGCGGTGAGCAAGCTGGCGATGGAGTGCATGGCCCGCCTGTGGATGGAAAAACTGCCCATCGTGATTGTCCGGCCCTTTAACTACACGGGAAGAGGGCAGTCGCGGAATTTCTTGCTTCCCAAGATCGTGGACCACTTCCGTCGTGGCGCAAAAGAGATCGAACTGGGGAACCTGGATGTCGCCCGGGACTTTTCCGATGTCAGGACGGTGGCCGGTGCCTACCGCCAGCTCATCGAGAGGGGACCCCCCGGAGAAACGTTCAATATCTGTTCGGGAAAAGCCGTCACTCTGGAGAACGTATTGGATTTGATGGCGGAAATTGCTGAATACCCCATTCAAGTCAAGGTCAACCCCGCTTTTGTGCGAGAGAACGAGGTGAAGCGCTTGCGTGGTTCGAATGCAAAACTGCTCAAGGCAATCGGCGAGCTGGATGCCATTCCGCTGGAGCAGACCTTGCGTTGGATGTTTGAGGGGGATGACTGATGAGGGTGGGTATTGACGCCCGGCTTCTTTCCGAAAAGGTTACGGGAATCGGGCGGTACACGGCGGAATTGACACGGAAGCTGGTCGAACAACCAGGCGAATTCTACATCTACAGCCCGCGGCCGGTTTTAGCTGGGCCGTGGCGGCAAGATAACGTTGTGCTTCGATCAGGTAATTTTCGTAGCAGGGCCGGGAGGATGCTTTGGTCGCAGAGTTGCCTTCCATACTGGGCGGCGAAGGATCGAGTCAATATCTTCTGGGGTGCCACGCACCGGTTGCCGCGTTATTTACCCGATTCCGTAGCCCGGGTTGTCACGATTCATGACCTGGTCTGGAAGCACGCGGGTGACACCATGCGTCCGCTTAGCAGGTGGCTTGAGAAAAAGCTCATGCCGGAGGCTCTGCGCTTAGCGGATCGGATCATTGCCGATTCTTACAGTACCTTGAACGGGCTCGTGGAGGAATTTCCGGAGTCGCGTGATCGGATTCGGGTGGTGTATCCAGGGGCGACGGAACTGCCGGAACCTTTGGGCTTCCAGTCACTCGCCTGCATGGGGATTGATCGTCCGTACTTCCTGTTTGTGGGCACCCTGGAACCACGGAAGAATCTGCGCCGCTTATTGGAAGCTTACGCACACATCAATGGGGCCATCAGGAATAAAGCTCTGCTGGTGATTGCCGGCGGCAAGGGCTGGGGAGGAGTGAATATCGATACCCTCGTTAGGGAGAGGGGGCTGGTTGGAAATGTGCTTGCAGTCGGTTATGTAAACGATGCCCAACTGGCAACGCTATACTCTCATGCCCTCTTTCTGGCGATGCCATCCATCTACGAAGGCTTCGGGTTGCCGTTGGTGGAGGCCATGTCGTTTGGCGTGCCGGTATTGACTTCGGCTACATCCTCTTTGCCGGAGGTCGCTGGAGATGCCGGAATACTGGTGGATCCACTCGATGAGTTTTCGATTGCCAATGGCTTGATGTACATGCTGGGTAATGACGTGAATAGAGAGCAACTGGCGTCCAAAGCGAAAGCCCGCGCTGAACGGTTTACCTGGGAAAAGGCCGCGCGAGAGACGTGGGCCGTTTTTCAGGAAGCTGTTGAGGAACGGCAGTTGCGCGGTGGAGGTGATTATTGAGCGGTAAGGTCCGGGTATTGCATCTTTACCGCACTTATTTCCCGGATTCCCAGGGCGGACTGGAGGAAGTAATCCGCCAGATTTGCCACAACACGGCTGATTTGGGAATCGAAAGTCGGGTTTGCACGCTGAGCCCAAATCCCGAACCACCGGTTCTTAAACGAAAAGAGGCAAATGTGTATCGGTTTCGCCGCACGTTTGAGATTGCTTCTTGTGGTGTATCCATCGATGCCATCAATGGGTTCAAATGGTTGGTCGATTGGGCTGATATTGTGCATTATCATTTTCCTTGGCCTTTTGCGGATCTTCTCCATTTTTTATGCCGCGTGAAAAAGCCCACCGTAGTGACCTATCATTCGGATATTGTGCGCCAAAAGAATCTGCTGAAACTTTATCGGCCATTGATGCGGGCGTTTCTCAACCGGGTCGATATCATTGTGCCGACTTCTGAGAACTATTTTAAAACCAGTGAAGATCTGAGCATGCATGCCGGGAAAGTTGAAGTGATTCCCATTGGCTTGGATGAAAAAATGTATCCTCCGGTCTCAGAAAAGGAAACAGCCTCAACCTGTGAAAGGCTTGGCAAAAACTTTTTTCTATTTGTCGGCGTACTCAGGTATTACAAGGGCCTGCATATCCTATTGGATGCCCTGAAGGGAACTTCGATAACGTGTGTGATCGCCGGTGCCGGGCCGATTGAGCAAGAGTTGAAGGCACATGCCGGCCGTTTGGGGTTGGAGCATGTGCGGTTTCTCGGCCATGTCACCGATGCGGAGAAGGTCGCCATGATGAAGCTCTGCCGTGCCGTGGTTTTCCCCTCTCACCTGCGCTCCGAGGCTTTTGGGGTGACATTGGTGGAAGGGGCGATGCACGGAAAACCGTTGATTTCTACTGAGATTGGTACTGGAACCAGCTATATCAATATCCATGGAGAGACGGGTTTTGTTGTCAAGCCCGGCAATGCTCATGAACTGCGAGAGGCCATGTTGCGCTTGGACAGCGATGGAGAACTGGCCGTGCGAATGGGAGAATCGGCCCGGATGCGTTATGAAACCTTGTTTACTGGACGCTTGATGGGGGAACGCTATGCCCGGGTCTATGGAAGGCTGGCAGGCGGATGAGCCGTTTTTTGGTGACCGGCGCGGCTGGATTTATTGGACGCCATCTGTGCAACTACCTGCGCAACCGGAAGCATGAGGTTTGGGCGTTGACACGCCGGCCTGAAGAGGGGCCTTGGGACCAGGCGTTCTGCTGTGATCTTGGAAGCGCCCCCCTTCCCGATGGATTGATGGACGGGGTGGATGGGATTTTCCATCTTGCCAATATAGCGCACACCAATTTAACGGGCAAGGAGGCGGAATGCTATTGGTCAGTCAATGTGGCCGGTACCGAGGCCTTGTTGATGGCGGCGGCCAATGCCAATGTGGCTCGATTCGTCTATTTCAGCAGTGTCAAGGCCGTGGCCGATCCGGGCGGGGAGTGTGTGGATGAAACCTGGGAGCCCGTCCCGAAAGACCTCTATGGGTATTCCAAGCGGATGGCGGAACAACGGGTGTTGGCGGCGGGTGTAAAAACGGGGATGCATGTCTGCAATCTGCGTCCGGCGTTGGTCTATGGGCCGGGGGTTAAGGGCAATCTGTTTCGTATGCTCCAGGCGGTGAAACGCGGCCGCTTTCCCCCTTTGCCTGATTTCGGCAACCGGCGTTCGATGGTGTCGCTGGACGATCTGATTACAGCGGCAGGGCTGGCCATGGAGAACCCGAAAGCGAATGGCCGCACCTATATTGTTGAGGACGGGCAAGGATATTCAACCCGGATGCTCTATGAGGCGATGTGCAAGGAGTTTGGAGTTCCGGTTTCCCGTTGGCATATCCCGGAACACGTATTGTGTATGGGCGCGGTGATTGGGGATTGGATAGGGAAATTATTCAAGTGCAACATGCCCCTGAATTCCGCTGTGTTGTCCCGACTGATGAGTTCGGCCTGCTACCGGTCAGACCGTATTCGGAATGAGCTGGGGTGGCTCTCGCAAAATACTTTTTTTGACGGATTGCCGGATATGGTTGATAGGGTGGAAGATTCTTCTGATTCATGAAGCGTTTCTCTCTATTGGCTGTACCTTGATCTATTGGAATTTCCTAAACCATCCGTAAAATTCATTTTGTTAGATGCCCTTTAATTTAAAAGGGCGATATCAAGAGTTTGGGGGGAGGGGTATGTGGGAATGGGGTTGGCTACTTGGAACTTCACTAGTATCCATGGTTGGAACCAGGACTATTTTGTATTATGCGCCCACCTTAGGACTGGTGCACGCCCCCAGTGGTAGGGATTCCCATGAAGGGTTGATACCCAGTGGTGGCGGGATGGGAATGGTTCTGGCCTCAATGATGGCCGGTGGTTTCATGTTTTATTTTCTCACCCCAGACTCTGTTTCGGAAGAAGAGGGGCTCAAACTTATAGCCGTGTTGGGATTAGCGCTGCCCTTGGCGGTTGTTGGGCTGAGGGATGATATCCAGCACCTATCGGCAAAGGTGCGATTGGGGACGCAGGTGGCGGTTGTCGGCGGATTGCTGGCCTTGATGGGTGAACTCCCTGATCTTTTCCTCACTCCGCCCTTTTCCTTAGTTGGGGAGGGAGTCCGAGTTGGTGGCTGGGTCTTACTCGGGCTTTTGTGGTTTGCAGGCGTGTGGTGGGTCAATCTGTTTAACTTCATGGATGGCATTGACGGCATTGCCAGCGTACAGGCTATTTTCATGTTGGTGGTGGGCGCTGGGCTATCCGTTGGTTTTTTTCCTGAAGTGCTGCACAATTCAGTGTGTCTGCTCATGCTAGGCATCGTAGCTGCAACGGTAGGATTTCTGCTGTTCAATTGGCCTCCCGCCAAGATTTTTATGGGGGATTGTGGCAGCACCTGGCTGGCTTTCATGATTTATGCCTTGGCCTTGCTTTCGATTCAGGCCGGATGGTTGAGTTACGCTGTCTGGTTGGTGTTGGGGGCGGTATTCGTGACGGATGCCACCGTCACGCTGGTAACCCGTATATTATGTGGAGAACGGTGGTACGAGGGACATTGCAGTCATGCATACCAGCGCCTTTCTCGCCGTTGGGATAACGGCAGGCCTAAGTCAGGCCACCGTTCGGTTACACTGCTGGTCATAGCGATCAACCTGCTGTGGCTCGGTCCTTTTGCGTGGGCTTGTCTCAAATGGCAACAGTGGTCCATCGTTTGGCTGGCGTTGGCCTATGTCCCCCTTATAGTTGCGACAGTTTTGCTGGGCGCGGGAAGACCTGACCCTGCCCGGGCTGATTCGAGAACGCATGACCGAACCGGTTGGTGAAGCTGTTACGTCCCTTAAGTATGTTTTGATGATGTTGGCCGATACGGTTCTTTCAGTTTCTGCCACGCTGTTTTCGTTGCGATCTTACCTTATTGGCACAGATGATCGGAGCTGAAGGAAGCTCTCCCCATCGCTGTATTTTTTCTGTCAGCAATACAACGTCTGCTGGGGGATTGTCCTCTTATGAGCAATCTCCCTACGAAATCCCCTTGCTAAGGTACTGTTGACATTTAAGGTAGTGCTCCTATTGGTTCAATGAGTGCAATCTAAATATTGACGAAATGAATCAATTTCGATTTTGAAAATAGTGATAGCACTAAGTGTGGTTGGTTTTTTCGGAAATATTTAAGGCAGAAAAAAAGACGGCAGTAAAATAAATAACAAAAACGCCCGGAGTATGATCCAGGAGAATGGAATTGCCCAGGCAACCCACCGCTGTGATCGTCGCAAGCCCTAGTGCAAGATTTTTATTCACTGGGCTCAATCGGAATGAATATTTAAACTGACAGAAAATAAAATAAAGCAAAGCACCAAGTCCTAACAGTCCGGTTTGCACGCCTGTCATCAAATATTCGTTGTGAGGGTTAACGGTCTTGTGTTTGAGATTCTTGATCTCCGCTAATTTTGAATATTGACGTTTGAAACTTCCCGTCCCATGGCCAAACACGGGTCTTTCGCTCAACAGATGATAGCTATTGACCATGAATTCCAAACGCAATCCCGTGGAAGTTTCTGAATCTCCTTTCCTAAAATATTCAAGGCTGTTATCCACCGTCTCGTACACTCTGTGTTGATAGGGACCTGGGATCGAGATCAATGCGAAATTGAAGATTAAAATTACCAGCAATCCATAAATAGTAAATCTCCATTTGAATTGTTGAGCTAAAAATAAGATAAAGAGCAAATAAAAAAGAACATATCCGGTTCTTCCGTCGGCCACGAAAAATAGGTTAACCATTCCTAAAATAAAGAGCAGGATCAATCCAATCATATATCGTTTGTTAAGTCTATTGGCGAAGGCATAGGTAATCACCCCAAATAGAAACACCGCCAACAAAAAACTATGGTTAATTCTGTCTTTAAACGCACTCCCAGTGAAATCATGGGCTAGATTTTCCGGAGGAAAAAGTAAGGTATAAAATGAAACGATCAGAGTCACCACCATAGACAGGCCAAAAGCACATTGAGCCCAAGTTCTATACTGTTCCTTGGATAGAAAGGGGATGAAAACTATCAGATACAACAGCTCCCGATATTTTTTCAGCGTCTTGCCTGCTTCGGCGAAAGAAGCCGGTGTGTAAGTCGTTGCAAGGATGAAAATCAGAAACAAAAGGAGGGATGCGCGGACCAATGGATTTCCCACTTGATCCATGAAGGTTTTATGATGTCCCGCAAGAAACCATAAAGTCAGAATCAGGATGGCTAATAGATCGGTGAGGGAAGTACTCAGGGAAATGACGAAGCCCAAGGCAATCGTCAGGAAGACCCCGGCTTGATGAGCCTTTTCGGACCAGGTCATTGAATTTCCTTCAGGCTGAAACTTCCCACCTACCCGCCAAAAACCTTGAAAAACTGCTTTGATTCTACAAATTTTCTTTTAAGTCCGAAAAAATTGCTGGGCATTATTGCAGATTTTCCATTTTTCTAATCACTCTGTCAATGAGACGAGAAAATAGTCTTTGCCGACTAAATAAATCTATTTTAAAGTGGATGGCTCTAACTTATTGAAAAATGGAGCCGACGAGCGGATTTGAACCGCTGACCTACTGATTACGAATCAGTTGCTCTACCAACTGAGCTACGTCGGCGTGCTTGGGTTGGAGTTGTGTATTAAAGCGGTTTTGGCCTCGAAAATCAATGCCGAAATGGCGCCGGCCTGCAAAGCATTTCAACTTGAATTGCGCCCATCGGCCATCGTTCGCCCTCAACGCATTAGCCATTCTCCTCAGGCGTAGCCTGCGCCCCCAGTTCAGCGTCCGTCCGCCGGGTATCAGCCCGTTTGCTGCAGGCCGTGCCTGCCCGACCAGGCCATGCTGCGGTTGGAGCCGCCGGCCCAGTCTTTGGGGCCGACCACGAGGATGCCGATGTCCTGCGCCGCCTCGAACCAGCCCAGCACGGCCTGCATGGTGGTGTCAGCGGATGCGCCCTGTTCCAGCATCTGGTAGGCGCGGTAGGCGGTCATGTTGAGGGCGATGGATTCGCCGTGCCCGGTGGCGGCAACGGCTCCGCTGGGCCCGGCATATAAGCCGCACCCGATCAGCGGCACGTCGCCGACGCGCCCGCGCCAGCTGTTGCCGGTGCCGCCGGTGCTGAGCGCGGCGGCGAACTGTTTGCCATCCCACGCCACGGCGCCGACGGTGTCCGAGCTCTTCGCGCCGTTGCCGCGCATGTGGGATTCGTCGAGCGCGGTGAAGCCGCGTTCCGCCGCGTAGCGCGCCGCGCCGTCCCCGGCCAACAGATGATACGGTTCGTCGAGCAGGGCCTGGGCGATGTACACCGGATTCTGAAAACCTTCAACCACCGCCACCGCCCCGAACTTGTGCCGGGCGCCGTCCATGCACGCCGCGTCCATCTGGACCGCTCCGTCGTCGCGGCGGCGCGATCCCATCCCGGCGTTGAAGCGGCCGTCGTTTTCGAGAATTTCGACGGCGGCGCAGGCGGCGTCCACAGCGCTGGCTCCGTCCTGCATCAGCATCAGTCCGCGTTCGCAGGCGCGGTCGGTGCCGTCGGAATGGGCGTTGTCGGACCCGGCACCGCCGTGGGCGAGCAGGGCGTATCGGTGTGTTGTCATGAAAAAAGCCGCTTTCCGCTTGGTCCCGGGTGCGGGATTGGTTTATGATGAGGACTCATTATAGCCAAGATACCATCCGGAGACCCGACGCATGGTCAAATTCTGCCTGCAATGCAAAGACGCATTCTGGGGCGGCAAGCACTGCCCGAACTGCGAAGGCGAGATCGAACTGCTCGATGCCGCCGTGCCTGAAAACCAGAAATATTTGAGCCAGCTCAACATCGACGTGCGGCCGAAATACTTTGCGCGCAGCTCGATGCTGCTGACCTGTTTCGGTTTCGTCATGGCGCTGCCGCTGGGCATGTTCGTGTTTCTGCGCGGTGTGTCCGCGTCCGGCAATGTTGTGTTGTGGGCGTCGGTCGGCATCGGCCTGGTGCTCTCCGTGTCGTGGCTGACGTGGTGGGGCTCCGCCAAAGTGTTCAGCCGCAAAATGAAAGACGTCCACACCCTGAAAGAACCGCAGCTGGACTGATCCGGCCAACTCCTGCGCCGCCCTCACCCGTTCATTGCGTTTTCACCGCTTTTTGCCCGATGTCGCGGCGGAAGTGCGCGCCCTCCCAGCGGATTTTATCGACGGCGCGGTAGGCGGTGTCGATGGCCTGGGTGATGTCTTTGCCCGTTGCCGTGACGCCCAGCACGCGACCGCCGTGGGTGACGATGTGGTCGCCCTCGACTTTGGTTCCGGCGTGGAACACCACCGCTTCCGGAATCGAGGCCACCTGCGCCAGCCCGGAAATGGCCTGGCCTTTTTCATACGAGCCGGGGTAGCCGCCGGCGGCCATCACCACACACACCGCCGCGTCCGGTTTCCATTCCAGATGAATTTTTTCGAGCGTGCCGTCGGCGCAGGCTTTGAGCGCGGGCACGATGTCCGACTGCATCCGCATCATCAGCGGTTGCGTTTCCGGATCGCCCATGCGGCAGTTGAACTCCAGTACCTTGGGTCCGTCGGCGGTGAGCATCAGTCCCGCGTACAGAATGCCTTTATATAAAATGTCCTGCTCTTGCAGACCGCGCAGCGTTGGCAGCAGGATGCGTTCGACCACCTGCTCTTTGAGCGCGGGAGTGAAAACAGGTGTCGGCGAATACGCGCCCATGCCGCCGGTATTGGGACCGGCATCGCCGTCGAGCGCGGCCTTGTGATCCTGCGCCGCTTCGAGCGCCACCACGGTGTGGCCGTCGGTGAAGGCGAGGATGGAGATCTCCTGTCCTTCGAGGCATTGTTCGATGACCACTTGGTTGCCGGACTCGCCGAACGTTTTTGCGCCCATGATCTGCTCAACGGCATCCACCGCTTCCGCTTCGTTTTTGCAGACGAACACACCCTTGCCCGCTGCCAGTCCGTCGGCCTTCACCACCAGCGCCCCTTTGCCGTGGCAATACGCTTTCGCCGCGTCCTTGTCTTCGAACACGTCGAAGTCGGCGGTGGGGATGTTGTGGGTCTTCATCAGATCCTTGGCGAAGGCCTTGCTGCCTTCGAGCAGTGCGCCCTGGGCGGTGGGGCCGACGATCTTCAGGCCCTGGCTTTCGAACAGATCGACGATGCCCATCACCAACGGTTGTTCGGGGCCGACGACGGTGAGATCGACCCGGTTTTCGAGCGCGATGGCGAGCAGGGAATCGAGATCGGTAGCGGAGACGGAGATGTTGCGGGCCAGTCCCTCGGTGCCGGCATTGCCCGGCGCGCAGAAGACTTCGGTGACGAGGGGGCTTTGCTTGATTTTCCACACCAACGCGTGTTCGCGACCGCCGCCGCCGATGACCAGTATTTTCATGCCCCTCCGTTCCTTATTATATTATTCAGTTCCGGTTCCTCAGTTGGCCTGAATTTTATAGAAAAACGCCACCTCGTACAATTTTAATCGTGCCGCCTCACAAGCCCCGCCAATCCATGCTATTTTGAGACGCAGGCGACGCCTGAGGAAACAGGCCACGCCTGAGGAAACGGGCTGACGCATTGAGGGCGAACGCTGATTCGGAGAGCACAGCCTAAAGCGAAAGGCATTATGATCCGCATTGAAGGACTGTCCAAATCGTTCGGCGGCAAACCCGTGCTCCGCGACTTTTCGCTGGAGATCGGGGAAGGGGAGCGTTTCGTTTTGCTGGGCCGCAGCGGGTGCGGCAAAACCACGTTGCTGCGCTGCATCGCCGGGTTCGAGCGTCCCGATGCCGGCAGCATTTTCATAGAAGGCCGCGCCGTCAACAGCTTGCCTGTCGAGCGCCGTCCCATTGGTTTCATCTTCCAACGCCACGCCCTGTTTCCGCACAAGACCGTGTACGACAACATCGCCGTCGGGCCGCGCATCCGCGGTGAAGCGGAACAGGATATTCAAGACAAGATCGACGCGCTGCTGGCGATCACGCGCCTGACCGGGTTGCGCCATGCCTGGCCGAACCAGTTGAGCGGCGGCGAATCGCAACGTGTCGCCCTGGCGCGCGCCGTCATCAATCGGCCCAAGGTGCTGTTGCTCGACGAACCCCTGTCGGCGCTTGACGCCAGCCTGCGCCAGAATCTGCGCGACGAGTTGGTGGAGATGCAGAAGGCGTTCGGCATTACGTTTTTATTCGTCACCCACGATCAGGAAGAAGCCATGAGCCTCGCCGACCGCATGAGCATTCTGGAAGACGGGCAGTTGTTGCAGGTGGGCGCACCGGAACAGTTGTACGACCGTCCGGCGGACCGCTTCGTTGCCGAATTTCTGGGCGGGGTCAATCGCCTGCCCGGCGTGGTGAAAAGCGAAGCCGCGTCCGGATGCCGCGTGACGCTGGATGACAGCCTTCAGTTGCTGGCGGGAGGCGAATTGCGATTCCCGGTGGGAACGCCGGTCGATGTGTTCTTCCGTCCGGAACGGGCCGGGCTGGCAGACGAACCCGGTACGCGCACCGGGATGAACCGAGTGGAAGGCGTGCTCGAACACAAAGCGTTTTACGGCAGTCACACCCGGTACCGGGTGCGGTTGCTCCACGGCCCGGCGGTGACGGTACAGGTGCGGCACGGCATCGATGCCGGTCTGCGCGTCGGCATGCGGGTGTGGGTGGAAGTTGCGATCGAAGACACCTTGCTCTACCAGCGAGAGAAAGGGAATGAAAACGATGCCTGACTGGAAACGTCATCTCCGGGTTGTAACGGCTGCGTTGCTGTGGTGTGCGGTGATGGGCTTCGCGCCGGGTTGTGGCGGCGACGCGACCGATACCAAGCGCAAGCTGATCGTGGCCACCGACGCCACCCTGCCGCCGATGTCGTTTCTGGACGAGACCAACCGGCTCGCTGGATTCGAAGTCGATCTCATCGCAGCGGTGGCGAAGCAGGCGGGATTCGAGTACGACCTCATCAATGTCGAGTGGAACGGACTGTTCGGCGGGCTCATCACGAAGAAGTACGACCTCGTCATCAGTTCCGTCACCATCCTCGACGAAAGAAAAGAACGCATGGCGTTCAGCGTGCCGTATCTCAAAAGCGGGCTGTCGCTGGTGGTGCGGCGCGACACAGAGGGCGTCGCGTCGCTGCAAGACGTGCAGGCAAACGGCGGCACCGTCGGCGCGCAACGCGCCACCACGGCGTACTTTTATCTGGAAGATTATCCCAAGCTCAACAAGCAGGCGTACGAACTGTACGGTCACGCCATTCAGGATTTGATCAAGGGCGAAGTCCTCGCCGTGCTGGGCGAAAGCACGGGCACGCTGTATTACAAAAACAACGACGCGGCGGTGTTCCAGGAGATCAAGATGGTGGGCGACATTTTGACCGAGGAGCATTACGGCATCGTGGCGCGCAAAGGCGAAACGGAATTATTAAATAGAGTGAATGCCGCGTTGCAGACACTGCTCGCCAACGGCACGGTGCAACGCCTGCACGACAAGTGGGAACTGGGCCGGGCGGCGGTGGTGCCGCAATCCATTGCGAAACCGGAAGGCACGTGAGCATGGATTCCGCACGGCAACAATCCGGTGCCGTCTCCAAACTGGCGTGGAACCTGGTGGTGGCGGCCAGTTTCATTCTACTCATCTACCTGCCGGCGGAAGATGCGCTGATGGGGCGCGCCGTGCCGGGCAGTTACCTGGGGTTGATGCAGCTGTTGCCCATTGGCATCGCCTACACGCTGGGGGTGACGCTGGCGGGCAGCCTTGCCGCCATCCTGGTCGGCCTCATCGTCTCCTTCGGCAAGCTGTCGGGGAAACGTCCCTTGCAGCTGGCCGCGTCCCTGTACACCGAAGCCCTGCGCGGCATACCCCTCCTCGTGTTTCTGTTTTACATCTATTACGCGCTGGGTGAAGTCTTTCAGGTGCCGAAGTTGCTGGCGGCGATTCTGGGATTCGGTTTCAGTTACGGCGCGTACATGGCCGACGTGTTCCGCGCCGGGATCGAGGCGGTGCCGAAGGAGCAGGGCGAGGCGGCGCGCAGTCTCGGCATGAACGCGCAGCAGGCGATGTTTCAGATCATCCTGCCGCAGGCGTGGCGGACCATCATCCCGGCGATCGGCAACCAGACGCTGGGCATGTTGAAGGACACCAGCCTCGTCTCCGTGCTCGCCATCAGCGACATCCTGCGCGTGGCGAATCAGTACGCGGCGACGCACTTCAATTACTTTGAGACGTACACGTATGTGGCGCTCACCTACCTGTTGCTGACCCTGTTGTTCTCGAAAGTCGTGGATTTGCTGGAACGCCGCGTGGCCATTCACTAACCCGGCGGCGCCGGGAGCCGGCAAATGCAATTGAGATAGTGGTTGTGATTCTGAACGCAGTAAAGAATCGATGGTTTTCTTTCTTGGCTGAAAGGGGAAGGGGCATCGGTAACCTCCCCTCAATCCCCTCCTTGAGAAGGAGGGGAGGAAAACTGTGGAGTGCGCCCACGGACCATCGAAATGGAAGGAGAGAATTAGCCCTTTGCCTCAGGCGCAGCCTGCGCCCACGGACTATCGAATGGGAAGGGGAGAATTAGCTCATCGGCCTCCGGGTGCAACCCGGCGCTACATGAAGAATTCCATGTACACCATCCAGCCGATCATGGAGAGGACGAGGATGGTGTAGCCGACATGAACCCAGATGGTGAAGATGGGGTTTTCCTGGCGCTTCGGCGGTGGTTTTGGCGAGTCGTTGTCCATGCGCTCACTTTATCATATTTGCCCCGGCTATGGCACCGTGGTCGATAAACGGGATTGCGTCCTGATGAGAGGTCGATATGTCATTCTGCACGCAGTGAAGAATCTCTGTTTTTCTTCAGTGCGGGAAAGAGGAAAGGTCATTGGTAACCTCCCCTCAATCCCCTCCTTGAAAAGGAGGGGATAGGTAAGAGGTGGCGCAAAACGTTTGATCCCACCGGGAACCCAGAAGGAAAAAGCCCCCCAGCCCCCTTCGGAGAAGGGGGAGCCCATCGCCCACCGGTCAGCGTCGGCTCACCGGGTGTTAGCTCGTTTCTTCCGGGCGAGGCCCGGCCATCCGCCTCCGGACGCAGTCCGGGCAATCTGCCTCCGGGTGCAACCCGGTTAACGCAGGTAGCAGTTGTTCGGGAAATCGACGATGCGCATGGGACCCGGAAAGTGCTGCCAGTGGCCGCGCGGCAGGGTGTTGAGCATTTCCTGGACGTTCATGACGGACACCTTGTCAGTGCCGTTGTAGTAGTAGAGGCGGTTGACGGCCCAGCAGTCGGCTAGGCTCGTCTGGCGGCGCTGTTCGGACACCGTGGTCGCGGGGTTGACGACGAAACCCAGCACGTGGCGGCCGCACTCGCGGAAGTACATGAACTCCTGCATGAGGGGGCTCGGTTTCATGGCGGCCAGCGCGTGGAAATTGACATTCAGGACGGGCAGGCCACGGAAGGTGTACGACGCTTCCACTGCCGGGGCTTTCCGGTCTTTCGCCTTGACCACCGTCACCTGCCGCGAGGAGTGGTCGAGGCAGGAATACTTCGGGTCCATGTCCGCCAGGGCGGTTGCGGGGAGTCCCAACACCACCATCCAAATCACTGCCAGCCTGAAAACGCGCATGCTTCCTCCAAATCCTGTATGGGTTTGATTATCAGTAGGTTCCGGGAATTTTGTCCGACGGAGAAGCTTAGATTAATCCATAGGCTCCATAAATTCAACTTTTTGCGGGATATTTCCGTTAAAGAAACAGGGCCGTTTTGGGCCCTGATGTGGAACCGTATTGAATATGGGGCCGTCAGAGTGAATGGGAAGCTCCCGGCTCGTTCCCGTATTCCATACGGCGGCACCCCCCAATGCGGGTTGGGGGGTGTTTTTATTGGGATGCGGTGGGGGGCGGTTGCGATTTCAGCCGAAACCCATGTGGTGCCGCTTGGGAAACGGTTGTAGCGGTGTTATATTAAACATAGGAACACTTCGTTGTGCCCGCACACCGGCGCGTCATGCATTTTGGGGGCGAACTGGGATCGACGGGAGTAAAGAGACGAAGGTGGCATGCAGGGGATACCGTTGGCCCCTAAAAAAACGGTAAAAACCATAATCGCCAATGATTATGAAGTAGCTGTAGCTGCGTAACTAACCCTTACCAGTTGCCGTCCCGTTCTCTTCTGTTCGCGAGGAGGATATGGACGTCATTTCTGCGAACTCGCTGTACACTTCGTGTCTCGGGAGTGTGTGGTTAAACTTTAGAGACTGGCTGGCATGCAATCCTGTTCGCGGGAGTAATGCCGGCGAGATTCAAAACGCGGACTAAGCATGTAGATGCCTTTTGTTAAAGACTTCCGGACGGGGGTTCAATTCCCCCCGCCTCCACCAATTTTCAGTCCGATAAAATCCAAGCAGGTCCATAAGTCCGTGTAAAAGCGGGCTTTTTGGTTTTGGGGCCGGTTCCGGGTCCACCTGGTGGGGTGGTTGCGGAAGCAGTAGGCCATGGAGTTTGCATTCGAGGGAAGTCGCAAGCGATTGCCGCTATTTGGATGTTGGGCAACTGCATCAGATGGGTAAAGTCTATGATGAAGAATTGTGCGAGCGTATCAATGAAAACCGAAAATTGGGTATTTAAGATTTCTTAAATGTGGCGACCGATACAAGGCATCGGCCCCTCTTGGACCAATTTGATTTTCTTCCAAGCTCAATTTTTCCAGGTTTGGAAATGCTTTTGATCCGGCTAGTGCCCGGGCACCTTCATCTCCTATCATGTTGTAATCCAGTAATAATCGTTTCAAGCCGGAAAAATTTTCGGACTCCGCCAAAGCTTGAACCCCTTGGTCATTAATTTGATTGTGAGATAGATTTATAATTTTAATATTTCTGATGCTTGAAGATTGAGCCAGCAACCGTGCGGACTGGGAGCTTAAGTTATTTTTTTTTAAATTAAGCTCCGTCAAATCCGTTAAAAACTGGGTTTCCAGTAAGGCCTCCAACCCCAAATCTCCCATAAGGTGGGACTCCAGGTTATTCAGCTCGCCATTTTCTTTTAATTTTCGAAAGTTTATTTTGAAATTAAATTTAGCGCAGGCGTCTTTTCCCGACTGGCCCAGGGGGTTTCCAGTCATGACTAGTGTGTCGAGTGACTTTAGCAGGAAAGGTGCCTGGGTCAGGGCATGGGCGCCCTGATCTGTAATTTTATTAAAGCTCAGGTTCAATTCGTTGAGTTGAGATTCGGAAAGCTTAGCCAGCAAAATATTGGCTCCCTGGTCGCTAATGTTGTTTCTGTAAAGCACGAGAGTTTCCAGTTGTTTGAATAGTGGGGAGCCCACCAGTTCCTTTAATGCTTTATCCGTGACGCCGCTTTTTTCTATGCTCAGGTGCCTCAGGTTGCTCAAATGCTTGGAATTTCCCAAAGCCTGGATACCCTGAATGCCAGGATCGACACCGTGCAAGACCAGTTTTTTTATGGTTTGAATTTCCGGAATACTGGCCAGATGGGACACACCCTGGGCGTCAATGGGTTTTGAAATAATTCTCAAGGTGTCCGGGTTAAAACGCAGTTTTTTTTTGATGTAGGATTCGACTTGATCCAAGCTCCAAAAAGAACTCGATCCGGTAGTAAAGAAAAACGCGAGGACCAAAATGGAAAGACGAACTTGCAGTGCAAGAGATTTCCTGTTTCCAAATTGTTCAGGCATTGGGTTTGGCCTCAACTACCGCCTTTTTTAGAGTTTCTCTGCTTGGCAAACCGGAGGGCTTCCCGCTATCTAAATAAATCCGGCACTTCCGGCCATAGCTTGCGTCAGCCATGGAGTTGCCTTCTACATCTTTACCGTTGATTCGAATTGAGGGGGAGCCAAGAAAGCGCATGGTTTGAGCCATTTTTTCCGAGGTGATGTCTATAGATTGAATGTCTGCCTGAACGCCTTCTTCCGCAACCACCTGCTGGAGCATGGCAAGGGCGGGTTCATGGTTCGGGCAATCGGCAAAATAAAGTAATTCGATTTTCATTTTAAGAAAATTTTTTAAGTGTTGTCTTGATTTGGAGCTCATGAAATTTTAATAGACAATGTAAATATCCGCATTTTCCATGGCTTTTACCATTTCAGACAGGGAGACCGGTGTTAAGTTGGGATCGATTTCAGAGCTGTCGATATTATATAAAACGGTCATGGTTTTGTTTATATAAAGCTTCGCACCCCTTTCCTTCAGGAATGCCAGATAGTCGCCATAGTTGTCTGGAATGGTTTCCAGCTTTTCATTGAATTGTTCCGCCAGTGCTTTTTTCTCTCTATCCGGAAGTGGGGCACGGTCCATGTCGGTCGCGGCGGGGCCCAGGATGCGCCACTTTTTCTTAACCGATGTCACCGCACTTCCATCAAAAAGAAGAGTGACCCGGTGCCCCCCATGCAGGGCCGCCCAGGCCAGGTTGGGCGCGACACAAATCTGGGCATCATCTTTTTCCAGCGAAGTTTTAATATGAAAGAGAAAATGCTTCTTCGAGTTGGCGGACGGAGTGGTTTCACTGATTGCTCCGCTGGGGAAAGCCAGAAACAGCGCCCCGGCACCAAGAATCAGTAAAATTGTTTTAGCAAGAGTCTTTCGTCTCAGGCAAACCAGTGACATTTCATTGTTCCTTTCGCGTTCAAATCGATCAAAATCAGAGGGGTTGCTTTCCGGTTTCTACCGTGCCGCTCGGTTCGGTTTCGATTTGGATTTCAATGGTATTTGTTAGATTGGCCAAGGCTTTCGATTCTTCGAGAACTTTGGCGCCGCGCTCCCCAATAGGGTTTCCCCACATTTTTAAAATTTTAAGGTTCTGGAATCCGATCGAATTGGCCAAATCTTGCGCCCCTTTTTCGTTTATTTGATTCCATTGCAAATCAAACTCCCTCAAAGCATCCAGGTGAGTGACCTGACTCAAAATGCGGGCTCCCTGGTCGCCAAGTTGATTCCGGCTTATGTTCAGTGTGTGGAGTTTTCGGAGCATCGGAAAGCGGGTTTTTCCAAGAAAGCATTCCGCTCCCTCTGGGCCGATAAAATTGCCCGGGACTTCCAGGATTTCAAGGCTGGACAAAACGGGCGACTGTACCAGGCTGCAAAATCCTTTGTCCCCAATTTGGTTATTGCCGAGCAAAAGGGTTTTGAGATTCTTGAAATTGCCGGAGTTCGCCAATGCCTTGGCTCCTTCCGGGCCAATGGTATTGTTGGATAAATCCAGGTATTCCAATTTATTTAATAGTGAATGAGCTAAAGCGCGTGCTCCTTCCGAATCCACCTTGTTTCCCCACATGCTTAAATAATTCACATTGGAAAACGCTTCCGAGTTGGCGATGGCGGCGACTCCCGCGGAACCGATTAGATTGTTCTTAAAATCTACTTTTATGAGATTGCTCAAGTACTTGGAATTGGCCAGGGCAATGGCCCCTTGGTCCTTCATTTCATGCGATGAAAGAATCAACGTTTCGACCTTGGACAACATTCTTGAATCTGCCAGTTGTTGAATTCCTTCATCTTTGAGTATGCCACCGCGGCTCATGTTCAAATGCTTGCCGCCATCCCTTAAATCTTTAAAAATGAGCTTGTTGATGTCGAAGGCATAAGCAAGATTTGCCGTGAGGGCCAGGAGGCCCAGTAAGGAAAAGAATGTGCGAAAAGGGAGATGCATAATTTAAAAAAAATTAAGGGAAGTTATGAACCACCAGGTTGACTTCCAATCCATCGGATAAGAATCCGGAGTGGTCTTTGCCCGCCAGAGTGGTGATGATTCCGTTTGTATCCACTTTGCGAAGACGGCTGTTCAGGCGGTCGGTGAAGTAAAGATTTCCCTTCTCATCGAAAGCCATGCTTGCCGGTCCGTTGATCTGCGCATCCACCGCCGGGCCGCCGTCCCCTTCGAACCCGGCCTCGCCGGTGCCAGCAACCCGGTGTATGATGCCATTCAGGTCGATTCTGCGAATCACATGCGACGTCTGCTCTGCGACATATAAATCCCCGTTCGGAGAAAATTTGAGATCTCCAGGCGACCGGATTCCCGCCTTCACCGCTGGTCCCCCATCGCTGTGATCTTCAAACTCCCCGGTGCCCGCGAATACTGTGACCGCAAACTCCGGGTCGATTTTCCAGATCAGGCTTTTGCCCGAATCCGAAACATAAATGTTTCCCGCATCGTCAATTTCAATACCATTGGGATGGATGTCGCCTTCCAGTTTTCCCCAGGACTCCGCCGCCACCTTGTCGATTATTCCCTCCGGTGTGATGCGCCGGATAAAGGGGTTTGCCGTGTCCGCGACAAGCAGGTTGTCGTGGTTATCAAACGCAATATCCTTGATGACGTAAAACGACGCCTCGCGGGCCGGGCCGCCGTCGCCCCCAGTGCCAACCCGGCTGTCTCCGGCAAACCAGGTGATGGTCCCCTCGCGATCGATTTTTCGAATACGCCAACCGTTGCCGGAACGGACCACAACGTATAAGTTTTGACTGGAATCCAAGGCCAGATCAGAGGGCTTTTGCAGGGTGGCTTTCAGGGCGGAACCCTGGTCCCCGCTGTTGCCAATCTTGCCGTTCCCGGCCAGGGTCACGATTTGTTGTTCGGGGGTCAGCTTTCGAATGACGTTGTGCATTTGATCCGAAAAAATCAAATTCCCTTCGGAGTCCCGCACCAGGCCGGAAGGACCGTTCAAGGTCGCTCCCAATCCCTCTCCCTCGTCTCCTTTAAAGAACTGTTCTCCGTTGCCCGCAATGGTTTCGACCCGCTGAGTCGCAAAATCCAGCCGACGAATGCGAAAGTGATTTCGATCGACCACATACAGGGTCTTTTCATCCGGACCTAAAGCCAGGGCGAAAGGCAAATGCAGGTTGGTTTGGGGAGCCAGGCCCTGGTCTCCATTGAAATGTGTGTTCCCGGTGCCCATGATGGTGGTGATGATGCCCAGGGGGCTCACTTTGCGGATTTTGCTGTTGTTGCGGTCGGCAATATAAATACTCCCCTTTGTGTCCACTGCCACATCGGTGGGGTAGGCCAGATTGGCCTCGAAGGCCGGGCCCCGATCGCCTCGGGAGGCAAACAGGCCGTCTCCCGCGACGGTGGTGATGATTCCATCTTTGTTTACCTTCCGCACCCGGTTGTTGCCCCGATCCGCGATGAAAATATTTCCCTTGTCGTCCAGTTCAATCCCAAAAGGAAATTTCAGAAAAGCGTCGAGGGCCAGTTCAAAGTCCCCGCCATACCAGGCCGGACCCAGACCCACGACGGTGGTGATGATGCCTTTTGGATCGACCCTGCGGATCCGATTATTGGACCGGTCGGAAATGTACAGATTGCCTTCTTCGTCCACCGCCACATCCGAGGGGAGATTCAAGCTGGTTTCGACGGCGGGCACCTCGTCGCCGGTGAAATCCCCTTTCCCATTGCCCGCGACGGTGGTGATGATGCCTTCCGTATCCACTTTTCGAATGCGGTGGTTGTTGCGATCCGCGACATACAGGTTTCCTTTGGGGTCCACCGTCAACCCCGCCGGCGAATTCAGCGAAGCCCGGATGGCCGGGCCGCCGTCGCCCGAAAACGCCGCTTTCCCGTTTCCGGCAACAGTGGTGATGATGCCGTTGCGATCGATTTTACGGATGCGATGCTTGGAGCGGTGGCTGATGTAAACATTGCCTTCCCGGTCCACGACGATCCCATCCACCAAAGTCAATGGGACCGAAAGGGCAGGCTGGCCGTCGCCGATTTCCGGGTAGGGATACAGGGTTTCCCCCGTATAGGCTGGGCTGGCGGACATTGGAATCCATATTAAAAAGGCCGCCAGTATTTTGGATAAGAATTGCATGGTCATTCCATTCGGTTGCGCCTGGATCTTTTTCCGGAATCGAAGCTGGTCAAAATGGGGCACTCTTCCGATGGCACCGTTTTCTGACACTTTAAAATAAGTCCTTTTAAAGCTTTCTTGATGGATTGAAGCGATTGGATTTTTTGGTCGACTTCGGTGAGCTTTTTTTCTGCCTGGGTCATCACCGTCCGGCATTGCCGGGTTCGAGTGGTTCGCAGGCGCAGAAGCTCGGAAATTTCACTTAAGGTGAAACCCACTTCCTTTGCATTGCGGATGAACCGGATACGGTGAATATAATCCTCGGTATAAAGACGGTATCCGGAAGGGGAGCGGGCAGGGGGCTGGATCAGGCCCTTCTTCTCATAATAGCGGAGGACCTCAATATTGATGCCACATTGTTGGGCCAGTTTGCTTCGAGTGTACATGGCTCTCCTTCTTCGAGATCTTCAATCTAAACCCTGTTCCATGGACCAGAGTCAAGGCCAATCCATCGGTTTTGGGCCTATAAGGAGTCTGTATGAAAAGGTAGGGACCCGCTCCGGGCAGGTCAACGCCTATTTCCAGGATATTTTCGGGGTTGGCGCCGGGCTCACCCGGTGCGATGTCTTGTCTGTTGGTGATTTATTTTGGTTTTCCGAGGAAGGCAACGCAGAGCATGGTCTTATCCACGCTGTCTCCGGGAATGGGAATCTGTCCGGCGATGCCGTAACTCTGGTTCAGGTTCTTGAAAAGCCCGGCCAGGCTCAACGGATCTTCCCCAAAATCGCGGATGGAGCGGCGGGTGGTGACCGACTCGTAAAACGACCGGTCGCTGGCGCTCAATTCCTCTTTCGGTATCAACTCCACTTTTTTTGCGTGCGGTTACTGTTTGAGGAAGATGAGGAAATATTTTCGATAACGGAAGCACTGGAAGAGGCCATCGATCTGGGAGAGGTGGGCAAGCAATTCGATGTGGTTTTTGTTATTTTGAAAGCGAAGGCGGCCGAAGTATTGAGTCAGCCTTTTCGGCTCGTTTGACAGCGGAGGTGTTCGGCGAGTAAAATGGTTTTTAATTTTGAGAAATTTTTTACCTGAAGATATTGCAAGTGCACAAGTGCAATTGAACCCATGGCTGGCACGGATTAGGGGGCAACTTTGGGGGCAGGTGAGAAAAATTTAATCGCTTAAACGGTTTAAATATAATTTGTTATAAGGTTTGTTCAGGAGTCCCCGCCCCACCAATTTTGTAAAAGTCGAACCCGGGAAGTTATGGAAGTATCATTTCATGAAACTCTATATATTGACGGCGATACTTTCCTTTTTCCTTTTGGGTTGTGCAACAAGCAATAAAATACTCCGTTCAACTGTCCAAACACGGTCTGTAACAGACGTCAAATGGGAAAAGCTTAACCCGGCGCGTGGCGAAAAAAGCCCGAAAGCAGCAAATCTGTGGGGTGATCGAAAAGATAAGGTTCCAACTGGGTTTTTAGTTAAATTTGTCGATGGGTTTTCTTCTCCTCCGCACATTCACAATGTAACTTACAGAGGAATTGTGTTGAATGGCCTCATTCACAATGATGATCCCTCTGCTGCCGTTATGTGGATGCCAAAGAGTTCTTATTGGACTCAGCCTGCAGGCGAAGCTCATATCACATCTGCCAAGGGAACAACAAACATTGCCTTTATTGAAATAGATAGCGGCCCTTACCTTGTCCGGCCAGTGAGCAAAGCCTTCGATAATGGGGAGAGGCCCATACATGTTCAAAATTCAAACATTACTTGGGTCGATAAAGGAGAAGCAAAAGTAGCCTTCCTGTGGAAAGATTCAAATCATCAAATTTCTGGACGCCTTGTTGAATTTCGTAATTCCATAATAATTGGTGGCCAAAATAATCGAGTGGTTGTGGTGGATGGGAGTATTGAAGTTGACGAGAAAAGTAACCGTATTTTAATGCCAGGAAGCCTTATTACGATGGATAAGGATTCAAGCACGACTTTTCTATGCCGGGGACAGGTGAGCTGTATTGTTTATGTGAAGTCGGATGGCAATCTTGTACTGAATTAGGGAGCTATATTACAAGGCTGAGAGGCACAGACACGGGTTCGACTTCAGAGTATTCGCCTCCACCCATTTCAAGTCCGATGAAACCCGAGGGAGCAGGACCCGGGCGCCGCCGGGACGAGAGACGTCATGGCCGTTGAGTTGAATCACACCATCATAGACGCTGTGGACAAGAAGAAGTCCGCCACCTTCATGGCGGACATACTGGGCTTGCCCGCTCCTGAAGAGTTCAGTCATTTCCTCATTGTCCGTACCAGCAATAATGTGAGTCTGGATTTTCTCGAAACCACGGATAAAATCGAGACTCAACACTATGCCTTCCTGGTGAGCGAAAAGGAGTTCGATCAAATTTTCGGACGTATCACGGACCGCGGGCTGCCATACTGGGCCGATCCCCAGCAAACGAAACAAGGCGAGATCAATCATCATGACGGCGGCCGCGGTGTGTACTTTGAAGATCCTTCCGGTCACCTGCTCGAAATCATCACCCGCCCTTACGGAAGCCAGGCGTAATATTCCGGCTCCACACTGGAAAATGTTTTTTCATTTGTAGTTTTTGGATTTGCCCTCGTCGCTCCCTTCCATTTTCGTCAGGCTTTCAGGATTAATGCAATTTAAGAGTGGGGTGTTTATCTGATGTGATCTACTCCAAACTCTTAACTCTGAAAGAGTTTAAAGGCCACTTTATATCGACTCCAAACCTTTGGTTCTTCGAAAAAATCAATTTTTGAATATATTGCATTTGAAACCAGAAACTTGAGGTGGGCGGAAAATTATCTTTAAAACCAAGGTTTAAAAAAAATAGTTATACTGTAAAAGTTCGGAAAACAAACGGCGTATTGTCAAGGGGGGATGGAAATGACGTTTCCATCGATGGCCCAAAATGCTCTGCTACTTGAGGGATCTTATGAAATGGGCCTGGTGGCCCTCTCTTACCTGATTGCGGTATTCGCTGCCTTCACCGCACTCGATGTGATGTCCCGTATCAGGAAAGGCAACGCCCCTCCGCGCCATTTCCTGATCGTAAGCAGTGCCGTTTGCATGGGCGGTGGAATCTGGGCGATGCATTTCATCGGCATGCTGGCATTCCGCCTGCCGATGCCCGTCTCCTACGATTTTCTCCTCACGCTGTTCTCCCTGTTTGTTGCGATCATTTCCTCCGGCGCCGCGTTTTACTTTTGCGGTTCCCTGCGGTACCACCCCACCAGAATGATATGGGGCGGGCTTCTCATGGGGTCTGGTATTACCTGCATGCACTATTCCGGCATGCTGGCCATGACCATGGAAGCCACCCAGCATTACGATCTCGGCATGGCCGGTCTTTCCGTTTTGATTGCCGTGGTTGCTTCCATGGCCGCGCTGTACATCATGATGAAATCGCGGCAGGAGGACAGGTACAACAGTTTTCTGGTGAAAATGCTCGCGGCCATCATCATGGGCGCAGCGGTGGTGGGCATGCATTACACCGGCATGGCGGCGGGCATCTTCGTCCCGTCCCAGGAAATCGCACACCAACAGGAAGTCCTGCTGGATAAAGACACCCTGGCGCTGGCTGTGGTGCTGATGACGTTTTTCATTCTCACCATCGCCCTTCTGCTGGAAGAGTACTCCTCCATCACTCTGCTTCCGGTTTTGTTTTCTTTTTTCATGATCGGCATCGGTTGGGGCGGTTTCCAACTGGTGCAGAAAGAAGTGAAAGGGAACATCGCCAATTTGCTGAGAACCCACCTTCAAATCAATGTGGAAGCCATCGACGCCGTGGTGAAAAAGGAACTCCAGATTATAAAGTTCTGGAGTGGGGACGAGCGGGTACGGCCCAACATCCTTTCGCTTGCGCAAAAAGCCACGAAACAAGACATGACCCGCGAAGAATTGATGGCCACTCCGGAACTCGCCCGATTGAGAAAAATTCTGGGACCCTTCCACCGCAACCAGGATCATATCGGATTTGTGGTGGTGGACACCACCGGTCGTACCCTGGCGGCACTTCTGGAGGAACCGGTGGGGCAATCGTTGTTGAAAGGAAAACCGTTTGTAGAGAAGGCGCTGGCTGGCAACGTGGTGTTCTCTTCCCCGTTCTGGGCGGAAGTCAAACTTCCGGGCCTGAAAGGGATTTATGATAAGAACCAGCCGACGATCTTTGCCGCGGCGCCGGTGCGCCATGCAGATGGAGGCGTGGCGGCGGTGTTGGCATTCCGTCTGCGCCCTTCCATCGCTTTTGGTAAAACCCTGGAAACCACCCACTCCGGAGAAACCGGAGAAGCGTACGCCTTCAACCGGCAAGGGATCATGATCGGTCACAGCCGGTTTGACCATCAGATCAAGAAGTTTGGTTTGGCCGAACTCAATAAAAATTTGGGAACCTATATACTGGAGGTTCGCGATCCCGGAGGCAGTGTCCTGGAAGGATACAAGCCCACCCTGCCGCGGAAGCAGCAACCTCTCACCCGCATGGCGGCGAGTGCGGTGATGGGGGAAAGCGGATTGGATGTCAATGGATACCGCGATTATCGGGGAGTTGCCGTGGTTGGAGCGTGGACATGGCTTCCCCAATATGGAATCGGTGTGACGGCGGAGATGGACTTCGATGAGGCGTTCCGTTCCTCCCGGACACTGGAAAGGATTTTTGTTTCCCTTCTGTTTGTTTTGTTTTTTGCGGTGGTGATCACCCTCATCGTCAAGCGCAGGCACACCGATGCGGAACTGCGTGAAAAACAATCCCAGACAAATGAAATCAAGGCGAGGGACGAAGCGGAAAAATTCCGCCAGCTGTTCCTCGCGGAATCGGACGCCATCCTGATCTTCGATGTGGAAACGCGGAAAGTTCTGGACGCCAACCCGTCCGCGGAAAATATGTATGGTTATCCGAGGCAGGCGTTGCTGGGCCTGGAGCTGGAAATGTTGTCGGGCGATCCGGCCGCAACGTTGCAGGTTTTTGGGGAAGTGGTTGCGGGGGAATCGGTTGGCATGGTGGTCTGCCATCATAAAAGGAAAGACGGCCGGGAGTTTCCCGTCGAAGTGTCGGCGGGCCTCATCCAAACCAGCGAGGGAAAAGTTGCATTTGCGGTGATCCGGAACATCACCCGGCGCGTGAAGGCGGAAGAAGACCTGAAAAGCAGTGAAGAACGGTTTGCGTTGGTCATGGACGCCAGTCAGGACGGGCTTTGGGACGCCGACATGGTCACGGGAAGGCGCTATTTCAGCGCCCGCTGGATGGCCATGCTGGGTTACGGACCGTTTGAATTACCCCATGTTCAGTCCACCTTTTTCGATTTGTTGCATCCGGAGGATATGGAAGCTTATCGGGAACGGATTCACAGGCACCTTGAAGAGGAGGACAGTCATTTTGAGTTCACCCTGCGCCTCCGGCATAAGGATGGATCGTACCGGTGGATTCTGACCCGGGGAAAAACGGTGCAGCGCGATGAGCGGGGACGCGCCCTGCGCGCGGTGGGCACGCATACGGACATCACCGAGCGCAAACTGGCGGAACAGAAACTGGTGGAGGCGGAACGCAACGCCAGCTTGGCGAGCGAAGCCAAAAGCCGGTTTGTCGCCAACATGAGCCACGAGATCCGCACGCCCATGAACGCCATTCTCGGCCTCACGCACCTGACCCTGCGCACCGATCTCGACGACAGGCAGAGGGAGTTCGTCATCAAAATTCAAAAGTCCACCGACAGCCTGCTGGGCATCATCAACGATATTCTGGACTTTTCCAAAATCGAAGCCGGCAAACTGGATTTGGAAAAGGTGCCCTTCAATCTCGAAGAGGTTTTGGAAACCGTCTCTCAGCAGGAGTTCTACCGGGCGCAAAAGAAGGGTACGGAACTGATCTTCTTCAACTCTCCCCTGGTGCCCGCGAAACTCATTGGCGATCCTCTCCGCATGGGGCAGGTGCTGACCAACCTGGTCAACAACGCCATCAAGTTTACGGAAAAGGGAACGGTCGCCGTGTACACCGACCTGGTTTCCGCCAATCCGGAAGAGGATCGGGTCCATCTGAAATTTGTGGTTCGGGACACCGGCATTGGCATGAGCCCCGAACAACTCCAGCGTCTGTTCAAGGCGTTCTCGCAGGCAGACCCCTCCACCACACGCCGCTATGGCGGGACGGGTCTGGGACTTGCCATCACCCAGCAATTGGTGGAGTTGATGGATGGGACCATCGACGTCAAGAGTTCGGAAGGCAAAGGAACCACCTTCACTCTGGTCCTGCCGTTTGAATGCGGAGAGAAAGGGGTTGGCACGTTGCCAGCGACGACGGCATATATGGAGAAACGGGCGTTGATCGTGACTTCCAGCTCCGACGAAATCGGTATGGCAAAAGAAATGTTGATGACAGTCTCTTGTCAGGTCGATTGCGTGCCGTCGCTGGAGGAGGCAGAGAAAAAGCTGGGCGAAACAGGGCTGAAAGCCTACGACCTGATCCTGCTGGATATCAACGAGAATTCGGAAAACTGGCAAGAGGCCTGCCGGCGCATAAAAAACCAAAGCGCCAATGAGAAGGCTCCTAAAATCGTTGTGGCGGCTCCAGAGGAAAACCTCGTCCAATACAGTTCCATGAAAAACCAGTGTGTTGACGGGTTTTTGAACAAACCCATTCAGCTGTCACAGTTGTTCAATATGATTATGGACCTGGTTTACGAAAAACAAAAAACCTCGGTGGCCGGTCTCACGCAGAAGCCGGTCAATGCGTTCCACTCCGCGTTCTTTGCCGGGAAGAAAGTGCTGGTGGCGGAAGACAACGAAATCAATCAGCAGGTGGCCCGCGAACTGTTGCAGGAGGTTGGATTTGAAGTCCGGATGGCCAACAACGGACAGGAGGCTCTCAGCGCGTTAAAGGAAGAGCGCTTCGATCTGGTTTTGCTGGACCTCCAGATGCCGGTCATGGATGGCCTGGAAGCCGCGCGGCACATCCGGGAAATGGTGCAATTCAAAAACCTGCCGTTGATCGCCATCACCGCCAACGCCATGGTCGGCGACCGGGAGAAAACCCGGAATGCAGGCATGAACGACCATATCACCAAACCCATTGATCCGGAAGCGATGTACCGCACCCTCCATCGATGGCTGGGTGATTGCCGTTCCCGCGCCCCCATGCCGGAAACCGGTGCCACTTCACCGGAACCCAAGCCGATCCCCGGCGGGGACTGGACGATCGAAGGCATCGATGTGGATCAAGCCATTCGCCGGATTGGCGGCAAGAAAGAAACGTACGTTAAAATTTTAACCGGATTTTATGAGCAGCACTTGGGCCAGGCCGGACGCATTGCCGCGGCGCTGGAGGCGGGCGATTTCCAGACCGCGCAAAGCGAGGCGCATTCCTTGGCCGGGGTGGCGGGAAACATTGGGGCGAACGACCTGTTCCATTCCGCCAAGGAGTTGGAAACCGTGTTGGAGAAAAACAAAGCCCAGCAACGGGACGGAGCCTTTCGTGATTTCATGCGGAACTTTGACTGCATCATGGAAGCGGTGGGGCAGTGGCTCCAATCAAGAGGCATTCCCACCCATCCTGTTGTGAAGGCGGCCCCGGTGCGTGTGGAGAATTTGGAGGGAGACTCGCAGTTGATCATGCTTTTGAACAACATCGCTCAACTGCTTTCGGAGAACGATCGGCGTGCGCTCAACCGATCCCTGACCCTCCGCGGTTATTTGGAAAATTCACCCTTGCACCAGGAGTGGGTGCAGTTGAAGCAAGCTCTGGAGCAATATGAATTTGCGGATGCCGGGAAAATCCTGCAAGCCATCCAAATAAAAGTGCAGGAGAAGACGATTCTCTGAACGCGGCGTCGCCGGATCTTCTTTGGCAGGCGTGGTTATTTGTTGATGACCTGATCGGGCTTGCCGTCGTGATTGCGGTCGATCTCCACCCGCACCACCTTGGCGTCCGGTCCGTAAATCTGCCACTGGTCCGGCTTGCCGTTGCCGTTGGTGTCGAACCCGGCCTTATCCATCACCTCGGAGTTGTTGAAGTACTGCCACTGGTCTGGCTTGCCGTTGCCGTTGGTGTCGAAAGACGATTCGGAAATTTTCCCGGCACTGTTTAGCTGATCCCAACGGTCGATCTTGCCGTCTTTGTTGGCATCGTACTCAATGCGCTCCAGCTGTTCCGAAGCGTTGAAGTACTGCCACTGGTCGGGTTTGCCGTCTCCGTTTTCATCGCGCACGGCTTTTTCCAGTTTGCCCTGCTTATTGTAGAATTCCGTCCAGTCGACCCTGCCGGAGTAGGTGGAATCCAATTCCATTTTCTGGATCCCGCCGGAAGCGGAGTAATGTTGGAACTGGTCCATCTTTCCGTCGTGGTTGCGGTCGAACTCGACGCGCGTGCGTTTTCCGGCGTCATCGTAATATTCCACCTGGTCCGGTTTGCCGTCGCCGCTTTTATCGAACTCCACTTTCTCCGGTTTGCCGCTGGCGGAGAGGTGTTGCCACTGGTCAACCTTGCCGTCGAAGTCGGAATCGATTTCGTGAACCTCCGCCAGCGTGGGAGCGGCAGCGAGGGTGAATGCCGCAAACGCGGCCCAAGCGATGAAATGAATTTGTTTTTTCATGATCCTATTTGTTTAGAATGAATGAAATGGGAACTTCCAGAACCATTCGGTCCTCATTCAAAATTTCCGGAATACCCGGAAAGGGCGCGGCGTTCTGGATAGTCTTGAGCGCGGCGCTGTCCAGAATTTCATGATTGGACGAGTTATTGATGGTGATTTGGCTCAAGGACCCGTCTCTCTCTATGGTGAATTTTACCACGGGTTGACCTTCCAGTCGGCGCATGCGGGCCATCTTGGGATAAAATTTCGCTTTCAGAATCTGCCCCCAGATGGCGTTGTTGAACTGATCCAGCGCTTTCTGCAGGTCGGGTCCGTTGCCGCTGATCTTGGCCATTTTGACCGGCCCGGTTTTATTGGGAGTGGGCGTGTTCAGGCTGGCGGTCTGGATGGGCTCCGCCGCCTCCTCGATCAAGGCATCCGGGTCCACGGTCTGCATTTTCACCGTCTTTGTCTTCGGCGTGAATTCGGGCGTCACCGGCGTTTTCAGCACGGCGGTGGTGGGGGCCACTTTGGACTGCACCGGCACCGTGGACACCGGGGTTTTGAAACTGGCCTCAACCGTGGTGTGCCGGATCGCCCGGGCGAAGGTCGGTGTCTGCGTTTGCGGTGTCGTCACCTCCTGCTGAATGGGCTTGGTGTTCACCGGGGGTGGCGGCACCTTGGGCTTCACCTGTTGGGTTTGCACCACCTGCATCGGCTTGGGCACCGGTGGCTTCAACGGTTTTTTATTTACGGTTTTCTGTGGCGGCGTCACCGGTTGCTGGGCGACGGGTTTCAGCGCCTCAGGCTGGGTTTGTGCGGGAGGAGGCGGGGGAGGGGGCGGCGGCTTGGACGCCACATGCACCTTGATTTTGGGCTCCGGTTTCGGCTCGAGATGGAAGGTGATGTTCTGTTGCCAGATCACCCACGCCACCATGAGATGCACCATCACCGACGCGGTTACCGGTAAGTGTGTAGGGTATCGAGTCTCCATATTCACGCTTAAGAAGAAGTTGACTTAAGGGGATCGGTGGCAATCACGATGTTGCCGGCTCCGAGCAGTCGCGCCATATCGAGAATCTTGGCGAACAGGTCGAAATCGGTTTTCTTGTCCGCCTCAATGATGATGGGCACGGACGAATCCTTTTCCACCGCCGTTCCGAGAATCGATCGCATTTCATCCAATGACACTTTTTTGTCGCCCGCCATCAACGTTCCGTTTTCCTGGATCTGAATCTTGATCGACTTCATGTTGAAAGACTCGCTGGACTCCGCCTCCGGCAGTTCGATGTCCATGCCCTCCTGCCGGATGAACGTGGAGGTCAGCATGAAAAAGATCAACAGCAGAAAAACGATATCCACCAGCGGCGCGATATCGAGTCCTTTATTTTTCCGGGGCTGAACTTTAAGGCTGACCATATTTTCTGTCGTCCAAAATCACTTCGCCGGGGCGTTGGCCATACGCCGTTCGCCGGAATCTTTTTCGGGCGCCACGGCTTTCGTCCGGGCTTTTTCCTTGGTGTCGTCCCATTGGTGCACCAGGTGCAGGCTGAACTTCTCCATCAAAAACGACATCGTTTCCATCCGGCGGTCAAAGTAGTGGAGCATCACCATCACCGGAATGGCGACGCCGAGCCCAGCCGCCGTGGTCATCAACGCTTCCCAAATGCCGCCGGCGAGGATGCTGGGATCGATCTGGTTTTTGTGCCGGGCCACTTTGCCGAAGGCCTGGATCATGCCCACCACCGTGCCGAGCAGACCGAGCAATGGAGCGATGGCGGCGATGACTTCCAGTGCGCGCAGGTTTTTCCCCATCTTGCTCAACTCTTCCTGTCCGGCCAGCGTCAGCGCCTCTTCGAATTTCCACTTGGGATAATTGAAGCAGTTGCGTGCTACCTGCAAAAGGCGGCCGGCGGAGCCAGGTAGCTGGTCGTGTGAGCGGGCGAAAATGTTATTGCCTTCCAGGAACACGGTCTTAAACACGCTCTGCATCTTTTCCGGACTTGATTTGCTGGAATAGAAAAAAATCAATCGTTCGATGATCAGCGTCAGCGCGACGACGGAGCAAAGAATGATGGGGATCATCAGGACCCCTCCCTTGCCGATCAATTCCAATAATGGAATCGTTTCCTCCACGGCGGCTTTGGTTTGTGCGGGATCCATTCAACCTCCTTCAACAATCAACGCGAACAAGAAAATACCCCGAACCGGAAACAGCGTGGCTTTCCCCGGACCGTGGCGGACTCAATCACTCATTTTTAGTGGAATCGGCATGGGTTTTGGAGGGCGACGCCTCCATCTTCCCGGAATGGGGAAGACAAAACACATAAGCTCCACATGTATGACGTTTGAAAGAGCCCAACCCTGACCTTATGAAAATGTTTTTGAAATCTGTTGCCAATAATCTTAACCAAAATCCCTTGAAAATGAAAGTCATTATTATACTCGATTTTGTGGGCGGATGGCTTGACAGCCCCCTGTGGATGATATACTTTGATTTTGATTTTCATTATAAATTAGCTTGCCATCCGTTTCTTTCGGAAAAGGGCTCGGATACCGAGGTGTTTTCAACCCGGTATTTCCCGGGGCTTTTCTCCTGGTTTCCGGCGATGGCAGACTGGGGAGTGTTTTCGATTTGGCCGCACCCGCTCAAGAACAGATGGTTGAGCATCTGTACCTTGCCAATCATCACGCCTTATGCCGGTTTTTGACGCGTATGCTGCGCTGCGAAGAAGCGGCAGCGGAAGTCGCGCAGGAGGCTTACCTGCGCATGTTGCGCTATGCCTGCCGCACGCCTTTGACGCATCCCCGTGCCTATTTGTTTCAGGTCGCCGCCAACCTGGCCCGCACCCGCCTTCAGCAGGAGCGGCGTCATTCCCTTCATTTCAATGAAGCCGTTTTGCCGGAAGAAGTCGAATGCCCGGCTGAAGACACGGAACGCGCGGCCATCGCCAAGCAGGGTCTGGAACAGTTGTCGCAGGCGGTGGCCACGCTGCCGCCGCGTTGCCGGGAAGTGTTCCTGATGAATCGTCTCGATGGACTCAGTTACAGCCAGATCGCCGAGCGCCTGGGTATTTCCCTCAACATGGTGGAAAAACACATCATCAAAGCCCTCCTGCATTGTCGTAAAAAACTCCATCTGGAACGTTAAATAGAAGTCAGGGGTTTTCGGATTCCTGAAGTCTCACTCATTAAGGAGCGTGCCCGCAGGTGTATGCCGGGTTGCGCGGTTGACTTGATTTGTTCCGTTCTGGCACCATGCCCTCATGATCCCTCACGACGAACCCGGAAATTCCGTGGATGAACAACTGGCTCAGCAAGCCGCCACCTGGTTTGCGCGCATCCATTCCGACCGGGTGACGGCAGCCGATCGCACGGCTTTTCGCCGTTGGCTGGTGCGGCATCCCCAAAACCGGAAAGCCTACAGTGAGATAGAATCGTTGTGGGCAGGTCTGGGTGAGGTGGCCGATCCTCGTCCCGCAAAAAAAACGGCGTCTCCACCGCAAGCGTTGCCGCGTCCTGCCGGAAAGCGTTTCATTCCGCAGTTGGCGTTGGACGGTGCAGTGCGCTGGGGTGCGCTGGCGGCGTGTTTGCTGCTCGCGTTCTGGGTGACGTGGGGCGGCACGGACGCCCTGGTCTGGATGCAGGCCGACCACCGCACCGCGCCGGGAGAAGCGCGGCAGGTGATGCTCCCCGACGGCTCGCGCGTGCACCTCAATACCGACACGGCGTTGGTGCTGGACTTCGATGCCGGGCATCGCCGGGTGCGCCTGCTCGGCGGCGAAGCGTTTTTCGATGTCGCGCACGATCCCGCGCGTCCGTTTGAAGTGGCGGCGGGCGACGGCATCACGCGCGTCACCGGCACGCGTTTCAACGTGCTCGACCGGGGCCGCAACGTCACGGTCACCGTGGTGTCGGGATCGGTGGAGGTGCTGAAAAACGAAACGTCCGCAGCGCATGTTCCCGCGCAGCGTTCCAAGGTGCGCTTGTCCCCCGGACAGGCGGCGGAGTACCAGCCGCGCCAAGCGGAGATCGCCACCCGCACGGCGGACGAACAGGAAGCCATCAGTTGGCGTCAAGGCAAGCTGATATTCACCGACCGCCCTCTGCGCGAGGTGATCGCCGAACTGGAACGCTACCGCAGCGGTTCCATCCTTTTGATGGATGAAGCGATTGCCAAGACCCGTTTCACCGGGGTCATCGATTTGGCGCGCATCGACCCCGCCCTCGATGCGCTCGAACAAACCCTGCCGGCGCGGGTGATCCACATGAGCGATTACCTCGTAATGATTCTTGCCGTGGGTTGATCCTCCCTTCGTTTCACGCAGTTCTCCTCACAAAAATAAAATTAATTGAAATTCCAAGGTCAGGGAACACTCCACTTGCGGGTCTAACGTTTAATGCTGGAAAAATTCCAGCTACCCGCTGACTTGAAATGAGAGGAGTGTTCGCGATCATGTTATGGACTACGCTGTCCCCTGACGAAAGTAAAACTCACAGCTTCAAACATCGGCGGGGCGCCTGGGTTCCCGGCATGCTCGCGGTTTGTCTTCTCACTCTGGCTCCCGTTCAGGCAGGTGCGCTGGATGCGGAAACCGATGTCCACACAATTTCCGCCGAAATGGAAACGCCGGGCGATGGCCTGTTGGTGGCGCAAGCCGGTCCCGCGCGCAGCTTCCGCATTCCTCCGCAGGACCTGCAATCGGCGTTGGTGGAGTTTTCCCGCCAGTCGGGAATCCAGATCCTATACCAAAGCGACCTCGTCAAGGGGATTCAGACCCAGGGCGTTTCCGGCGATCACGCGCCCGAGGAGGCGTTGAAGAAACTTTTGTCGGGCACCGACCTCACTTATACCTTTGCCGATGGAAAGACGGTAACCGTCAAGCAAACGAGTGCGGATAAAGAGGGGAAACTCCTGCCCCCCGTGGTGGTATCGGCAACCCGTGGCATAGGGACTCTCGTTGACTCGCCCCAGGGGGTGACCATCGTCACCAAGGAGCAGATCGAGAAACAGACAGCCTTGACGACGGATCTGGGCGACATCCTTGCCAAAACCGTACCGGGCCTTGGGACCAGCACCGAGGGGAATACCGAGGTGGGCCAAACCCTGCGGGGACAAAATCTGCAGGTCTTTATTGACGGCGTACCGCAGACCATCCAGCTTCGTAACGGCCAACGGAATTTGAGGACCATTGACCCCTCGGCCATCGAGCGCATCGAGGTGTTGCGCGGTTCCACCAGTGTGTATGGCCTGGGAGGTACCGGCGGCGTTATCAATATCATCACCAAGAGTCCAGGTGAAGGGCCGGTGAAGTTCTCTACGGATGTGACGGTCGGCTTCCAGCCTGTCGATGTGGGCGAAAGCCTCCGCAAGCGGCTGATTCAACGCGTGGAAGGGGGTAAGGGAAAGTTCGATTACATTTTAAGCGCGACGGGTGAGCAGACCGGCGGCTTCTTCGATGGCGACGGCGATCGAATTCCTCCCGATCCCAACGGCCAGGGAGGGATAGCGGACTCCGACTCCTATAACCTGTTCGGCAAGCTGGGCTACGATCCGGATGACCGGCAACGGTTCGAATTTTCCACTAACTTCTTCAAACTCCAGCAGGACACGGATTTTATTCGGCAGGGCGGTATAACGGGTGTGCAAAAGACCACTGCGGTCCCAGGTGATCCGGGGGGGAAGAAGATGGGAACGGAGAACCTGCAAGTCAACCTTAACTATCGTAATAAGGATGTGATGGGAAGCCTTGTCAAGGCTCAGCTCTATTATCGCGATTACTGGACGCGTTTTGGGCTTTTCACATCCGGGCAAAGCTTCATAGATTCACAGCGGTACGGTGGACGCTTGGATGTCGAGACGCCGGTGTCCTCCTTTGGCCGTCTGCTTTGGGGCGTGGACGTGCTGTATGAAGAATCGTCACAGCCTTTTGAAGATGGGACCTTTTTCACGCCCGAAATGGAGCAGTGGACCGTTGGCCCGTTCGCGCAAGCCGAGGTTGTCTTGTTTGAAGACTTGACGCTTCACGGGGGCGTCCGCTACGAGAAGATCCTGTTTTCGGTTGACGATTTCACCACCGTAAGCGGTAGCGATGTTGTGGGCGGTGATCTGGATTACGGGCGTGCGGTGTTCAATGCGGGTCTGACGTATGCTTTGGATCCGGCCCTCAGCGTATTCGCCTCCTTCTCGCAGGGGTTCACGGTGCCTGAGATCGGCCGGGTCCTGCGCACCATTAGTACCGCTGGCAACTCGGTGGAGAATATCCGGCCGGAGGCGCAGGTGGTGGATAACTATGAGGTGGGTGTGCGCGGCAACTGGTCCAAGGTGCAGGGAGAGGTATCTCTGTTCTACAGCGAATCCGATTTTGGCACGAGCCTCACCAGCCCGACTTCGCCGACCGCTCTCATTGGGATATTGCGTATCCCGGAGCGCGTTTACGGTATAGAAGCTTCTTTCGACACGCAGCCGTTTGACCGGTGGGAGGTGGGTGGAACTCTGACTTGGATGGAAGGAGAACTGGATTCCGATAGCAACGGGAATTTTGACTCCCACATGTTGGGCAACCGCATCCCCCCGCTCAAGGTGACCGGCTATGTCGAGAACCAGACCTTACCCGACTGGCGCAATCGTCTGCAAATGCTGTATTCCGGCAACCGTGACCGCTTCCATGGGCAGACCGGATTCGGTAAAGGCACGGTGAGCGACTTTGTTTTGGTGGATGCGCTCAGCACCTTCGCCTTCAAAACAGGCTCGTTGAGCGTGGGCATCCGGAACCTGCTGGATGAGCAGTACTTCCCAACGATTTCGCAGTTTTATAACTTAGGCGGCAATCGCTTTTCAGCCGGATCGGGCCGTACCATCAGCGCCACATATTCCTTCAAGTGGTGAGGTGACGACAGCCCGACAGCCCGGCGGCGGAACCTCCGTGTCCTCCTTCCAGGGAGTTTCGCTCTAGGGCGTCGAGACGAGGGCTCGGTAGCAATGGATTGAATTCATTGCCCGAGCCCTCATTCTTTTTTTGCAGAAAAATAGAAAAGACCGGACCCAGCGCCTTTTGTTGTTGACTTCTGCGGGTTTATATTGAAAATGAAAACCATTATTATTATCAACCAATTCAGGGTGGGTGATTCCGCCCAACCTGTTTTTGATGATAAAAGCCGCGTTTTGCTTGTGGTGGAAGGTTGAGGACAGGCTCCTTCTCCGGCTCACCGCCCGGAATGCACCGCGGAAATGGATCGCATGGGATTGCAATCGGACCACATGAATCATTCAGCGTTGCTCAATGCGTATTACGAATACGAGGCGGATCTGCTCCGGTTTCTGTCTCACCGTCTGAAGTGCGGGTTCGCGGCGAAGGACCTGGTGCAGGAAGTCTATCTGCGCCTGTTGAAGATCAAAAATCCCACCGGCATTGAAAACCGCAAAGCTTATTTGTTTCGCATCGCATCCAACCTGGCCACCGATCACATTCGTGTAGAAGCCCGCCGGGCGGAGTTGCTGCGCGAATGCCGCGACGTGCTGATCCGTTCCGAAAACAAGGTGACACCGGAGCGGGAGGCTCTCGCGCGTTGGGAATTGAAGCTGTACCAGAAAGCGGTGCAGGAGTTGCCGCCGCTCAGCCGGAAAATTTTTTACCTGAACCGGTTCGCGGGCAAGCCGCAACGCGCCATTGCAAAAGAGGTGGGGGTATCGGTCACTACCGTCGAAAAACACATCCGGCGGGTGCTCGATCACCTGGCCGCGACACGCGACCGTCTGGAAACACAACGAAAAAGCAAAAGCGGGGTATGACAATGCGCGGCCTCACTCGTCTTATTTATTGAGGGCATTCGAAATACCCAACGCCGGTGGCGAGGCGTGTCGCCGGTTCATTTTTTTTTAGTGTGCGCGAAAATGGTATCGGATCAAGATAAAGCTCCCCCAGATGAATCCCCGCAGGAAGCGCGGCAGTGGGTGGTGCGTCTGGCTTCAGGGGAAATGACGGAACCGGAAGCCCGCCGTTTTCAAAAATGGCTGCATGCGGACCCGAAACACCGCGACGTCTTTCGGCAGGAAAGGCGGCTGTGGCAGGAGCTGGAAGCGCTCAAGGCAACATTTGCTTCTTCTTTGCAGGAAGAGACGGGGGATTCTCTTTCAGCGTGCCGTTCGTCTCCGGCCAATGAATGGGCAGTGGGTCTTCCGGCCGTTCAACGTAAAAAACCATTTGCCGTGTTTCGCTGGACCGCCGCCTGCTTCTGTCTGTTCGTGTTGTGGGCGCAGTTCGGTGCCGCCTGGTTTGCGGATCACCGCACGGCGGAAGGCGAGCTGCGCAAGGTGGAATTGCCGGACGGATCGACGGCGCACCTCAATACCGCCACGACCCTCAACGTGCGTTATGAAAACGGTGTTCGCCACATTGAACTTTTGGAAGGCGAGGTGCTGTTCGATGTCCGCCGCGACGCATCGCGTCCATTCCGCGTGACCACCGAGAACGGCGTGGTGGAAGTGCTGGGCACACGTTTCGCTGTTTCGCATTCAAAAGAAAATCTGCAGGTGACGGTGTTGAGCGGCGAGGTGGCAGTGTACGCGCCATCGCAACCCTTCCTGCCGGTTGCGGAGACGGCGCAGGCCGTGCACCTGACCGCCGGGCAAGCCGTCGATTACCTCGCCGGGTCGCCCTCCCATGCGGTGCGGAAAGTGAATGTGCATGCCGCGTTGCCCTGGACGCGCGGCAGTATTGTGATTGATGACATGCCGTTTGCCAAAGCGGTCGAAAAGCTGGACGCCTATTATCCCGGGCGGGTGTTGATCCTGCGCGAACATGCCACACAGCAACCCGTCAGTGGCCTGTTTCATGTGGACCAGGCGAAAAACGCCATTCTGGCTCTCGCTTCCACCCAGGGCCTTCACGCCACGCACATCACGGATTACCTCCTCGTCCTGCGTTGACCGCCCTTGCCGGGACCCGCGGGAACCGCAAAACTTTTTTGAAAGCCCCGGTTGGGCAAACCGCACTCCCACCCGTCTTATATAAAACTCCCTGAATTCGGGAAACATTTTTTGCGTCTTCAACGGGAACCCCGCCTCCGGGCGGCGAAAGACGCAGGCACATGAAGGCCAAGGAGGAGATCGATGCAATTCAGAACACCCCCGCACCCGCGCCGCATTCTGTTCCCGGGGCGCACCCAGTTTAAAAGCAAAGCCATCCTGCTGACTATGGCGTTGGCCGGTGGATGGATGCTGGCCGCCAACCCGGTGCATGCCGGAGACACCCATCCGGCTGGCGCGTCTCAAAACATTCTGTCCGCGCTCAACGAAACATCCGCGAATCAATCCAAAACCCAATTCGACATTGACCCGCAGCCGCTGGGCTCTGCTCTGAGCCAGTTCTTCGAACAGTCGGGCGTGCAGATTGCCTACACCAGCGGCGATGTTGAGTCGGTGCGCACGTCCGGTGTTGCGGGCGATCACACTCCGGAGGAGGCGTTGAAGCGGTTGCTGAAAGGCAGTGACCTGCATTTTGAGTTTACAGGCCGCAACACAGTGACGGTGATCAAAAAGGCGGAAGGACCGGACTCGGAATCCACGGGCCCGTCGAAGAAACTGGTCGTCGCCCAGTCCGGCGACGACAAGAAAAACGTTTTGAAGGAAGTGGTGGTGTCGTCCACGCGTACGGAAACGCCGGTTTCGGAACTGACGCAGTCGGTTTCCGTTGTTGAAAAAGAAACCATTCAGGAGCAGATTGAGATCGACCGCAACCTGAGCAGCATCCTGGGCAAGACCATCCCCGGCATGAGTCCCAGTTCCAAGGCGTTGTCCACGTTCGGGCAAACCCTGCGCGGCCGCAAATTTCTGGTATTGATCGACGGGGTTCCGCAGACCGCACCGTTGCGGGGCGCCAGCCGCGATCTCAACACGATCAACGCCGAGGCCATCGAGCGCATCGAGGTGGTGCGCGGCGGCACCCCGGCGTATGGTTTCGGCGCGACGGGCGGTCTGGTCAACATCATCACCCGCAAGCCGGAAGACGGACCGTTCAACGCGCGTTCGCGGTTCGGCCTGCGCTTCTCCTCCACCCATCCCAGCGATTCGTTCGCGTGGGAAACCAATCATCAGGTATCCGGCCGGCGTGACAAGGTGGATTACCTGATCAATGGCAAGTTCATTGCCAATTCCGGCTTGTTCGATGCCGACGGTGACCGCATTCCGCCCGACCCGCTGGGCGTGCAGGGTGGTCTCGCCGACACGGACGACGCGAACTTGCTTGGCAAAGTCGGCTACGATTTCAACGGCGGCCGTCAGCGGGCCGAGTTCATGGTCAACTACTTTCGGTTTTTGCAGGATACCGATTTCACATTTGGCACCGGCGATCCGTCCAACGACGTCAAAACCCCTGCCATCCGCGGCAATCGAAATGCCAAGGACCCCGGCACGGAGAACCTGACCATGCAGTTGAGCTTCCGCGATAAGGATCTGTTCGGAAGTGCCCTCAACGCGCAGTTGTATTACAACGATCTGACGGCGCGCTTCGCCAAATTTCCGGGATTCGCGCAGACGGAAATTGTGTCGGAAAAAATCGGTGCGCGGACGACCTTTGACACACCGTTCGAGGTTCGCAATATTCCGATGACCGCCATCTGGGGTGTGGACTTCCTGCGCGATGAAACCATCCAGAACGGCATCGACGGCCCGACCATCGTGCCGCTCATGAAACAAAATGCGCTGGCCGGTTTTCTGGAATTGCAGATTCCCATTCAGGAATGGGCCATGTTGCGCGGCGGGTTCCGTCACGAATCGATCTGGCTGGATGTGAACGACGTGGTCAACCGCAAAGCCATTTTCGTCCGTGGCGGCAACCTCACGTTCAATGAGACCCTGGCCAATGTGGGTGCGGTGGTGTTTGTGCAGGAAGGGGTGGAAGTGTTCGCCAATTTCGCGCAGGGCTTTTCGCTGGCGGACATCGGTCGCGCCATCCGCGACGGCACCTCCACCAGCGCCGAAGCGCTTCAGTCGGAAGTGCAGACCGTGGACAACTACGAGTTGGGAGTGCGCGGTAACTTCGGCTGGATCAAGGGATCGATCACCGGGTTTTACAGCGAATCCGACAACGGCACCACGTTCACCAACTCATTGGAAATCCGCAAACAGCCGGAACGCATCTATGGTGTGGAGGCGGCGGTGGATGTGCGGCCCAACGACATCTGGACGCTGGGCAGTTCCTTCACCTGGGTTGTCGGCGAAGTGGACCTGGACGACGACGGATCATTCGAGGAAGATCTGCCGTCCAACCGCATCCCGCCGATCAAGGTGACGGCGTATGCCGACTATAATATGTTCGACTGGTGGAAGCATCGCCTGCAGATGGTGCATTCCGGCAATCGTGATCCCAACAGCACGCAGTTCGGCGGCGCCACCGTGCGCGACTACACGGTGCTGGATTTTTACAGCAGTGCGCGGGTGGGGCCCGGTAAGTTGACACTGGGTATTGAGAATCTGCTCAATACCGATTATGTTCCTCTGGTGAATCAGGCCGGTGCCAGCACCGTTTCTTTTACCGAGGCCCAGGGGCAGACGGTCTCGCTGGCCTACAGTCTCGACTGGTAATGCTGTAAAACGTTGTCACTCTCACGGAGCCCTCTCGTCATGAAAACGTCGCCTGCCTCATCCCAGCGCCTGCGGCAATGGGTGCGGCGTGTTCATCTGGTACTCGCGTTTTCCGTGGGACTGGTGATGGTGGTGTCGGGATTGAGTGGCAGCCTGTTGGTGTACCACAAGGAAATCGACCACGCGCTGAATTCGGATCTGTGGCGGGTGGAGCCGGGAGGCGGCCCGCACCGCATCGACGCGTCCCTGGATGCGGTGCGGCAGGCGCATCCGAACGCGCTCATCGGTCTCGTGCGTCTGCCGCGCGCACCGCAGCATTCGATGGAAGTGTGGATTCGCGAGGCCGGCGGTATTCATAAGGTGTATGTGAACCCGTACACCGCCAGCCTCCTCGGTATGCGCGGCGATCATGACGGGTTGATGGGAACCCTGCACGATCTCCACGTGCACCTGCTCGCGGGCGAAACCGGCGAGACGGTGATGGGCGCCATTGGTCTGGTGGCGCTGGTGCTGTTGGGCACGGGGCTGTATCTCTGGTGGCCGCGCGGCGGACGCTGGTCCGGCGCGTTCCGCATCGGGTGGCAAGAAACCGGCGTGCGCAAGGCGTTTCGTCTGCACCGGTTCATCGGCATCGTGTCGATCGGGTTTCTCGTGTTCAGCATCGCCACCGGTGCAGGCATGGTGTTTCACAAAGCCGTCAACGTTGCGCTGGAGTCGGTGTTGGGCGGACCCATGCGGACCCTCCCGCCGAACCTCACGGCCCCGGTCAACAACTCCCTGTCCGCGGAACAACTGATGGCGCGCGGGCAATCGATCCTGCCGGAGGCCACGCTCACCTTCCTGCGTCTGCCGCGCACTCCCGACGCGCCGTTTGTCCTGCGCATGCGGTTCGATGAAAACCCGCATCCCAACGGTTCCACCTACCTCGCCTTGCATCCGGAAACGGGAGACGCGATGATGGTGCACAGCTACCGTCAGGCCTCGTCCGGGCAGGTCGCCTCCGACCTCAAGTACCCGCTGCACATCGGACGATTCTGGGGAGAGAGCGGTCGCATTTTCACCGTTGCCGTTGGACTCAGTCCGGCGCTGCTTTTCATCAGCGGCTTCCTGTTTTGGAGAAGACGGCGTTCCCGGCCGTCGCAAAAAATGCGGCCTCCCCCTTTGCCCGATCCGCAGATATCGTCGTAGAACATCCTTCCCGCGGCAAAAGGGAGTTTCCCTCCCTTTTGACTTTCAATCAAACCCCATTTGGATACAATGATAATGAATTGAGTGCGATTTGTTTCGGGCACTCACTTCAAATTTCGTTCCTCGATGTTATCATAACGTCTTCCCCGCAAATCAACGAGGTGCGCGCACGATGGAAACCATCACTTCCTGGTTCCAGGAACTCAAAGCGGCAAGCCTTCCTGTTCTGGAATCTGTAATTCATTACCTGCCGAATTTGCTGGGTGCCGCTGCGTTGTTGGCAGCAGGCTGGATTGTTGCCGGATTGGCGCAGCTCGGATGTGTGAAAACCATCGAAGTGCTGGACCGGATGTTGAGCCGCACGCCGCTCAAACGGCAGACGGGGGTGCGTTTGCAGGCAACGCATCCCGCTCTCGATTTATTTGGGAAAATCATTTTCTGGGCGGTCATTCTTTTTTTCGTCAAGTTCGCCACGGACATTCTGGGTTTGCATGCCGTGTCGGCCTGGCTCAGCCAGGTGGTCACGTACATGCCGACGTTCCTGGCAGGCGGCATCATTTTAATTGCCGGAATTTTGTTGAGCGTGCTGGTGCGCGATTTGACCACCACCACCGCCACCTCGGCGGGGCTGCCGCAATCGAACCTCCTCGGTTCGCTGGCCCAAGGGGCCACCCTGATCACCGCGCTGGTGGTGGGGCTCGATCAAATCGGCATCGAGGTTTCGTTTCTTTCCACGCTCATTGCCATCGGTGCCGCCGCGTTTCTGGGCAGCCTTGCGCTGGCCTTCGGCTTGGGCGGACGCACGTTCGTCAGCAATCTGATCGGCGCTCACTTCGTGCACAAGCAGTATGAGCTGGGCCAGCGGGTGCGCTGGGGCAAGCGCGAAGGGGTGATCCTGGAATTCACGCCGACTTCCGTGGTGCTGGCCACCGAAGAAGGTAAACTGGTGCTGCCGGCGCACCTGTTTGAAGAGGAACCGATGGAACAATTGATCGGTCAAAAAAACAATGAGTGACGCACTGCATTTCACCCGGCACTACCTGAAAGGCCACGCCGGAGACGCCGCGCGCGTGCTGGAGGAACTCGGTCCGGCGGATTCCGCCGCGTACCTCGCGTCCCTTCCCGCGGAAGAGGCGGCGCGGGTCATGGATCAGTTGTTCCCCTGGTATCTCGGCGAATGTTTCATCCACTTGTCGCCCAAGGCCGCGTCGGAACGGCTCGATCTGTTGTCGTCGTTTCGCGCCTGTCATGTGTTGCGTCAAAGCGACGAAACCCTGCGCCAGCAGTTGCTGCACAACCTGCCCAAGAAAAAACAGAAAACCCTGAGCCGCCAGATCACCTTTCGCCCGGATACGGTGGGTTATTGGATGGCGGTGTCGTTGCCGATGGTTTCCGATCGCACCACGGTGCAGGAGGCGTTGGACCATTTCCGCCGGATCGGGCAGAGCGAGGGCCATCACTTTTTTGTCATGCAGCACAACGGCCAGTACGTGGGTGCGGTGGAACTCGGACGGCTGATCCATGAACCACCGAACCATCCGGTAACGAGTCTGCTCGACCCCAGGGTGGAGCCGGTTCTGGTGCAGGCGCCGTTGATCTCGGTGCGATCGCTGGACGCCTGGCATCACACCAACGCCCTGCCCGTCGTCAATGTCAACAACGAGGTGGAAGGCCTGCTGAAAGTCGAGCAGATGCGCGAGGCCTTGGAGACGGTGAAGAAGGAAAGCGTGGACACGTCGTTGTTCGAAAGCATGGTGCCGCTGTTCCTGCTCGCCACCAGCGCCTGGGTGCGCGGCATGGTGGCCCTGCCTTTCCTGGAGCCGCCCAAACCACCCCCTTCCAAGGAAAACGCTCATGACCGGTGATGCCAACGCTGCCATCCAGGCTTTGAACCGGCAATACCTGCAACGGCATCCTCTCGCCGCCGCCCGGCAACTGGAAGAACTGGCACCGGAAACGGCGGCGGCCATGCTGGGCGAGATGCCGCAGGCCACGCTGACCCGCGTGTTTGAACAACTGCCGCCTTCCTTTGCCGCCGCGCTGTTGCCCCGGTTCGACGATGGCCCCATCATCGAGTTGATGGAGGCCACCGACCCGAAAGCCATGGTCGCCATCCTGCATCAAATGGAGGATGACCGCGCCGCGGATTATTTGCAGCGCGTCAACCCGGCGGTGCAAAAAGAACTCAATGCGCTCAGGGCGTATCCGGAAAACATGGCGGGCAGCATGATGGACCCGCGCGTGGAATTGTTTTCTGAAACCCTGACCGTCGATCAGGTCTTCAAGCGGTTGCGCCAACCGGGCCATCGACCCAAGCCGACGTTGTTCCTGCAGGACGATAGCCACGCCCTGACCGGTCAGATCAGCCTGCAGAGTCTGGTGGCTGCCCGGCTCGACCAGCCGTTGCACGAACTCAAACGTCCCGTCGCCGCATTCGTCGAAGCCCTGACTCCCCAGGAGGAAGTGGTCGATTTGTTTGAGAAGTACCGGTTCCACAGCGTTCCGGTCGTCGGAATGAAGGGGGACCTGCTCGGCGTCATCTGGCAGGAAGCACTGGTGCGGGCGGTGGAGGAAGATGCCACCGCCGACATGCAGGCGATGGTGGGTGCCAGCCGTGATGAACGCGCCCTGTCGAAAGCCGCCTTCGCCGTGCGCAAACGTCAGCCGTGGTTGCAGATCAACCTGGTCACCGCGTTTCTCGCCGCGGCCGTGGTCGGCGCGTTCGAGGACATGATCGCCCGCTTCACCGCGCTGGCCGTGCTGTTGCCGGTGGTCGCCGGGCAAAGCGGCAATACCGGCGCGCAGGCATTGGCCGTCACCATGCGCGGCCTCGCCATCCGCGAGATCACCACCCGCCAGTGGGCGCGCGTGGTGTGGAAGGAAGCGCAGGCGGGATTCATGAACGGCATCGGCGTGTGCGCCACCACCTGCCTCGGCGTGTATGTGTGGAGCCAATCCATCGGTCTGACCGGCGTGATCGGTGTTTCCATGATCCTGTCCATGGTCATCGCCGGCATTGCGGGGGCGCTGGTGCCCATCGTGCTGGTGCGCGTGGGACAGGACCCGGCCACCGCGTCGTCCATCATCCTCACCACCGTGACCGATGTCATGGGCTTCTTTTCCTTCCTCGGCATCGCCACCCTGTTTTCCGGATTTCTTTAATTTTCCGGGGCTTCACGGGGTCCTCAACGTTTCAAACGCTTCGTCCTTCCATATAAAACCGGTCGTTTTGTAAGAATTCATCCGGCCTCACGACGGCGCATAAACATTGGCCCGGATCGGCGAGCCTTGATACACTGATGACATTCACCCCATTTCATTTTTGCAAGGAGGTTGTCGTGGACAAACCGGTGGTCGCGGATACCCAACCCGTCGAAGTGGAATTGAAAGAAGGCAAAACCTACGCCTGGTGTGCCTGCGGCAAATCTCAAACCCAGCCGTACTGCGACGGCTCGCACCGCGACACGTCCTTCGAACCCAAAGTGTTCAAGGCGGACAAAACCGAGAAGGCCTACCTGTGCATGTGCAAGCACACGAAGAATCCGCCGTACTGCGACGGCACCCATTCCACCCTGCCCGACGATGCGAAAGAAGAAAAGGAAGCGGACACCGAATCCGCAGGTGACACGCCCACACCCAAGCCGACGAAGGAAGAGCCGACGGTCCGCTTCATCCATGAACTCGCTCAGCACGGACTCAGTAAGATGGGAGCGCATGGCGAAATCGCGGCCATGGGCGTGCCCGCGCCGGAATTGCCGCGCTGGGACGACATCCAGATTTTGACCGGACAGTTTCACAAACAACCGTTGCAGGAAAAAGTCGCGGTCGGCACCGAGGTGGTGATCGGTAAGCGCGCTAAAAAACCGCTCACGTTAAAAATCCCGCTGCTGGTATCGGACATGAGTTTCGGCGCGTTGTCGGAGGAAGCGAAAGTGGCGCTGGCGCAGGGCGCGGAAGCGGCGGGCACGGGCATCTGCTCTGGCGAAGGCGGCATGCTGCCGGAAGAACAGGAGAACAACTCGCGTTACTTTTACGAACTGGCCTCGGCCCTGTTCGGTTATAAAGAAGAATTGCTTGCAAAAGTGCAGGCGTTCCACTTCAAAGGCGGGCAGGGCGCGAAGACGGGCACCGGTGGCCACCTTCCCGGTAACAAGGTGACCGAACGCATCGCCGAAATCCGCAACCTGAAACCGGGACAGGACGCCATCTCGCCGCCAACCTTCACCGACCTGCACACGGTGGCCGATTTTAAAAACTTCGCCGACCGCGTGCGTGAGATCACAGGCGGCATCCCCATCGGATTCAAAACCTCGGCGCAGCACCTCGAGCAGGACATCGAGTTCGCCGTGCAGGCGAGCGCCGATTACATCATCGTCGATGGACGCGGCGGCGGCACCGGCGCGGCGCCTTTGTTGTTTCGCAACCACATCTCCGTGCCCACCATCCCGGCCCTGGCGCGCGCCCGGCATTACCTGGATAAGCAAGGCTACGACCATGTGACGCTCATCGTCACTGGCGGCCTGCGCACGCCGCCGGATTTCGTGAAGGCGCTGGCGCTGGGCGCGGACGCCATCGCCCTGTCCAATGCGGCGATGCAGGCCATCGGTTGCGTGGCGGCGCGCATCTGCAACACCAACAACTGTCCGGCGGGCATCGCCACGCAGGACCCGGAACGCCGTAAAATTCTGGATACGGAGGAAGCGCCGAAACGGCTGACGCGGTTTCTCAATGCTTCGGTGGATCTGATGCAGGTCATGGCGCGCGCCTGCGGTCACGAGCATTTGAACCAGTTCGCGCAAACCGACCTCACCACGTGGAAGCGGGAAATGAGCGACCTCTCCGGCATTCCGTTCAGTGGCGTCAGCACGCATTTATGATGGAATGATGGATGCACAATATTTACGTCGGCATGAAATCCTGCCATAATCCCGGGACCGGCAGCACCGGTTGTTTTCATTTTCGAGAATTCTCGGATTCGCGGCAGGCATTGGTTCTGCACGGAATTCGAACGTTATAGAGGAGATCGCATCGTCATGGCAGGCAGCGTCCATCCCATATTGAGTGAGTATTCGAGTCAGATTCCCAAAGGGTTGCAAACCTACCAATCCATCCACGCAGTCAAGAGTTACGAAGAGATTGTCGAAGTCGCAAGGAAAGAAATGATTGCGTTCAAAAGCCTCGACGGCGTTCTGCCGGACGCACGCACGGTGCGCGAGGTGTTGCAGGAAAGCGGTTCCGAAGAGTCGATCGAAGATATGGATGGGTTGGACAAGGACCGGGTGCGTGTCGTCGGCGCACTCAACCTGATCCTCGAATTCTCCGAAGCCATGGCCGAAGACTGACCGGGCCACGCCCGGCGTGGAGCGAACCACGCACGGCGTGGAACGAACGGGGCCAACGCGGGAACTTTATTTGGGATATCCCCGGAGGGCGAGCGATGGTTTGGAGTGTTTGAATAAAGAGATTTCATTGTTCACCCTCACCCCAGCCCGTCACTCCGTGAGTGCTCCCATTCAGGGAGAGGGAGTGTTAAAGGTCCCTTCTCCCCTGGCGGGAGAAGGTCAGGATGAGGGGGATTCAAAACCTTTCCTTATTTTCTCTCAGCCGAATGATGTTAGAAACTTTTTATTTCAGGAGACCGATGACATGATCAACGCCTACGCCGCGAAAGAAGCGGGCCAGCCGCTCGAACCGTTCGAATACGATCCCGGCGCACTGCAACCGGACGAAGTGGAGATCGACGTCCTGCACTGCGGCCTGTGCCACAGCGACGTCAGCATCATCGACAACGACTGGGGCATCACGCAATATCCCGTTGTCCCCGGGCACGAAGTCGTCGGCCGCGTGGCGAAAACGGGCGACGCCGTGCGCAATCTCGAAGTGGGCCAACTCGTGGGACTGGGCTGGCATGCGGGATTCTGCGGTGAGTGTGGATACTGTCACAGCGGCGACCACAACCTGTGCGACGCGCCGCAGGAGACGATCGTCGGCCACCACGGTGGCTTCGCCGACAAGGTCCGCGCCCGCGCACACAGCGTGGTGCCTTTGCCCGACGGCATGGACCTCGCCGCCATCGGCCCGCTGTTCTGCGGCGGCATCACCGTGTTCAATCCGTTCGTGCAGTTCGGCATCGAGCCCACCGACCACGTCGGCGTCATCGGCATTGGCGGGCTGGGCCACCTGGCGCTTCAGTTCGCCAACGCATGGGGATGCCAGGTGACGGCGTTCACCTCCGGCTCAGCCAAGGAAAAGGAAGCAAAAGAGCTGGGCGCGCATCACGTCATCAACTCGCGTGACCCGAAAGCCATCGAAGCCGCGGCGGGGTCGTTCGACCTCATCCTCTCCACGGTCAACGTGAAGCTCGACTGGAACCTGTATCTCAACACGCTCAAACCGCGCGGACGATTGCATTTCGTCGGCGCCACGCTGGAGCCGCTCGATCTGCAAGTGTTTGCTCTTATCTTCAAGCAACGTTCGGTTTCCGGTTCGCCGGTAGGGAGCCCCGCCACCATCGCCACCATGCTGGAGTTCTGCAAACGTCACGGCATCAAACCCGTTATCGAGCAGTTCAAGTTCTCCAAGGTGAACGACGCGATAGAAAAACTCAAGCAGGGCAACGTGCGTTACCGCATCGTATTGAGTCATGACTGACCGGACCCCGATGACGTTTTCTCGCAGCGTTATTTTTTTATTTTTCCCGTAAAAAGCTTTATTCTTTGGGGGAGGTTGGCTTCCGATCAGGGGGAACATCATGCCCGGTAAAAAAGAACGCGGTCTGTTTGAACTCTACGACACCGATCCTGAGAAGGCCGACTGGGAATTGTGGGGGCGCGAGGCCGATCCGGTTTCCCGCCGCGGGTTTCTGAAGGACACGGGACTCGCCTTCATGGCGCTCACCGTGGGCGCGCACATTCCGTATGCGCGCTTCATGCCGCAGGGCCTCATCCCGGTGGCGCTGGCGGATGCCGGCGGCGCGCCGGTCATCGAAGGCAAAAGCGGCTTGATCGTGCACAACGAGCGTCCGGTCAATGCCGAGACGCCGCCGCATTGGCTCGACGCCGACGTCACCCCGAACGAACATTTCTTCGTGCGCAACAACGGCCTGCCGCCCGTCGCCACCGACACTCCCGGCGCGTGGAGTTTCACCGTGGACGGCGAAGTACACCGGCCGCTCACCCTCACGCTCGCCGATCTCCAGCACAAATTCAAGGAACACACCTTCGCCTTGCAGATCGAATGCGGCGGCAACGGACGCGCCGGGTTTTATCCGTCGGCGAAAGGCAATCAGTGGCGCTTCGGTGCAGTCGGTTGTGCGCGTTTCACCGGGGTGCGGTTGGGCGATGTGCTGAAGGCGGCGGGCGTCAAGGCCTCCGCCGTGTACACCGGCTACTACGGCGCCGACCTGCACCTGTCCGGCGATCCGAATAAAGCTTCCATCTCGCGCGGCACGCCGATCGCCAAGGCGTTGGAGGAACACACGCTGATCGCCTGGGCGATGAACGACGAACCGTTGCCGTTGATGAACGGGTTTCCGTTGCGGCTCGTCACCCCGGGCTGGCCGGGTTCGACCTCGCCCAAATGGCTGCGCCGCATCTGGGTGCGCGATCGGGTGCACGACGGCATGAAGATGGACAAGTACCGCGTGCCGCGTTATCCGGTGCAACCGGGCGCGAAGGTGCCACAGGAAGACATGACCATCATCGAATCGATGCCGGTGAAATCCCTCATCACCTCCCCGGAGACAGGCATCGTACTCAAACAGGGCCAGGTATTGAATCTGCGCGGCCACGCCTGGGCGGGCGACCGCTCGGTGGCGGCCATGCACGTGTCGATCGATTTCGGCGCGACCTGGCAGGGTGCGCCGTTGAAAGAACCGGTCAACCGCTACGCCTGGCAACGCTGGCAGACGCAGGTGCGGTTTCCCGAGCCCGGCTATTACGAAGTGTGGGCGCGGGCCACCGACGAGGAAGGGGTCATGCAACCGATGGTGGTGCCGGGATGGAACCCCTCGGGCTACCTCAACAACGCCATGCACCGCATCGCGGTGACCGTGCAATGAGGCTGTCGATGCGAACCGTCGCGTTGCTGGTTTGCGTGCTTGTTCTGTTGGTCGCCCCCTGCTTGTGGGCGCAGGAAGACGATCCCAATGCCGGACTGCCGCAAGGCCAAGGACGCGACGCGGTGATCGCCAACTGCACCGCCTGCCACAATGCCGCGCTCATCCTGCAAAACCGCATGAGCCGAAGCGCGTGGGATGCGCTCATTACCTGGATGCAGGAAGAGCAGGGGCTGTGGGAGCTGGAGCCGGAGGTGCGCAACTCCATACTCGACTACCTGGCGAAACACCAGGGACCCGGTGCCCCCAGCGGGCAAGGTGACGCCGCCCTCCACCCCAACCCGATGTACGAATACCAGTACCCGCCGAACCCGCTGTGAGAGTCCTTAAATATTTCAGTGCAGGGTGACTCCGGAGAAGGCAAAGACAGGTTTCCAGACCCTCCCATTAATTCCGGCATATTGAATTTTTTGTTTCATAAACCTCCACTTATCCCCAATCAAAACATCCGTCCAGGCTAAGAAACCCGGGCCATCCCCCACGAGCTCTTTCTTCGCTTTCAGGTCTGTAGCAAGCAACACCCTATTTTTCAATGAATTGAATTCATAAAAACCGGTTGACAGGGACCGCTTTTAATATGATAATGAAAATCATTATCAAAACATAACCTATTTTGGGAGGTTCGCCGTGGACATTCTGCTCATCGACCAAGAATCCGAAGTTCTCGACCTGCTCGAGAATTTGATCCGGTTCGCCTCCCCGGAAGGGAACGGCTGGAGCATTCAAAAAACGAACAAGCCGGAGGACGCGGTGCAACTGGCATTGCAGAACGGTTTCGATCTCGTGGTCATGGACCCGCGGTTCTCCGAGAAGTGGGGCCTGCCTCTCATCAAAACCATCCGGGAAGTGCGACCGCGCACGACGGTGATCGTCCTCTGCAACTGCGGCAGTGATTTGTGCTCGCTGTACTGCCGCGATCGTTACCGTGAATTCGGCGTGAACCATCACGTGGACAAAACGAAAGGCCTGCTCGGTATTCCGGGAATGGTGCGCGATTGCCAGCGCAATGCCGCCGTCTGCTGAAAGTCTCTTCTCTTCAACATAAACTCTTCGAAAGGAATCCTGCCATTGAATAAGGAAATGCAGTTGTGGTGGATCAAACCCGTTTGTGCCGTGTTGACGGCGGTCTCATTGATTATAGGGAGTGCGGGCAACGCCCGTTCGGAGATGCCGGTGGAGCCGCCCGTTGAACAGGCGATTGAAGTGGAGACCCATCCGAGTTTGGGCGTGGTGTTCAGCTATGCCGACGGGTCCCGCTTTGCGCATCCGAAGAAGGGCGCGGTTGAGTACCTGCCTTCCGGCGAGGAACGGATGGAGGTGAGGCCGGAGCTGGGCGAGGTGTGGTACATCACCGCCAGCGGTGCCTGGTACACGCTGACGCTCGAACCCACGTTCTATTACGAAACCGTGTCAGGGCAGTACCGGTCGCTCATCCAAAAATCCTGGTCCGCCTGCGTCTGCGATCGGTGACTCCCTGCGCCGCCGGGAGGAGGCAGTAATGACCCCTGCCACCGCTTGCCCTGGCTCAAAGACCCTCCGCTTTATGATGACCTTGTGTTCCAAACTCCGGGTCCCCGCCTCAACCCGGAATTTCCCGAAAGCCGACCTTTGAAAAATATGGACTTTCACTTGGACCACACTGAAAAATGCCCATTGGAGACAGTTACAGGCTGTAAGCAGATATTGATTAAATGCTACAATACCCCCTCATCCGAAAAGCGCAAAATCTTCATAAAACCCTGTTCAGCTCAAAGCATCTCGTTCCGTAAACCTATGGAGGCGGCTATGAATATCCTGCTGATCGACAATGAAGAGAGTCTGCTTGATTTAATGGAAGGGTTGATCCGATTTTCAGTCGATATATCGGATCTAAATATTGAAAAAGCGCAGAAGGCCGACGAAGCGAAACATCTGGCTTTGCAAAACGGGCCGGAATGTGTGGTGATCGACCCCCATTTTTCGGATGAATGGGGCCTGCCTCTCATTAAAACCATAAAGGAATTCAAGCCCAAAACCTTTTTGATCGCTTTCAGCAATTGCTCAGACGCGCCGTGCCGTGGCCATTGCCGGGAGCAGTGTCTGGAAGCCGGGGCCAACTGGCATTTCGACAAAACGAAGGACTTCATGCGCGTCCCGCAAGTGATTCGGGAGTTGAGCAGGTTCGTTTTCGTTGAAGAAGGACAGAACCCAATCCGTTTGCGATTCAAGGATGTGTCCGGGAGGGAAATGCTCTGAGCCCAGCCCCTGCCTCTCAACGCTCGACCCCGCCACAGAGCGAGTTCGCCGAAGCGCGCGACGGATTTGAGGTGCTTCTTTTCGGACGGGTGCAGGCGGTCGAGCAGCTGATCGCGCGCCGCGACGAAATCGCGTTTCTTCCTACGCGAGGCACGAAGCAGGAAGTTCACCCGTTCCGTCCGCTTCGCTTTTCCCTTCATATAATACTCGGCGGAAAACGCCCGCTCGCCGAACACTCACAGGCGGCAGTCGGGATCGCCGTCACACACCTTGTTGTATTCCGCGACCACGGCTCTGTGCGTGGGCAGGGGCCAGGCGGTGTCCGTTTAGGCCCCATAGAAAATGCAACCCGCGATTCCCGCGATCATCACCGCCGCTCTTTATCAGCGGTTAGATCAATCGAATTTCCCGGCAAATGACATGGCTTCCGAGTATTTCCCGTTCAGCGCTCCGCTGTTGACGTTCGAGGGCTACCGCATCCGGCGCTTCACGCCTGCCGACGCCGCGGCCCTTGCGGAGTACGGGAACAATTATCGTATCTGGCAACAACTGCGCGACTGGTTTCCGCATCCCTACACACAGCAGCATGCAGACGACTTCATCGATCAGGCCAGCCGCGAATACCCGCCGCGCACGTTTGCCATCGCCACCGATCGGGAAGCCATCGGCACCATTGGTTACCATCCGGGACAGGACGTCAACCGGCATGCGGCGGAACTGGGATTCTGGCTGGCCCAGCCGTACCACGGCAAGGGCATCATGACCGCAGCTGTACAGGGTTTTGCCGACCACCTTTTGCAGCACGAAGACCTCATCCGGGTGTTCGCCGCCGTGTTCGCCGGCAACCCCGCGTCGAGGCGCGTGCTGGAAAAAGCCGGATTCGTGCTGGAAGGGGTTTTGCAATGCAGCGTGGTGAAAAAGAGAATCGCGTGCTGGACCAGCACCTGTATGCGAAGGTTCGGCCGCACCCCATAGAGTGAAATAAAGGGAGATTTTCACTGCGTTTTCCTCAGATAGTGAAAATCGGGCCGATTTTCGATATAAATGAAGAGATGTTATCTTCTCGTATTCTGACACAAAATCCCATCGGCAAGGCGGTGTTCCTTGCCTGGTTCACCATCGGCTTCAACCTGCTGGAAGGCATGGTGGCGGTGGCCTTTGGCGTGGAAGAAGAATCCTTCGCGCTGCTTGGGTTCGGGCTCGACAGTTTCATCGAAGTGTTTTCGGCGACGCTGGTGCTGTGGCGCTTCCAAGGCGAGCAGGGGCTGGACGCGGCGCTTTCGTTGAAGAAAGAACGCAGCGCCACGTTCGGCATCGGTGTCCTGTTTTTACTGCTTGGGACCGGAACCATTCTCGCCTCCGGCTTTCAATGGGCCGCGCACGCGCAACCGCATACAACGCTTCCCGGATTCGTCATCGCCGCCGTCAGCCTGAGTTTCATGTTCTACTTGTGGAGAGCCAAGGTGCGGGTGGCGCGGGAACTCGACAGCGCCACCATGATGAAAGACGCGCGTTGTTCGTTGGCCTGCATCCAGTTGTCGGCGGTGCTGTTCGCCGGGAGCCTGCTGTTCCTGTTGTCGCCGATGTTGTGGTGGGCGGACAGCCTGTCGGCCATCGTCATCGGCGGGTTGATTGTGCATGAGGGCATCGACACCGTGCGCGCCGTCCGGCGCGACGACTTTTCCGGTGGGTGTTGCTGATGGAAGAGCCAGCCACCGATGAACACGGACATACCAATAAAAAAACAAAAATTATTAACCACCGATGAACACAGATAAAAAATAGATGATGCCCAAAAAATCCTTTCTTAATTATCCCCCCCTCCTTACCAAGGAGGGGATCGAGGGGAGGTTTTGGAGCTTTTTTCCTTGGTGTTCGTTTGGCATTCATAACGAATCATCGGTTAGGGCGTAGCAGGCAAAAGGCAACCCCACCCCTGCCCTCCCCTTGGTAAGGGGAGGGGGCGCTTGAGGTTCCTTCTCCCCTGGCGGAAGCACTCCAGAGTGAGAGGTCAGGATGTGGGGGTTTTTCCCTTTTCGGTTGGTTACCTTGAGCGCAAGCGAAAGGTGACTCTTGATGATGATGCTGGAAAAGCATCGAGATCCTTCACTGCGTGAAGGATAACAGAGGAAGAATCCCCCTGGCCCCCTTTACAAGGGGGGACCGGGTGGCCCGGGTGAAGCAGATTATATTTGGAATAGGGCCCACCGGCCATCGTTCGCCCAGGGAGCATTCCCCTGTTCGCTCCCGGCCTGGCCGGGTCTGTGTTCATCGGGGGTTCATTTTTTATTAAAGAAAACCCATAGATCCTTCACTTCGTTCAGGATGACAATTCAGGCCCCGGCGTGTCATTCCGAGCGAAAGCGAGGAATCTATGGGTTGCTTTTTTTCTCAATAAAAAAAACGGCCCCGGGTCCCGCGAGGGGATCCGGGGCCGCCGGGTAAGGAAGTCCCTCCTCAGTAGGTGATCTCGATACCTCCGAACATCTGGAACGGCGCACCCGCGCGCGGGCCTTCCGGCAGACGTCCTGCCAGATACGTCGCATCCGTCACGTTGCGGAAGTTCGTGAACAGGTTCACGTGCTCGTTCAACTGATGTGCCAGCGATAGATCCAGCAGGAACACGCTGTCGGTCTTGCCGAAGCGCACGTCTCCCGTGGCACCGTCCAATTCGTTAGTAGAATTGTCGCCGGTGCCGAAGGTGGAGTCGATGTACTGGCCGTCAACACTGAGCGTCCAGTCCTGCCAGATGAGCGCCGAGCCCACCGCAAACTGAATCTCCGGAATGTACGGAAGCTCATTGCCCTTGGCGGCGTTCTTGAAGACGGCACTGCTGTTGGGGCCGGTCGCGTGGCGGAACTCGGCGTCGGTGTAGGTCGCAGTGAAGTACCACGGGTTGCGGACCGACCACTGGCCGACCACGCTGGGATCGTACTCCACCATGAACTCGATGCCGCGGGTACGAACTTCACCCACGTCCTCGACTTCGGTGCCACCACCGCCGCCCGCACCGAGGTTACTGATCCCGATCAGGTTGTCAAAGTCGGTCCAGAAGCCGATGACTTCCGTGCGGAAACCGAGATCCGGCCGGTTGTAACGCGTACCCAGCTCGTAGCCAATGCTGGTTTCTTCCTCGATCTGTTCTGAGCCCACTTTGGTCGCGCCGCTCGGACCCGGTACCGAGAAACCCCGGTGGATGCCGGCGAAGACGTTGGTGGACTCGTTGAAGCGGTAGTCGAGCGAACCGCCCGCGGCCCACACGCCGTAGGTCCGGTCGCGCGAGTCACCGCTGTCGAAGTTCTCGAACTTCTGCCAGAGCTGTTCGTAGCGCGCGCCGGGCTTGAAAGTCCAGCTGCCCCACCTGATCTGGTCGTCCACATTGAACGCCAGCGCGGTGGTCTTCTGCCGGCGGTTGCCAGCGCCACCTTTCGGACCGACCGCCTGGCTGTTGATGAAGCCATTGGCGTCCTGGTTGTAGAACTCGTGCCACTGGAAGCGGCGGATCTGGTCGTAATGGTAGCGCACGCCGGCGTGGAAGGTGTGCTGCGTGGCGCCGAGGTCTTTCATATGCGTCAATTGGGACTCGACGCCATACATGTAATAATTGCGGTTATTGTTGGTCAAACGCCATTCGCCGGGTCCCTGGCCTTGCAGAAGAGCGTTTCCGTCTGGATCTTTCATACATTGACTGAGGCCCAGTGCGGTAGTGCCTGTTCCGTCGGTATCAGTACACCTGCCGAGCTTCGCCCAGTTACGCCAGAAGGTGCTGCCGTAGGCGGTGGTGACGAGGTTGGTCTTCGGAGTCAGCTCGATGAAATGCCGGATGTGCGTGCGGTACTGTTCGGTATCATACAGGTCGAAGCGCGACGCCGCCAGCCGCCGGAACGGATTGTTGCGGAAATCCGCTTCCGGCTGACCCAGGTAGGACTCGTTCGCTTCGCGGTTCGTGTAACCGAACTTGAACTCGAAGCGCTGGTAGGTCGAACTGCCGGGTTCGAACATCAGCTTGATCATCGGCTCCAGGTTCTGGAGGCCGGTGTTATCTCCGTTGCGAAAGTCCCCGGTGGGCTGGATCTCCCGGAAGCCGTTGTTCTCCCGGTAGTAGTTTTCGATCACGTAACCGAAGCGCCCACTGCCGGTGCTGAGGGTGTCGCCGAAGTAGGTGTGGTTGCGGATCTCACCGTAACTGCCCATGAGGGTCCGGCTGAACATGGACTGCATTTGCGGAATCTCCGTGGCGCGGTAGTTGATGACGCCGCCGGTGGTGTGCGGACCGTAGCGCACCTGGCTGGAGCCTTTCAGGATTTCAATGGCGCTCATGCGTCCCGCCGTGGGCGAGTAATAAGCGGACGGGGCCGAGTAGGGCGCCGGCGCCATGAGCACGCCGTCTTCCATGATCGTCACCTTGGCGCTGCGTCCGGGATCGACGCCGCGGATGCTGATGTTCGGGAACAGGCCCTGGCCGTCCTCTTCGCGCGTGTAAACGCCCGGAATTTTTCTCAGCAGACGGTCGATGTTGTCGTAGCTGTGCTTGAGGATGTCCTGCGTTTCGATAAGGTGGGCCGAGGCCGCGATGTCCTTGATATCGTCCTTGGTGCCCACCACCTCGACCTGCTTCAGAACCAGGGTCTTTTCTTTTTCATCTATGGCGAGGGCACTTTGCGGCCAAAGCATCAAGCCTAAAAGCGCTACCCCCACCCATGATTTTGGGATTGTTTTCACTGTCTCCTCCTCTTTAAAAAATTATCCCCGGGATTGATGATAGGTTTCTCCAATCAGTGCTGTTGAAAAATTACATCGTCGGGACCCGGCATGTGACCTGCCGGGGTACTCGCCGGGAAACCGGCTCTCCTTGTTTGCGCATCAGGATTCCCTTCGGCCTGCCCCCTGAATTCATGCATTTTGTGGAATCCGGTTATTTTCAAGGGCGGTCTGATTGCAAAGCATGAAAATGATTATCAGAATCAGAGTCGTGATTGTTATGGATATGGAGCAATTTGTCAATAAAAATCACTTTCATTATCAGAAAAAGGTAAGGTATGACCCCCTCCAATACGTCTTAGACAAATGGGGTTATTTTTCCTTCCCTCCGGCTTTCATCCAGAAGGAGAGCTTTGCATAACGGATAAGAGGAAAAGTCATTGGTAACCTCCCCTGTATCCCCTCCTTGAAAAGGAGGGGAGGAACACTGGGGAACGCGCCCACAGAGCATCGTTCGCCCTCCGGGCACTAGCCGGTTCCCCCCTTGTAAAGGGGGTTAGGGGGATTCTTCCACTGATATCCCGAACGCCAGTGAGGGATCTCGATGCTTACTGTGAACTCATTGAAAGGTCATCCCTCGCTTCGCTCCGGATGAAGAACCGAAAAGGAAAAAGCCCCCCAGCCCCACTACGTGGGGAGGGAGTAAAGTACGCCCGTCGGGCATGACCCCATGGGCTCCGGCTCCCAGCCGGGCTGCACCCGGAGGCAACGGTTTGTATTTGAAACGGGTCCACCGGTCATCGTTCGCCCGCCGGGCACTAGCCGGTTCCCCCCTTGTAAAGGGGGTTAGGGGGATTCTTCCACTGATATCCCGAACGCCAGTGAGGGATCTCGATGCTTACTGTGAACTCATTGAAAGGTCATCCATCGCTTCGCTCCGGATGAAGAACCGAAAAGGAAAAAGCCCCCCAGCCCCACTACGTGGGGAGGGAGTAAAGTACGCCCGCCGGGCATGACCCCATTGGCTCCGGCTCCCAGCCGGGCTGCACCCGGAGGCAACGGTTTGTATTTGAAACGGGTCCACCGGTCATCGTTCGCCCGTCGGGCACTAGCCGGTTCCCCCCTTGTAAAGGGGGTTAGGGGGATTCTTCCACTGATATCCCGAACGCCAGTGAGGGATCTCGATGCTTACTGTGAACTCATTGAAAGGTCATCCATCGCTTCGCTCCGGATGAAGAACCGAAAAGGAAAAAGCCCCCCAGCCCCACTACGTGGGGAGGGAGTAAAGTACGCCCGTCGGGCATGACCCCATTGGCTCCGGTTCCCAGCCGGGCTGCACCCGGAGGCAACGGTTTGTATTTGAAACGGGTCCACCGGCCATATTTCGCCCGTCGGGCATGACCCCATTGGCTCCGGCTCCCAGCCGGGCTGCACCCGGAGGCAACGGTTTGTATTTGAAACGGGTCCACCGGCCATCGTTCGCTCTCCGGGCATGACCCCATTGGCTCCGGCTCCCAGCCGGTGCATCCTTTTTGCGGCTGGTTCGTCTATGTGGGTGAACCCTTTCCTTCAAGGAGATGCATCATGAATTCTGAAACCGACAGCCGACTGCACCTCGCCCTCAACACGGCGCATTTCGACGACAGCGTGCGTTTTTACGAAGCGTTGTTCGGCGTGCCGCCGACGAAACTCAAGGACGGCTACGCCAAGTTTGACGTGGAGCGGCCCGCGCTCAACTTCACCCTCAACCGCGTGGCGGAGGTGACGGGCAACCGGGTCAGCCATCTGGGTATCCAGGTGCCGCTGGCGGAGACGGTGTTGGAAGAAACAGTGCGGCTTGAAACGCTGGGGTTGTTGCCGCAGTTGGAACAGGGTACCGAATGTTGCTATGCTGTTCAGGACAAGGTCTGGGTGGACGACCCCGACGGCAATGCGTGGGAAGTGTTCGTCGTCCTCCAACAAATCGAGGAACATCATGGAAACGCTGGCTGCTGCCGAAATTGAAACCCTGTATGCGCGCATCCGGGCTTTTGTTGCCGGGCGGGTGGGGTCGGCGGCCGATGCCGACGAGATCACGCAGGACATCTTTCTCAAGATGCACGAAAGCCTGTCGCGGCTGAAAGACCGCGACAGGCTGGTGGCGTGGCTCTATCGCATTGCGCGCAACCGCATCATCGACCATTACCGCACACGCAAACCCGAAGCGCCGCCGGTGGACAGGGCGGTGGAGGCTAAGGAGGACGATGCCGCCGCGCGTCATGAAATCCACGCCTGCCTGCGGTATTTTCTGCAAACGCTGGATGCGGCGGACCGCGACATCCTGCAACGCGTCGAATTCGACAACCAGACGCAGCGGCAGGCCGCCGCAGCGTTGGGCATCACCCCCGCCGCCGCCAAGTCCCGCCACCAGCGCGCCAAAAAACGCCTGAAGCAGGGGCTGGAATCCTGCTGCACCTATGTGTTCGACCGGCGGGGCCGGGTGATCGATTACGACCCGCAAAATCAGCCTTGTAACGATAAAGGTTGAAGCGGCCACCCGCGAATCCTCCGGCTCCATCCGAATTTAAACCAAGCCCTAACACGCCTCTAACAATGCGGCGATACCTTGATTGGGAATTGAGATCATACATGTTCCCTTTTGAGGAGATCACACCATCATGCATCGCTGGATACCCCGAATTTTAATTTTGGCACTGGTACTGGGCAGCGTTTCGTTGGCCGTGGCCGGTGAAAAACTGCGCGGCACCGTTCGCATCGACGGGTCGAGCACTGTGTTCCCCATTTCCGAAGCGGTGGCCGAAGAGTTCGGCAAGAATCGCGATTTCGCCCGTGTGCGCGTGACCGTCGGCGTTTCCGGAACCGGTGGCGGATTCAAAAAATTCTGTGCGGGCGAGACGGACATCAACGACGCCTCCCGCGCCATCAAGCAAAGAGAAATCGACAAGGCGAAAAAGAATAACATTCACTACCTGGAATTGCCGGTGGCCTATGACGGGCTGTCCGTAGTGATCAACAAGGCCAACACCTGGGTCGATCACCTGACCACCGGCGAGTTGAAAAAAATCTGGGAGCCGGGAAGTTCCGTGAAAACGTGGGCGGACGTGCGCGACGGTTGGCCGGACAAGCCGATCAAACTGTACGGTCCGGGCACCGATTCCGGCACCTTCGATTACTTCACCGAAACCATCAACGGCAAATCGCAGGCCAGCCGCGCCGACTTCACCAAAAGTGAAGACGACAACATGCTGGTCAAGGGCGTGGCCGGAGACAAGTATGCGCTGGGTTACTTCGGGTTCGCCTACTATGTCGAGAACAAGAACATCCTGAAAGTGGTGCCGATCAAGGAAGGCGACAAGGCTCCGGTGTTTCCGACCATGGAGACCATCAACAAGGGAACCTATTCCCCCCTGTCGCGGCCCATTTTCATCTACGTCAACATCGAGGCGGCGAAGCGTCCGGAGGTGAACGCCTTCATCCGGTTTTACATCGAGAATGCCGGCGCGCTTGCGAAAGAAGTGGGGTATATCCCGCTGCCGGATTCCATGTACCGCGACAATCTGGACCGGTTTGAAAACAATTTGCTGAAACTGGCACAAAACTGAAACGTTCAAGACACATTATGTTTTCAAAATGGATGGACCACGCCGTGCACGGCATTCTCCTGCTCTGCGTGGGCGTTACCCTGATGACCACCCTGGTGGTCATCTTCCTTTTGGGGAAAGAATCGTTTCTGTTTTTCCGGGAAGTGCCCGTCACCGACTTCTTGTTCGGAACCCAGTGGACGCCGCTGCTGGAGCCGAAGTCGTTTGGCGTGTTGCCGCTGGTCGCGGGAACGATGAAAATTGTGTTTGGCGCGATCTTCATCGCTCTGCCGTTTGGATTGTTGATCGCCACGTATCTGAGCGAGTTCGCTTCGTCGCGCATCCGGTCGATCATCAAGCCCGTGCTGGAAATCCTGGCGGGCATCCCGACCGTGGTGTATGGGTACTTCGCGTTGACGTTCGTGACGCCACTGATTCGCACGGTATTTCCTGAAACGAATATTTTCAATGCCGCCAGCGCCGCCATCGTGGTCGGCATCATGATTCTGCCGATGGTGTCGTCGTTGTGCGACGACGCTTTCCGCGCCCTGCCGGAAACCCTGCGCGAAGGCGCGTACGCGCTGGGCGGAACGCATTTCGAAGTGATGGGGCAGATCATCCTGCCCGCTGCCGCGACGCGCATCGGTGCGGCCGTCATCCTGGCCCTGTCGCGCGCCGTAGGCGAGACCATGGCGGTCACGCTTGCAGCCGGAGCGACGCCGAATTGGTCGATCGGTTTTCTGGAAAGCATCCAGACCATGACCGCGTACATCGTGCAGGTCAGCCTGGGCGACATCCCGGCGGGCGGCGTCGAATACTACACGGTCTATGCCGTGGGCATGCTTCTGTTCCTGATAACATTGACCATGAATATCATCGGCAACCATTTCATCCTGAAATCGAAGGCACGCAACTCATGATGGACGCACGCCAGAAACGCGAACGGCACAACCGGTGGTTCATCCGTCTGTGCACGGCGGTGACGTGGCTGGCAGTGGGGGTGCTGGGCCTTTTGTTGGCCCACGTGGCGAAGGAAGGCTGGGTGTGGCTGGACTGGGATTTTTTGACGAGCTTCCCGTCGCGGCATCCGGAAGAGGCCGGGATCAAGTCCGCGTTGTGGGGCAGCGTCTGGTTGATCGGCATGACGGCGATGGTCGCCATTCCGCTGGGCGTGGCGACCGCCGTGTACCTGGAAGAATTCGCGCCGAAGAATCGCCTGCTCCGGGTTTTTGAAATCAACATCGCCAATCTGGCGGGCATGCCTTCCATTTTATACGGTGTGTTGGGTCTGGCGATCTTTGTTCGTTTTCTGGGTTTCGACCGCAGTTTGTGGGCGGGCAGCCTGACCATGAGTCTGCTGGTGTTGCCGGTCATCGTCATCGCCGCACAGGGGGCGATCCGCGCCGTGCCGCCGTCCATCCGTGAAGGCGCGTATGCCCTGGGGGCGCGCCGCTGGCAGGTGGTGTGGTGGCAAGTGTTGCCGGGTGCGTTGCCGGGCATCATGACCGGTATCATCCTTGCCCTGTCGCGGGCCATGGGCGAAACGGCACCGATGATCATGATCGGCGCATTGAGTTACGTGGCCTTCACGCCGGAAACTCCGGACGATCCGTTCACCGCGCTGCCGGTGCAGATTTTCAACTGGGCGGCCCGGCCGCAGGAAGAGTTTCACGGATTGGCGGCGGCGGGCATCATCGTGCTGCTGGTTCTGCTGTTGTCGATGAATGCCGGTGCCGTATTCATCCGCGAGAAACTGCAAAGGTATAAATGAAGGAGGTTGGTTTGGAAGAGCATGAAGCAATTCTGGAGACGCGAAACCTGTCCATTTATTATGGTGAGCATCGCGTGGTGAACGGCATCGACCTCCAGGTTCCGGCGCACCAGGTGACGGCAGTGATCGGTCCTTCAGGCTGCGGCAAAAGCTCGCTGCTGCGTGTGTTCAACCGCATGAACGATTTCATCCCCACCGCCTGGGTGAAAGGGGAAGTGGTATTCCACGGTCAGAACATTTACGGCAAAAAAACAGACGCCGGGCTGATCCGCCAGCAGGTCGGCATGGTGTTCCAGCGGCCCAACCCGTTTCCGAAGTCCATTTTTAAAAACGTGGTGTGGGGGCCGAAGATCAACGGCCACCAGGGCGACCTCAACGATCTGGCCGAAGACGCATTGCGCAAGGCGGCATTGTGGGACGAGGTGAAGGACCGCCTGCGCGACTCGGCCTTGCGCCTGTCCGGAGGTCAGCAGCAACGCCTGTGCATCGCCCGCGCCATTGCCATGAACCCGGAAGTGATTCTGATGGACGAGCCCTGCTCGGCGCTGGACCCCAGGGCGACGGCGCACATCGAGGATTTGATCCAGGAGTTGCGGTCGCGCTACACCATTGTCATCGTCACGCACAACATGCAGCAGGCGGCGCGCATTTCGGATTTGACGGCGTTTTTGTACGAAGGGAACCTCGTTGAGTTTGGCTCCACAAAAAAAATATTCACACAGCCCGAGCAGAAGAGAACGGAAGACTACATTACCGGACGCTTCGGCTGATCAAACAGGGTGACCCATGACCAAACATTTTGAACGTGAACTGGATGTTCTGAAAAAACAACTGCTGGGGTTGAGCGCGCAGGTGGAGGAGATGGTGCTCAAGGTCATGAAGGCCGTGGCTGCACTCGACGCCCGCCAGGCGCAGGAGATCATTGACCAGGACAAAACCATCGACAACACGGAAGTGCAGCTGGAGGAAGAATGCCTGAAGGTGCTGGCTCTGCACCAGCCGGTGGCGGGGGACCTGCGTTTTGTCATCGCCACCCTCAAGATCAACAACGACCTGGAACGCGTGGCGGACCTCGCCGTGAACATTGCCGAGCGTGCCGTCGTGCTGGCCAGCAAGGAGAACGTGGTCCCGCCGTTCGATTTCACCACCATGGCGGAGAAAAGCCGCGCCATGCTGAGCCAGTCCATCGACTGCCTCATCAACATGGACTCCGTCACCGCGCACAAGGTGTGGCAGGCGGATGACGAGATCGATGCGATGAACCGCGAAGTGTACCAGCGCGTGTACGAGAAGATCCGGCAGAACCCCGATCAGGTGGAAATCCTCATCAACTACATTTCGATCTCCCGCCATCTGGAGCGCATCGCCGACTACGCCACCAACATCGCCGAAGACGTGATTTACCTGGTGGAAGGCAGAATCGTGCGGCACCAGCCCGAACAAGTCAAGTTGTCCCAAAACAAAAAAGGGGAGTGATCCCCGTGCCGCGCGATCAGCCGGGCAGAGGCCCCTCGTGCGCCACGTCGTTCAGCGGTTTGCGATCGCTCGGCGCTTCGCGCTCGCGCAGATCGTCGTCCAGAGCATCCGCCGGACCCTGATGCCCTACGGCGATCGCGCACATGGCGGTGAACTTGTCTTCAGGCACGTTGGCGACTTCGTGTGCGCGGTCCTTTTTGAATCCCCCCATGGCGTGACAGATCAATCCCATCTTCTGCGCCTGCAGGCACAGCGACATCCACGCCGAACCCGAGTCGAACTGCGCCCAGTGGTTGGATTTGCCCCGTTCATCGAAATCGTTGCGTGCGAAGACGAGAATGAGCAACGGAGCACGGTCCGCCCACTTGCGGTTGCCGTCCACGAGTGCCGTCTGGAACGCCGGTAGTCTTTCGCCCCGCGCGTACACGAAAAACCAGGGCTGCTCGTTAAAACAGGACGGTGCCCAGCGCGCCGCTTCGAACAGAGTCAGGATGTCTTCATCGCTCAACGGATCGCTGAGAAAGGATCGCGGCGACCAGCGGTATAAAAATTGGGGGTCCAGTTTTGCGTAGGCACTTGTTCGGGTCATAAAACTCTCCTTGGTTTTCGATTCGCCAATCAGGCTAACAAATTCATCTCCATTTGGGGAGATATCCCCGCCCTTTTTGAGAGCCAGAACGGTTTTTGCGAGGCGCGTCCGTTATCAGTTATCAGTCCGTTTCTTAAGAAATACAGAATGAAGTCCGTCAAGGATATAAAACTCCGGCGATCCAGTCTATAAAGGCAGGTTTGTTTTGTGTGGAATAATTGATTGGGAAGGAGTTTGGAGGGGCGTTGCCGGGTGCTGTAATCGGGCTGTTTTCAGCGGCTTTTCTGGATCGACCCGGATCGGGGGCGGGCAGCTGGCTTGGCAAAAGCCATATATTGGCTTCTCGAAAAAATAGATTGGATATGTGGCAAATAAAAAAATCACTTTTCATTTAAGAAATGAGCCTTATAATACTTATAATCTTTTAATTCAATGCTTAAATGCTGAGTTTCCAAATCCTTGAACCTCACAGCAAGGACTTAGGGTATCCGAAGTTTTATGTAGGAAAATTCCTACATTTCTGTGCTGAAGAGAGCCTGACTCTTCCGCTCACCTTAACGACTAGAGGATGAGATGAACAGGACACTGAGTATCTTGCTGGTAGAGGATGACGAAGAGGATGCGTTTTTCATCAAGAATATGCTGAGCCCCAGCAACACGAGCCTGCATTGCCAGATCAGCCATTTGGATGGTCCGGTTGAGGCGTTGAAAGTTTTGGAAACCGAACACATTGATGTCTGCCTGTTTGATTACCGGCTGCGGGACAGCAATGGCATCGACCTGTTGCGGCAGGTGCGGGCCAAAGGGTACAGCCAGCCGATTGTTTTTCTGACCGGGCAGAGCGATCCCGAAGTGGCGGCGGAGGCCATAAAATGCGGCGCCACCGATTACCGTTCCAAGAACAATCTGACTGCGGAATCGTTGACGCGCTGTATTGAAATGGCCATCCAGTTGCAGCGGGAAGCCGATCTGCGGGAGCGCGCCGAGGAGGAGTTGAAGTGTGCAAACGACAAGCTGCTGGACGCCAACCTCGAGCTCAAAAACTCCCTCCAGAAATTGCAGGTGGCGCAGGAAAGCATCATCCGCTCCGAAAAACTGGCCAGCATCGGCCGCCTTGCCGCCATGGTCTGCCACGAAGTGCTCAACCCCCTCAATATCATATCCAGCCATGTGCAGACATTGATGCGGCACCATTCCGGCGACCCCACCCGGGACGACCATTACAAGTCGATGCGCGAGGAAATTTTCCGCATCGACAAAATTCTCAGTGATCTGCTGCGGTTTTCGCGCAAGGGCAACATGGAGTTTCAAGATGTGGATTTCAACGAGGAACTCGATTTTGTCCTGTCTCTTTTGGAAAAGGAAATGCGTATGGACTGTGTCCAGCTCGAGCGCGATTTCATCCAGGAGGAGGTCGTTATGAAAGCCGACCCCGACCGCATGCGGCAGGTGTTTTTGAATTTATTCAACAATGCCCGCCATGCCATGCCACAGGGAGGCGTGCTGACGGTGCGGACCAAACAGGTGGTGCGGGAAATCTGGCAGAACCGCCGCAAGGAAGATGTCCGGATCGATCCGGAAAAAATTCCGGTGCGGCGCGAAAACTTTTTTCACATTGAAGTGGCGGATACCGGAAGCGGTATTCCGCAAGAGAATATGAGAAAGATTTTCGAGCCGTTTTTCACCACCAAGCCGGAAGAAAAGGGAACGGGACTGGGTCTGTCGGTGTGTTTTACCATTGTGGAGCAACACGGCGGGTTCATTGAGGTGGAGAGCGAGGAAAACAAGGGAACCTCGATTCACCTCTGGTTGCCGATCAAGTCTTGCGAAGAAAACATCGTGCCGGTCGCGTCCGCAACCTGACCTGATTTCGCAAGCCGGAGCTTCATGCTGGGACGCTCAAGCCAGAAAGTCCAGCAGTGAAGGTTGCAGAACGCGCGCGGTGGTGGCCAGCGTGGCCTGCAGCGCGGTTTCCAAGGCCGCCAGGTTCGCCGCTTCCTGCACGAAATCCGCGTCCTCCACATCCGAGAGTTGCTGGGTCTGGGTCAACACGTCGGTGCTGTTGAGGACTTCCATCTGATCGAGCGTGCGCGACGCCGCTCCGTATTCGGCGCGCGCGTTGCTTATTTTGTCGCGGCTCGCGGACACAAGGTCCAGTGACGCGGCAATGCCTTCCGTATCGTTCCGTTCCAGAGCCTGTTTGAGAGTGCCGAGCGCGACAAAGATGTTGTTGCCGCCGATGCCCAGGGTGGACGCGGTGTCGCCGCCGGACACGTCCGTGATGACGGCGGTGGTGTTGGGAGAGGTGTTGGGATCGGACACCACGTTCAGGCCGTTGCCCTGCGAATTGATGCTGGCAGTCAGATTCAATCCCGCCGAATTGAACGCGTTGAGCACGTCGCTGATCGTCGGTGTCGGACCCAATCCGCTCAAGTCCACCGTCCCCGAAAGCGCGCCGTTGGTCACCTGCACCTGCCCCAGCGTCAGGCCGTTGCCGCCGTTGAGGGCGGAGATGGGTGTGGCGGTGGTGAGGATGGGATTCAAATCCTGCCCGGTCAGATTGCCGTTGCGCGAACCCAGAATGCCCAGCTCCTGCGCCACGGTGCCGCCGCCGGATTCGGTGACGGTCAACGCCTGATTGATGGTGGCGCTCGTGTCGGTGAGCAGCAGACCGTCGCCCGCGCTGTTGATGGAGGCGGCGACATTGACGCCGGCGAAGGCTGTGGCGTTGTTGATGGCGATGATCACATCGTCCACCGTGGCGGCCCCGCTCAGGTTGACCACGGCATTGTTGCCTTGGCGGTCGGTGATCGAGATGCTGCCCAGGTTGACGCCCGCGCCACCGTTCAGATCCGATAAATTGGTGGTGGGGGTGACCGCGGGATTCAGATCCACCGTAAAAATTTCCGAACCCGGACGCGTGATGGGTATGGTCAATCCGGCGGCGACTTCCAGGTTCAACCGATTGGTGTCGCCGGTGTACAGCGCGCCCACGCCACCGCCATTCTGCTGGAACGGGGCGGTGGCCAGTCCGGTTCCCGAGAACAGGAACCGTCCCTGCACCTGGGTGTTGGCGGACTGGAACACGCCGTCGAGGATCTGATCCAGTTCTTCCGCCGCCGCCTGCCGGCTGGCTGCGGTGTTGATACCGTTGAGGCTGCTGACCGCCAACTCCTGCGCCCGGATGAGGCTCGTGCTCACCGAGCTCAACGCCGAGTCGGCGCTGTTGACGAACACGCGGTTGAAGGTGACGTTGCGGTTGAATTGCTCTGAACGGGAGATGGACGTGCGCAGCGTCAGCACGTCGCGCACGCCGAGCGGATCGTCGGACGGCGCGAGAATGCGCTTGCCGCTGGCGATGCGCTGGTTGGCGAGAAACTGGTCCTCGGTGATGCGGAACAGATTCCGGAGTGAGTTGGCTTGCTGCGCCTGGTTGGTCACTCGCATTACCATGTCATGCCTCCCTGCCCGGAAAGATCATTCGGGCCTGTGCTCAAATCTGATTCTGAAGAATGTCGAACATTTCATCGACGATGCTGATCATCCGTGCCGACGCCTGAAACGCCTGTTGAAATTTGATGAGGTTGATCATCTCTTCGTCGATGGACACACCGGAAACGCTTTCGCGCCGTATATCGAGTTGCAGCGAGATGCTCTCCTGCTGCTGGGCCAGCGTCTGCGCCGAGCGCGCCCCGTTGCCGACGCTGTTGATGAGGCCGCTGTAAAAATCGTCGAAGGTGGCGGAGCCGCTTCCCGAAGCGAAACCCAGTCCGGAAAAAACGCCGCGCGTTTGCAGGCCCGCCAGCGCCAGCGCATTGTCGCCGTCGCCGGTGCTGTTGAGGCCGGCAGCCAGTTTTTGCGAATCCGCGAGCAGGGTGGTGGATACCGACAAGCTGGATGCCGCGCCCGCCGAGGTGGAAAAGTCGAACACGTCGCCCGCTCCCGACGGAGCGGTGTTGATGGTTATGGCGAAACCGTCCACATTGACAGGCGTTCCGACGGTGAATGTAACTGGAGAGCCCGTTACATTTTGTCCCGTGGTCCGGTTGATCACTTCAAACTGGTTGGCTGCCGTAAAGTTCAGGCGGAACTTGTCTGTGGAGGTAGTGGTGGCGCTGGCGTTTATGATGGTGATATCACTGCCTCCGGAGTTGGCGGAGTCCGCCGCAATGGTCACAGGCAGTGCGGTGAAAAAGTCGTTGCCGGTGGTGCCGTCCAGACCGAGGCCCTCCTGATGCACGCGGTTGATCTCCGTCACGATGCTGGCGGCCAGCCGATCCAGCTTGTCCAGCGCATTGGCGACTTCCGTATCACGCATGTCGAGCAGGCCGCGCATCTCGCCACCCTGAATGGTATTGGTGATGTTGACGGGCGTGCCGCTTGGGTCCTGAATGAAAATGTCCTTGAGGCCGCCGTTGTTCGAGCTGCCTTGCGTGCTGAGCGTGAATGCCTGGTCACCGAGCACCAGGGGCGTGCCGTCCGCCAAAGTCAGGTTGATCTTGCCGTCGCCGGAGGAGATCAGCGTGGCGTCCAGTTTTTTCGACAACTCCTTGACCAACTGGTCGCGCTGATCGCTGAGGTCGTTGGCGGAAAAGCCCGTCAGGTTGCTGCTTGGAATCGATTCGTTCAGCCGCACGATTTCGGTGAGCAGACTGTTGATCTGGGTCACTTCGTCATCGACCTTGCGGTCGAGATTCAGGCGTTCTTCGGTGAGCGCATTGCCCAGCTTGTTGAACGTCTGGGACAGCGATGCGCCTGCGGCGATGGCATTGGTGCGCTCGGAAAACCCGGTCGGGTTGTTTGCCAGGTCGCTCAGGGCGCCGAAAAAATGATTGAGTTCGTTGTTGAGGCTGAGCCCCTCGGATTCATTGAGCAGGATTTCCAGATTCTCGAAGACGTCGCGCCGGATCGAAAAATTGCCGAGCGACTGGTTCTCGCCCAGGATCTGGTTGAACAGAAACTGGTCGAAGGAGCGGGCGATGCCGGTCGCCCGGACGCCGGTGCCGATCTGTCCCAGGCCGAACGTGCGCGGGGTGTTCGGTTCCAGCGTCACCGTCTGGCGGCTGTAGCCCTCGGTCTGCACATTGGCGACGTTGTTGCCGGTCACTTCGATGGCCAACTGCTGGCTTTGCAGCCCCAGTTTCGCCGTGTTCAGAATGCTGAATATGTTCGTTGTCATGAGCCCATGCCTCGCAGGATCATTAAATGTTGGTGCTGATCAGGCCGCGGGTCAACGGCACGTTCCCGACCTTGCCGTCGGCGTGGTAGGGCGTGTAACGGGTGTCCGCCTTGTACAGGCTGTGAACCGAATCCTGCATGGACAGGGACGACCGTTCAATCAACCGGCGGTTCATGGTGTTGAGCTTTTTGATTTTCGCGATCTGTTCTTTCATGCGCTGCTGGCACAGGATCATCGACATCGACCAGGGATTGTTTTTGAACTGGGCGATTTTACGCAGCGTGACTTTTTCAACCGGGATGCCCCAGTGCTCGGACATCTTTTTCAGAATCGCTTCGCGTTTCTGATTGAGCTCGCCCACCTGCATCAACAAGGTTTCCTTCTGTTCCAGCGTTTTCAGCAGCCGGTCCCGGGAATATTCGGTGACGGCATTCCACTCCTCACCGAAAATGTGGATCAAACGATCGTACAGTTCGATTTTCTTTTCCAGAATCGTATTGAGTGCCTGATACAGGTCTTTCATGACACACCTCTCTTAAAGGTCCTGCGGAGCCGATGCCGAAAGGTGGCGGCTCATTTGATCGTGAATGGTTCGGGCCAGGCCGATGCTCTGGTGCTTGACCATTTCCTTGGACAATTCTTCATCGAGTACGGCTTCATACTGTTCGCTGGCGAACCCGTCCAGCATGCCCGCTTTATCGACGGTCTCGCGCATGGACTTCAGCATCTGGTGGACCAGCAGGCCTTCGAATTGCCGTGAGACTTCCATCAACCGCTCCGACTCTTCCTTGCTGCCGGTCTCGCTCTTGCCTTCACCGGTCTGTTTGACCTGCGACAACGTTTGCGAAAAGGACTGGGTCAGCGCTCCCACCGGGTCGAGGCCCTTGACCTGGGAGCCCAGCTGCTTCGCTTTATCGACGGGATTGGATCCCAGCGGAGCGGCTGTGTTGTGAAACGGTATGAGATTCATGTCTGCCATCCTCTTGGTTTCTTATCGGTGCGGGAGGGGAGCAACCCCACTCCCAGACAGGGTTTCACCCTTGAATAGCAAGGCCGGTGCCAAAATCCGGAGGATTCCGGGAAATTTATAACTATATATAAATAAATGGGTTAGGGGCGCGGGTCGGATGCTTGATGCAGGCGGCGGGCGTGGCGTCCGAAGCGGCAAGGCAAATTTTTCCGGGTGCGGGGGAAAGGGTTGCCTCTTTTCCTGAGGGCCGGTCGTCTGCAAAATCGGTGGACACCCCCGGCTGTTCCTGCGTCTGGCAGGCCGTTGCGCGGAGCGCGATTTGAGAGGGACCCCGCCTGCGTGGAGGGAGTGGCACGGACTCGGATTTTCCTGTATAAAGGAAATATTCCTGATTTTTAACTTAATGGCGGTTGAATATGAAGAAGTTAACCCTGATGTGGGTTTTGTTGCTGGGATTGACGGTGGCTTGTGACAGCACGCAGACGGCGGTGGAGGAAGAGCCGTTGCAGTTACCCGAAAAAGAGAAAACGTGGGTCAAGACCGAGGAAGTGGAGATCACCAAGGACAAGGCGCTCGCCGGCTCCGAGGCGGTGGAACTGAAGGCCGAGGTGGACCCGGCGCTGAAAGACAGCCTGGTGAATGCCGATGTGAGCGCGGCCGGGCAGATCACCGACGCGGAGTCCTGCCTCGCCATGCTGGGGCCTCTCGATAAAACACGCTGGGAGGTGCAGACCGAGGGGGGCATGTGGCATGCGTTTGAACGGAACGAGGACCTGCGCCTGTTTTCGGATACGGGGTTCCAGATCGACAGCAACATGAATAAACTGTTCTTCTCGCTGCGTTACCTGTGCAATACCGCCAAAGGCGTTCCGCTTACCGGACTGGCGATCACCGTCAACCGCATGATCGATGACCGCGGCGCAGAGGGTGCGCGCCGGCACATGATCGCATTGGGCAATCCGGTGCCGGTGGCCGAGGAATGGATCGCGTACGCGCAGGAAGCGCGCAAACTTTCGCAACGCAATATCCCTTACGCGGAAGTGGCGCAACTGGTGGCCGAAACGCGGCCGTTGATCGATCTCTACCAGCAATTGCAGAAACGCAAGGTCGATGACAGCAATCGCCAACGGTTTCTGGTGGAAGCGGTGACGATACTCGACGTCATCAAAAGCCGCATGTCCGGCGAGAACCACCTGACGATGGCGCGCAATGAAGACCTGAAGGTGCCTTACGAAAAATTCCGCAACGAAATGTGACGCCCGGTCCGGGCGTCACTGTCCTTCCCGCACTTCGATGTAATACCACATGGCATCGGGGCTGGTGGAAAACGTCCGGTACGTTTCATAACTCTGCGCCGGCAGTTGAATGCGGTCCCATCCCGTGGGATCTTCCGTCGGGCTACGGTCCTTGTCATAAAACCGGGTGCGTGCCTGCACCTGCAACGGGTAGTCGGTGTGGTTGCGGATCTGCGTCCACACTTCCAGCGTGCCTGTCTGGCTTTTGCGCATGTCGTGTTCGGTGACGGTGATCTTGCGTTTGCCGGGGGCGTTCATGGGCACCGAGGGTTCCGGACCGAGCCGGTTGCCGCGGCAGTAGTTGGTCCATTGGCTGCGGCGTTGCAGGCCTTCGTCGAGAACGCGGACGCTGTTCATTTTGATGGCGGCGTCGGCTTCGCCTTCCGCCAGGATGCGCGGACACGGGTCCGTGGCGCACCCGGTCAGCCAGCCCGCGACCACGAGGCAGGCAACGAAAGTTCCCGTTCGGTTCATACAACCTCCCAGAAGAAAATGTGAATGAGTTGTTTTCATTTTACGTTCAGGGCGGAACGGGAACGGGCCCAGACCAGTCCGGTGCCGCCGTGGGTTTTCAGAATGGGACGCTGCTGGGACAGGCCGGGCTGAGGCCGTTGCGTTGCGTCTTCAAACACGATCTCGACGTCGCCCCATTGTGCGGGTTCGACCCGGGCGGTGAACACGTGCACCCCGTCGGGCAGGTTGTTCCAGTAGCGGGTGTCGGCCTGCGTTTTGGTGTTGGCGGCCAGCGCCATCTGCGTCGCGCCGACCAGTCCCAATGCGCCTGCGGCGATCTGGAACGAGCCCGAGTTTTCCATCAACGGAGCCATGATCATCGTCTTCGCGGCGATGTCCGTCAACGCCGAGCCGACCATGGCGTTGGTCTGGCGGAAGTGCACCTTGCCTTCGAGGATCTTGTCGAACTGCCGGCCGCCGCGCGAGGTGGCCTGCCAGTAGATGTCTTCCATCGGGTAGGCATCGTAGGTGCTGCCGTTTAGCTTGAGGTGGGCGCGGGACTCGACAAAGCCGCGGCCGCGACGGAACTTGAGCTCGCCGTGGCCGATGCCGTCCGACACCTTGCGCGGCGAGGTGCCGGTCTCCACGATCACCAACACGTTGTGGCCGGGATCGGGCAGTTGAAAATCGGGTCGCAGGCGCTTCACTTCTTCATACGCCATGCGCGCCAGGTCGCGGTCGCCCATCTTGTCCGACACCCAGCCCTGCAGGAAAATCAGCAGCGCGAAATCGCAGCGGTTCTGTTCTTCCTCGGCAAACGCGTCCTGCAACACACCGCCCTTGAACGAGGCGCGCGCGTTTTCAAAGTCGCCTTCCAGTATATACAGCAGGCCGCGGTAGTAATAGGCCATGGCGCGTTCGTAGGGTTCGCCCTTGAAATCTTTTTTGCCTTCCTCGTACCACAGGCTGCGGGCGTTGCGCGCGGTGGCGTCGTCGGCGTAAATCGTTTCGATGTTCAGCAGGGCGCGATCCAGCGCGTCGCGGGCCAGCGAATAGTGGCCCAACTCCATGGCGGCGAGGCCCACCCGCATGTCGTTGAGCACCTGGTTGCGCGGGCCTTCCATGAGGGCTTTGCGGTACAGGAGGTGGAGGCCGGCGGGTTTGTTTTGCAGGAAGGAGTTGATCGCCGTGTCGGAGACATGAGCGGTTTGCGACGAAGGGCCGCAGGCCGGTAACAGCAGCAGCACCAGCGTCAGTGCGGCGAGCCGCTGCCTTAAGTTGGAAGCGATGCCCCCGGCATCACCGGTAAATGATGTCATCCCGCGCAGATTTTCTGAAATCATAAATCCCCGTCCACACGATGGCGCTGTTGTTCAGGTCCACCATCTCAAAGATGATCTGATGATAACGGGAGGCCCGTCCGGTGGTGGGATTGATCTGGTCGAGGGTGGTGATGCGTCCGCCCAGCCGGTAATCACCGGACAGCAGCCCGGCGGCGCGCCCCTTGTACGCGGTCTCTTCCTTCACCATGCCTTCGTAGTGGCGGCCGACGAACACCATGCGTCCCTGTGCGGCGCGGTTCAGATCGACACGCAGGCGGTCGGTGATGATGTTCTTATTGATGCGGGAGGAACTTTCGTTGCGGAAAAATTCGGCGTCGATGATGACCTTGGGCGGGGTTTTGGCGCCCGCCAGCGACGGATTGGTCAGCATGTCGCGCATCATCTTGTCGGTCATCGCCTGGATGTCCTGCGACTCGATCCCCACGCCTGACAACTGGCCGGTGGAGGAAGGATCTTCATACACCGTGGGGCTGCCCGGCGCGTTCTCGATGGTGGAGGCGGAATAGGTGGCGCAACCGCCCAGCGTCAGCAGGCAGCACACCGTCAGGAAGATTCTGGCCGATCCATTCATGGAAGCGATTCCTTTATGGTTGAAGTTGCGGGTCCGATGACGGGTGAGGATGTCTCCTCGAATATAACCCATAACCTCCGGGGGGGCAAAACAACTTTGGCCGTGGTTCCGGGATAGGAACGGTCCCGCAACACACGGCCAAGGCAATGCAACGCTTTTCAAAGTTTTTCAGGCGAAGGACGTCAGCGTTTGCCGCCTGCGTTGACCAGAGCCTGAAAATAGTTTTTCTTCAGGTCGGGATAGATCTCCCAGGTCGCTTCCAGGGCCTGCTGGTAATGCTCGTGCGTGGAGTGGCGGGCGTAGAGATACACCGCCATGTCGTTGACGTTGTTGAACGACATGTCCGAATTTTCCGTGATGTACTCCATGCCGCCGGAAGCTTCGATGGCGATCTTGCGCCCGGCGTATTCCCCGACCTGCGCGCCCAGGAAACCGCCGACAAAGGGAACCTGCTCCAGCGCTTTCTGCCCGGCATAGGCTCCCGCCACCTGCCCGACCTTCGAGCCCAGCTGAGCATTGATCGCTTTGTCCACCCACAGGGCGAGGACGCCGTCCTGCGTGTAGGGCGACATGAACTCACCCGTGTTGTCCATCATCGGTTGCGGCACGTTGACGATGTCCTGCGGCTTGGGAATCTGCGGACCGGCACAGGCCGCCAGCGTGACTGCCAGAACCAGCAGAAGGCATTTTTTATAAAAAGAAAGGGAACGGGTTGGATTCTTCATAGCTCTGCCTCCTCAAACAGAATGGATAGAATGAATATATGGAATGCCCAGGCGGGCATGACATGCATTTTTGAGGGGACACCGGTCAGCGCAGGAATGCGAACGGCAAGGCCCTTCCCCTCCGGATCCAGCCAACGAACCCTGTGTGAAATCGATATGCAGAAGAAATATAGGGGGATGCGTTTCGCCTTGCAAGCCTTTTGTGAGCCCCGCTTCACAATAATTATAATAATTTCGTATTTCCTAAATCAACCCAGGCGAGGGATGTGAGCTATTATTCCTTTCAAAATGCGTATTTTGAGATTTTCAGGGTGTAAGAAGAGATGGTTATTATTTTTATATTAATAGATATATATCGTAAAAACGAAGCGTTTTTTAAGGGTTTCCACGGTCAGGCGGTTGCGTCCACGCATCAATTGGGGGTGGAGGCTTGCCGGGGGGAACTGTTGGGTTGACGGGGCGTGGAGGAGGGGCTTCGGGGGTTGTATCGTGGGTGGTGTCGGTTTGGACGTTCTGCACGCTGCCGACGGAAGGCCGCGATCGCACCCAGGCGAAGCCGTGGCCGCGCGTATTGAGTGCCACCTCCGCATTCAAGGTCAGGCCGGAGACGGTGCTGCCGCGGGCGTCGAGGAAGGTCACCCGTACCGTGCGGTCCGGCGCGTTGGGGGCCATGCGGTAAGTGAACACGTGGACGCGGTCCGGCAGGCTGTTCCAGTAGCGGTCGTCGGCACGGGTTTGTGTGCTGGCGGCGACGCCCTGTTCGACCAGGCCGATGGCGGTGACGATGCCGGAAATGAGGAGGCCCTCATTGCTGTCGTGCTGGGTGGACAGCAGCATGCCCTGCACGCCCAACTCGGTCAACGCCTGCCCGACGGCCTCATGCGTTTCCTTAAACACCACCTTGTCTTTGAGGATGGCGTCCACCACGCGACCGCCCCGCGTTGAGGCCTGCCAGTAAATGTCTTCGGTCATTTTGGGAGTGTACGACTTGTTTCCCGCAAAGACGCGCGCGCTCTGTTCGGGGAAGCCCGAGCCGCGCTGGAAAGTGAGGGCGGCGTTGCCTTTGCCAGCGGCGACTTTAACCGGCGAGGTGCCGCTTTCGGCCAGCACCAGCACGTTGTCATCGGGCGTGGGCGGAACCAATTCCGGCCTGAGCGCCTGCGCTTCCTGGAAGGCGGTCTGGGCGAGTTGTTCGTCGCCCAGAAGATGCGAGGCCCAGCCTTCCAGGTAAATCAGCAGGGCGAAGTCCATCTGGTATTTCTGGTTCTCGGCGAGCGCGTCCTGCAACTGGCCGCTTTTGAAACAGGCGCGCGCGTTTTCGTAATCGCCTGCTTTCAGGAACAGCAGGCCGCGGTAGTAATAGGCCATGGCGCGCTCGTAGGGCTCGCCCTTGAAATCCTTTTTGCCCTCCTCATACCAGACGCTGCGGGCTTTCTCCGCCGCTTCGTTTTCCGCATAGACCGACTCGATGCTGAGCAGCGTGGTCTCGAAGGATTCGGCGGCCAGCGGATCGCGGCCCAGCTCCAGCGCGCCCAGCCCGGCCTTCATGTGATTGAGCACGAAGTTGCGCTCGCCTTCTTCCAGCACGTCGCGGTAGATTTTATGCAGCGGTTGCGGTTTGTTTTCGAGGTAGGTCTGCATGACCTCTTTGGGGATTTTCTTGCGGGCGTAGCGGGTGGTGTCGCAGGCGGTGAGGATGAAAGCGCAAAGCAGCAACAGGGCGACGGCAATCGCGCGCCGCCGCACCGCGGTTCGCAACGAGGGGGTTGGAAGAGGGACAGCTTGCATCACATTGCCGGTTGCCGCACGCACAGGATCGTCTCCTCAGTACAGCCTGCCTTGTCGATGGCTCGGGATTGACGGGTACGCTTCAATTATTCCGAATTGCACGGGGGAATGCAATGACCTTGCGCAGGCCGGGGTGAACCTTCGTGCAGGACCTTTTGATAAACCGGTAGAAAGAGTGAGGAAGCGAATCGACCCGCAGGGCAGCGGTCCTATCCTGTGAGGTGTTATGGATTATTTTCCGCCGAACTCTTTTTTATAGAGGTCGATGGCCAGATTGATGATGCGCACGGCCTCGTGCCGGTCGAGAAAATCCTCCACCACGACTTCCTTCTTCTCCAGCACTTTGTAGTCTTCGAAAAACCGTTTCACTTCCGCCATGCGGTGCGGCGGCAGTTCGGTGATCGATTCGTAATGGTCGTATTCGGGATCGTCCACGTGCACGGCGATGATCTTATCGTCTTCTTCGCCCTGGTCGATCATTTCCATGACGCCGATGGGGCGGGCGCGCATGATGGACAGGGGGTACACGCGGTCTTGCCCCAGCACGAGGACGTCCAAAGGGTCGTGGTCCTCGCCCAACGTGCGCGGGATGAAGCCGTAGTTGGCGGGGTACTGCACCGAGCTGTACAGGATGCGGTCCACCATGATCATGCCGGTTTTCTTGTCGAGTTCGTACTTGGTCTTGGAGCCTTTGGGCACTTCGATGATGGCCGGAAATACGTTCGGCAACTCATCGCCCAGTTCCACGTCGTGCCACGGATGAATCATGTTGAGAGGGGTCTCCTGTATTGAAAGGTGATCTGAGATAAAAAAGAAACGACGCCGGGGATGTCCGGTGCCGTCAGTTCAAATGTGCCACGGATGGGTGCTTCCGGGTCGGGGTTTTGCGAGACCGGGATTTGGCGGTCTTCTTTTTGGTCGTGGTTTTTTGGGTGCGTTTGGATTTGCTCTTCCGCTTCTTTTCAAAACTCAACTCCAGCACTTCGTCCATGTTTTCCACGGAGATGAAGTTCAGCTTGCGGCGGATGGAGGCCGGGATGTCCGGCAGGTCTTTTTCGTTTTCTTTCGGGATGATGACGTTGTCGATTTTAACGCGGTGCGCGGCCAGGGCTTTTTCCTTGAGGCCGCCGATGGGCAGCACCTTGCCTGTCAGCGTGATTTCCCCGGTCATGCAGATGTCCTTGCGCACGGCGTTGCCGGTGAGTGCGGAAACCAGCGCGGTGGCGACGGTGATGCCCGCTGAGGGGCCGTCTTTCGGGATGGCGCCTTCCGGGATGTGCACGTGCACGTCCTGCGTCATGTAAAAATTCGTTTTCAGTCCGAGGTGTTTGGAACGCGTGCGCACATAGCTCATGGCGGCCTGCACCGATTCCTTCATCACGTCGCCCAGCTTGCCGGTCATCACCACCTGGCCCTTGCCGGGGGTGATGGAGACCTCGATGCTGAGCAGTTCGCCGCCGAATTCCGTCCATGCCAACCCCGTGGCGACACCGACTTCCGGTTCTGTGCGTTCGCGGTCGGCGGGGTACTTGGGCACGCCCAGGTATTTGGAGAGGGCGGCCGGGCGGACGGTCACGGAGGTTTTCTTGCCTTCCTCGACCACCTGCATCGCCACCTTGCGGCAGATGGCGCCGATCTCCCGCTCCAGGTTGCGCACGCCGGCTTCGCGGGTGTACTCCTGTATGATTTTGGCCAGCGACTTGTCGCTGAACTCAAGATGCTTTTTAGCCAGCCCGTGTTCCTTCAGTTTTTTGGGAAGCAGAAAGTTTTCGGCGATGGCCAGTTTTTCCTGTTCCGTGTAACCGGGAATGCGGATGACTTCCATGCGGTCCTGCAACGGCTGCGGGATGTTGTGCAGGACGTTGGCGGTGCAGATGAAGAGCACCTGCGACAGATCGTAATCGATCTCCAGGTAATGATCGTTGAAGTTGAAATTCTGTTCCGGGTCGAGCACCTCCAACAACGCCGAAGAAGGATCGCCGCGAAAATCCATGCTCATCTTGTCCACTTCGTCGAGCAGGAACACCGGGTTGGTGGTGCCGGCTTTCTTCATGGACTGGATGATTTTTCCGGGCAGGGAGCCGATGTAGGTGCGGCGGTGGCCGCGGATCTCCGCTTCGTCGCGCACGCCACCCAGGGACACGCGCACGAACTCGCGTCCGGTGGCGCGGGCGACGGACTTGCCGAGCGAGGTTTTGCCGACGCCGGGAGGCCCGACGAGGCACAGGATGGGGCCCTTGATCTGCTTGACCAGTTTCATCACCGCCAGATGCTCGACGATGCGTTCTTTCACTTTTTCCAAACCATAGTGATCGCCGTCCAGAATCTTCTGCGCTTCCTTGATGTTGATCTTGTCGGACTTGGGGCCTTTTTTCCAGGGCAGGTCCACCAGCCAGTCGATGTAGTTGCGCACCACCGTGGCTTCCGCCGACATCGGCTGCATGGCCTCCAGCCTCCTGATTTCCCGCGTGGCCTTTTCGTGGACGTCCTTCGGCATCTTGGCTTTTTTGATTTTCTGCGTGAGCTCGTCGATGTCCGATTTGAACTCGTCGCGTTTGCCGAGTTCCTTCTGGATCGCCTTCATCTGTTCGTTCAGGTAAAACTCTTTCTGGCTGCGCTCCATCTGCTTGCGCACGCGGCCGTGAACGCGCTTTTCGATCTTGAGGATTTCCAGCTCGGACTTCAGCGACGCAATGAGTTTATTGAGGCGGTCCATCGGGTTGTAGGTGTCCAGCAACTCCTGCTTTTCCGAGGTCTGGAACATCATGTAGGAAGCGATGGTATCGGCGAAGCGGTGTGGCTCGGCGATGTTGGCGATGGCCGAGATGGCTTCCAGCGGGATTTTCTGGTTCAGCTTGACGTATTGTTCGAACAGGTTCTCGATGCTGCGCATCAACGCCTTGACATCCGCAATGACCTGAATGTTTTCCTCGATGCGAACGACCTCGACTTCGTGGTAACTCGAACTCTCCTGAAAGCTGATGATGCGGCCGCGTTGCACGCCTTCCACCAGCACTTTCATGGTGCCGTCGGTGAGTTTCAGGATTTGCAGGATGTTGGCGATGGTCCCCGTTTCAAAAATGTCGGAGGGACCGGGATCGTTGTGGTTGGCGTTGCGCTGTGTGGCCAGAAAAATGTTTTTCTGGTCGGCCATGGCCTTTTCCAGGGCGAGGACGGACTTGTCCCGCCCCACGAACAGGGGGATGACCATGAAAGGAAAGACCACGATGTCCCGCAGGGGGACCAGAGGGAGAATGACCCGTTCGGATGTCATAGCATTCAACTTGCCTGTTTCTGGTTCTGGTACACCATCAGCGGTTTTTCCTGACTGGTGATGACTTCCTCGCTGATGACGACTTCTTCCACGTCTTCACGGGATGGCAGGTCGAACATAATTTCGAGCATGACTTCTTCCAGGATGGACCGCAGTCCGCGTGCGCCGGTTTTCATTTTATAGGCTTTTTCCGCCACGGCGCGGACGGCTCCGTCGGTGAACTTGAGCTTCACGTTTTCGAATTCGAACAATTTCTTGTACTGCTTGATGAGCGCGTTCTTGGGTTCGGTGAGCACCTTGACCAGCCCATCGACGTCCAGCTCGCTCAGCGTGGCGGTGATGGAAAGCCGCCCGACGAACTCCGGGATCAGGCCGTATTTCAGCAGGTCTTCCGGCTGCACCTTGTCCAGCACCTCGGGCATGTTGCGGTTGTCGCTGCTGACCAGCTCCTGACCGAAGCCCATGGTCTTTTTGCCGATGCGGTTGCGGATGATCTTGTCGAGGCCGACGAAAGCGCCGCCGCAGACAAACAGGATGTTGGTGGTGTTCACCTGCAAAAATTCCTGGTGCGGGTGTTTGCGTCCGCCCTGTGGCGGCACACTGGCGTGCGTGCCTTCGATGATTTTCAGCAAGGCCTGCTGCACGCCTTCACCGGAAACGTCGCGCGTGATCGACGGGTTTTCCGACTTGCGGCTGATCTTGTCCACCTCGTCGATGTAGATGATGCCGCGCTCGGCCTTCTCCACATCGTAATCGGCGGCCTGCAACAGTTTCAGGATGATGTTCTCGACATCTTCGCCGACGTACCCGGCTTCGGTCAGCGTGGTGGCATCGACGATGGTGAACGGCACATCGAGGATGCGCGCCAGCGTCTGCGCCATCAGTGTTTTGCCGGAGCCCGTCGGACCGATCAAGAGCACGTTGCTCTTCTGCAATTCCACGTCTTCCATGTCGATGCCCGCATCGACGCGCTTGAAGTGGTTGTGGACGGCGACCGACAGGATTTTTTTGCAGCGCTCCTGACCGATGATGTAGTGATCGAGATGCTTGAAAATGTCTTGCGGCTTGAGCAGGTGCTTGAAATCTTCGGTCTTTTCCTGCGCCCACTCCTCGACCATGATTTCATTGCACAGCTCGATGCACTCGTCGCAAATATAAACCGTAGGCCCTGCGATCAGTTTTTTGACTTCTTCCTGGCTCTTACCACAGAAGGAACACCGGTAGTTTCCAGAGTTGGAAGTTTTTTTAGCCATGAATGCCTCCGAGTGCGTCTGCTATTCAAGGACCCGAGGGTCCTCCGTTCAGTCGTCCTTCTTTTCGATTCCCTTGGACAGGTCCTTCGATTCGGTGCGGCTGGTGATGACGTTGTCGATCAGACCGTAATCCTTGGCCTGCACTGCGGTCATGAAATGGTCGCGTTCCGTGTCGCGGCGGATGACATCTTTCGTCTGCCCGGAGTGATGAGCGAGGATGTCGTCCAGCGTGTCGCGGACCTTCAGGATTTCTTCCGCGTGAATCTGAATATCCGTGCTCTGTCCCTGGAATCCGCCGGACGGCTGATGGATCATGACCCGCGAATTGGGCAGGGCGAAGCGTTTGCCCTTGGTGCCCGCCGTCAGGAGCAGCGCACCCATGCTGGCCGCCTGGCCGAGGCAGATGGTCTGCACATCCGGTTTGATGTATTGCATGGTGTCGTAGATCGCCAGCCCGGAAGAAACGTGCCCGCCGGGGCTGTTGATGTATAGATAAATGTCCTGGTCCGGTTCGTCCGACTCCAGAAACAGCAACTGCGCGATGATCAGGTTGGCCATGTGATCTTCGATCTGCTGGCCTATAAATATAATACGATCTTTCAGCAGCCGGGAGTAGATGTCATACGATCTTTCTCCACGGCTGGTCTGCTCAACAACAATGGGCACCAACTGGTTGGTGATCTGATTATAAATCTCTTGTCTCATAGGCACACTGAATCACTTTCTCTATGGATGGTGTCTCAAGAAGGCGTGTTAAACACTGAATTTCCTGCCCGATTTTAAAAGGTCTTGCGGGAGAAGCAAAAAAACAGAAAGGATAATCATTACAATTAATTATCTTTTTTAATGTCGGTGCTGTCAACCATTTCTTCCTGCAGCTGGACCTGCTCCATGAGCTGTTCGAGAGTCTTTTCCCGCCGCATCCGGTTGTGGAGTCGCAGTAATGCGCCGGATTGCGCCCAATCCTGCTTGATTTTCTTCAAGTCCTTGATCTGCAAAAGGGACATGAACACCCGCAATTCCTGGTCGAGTTCTTTTTCGCTGATTTCGATGCCCAGTTCGTCGGACATTTTGTTGATGACCAGCTCCTGTTGCAGCAGTTTGACCGCCGGCTCCCGGTGCTTTTTCTGGTCGTCTTCGCTGACGGCCACGTCGTCGGCCTTGTTCTCGTGGATATGGCCCGCCGCGTCCTGTTCCTTTCCCTTGTTGACCATGAACTTGATCTGTTCCTGCACCAGTTTTTCCGGCACGTCGATGGGGTTGGCCTCGCCCAGTTTTTCGGCCAGCGTTTTCTGCGCTTCCTGCCGGGCCTGTTTACGCTGGTGCTCTTCCAACTGCTGGCGCACGTCGGCCTTCAACGCATCCAGCGTTTCGTGCTTCTTGCTGGGGTCCACGGACTTGGCGAATTCGTCGTCGAGTTCCGGCAGTTTTTTGATCTGGATGCCCTTGAGCGTGACCGTGAAATCGACTTCCTTGCCCGCCACCTCTTTATTGGGATGGTCGTCCGGCAGGATCAGCTTGAAGCTGCGCGTTTCGTTGATCAGCATGCCCTGCACCTGTTCGTCGAAGCCCGCGATCAGATGGCCGCCGACCTGCACGATGTAATCCTTGCCGGTGCTGTTCTCGTAGGGCTTGCCGTCGCAGGTGCTTTCGAAATCGATCTTGATGAGGTCGTCCTTCTGCACGCCGCGGTCGGTGACTTCTTCATTGACTGCTTTCTGTTCGCGGTAGGACTGGAGGGTCTGCTCAACCTGCTCGTCGGTCACCTTCGCCACCTTGAGCGGCACCTGCAACTGGCCGATGTCGGAAACCGAAAACTCCGGCAGCACCTCAACGTTGGCGGTGATGCTGATATCCGTGCCTTCCTCGGCTTCGATCTCGACGATGCTGGGATCGCCGATGGCGTGCAGATGATTATCCTGGATGCCCTGGCTGATGCTTTCGGAAACCATCTGCGTGAGCACTTCCTGTTTGACCTCGGGACCGAACCGTTTTTCCATAATGGATTGCGGCACCTTGCCGGGGCGGAAGCCGGGCATCTTGACCTGGTGGCTCAGTTTTTTGTAGTAGGCCTTGATCTGGGACTGGTAGTCGCCGAGCGGAATCTCGATCTTGAGCTTCCGGTTGCACTTGTCAATTTCTTCAACTTCGCATTTCATAATTCGATTCGTTTCCGGGTGAATGGATTGGGGTGCCGCTTATGCGAGAGGGGGGAGTCGAACCCCCACGGTTGCCCACTGGATCCTAAATCCAGCGCGTCTGCCAGTTCCGCCACCCTCGCAAAATTCAAAATGAAAATTAGACCACCTTTTCCGGGGGCTGTCAACGCAGTGGGGAAAGGCTCAGGGAGATGGCTCATTGTGCCCGATTTCGGGCGTTTCCGGGAATAAATCGAGGCCCTGCCGCTGCTCCAGCAGTTGGCTGGACAAGAGCAGCCCGGTGGCGGACCAGGTCTGGTACAGGTTGGCGCGGCGGCCGATGAGGCGGCCCATGCGGCCGTCGTAATATTCGGGCCACTGGTCTTTCGGCAGGCGGTTGCAGGCCTGCTCGAAGGCCGCCTCGGCGAGGTCCTCGCGCCCGGATTTCAGTGCCGCCGCCACGAACGGCCACAACAGCACCGGCCAGTTGCCGCCGTTGTGGTACGACCAGGCGGCGTTTTTGGCGTCGCTGCCGGTCAGCATTTTCCAGCGCACGCCCTCCAGCGCCGGGTAGCAGATCTTGAGCGGCATGGCCCCGATCAGGTCGTCCCAGCGCGCGGTGTATAAATTCAATATGTTCTGCGACTGCTCCGGGGTGGTGAGGCCGAACAGGATGGCCAGCAGGTTGCCCTGCGCGAAGTAGCGGAAGTCCATGCGCCCCGGTCCCAGGTTGCCCACCAGGTACCCGGCTTTTTCCGGCAGCCAGGTATCGACCCAGTCGGGGATGGATTCCGGATAGATGTTCAACATGTTCACGCTGCCGGTACCAAACTCCTCGTTTTTGAATCGGTGGATCTCGCTCAGCCGTTCGATGTCCAGCCAGTAAAAAATGCGGATGTAGGTGCGCAGGGTCTTGATGCGGTTGGCCGCCATGTCGCGCAATCTCCGGCAGGCTTCGTCGTTGTCCGGCAACAGGTCGAGCACGGTTTGCAGCAGGCCGTAAAACAACGCCTGCACCTCCAGCGGATGGCCATAAACGCCCATGCGGCGATCGATCATGAAACTGCCGTCGGGCACCAGAAGCGTCGGAAACACCTCAAAGGTGTCGCGTAAAAATAATTCCAGTGACAGACGCATGCTGCTCTGAAAGCGGTCGCTCTGCGCCAGATCGCGGTCGCCTGTTTTGCGTACGTAGGCGCCCAGCAAGAGCACCCACCACATCATGGAATCCACCGGCGCGACGCGGCCGATGGCGCGGTCGCCGAAATCGGGCACCCGCGTTTCGTTGCCGTCGTCGTCCACTTCGATATGGAAGCTGGCGGGCATGACGCCGGGATGGATCTGGTGGCCGCTGACCTCGCGCTGCAGGTTGCGCAGCTCCAGCACCGTCTCCAGAAAATTTTTCACGATCTCCGGCTTGCCGTCGTTCAACAACACCAGCCCGGCGGGAAAGAAATCGCGGATGAAGCAGTCGGCGTAATTGGGCGAGGCCAGGTTCAGGTCGCGCGCCGCCGCGGTGCCCACGGGTTTGCCTTTGTAATGGATGATGGCGTCGTGCAGCAGTTGCCGCGCTTCGTCGATGGGAGTGGAGTCCATGCGCCCGGTGTCAAGTGAGTGAGATTTTCTTATTGTTACCAGTGTATAGGCAGTCGAGGTGCGATGGAAACCCTTTCATGAAAAAACGCGCCGCATCGGGCGGCAACGGGGACGTGGCGGGTTGCGGGGTGGGGGCGGCTCAGGACGATTTGCGCGTGCGGCCTTTGTTTTCGCGCGAGGCCAGCAGGCTGTCCGGCGCGTAATACCCCTGCGATACGGTCAGGTTGGGATACACCCAGGCGCCTTTGCCCAGGAACACGCCCGGACACAACACGGCGTTGCAGCCGAGTTCGACGTGGTCGCCGACGATGCCGCCGAATTTTTCCATGCCGGTGGCGAGGCGCTCGCCGTCCAGTTCCAGTGTCATCGGCGGAAAGGCCACGTCGATTTTTTCGCCAGGCGAACGGAAACGCAGGTTGGCCAGTTTCGATCCGGCGCCGAGGTTGACGTAGCTGCCGACGATGCTGTCGCCGATGTAGTTGAAGTGTCCGGCCTCGGTGTGATTCATGAGGAGGGAGTTTTTGATTTCGGTGTTGTGGCCGAGCACGCAGTGGTCACCGGCCAGCAGGGTGCCGCGCAGGTACGCGCCCTGGCGCACTTCGCAGTGTTTGCCGATGACGGCGGGTCCCTTGATCACCGCCGTCGGTTCCAGCACCGTGCCCGCGCCGATGAGCACCTGTGCGGGTTCGATGTACGTGGTTTCCTTGAACTCGATCCACGTTTCCGCCAGCAGTCCGGGTTCGGGAAAGCGGTTGAGTGATTTCGCGGGCAGCAGTTGAACGCCCTCCAGCCCCTGCATGCAATGCACCGAAGCGGGCAGGGTGGCGAGGATGTTCTGGATCGATGCCTTGAGCCGCGTCAGCGGTTCCCACACGCGGTCGATGCCGTCGAACAGGGCTTTGTGCTCGAATTCGTCGAGGTGGTCGAAAAACAGTTTGATGTCGCGCATGGCAGGGACTCTCTGAAAGCGGGTGGGGCGCTGCCTCAGTGGTTAATATACCATTTCCCCCGGGGCGTTAAAACGAAACCTTTGGCGGTGAGGCGCACCAACTGCTGCTTGCCCATCTCGCGCAGCACGCGGGACGCGTCATCCTTGCGGGACGCATCGCCCTTGCGGGACGCGCCGTCCATGCGGAGGGCGGAGGCGGCAAGCGGCTTCACCGCCATGCGACTCAGCAGATCCTGCTCGATGGCATGAAGCGGATGCGCGCTGTCTTTCAGCATTTGCATCAGCAGGCGGAGGACGCTTTCGCCGATGGCCTTCAGTGCGGTGGCGTCCTGCTTGGCGCCGCGCAGGTTGACGCCGATTTTATTCTCCGTGCCGGAGTTGCGCACGAACACGGCGGCTTCGCGTCCCTGGGCAGAGGTCATCGCCACGTACAGCATGTCGGCGTCTTCCGCAAAGCGCAGCGTCTTGCAGCGGAAGTCGCGCGCGGTCGCTTCCTTGCGCACGAGGCGCAGCACGCGTTTCCACACAGCGGAGCCGACGTGAAACTCCTCCTGTTTCACATAATAGGCGTAGAGCGTGGCCTTGAAGCCCGGCGGATACGGTTTTTCGAGCGACGTGTAATAGCGTTTGACGGAGTGCGCGCCGAGCAACGCTTCGGTGGCGGCGAAGGTGTTGAGCGCGCTTTTGAGTCCGTTGCCGCAGAATACGGGAATGCGCGCCCCGGCCTCGGTGTCCAGCCAGCCCACGGTGATGTTGTGTCCCGTCTCCTCGCTGCCCACCGCGAAGGGAAGGGGCAGGGTTACCTCCGGTTGGCCCGCGCGCACCCGATCGATTTCATTTTCCAGAGCTTCGAACTGCGCCACGTCGAAACGTCCGTCCGCTTGCAGGGTTTTCAGTTTCTTTTGGAGCGGTGCTTTTTGTTTGGCTGGCAACGATTGGATGCGGGTGTGGGCGATCATCATCGCGATGCGGTACAGAACCCATTTGTCGCCGACGGCGGAGAGCTGGCGTTTCAGTCCCAGTGCCTCAGCGGCGAGGCCGGTGTTGAGATCGCTTTCGACGGTGTGGATGTACGCGGCGTTGCGGTAGGTGTCCGGGTCCTGTTTTAAAAGATGCGCCGCCTGGAAGTACGCCGTTTCGTCGCCGCTCGACACCAGCAGGCAGTCTTTCGACGGATGGTAATCGAGGCGGTAGAAGCGGTCGCCGTCGGCGTCGAACACGGCCCCCGCCACGCGCCGCGTGCCGTTCTTGATGGAGTCGCGGTGCTGTCGTCCCAGCTTGAACAGCGTGCCCACGGCCTTGTGCTTGCGGAACGTGCCGGACTTGGCATCGATGCTGTCGGCGGTGAGGATGCGGTGGCCTTCGAGATCGGCGACGCCGCTGTTCAGGTTCACGTTGCCGTCAAGCCGGTTGTTGACCTCGATCACCTTGCCGAATCCGGCGCGGCGGAAGGCGCGGGCGGCGAGTCCCGTCAACGCGCCGTTGGCCGGGTCCACCACCACGATGATGTGGCGCAGCGATGGCGCCGCTTCGATCCAACTGTTTTCGGGATCGAGGGAAAATTTGAGGAACAGATCGCACGCGGCGTCGTGCCGGTCCTGCCGTTTGCCGGTCAGTGGTTTGGATTTTAAAGAGGGCGTGGCCAGCAGAGCCTCGGTCAACGCGACGTCGTTGTCCGGCAGCAGCTTCATGCCGCGGTGCGCGAGAAAAATCTTGATGCCGTTCTGGTCTTTCGGGTTGTGCGACGCGGTCACCATGAAGCCGCCGTCGGCGTTCGCGAATTGAAGGTACAGCGGCACCAGCGGTGTCGGCACCAGGCCCAGCACGTGCGCAGCGGCTCCCGCTTTGCGAATGCCGCGCACCACCGCCTCGGTGAAATGGCCGGACACGTCGCGCGGGTCCCAGCCCACGGCAAACACCGCGCGCGATTTCGGCCGGTGCGTCGCCAATACCGTCTGCACGTGGGCGTACGCGTACTGTTCCATGAACAGGTCGGTGATGACGCCCTGTTCGAGAAACGCCTGTTGCGGCGTCAGGTTTTTCAACGACGGGTCGGAAGCCAGCCGCACTTCGCGGCGGATGCCGTCGGTACCCTGAATGCGGAACTGATTTTTTGCTTTGGACGGTTTGGGCATGATTTGGGTGCGGGTGTTCAAAACCGCGCAATTCTAACACAAAAGCGGACGGGACACCTTAAAGGGCTTACGGGATCCCTCTCCATTCCAAGCGGTACATGCCGAGTAACGGTTGGGAGGACTGGGAGGAGTTTCAATATTCCCTCCCCTTTTCAAGGAGACCTTCGCATAAGGGAACTAAAAGCAACCCATAGATTCTTCGCTGACGCTCAGAATGACCCGGCTGAGCCGGGAGCCAATGGAGACCGAGCCTATCCGGTGAACGATGGTTTTTAAACTCGTTTGCTGCGGGCCACGCCCGCTGTCATTCTGAGGAGCCTGAGGCGACGAAGAATCTATGTTTTTCTTTACCTCCCTTGTATCCCCTCCTTGCAAAGGAGGGGAAGTTAAAAGCAGAAACAATCGGTCGATACGTGTGGGATCATTGCTCTGCAACATGCTTGCTTCAAGGTAAAGGAGGGGTGCGTTCGATGACAACAGTCCGGTTCAATTTGCGGGCACGCGCGGGCGGCTTTGGAAGGTGAGTTCGTACTCGGCCTCGACCCACGGCACGTTGGGGACCGGTGCGTCGGCGGGCGTGGGTTGCTGAATCACGTCGTAAGGATTGGATTCGATGGGCACGGCCTCCAGAACGGCAGCGTCGGCGGAAACGGCGTCGCGCCTGAGCAGCGGCAGCGTGCCGGGTGCGAACTGGAACTGCCTGGCCGCGTCTTCCAGCGCTTTCAGGGGTGAGACGCCGTCGGCCAACTGCGCCTTGAGCGCGTCTTCGATGGTCTGGTTGCGCTCCATCAAGCGCCGATGCGGATAATCGGGTTTCGACAGGATCATGAATTCGAGATGCGGCCAGTAGGTGTTGATGAAGTCATCGAAATCGACCTCCACTTCGCGGCTCAGGTGGATGTCGCGCGCGCCGTTGGGATTGGTCCTGAGCAGGTCGTTGTACACCGTCACGATGTTGTGCGTGGAATCGTACAGAATGACCCACTGGTAGGTGGTGGCCTTTTCGAATGTGCGGAAGGAGTCGAGCGACTGAATCAGCGTTACCATCAAACTGTGCATGTCTTCCATGCTGAGAAACGACGCCGACCACGGAAAGCGGTCTCGGTACCACGCGGGGATGTCGGCGGGATAACTGTCGCGTTGCGAGTCTTCGGGCTTCTGGTGATCGTTCTCGACGTAGTTGAGGATGTCGTCGAGTTCCTTGTACGCAAGGTCGATCCCGGCGCGCACCACGGTGTAAGGAAACAACTGGCGCTGGTAGTCCATGTACTGCGCCAGCTCGGGGTTACCGGCTTCGCGTTGCAGGCGCGGTTCGCGTTGGTAAATGTCTTTGGCAAAGATCAGCATGGTTTTAGATTCCAGTATGGCAGTGAGGGGGGAAAGGCGCGGATCAGCGCGGACCCGGTTTGGGTTTGAACAGGTCCCCCAGGGATTTCATGATGGCTTGCCGTTCTTCCGGCGTCATGTTTTGCACCCGCGCCTGCAACTCGCGCAGTTGCTCCGGGCTCAGGTTCGACATGGCCTTCTGCATTTCGCCTTCGAGATTCGACAGGTTGCTGAGTCCCGGCATGCGTTTCAGCATGTCCAGCCACGACTCCGAGCCGCCACCGGATGGCTGCCCGGTGTCGCTCCCGTTTGTGGAGTCCACGATGGGATCCACCGAAGGTTCGGCCTGCTGTTGCGGCGAATGGAAGACGATGTAGTCGCCTTCGATGCGGCCGATGATGCGTTCGTCCTTTAAATTTTCCAGCACCGCCTTGAGCGCGGTGCCGTGGTCCTTGCAGCTTTGGTACACGGGTTTGAACGGCAGTTTGACGGTCTTCGCCGGGTATCCGTTTTTTTCGATGGAGTATTTGATGTTGGTGGCTACGGTGTTGGTGTCTGTCATAAATCCGTTCTACTGAAGTCGGGGAGCGCCGGTGGCGTCGGGGCCGGCGTGATTCCATTCCAGTGTTGCAGGCCAGGCGCGGCCCTGCGTTCTGGTTCATTGTGTCCTATGGGGATCATTTTAGTACATCCGGGCCGTCACCCCCAAATAAAACCTGGAGCCCGGCTGCATGGCGGCATTTCAGCGGCCCTGCGCCGCCCCGGGTTTTGGAATGCAGCGGGCATTTGTGATAAAATTCGCGCAATAAACCGACACGATGAATACGGGTTCCATCCTCAATCCATCATTTGACCTGGTTTGCCAGGGGGAGGCGTGAGTTATGAAAAAGCGAATAGGAGTGGTGCTTTCCGGTTGCGGCGTTTACGACGGTTCGGAAATTCATGAAGCCGTCATCACCCTGTTGGCCATCGACCGTGCCGGGGCCGAGGCGGTGTGCATGGCTCCGAACGTGGACCAGATGCACGTGGTCAACCACCTCACCGGCGAGGAAGCGAAAGGCGAAACGCGCAATGTGCTGGTGGAGTCGGCGCGCATCGCCCGCGGCGAGATCCAGGACATCGCCACGGTGAAGGCGGACGACATCGATGCCATCATTTTTCCCGGCGGGTTCGGCGCGGCCAAGAATCTGTGCGATTTCGCGGTCAATGGCGAGAACTGCAAGGTGCATCCGGAAGTGCAGCGGCTGGTGCGCGAGTTCAAAGACAAGCACAAGCCGCAGGGCGCGGTGTGCATCGCCCCCGCCGTCATGGCGGGCATCTACAAGGACAGCGGCACGCAGCTGACCCTGACCATCGGCAACGACAAAGGCACCAGCGGCAAGATCGTGGCCATGGGCAGCAACCATCAGGATTGCGCGGTGGAAGACATCGTGATCGATCAGGCGGCGAAGGTCGTCACCAGTCCCGCCTACATGCTTGGTAAAAATATTTCCGGAGTGGCGGAAGGCATCGAAAAAACGGTGAAGGAACTGATCAAGATGATCTGACGGTTGCTGCAGAGTGTGCGCGAAAAACAAAAGGGTCCGGCTAAACAGCCGGACCCTTTTTCATTGCGAGCGCGTGCCGCGCAGTCAGAGTTTGTGGTGTTGCAGGATCTGGTCGAGGGTGTTGGTGGTGGACAGGCCTTTGACGATGGGTACCAGCGCCACCTTGCCGCCGTAGCCTTCGACGATCTCGCGGCCCACCACCTGCTCGATCTTGTAGTCATCGCCCTTGACGAGGATGTCGGGTCGCAGTTCGCGGATCAGGTTCTCCGGTGTCTCCTCGTTGAAGATGACGATGTAATCGACGTCCTGCAAGGCGGACAGGATGTTGGCGCGTTCCTGCTGGGTTTTGATCGGGCGGCTGGGGCCTTTGATCGAACGCACCGACTCATCGCTGTTGAGGCCGAGGATGAGGATGTCGCCCATGCGCCGCGATTGCTGGATGAACTCGATGTGCCCGCCGTGGATCAGGTCGTAACAGCCGTTGGTGAACACCACTTTCTTGCCGATGCTTTTGGCCAGGCTGACGATCTTCTTGGCTTCCTCGACTTCGAGGATGGTCGGCGAGGTGCGCAGCAAGTCTTCCTGCAAAAACTGGTTGAGCTCGTTCAGGGTGACGACGGCGGTGCCGATCTTGCCGACGACGATGCCCGCCGCCATGTTGGACAGCCGCGCCGCTTCTTCAAATGTGAAACCGCTGAACAGCGACATGCCGAACACGCTGATGACGGTGTCGCCGGCGCCGGTGACGTCGAACACTTCGCGCGCGACGGTGGGGATGGCCACCGACTTGTCTTTCTTGGGATACAGGATCATGCCTTCCTGGCCGCGCGTGACCAGTATGGCCTCCGCCTTGGCCAGCGACAGCAGGTATTCGGCGGCGCGGTCGAGGTCTTCCTGGCAGGCGATCTTGATCGGCGCGACGCGTTCCACTTCCAACTGGTTGGGCGTGATCACGGAGCAGCCCTTGTACTTGTGGAAGTCGGTGCCCTTGGGATCGACCACGACATACTTCTTCGCGTTCTTGGCGCGGTGCATGAGGGTGTGCGTCACCTTGTCCGTCAGGATGCCCTTGTTGTAATCGGAACAGATCACGCCATCCATCTGCGGCAGCGTGTCGTTGATGTAGGCGATGATTTTCTTTTCGGTCTCATCCATGATCGGCCGGTTGTCTTCCTTGTCGATGCGCAGCACCTGCTGGTTGTGCGCGATGACGCGGATCTTGGACGTGGTCGGCCGATGCACGAAGCGGAAAACGCCGTCGGTGTGGATGGAGCGGTTCTGGATCAGGCCCAGCAGCTTGTCGCCTTTTTCGTCCTTGCCGATGCCGCCGACCAGGTACACGTCGCAGCCCAGCGCAACGAGGTTGTTGGCGACGTTGGCGGCGCCGCCCAGCGCCAGGTTTTCCGATTTGCTTTCGAGGATGGGCACCGGCGCTTCCGGCGAAATGCGGCTCACCGATCCCCAGATGTATTCATCCAGAATGAGGTCGCCGACGACGAGGATCTTCAGGCGTTTTTGTTCGTCGAACAAATGCTGAAATTTGGTTTTCATATTTAAAACTCCCGGTCGAGGGTCTCACACAGGATGTGGCCGATGGTGATGTGCACTTCCTGGATGCGCGCCGTGTCGGCAGAGGGCACGACGATGGGGATGTCCACCATGTCTTTCAGTTTGCCGCCGCCTTTGCCGAGGAACCCGATGGTGGCCGCGCCGATTTTTTTGGCTTCTTCCACGGCGCGGATCACGTTGCCGGAGTTGCCGCTGGTGCTGATGGCGAGCACCGTGTCTTCCTTGCGCGCCAGCCCTTTCACCTGGCGGGCGAACACGTCATCGAAACTGTAATCGTTGCCGATGCAGGTGAGGATGGAGGCGTCCACCGTCAGTGCGATGGCGGGAACGGGATTGCGTTCCAGTTTGTAGCGGCCGATGAACTCCGCCGCCAGGTGCTGCGCGTCGGCGGCGCTGCCGCCGTTGCCCATGAGCAACAGCTTGCCGCCGCTTTCAAAACTGCGGCGCACCTGCTCGATGGCGTTGTGAATGTCCTCGGCCAGCGTGTCGGCGACCTGCCGCTTTAAATCCGCGCTGGCGTTCAATGCTGCCTTGATCGAGTCCATGTGTTTCCTTATATATTCCGAGGCTTACAAAAAACCTTCTTCTGAAAAACTGTAATACTCCGAGCCGCCGATGATGATGTGGTCGATCAACTGGATGCCGATGATCTCGCCGGCCTTCGACACGCGATGCGTGATCTCGATGTCCGCCTGGCTGGGTGTCGGGTCGCCGCTGGGATGGTTGTGAATGAGCACGATCCGGGCGGCGGATTCCTTGATGGCCGGGATCATCACCTCCCGCGGGTGCACGATGCTGGCATCGACGCTGCCTTCCGAGATGGTGAGGTCGCGGATGATGTTCAGCTTCTGGTTGAGCAGGACGACTTTGACGGTTTCCTTTCTGAGATTTTTCAGGAAGGGCGCGTAGAGGTCCACAAACGACTGGCAGGAATTCATTTTCTGCCGCTGGCCGACGCTGTGTGCGGCCATGCGTTTGCCGATTTCCATGGCGGCCTTGATCTGTGCGGCCTTGGCCACGCCGATGCCGGAAACGGAACACAGCTCGGTGACCGAAGCGCGGTCGATGCACTGGAAATTCCCGAATGCCTGCAGCAGGTCACGGCTGATGTCCACCGCGTTTTTCTGTGACCGATGATCCCCCGTGCCGATCAAAATGCCGAGCAGCTGCGCATCGGACAATTTGTCTTCGCCGTAACGGACGAGCCGTTCCCGGGGACGTTCATCCTCGGGCCAATCTTTGATTGAGGACGAGGACGTGGAGTTGTCTGCCATAGGGGCGCCATCATGTCTTCGGGGATTCCATGTGTTGCTTGAAAAAATCCAGAGTGGCCCGGAGCCCCGTTTCCAGATCAACCCGGGGTTCCCACTTCAGATGGTGGCGAGCCCTTGCGATATCGGGCCGCCGCAGCCTGGGGTCGTCCTCCGGCAATGGTTTGAAGACGATTTTACTCTGGCTCCCGGAGACTTGCAAAATTTTCTCAGCCATCTCAATCAGGGTCATTTCCTCGGGATTGCCGATGTTGACCGGCTCGGTGACGCGGGAGGTCAGCAGCCGGTGAATGCCGTCCACGAGGTCGCTGACGTAGCAGAAGCTGCGCGTCTGGCTGCCGTCGCCGTACACGGTGAGGTCGAGGCCGTTGAGCGCCTGGTGCATGAAGTTGGGGATGGCGCGGCCGTCGTTCAAGCGCATGCGCGGTCCGTAGGTGTTGAAGATGCGCGCGATGCGGGTGTCCACGCGGTGCGTGCGGTGGTAGGCCATGGTCAGCGCTTCGGCGTAGCGTTTGGCTTCGTCGTACACGCTGCGCGGACCGATGGGGTTGACGTTGCCCCAGTAGGTTTCGGGCTGCGGGTGCTCGTGCGGGTCGCCGTACACTTCCGACGTCGAGGTGATGAGGAACACCGCGCTTTTGTTTTTCGCCAGCTCCAGTGTGTGGTGGGTGCCGTAAGACCCGGCCTTGAGCGTGGCGATCGGGTGCGCGTAATAATCGGGCGGACTGGCGGGCGAAGCCATGTGCACCACGTAATCGAGCGGGCCGTCGATCACGATGAGTTGCGACACGTCGTGCTCGATGAACTCGAAACGGGAGTCGGTGATGTGTGCGATGTTGGCGCGTGATCCGGTGATGAAGTTGTCGAGGCAGACCACCTCGTGACCCTTTTCCAGCAACAGGTCGCAAAAGTGCGATCCGACGAACCCCGCGCCTCCGGTCACCAAAGTTCTGGGCATGAGTGGGAACCTTTATTTGGAGTTGATGGGATGCGGGGCGGATTCAAACCGGTCGCCGATCTGAACGCTGTGCCCTGCGAGAAATTCCTGCGCGCTCATTTTCTTTTTGCCTTCGGGTTGCAGCCCAGTGAGGATCAGCCGGTCGTCGCCGGTGCCCACTTCGATGCCGTAGGGGGTGACACGCACCACCGCGCCGGGTTCATCCGTTTGGGTGCCGGGAGCGGTTTCCGTTCTGAATAATTTCAGGCGCTGTCCGTTTAAAAATGTGTACGCGCCGGGCCACGGGTTGAGACCGCGCACCAGGTCGTGCAGACGCTGCGTCGGTTGGTTCCAGTACAGGAACCCGTCTTCTTTTTTCAGTTTGCGGGCGAAGGTGGCCGCGTCGTGATTTTGTGGTGTGCTGGACAGGGTTCCCGCATCCAGTTGCGCGATGGTTTCGAGCGCCAACTCGGCGCCGGCTGCGGCCAGCGCATCGTGCAGATCCTGCGCGGTGTCGTCGGGGCCGATGCGAACTTTGCGGATCAATAGCACATCGCCGCTGTCGAGACCGGGATCGATCTTCATGGTGGTGACGCCGCTTTCGGTTTCGCCGTTGATGAGAGCCCAGTTGATGGGCGCAGCGCCGCGGTACTTCGGCAGGATCGAGGCGTGGATGTTCATACAGAAATGTTTCGGCAACTCCAGAAAATTCGGTTTGAGAAGTTGGCCGTAAGCGATGACCACGATGAGATCCGGTTGGAATGGCTTCAGCGTTTCCACGAAATCCGGCGCGCTGGCCTTGTCCGGTTGCAGCACGTCGAGACCGTGCGCCATGGCGAACTCCTTGACGGGTGGCGGCTGGGCGGCGCGGCCGCGACCTTTCGGCCGGTCGGGCTGGGTGACCACCGCCTGCACCGTGTGATGCGAGGCGTGCAGGGCTTTCAGGGTCGGGACTGCAAAGTCGGGTGTGCCGAGAAAGAGGAGATTCATCCTTCCTGCTCTTTCAACAGCTTTTTGAATTTGCGTTTCAGCATGTCGCGCCGGGTGCGGCCCAGCATGTCCCAGAACAGTTTGCCTTCCAGGTGATCCAGCTCGTGCTGGAAGGCGCGCGCCAGGTAATCCTCCACTTCGTACCGGACGTCGTTGCCGTCCAGATCGATTCCCTTCACCTCGATGCGTTTGAAGCGGGGCACATCGGCGACGATGTCCGGAATGCTGAGGCAGCCTTCCTGCCCGTCCTGTTCTTCTTCCGCAGCGGTGATGACCGGATTGAGGATGATGATCGGATCGTGGTCCTCTTTTTTTCCCGCGTCGAAACCGAAATCGACAACGATCAGCCGCTGCGGGATGCCGACCTGGTTGGCGGCAAGCCCCACGCCGATGGAATCGTACATGGTTTCGATCATGTCGTTGGACAGGGTGACCAGATCGTCATTGATATTCTCAATGGGCGCGCATTTCTTGCGAAGCACCGGGTCGAGGCAATTGCGTATGGTTAAAAGTGACATGGTGAGCCGTTCCAGCCTTCTTGTGGGTGCCTTGCGATTGAAAAGCGTTGCAACAGAGTTCGACGCAACGCGTTGTCATTATAATGCACTTTTCGTGAATGGCCAATTCCCGTGGGTCAGGTTTGCGGCGTGGAGGAATCGGAAACTTTGTGGCTGAACGACAGCAGGGCGGGATCTTGCAGCACATCGGTGGAGAGGTTTTTCGCCTTGACCGGCAGCAGAATGGCAAACGTGGACCCGGAGCCGGGTTTGCTGCGGACCTGAATGTCGCCGCCGTGCATCTTCACGATGCCGTAGCTGACGGACAATCCCAACCCGGTGCCTTTGACGGAGGGCTTGGTGGTGAAAAAGGGGTCGAAGATGTTTTTCATGATGTCGGCGGGGATGCCCTGTCCGGTGTCGGAAATTTCAAGGCGGATGGTGCTTCCTTCCAGCGAGGTCCGGATTTGGATCGTGCCGGTCCGGTCGGTGATCGCTTCCTCCGCGTTTTGCAGAATGTTGAGGATCACCTGCCGCACCTGGTCGGGGACCGCTTCGATGTTTTTCACGTCGGCGGAATAATTGCGGACGAGATCGATGTTTTTTTCTTTCAGCTTCTTTTTGGTGAGGAACGCCATGTCCTCGATGGCTTCATGGAAGTTGAACACTTCCTTCTGGTCGGAAGAGGGGCTGTGGAAGTTCAGCAGTTTTTTGATGAGGTTGGAGATGCGGTCGCATTCCTTGATGGCCAGGGAAACGAAGTCGCGGTCCTTATCCAGCAGGTTGCCGCGGCGCAGTACTTTTTCCAGCACGCTGCGGATGCCGTAAATGGGATTGTTGAACTCGTGCGCCATGGAGGCGGCCATCTTGCCCGTCGCCGACAGTTTTTCGGCGTGGAGCAACTGGCGGTGCACGCTTTCCAGATCGGCGGTGCGCTGTTCCACCAGCTCTTCCAGGTTGTGCCGGTATTTGAACAATTCATCCTCGGCTTTTTTCTTTTCGGTGATGTCCTGCACGATGGCAAAGTACACCGGCCGGGACGCCATCTCCGAATACTGAATGCGCATCTCGACGGGATACGTCGATCCGTTTTTACGGCGGTGATGGGTTTCGAACACGATCTGCTGGATTTCTGCCTCCAGCGGTTCCAGCATGCGGATGAATTTTTCGCGGGTGAAATGGGGTTTCAGGGCGAGGGGCGTCAGTTTTTCCAGTTCCTGCATGGAATAGCCGAGATTTTGCCGCGCTCCGAGGTTGACCTGCAGAAACTTCAGGGTCTTGGCGTCGAACATGAAAATTTCATTCGACGAGTTTTCCAGAATGCGTCCAAAGGAGGACGTGCGTTTGTCGGCGGCGTCGGTCTCGCTGATGGAGGCGGTGAGGATGAGGGTCATGATCGTCAGCACCAGCAGGTAAAACTGCAACAGGCGCAGCGAGCCTTCCACCGTTTGCAGGGCCATGGGGCCGCGTCCCTGTGCGGTGCCCCAGATGGAGACGAGCGACACCAGCAGGATGGCGATGACGGCACCCGTTTGCCGGAACCGGAAAGCCGACCACACCAGCACCGGAAACAACAGGTACACCAGAGGGTAATGCCAGTAAACCAGCCAGTCGCCGAACGCAACCTGGGTGGTGAAATAAAAGAAGAACGCCAGCGCGGTGGCTTCCAGCGCCTGGTTGCGGTTCAGCTGCACCGGTCCGGAAGCGAGGAACACCATGAACAGCGGCGTGACGGTCAGGATGCCCATGGTATCGCCCAACCACCAGGTGACCCAGGAAGGCCCGAACTGTTCCGGGGCTATGAACCCGCTGACCATCAGGCTGGTTTGGGCGATGGTGGAATGGATGGTGGAGTTCAGTGCGCCGACGCCGAAGATGAAAATCACGGCGTCCTTGATACGGGTGAGTGGATTGATGGCCCCGACCCAGTATTTGAGGAGGAGGGCGCCGGTGGCGGTCTGAATCACCGCGCCGAGAGCGATGAGCGTGGCGGCGGGCAGGAACCCGGACAGGGTGAACTGCGGTGCGGGCAACATGGTGTTCCACAGGAACAACGTGAAGCTCAGCGAGCCCAGCCAGATGCCCGGCAAAATCCGCGCGCCACAACAGAGGTAAATGCCCAGGGCGAACCCGGCGGGCGCAAACAAGGGGATGGAATAGCCGTACACATTCGCCAGACGAACCATGCCGAACCCGCACAGGAAATAGAAAAGCGCTGTCAGCAGGTTCGGGCCGATGTTGTGTTTGATCCGGTCTGTGCGGAAAGCCATCATCCCCTATCGACCTATAAGTTGTGGAATTCTTTAAAGTATAAGACGGCGCTCGCGGCGAAACCACTGTTTTCTGGAACAGCGGCCGCGGCGGGCGGGCCTCATTCCAAATATTCCACGCGGCACTCGTACTCGGTATCGGAAATCCAGTTGACCTTGATGTACATGGGCAGCTTGGTGTTGCGGTCGATGATGGCCGAGCGCACCTGCGTTTCCGTCAGATCCTCCGCTCCCCGCAGGTCCGCCCCTTTCAGGTTGGCGCCGGTGAGGTTGGTGTGCATCAGTTTGGCCCCTTGCAGGCTGGTGTCGCTGAGGTCGGATTTGGAAAAGTCCGAGTCCATCAGGATGGAGCCGTGGCCCATGTCGGCCCCGGCAAAGACCGCCCCCACCGCGCGCGCTTCGGTGAAATCCACCTTGGCCAGGTTGGCTTTGGTGAAGTTGGATTCATTGATCTCGGCATCGAAAAAGTTGGAGCCGCCGATGTTGGCCTCGCTGAAATCGGCGGCGATCATGTCCGCGGACACAAAGATGGCTCCAATCAGAATGGCCTTGTGCAGGTTGGCGCCGCACAGGTCCGCGTAGGTGAGATCCATGCCGCACAGGTCCACTTTGGACAGGTGCAGGTTGGCCAGGGTGGGAATGCTGAGGCGTTTTTTCCACATGGCATTCAGGATTTCACCTTTTTTTGCCACGGCGGGCTCGTCGGTGCCCTCCCGGTGCTGCTCCCACAACTCAAGCAGTTCGTCTTCTGAGAGATGTTTCATGTTTCGGCCTTTTTATTTATATGTGGTGCATTGGAGAATGATTGAATTTGTGTATCAAAAACCCCCAATCATAGACCGAAATGGATTGGGAAAAAACCGAAAACGCAGCCTCGCCGGGAAAACCGGGAAATCGCGTGGCAGGAGAGGTTTGTTTTTGCGGAGGGATCAGGCGCCGGTGCCCAGGCGGTGGCCGGGGATGAGGTGCTGGCGGATGTAATCGCGTACACCCTCTTCCAGCGATGACAGGCTGCGGTTGTAACCCGCTTCACGGATTTTCCGCATGTCGGCGCAGGTGTGGTATTGATACTGGTCGCGGATGGAGGGCGGCATGTCGATATATTCGATGAACGGTTTCTCACCCATGGCGTCGAAGATGGCGCGGGCCAGGTCGTTCCAGTTGCGCGCCGTGCCCGAACCGATGTTGAACAGGCCGTTGACCTCCGGGTGATCGTAAAAGAACAGCGTCATGGCGACGGCGTCCTTGATGTACACAAAGTCGCGTTCCTGTCCGCCGTCGGCGTATTCGGGGCGGTAGGATTTGAACAGGCGGATGCGCCCGGTCTCTTTTACCTGCAAATGACCTTTCAATACCATGCTGCGCATGTCTTCCTTGTGGTACTCGTTGGGACCGAAGACGTTGAAATATTTCAGCCCGACGATCTGTTGCAGCAGGCCTTCATCGCGCGCCCAGACATCGAAACGGTGTTTGCTGTGGCCGTAGGGGTTGAGTGGCTGGAGGGTGTCGAGTGCGGCTTCGTCGTCGGTATAACCCTGCTCGCCGTTGCCGTAGGTGGCGGCGCTGGAGGCGTAGATGTAGCGCGCGCCCTGGTCGAGGGCGAAGTGCGCCAGCGTGCGTGTGTATTCCAGGTTGTTGGCGCGCAGAAAGGCTTCATCGGTTTCCGTGGTGGACGAGCAGGCGCCCATGTGAAAGATCGCGTCCACGTTGCCGGGCAACCGGTTTTCGCGCACGGCGGCGATGAACGCGTCGCGGTCCATGAACTGCGAATAGGTCAGGCTCTCCAGGTTTTTCTTTTTTTCCGGGTGGTCGTCGATATCGACGATCAACACGTCGTCGAGCCCGCGCTGGTTGAGTTCGTGCACCAGGGCGCTGCCGATGAACCCGGCTCCTCCTGTAACGATGATCATGTTTATTTGGCTTTGGGTTGGGTGGTGGTTTGTAATCGTTTGTGCATCACGCTCCAGTCCGCTTCCGGCAATACCGGGAGCGGTGCGGACCCGGCGCTCTGCGACAGGGTTTCCAGCATCTTAACACGGTCCTGGGCGGCGGGGTGGGTGGACAGGTACTTCATCCATTCCGCGGTCTCGCCCGTCTTGTCCTGAATCGCCTGCAACATCTCCCGCTCTTGCTTTTGCAGCTTTTCAAAGATGCGCACCATGCCTTTGGGATCGATGCGGGCGGCGACCATCATCTCCATGCCGGAGCGGTCCGCTTCCGTTTCCATGTTGCGGCTGAAGCGCAGGCTGTCGAGTTGTCCCGCGGTATTCAAAACCGTGTTCATGACGCTGTTGGCGTCGCCGACCATCAGGGACAGCAGCGTGCCGGAAGCCAGCTGGCGGATGATACCGCGAGTTGAGTGGCGGCGCAACACGTGTTGGAACTCGTGGGCCAGCACTCCGGCCAGTTCTTCCGGCGAGGCGGACTGGTTGAGCAATCCCTGAAACACGACGACGATGCCGCCGGGCAGGGCCAGCGCATTGACCTGCATCGACGGATGGATGTAAACGCGGAAGTGGTAAGGCTGGCCGGGAACGGTGGCCAGCAGGCGTTCGGTGATGGCATCCATCAGTTTTTTCTGTTGCCCGGCAGGAGCCTGCGGCGTGTTCTGGAACATGCTGTCGAACACCGTCTGGCCCAGCTTCGCCTCCCATTCCGGCGGCACGTTCTCGGCCACCTGGTCGGACAGGGCCGGAATGGCGACGGTCCAGACTCCATACAAGAGGAACGGAATGCAGAGGGCGGCCAGCCACAACAGCAGGCGGCGGCTGCGGGCGTGTTTGGGCCGGGACCAGAAACTGCCGAGTTTCTCCGGCGCCACCTGCTCCACCCGTTCCAGAAAGGCGGCGTCTTCGATCAACAACTGTTCGGTGATGGGTTGGGGGGTGTCGCGGGTGATGCGTTCCAGATGGGTGGAGGTCTTGCCCTTGCCGGCAGGCGTCAACCGGATGTCCGCATAGGGCCACAGAATCTGGTGGCCGCTTTTGAAACGCAGGACCAGGTGCTCGGCGGTGGGTTGGACCTGCGCGGGGTGCTTGTTAGCGGTCCGGCCGTCGAAATACCAGGCACGGAATACCGGCGGTTTGGTTCCCATACGGCGTTCCTTTGCGGGGAAGGGAAATCTCAGCCGAAATCGAGCGGGATGTCCAGCGCGTCGAGGCCGCCTTCGCTGATGACGCCGCTTTTCTGCATGTCCTGGATCACCCGGTTCATGTCGATCGCACCTTCAAAGGAAAGGTGCGTCGCCAGGAACTGCTGCTGTCGGCACAACACCCAGGCGTAGCCGATGCCCAGCGTGAAGAGCAGGATCAGCAGGTTTCCGAATTGGAGCTTGAACATCTCCCAGCCGGTGGCGGTGAACTTGAAGGATCCGCTGCCGAAATGCGTGTGGCCCCAGTTGTAGCGGGACATGTACGCCTGCCACCAGGGGATGTTGAGGCCCGCTGTGGGCACGAACAACAGGACGAACAGCAGGAACTTGCTGAAAATATCCTTGCCCTGCCCGGTGTAATGAAACGTTTGGTTGCCGAAGTGTGAATTGCCGACCCAGAAGTTTTTGATCTTGGCCAGAAAGAACGGATAGTACAGGCCCACCGTGAACAGAGTCATCATGTAGCCGACGAAATAATTGAGCATGGCCTGGCCGCGTTTGCCACGGAATGAGAAACGGATGTTGCGCAGCGAGGTGCGCGTCAACCGGTAGCGGTAGGCGCCCACCATGAGGGCCGGGATCAGCAGCAGGAACATCAGACCGAGAGCGGGTTCGACGACCTCGCGCGAGCCGGGGCCGAGATACATCTGCAGGGCGGTGCCCGCCGCGCCCAGCACAATCAGGATGATGGAAAAGAACGCGGCGCCGCGAAACAGTTCACCGCCGGTGCCGTGATACGAAAAATAATCCTTGTTGAACGACGTGTGCTCCAGCGTGTAGCGGCGCACTTTGGTCTTGGCCCAGAAGGAGTAGATGCCCAGGGTCAGGATGGTGAGGAGGGTGTTGACGAATATGATGCGGAACAGCTCGCCGCCGACGCCGCGGAATTCCACCCGGTACACCTTTTGCGGGCCGGTCGGAACCGGTGCCTCGTCCAGCGTGTCCGCCGGAGGCACGTCGTCGAACTCCTCGTCCAGTAGCGTGTCCGCCGGGCTGTCGCCGTAGTCCCCGGCATCGAGAGCGTCGTCATGCATCGCCTGTCCATTGTCGCCCATGCCGGCGGTTGCGTACTCCGGATCTTCATAATCAGCGGTCTGGGTGGCCGTTTGGGCGTCCGTCGGGATCAACTCCACAGCGAACCCCTGGGTCGAGAGATACCGGTCCACATTGCCGGCGTTGAGGGAATCGAGGGGGTCGGCAAACCGCCAGGGAATGCCCTTGCTGACCTGCTTGACGATCTGCTCCGCTTCTTTCTGGCTCAGGGCGAAGATGGTCGCCAAACGAAATGCCGCATGATCGGTATCGGGCCCCGCCCAGGAATTCAGGCTGATGTATTGATTCATGGTTCCCATTCCCCTCTGGATGAGCTGTTTCAGGCTTACTGTTTCGGGTTGCCTTCAGAGTCGTAGTCCGACGCGTCGAAATCCGAATCCTGTATGGAATCGATTTCTGCTTCCAATTCGGCGTCCATTCGGGATTGCATGTCGTCGTGCATGTCGGCATTCATCTCCGCATCCATGTGCGAGGGCATGTCGTCGTCCATGTCTGCGACCGTTTCCATCATTTCCGGCTCCGGTTTTTTCTTGCGCGAGAACAAACCGCCGAGCTTGGCCATCAGGCCCTTGAACATCCCGCCTTTTGCTTTTTCGGGAGACGCCGCATCGGGGATGGGTTCACGACTGCCCCCTTTGACGATGGCGGGAATGGTCTCGACCTCGAAACCGAGATCGCCGAGGAAGTTTTTCGCGACTTCGGACTGCTGGTCGGACACCTGGTAATCAAATTGCCAAGGGTTGCCGTTGGCCAGGAGGTCCACAATGGGTCCTGCTTCTTCCGCACTCATGCGAAACACACGGGCCATTTTATCGGTGGCTTCTTCCTGATCGATGCCCACCCAACCGTTCAGTAAAAGATAATGGCTCATCTTCCTCGCTCCTCGATTAAGTTAAATGGTTGGATTGTTTGATCTTATTAGTATCAACGATTCAGCGGGAAAAGCCAAGTAAAAATAAGGAGCCGCGTGGCGAACCCCGATATTTTGGGAATTTACAGGTTTGGAACCTGCGGGATCAGATGTGCCGTTCAGGCAGGGTCCGTTCGCGGCGGATCACCGGCGGCGCCTGCCAGGAGCGACGCCATCAAACAATGATCCAGCCATGGTGCCTCGTTACCGGTGAAGCAGGTCTTGCGGGAGAATAGAGAGAGGGGACGTGCTGGGACGTCAGTAAAAATCATAGGCGACGCGGGGCTGGGTCCAGCCCAGAAACCCGTCGTCTTCCGGAATGCCGGTGAACTTGTCCGATTCGCGGACCCACGTTTCCGGCTGATCCCAGTTGTCGCCGAAGTGGTACAGGTATGTCTTGGCGCGGATTTCCGGACTGAGGGTCATGAGCTCTTCGTAGGCAGCGTGAACACCGCCCTTGAACAACTGGCAGTCGTGGAACATGATCTCGGCTTCCTGCGAAAACCGCTCCGGGTATTCCTTGTCGAACATGGTGTCGCCGGAGATCCACACGCGGCGGTTGATGTACAGGCCGCAACACCACTGGGATTCATCGACGCTGTCGGCGGAGTCGGGGAAATGCCGGGTGCGCATCAGGATCACTTCGATCGGCCCGTGCTGGTACACCCAGCATTTGCGGCCGAGCACCTGAAAGGCTTTGGGCCGCAGGATTTCAAAAAAATCGTTGAGTTGCAGTGGGCGTCCCTGATCGGCCTCGCAATACTCGGCTCCCCCGGACAGGCTCTTGGTCCACAATATTTCCTGGTAATCGCGCAGAATGACCAGTTCGGGAGGAGACGGTTTGCCGAAATAGCGGTTGGTCAGCATGATCTCTTCGAACCCGCCAATGTGGTCGGCGTGGCTGTGGGTGGGCAGGTAACAACGCACTTTTTTGACGTCCAAACCGACATCATTGAGTGCCAGCGGGCCCTGAGTGCCGCAGTCCATCAGCAGATGATGATCGCCCTGAATGATCAGAATATTGGATTGCCGATTGCGTTTTGCGAATGCCGAACCCACGCCGACGAATACAACCCGCAATGGCCCATCCGTCGTCAAGGGAACGGGATTCTCTTTGCCAAAGGTTTCGGTAATCTTATACATAGATTCGAACCGTTTTTTTTGAAAATTGGGGGGTGAGAACCGCTAATAATTCTGACAAGCCATTTCTATTGTAATATCATGGGAACAAAATTAAAATCAAAATCTTACCCTCTTCCTGTTGTTCCAGGCGAGGGAAAATCAGCGTCTTTCAGGACGTTGGCCCTGCTTTTTTGTGTGAAATGCCAGTGGCCCGCACTAAAATCATTAAAAATGAATGCAAATTCGGTTCCAAATATTTGGATCGCCGATATCTGTTGCCTTGAGATTTTGAGGTCCTTATGAAGCCCTCTGAGCTTTCCAGCATGACACGCCAGCAGTTGCAGGATCTGGCGAAGCGGAAAAAAATTCCCGTTACGTCCAACCTGCGCAAGGAAGAACTGGTCTCCAAGGTGGGGCGCGCGTTGCGCAAACGCGATAAAGAGAAGGCTGCTGCCAAACAGGCGAAGGCGGTCAAAAAAGCGACAGTGAAAACATCCGGCGCGTCTCCGCGCTCCGTTGGAAAATCCACCGCTGCCGGAAAACCCAAGGCGGGCGCGCGGCCGGCCGCAGCCTCCAAAAAAACGAAAGCAACTCCGCAGGCCAAGACCCAACCGCAATCCGCACGCGCTCAAACCGGAACGCCCGGCCAAAAAGCTCCAAAGAAAACGGCAGCGAAAAAGGCTCTCGAGGCCAAAAAGAAAGCCGCGCGCAAGGCCCGCGTTGCACGGACGGAAACTTACCGCCGGTCCACCGCCAAAACGCGCGTGCCGCCGCCCACTAAAGTGGACGCGGAACTGGCGTCGAAATACATCCTCGGTCCGGCGCCCATCCATGACGAGTCGGAACGGGAAGTGCGCATGGACCTGCCCGCGGGCTACGGCGACCACCGGCTGGTGATGATGGTGCGCGACCCCTACTGGGTGCACTGCTACTGGGAGTTGCAGCCACAATACATTGAAGATGCATTGAAGGCGCTCGACCGTTCGATCCAGGAGGTTCACTGGGTGCTGCGCATGTATTCGGGCGCAGGCCGCGATCACTTTTTCGATACGGAGATCAGCCAGTCGGGACGCAGTCACTACGTGCACCTCGCCCCGCCCGGCGCCACGTTCACAGCGGAGATCGGCGTGCGCGACGGACAGGGGCATTACGCCACCGTGGTGCGGTCGAATTCCGTGACGTTGCCCAGGGACCGTCCGTCGAGCAACATGGACGAGCAATGGATGCTGAGCGATGAAGAACTCCACCACCACTACGCGGGGGTGGAGTCGTCGTATCCGGAAGGTGCCGGTCCCTTGGCCGAGACGCGTTCGTCGGAAGGGCAGCCGCAACAGCCGTCCGCCGGGCCGGGGGGCGCCAGCGAGTACCGTCCGCCGTCTTCTTCCAAAAAATAAATTTCAGCCAAAGGATCGCCCATGGCCAAAGGATACCTCGCGCTCGTTTTGCACGCCCACCTGCCGTTCGTCCGCCACCCGGAGTACGACGAGTTTCTGGAAGAGGACTGGCTGTACCAGGCCATCACCGAAACCTACATCCCGCTCATCCGCATGTTCCGTGGGCTGGCGCACGACAAGGTGCCGTTTCAACTCACCATGTCGTTGACGCCGACCTTGATCTCCATGCTCAGCGACCCGCTTCTGCAAGGGCGTTACGTGCGCTACCTCGATCGCACGCTGGAGCTGGCGAACAAGGAAATCGACCGCACCCGCCACGAACCGGATTTTTACAACGTCGCCATGATGTACAAGGAACGGCTGGAAGCCTCGCGCGATCTGTTCTGCAACCAGTACCTCGAAAACCTGGTCAACGCGTTCGTCGAGTTTCAGGATCGCGGTCATCTGGAGCTCATCACCTGCGGCGCCACGCACGGCTACCTGCCGCTGATGAACGGGAATGTGAACGCCATGCGGGCGCAGATCCGCACCGCCGTACGCACGCACGAAGTCTATCTGGGACGCAAGCCGCCGGGCATCTGGCTGCCCGAATGCGCCTACGTGCCGGGCGTCGAGGAGATTTTGAAATCGGAAGGCATCGGCTATTTCTTTGTGGACACGCACGGCATTCTCTATGCCGAGCCGAAACCGAAGTACGGCGTCTATGCGCCGGTGTTCTGTCCCAACGGCGTCGCCGCCTTCGCCCGCGATGTGGAATCGTCGAAACAGGTGTGGAGTTCGAAGGAAGGGTATCCCGGCGATTTCGATTACCGCGACTTTTACCGCGACATCGGTTTCGATCTCGATTACGACTACATCAAGCCCTACATCGCCTCCACCGGCGACCGCAAGATGACCGGCCTCAAGTACCACCGCATCACCGGCGACACCGACCGCAAGCAGCCGTATCATCCTTACCGCGCACTGGATAAAACGGCGGAGCACGCGGGCAACTTCATGTTCAACCGCGAGCGGCAGGTCGAGCATTTGAACGGACTCATGAGCAAGCCGCCGATTGTGGTCGCGCCGTACGACGCCGAACTGTTCGGCCACTGGTGGTTCGAAGGTCCGGACTTCCTCAACCACCTCATCCGCAAGATTGCGCACGACACGGAGATCGTCGAACTCACCACGCCGGGCGCGCATCTGGGACGGTTTCCGAAGAATCAGGTGGTGCAGCCGTGCATGTCGAGTTGGGGATACAAAGGCTATCACGAGCACTGGATGAGCGGCGAGAACGACTGGGTGTACCGTCACCTGCACAAGGCCGCCGAGCGCATGGTGGAACTGGCGGAAAAACATCCGAATGCCAACGGCGTCGTGGAGCGCGCGCTCAACCAGGCGGCGCGGGAGTTGCTGCTGGCGCAGGCCAGCGACTGGGCGTTCATCATGTTCGCCGGCACCATGGTCGAGTACGCCGTCAAGCGCACCAAGGATCACCTGTGGCGCTTCACCAAACTGTACGAAGACATCCACAGCCGTCACATCGACGAAGTCTGGCTGCAAGACCTCGAACTGCGCGACAGCGCCTTCCCCTTCATCGACTACCGCGCGTATTTGTGATCCGCCGCGTTGCGTTTAAATAAACAAAACCACCGATGCACACAGATAAAACATAGATCCTTCACTGCGTTCAGGATGACACGCTAAAGGCTGATTTGTCATTCCGAGCGCCAGCGAGGAATCTATGGTTTGTTTTTAAGATGCTTTTATTAGGCGCTCTCCCAGCGAACGGCGTCCACAGGCCCAATTCAAAATTCAATCTCCCTCAACGAGGCAAAGCCTCGGCTCCCCCTTCTCCGAAGGGGGCTGGGGGGCTTTTTCCTTATCTGTCATCCTGAGCGTCAGCGAAGGATTGCAATGACGTATTGAGAAAATCAGGAATATATAGATTCTTCACTCCGCCAGAATGACGATTCAGATTCCAGTGTGTCATTCTGAGGAGCGTCCGCGACGAAGAATCTATGTTTTATCTGTGTGCATCGGTGTCCATCTGTGGTTCCTGTTTTTGGGGTCCGGGCCCACCGGCCATCGCAGCGCCCACCGGGCAGTACCCAGCTGCATCCGGATGCAATCCGGAAAAATCTTTTAGAATTGTATGATTTTAAAGCCTTTGGGCGTGGATTTCATCCTGATTCCAAGCTATAATTTTCTTATCTCAAACCCCGGATTGTATCTAAGTTTATGAAATATTTGATAGTTCTCGCCAATGGCTTGAGCGACCATCCCATTGCCGAGCGTGACAACAAGACGCCGCTGACGCTGGCGGACACCCCGAACCTGGATCGCATTGCGGCCGAAGGGCGTACCGGGTCCGTGCGCACGGTGCCGGAAGGCCTGCCCGCGGGCGGCGAGGTGTCGTGTCTGTCGCTTTTGGGTTACGACCCAGAGAAGCATGGTGCCGGCGCCGCCGAGTACGTGGCGCATGCGCTGGGCGTGGAGGTGAAAAGCAACGAAGTGCCCTTGTGCTGCGATTTCATCATCCTGCAAACCAGCCACAACGACATGATCGTGAAAGATTTCACCGCCGGGCAACTGTCGGACCACGACGCGGGCATGTTGATCGAGGCTTTGCAGGACAAGGTGATGGCCGAAGGCGTGGTGACCTTCCATTCCGGCAAGGGGTATCACAATTTGATGGTGATGGAGAGCGCGCCGTTTCCCTCCCGCCTCATGCCGCCGAATGAATTGATCGGCGAGGGCATTCGTCAGCACATTCCGCAGGACGCTCCGTACCGCGATTTGGTCAACATCATGAACCAGGCGCAGATCATCCTGCATAACCATGGGCTCAACCGCAAGCGCATGGCGGATGGCGGTGACGCGGTCAACAGCGTCTGGTTCTGGGGCAATGCCAACGGACGCAACCGGCAACCGCTGCCAGAATTTTTCAGCCGCTTCGAGAAAAAAGGCGCGGTGGTGACGGCGTCGCTTTTGATGCAGGGCATCGCCCGCCAGGCGGGCATGACGGTTTTGCAAGTTGAGGGCGCGACGGGTTTTGCCGATACCAATTATAAAGGAAAGGTCGATGCGGCCATCACGGCGCTTGAAACGCACGACGTGGTTTACCTGCATATGACCGGCGCGGAGATCGTGTCTCTGCAAGGCAACATCGACGACAAGATCGCCGCCATTGAGGACATGGATGAACAGGTGCTGGAACCGATCCTGCACTTTCTGGAAACGCGCAAGGACGTCACCCTGCTGGTCACGGAAAACCACATGAGCAGTGTCGATCGCATGCGTTACGATAGCGGACCGGTGCCGCTCGCCGTGTATCCGCCGGCGAAGGGCAAGGACGCCACCGCAAAATTTGACGAGGACCTGGTGCAGAACGGAGCGGAACATTTTAAAGACGGTCCGGCGCTCATCGAAGCGTTGCTGAAAGGAGCGTTGTGAACCGAACTCTGGTGGTACAGAAATACGGCGGCACCTCGGTGGGGTCGCTGGACAACATCCGCCGCGTGGCGCGCCGGGTCAAAATGGCGTGGGAAGCCGGGCAGAACGTGCTGGTGGTGGTCTCGGCCATGGCCGGAGAAACCGATAAGTTGCTGGGCATGGCGAACGAGTTGTCGGAGCGACCCGAACGGCGGGAGATCGACCTGCTGCTTTCGTCCGGCGAGCGGGTATCGAGCGCGCTGTTGTCGATTGCGCTGCACGCCATCGGCTGTCCGGCGGTGGCGTTGACGGGACGGCAGATGGGCCTGCTGACCGACAATTCGCACACCCGCGCCCGCATCAAACAGATCGAGGCGCACCGCGCGCAGGAAGTGCTCGGCCGCAACCACGTGGTGGTGTGTGCCGGGTTCCAGGGCATCAATGAACTGGGCGATGTCACCACGCTGGGCCGGGGGGGATCGGACACCTCCGCCGTGGCGCTGGCGGTGGCGGTGAAGGCCGACCGGTGCGAGATTTATACCGACGTCAAAGGGGTTTACACCGCCGATCCGCGGGTGGTGCCCAACGCCCGCAAGCTGCATGTGGTATCCTTTGATGAAATGCTGGAGATGGCCAGCCTGGGCGCGAAGGTGCTGCAACTGCGCTGTGTCGAGTTTGCCAAAAATTTCAACATTCCCCTGGTCGTGAGATCCTCTTTTGACGAGGAAGACGAGGGAACGTATATCTGCAAGGAGTGTCCCGATATGGAAGAGCCCGTCGTCTCCGGGGTCATGTACGACAAGGATCAATCGAAGATCACCGTCAAGGGCGTGCCGGACCGGCCGGGCGTGGCGGCGAAACTGTTCAGTGCGCTGGCGGCGGAATCGCTGTCCGTGGACATGATCATCCAGAACGTCAGCGCCGAAGGCCACACGGACATTTCCTTCACGCTGCCGACCGCGCACCTGAAGGAAGCCGAGCCGATCGTGGACTCGGTGGCCAAGGCGATCCAGGCGCGGAGCGTGGAGTCGGACTCGCAGATCTCGAAAATTTCAGTGGTGGGTGCGGGCATGCGCAGCCATTTCGGGGTTGCGGCGCGTATTTTTCAGACGTTGTCGGATGAAGGCATCAACGTCATCATGATCAGCACGTCGGAGATCCGTGTCTCCTGCGTCATTGAAAAGAAATACACGGAGTTGGCGGTGCGTTCCCTGCACGACGCCTTCAACCTGGAACACGAACCCGAACGCGTGGTCGAACCGGAACCGGCGTCCTCCGTCGATCCCGGCGACACGGTTTGAGCAAAACCATGACAACGATCAAAATCTACGACACCACATTGCGCGATGGTTCTCAGGCCGAGGACATCACCTTCACGGTGGAAGATAAAATCCGCATCGCCCACAAGCTGGACGAAAACGGTTTCCACTACATCGAAGGCGGCTGGCCGGGGTCCAATCCGAAGGACGTGGACTTCTTCGACAAGGTGAAGCATTCCACCTTCAAGCAGGCGAAGATCGTTGCGTTTGGCAGCACGCGTTCACCGCGCAAGAAAGCGGATCAGGACCCGAATCTCAACCATCTTTTGCGCGCGGGCACGGAGGTGGTCACCATCTTCGGTAAAAGTTGGGACATGCACGTCAAGCAGGCGTTGGAAACGGACCTCGATGAAAACCTGCGTATGGTGGCGGAAAGCATCCGGTTCCTGAAACAACGCACGAGCGAGGTGCTGTTCGATGCGGAACATTTTTTCGACGGCTACAAGAAAAATCCCGAGTACGCGTTCAAGGTCATCAAGGAAGCGGAACGCGCTGGTGCGGACTGGATTGTGTTGTGCGACACCAACGGCGGTTCCATGCCGTGGGAAGTGCATTCGATTTTTGAAACGGTGGCGGGAGAGATCAAAACGAAACTCGGCGTGCACACGCACAACGATTCCGAACTGGGCGTGGCCAATGCGCTGGCCGCGGTGAAGGCGGGCGCGCTTCAAGTTCAGGGTACGGTCAATGGTTATGGCGAACGCTGCGGCAACTGCAACCTCGTCTCGGTGGTGCCCAATCTGAAACTGAAGATGGGTCTGGACTGCCTCAGCGACGAACACATGAAGAAGTTGAAGGCCCTGTCGTCGTTCGTGGATGAGTTGGCCAACCGTTCGCATTGGAACCATCAGCCGTTCGTCGGCAAGAGTGCGTTCGCGCACAAGGGTGGCGTGCACGTTTCCGCCATCCGCAAAAACCGCGAAACCTACGAGCACATCGATCCTGAAAAGGTGGGCAACCAGACGCGAATCCTGGTGTCGGATCTCTCCGGCAAGAGCAACATCGTGTTCAAGGCGCAGGAGTTTGGCCTGGACATCGATTCCAAAGACCCCAAGGTGCAGGAGCTGCTGGAACAGCTCAAGCGCGCCGAACGGCTGGGTTTCCAGTACGAAGGCGCGGAGGGTTCGTTCGAGTTGATGATGCGCGAGGGCCTCGGCCAGCGTGAAGAGCATTTCGAATTCGTCGGCTTCCGTGTGATCGTCGAAAAACGCCGGGAAGACGAAGCCCCCATTGCCGAAGCCACGGTCAAGGTCAAGGTCAACGGCGTGCAGGAAGTCACCGCGGCGGAGGGCGACGGCCCTGTCAACGCGCTCGACAAGGCGTTGCGCAAGGCGCTGACCCGGTTCTACCCGGAACTGGAAGAGATGAGCCTGTACGATTACAAGGTGCGCATCCTCGACGAACGCAAGGGCACCAGCGCGAAGATCCGTGTGTTGCTCGAATCCGGCGACCACAATTCAAAGTGGGGCACCGTCGGCGTTTCCGAAGACATCATCGAAGCCAGCTGGCAGGCGTTGATCGACGCCATCCTCTACAAGCTGGGCATCGCGTCCCGGCATGAGAAGGTCACTCCGGGAACTCCCGCTCCGTAACGGGTTTTCGTTCTCCTCTCAGACAAACGCAACGACGTTCTACAGGGCCGTCCTGAGGAAGGTGTCCAGGTTGGTGGTGTAGAAAGTGCGCACGCCCTGAGTGGTGTGTTCGTAATCCTCCAGCAAGGCCTCTGCCGCGTCTCCGGTTTCTGAGCGGTAGCCCAGCATGCGCGCCAGCACTTCCAGCATGACGGGGTCTTTCGGCAGATGGTTGGTCGATTGCGGGTTCATCAACCGCAGGCTGCACTCCAGGTTGCGCAGAAACTGATATTGTTTCTGCAGCCGTTCCGCCTGGTCGTGGTGCAGGATGCCGTACGCCGACAGGGTGGAGATGATTTCCAAGGTGTGTGTGGCGCGCAGCTTGGGATTGCGCCGGCCGTGCATCAGTTGCAGGATTTGCACGGTGAATTCGATATCCGCCAGCCCGCCGTGACCCAGTTTTACGTTCCTGCCTTTTTTGCTTTCCTCCGCCAGTTCTTTTTCCATGCGTTCGCGCAGGCGCGCGATTTCGATGAGCGAGCCGTATTCCAGTTTGGAGCGGTAGGTGAAGCGGTGCGCCACCTCCAGAAACCGCTGGCCCAGGTCTTCGTCCCCGGCGATGAAGCGGGCGCGGGTCATCGCCTGCTGTTCCCAGATGCGGCCCCGCGACTCGAAATAATCCCGGTAGCCTTTGAGAGAAAGCACCAGCGCGCCGCGGCTGCCCTCCGGCCGCAGGTCGGTATCGATTTTATAAGCCGGACCGACCGCCGAGCTTTCCGATGAAAGCTGATAGATGCTTTGCGCGATCTGGGAATACAGGGTCACGGCGGGCAGGTCCTCCGCCGGGGCCTCGTCGTCCTGGCCGTAGATGAAGATGATATCGAGGTCGGACCCGAAATTGAGTTCGCGTCCGCCCAGCTTGCCCAGGCCAATGATGGCAAACCGTTCGCGTTTCAGTGTGTCTTTGGCATCGCCCTGCACGCGCTCCCATGCCAGATTGAGCACGGACTTCAGGTAAAGGTCCGCGAGGTTGGACAGGTCCATCAGCGTGCCGGGCAGGTCCGCCTCGTGAATCAGGTAACGCATGCCAATGCGCAATTCCTCCGCCTGCTTGAACCAGCGCAGAGCGAGGTTGCGTTGCTCCAGTGTGTTGCAGGGGTTGAGAATTTCCTGCAACTCGCGCTGCATCTTTTCCGGTGTCTTGAACCGGTACAGCGATTCGACGTTGGACAACACGTCGATGAAGTTGGGCTGCTTGATCAAAAACGCGGAGAGTGTTTCGCTGGCGCCGAACAGGATGAGCAGCAACTCCAGAAATTTTTCATTGTCGTTCAACAGCGCTAGATAACTCTCGCGGGCTTTGCTGGCCTCGAGAAATTTGACTAGGTTTTCCACGGCGGCATTGGCATTCGGCGCCTGGCGGCAGCGGCCCAAAATTTTGGGCAGCACTTTGTAGAAGATGTGGATGCCGCGTTCCGTTGCCGGTTGCGATGTGGAGCCGTCGCGCAGGGAACAGAAAAATTGATAGGCGCGTTTGGGGTCGGCGAACGGGAATTGTTCCAGGTACTCTTCGGAAAACCGGCTTTCGATGTCCTGACGCGCGTCCCATTTTTGGGATGTGTTGTGCGCCGCCTTCTGATCCTCGTCGGCGGAGAACAGCTGGCTGAACAGGGCGCCGACAAACTGCGTGTGGCGGTTGAATTCCTCATGCAATCGATCGGCCAGCTCTTGCGGGGTCTCGGCCTCGAATCCCATTTTGCGGGCAAGCACCGCCTGGCTGCGCGTCTTTTTCGGGATGCTGTAGGTTTGCAGGCCAAAGGCCAGTTGCACGCGGTTCTCCAGATTGCGCAGAAAAATATACGCATCGTGCAGCTTCCGATAGTCGTCTTCTTCGAAATATTCCCGTTCCTTGAGTTTTGCCAGCGTGGTCAGTGTGCTGGCATCGCGCAGGCTGGAGTCGCGGCCCCCGAACAACAATTGATAGGACTGGATGATGAATTCGATTTCGCGGATGCCGCCGAACCCCAGTTTGATGTTGCCTTTTTCCTGTTTCTTTTGCTTCAGGTTGGCGTCCACCTTGCGCTTCAGGGATTTCACTTCCTCGATGGAGTTGAAGTCGAGCGTTTTGCGGTACACGAACGGCCGGATCATGGAAAAAAACTGCGAGCCCAACCGTTCGCTGCCGGCGGACACGCGGGCCTTGATCAGCGCCTGTCGTTCCCAGGTGCGTCCCACCGATTCGTAATAGGTTTCGCAAAAGGAAAGAGAATGCGCGATCTCGCCGCTCTGGCCTTCCGGCCGCAGGTTCAAATCGACACGGAACACGTTGCCCTCTGCCGTGATTTCGTTGATGGTGCGGGTGATGTGTTGGCCCAGCTTGGTGTGGAACTCGTAGCTCGTGATGGGGCCGACGGTGGGCGTGATTCCGTTTTGCGGCTGCGTTTCGCCCTGCCCACTGGTGTAGATATAGATGAGGTCGATGTCCGAACTGTAATTCAGTTCGCGTCCGCCCAGCTTGCCCATCGACAGGATGGCGAACTCGGATTCTTTTTCCGTGTCATCGATATCGCGGAAAAGAGGGACGCCGTGTTTGGCGACCAACTCGCGATGCGCGTATTCGTAAGCGACTTGCAGGCACACGTCGGCGAGGTCCGACAGGTTTTCCAATGTCTCCCGGGTGCCGGCAAGGCCCATGAGATCGCGCAAACCGATGCGGATGTATTCCCGTTTTTTGAATGTGCGCAGCAAGGACGGCGTCGTGGTTTTTGGCGGAGACAGATCCTTGAGTGTATAAAAGTCGCGGTAAATCTGGTCCCGGGTCTGGGTCTCGTTCAGTGTGTCCGGTTCGGCGAGCCAGTCGAAAAACTCCGGATGACGGAGCAGCGAGTCGGTCAGAATCTGACTGCCGGAAAACAGGATAATGAGCGCATTCAAAAATTCCGGTTCGCGAGTGAGGAAAGAATAAAAGTACTCCTTGTCTTCCAGTTTCCCGGCGAGCCGCTCGAAATTATTGAGCGCAAGGTCCGGATCGTAGGAATGATCGAGACATTCCAGCAACGATGGAAAAAAAGAAGGGTACAGCTCGGAAAAATTGGCATGGTCTTTCAGCACCATGAGGTTGTGCCAGGCTTTTTTGGCGTCGTCAAAGCCGACGCCGGTCAGCGGCTCGCTCCACGAGTCCGACCAGGTTTCGCCTTGCAGCACGAGGGAACTCAAGCGGGTAACGATGTTCATGATGGAATCGGGCAAGAGGGAATCATGGGCTTCACTTTATCATATAAAAAACCCCTCCGGAATTATCCGGAGGGGTTTTCAAATTCAACCGTGTCGAGCGGGGAGACGCCAGGGACTCCGCCTCTTTACACGTCGTAGTACAGGTAGAACTCGTAAGGATGCGGGCGCAGCCGGACCGGCGCAATCTCATGCTCCTGCTTGTAGGAGATCCAACGGTCGATGATGTCCTGCGTGAACACGTCGCCTTTGAGCAGGTACTCGTGGTCTTCCTCCAGGCACTTCAGCGCTTCCTCAAGAGAAGCCGGCAGGCTCGGGATGTTGGCCAGGTCTTCCGGCCCGAGGGCGTAGATGTCCTTGTCCAGCGGCTCGCCGGGATCGATTTTGTTTTCGATGCCATCGAGGCCCGCCATCAACATGGCCGAGAATGCCAGATAGCCGTTGGCCGAGGGGTCCGGGAACCGGCACTCCATACGCTTGGCTTTGGGGCTCGCCGAATACATGGGAATGCGGACCGAGGCGCTGCGGTTACGGCTGGAATAAGCCAGGTTGACCGGCGCTTCGTAACCCGGCACCAGCCGTTTGTACGAGTTGTTGGTCGGGGCGGCGAATGCCGCCAGTGAGCGCGAATGTTTCAGAATGCCGCCGATGTAGTGCATGCCCATCTCGCTCATGCCGGCGTAGCTGTTGCCGGCGAACAAGGGCTTGCCGTCTTTCCAGATGCTCTGGTGCACGTGCATGCCGGAGCCGTTGTCTCCATAAATGGGTTTCGGCATGAAGGTCGCGGTCTTGTTATGGCGACGCGCGACGTTCTTGACGATGTACTTGAACCACATCAGGTTGTCGGCGCATTTCACCATGCTGCTGAAACGCATGTCGATTTCGCACTGACCGCCGGAAGCGACTTCATGATGGTGGCATTCCATCGGGATGCCGACCTTCTCCATGAGCAGCAGCATTTCGGTACGGATATCCTGCAGGCTGTCGCTCGGCGCGACCGGGAAATAACCTTCTTTGTGACGCGGCTTGTAACCGAGGTTGGGGCCTTCATCGCGGCCGGTGTTCCAGTTGCCTTCGCGCGAATCGATGTAGTAGGCGGAGCGGTTGATGTCCACTTCGTAACGCACGTCGTCGAAGATGAAAAACTCCGGCTCCGGGCCGAAAAACGCCGTGTCGCCGATGCCCGTCGATTTCAGATACGCTTCCGCTTTCTGCGCGATGTTGCGCGGGTCGCGCGTGTATTTTTCCTTGGTGATCGGATCGACAATGTTGCAGATCATGCTGACGGTGGGAACCTGCATGAAGGGATCCATCACGGCGCTGGAAGCGTCCGGCATGACCAGCATGTCGCTGGCGTTGATGGCCTGCCAGCCGCGGATGCTGGACCCGTCGAACCCCAGTCCTTCTTCAAACAAATGCTCTTCCAGCTCGCTCATGGGAACGCTGAAATGCTGCCATGTACCCAGAAGGTCCATGAACTTCAGGTCCACCATCTCGGCATTTTTATTCTTTGCGAAATCGATTACCTCTTTGGGGGTCATTGTGCTCTCCTCAAGCTTAGATATGGATAATAGTTCAGTACACGGTCGAGGAAATCGGGGTCCATCGCCGGCAGGTGCTTTACAGGGTCAGATGGCTTCTTCGCCACGCTCCCCGGTGCGAATTCGAATGGTGTCAACCAGGTCGGTGACGAAGATTTTGCCGTCGCCGATACGGCCGGTCTGGGCGCTCTTCATGATGGCGTCCACGACGTCGTCGAGCTGGTTGTCCGGGATGATGATTTCCAGCTTGATTTTGGGAAGGAAATCCACGACGTACTCGGCGCCCCGGTACAGTTCGGTATGCCCCTTCTGCCTGCCGAACCCTTTGACCTCGCTCACGGTAATACCTTTGATGCCGATCTCGTTGAGCTTGTCCTTGACCTCGTCGAGCTTGAACGGCTTGATCACTGCCTCCACTTTTTTCATAACATGTCCTCGCGTCGAAATTAACGATCTCCGTTTCCCCGCCAGAAGGCAAAATTGGTGCGTCGGCCTGGTTTGTTGGGGGCAAGCTGGTTTGGATAGGTCGATGGAATGGAACCTTAAACCAAAATCTTCATCCGGGCCAGCAAATTTTAATGAATACGCTGTCGTCCAAGACTTTAGATAGCAAGATAATAAACAATTTTCGTGCCAATCCCTTAAATTTGGGTGCAATTCTTTGGATAGTTTAGTCCTTATAATTCAGCATGTTATTTGTGTGCGGCGGCAAGCCCTCCCACATGGGGGCGGCGATGGACGCAATCATTGCCCTAAAATGCGACAACTCTGGAAACAGTGACTGAAATTGAGGCAATCAGTGCCAGGAAACTTCTTCGGCGAGTTGTTTCAATTGGTTTTCCAACTCCTGCCGGTGGGCTTCCAGCTGGGCGTCGTCGGCGTCGCGGGGAACGGTCACGAACGGTCCGTACTGAACCCGGCAGCGGCTGAAGGGCAGGGGCAGGATGAACCGGTCCCAGCTGTTGAGTTGGATTTTCCAGCGGGCATCCCAGGAAATGGCGGAATAGGGGGCACCGGTTATGCGGCTCAGGTACACGGCTCCCATTTGCGCCACATGCAGGGGACCGCGCGATCCGTCCGCCATGATGCCGATGCTCAAGCCCTGTTTCAGGGCGCGCAGCAGGGAGCGCGAACTGGCGACGGGTTGTTTGTACGACGAGCCGCGCACCACGCGGTACCCCGCCATTTGCGACATGCGGGCGGCGAGGTCGCCGTCGGCGCTGGGACTGATGAGGATGGTCAGGTCTTCCCAGCCGCGCAGGTGGTAATACAACAACCCCAGATGCTGGTGCCAGCAGGTCAGGATGTGCGGTCGGCCATCCATAAAAATTTCCCGCTTCATGTTCGGATCCATGCATTCGATACGCAGGGTTTTGAACCACAGGATCACGATGCTGTACAGGATGGGCGGAAGGATGTGGTTGAAGAGGAGTTTTTTCATCGGCCGGGTGCAGGCGGGTTCAACGAATCGAGAATGTTCTGCGCGATGCGGTCCACCACGCCGGGCTCGCCCAGGGAGCGGCGCACGTCTTTCAGTTGCTGATGAAACCGGGCGGCGCGCTCGGCATCGTTCAGGACCTTCAACGTTTCGTCGGCGATGGCTTTGGGCGTCACCTGTTCGTTCAGCAATTCCGTCGCCACCTGTTCTTCGGCGACGATGTTGATCAGGCCAAACAGGCGGATGTCGGTGAAAAAACGGGCGATGAAGTAGGTCACCGGATGCACCTTGTAAATGATGAGCATCGGGCATTCCAGCAACCCCGCTTCCAGCGTGGCGGAACCGGAAGCCATGATCAGAAAATCGCTGGTGGCCATGACTTCGTAATTGCGCCCGGTGACGATGCGGATTCCCAGCGGGTTTTCGCCGAGGCGGTCGCGAATGAGATCGGGGTCGATGGAGTCGGCGACGGGCAGCAGAAACTGGCAGGCGCCCAGTTCATTGTGGATGATGTGGGCGGCGCCCAGCATGTCCTCCAGCAGAAAGTTGATTTCGCTCATGCGGCTGCCGGGCATGAGGCCGACGGTTTGGACGTTGGGATCGAGCCCGAACTCGCGGAGGGCCTCGTCTTTGGACAGGCGCGGCCGGGCGATGTCCACGAACGGGTGGCCGAGGTACTCCACATCCATGTCCACTTCGCGATAGATGTCTTTTTCGAACGGCAGGATGACGTACATCTTTTTCCCGGTCTCGGCAATGGTGTGGATGCGTCCTTTACGTGAGGCCCACACCTGCGGGCTGATGAAATAGTAAACCGGACAGTTGTAGCGTTTGCACACCTTCGCCAGGCGCAGGTTGAAAAACGGGTAATTGATGAGGATGGCCCCGGCGTACCGGCCCTTGGCGATTTCGCGCGACAGCTTGCGGAAGATGACGAGGTGGTGCCAGAGGTTGCTGAAGAATTCGAACAAGCCCATGCCCCCCATGCGTTGAATGTCGAACAGGGTTTCGACGCCCGCGCTTTGCATGTGGTGGCCGCCGACGCCCTGGAAGGCAAGGCCGGGATGGCGTTGCTTCATGGCGGTGACGAGATTGCCGCCGTGCAGGTCGCCGGAGGCTTCCCCGGCGACGATCAGGAGGCGCTGGGCGGATGCAGTCATGCGGATTCCGGGGGCTGGGGGGTGTCCGCCTGATCGGGCGGGTCCACGCAGATGATGGCGAGGCCTGCCGCATCCGCCATGTCAATCACGGTTTCCTGTTCGATGATCATAACGCGCCCGGCCTCAAGAGCCAGCACCGCCGCCTTGCCCGCGATCAATTGCTCGATGGTTTTCGGTCCAATGCCGGGGCTGTCGAAACGGTAATCCTGATCGGTGCGGCTGACTTTGATGACGGTGCAGCCGCCCTGCGACAGCTCGCAACCGCGGGCGATGGCGTTGTCGGTGCCTTCCACCGCTTCCACGGCGATCACGGTGCCGTCCTTCACCACCAGCGTCTGCCCGATTTCCTGGTCGGCCATGTAGCGGGCGATGGGAAACCCGGTGTCGATATCGGCCAGCGCTTTTTTGGACGGCCGGGTGCGGGTCAACACTCCGGCGGACGGATACAGTTCTTGCATGAAATCCATCTGGTTGAGTACGGTGTAGCCGCGTTTCTCCACTTCCTCAATGATACGGACCAGAATGGTTTTGTCCTGATTGGTGGCCAGAGACATCATGATCTTGAGGGAGACCATGTCGAACATCTGCGGTTGGAACACCATCGCCTTATCGACCTTGCCTAAAATGAGGACGTCGCGGACATGGGTGTCTTCGAGGGCTTTGAAAATCTGTCCGGCTTTGACCGGGCTGATGCAGAAATTTTTTTCGACGTACGGCTTGAGGGTGTCACCAATGGCTTCGGTGAACGACACGGAGATCAGCGGGATGCCGCGCTCCTTCGCCTTGCGGGCGAAGTACACGGGGATGGCCCCGGCGCCGGCGATCAGGCCGATGGGTTGTGCGCTGTCGTGGTTCATGATCGTTGGTTCCCGATGGCGGCGGCGCCCGGCCGGAAAGAATGTGTGGAAGGTGAGGCGCGGCGGGCGCGTTTCCTCACGTTCCGGTTCTCTGCCGGTTGAAGGTGTCCACGATGCCGAGGGCGATTTCCAGCGAGTACAGTTCCTTGTCCACGGCGACATTGCGCGGGGTGCCGTTTTGCACGCAGTCCAGAAAATGCTGCAACTCCAGTTTGAGCGGGTTGTCCTTGTGAACGAAAATCCGTTCGATCAGGGACTCCTGCTTGTAGCGGAGGGTGTCCTTGCTCAACTGGTGTTCGGACGAAGACTGGCGGTGTACGTAAATTTCCTGATCGGTGTAATCGAGCAGCACGTAAGATTCCTTCTGCGTCACCGACAGCGTGCGGATTTTATTCTGCGAGGCGCGGCTGGCGATGATGTTGGCCATGCATCCGTTTTCGAACACCATCTGCACGTTCACCAGGTCGTCCCGCCCGGAGAACACGGATGTGCCCATGACGTTGGTGCTGATCACCTTCGATTGCATCAGGTTGAGCACGATGTCGATGTCGTGAATCATGATGTCGAGCACCACACCGTCATCCTTGATGCGCTGGTTGAACGGCCCCGTGCGTTTGCATTCGACGAACACCGGGTCCTGCACCAGTTTGTGCAGTTCCTGGACGGCGCCGTTGAAGCGCTCGACATGACCGATGTGCAGGATGAGGTTTTTTTTCTCGGCGATGTCGAACATTTCGCGTGCGTGGTCGAGGTTGTTGGCGCACGGTTTTTCCAGCAGCACATGAATGCCCGCGTTCAGAAAATCTTTGGTGACCGGGTAGTGCAGGACGGTGGGGACGGCCACGACCACGACATCCACCTTGCCGAACATGTCCTTATAATCGGTGACCGGAGTCAGGCCGAATCGTTGGCTGATTTCCTGGCAACGTTCTTCGTTGACGTCGGAGATGTGTGTCAACTTGAGGTCGCGCATTTCGGCCAGCACGCCGACATGATACAACCCCATTTTCCCAATGCCGACCACGCCGGCTCGCAGTGCTTCCATCAATCGATAAATCCTCGTTTTGAGTTCTTCATAAAATCAATAAGATATCGGATTTCGGGGTGCATTTCAATTTCCGCCTCGATCTTTTCAATCACCTGAGTCGTGTTCCACTCCGGACTGCGGATCAGTTTGATGGCCGTTTTGACGGCGGTGCGCACCTCCGGCTTGATATCGCGCCGCCGGAGACCGACGGCATTGAGGCCGACCAGCCCAGCCGGGTTTCCCGCGACGGTGGTGTAGGGCAGGACGTCCTGGTTGACGCCGGACATGCCGCCCACCATGGCGCAGGTGCCGACGCGCACGTGCTGGTGGATACCGACCTGGCCGGAAATGAAGGCGAAATCCTCCACCACAATGTGCCCGGACAAGCCCGCGTAGTTGACCACCACCACGTGGTTGCCGATGTGGCAGTCGTGCGCGACATGTGCGTACCCCATCAGCATGCAATGGCTGCCGACGGTGGTGGCCTCGTTCTCGATGCCGGAACGGTGGATGGTGACGTATTCGCGGATGACGGTGTTGTCGCCGATGCGGGTGGTCGTCGGCATATCGCGTTTGAAGCCGGTAATCTGCGGCTCACCGCCAATCTGCGCGCCCTGAAAGATGCGGCAGTTTCCGCCAATGGTGGTGCCGGGCTCGATCAACACGTGCGGGCCGATTTCGGTGCCTTCGCCAATGGTCACGTTGGAACCGATGAGGCTGTAATGGCCGACCTGAACGTTGGGGCCGAGTTGGGCTGCGGGATCGATGATGGCAGTATGGGCGATGGTCACTGAATGGGTTCCGTGGTTGAGAGTTGCGGCCGGGGTCGAACGGGCGGCGGGTCAGGGTGCAGTCCGCACACTTGGTACAGATCGATTGTAAACCCTGAGGGCAAACGTTTTCAATCTTTTCCGAGAATGGCTTGGATTTGGCCCTCGGCCACCACCGTGTCCCCGACAAAGGCCTGTCCCTGGAAGCGGAACAGTTCGCCGCGTTGCTTGATCTTGGTCAATTCCATGCGCAGGGTGTCGCCGGGCAGCACGGGTTTGCGGAATTTAACGCCGTCGATGCCGGTGAACAGCACCGAGGCATGGCCTTCTTTTTTGAGGACCCGGAGTGCCAGGATGCAGGCGACCTGAGCCATGGCTTCGATGATCAGGACGCCGGGCATGACCGGGTATTCCGGAAAATGACCGGGGAAAAACGGCTCGTTGTGCGTCACGTTCTTGATGCCGACGATGCGGCTGTCGTCATCGCATTCGATCACCTTGTCCACCAGCAAAAGCGGGTAACGGTGCGGAATGATTTTCTTGATGTCGTTGATGTCGAGCATGGTTTCCTCAAAGAGTGGGCGTGCACGCCGATATTTTTGGAAACCGGCAGCCGGAGCCTCCGCGTGTCATTTATGAACGCGGTTGTAGGTCTCGGTCGCCAGCTGGGTCAAGTCCGCGGACGCATCGCTGTAAAAAACGGTTTTCTGTTCCAGGATCATGGTCAGATTTTTCTGCTTGCCGAGTTTTTGAATGACCCCCATCATTTTTTTCAGGATGCGATTGGTGATCTCCTGCTCCTTGCGGGCGAACTCGTCATTGCGATCCTGCACGTAACGCTCCAGATCCTTTTTTTCCTGAATGAAACGCTCTTCCTTTTTCTTCTTCAGGTTGGGATCGAGAACAAAGCTCTGCTTGTTGATTTCTTCCAGGAGGTTCTGCACGCGTTTTTCCTTGAGCGCGATGCGTTTCTTTTCTTCATCGAAATCCGTTTTGAATTTCTGCAGGGCGTTCTTGAATTCTTGGGTGCCGGAAACCGCCTGCTGCATGTTGATGAAGCCGATTTTCACATCGGCGGCGCGGGCCTGGGTGGTGGAAAACGGGAGCAGAGCCCAAGCCAAACCCAGCACCAGAACCATTTTCCATATGGGTGCGATGTTGTTTCCTGTCCTGTTCATTGAAACCTCTCTTAATGATGCGTCGTTAAAAAGCATTGCCCGCGGAGAAGTGAAATTCGGCGTTGGTGTCGCCGGGCACCGCGTCGAGTTTGATACCGTATGCAAGGGAAATGGGACCGAAGGGACTGAGGAACCGAACGCCGCCGCCCACGCTTTGGCGCATGTTGGCAAGGTCGATGTGCCTTGATGTGGTCGAGGTATCGAACCCATCCCCATACACGTTGCCCCGGTCGTAGAATCCGAAGATTCGAAATTCCTTGGTGACCGGGTATTGCAGTTCCACATTGAGCAGCAGGGCCTGGTCACCGCCGATGGGGTCGCCGTTCCGGTCTTTGGGACCGACCTGGCGGATGGTGAACCCGCGCAGCGAATTGGAACCACCCATGAAGTAACGTTCGAAGATCGGGAGTTCGTCGCTGCCGTAACCCTCCGCAAACTGGACTTCTCCGTGCAGGGCGAGGACCAGTTGGCCGATCAGAGGCTGGTAATACGTGCCTTCGTAACTGGTCTTGTGAAAGTCAGCGCCGCCCAGAAAGCTCCCGGCGAACTCAAATCGTACCACATGCCGGGTGCCCTGTGTAGGGTTTAAAAAGTCATCGCGGGTGTCGCGGATGAAGGTGGGGCCGATGCGGCTGGTGGTGCGTGTGCCGTTTTGCAGGAACGTGGTCTGGCTGGCCGGATCCACATCGGAGATCTGGACGTTCTCGAACCGGTAACCGAATCCCAGCCAGTCGGTTTCCGAAAGGTTTTTACCCAGCCGGATGCCGCCGCCGGTGGAGCGGCTGTCGAAGCTGAAAAAGTTCGACCGGCGGTTGAACAGATCGAGGCCGGCGGAAATATCGCTGTCAAAGATTCGGGGATCGGTGAAATTGAAATTGAAGTTGGTGCGCCGGGCCGAAAGGTCGGTGGACAGGTTCAGGCTGCGTCCGGTGCCGAACAGGTTGTTCTGCGAGATGGAGGCGTTGAAGATGACTTTCTCGACGGAACTGAACCCAGCGCCGAAGGTCACCGCGCCCGTGGGGCGTTCGGTGACGGTGGTGGTGAGATCGACCAGCTCCGGGCTGTCGCCGCGGCGGGTGTCGATCTTCACGCTTTCAAAAAAACCGAGGTTGTTGATGCGCTGCTTGGTGCGCTTGAGTTTCTTGCTGTTGAACAGCTCCCCTTCCTTCAGGCGGTACTCGCGGCGGATGACGTTGTCCTGGGTGCGGGTGTTGCCGTAAATGTCCACCTTGCCGACATACACTTTGCGTCCGGGGTTGACGTTGACTTCGACATCGACGGTTTTGCTTTCTTCGTCGAGCAGTGTCTGCGGCAGGGCGTCGGCGTAGGCGTAGCCTTTTTCGGAATACAGTTCGGATATCTTCAACGCGTCTTCCCGTATTTGCGTGGCGTTGTAGATTTCTCCCTTCTTCGACTGGATGACTGTCAGCAGCTCTTCACGCGAGTAGGTCTCATCGCCTTCGACGGTGATGCCTCCCAGCCGGTACTGCTCGCCTTCGTCGATATGAATATCGACGTAAATTTCCTTGTCCTCGCGGTTGATCTCAAGAGTCGGGTCCTGAATGCGGACCTTGAGGAAACCGTGGTCGTGATAAAAGGACTCCAGCCGCAGGACGTCGATGCGCAGCACGTCCTTTTTGTAGATGCCGGATTCGTCGAACCACGACAGCCAGGTTTCTTCCTTGGTTTCCATGTGATCTTCGAGTTCGCCGTGATCGAAGGCCTTGTTGCCGTGAAACCGGACTTCCTCGATCTTGACCTTCTCGCCTTCCTTGATCTCGATGACCACATTCACCAGCCCGTTTTTGCTGATCTGGTGCTGGATATCGATCTGCACCAGAAAGAAGGCCTTTTCCTTGTAATGCGCGGTGAGCTTGGTGATGCTGTCCTGGATGAGATGCTCGCGGAAGGTGGCGCCACGCTTGAGGGAAATCAAGGGGCGCAGGTCTTCGGTTTTGAGGCTGGTATTGCCTTTGAATTTCACGTCGCCGACCGAGGGGATTTCCTCGACCCTGTAAATGACGGTCACACCGTCGGCCATCGGTTGGGTCTCGACGCGGATGTCGGAAAACTGGCCGAGGCTGTAAATCTGCTCGATGTCCTTGCCGACGAGGGCGCGGGACAGGGGCTCGCCGACTTTCGTCTGAATGTAATACAGGATGGTGGAGGCATCCACCCGCTGATTGCCGCGGATTTCAATGCCGCGGACGATGGGGTCGGCGGCGAGTTGCGCCCAGCCAGGAGCGCACCAGAAAGGGATCAGCAGCAACAGGAGGCACGCAAGCACAAACCGGCAAATCCGTGCCGGTGGACCTGACCGGTGAAGTACAAAAGGGCATGCGTCCAATGTTTTATGGGAATGGGTGGGTTTTCGGGCAAAAAAAAGTATTAAGCTTTACGGCCTAAACAACCATAAAGCTTAATACCTTGTCTAGAAAAATCAATGGTGGACACGCTTTGCGCCGGACTGCGGCGCTCACACCATCACGCGGTGTTGAGCGCCCCGGTCTTTTCGGTGAAGACGAGTTCGTCGTCTCCGAGAGTGACTTCCACCACACCGCCGGATTTGAAGCGGCCCTTGAGCATTTCGTCGGACAGCACGTCTTCCAGATGTTTCTGAATGGCGCGCTTCAACGGCCGGGCGCCGAAGTTGCGGTCATAGCCCTTTTCGGCCAGCCACTTCTTGGCGTCTTCCGACATGTCGATGGTCAGACCCTGCTGGATCAACTGCTCGTTCAACTGTTGCAGTTGGATGTCGAGGATCTGCGTTACGTCTTCCAGTGTCAACGGATGGAACACGACCACGTCGTTCAACCGGTTGAGGAACTCCGGATTGAACGTTTTGCGCAGATCCTGTTTGAGATCCTTTTCCATCTTGTCGAAACTCATGTCCACGTCGTCCTTGTGGAATCCGAGGGACCCCTTGTCCAGCATCTTGGAACTGATGTTGGAAGTCATGATGATGACGGTGTTCTTGAAATCGATGTTGCGACCGTAGCTGTCGGTCAACCGGCCATCGTCCATGATCTGCAACAGCAGGTGGAAGACATCCGGGTTGGCTTTTTCGATCTCGTCGAACAGGACCACGGAGTACGGTTTGCGCCGGACCTTTTCGGTCAACTGCCCGCCTTCTTCGTAACCCACGTAGCCGGGAGGTGCGCCGGTGAGGCGGGAGACGTTGAATTTCTCCATGTACTCGGACATGTCGAGGCGGATGAGCGCATCGCGCTGGCCGAACAGGAACTCGGCCAAAGCACCGGCCAACTCCGTTTTACCGACACCCGTCGGACCGAGGAACAGGAAGGTGCCGATCGGCCGCCGCATGTCCTTGAGTCCGGACCGCGAACGGCGAATGGCCTTGGTGATGGCCTCGACCGCTTCCTTCTGGCCGACGATCTTGTTGCCCAGCTCCTCCGCCATGTTGAGCAGGCGGGTGGATTCCTTCTCTTCGATGCGATTGAGCGGAATGCCCGTCATGCTGGAAACGACGGCGGCGATGTCCTCTTCCGTGATGTTGGGTTCCTGCAACTGATTTTCCTGCTCCCAACTGTTCCGCGCCTGTTCCAGCCGGGTGCGCAGTTCTTCTTCCTTGTCGCGCAGGTCCACGGCTTTTTCGAACTCCTGGTTCTCGATACGCACTTTCTTCTCGCGAACGAGGGTGTCGATTTCCCGCTGGATCTCGCGCATTTCCGGAGACTGCGTGGCCTTGCGGAGACGCACCCGGGAACCGGCTTCGTCGATCACGTCGATCGCCTTGTCGGGCAGGAACCGGTCGTTGATGTACCGGTCCGCAAACCGGACGGCGGTGATGATGGCCTCATCGGTGATCTTGGCCTTGTGGTGCACTTCGTAGGGCACCTTGAGGCCACGGATGATCTCGATGGTTTCCTCCACCGACGGCGGATTGACGATGATCGGCTGGAAGCGGCGTTCCAGCGCGCCGTTCTTTTCGATGTACTTGCGGTACTCCTCGAGGGTGGTGGCGCCCACACACTGGATTTCGCCGCGCGACAACGCGGGCTTCAGCATGTTGGAAGCGTCCACGGAACCTTCCGCGGCGCCGGCGCCGACGAGGGTGTGCAATTCGTCGATGAACAGGATGATGTTGTCGTTTTGCGTGATCTCTTTCATGATTCCCTTCAGCCGGGCTTCAAACTGACCGCGGTACTTGGTACCGGCGATCAGGGATCCCAGATCAAGGGAAACCACGCGCTTGTCGAACAACGAATCCGGAACCTCGCGCTCCACGATCAACTGCGCCAGTCCTTCCACGATGGCGGTCTTGCCGACCCCCGGTTCGCCGATGAGGACGGGGTTGTTCTTGGTGCGGCGGCTCAGAATCTGAATCACCCGCTCGATTTCCTTGGCGCGACCGATGATGGGGTCCAGCTTGCCGGCCAACGCCATCTGCGTCAGGTCGCGGCTGAACTCGTCCAACGTCGGGGTCTTGCCGGCTTCGCGCGAGGATTCGGCGGGTTCTTTGAACATCTCCACCAGCTTTTCCTTCACGTCATCGAAATACATGCCGAAACTGTTCAGCACGCGGCAGGCCACGCCTTCTTTTTCTTTCAACAAACCCAGCAGCAGGTGCTCGGTGCCAATGTAATTGTGGTTCAGGGAACGGGCTTCCTCGACGGCGAATTCCAGGACCTTTTTGGCCCGCGATGTGAACGGAATGTCGCCGATAACGAGAGAATTGGAACTGCGCGGCAGATTCTTTTCCAACTCCTGCTTGATCTGGTTCAGATCGACGCCGGATTTCTGGAGCAGGGCCACGGCAATGCCGCCTCCGTCCTTGATCACGCCTTGAAGAATGTGCTCCGTACCCAGGTACTCATGGCGATACAGCTCAGCTTCCTCACGCGCTAAGATGATGACTCGTCGGGCTCTTTCTGTGAATCGCTTAAACATGATTTTCTTTCCAAAAGAGAATGAAAAACGGGTCTGCTACCAAACCACCCAAAACCTTCCAAACCACAAGGAGTTGCAAGTTTCTGCTAGTGATCCTATTAAGCATTTTAGCAAACCACTACCATAATACAAGGATTATTTTCCGCGCGTGTATTGCTGCAACTTCTTTTTTTACTGGTAATTATGAGATTTTCCGGTAAATAGGGCCGTTTGGGCGCGGCAGCCCCCGCGCTTTATTATTAATGCCCAAAAAGACTCTTTTTGGTTTGCGGTGGCGAATCTCCCAAGGTGCCGGAAGGCCCGCCTGCGCCTTAAAAATACCCCGCATCGGGGTGGAAACACACCACGGCGGCGGTGGTGCTGGGCGGATTGAACTCGTTGGCGTCCGTCAGCGTGATGCCCAGATCCTCACATTCCAGGATCTCGTGGATGCGCTTGTTGTTGATCAGGTCTTCCAGTGCCGGATAACCGGGGCTGTAACGTTCGCCCCCGCGATCCTTGGTGCCGGTGCGCTGCCGCAGCAGGCCGTGAACGTATTCGGCGAAGTCCTCGGCGATACGGTCCCCCAAGCCTTGCAGGTACAGTCCCGATTCCGAGTCATTTTCCGCCTTGAAGGTGTTGATGGCCTTCTCCAGCGTCGATCCGGCGGTGGTGATTTGAAGTCCTACTACATCCATAACATCGGATTCTTTCGGATGGAAGTACTGGGCGACAGAAAATTTGTCGCGCTTGCCGTTTTTTGCCTTCCCGATATTTACGGTCCAGGTGATGCGGCCCAGTTCCCGGCTCAAATCCTCCGGATCGTAAACGATCACCTCGTCGCCTTCGCTCTGCGCCGGCAGCAGCGCAAACCGGGCGCGCGGGATGATCCACTGGTTGGCGTCGGCCTTGTCGATCCACTCCTGCTGCAGGCGTTTGAGGTCTTCCATGGTGACGCCTTTTTTCGACCAGGACGACTGCTTGCCGTATTTCCAGTTCAGCGAGAACAGGCTTTTGGAATCGATCACGTCGGACAGCTTTTTGAGCTTGAACTCCACCTTGTGGATGCCGTAGCCGTTCTTGATGGGCTGGTATTTTTTGAAATCGATCTTGCGCCGGTTCAACGATTTCAGCAGGTTCGCCCGGTCCTCTTCCATGCCCTTGGCTTTTTTGTACTGGTGGATCAGCTTTTCGCGGTTTTCGGACATGAAGGTTTTCAGCAGGTCTTTTTCCTTCTCCACCAGTTTGTTCATGGTGTTGACGCCATCCATGCCGCTTTCGCAGTAGAACACCGAGGACAGGATGCTCTCCATATCGTCCTGCCCGTGCATGGCCACATAGCCCGCATGCCGGTGGTTGACCGGCGCGCCGCCGATGAGAATCGGAATCTCGTAATTCTCCTCTTTCAGCATTTTGGCGACGGTGATCATGTGGTTGGAGGTCTGCACCAGCAGCGCGCTCATGCCGATGGCGTCGGCCTTTTCCTTGCGCGCCGTCTCCACGAAGTTTTCCAGCGGCACCTGCACGCCGAGGTCGATGGTGCGGTAGCCGTAGTTGTCGAGCAGCGTTTTGGCGAGGTCCTTGCCGATGCTGTGCACGTCCTGATAGACGGTGCCCAGCACGACGGTGCCTTTGTAAGCGATGGCGTCTCCCGGCTCGACGCCGCTGGTGTGCCGCATCCAGGCTTCGAGGAAGCCCATGACGCTGCGCATGACGTCGGCGCTTTTCAACAGATGCGGCAGGCTGATCTCGCCGCGGCCGAAACCGTCGCCGAGCTCGCGCATGGTTTTCATCAGGTAATCGCTGATGAAGGTCAGCGGCTCGTGTTTGCCCACCGTCTGAACCGCTTGCAACACGATGCGGTCGTTGTATTCGTGCTGGAACCCCTGCACCTCGACCATGCCTTTTTCCTTGTCCTTATACCCGTCGAAGATTTTCTGGCAGATGCTGTCTTCCAAAGACAGGTCGGCGTAGTTGGACTTCTTCTTGACGGCGCCGGTTTTCTTTTGCTCGGCGATTTCCTCCAGCCGCTCGAAGGCGTCCATGTCGCGTTCCAATACGACTTTGCGTCCCAGTTCCGCGTCTTCCGGCGGCAGGCTCTCCACCGGCACGTAGTGATTGGGGTTGAGGATGGCGCAGTCGAGCCCGCGCTTCCGGCCTTCGTCGAGGAACACGCTGGTCAGCACCTTGCGCATGTACGGTTTCTTCGCCAGACCCGCGGTGAGGTTGCCGACACCGATCGACGTGCGCAGATCGGGATGAATGGCTTTGATGCGCGGCAGGCTGTCCAGCGCTTCCAGCGAAAAGTTCATGCCTTCCTGCGACTCGCTGCCGATGGGATAGGCGTTGATGTCGATCAGAATCTGATCCGGGGTGACGCCGTACTTCTCGCCGCACTGTTTGACGATCTCCGCCGCCAGGTCGTATTTCTCGTCGGCGGTGATGGCCGGACCGGATTCGCCGTTGACCAGCGCGATATAGACCGGGTGATGCTCCGCCGTCACTTTCAGCACGGCATCGAGCTTGGACACGCCGGGGGCGTATTCTTCGAGCGAGATGGAATTGATGATGGGGCGGCCGGGATACGTTTTGAGTCCCGCTTCCAGCGCTTCCACGGCGAACGAGTCGATCACCATCGCGCCCTTGAAATCCGTGGTCATCCTGTGGATGACGTCGGGCAGCACCTTTTCGGTCTCGACGATGTTGGAATCCATGCACACGTCGATGATGTCGATGCCCAGGTCTTCCAACTGTTCGCGCACCACCTCTTCGAGTTCCTCCATGCGCACGCCCTCATCGTTCTCCACGGCTTCGCGCACTTTTTTGCTGCCGCGTGCGTTCAGGCGTTCGCCGAAGCGCACCAGGTTCTCCGAGCCGTCCAGCAGCACCGCTTCCTGCGGGCCGGAGATGTAGGTGCGAGGATCGATTTTACGCTCCAGGGGTTTGGCGTCGCCGACCATTTTGCGCAGGGCGCGGATGTGTTCCGGGTTGGTGCCGCAGCAGCCGCCGACGAGGTTCACGCCATATTCATAGACGAAGGGTTTCATGATCTCGGCCATGGCCTCCGGCTCCAGCTTGTACACGGTTTCGCCGTCCTCCGAGAATGGTTGCCCGGCGTTGGGGATGACGGAGACCGGCAGCGCGCTGAGATGGGTGATGCGTTTCACCGTCGAGACCAGGTCCTCGGGACCGACGTTGCAGTTCATGCCGAACACGGTGACGCCCATGCCCGCCAGCGCCGTGTAGGCGGCGTGGATGTCGGTGTTGAAAATCTGCATCTTGGAAAACCCGTCCACCGTGACCTGGGCGATGATGGGCAGGACCTTGCCTTTGTTCTGAAAGGCGCGCTGCGCGCCGATGACCGATGCCTTGGTCTCCAGAATGTCCTGCTGCGTTTCAAATAAAATGACGTCGGCGCCGCCGTCGATCATGCCTTCCACCTGGATGCGGTTGTTGTCCACGATCATGTCGAAGGTGGCCTTGGCCAGGTTGGCGTCGGTGCTGGAGACGACGTAGTTGGACGGGCCGATGGACCCGGCCACGAACAGCGGCCGGCCGTCGTAGCCCTCAGAGGCCTTGTAGCGTTCGATCGCCTGCCGGGCGATCTTGCAGCCCTCCACGTTCAGGTGGTAAGCGATGGCTTCCAGGTCGCCCTGTTTCAGGTCGAGGCCTTCCGGCACGGCCTGCATGACAGCCTGGTTGATCTTGGCCCAGTCGAACTCTTTCAGGCGCAGGGGCGATGCGCCGAACGTATTGGTTTCGATGAGGTTCGCACCCGCATCGAGGTATTTGAAATGGATATCTTCCAGCCATTCCGGCCGGGAAAAGGTCAACAGGTCGGTCAACATGCGGAACAGCGACCCGCCAAAGGTTTCGTCGGTGACGTCCAGGTTCTGCACCATGGTGCCCATGGCACCGTCCAGCACCAGAACGTGCTCTTTCAAAGCGTCTTCAAACTTCATAAGTTTCCGTAATCAATGGGTTTGCAATATTTTGCGTGGTATGTCGATGTAATCGGTGAAGTCCATACTATATATGATACGCTTGAGCGGAACAAGATGCGGACTCGGTTCAACTCTTTTTCAGAGGGGGCTAACTGATTATGTTTAAACCCGTTACGCGATTCAAAACTTTCGGAATTGTCTGCCTGGGCCTGCTGTGGCTGTCGCTCGAAGGATGCGGCTGGGCCCAGGACCGGGACTACGGGAATCTCCTTAAAAATCAACTGAAATACCCGAAGGACCTGCAAATCACCCTCTTCGCCGAGGCCCCCAAAGCACGCCACATGGCCTTCGACGACGGGGGCGTGATGTTCCTGTCACAGACCAAGGCGGGCAAGGTGGTGGCGCTGCCGGACGCCGACGGCGACGGCACCGCCGACCGGGCGGTCTCTATTATGGAGGGCGGCAACGGACCCCACGGCCTGGCCTTTTTGCAGTTGGACTCGGGGTATTACCTCTATATAGCCGAAGAGCACCGGGTGGTGCGGCTGAAACGCACCGCCAAGCCCTTCACTTTTGGCGAGCCGGAGGTGATCGTTTCCGGCATCCCCACCGGCGGCCACTCGACGCGCACCATCAAGTTTAAGGACGGCAAGCTGTATCTCTCGGTCGGCTCCTCCTGCAACGTGTGCATCGAGGACCACCGCTGGCGCGCTGCCATCATCCGTTTCGACGTCGATGGCAAGAATGAAGAGATTTTCGCGCACGGCCTGCGCAATTCGGTGGGCATCGAGTTCTCGCCGTACTCCGGCGAACTGTGGGGCGTCAACAACGGCCGCGACTGGCTGGGCGACGACCATCCGCGCGAAGAACTCAACATCATCCGCCAGGGCAAACACTACGGCTGGCCCTATTGTTATGAGGACCGCGTGTCCGATCCCGATTTCGGGGCGCGTTACGACTGCGAACGCACCGAGCTTCCGGCCCACACCTTCACCGCCCACATGGCGCCCCTGGGTCTCGAATTTTACCAGGATGGCACGTTGCCCGCGCGCTACCGCAACAGCGTGTTCATCGCCTTTCACGGTTCGTGGAACCGCTCGGTGCCCGCCGGGTATCAGGTGCGGCGTCTGCAACTGGACGCTGAGGGCAACATTCAGTCGGACGAGGTGTTCATCGAGGGTTGGCTGGAAAAAGACGGGTCCAAGGCCGGGCGGCCGGTGGATGCGGCGGTGTCGCCCAAAGGCGATCTCTATATCTCCGACGACTACCTGGGCGTGGTGTACCGCGTCACCGGGAAGTGACAATACAGGCAGCGGCCTGACTTTGCCTCTCGGTTAAGGGGGAGCTTTGCATAACGTATAGATCTTCGCGCGGCTTCTCAGTTTTTCATGGGTGAGTGTCTCACTGGGGGCCAAGATTTTTCCTTTTTCTTCCCCCTCATCCTAACCTTCTCCCGCCAGGGGAGAAGGAACCGGGCTACGCCCGAGGATACGCGCTGAATTTATAATGCGCTGGGAGACCATCGTTCTCCCTGAAACGCATAAGCCCGTTTGCCGCAGGCCACGCCTGCCCCCTCTCCCTTGACGGGAGCACTCACGGATTGACGGGCTGGGGTGAGGGTGACCTTCCACGATGTATCCTTCTGAGCGTTAGCGAAGAATCGATGTTTGGGTTCTTTAGTTCAGTAAAGAAAGGTGGAGACGGAAATCAGGGTTTCGGCGGGTTCTTTTGAGGCGTGGCGGTCGCCGATGCGGGTTTGCCGGACCAGTCGCCGAACAGCATTTCAAACGTGGACGGCACTTCCTTCACGCAGCGGAAGCCGACATCCGGTTTGCGCAGGATGGGGTGCAGGTTTTCGCGGTAGGACACGCGCGATTTGAGCGCCACCACCTTTTGGTATTCCTTCTCCGGGAAATGGCCGACGCCCATGTACGACAGGCCGCGCACCACCACCACATCCTTCGGGAATTTCAGATTGGTGTCGGTGTTGCCGGAATAGGGCAGGTAGTAATCCCAGATCCACTCCCACACGTTGCCGATCATGTCCTCGACGCCGTACGGGCTGGCCCCGTCCGGGTGTTGGCCGATGGGTTGCAGTCCCTGCCCGCGTTTCTTGCGCGGCGAGGTGCTGACGTTGGCCTTGGAAAAATCGAACCGGTTGCCCCAGGGGTAATCGATGACGTTCGGCCCGCGCGCCGCCTTTTCCCATTCCATCTCCGTCGGCAGGCGTTTGCCCGCCCATTCGGCGTAGGCCGCCGCATCGTAAAAATTCACCTGCGTCACCGGATAATGATCGCGGCCTTCGGGGTACTTCGGTCCGTCCCAGCCGGACGGGGTGCGGTGGTCGGTGGCCTGCGTGAAAATGTAATACTCGAGGTTGGTGACTTCGTACTTGTCGATGTAAAACGCGGGCAGGGACAGGCGTTGCTGCGGCGACTCGTCGGCGAACCACGGCTTGTTGAGGCCCAGCGACAGGGCATGGCCTTTCTCGTCCACCTCATCGGTGCCCATGCTGAAATAACCGTCGGGAATCAGCACCATGCCTTCCGGCGCAGGCGGCGTGCAGGCGGTGAGCGCCAGCAGCATCAGGGCGCACAGCCAGAGCGGACTGCGTGGTGCCGGGGATTTTGGGTTGCTGGGTTCCATGAGTTTTTCCGGACCGGGGGATGCTGGTATCTCTTATCAGTTTACTATATCCTTTGATGGAACGCATGAAGGAACGCGCCGGAGACCGGACATGGCAGAGAATCATTCCACACAACTGCAACGGGTGCCGCGGGAAGCCATCGAGACGGAGTCGCTGACTGCGTTCGGCCTCGATCCCGCGCCGCCCGGGTTGACCGAGTCCATCCGCGCCATCGGCATCACCCATCCCCTGGTGCTGGTGCCGCATGCAAACCGATTCCGCATTGTCTGCGGTCACCGCCGCTTTCAGGTGGCGGCTGCGTTGGAACTGCGCACGGTGCCTGCATTTGTGCTGGAGGCGATGACCGACGCCGACCGGCTGATGTGGAACCTGCAGGAAAACCGCGCCCACCGCCAGTACAGCGACATCGAAAAAGGCCGCCTGTTGAACCGCCTGCGCGATGCGGGCATCAAGGAGACGGAACTGGTGACGCTGGCGCTGCCGGTGCTGGGCGACGCCAAACACCGCAAGCGCGCCGTCGATCTGCTGAACGTGCGTGTGTTTACGGAGTCGTTCCAACGCCTCATGCACGCACTCAACATCCCCCTGCGCGTGTTCGCGGTGATGACGAAGTGGGAAGAGGCCGACCGCGTCGCCGCCGAACGCCTGTTCGCCCGGCTGCGTCCCGGCCACAACAAATGGCGCGCCGTGCTGGAAACGGTGGACGAGATCGCCATGCGCGACCGCATCGCCCCCGCCGACGTCCTGCAACACGCGGCCCTCGTTAAAATCCTCGACGACCCGGCGCTGCCCACGAATGAGCAGTACGACGCCATCCAAAAACAATTGCACGCCAGGCGCTACCCGCACCTGTCGGATCTGCAGAGCCGCGTGCGCCGGGCCACCGAGCAATTGCATCTCGATGCCAAAACAAAATTGAAGTTGCCGGAGAATTTCGAGCAGGATCTGGTTAAACTGGAAATGAGGTTTTCTACGGAAGCGGAACTGACCCGCCAGGTGGAAAAGCTGTTCGGGGCCTGCGACGCCGATGCCCTGAAAGACCTGCTGCGGATTCTCAAAGACCCGACCGACTAAAGGAGGGCGCGCCGATGGCAGCGACATCCCCACCCCTTCCCGATTCCCTGCAAGCATTGATCGAGGTGGTCGAAAAGGAAACGCACTGGAGTCCGCAGCGCGCAGCGGCGATTCTGCGCGCCGCCGACCTCGCGCAGATCGACCTCATGCCCTGGGCCTATTTCGATCACCCGGTGAAAGACAGTTACGGCCGGCGGCTGGTGCACGACGGCGGTCATTACGAGATGATGGTGATGTCGTGGAACCCCGGCGACGTCTCCGCCCTGCACGACCACGGCTACGCGCAGTGGGGGGCGGTGCAGGTATTCGGTCCGGCGGAGCACGCGTCGTTCTGGCTGATCAACGGCGAGCTGCACACGCAGTCGCGGACGCGCCTCAAGCCGGGCGAGGTGATGCACGTCGGCCACGAGTGGGTGCACCAGATGGGCAACACCTCGGGCATCCAGTTCCTCACCTTTCATCTGTACGGATGCGTCGGGCGGCGCGGCGGCATCACCGAAAGCGCGCGCATCTTCGATCTCGACGCGGGGCAGGTGCACCTCACCAACAACGGCGTGTTCTTCGCCCTGCCGGATGCGGCCATCACCGCGCGCATCGCCGGGCCGATGCCCGACTTCATGACGCGCCTGCGCCACCAGGTGGAATTGAAACGCCGCCTCGACCGCATGCGCGCCCAGGCGCCCTTGCCGCCGCGGTTGGAAACGCGCGACCAGCGCCTGATCGACGACCTGTTCGACGCGAAGCACTGGCACGCGTTCGAGTCCGACCTCATGCTGCACGTCGATCCCGGCACCGGTTGCATGACCGATCTCGGTTACTGGCAGCGCCTGCGCGGCGAAGTGCAGACCGCCGCGGTATTGCAGGAACGGTTGCGCAAAGAGACCGACCGCGCCGATCCCTTCGACACCTACGCCGAGTTGTACGACGCCGTCGTCGGCGGGCCGTGCCTCGAAACGTTCATGGAAAGCTACCTGGAATTCGCGTTCCGCCAGTATGGACTCGACCACGGCGGCGGACGGTTTCTGTCGCTGGGCTGCGGCACCGGCATCGTGGAAGACCATCTGGTGCGGCGCGGCCGCGTGTCACGCGATTGCATGCATGGCATCGACAAATCGCCGGCCATGGTGAAGGTGGCCGAGCGCCGCATCCACGCGTGGGAAGGCGACCTGCTCGACCTCAAGGAATGCGAATGGGACGTCACCTTCAACGGCCTCAACGTGTTTCAATACCTGTTGCCGCAGGAGATGGAACAGGCCGTGCGCACGGCGGCGCGCATCACCCGCCCCGGCGGGCATTTCGTCGGCGACTTCATCACCCCCGACCACATCCGCGTCTATCCGCACGTCATCCGCTCGAAATGCGGCAAGGTGATTTCATTGCGCCAGCCGGAGCTGATTGAGGACGGCGGGCACCTGTTTCAGCGCAGCGCCATTTTGAATGTCAGCCGTCTGCACGGTACCCTGCAACTCACCGACGAAGGCCGTCACCGGCGCACCCTGCCGCCCCTGGCGCGCGTGCGCGGCTGGTTCGAAGATGCCTTTGGAGGCCGCGTCGATGTGTTCGACGCCGTGACCCTGGACCCCATCGCCCCCAGCGCCGACACCTGCTGGTCCACGCGCTACCTCATCATCGCGCATAAGAAATAACCGGGCCCCCGCCCGGAAGGAACGGGTAATGCCCGCTGGGCGAGCGAGGGTCTGAGGGCCCGTTTCAAATACACCCATTTCCCCTCCTCGTAGAGGAGCCACAGAGGAACACGGATGAACACCGATGAAATTGCGAGCGGGAGATCGGTCGATCCCCCCTTGTAAAGGGGGCCAGGGGGATTCTTCCACTGAAATCCTGAGCGTGAGCGAAGGATCTCGATGCCTGTGCAGTTTCATTCAAATACCATCCTTCACTTCGTTCAGGATGACGATCTGATTTAGGCATTGAAAAGGTGGAGAGGCGAGGCCTTACTCAATGAGCGTTGGCAAAGTTTTGGAGACACGTTAATATAGTTCCACTCCCATAAACCAAGGAGACTCCCAGAAAATGAAACTCCATGTGTTGATCGAACAGGATGAAGACGGCATGTATGTGGCGGAGGTGCCTGCATTGCCGGGATGCCTGTCTCAGGGCACGACGCAGGAAGAAGCCGTCGCCAACATCAAGGAAGCCATCGAAGGCTGGATGGAAGTGATGGAATCCAAGCGCAAGATCGATCCCACCCAAATGATCGAGGTTCTGATTTAAGTGAGTCCTTCTTTGCCTCGTTTTTCCGGTGCTGATGTCGTCAAAAAATTAGAACGAGCGGGTTGGAAGGTGGAACGACAAAAAGGCTCGCATGTCATGATGGTCAAACCGGATTATGAATACACGCTCTCCATTCCCCAGCACAAAGAGATCGGAATCGGGCTCCTAAAGAAACTGCTTCGCCAGGCAAACATTACCTCTGAAGAATTTCGAAATTTGTGAGAAGGTCACACGTTCACCGCGTCCTTGATCTTCTTCGCCAGGGGGGCGGTGACGCCGGGGAGTTGTTGCAGGTCTTCGAGCGAAGCGTGTTTGATGTTCTCCAGGCTGCCGAAGGTTTTCAGCAGCAACAGGTGCCGTTTCTTGCCGATGCCGGGGATGTCCTGCAGCGGCGACTTCAGCGCGTTCTTGCCGCGCAGGCTGCGGTGGTAATCGATGGCGAAGCGGTGCGCCTCGTCGCGCACGCGTTGCAGTAGAAATCGCGATGGCGAGTTCTCTTTGAAGGATACGGAGTCCTTTCGTCCCACCAGGAACACTTCGTCGGTATCGAGATTGGTGCGGAACTTGCCCTTGGCGATGCAGGCGAGATCGATGCGCTCCTCCAGTTCCAGGCTCTGCAACACGCGATAACCGGTGCTGAGGTGACCCTTGCCGCCGTCGATCAGGATGAGGTCGGGCAGCGGCTTGTTTTCGTCGAGCAGGCGCGCGTACCGCCGGGTCATCACTTCCGTCAGCATGGCGTAGTCGTCGATGCCGTCCACCGTCTTGATCTTGAACCGCCGGTACTTGCTTTTTTCCGCTTTCGCGTTGTGGAAATAGACCATCGATCCCACCGCGTGCGTGCCGCCGATGTTGGAGATGTCGAAGCCCTCGATGGTTTTCGGAAAATTTTTGAGCCCGAGCGTCTCGCGCAATTCTTCGAGGCTGCGCGTGGCGACGTCGCCCTTGTCCAGCTCGGCGCGCATGGCGAAGCGCGCGTTCTCTTCCGCCATCTGCACGAGCTGGCGTTTCTTGCCGCGTTGCGGGATTTCGATCTTCACCCGGGCCTGCCGTTTTTCGCTCAACCAGTCCTCGATCAGTTCGCGGTCCTCGAGGTCGTGCGACACCAGAATCTCCGAAGGGAAGAGGGTTTCGTCGGCGTAATATTGTTTGAGGAAGGAGGCCAGGGTTTCGGCGTCGGGTTCTTCTTCCGGATTGTTCATCTTGAACAGTTTTTCGGCGAGCATCTTGCCGTTCCTCACGATCAGCACCTGCACCATCGTGGCTTTGGCTTCGGTGTAACAGGCGACGATGTCCTGGTTCTCCATCGAGGTGGAGATGATGCGTTGCTTGTCGAGCACGGTGTTGACGGCGTCGATCTTGTCGCGGAACACCGCCGCTTCCTCGTAACGCTGACCTTCGGAAGCGTCGGCCATCTTCGCTTTCAGGCTGTCGAGCAGCTCCGAGTTTTTGCCTTTGAGAAACAGGATGACGTCGTTGACGACCCTGGCGTAGTCTTCCGGCGAGACCAGCCCGGCGCAGGGGGCGAGACAGCGTTTCATGTGGTAGTTGAGGCAGGGCCGCCGTTTGGCGTTGCCGTCGAGCTCGTCACTGCTTTGCCGCAGAGGAAAGATTTTGTAGATGAGGCGGATGGTCTCGCGCACTTCGCGCACCATGGTGTAGGGACCGAAATAGGTCGCGCCGTCTTTCTTCACGCGCCGCACCACTTCCAGCCTGGGGTACGTCTCCTGCGTGGTCAGCCGCAGGTAGGGGTAATGCTTGTCGTCCTTCAGCATCACGTTGTAACGCGGCTGGTGTTTTTTGACGAAGTTGCTTTCGAGGATCAGCGCTTCCTGCTCGGTTTTGGTGGTGAGGACCTTGATGTCCGCCACCTTGCGCACGAAGATGCGCGTGCGCGGCGCGTGGTCGCGCGACTCGGTGAAGTACGAACGCACCCGGCTGTAGAGGGACTTGGCCTTCCCGATATAAAGAATTTCTCCGGCTTTATCTTTCATGATATAAATGCCGGGAAGTTTCGGGATGGTTTTCAGAATTTCTTTGATGGAATCATTCGGGGGCAAGGCGACCTTCCTTTGCATGCATGGCGGATCGTTCGATCCAGTTCATTTTAGATTATATCGCACGCGTCCAACCCGCCGCCACTCCCTCTCCTGCGGACGAATCATGACTTCCTTCAAAACGTGGGCCGCCGTTCTCTTGGGAGCCTTGCTGTTGGGGAGCGGCCCGGTCCAGGCGGCCTCCACGCGGGATGCGGTGCGCGCCACGGGCACGTTGTTGTGGGGCGCCGATGCCGAAGGCGGCGCGCCCTATGTGTTTCCCGATCCCGCCAACCCGTCCCAGCTCATCGGCTTCGAAGTCGATCTCGCCGACGCCCTCGCCGCCGAGCTCGGCGTCACCGCGCGCATGGTGCAGAACGACTGGGGGTCACTGATCCCGGCACTCCAACGCGGCGATTTCCACATGGCCATGAACGGCCTCGAATGGACCGAAGAGCGGTCCCGCGCCGTGGCGCTCACCCGGCCCTACTACATCTACCAGCAGCAACTGGCGGTGCGCGCGGAGGATACGCGTATTGAGACGGTGAGCGATCTGGCCGGCATGACCGTCGGCACGCTGGTGAACTCCGTCGCTCAATCCATCCTGAAACAAACAAACGGTGTGACGGTGCGCGTGTACCCCGGTCAGGTGGAGCCGTACCGTGACCTCAAGCTGGGACGGCTCGATGCGGTGTTCCTGGATCTGCCGATCGCGCAGCACTACGCCGCTCCCGACCCGGCGCTGCGCTTTGCCGGGCCGCCGGTGGGCGAGGGGCTGTACGTGATCGCCGTCCACAAGGGCGACGCCGAATTTGTGGAGACGCTCAACGCCATTTTGAAAAAGTTGTATGACGACGGCACGCTGCAATCCATTTATCAAAAATGGGGGCTGTGGAACGACCGCCAGTTGGCGCTGGCGGCGACCGATCACAGCGCGCGGCGGGTGATCGACGTGGCGGAGGGCATGGCCATGCAGCATTACCTCGTGATCCTGTTGCAGGGTGCGGGCATGACGGTGATCATTTCGATTCTCGCCATGGCGCTGGCCGTGGCGTTGGGACTGGCGTTGACCGGCATGCGGCAGTTGGGCGGACCGATCCTGCGCGGACTGGCGGTCACGTACATTGAGATTGTGCGCGGCACGCCGCTGTTGCTTCAACTCTACATCATCTATTACGGGCTGCCCAATGTCGGCATCCGCCTCGACGCCTTCACCGCCGCGGTGGTGGGACTGGGCATGAACTACGCCGCGTATGAAGCGGAGGTGTATCGCGGCGGGTTGAAAGCCGTGGCGAAAGGGCAGTGGGAGGCGGCGTTGTCGCTGGGCATGACGCCGTTCATGATCTACCGCCGCATCCTCATCCCGCAGGCGGTGCGCGTGGTGCTGCCGCCGGTCACCAACGATTTCATTTCGCTGTTCAAGGACACGTCGCTGGTGTCCATCATCGCCATCGTCGAGTTGACCAAGAGTTACAACATGCTGGCCGTGTCGTCGATGCGCTTTCTGGAATTGGGACTGCTCACCGGTCTGTTGTACCTGATGATGGCGTTTCCGCTTTCGCTGTTGTCCACGCATCTGGAGAAGAGGTTGAAGACCGCATGATCCACGTCGAGGGCCTGACCAAACGCATCGGTGAGCACACGCTTTTGAGTGGCATCGATCTCGACGTGCCGTCCGGCGGCGTGCATGTGGTGATCGGCCCCTCCGGCGCAGGCAAGAGTTGCCTGCTGCGTTGCATCGCCGCGCTGGAATTGTTTGAAGCAGGCCGCGTGCGCGTCGGCGACCTGGAGATTGCGGGAACCGAAACCGGCGGCCACCGCGCCCCGGACCCGCAACGCGTGCGCGCCCTGCGCATCCGCGCCGGCATGGTGTTCCAGCAGTTCAACCTGTTTCCGCACATGACGGTGCTGCAGAACCTGATCGAAGCTCCCATGCAGGTGCTGGGTGTGCCGCGGGCCGATGCCGAAGTGCGGGCGCGTGCCCTGCTCGGCAAGGTGCATCTGCACAATCTGTCCAACCGCCATCCCGGAGACCTCTCCGGCGGCGAGCAGCAGCGTGTCGCCATTGCCCGCACGCTGGCGATGAACCCCGACTGCGTGTTGATCGACGAACCCACCTCGGCGCTCGATCCGGAAATGGTCGGCGAAGTGCTGCGCGTTTTGCGCGAGCTGGCGGATGAAGGCATCACCATGCTGATCGTGACGCACGAGATGGATTTCGCCCGCAGCGTCGCCGACCGGGTGGTGATGCTCGACCGCGGCGAGGTGGTGGAAGAGGGCGCGCCCGCGGAGTTTTTTTCGCGGCCGCAAACCGAACGCGCCCGAAATTTTTTAAAAAGGCTTCTGGAACGCTGATATACTTGGTGGCTTCTTGCGGCACGGGAACGAACCTCTATAATTGCAAGGTATGCAGACAGACGACAAACAACGCGGTTTCTGGGCTTCCCGCCTCGGCTTCATCCTCGCCGCTTCCGGTTCGGCAGTGGGGCTGGGCAACATCTGGAAGTTTCCTTATATTACGGGCGAGAACGGGGGCGGCGCGTTCGTCCTCATTTATCTCGTCTGCATCTGCGTCGTCGGCCTGCCCATCATGTTGTGCGAGTTCACCATCGGCCGCCGCACCCATCTCAACCCCGTCGGCGCTTTCAATGCATTGAAACCGGGCACGCCGTGGGTCGCGGTCGGGTACATGGGGGTGCTGGCGGGATTCCTCATCCTGTCGTTTTACGGCGTCGTCGGCGGCTGGACACTGGCCTACGTCGTCAAGTCGCTGACGCATGTCGTGGACCACTTCGCCTCGTCGGCGGAAGCGGGCGCATTTTTCGGCGCGTTCATCGCCAACACCGGCGAGATCCTGATGTACCACACGATTTTCATGATGCTGTGCATGGCCATCGTGATCAAGGGGGTGCATGGCGGCATCGAGCGCGCCTGCGACATTTTGATGCCGACTCTGGTGATCATGCTGATGCTGTTGATGATCCGTTCGCTCACCCTGCCCGGCGCGATTGAGGGCGTGAAGTTTTACCTGTACCCCGACTTCAGCAAGATCAGCGGGCAGACCGTGCTGTTGGCGATGGGGCAGGCATTCTTCTCGCTCAGTCTCGGCATGGGATGCCTCATCACCTACGGCAGTTACCTGTCGTCGAAAGAGAACCTGACCTCCTGCACCCTCTACGTCGTGATGTTCGACACCTTCATCGCGCTCTTGGTGGGGATGGTGATTTTTCCGGCGGTCTTCGCCATGGGACTGGAGCCGGAAAGTGGACCCAGCCTGGTGTTCAACGTGTTGCCCGCCGTGTTTTCCAGCATGCCGTTCGGCACCGTTGTCTCCGTCATCTTTTTTGCATTATTGGCCATCGCCGCCTTCACCTCAGCCATTTCACTTTTGGAATCGGTGTCGGCGTACTTCATCGATCAAAAAGGCTGGCCGCGCAACAAGGCAGTGATCACCACCGGAATCATCATCTACCTGTTCGGCATTCCTTCCGGGTTGTCCTTCGGTCTGATGAAGGATGTGACCTTTTTTGGCATGACCTTTTTCGACCTGGTGGACACCATCTCCTCGAATTACCTGTTGCCGCTGGGTGGCATGCTCACCGCGATTTTTGTCGGCTGGATCTGGGGCACGAAAGAAGCGCACCGGGAAATCGAGCGGCACGAGACCACCTTCCACTGGGCCCGGTATTGGGAGTTTGCTTTGAAATACATCAGCCCCGTCGCCGTCGCCATTGTCTTCATCACGCACTTCATTCCCGCCGACTGACCCCCCCGGCGTCGGCATTGGTTTTCCGAAAAAGGACCGGGCCGCAAGGCGCGGCATGTCCCCCCCGGAGAGAGGGCCTGAAAAGGTTCCGGCGGGTTTGACATTCGGCGCGCGTCCCTTATAATAACAGAAGGTGTAAATTTATAGGGTCTGCGGTGCAGGACTCTAACGCTTTTTGATTGAATTGCTTAAATCTGTTTTGCCGGGAAAAGGCTTTTGTTTTGTCTGCAAACATGGGAAAATCTTAGCTCCATGGGGAGGTGGGTTCCGTTTACCTAAGTCGATGGTCTGAGAGACTTGTGGATTCAGGATGCCCCCATAAGCATCGGAGATGGAAGGCACTCAAAACCTTTTGCAGGCAAGCCGGATGACTTGATAATTTCTCCAACATTTCTTTATGATTGAGGGAGGAGACGGGATTGAGGAGCTCCGGTGGAAAAATTTAAACAGTATATAAAACAAAACCTCAGCGAGGTGATCATCCTGAGCATCCTGCTCGGGGTGGTGGCGATCAATTATTTCATCTACTCGAAGATCGCCTTCCTCGACATGTTTTACCTGCTGGCGGTGCTGGCCGGGTATTACATCGGTCGCCGCTTTGCCGTACTGGGCGCGTTCCTCGCCATTCTGCTGGTCTGGTACTTTCTTCTTGCCAATCAGGACCAGCCGATCACCCTCGAAAGCCGTTTTGACTTCAACATGAACATGACGGTCTGGGCGTCGTTTTTGATCCTGGCGGCGTGGCTGATCGGCACCCTCACGGAAAATCTGCGCAAGGAATTGAAAGAGAGCAACCGCCTGCGGGAAGACATGCAGCGCGACCGCGTTTTGTTGAACATCACCAACGCCCGCCTGAATGAGTACACGCAACATCTGGAAGCCAAGGTGGCCGACCGCACGCGCGAACTGGAGCAGAACAACAAGGACCTGCAGAACTTCGCCGCCATCGCTTCGCACGATTTGAAAGAACCGCTGCGTAAAATCGTCGCCTACAGTGAAATGATCGAGCAGCAGCAGCCCGAAATCGCTCACGAAATCGATTCCTTCCTGCAGCGCATGCGCAAGGCCGTCACCCGCATGGAAAACCTCATCGACGGGTTGATGAAGCTGTGCCGGGTCACGCAGAGCGTGCAACTGCTGGAGGAAACCGATCTCAACCGCGTGCTGCGGGAAGTGGTGCAGGACCTGGAAGTCCGCGTGATCGAAACCAAGGCGGAAATCAAGGTCAACCGGTTGCCGGTCATGAATGCCGATCCGTTTCAGATGCAGCTGTTGTTCCGCAATCTCATATCCAATTCGCTCAAGTACTGCCGGAGCGATACGGCGCCCAAAATCGCGATCGGGGTGTTCAGTGAGGATGAAGACGATTACGAGTTTTACGTGGAGGACAACGGCATCGGCATTCCCCGCGAAAACATGGGGATGATTTTTGAGCCGTTCGAGCGCCTGCATTCCCGCGACAAGGTGGAAGGCTCGGGCATTGGCCTGGCCATCTGCCGGCAGGTGGTGGATCGTCACAAAGGCGAATTGAAAGTGGAAAGCGAAGTCGGCCGCGGCACCCGCTTTATCATCCGCCTGCCCAAAAAAGAAATCACCCGCGTCGCAGCCGCCTGACTCCCACCACAAGGAACAGGGACTCCGCGATCAGGTCCCTGCGGAAAAATAAATCAGTACGTACAAGCCCACCATCAGGCAGGACAGCATCCACACCGCTCCCAGAAACAGGTTGGAGATCAGGAGGTACCGCTGCGGCAGCGGCACGCCGGATGCGATGGATTTTTTGGTCAACCCGATGCCGACCCAGCCGAGCGGTATCAGAAAGAACAACGCCACCAGTCCCAGCGGTGCGCCGACGTCAAACAGGGCGTGGTGCACGTCGAACCCCTGATCCCCCACCACGAGCAACAGAGTGACAACCGCCACAGCGTTGAGGGCGGTGTGGATCCAGAAGACCGGCGACTGCCTGAAAGTGGGTTTGGCGGGCGTCATGATGCGGCGAACCTCTGCGGCAAAGCCGTGCGCCACGGGTTTTGGAGCCGCCCCGGTTTCCGCTGTGAGCCGGGATCGGATTTGGTACACTGGCAGTATGCCCATCCGATCCGAATGGAGGTTGTCATGAAACGAATGATCGGGATGCTCCTGTTATGCCTGCTGGCGACGGGGCCGGTGTCGGCCGCCGCGTCCAGTATAAAATGCGACCCGCCTTACGAACCATCCAATATCGTCGAAGTCCTGTTTTTTTATCCGGGCACCATGAAGTACCTGGCGCATGGTCCCGACGCCTGCCGCGCGCAGTTTCGGGACGCGCTCAAGCCGGTGGTGAAGGACACGTGGCTGTTGTCGGAAGGCTGCATCGAGGCCACGCTGAAAGACATCGACAATTCGTACGCAGGAAACTTGAAACCGCAATGGCAGGATGCCGCAACGATTCCTCCGGAAAAACCTTCGTGGGAACAGGCCGGCCAGACCCCGGCGCCGGGCCGGCGGTTGAGCGTTTACGCGGCGGAGAAACGGCTGCCCGAGCCGATGAGATTTTTAGAGGGGACAACCACTTCGTTGTGCCCGGCATCCGTCGTTTCCACGTAGCCGATGCCATGGCAGGAGATGCTGTGCTGCTTGCAGATCTTCTGCACCGCTTCGGCGTCGTTGGCATGCTCGACCACGATGCAGAAGCCGACGCCCATGTTGAACACCTCGTACATTTCCGCATCGGTGATATCGCCGCGCTGCTGGATCAGTGAAAATACCGGCGGCACGTCCGGCACCGGATCGATGACGAAGCGGATGTTTTGGGTCTGCACGCGCAGCAGGTTCAGCAGTCCGCCGCCGGTGATGTGCACGAGGGCCTTGAGGTCGATGCCCGCCTCAAACATCTCCAGCACCGGCTGCACGTAAATGCGCGTCGGTTCCAGCAACTCCGCGCCCAGTGTGCGGTCCAGCGCCGATTCGTACTGATGCACGCGTTCCTGCTGCATCTCCGGCGTCTCGCCCAGAAGCACGCGGCGTGCCAGGGTCAGGCCGTTGCTGTGTACGCCGCTCGCCGCCAGTCCCAGGATCAGGTTGCCCGGCTGGATGTGCTGGCCGGTGTTGATGCGGTCGAGGTGGATGTGGCCGAGCGCCGCGCCGATGAGGTCGATGCCGGTGATGATCTCGCCGATCTGCGAAATCTCGCCACCGGAAATGCTGATGCCCGCCTGCCTTGCGCCTTCGGCCAGTCCCTGCCCCAGTTGATCGAACACGTGCGCTTCGATGTGCGAGCAGGCGATGTAGTCCACCATGCTGATGGGACGCGCGCCGATGCAGATGAGGTCGTTGACATTCATGGCCACGCAGTCGATGCCGATGGTGTCGTATTGGTTCAAAAGTTCCGCCACGCGCATCTTGGTGCCGACGCCGTCGGTGCACAACGCCACGCCCTGGCCGTTGCCGAGGTCGATGACGTTGGCGAAATAACCGATGTCGGCCTTCACGGGAAACTGGGTGTTGAACTGCCGGGTGGGCAGAACGTGTTTCAGCAGGTGGCCGAGCGCGGTCTCCGCGCCGGTCTGGCTGACGCCGCTTTCTTCGTATTTGGAGGTGTGGGCTGGGTTTGAGTTCGGCATGATGGGGTCTGAGGTTGATCGATTCGCGCACACTATATCATCATTGCGGGGCCGGTTGAATCTTTTTGGGAGCGGCAAGCAGCCCCCATCCGCAGACGCCGAGATTGAGCGCGAGCCCCCACACGCCGGAATGGATGCCCCACACTTTCGGCAGGTTGACCGCCGCGAGACCCAGATCGCCGGCGAAGTTCAGCCCCACCGCCAGCAGCGACCCCGCCCCCAGTCCCGCCAGCACGGTGCGGGCGTTCAAGCGGTCGCTGTGCACGCCCAGATAAAACGCGGGCACGCATTGCAGCAGCAGGTCGAACTTGATTTTGAGCAGTTGAATGAGCGTGCCGTCATAACCCAGCGCCAGCGCGGTGATCGGCGCCATCAGCACCCAGGTCAAAATTTTACCGACGCGGGTCAGGTGCGCCTGCGTCGCGTCCGGCCGCACGTACTGGCCGTACAGATCCTGCGTCAGCATGGAACTGATGCTGAGCAGCGCCGAGTCGGCGGTGGACATCACGGCGGCAAGGATCGCCGCGAAAATGAACACCACCAGCCAGTAACCGAATGCCGAGGCCTGCATCACCTCCCGGCACAACAGGGCCAGCACGGTTTCCGAAGGCACCACCGCCTCGCCGGTCTTGGCCAGGAACAGGCGATCGAGGTCCGGGTGGTGCGCCGCCATCAGCACACCGATCAGGACGGCGATCACCGCCGTGAGCAAGGGCATGACCCCCATCACCGCCAGCGACCGTTTCAAGGTGCCGCCGTTTTTCGCGGCGTAGGTGCGTTGCAGTGCCTGCGGATAAATGGCGCCGCCCAGACCAACCATCACAATGAAACTCAACCAGGTGCGGGCGCCTTCGGCGGTCGGCGGTTCGATTTTATGCCGCGTTACCGGGTCGGCCGCCAGGGTGTCGAGCGCCGCCGGCAGGTTCCCCATCTGCGTGAAGGCGAGGAACATGAGCAGCACGAAGCCGGTCATCAGGATGCCACCCTGGATGACATCGGTCCACGCCACGCTGCGCATACCGCCCAGCGATTCATACACCAGCATGATGAGGGCCAGGCCGACCACACCGACCCACATCGGGATGCGTCCCTGCGAGATGCCCGCGAACGCGGTGCCCAGCGTCTTCATCTGCGCCAGTGTGAAGTTGCACAGCACATAGACCATGATGAGCGTCACCGCGATGCGCAGCGCGTGGCTGCCGAAGCGGTGGTAGATGTAATCGCCCGGCGTGATGAAGTTCTGCTGATGGCTGATGCGATGCAGGCGCGGCGCGAAGATGAGGTAGGCGATGACGATGGCGGTCATGAAGTGCACGCACACCAGAAAGCGCAGGCCTTCGCGGTAGGCGGCGCCACTGAATCCGAACAGCGTGTTGCCGCTGTATTGCGTGGCGTACAGCGTCAACACCAGCACGAGGAAACCCATCTCGCGCCCGCCCAGGAAAAAATCGTTGAGGCTGTCCTCTTTCCGGCGCGAGTACGCATACCCGCCGATGGCGAGCAGCGACAGGATGTACACTGCGACGACCAACAGCGCGCCGGGGCCGAAAGGCAGGTCCGTCATGCGGCGGAGTCCTCGTCGTCATCGGGGTTCTTCCAGACAAAGAGCGTCACCCAGGCGATGAAGCCGCTGGTGACCACGCTGACCAGCAACGCAAACGCCGCCCACGCCGGCACGCCGAACCAGCGTCCCGCGAGCGGCCACACCGGCAGCATGGCGACGATCAGCAACAGGAACACGCCCCACACCCAGCGGGGCAGCAGGGCATCGCTTACCGTATGGGAGGTGGGTTTTTGACTGGAAGATGGTTTGCTCATTATCCAAGATGCAAAACTTTTGATGGAAAGGAGAGAACGCAGTGGGTTCCACGTTGAAGATTAATTGAGTGATAGCCCTTACGGATACACGCCCATTTCGAGATAACTGTTGGCGATCTTTTCGATGGCGATGGCCATGGCGGCGATGCGGTACGACTCGACGTTCTCGTGCCGCCAGAAATACTCGCGCATGTGTTGAAACGCCTCGCGCATGGTGTCGTCAAGACCGGAAAGCACCAGTTCTCCCTCACCCGGCCCCACCATCAGTTTGGCGGCGAGAGTGCCTTCGATCTTATGGCCGTTGCTTTCCAGCGCCTGGATGAGCAGTTCGTTCTGCGTTTCCTCCCAGCGCCGTGTCATGCGCCCGAAGCGGATGTGCGACAGGTTTTTGATCCACTCGAAGTAGGAGACGATGACGCCGCCGGCGTTGAGATAGATGTCGGGGATCAGCCACACGCCGCGTTTGCGCAGTACGGTTTCGGCGTCGAAGGTGACCGGACCGTTCGCCGCTTCGGCGATCAGCTTCGCCTGGATGCGCGGCGCGTTTTCCAGCGTGATGACGCCTTCCATGGCGGCGGGGATGAGGATGTCGCAGGGTTCTTCCAGCAGGTCGCGCCCGTCGTCGTAAAACTGTTCGCAGCGGAAGCCTTTGACGCCGCCGTGCACGTTTTTGAATTCGGACACTTCATCGACGTTGAGTCCGGCGGAGTCGTACAGGCCGCCGTCCCATTCAATGATGCCGACGATCTTGGCGCCGTCTTCGTCCTGCAATATTTTGGCGGCGTGGTAACCGACGTTGCCGAGCCCCTGCACGATGACGCGTTTGCCATCGAGCGTGCCTTCGAGGTGCGCCTGTTTTTTGTCTTCCGGATGGCGGAAGAATTCGCGCAATCCGTACACCGCGCCACGCCCGGTGGCCTCGACGCGGCCGCGGATGCCGCCTGCCGATACGGGTTTGCCGGTGACGCAGGCGAGGTGATTGATGTCGGTCGGCCGGTGCTGGATGTAGGTGTCGGCGATCCACGCCATCTCGCGCGGGCCGGTGCCCATGTCCGGCGCGGGCACGTTCAGCGCCGGGTTGATGAGGTCTTTCTTGATCAACTCGTACGCGAAGCGGCGGGTGACGCGCTCGAGGATGTCCACTTCGTATTTTTTGGGATCGATCACGAGGCCGCCCTTGGAGCCGCCGAAGGGCACATTGACCAGCGCGCATTTGTAGGACATCAATGCCGCCAGCGCTTCGACTTCGTCCTGCGTGACCATTTCCGAAAACCGGATGCCGCCCTTGACCGGCAGCTTGTGGTTGCTGTGCACGGCGCGCCAGCCGATGAAACTCTCGAAGCGACCGTGAATGCGTACCGGAAACCGCACCTGGTACACGTTGACCGCGCCTTTGACGAAGTAGGCGAGCCCTTCCGGGATGTCCAGCGTGGCGGCGGCGAGGTCGAACGACAGGTTGACGTTTTCGCGGAAACTTTTCTCCTGCGTGGTCACCTTGGACATGAGTGTCCTCTCCCCTGTGATTAGTGTCCGTTTATCAATGTAAATCGCTTCCGTTCCGCTTTACAGGAAAAAATGACCCGCGTGGGGAATTTGTCTTTTCAGGCCCGCTCTTTTTTTCACTTAAAGAGCTAAACATAGATTCTTCGCTGCGCTCAGAATGACAGCGGGCGTGGCCCGCGGCAAACAAACCTACGGGCCAGGGTTCGCCCACCGGACATCACCCAGTTGACTCCCGGTTCAGCCGGGTCATTCTGAGAAGCCGCAGGTGACGAAGAATCTATGGGTTGCTGTCATTCTCAGGACAGCGCTTCCCGGCTCCACGGAAAGGGGTTGGTACGTGGTAATATGGAAACCGTTTCGGACCGGCTCGTTTCTTGCCAAAGGAAAGGATTCATGCAGCAACGCACGCACGAGTTCGCTGTCGCCACACGGGGACGCGGATTGCACAACATCAACGCCACACTGGTGGACTGGACGGCGGAGCAGGGGATGACGACGGGCCTGCTGACGGTATTCCTGCGGCACACCTCGGCGTCGCTGGTGATCCAGGAAAACGCCGACCCCGACGTGCTGCACGATCTCGACCGGTACCTCACGCGGCTGGTGCCTGACGGCGATCCGCAATACCGGCACGATGCCGAAGGGCCGGACGACATGCCCGCGCACATCCGCGCCGCGCTCACGCAAACGCAGATCGCCATTCCGATTCTGGGCGGGCGGCTGGCGCTCGGTACCTGGCAGGATGTGTACCTGTTCGAACACCGCACCCAGCCGCATCGGCGTAAAATCGTTCTGCACCTGCTGGGCGAATAAAATCCGCGAACTCCGCCGTGCGAATACGGCTTGACCGGGCCCGGCAATCCTTTACACTAAACAAACCCGGATCACAGCCGATAGAGAAGCATGAAGCGCTTCGATGTCATCGCTATGACCCCCGATGTGCCCTCTTTAAACAGCCAGCCGGAGTTGATCGTGGAGGCCAGAACCAAAAGGAGATGGTTGCAGATCCTTTCTGTGACCTTGTTGCTGCTGGGCGGGTTCGGCTATTACGTGTACTTCACGAACAACCCGTTGCAGCTGGTGTTTGTCGAGGAACTGAAAAAAGACAATTTTCTCGCCGCCTCGCGCTTCAACGATGCCAGAGAATACTATCAGCAGGGCAGGTGGGAGGAAGCCATGTCCACACTGGCGCCCCTGCTGAACAACGAGACCACCAACCCGGAGTACCTGGCTCTTGGCGCGTGGCTCAGTTATAAGTTTGACCGTTACCCGCGCGCCCTGGAGTTGGCGGAGAAGACTCTGGCGCTGGAACCCGACCGGGCGCGTGAGCAGGCGCTGGTCGGGGCCTGCTACCTGGCGGGAGGGGAAGTGGATCGCGCCATCGAATATTCAAAGCAGGCGGTGCGGCTGGACCCGAACCTGACCTTGCCGTACCTGACGCTGGGTGAAATCCTGATGCGGCAGGACCGCGATGCCAAAGCCGTCCTCGTGATCAAGCGTGGCGCGCGCAACAATCCCCGTTCCATCAAGGCGTGGAACCTGTTGAGTTCCGCCTACCTGAAAATGGAACGGCTGGACAAGGCCATCCTGGCCGGGCAGGCGGCGCTGGATCTCGACCCCAAATCGGCGGAAGCGCATTACAACCTGTCACGCGCTTTTTACAAGCAGCAGGAGTCCGGTCCCGCCATCCGTCACATCCAGTTGGCGGAGGATCTGTATGAGGCGCGCGGCGACAAAAACTGGACTGCGCAGGCGCGCCAGGCCAAGGACGTCATGCTGGAACATTTCAAGATGCGCCCGCAGGATATTTTTCAGTGACGGCACGGCGGCCGGCGCGGTAAGGTGGGGGCAAGGAGCAGACCATGAACGATTCCACGCAGGACGAAAATGGCAGTTGTGATGTGCCGATGGACCCGGCGGAGCGCCATTTCAAAAAAGCCTGGCAGCTGCGCCGCGCCAAAAAGCTGGACGAAGCCATCACCGAATTCGAAGCCTCGCTGACTTACCAGCCGGATCACCCGGCGACGCATTTCAACCTGGGACTGGTGGCCGACCAGATCGGGCAGGGCGTCAAGGCCGTGCGCCATGCCGAAAAGGCGCGCGATCTGTTCCTGCAAAAGAACGACCCCTCCAAGCAAGCCACCGCACAACGCCTGCTCAACAAACTCTACCGCAAATACCCGGAGCTGGCCCCCGGCGCTTCATGATCCTTCTTTGAAAGGTGGGAAGACCGGCTCCCCTTTCTCCGAAGGCCGGACCACGCCCGGAGGGATGGGAGGGGTTATCCAATGACCTTCCTTTTTGCTCATATGGCCTTCTCTCTCAACAAAGGAGCAAACCGAAACCCATAGATTCTTCGTCGCTCCCGCTCCTCAGAATGACAACGCCACCTGAATTGTCATTCTGAGCGTCAGCGAAGAATCTATGTTTGTGGGTTTAGGCATCGAGATCCTTCACTACCGTTCAGGATGACAGCGGAAGAATCCCCCTGGCCCCCTTTGCAAGGGGGGATCTTAAAATCTCCCTCATCCCTAAGACTTTCAGGCACAAAAAAAATGGGAGACCTTGAGAGGCCTCCCATCTCTTGCAGACGTTTTCGTCTGCCGCTCCATTTCAAGAACCCACCCTTGGCGGTCAGCTCTTTTCCTGTTGCACGAACTGAAAGCGGCGGATGGTCAGCGCGGCGACGATGACCGCGACCATGAATCCGCTCAACGCGGCGCCGCCCAGAATCAACACTACGGAAATCGGGATGTTGGACAGAATCCATTCCAGCAGGGTGTGCAGTCCCAGCCATGACTCGGGGCTGGTCATCCAGCCATGCAGGGCCGTGCCTTCGAACAGAAACGTCCAGACCATCATCAACGGCATGAACTGCCAGTCACCGGCCTGCAACCACAGGATCACCTGGTAGAGCAGGAGACCGGTGCCGATCGCACCGATCAGCATGCCAAATCCCCACAGGGCGAAACTGATGCCGCCGCAGACGTAGTCGAATGCGGTGAACTTGCCGTATAAAAATTTGATCTCCTCTTTCATGCGCTCCCAGCTTTTCCAGAAACCTTTCTGCACAAGAAACTTGAGTGCGTCGGTGAGGTCTGTCAGAAAAGCACGGGTGGTCTCGGCGCCTTTCACCATGTCCTTGGCCATCTTCGGTCCTTCGGCCATGGTTTCCTGATACATCGTTTGTTTGGTCGTCATGTGTGATGCCCCCCTTTCACCGTAGCGGCAAGTTACGGGACAAAGAATAATAGTCACCTATTATAAGATTAGCCCGGGCAGCGCCCGGATCGCAATATCCCTTTGTACTATTTAGATGAAATCGCACCCGCCGCGGTGCAAGCTTTTCCGGGAAATCATTTGGCAAACTGATATTGAAAACCCTTCTCACCCGCGTGGCGGGGGCAAGCGGCTATTGCCCGGTGGTCTCTGCGATGGTCCGTGGGCGCGGACTGCGTCCGAGGCAAATGGCTACTGCCCGGCAGTCCCGGCGAGGGTCAACGGGCGCAATTTTGAACGTGTGGTGGGGGATTGCTGTTGAATTAACGAAGATTGGATGGAGGACAAATCCGGTCCCCCCTTGTAAAGGGGGCCGGACCCTGTCCGGGGAGAGCACTTCCCTCCTCCCCTTTTTACGGGGCACTCAAGGAGTGACGGGCTGGGTGGGGTTGCTTTTTGGTTTCTCTAAAGGAGGAAAGCTCCAAAACCTCCCCTCAGTCCCCTCCTTGGTAAGGAGGGGAGAAAACAGGGCGGGTGATGGATCGGGAGCCGGTTCTCTTCCTTGCAAGGGGGACCGGGCGCATTCCCAATACAAACCGTTCCCTCTGGACGTGGTCCAGTGGATTTGCTTTTTCCCGGTGTGGGGAAAATGGTATGGTGTGGGTGCGAAGGGAACCGCTATCTATCAATGTGTTGGGGTTTATTTATGACGGATGGGACGATGATCGCAGGCCACGCCACGCCGCAGGGCACGGCACACTACAAGGACCGGTTTGAATTGCAGTGCGGGGAAGGGCATTTCCAGCAGGCGGGGCCGCTGTGGTGGTCGTCGGTGGGCATCGGCACGTATCTCGGCAATGCGGATGAGGACACGGACGACCTGGTGTATCAGTCGATCGTGACGTGCATGGGTGCGGGCATCAATGTGGTCGATTCCGCCATCAATTACCGCGGCGAACGCGGCGAGCGCTGTGTCGGCCGGGCGCTGGCAGAGCTGGTCGCGCAGAAAACGGTGCGGCGCAATGAAGTGATCGTGTGCTCGAAGGGTGGATTTTTACCGCAGTCGCTGGGCGTCGAGTGGTTCGAGGAAACATACGGCAAGGACGAGGTGCCGGGCATCGGCATGGACGATCTGGTGGCGGACTGTCATTGCATGCACCCGCTGTTTTTGGAGGACCAACTGGAGCGCAGCCGCGCCAACCTCGGCCTCGAAACCATCGACGTCTATTACGTGCACAACCCGGAAACGCAGTTGGGCAACGTGTCTGACAAGGTGTTCTACGACCGTTTGGAAAAGGCGTTTGCGTTTCTGGAGCAGGCGGTGCAGGACGGCCGCATCCGGGCTTACGGCCTGGCGACGTGGAATGGGTTGCGCTTGCCGCCGGGGCAGGCCAAGCATATCTCGCTGGAACGCGCCAAGAAGATCGCGCAGTCGGTGAGCGATAGCGGCGCGGACCATTTCGAATACGTGCAGCTGCCGTTCAACCTGATGATGCGCGAAGCGGTGGGCAAACCCACGCAGCCTTTGAACGGCAAGACCACGTCGGCGATCGTTGCGGCGCGGGATCTGGGGTTGATCCCGGTGATCAGCGGGTCGATCGGGCAGGGCAAGCTGGAGCCGCTCTCCGAACAGCAACGGCACCTGTTCGGCGACGATGCGTTCAACGATCTGCAACGGGCGTTGCAGTTCACGCGCAGCACGCCGGGCATCGCCGCCGCGCTGGTCGGCATGAAGAAGCTGTTTCACATCGAGGAAAACCTGGCGGTATGCCGGCACGAGCCGTTAGGCGGCCCTCAGTTCAAGGCGGTGTTTCAATCCTTGTGATAAAGTACATCCCCCCTATGCCCGCTCCCGGTGTATCCCGCCAAAATGTTTTCTGTCGAAACTACTTTAAAAATAAGGTTTTACGGGAATTTCAACAAAAAAATGTAGAGAACTCTACAAAAATCTAGAAATTTTCAGGAAATCGTTTATACTGCGCCTTCTCAGGTTGACAAGGCATACCAATATAATTTCCGGTTCCCGTTCTGGGGATGGCCGGGGTTGTTTTGAAAACAATCTGAAATAATTAAGAAACCCGGTATTCCAGATGGGGGAGGGGAACTTTGTCTGGAAATCGGTGTGGTGCCGCTGTGGGTGACGCGTGCCCTGAAAACTGTTTAGCCCCCTCCTGATTAGGTGCTCCACCTGCAACTCAAGTGCGGTCTAAAAAACATCAAACCGTTCTAAGCACACGTCCGTTTTAAGCACACGTGTCTCGATGAAAGAGCACAGGGAAGGCACACCTATTTTAGTGCTCACTTCGGGACCCCTATACTATAGCCAGAGCGCCCAGCTCCTGTCAAACAAAAATTAATTATCTTGGTGTCGCAATATAAAAAAGTTGACTTGAAGGTGGTGGGCCAGCGCATCCGTGGTCTGCGCGGTTCCCAGAGCCAGCTGGTGTTTGCGCGTAAGCTGAACGTGCACCAGGTGGACATCAGCCGGCTGGAGCGGGGAGAAACCGTGAACCCGTCGCCGGAGCTGCTGCTGAACATCTGCCGCCTGCAGGATCCGCCCATCCACATGGAATGGCTGATTTCCGGCGAGGGCAGGAAGACGAAGGGCCGGGTGCAGGAAGACCCGGAGGCGTACCAGGCCGGGAGCGAAGAAGCGGAGTTTGTGTATCTGTCGCAATTGTACCAGGCGTCGGGAGTGGGGTTGCGGGAATCGCTGGATCACCGCGCGGTGGTGGACCACCTGGCCTTCAAGAAAAAATGGGTGCAGGACACCTTGCAGGTGCCGGAAGAAAAATTGCTTTTGATTGAGGCGATGGGCGACAGCATGGAACCCACGCTGTACCATGGCGACCTGCTTCTCATCGACGCGTCGAGGGATCAAATGCGCGATGACGGCATCTATTGCTTCCGCACGCCGAACGAGGAAGTATGGATCAAGCGCCTGCAATCGATCCCGGGGGAAGGCCTTGCCGTCAAATCCGACAACCCAAAATACGAGGCGTTCACCCTGTCCGAAGCCGAGAAAAAACGTTACGCCATCATCGGCCCGGTCGTCTGGATCGGCCGCAAATTTTAGATCGTCTCATCCTGACCCGTGCGCCGTCTCTGTGCGCGCCCTTCCGGGTTGCCCGTCTAGGGAAACTCCACGATGCGTACGGCCTGCTTGAGGTTGAGAAACTTCGCACTCAGGCGCAGCCCGGCCTGCAGTGTGTTCTTGAGGTTGATGTGCAGGCTGTAGCGCAGGCCCGATCCGTTTGCAACCGGCGTCAGCACGAATTGAATCATCCCTCCGTTCTGCGAAAACCCTTCGATCTCGCTGATCGTCACCACCGGCAGGTTTTGGATATGTGGGCTCAATGTGTCCCAGCGGTCTTTTTCCGACGGCAACACATAGAGCAGATGGCAGGGGCGGATGGACTCGATCATCTCGGATTCGTCAGATAAAAAAGGCAGGAGGCCCTTACGCAGGATGTTCAGTTGCACCGGCCGGCCCTGAATGTGGAAATCGGTTTCGACGATCAGGCGGTCGATGCGCCGCGCCATGCCTTCCACATCGTGACCCAGCATGCAGAAGGTGAGAGGCTGCTCCGGGTTTTTCAGTGTCCCCAGCGGCCAGGTTGTGTATTCGGCGATGTAGCGCATGTAGGCCACTTTCAGCGCGGTGGCCTTTTCCGAGTCCAGGGTTTCCCGGCTCTGGACCTCCCTCAGGGATGCAGGCTGTGCCCCGGACAGCAGCAGCCATCCCGCGAGGTACAGCAAAGCCGTCCACCATTTCCAGGATGCATGCTGTGCTGCCGGTCGTTTCAGCATGGCATCAATACCTCCAGATCACCTGACCGAAGACCGAGCGTTCGATCAACGACAGGTCGGTGGTCTGCGCCGTGCCGGTGGCGAATTCCAGGTGATGCGGATCGAGCAGGTTGCGGCCGACCACGCTGAGTTCGAGCGACTGCATGGGACGCCAGCCCAGCCTGAGGTCCACGCGCGTGTAGCCTTTCATCTTCATGCCATTCGACGAAATGGAATCCACGTAATACAGCATCTGATCGAATTCGAATTTGTGGGGCAGGTCGATGTGGGAACGCAGGTTGAACTGGTACGCCGGGTCCACATGCTCTTCCTGGCTCAGGACGGCGTCGCGGCTCCCCGGTTCCAGTTTCAGGTTCATGTCAAACCAGGTGAACGCGGTTTTGAACCGCCACCAGTCCAGCGGGCTCCAGTTGAGCGCGGTTTCGACGCCGTAGGTGTATCCCGATTTGCGGTTGCGGAAGAGGAACGGCACCACGGCGTGCGCGGGCGCGGGCGTGGGTTCGACAAACGCGGCGCCTTGTTCCAGCGTCCGCAGGTTTTCATAGAAGTTCATGAAGGTGGCGATGTCGATCCACAGCGAGGGTTGCGGCTGCACGCGGTAACCCAGCTCGAACGCCAGCAGGTCCTCCGACTCAAACCCGTTCTGCCCAATCAGAGCCAGGGTGGCGGGGCCCGCAGGCGGTGGCTGGTTGACGCGCAGGGAGTCGTCGGCGCGGGACGGAATGCGCACCGCGCGCGACACCGCGCCCCATACGGTGTGCTTCGGATTGGGCGTCCACAGCAGGCGGGCGCTCGGCTGGTATTCGAAGCCGGTGTAGTTGTTGAACGAGAATTTGCTGCCCACCGTCAGCGTCCAGCGGTCGGGCACCAGGCGGATCTCGTCCTGCACGAAGGCACTGGTGATGTAGCTCAGGCGCCGGTCCGGATCGAATTGGAAACCTAGCGTGTTCTCAAATGAATCGTCGTAGAAACGCTGGCCGATGCCCCAGGTGAGTTCCTGGCCCGGCGTCATGCGGAACCGGTGCTGGAAATCGAGATCGTAGGTGTCGATGGTCACATCCTCGACCTGGAACGTGCGCCGGTGCTGGCGGTTGTAATAAAACTGAAGCGAGAAGTCGGAATCGGCGTTCAGCCTGTGCTTCCAGCGGGCGAGGAACATGCCGCCGTCGATCTTCCAGTTGTCGCGCAGCACCCCGCCCTGGGGCGGGGTGAAGGAGACGAACCCGTTCAGGCTGCGGCGCTCCAGCGCGCCGTCGTAATAGTTGCCGGCGAAGGTGAAGGTGTCCGCCGGGGTGCGGTCCCAGTCCAGCCGGAAGCCGCCGCGCCCCACCCGGTAATCGTCCACGCCGTCCATGCCCTGCATGGTGTCCAGCGGTGCGCGTTGCACGTATTTGCCCCATACCCGGTACGAGGTTTCCGGGTTCACCTGCGTGCCGTAGCGGAAAGAGTCGATGTTCTGCACCATGGTGCCGCCGCCGACGCTCACCTGGCTGCCCTGCGTGCGGTGCGCGGTTTTGGTGATGATGTTGATGACGCCATTGACCGCATTGACTCCCCACAGCGCCGCGCCCGGGCCGCGAATGACTTCGACGCGTTCGATGTCCTCCATGATGAGGTCCACCTCATCCCAGAACACCCCGGCGAACAACGGCGTGTACAGTGAGCGGCCATCGATCATTACTTGCAGCTTGTTGGCGAAGCGGTTGTTGAAACCGCGCGCGGAAATGGCCCAACTGGCGGAATCGATCTGCGCCACCATCATGCCCGGCACCAGGCGGAGGGCTTCCTGCACGCTGGTGGCCCCGGTGCGGCGCAGGTCATCGCCGGTGATGACGTAGATCGCCGATGCGGCTTTGTACAGAGGTTGTTCCTTTTTGGCAGGCGAGGTGACGGTGATCTGGAACAATTCCTCCAGAGGGACTTCCATTAAAGAATCGAGCTGGCCTGTAAACCGGGGAGCCGGAAGCGCCGTCGCATCGCCAGGCTCTGCCTGGAGGGGCAATGCCTGTGCTAAAATGCCGGCCACAAGCAGAATGGGGAGCCAAACAAGCCGGATGATTCGGTCAGTCATACGCGGTGCCTTGGCCATGCCAGAGCAGGGGCATCGGGATGGCGGTGTAGGGGTTTTCAATATTCAGGCCAGCATTCAAAATCAGATTAAAGACTCTCTCGAAAGGGGTTCCTCTCATGCCCGTCTTGAATAGCCGGATACTGGATAACCAGTTGAAACTTTATTACAAAAGGAGCCTCTCCGCAGGAGCCGGATGAACTCCGGGCCGGTTCCAGGCAATCGGGGTCAATTATTGCGGATTTTTCGGTTGAGGGAAACCCTATTTCCCACAAAACCGAATTTTTGTGGCAGCAACCCGCAGCAAGGCGTGCCCCGGAGGACCGTCGGCTGGGGCGGAAGGCATCCGCATGCGGGTGCCAGGCATTCCGGGTTTGCGTTTGTCCCGGTTGCCGGTATGCTTCCCGGTTCAGGCAGTTGAATCAGAAGTCCCCTTTACAAGGATGGCATCATGGCGATATCGAAAAAAGTGCTGGGATTCATGGAGCGGGCTTCGTGGATTCGCAAGATGTTCGAGGAAGGCATCCGGCTGAAACAGGAGTTCGGCGCAGACAACGTCTTCGATCTGTCGCTGGGCAACCCGGTGGCGGAGCCGCCGCAGGCAGTGAAGGACGCGCTCCTGGCCGCGGCGCAGGACCCCACACCGGGCCGCCACCGCTACATGCCGAACGCGGGTTACGCCGATGTGCGCGCCACCATCGCGCACGCGTTGTCCGAGGAATGCAAGGTGGCGTTGGGCGCCGACGACATCGTCATGATCTGTGGCGCCGCCGGCGGGCTCAACATCGTGCTCAAAACCCTGCTCGACCCCGGTGATGAGGTGATCGTGTTCGCGCCGTATTTCGTCGAATACCTGTTCTATGCCGACAACCATGGCGGCAAGGCGGTGCCGGTGAACACGAAGCCGGATTTTTCCATCGATTTCGAGGCGCTGGCCGCCGCCATCAACGACCGCACCAAGGCGGTCATCATCAATTCGCCCAACAACCCCACCGGGGTCGTGTACACACGCGAGGCGATGGAAGAACTGGCAGCGGTGCTTAGGCGGCAGTCGGAACAACGCGGCCGCCCGATTTATCTGATCGCCGACGATCCGTATAAAAAAATCGTGTTCGACGGCGAACAGACGCCGAACCCGATCGAGGTGTACGCGCACAGCCTGTACATCACCTCGCATTCGAAAGACCTCGCCGTGCCGGGCGAGCGCATCGGCTACGTGGCGGTGCATCCGGAGTGCGCCGACGCGGCGAATGTGATGGCCGGGCTGATTTTCTCAAACCGTGTTCTGGGATTCGTCAACGCCCCGGCTTTGTTTCAACGCGTGGTCAAAGAGGTGCAGCAGGTGACCGTGGACGTGGACGCTTACAGGCGCCGCCGCGACCGCCTGTATGCCGAGTTGACGCGCATCGGTTACGACGTGGTGCGTCCCGGAGGTGCGTTTTATTTTTTCCCGAAATCGCCGCTGGCCGATGAAATCGAGTTCATCGAGATCCTGACGGCGAAGAAAGTGCTGGTGGTGCCGGGGCGGGGCTTCGGCGCGCCGGGTTATTTCCGTCTTTCGTACTGCTTTCCGGATGCGGTCATTGAGGGCGCGCTGCCGGGACTGGAGGCGGCCTTTCAGGAGGCCCAAAACCGGTAATTGCCGATGCGGGAGAATCCAATTGCGGTTTCCGCGCATCCAACAATTTGATAGAATACAAGCAATCATTTCCATCCAGACAAACCATTCACTGGAAAACGACCATGAGTTTGACGCAAGACCAGATCAGTCGTTACAGCCGCCATTTGCTGTTGCCCGAAGTGGGTGTGGAAGGCCAGGAGAAAATCTGCAATTCGAAAGTGCTGTGCATCGGCACCGGCGGATTGGGGTCTCCGGTTTCTCTGTATCTCGCTGCGGCGGGCGTCGGCACCTTGGGGCTGATCGACTTCGACGTTGTGGACCAAAGCAACCTGCAACGCCAGATCGCGCACGGCGAATCCACCGTGGGCGTGCTCAAAACCGAATCCGCGAAAAGGCGGATCAACGACATCAATTCCGACGTGAACGTCGTGTTGTATAACGAGCGCCTGACCTCGGAAAACGCTCTCACTATTTTCAAGGACTGGGACGTCATCGTCGATGGCACCGACAACTTCCCGACCCGCTACCTGGCGAACGACGCCTGCGTGTTGCTGGGCAAACCGTACGTGTACGGCTGCATCCTGCGCTTCGAAGGCCAGGTTTCGGTGTTCGGCGCGGGCGACGGCCCCTGTTACCGCTGCCTGTATCCGGAACCGCCGCCTCCCGGCCTCGTGCCCAGTTGCGCCGAAGGCGGGGTGCTGGGCGTGTTGTGCGGCATCATCGGTTGCCTGCAAACCAACGAAACGCTGAAGATCATCCTCGGACAGGGCGACACGATGAGCGGCCGCCTGCTGATCTTCGATTCGCTGGCCACGAAATTCCGGGAAATGAAACTGCGCCGCGACAAAAACTGCCCGATCTGCGGCGACACCCCCACCATCAAGGAACTGATCGATTATGAACAGTTCTGCGGGATTTTGCCGCCGCAGGACGACCCTGCCGACCGGGACATGGAAATCGAACCGGAAACCGTCAAGCAGATGCTCGACGCCGGCAAGAATTTTCGTTTCATCGACGTGCGCGGCGAAGGCGAACGGCAGATCTGCCGCATCGATGCGGCCACGCTGATTCCGCTCGATGTGATCGAAGAACGGAATGTAGAGAAGTTGAACGGCCTGCAGAAATCCGATGAAATCGTGATCCATTGCAAGAGCGGCGTGCGCAGCCTGAAGGCGGCGAAAGCCCTCAAAGACATGGGGTTCGACAACGTGAAAAGCATGCGCGGCGGTATTTTGGAGTGGTCCGAAAAAATCGATTCCACGGTGCCGCAGTATTAAGCGTTCAATTAGGCTTGCCTAGGTCAAGGGCGGGTTGCCCGCCCTTGACATGGCGGGGTTACCAGTTTAAGGTGGCTCTCTACGCAAGCAATTCAGTTAGGGAAACTGAGCACTATATGGAAAGGAGATTTCCTTGAGTTACTCCGAGGATCCTGAGCGCGATTACGAAAAACTTTCGAAGGCCATCACCGAAGCGGTGTTGAGTTCTGAGAAAGTGAAAAAGATGGTTGCGGAAATTCAAAAACGGGAAGACATCTGTCCGCAGAGCTTCATGGTTTTGGTTCTCAAGCTGCAAACCCTGACCGAAGGGTTTGACGTGGAAGTGGAAGAGGACTCCGAAAAACCCAGGAAGAAACCCCGTCGTTCCAGGAAGAAAGCCGCGGATGCGTCCCAATTCATCGATGGCCAGCCTTTGTCGCAAAAGGAAATCGAGTTTGAAGAATTCGTCAGCGACAATTTCGATACGGAGGAGTGGCTCAGGAAGAACGGACTCATTTTCTAACAACCTTCTTTTTTTCTCCCTCCTCATAGCCGTCTGCGTGCTGGCGGGCAGTCCCGGGCCGGCTTGGCCCCAGGACCCCGGGCAGCAGCGGCAGCGCATGGTGGATGAAGACCTGCGCGGACGCAACATCACCGACGAGCGGGTGCTAACAGCCATGGGCCGCGTGCCCCGGCACCGCTTCATGGACCCATCCCAGGCCCGCTGGGCCTATTCCGATTTTGCCCAGCCCATCGGCCACGGCCAGACCATCTCCCAACCCTATGTCGTCGCCCTCATGACCCAGGCGTTGAACCTGAAGCCTCAGGAACGCGTGCTGGAGATCGGCACCGGCTCCGGTTATCAGGCGGCGGTGCTGGCGGAACTGGTGCGCACGGTGTACACCATCGAGATCATCGAACCGCTGGCCAACGAAGCCCGCGACCTTCTGCCTAAACTGGGATACAATAATGTGAACGTGCGGCACGGCGACGGCTACGAGGGCTGGCCGCAACATGCGCCGTTCGACGCCATCCTCATCACCGCCGCCGCGCCCGAGATCCCGCAACCGTTGATCGATCAGTTGCGGGTGGGTGGCCGCATGGTGCTGCCGTTGGAAAACGAAGCGGCGCAGCAGCTGCTGCTGGTGAGGAAGCAGGCGGATGGCATCACCCGAACGATCATCACCGGCGTGCGTTTCGTGCCGATGACCGGCGCCGTCCGCAACCCATAGATTGTGATACGGTCAGGAGGTGGAGCATGTCCCGGCAACCTGCCGTGTCCGGACGGTTTTATCCGGACGATCCCCAGGCGCTACGCGCAGAAGTGAAGAGCCACCTGCCCGGCCGGCAGAACAAAGTGCAGGCGCTGGGCGTGGTGGCGCCGCATGCGGGCTTCATGTATTCGGGAGATGTGGCGGGATCGGTGTACGACGCCATCGAGATTCCCGAACGCATCCTGATTCTCGGACCCAACCACACCGGCATGGGTCGTCCCCTCTCCATCATGTCCCAAGGCGCGTGGTCGATGCCGATGGGCGATGTCGAAATCGATACCGAACTGGCCGCCGCCATCCGCAAACACCTGCCCGACGTGGAGGAGGATGAAGCCGCGCACCGCGCCGAGCATTCGCTGGAGACGCAACTGCCGTTTCTTCAGTATTACCGCACGCCGTTCCGGTTCGTGCCGCTTTGCCTCATGCGCTTTCGTCTGGAAGATTGCGTGAAGCTGGGCCACGCGCTGGCCCGCGCCATCGCCGAGGTGGAAGGGCCGGTATTGCTCGTCGCCAGCTCCGACATGACGCATTACGAATCGCACGACAGCGCCACCCTGAAAGACCACCGGGCCATCGACCGCATGCGGGAACTGGATGCGGCCGGGCTGCACCGCGTTGTGCATGATAACCAAATCACCATGTGCGGCGTCAACCCCGCCACCGTCATGCTGACGGCGGCCAAAGACCTGGGCGCGCAACAATCCGTATTGAGCCAGTACATGACTTCGGGCGAGGTGAGCGGCGACATGGAGCGGGTGGTGGGGTATGCGGGGATGATCGTTTCCTGAATGGCCGTCAGGTCTTCGGGCGTTGAATGATTTCGATCTCGTACTTGTCCGGATCCTCGCTGAAAATGAAACGCGACCCGCTGCGGCTTTCTGTCGGGCCCTCGGTGATGGGCGCGCCGCCTGCCTGTAGACGCTGCATCCACACATCCAGGTCGTCCACCTCGAACGCCAGGTGCACGAGGTCTTCGGGAACGGAAACGCCGCCGCTGTCGGGGAACGAACACAATTCCAGCTCGGCGTCGTTTTCCGGAAACTGCAGGAACACCAGTTTCGATCCGCGCGGTGACGTCGATTCCTCCACCACCTTCATTCCCAGAACATCGCGGTAGAATTTCAGCGATGCATCCATGTCCGACACGCGGAAGCGGGTGTGCGCGTACCTCATGCGGACACCGGAGAGAAGTTGACGTCGGGTTTGTACGGCTCCAGCTGCTCGCGCATCAGTTCCTGATACGCATTGAGTTTGGCTTTGCTGGTGGCCTCGAAGCGCAGCACCAGCACCGGTTGCGTGTTGGAAGCGCGCAGCAGGCCCCATCCGTCTTCAAACTCGACGCGCACGCCGTCGATATCGACGACATCGTATTTCGCGCGGAACGTTTCCGTCACTTCCTTTACCACCCGGAACTTGAGATGATCCGGACAGTCGATGCGGATTTCCGGCGTGTTGTGCATCACCGGCAGGTCGGCCAGCATCTCGGAGACGGGTTGCCCGGTGTTGGCGACGATTTCCAGAATGCGGCAGGCGGCGTAGATGGCGTCGTCGAACCCGTAATAGGAATCGGCAAAACACATGTGGCCGCTCATCTCCCCGGCCAACAGGGCCTGGGTTTCCTGCATTTTCTTTTTGATCAGGGAATGCCCGGCGGCGGACATATGCGGCTGGCCGCCGTGCTTCTTGATGTCTTCGAACAGGTTGCGCGAACATTTCACTTCGCCCACCACGGCGGTGCCGGGGTGGCGTTGCAACAGCTCGCGCGCGTAGAGGATCAACAACTGGTCGCCCCACAACAGCGTGCCTTGGTCGTCCACCACGCCGATGCGGTCGGCGTCGCCGTCGAAACCGATGCCGAGATCGGCTCGTTCCCGTTTCACCCGCGTCATCAGATCGGCCATGTATCGGGGAACGGTGGGGTCCGGGTGATGGTTCGGGAAGGTGCCGTCCGGTTCGCAGTACTGTTCGATGACCTCGACGCCGAGGCGGCGGAAAAACTCCGGACCGATGATGCCGAAGCAGCCATTGCCGCCATCGAGCACCACCTTCAGCGGGCGTGAGATGTTGATGATGCCGGCGATGTGGTCCATGTAGCCGGGTTTGATATCCTGTTCGCGGGCCGTGCCGTTGCCGGTTTCAAAATCGCTGTGGTCGATCAGAGTTTTCAGTTCCTGGATGCGTTTGCCGTACAGGCTGTGTGTTTCGAAACTGATTTTGAATCCGTTGAACTCCGGCGGATTGTGGCTGCCGGTGATCATGACGCCACCATCGACCTCCAGGTGGTGCAGCGAGTAATAGGCCACCGGCGTCGGCACCATGCCGATATCGATGACGTCGCAGCCGGTGCCGTTCAACGCGCGTGTCAGGATTTCGCGGAACGTTTTCGAACTGTCTCGAATGTCCCAGCCCAGAGTCAGCGTTTTTTTTCCATGCCGCCGGAAATACGTACCGATGGCTTTTCCAATTTGTTCGACGTTTTCTGGCGACAGGTCCTGCTCCACCAGGCCACGGATGTCGTATTCGCGGAAGATCTGAGGATTCATGTTTTGAGGGGATTTGGGTTGTCTGTTATATTAAATGGATCGATTGGTTACAAGAATAGGATAATTGTTCCCCGTTGGCAACGCAGGAATTGGTTTGATGACAGGGTTGGACGCGGTCCACGGGGAGCCTGTTAAAAGGTGGATATATGGCGGACATTGCAATCGTAACGGGTTCCAGCGGTATGGTGGGCTCGGAGGCGACGGAGTTTTTACTCGATAAGGGATTCATTGTGCATGGCATCGATAACGACATGCGTTCCGTGTTTTTCGGTGACGAGGCCTCCACGGCGTGGAACGAACGGCGTCTGATCGAGACGTATCCCAATTACCATCATCATTCCCTGGATATCCGTGACCGGGCGAATCTGGATAAGTTGTTCAAGCTGCATGAAAAAGACATCAAGCTGATCGTTCACTCTGCGGCGCAACCGTCTCACGACTGGGCGGCGGAACAGGCGATGACGGATTTTACGGTGAACGCCAACGGCACGCTGGTGCTTTTGGAATTGGCGCGGCGTTATTGTCCGGGCGCGGTTTTCATCTACATGTCCACCAACAAGGTTTATGGCGATCAGCCCAACGCCTTCCCCTTCGTGGAAGAAGATACGCGTTGGGAGCTGGAAGCAAAACATCCTTATTACGCCAACGGCATCGACGAGTCCATAGGCCTGGACGAATGCACACACAGCCTGTTCGGTGTGTCCAAGCTGGCGGGCGACCTGATGGTGCAGGAGTTCGGCCGTTACTTTGGCATGAAGACGGCGTGCTTCCGTGCCGGATGCCTGACCGGCTCCGGGCATTCCGGAACGGAACTGCACGGTTTTTTGTCCTACCTGATGATGTGCACGATGAAAAAAACGCCTTACAAGGTATTTGGCTACCAGGGCAAACAGGTGCGCGACAACATCCACAGTCGCGATGTGGTGGAGGCCCTGTATCAGTTTTATCTAAAGCCCGGCGTCGGCAAGGTGTACAACATGGGAGGTGGCCGCTTCAGCAACTGTTCGATGTTGGAGGCGATTGCGATCTGCGAACAGATCACCGGCAACAAGCTGAACTGGGACTACATCGAAAAACCCCGGGCGGGGGATCACATCTGGTGGATCAGCGACATGACCCGTTTCAAAACCGATTACCCGGACTGGGATATCCAGTACAACCTGCAACAGACCTTCGAGGAAATTCACGACGGCTTGCGCCAGCGGCTGTGAAGGCGGTGTCGCTTTTCTTTCACACGAGCTTTTGACGGGGTTGACAAAACATAGATTCTTCGTCACCTGCGGCTCCTCAGAATGACATGCCAGGCTGGTTTGTCATGCTGAGCGAAGCGCAGAATCTATGTGTTGAACCCATGAGGGAAAAGAGATGTGATCGCCGGACGTTGGCCCGCAGGCAATACATCCACCCCACTTTGAACAACCCGCTACCATTTTTTCTCCCCTCCTTTCCAAGGAGGGATGCAGGGGAGGGAATGAGGTGTCTTTGCTTCCTTGCCTTTGGAAAAACCAAACCAGAAAAGCAACCCCTCCCAGCCCGCCACTCCGTGAGTGCCCCTTGGTAAGGAGAGGGGATAATTCAATGCATCCTGCCCGTCACTCTGTGAGCGCCCCCTGGTGAGAGCAGGGTTTATTAAACTGCGTTCTCTCACTCAATCGTTTTCTTTGGAAAGCCAACAGCGAATGGCAGTTGAGGGTTAAAACGGGTTGCGCACGATGCCGCCGTCGATGGTGAAGTGCGTGCCGGTGATCCATGAGGCCTGTTCGGAAGCGAGGAACAGGGTCAGGCCGGTCACGTCTGCGGGCATGCCGATGCGCTTCAGCGGTACGGTGTCAGCGGTGGACTGGCGAATGGCCTCAGCCATTTCTTCGACATGAGTGCCTTCCTCTTTTGCGGCGGCTTCGGCTTCCTGTTGCCAGGAACGCGTCCACACCGGGCCCGGCGCGACGGTGTTGACGCGGATGCCGTCTGCCGCCAGCGTCTGCGCCAGCGACACCGTGAGGTTGGACAGCCCCGCTTTCATCGCCGCATAATGGGGAAACACCTCACCGGGATGGTTGCCGGCGATCGATGAGATGTTGAGGATGCAGGGATGTTTGGATTTTTTCAGCTCCGGCACCGCCAGCCGGCACAGGCGCACCGCGGGCAGCAGGTTGATGTCGAACGCCGCCTGCCAGTCGTCATCGGTCAAATCGAAAAAATGGGCCATCTTGCCTATGGAGCCGACGTTGTTGATGAGCACGTCGAGGCCGTCGAGCTGTTCCACCGCAAACCAGAAGAAGCGTTCGAGGTCGTCTTTTTGCGTTACGTCCGCGTACTGGAACATGTGATCCGCGCCTTCAATTTCTTTCTCCAATGCCTGCAGGCGTTCGGTGGTGCGGGCGCACCCGGCCACGCGCGCGCCTTCTTTTCCGAAGGCAAGGGCCAGTTCGCGGCCGATGCCGTCCCCCGCTCCCGTGATCAGGACTTTGCGTCCTGCCAGATTCAAATCCATGCTAAAATTCCTTTCCTGTTTTTCAGCCAGCCTTTGGAGATGCGTCCATGAATCCCCCGAACATGATCGACCAGGTGCAGGCGTCGCCGTCTCTCATCTGGGTGGCGGCCACCATTTGTCTGCACATCATCAACGTGTTCATCGGTCTCTCGCTGGGGTTCCAGAAGAAGACGCCGTCGCTGGTGCGGACGCATCTTCTGGTCTATGGCGCGGTGCTGTTCAGCCTTGCCTCTTACCTTGTCATCAACGGCATCCATCATGAAAACACGATCTGGGATTATCTCGTGGCCCTCTACTTTATCACAATCATCCCCTTAAGCCGCAAATGGGACGTGGTTTTGCACGCGGGAATCACGGTGATGGGGCTGGTTTTCCTGCCTGCGTTGATTTTATTGCAATTGCTGTAAAGCGATGGGGTGCCCGGACGGGGCAAATGGGGGAGAGTCGAGAGGCAGTGGCTTGCGGACGCGCCCGCAGGCGGCCCACGGCGGTCATTCCACCAGCTTGGTCTTGATGTGGATGTCACCGTACACTTTGGTGCGGCAGGCCAGCTTGCGATTGCCGCTGATCTTGTGGAGCTTTTCGATGAGGCCGTGGTCGTTCACGTGCTCCATGGGTTCGATCTCGACCAGACAGGTGCCGCAGGAGCCCATGCCGTGGCAGTTGGTGTACTCATGCAGGCCGCGGTACAGGCTGATGTCGTGATGTTGAGCGGCCTGGCGCAGGTTGCCGCCGTAACCCACCTTGAAAATTTTATCTTCACCGGTTTCGGTGTCGTGAACGGTGATTTTGGGCATGAATGGATCCTCAAAGCGCCGGAATTCCGGCAATTAAACCCCAAAATGAAGGCTGTAAAGTGCCATGCGACAGGTCAAAAGTCAAACAAATTCTCCTCCGCAAGGCGGAGTGCAATCAGGCTGATCCTTTCAATAGATAGCGATGACCTGCGGTCACAATTTTTAAATTCCTTTCCATTCTTCCGGACGTGGTCCGGTCCCGCCACGCGGGAGGGAAACGGGTTGATGCGTTCACCGCGAACGATGCCCTGCGGTCACAATTTTTAAATTCCTTTCCATTCTTCCGGACGTGGTCCGGTCCCGCCACGCGGGAGGGAAACGGGTTGATGCGTTCACCGCGAACGATGCCCTGTGGGCACAATTTTTAAATTCCTTAAAAAAGCCAACACATAGATTCTTCGTCACCTGCGGCTCCTCAGAATGACAATTCAGCGTGAGTTTGTCATTCTGAGCGTTAGCGAAGAATCTATGGGTTCACTCCCATGTAGTGGGTACCCACCGAGCCCAATTCATACGTTGAGCCGTAGCCAGCGCGCTTTCCCGACTGACAGGGTCAGATGGAATAGTTGTGGCCGGTCAGGATTTTTTGGTCTTTCAAGTAATCGACGATGCGGTTGACGGCGGCGTCGGTGTCTTTGACATCGTCCAGGCTCAGCACGATTTCCGGCATGCCTTTCGGAAACCGGTCGTCGGTGACGCGGATTTCCACCAGCGGGCTCGGTTCGATCAACAGGTTGATGTTGGAATGGTCTTCCTGGTTGAACACGTTCGAGGTGGAGATGACGACGTGCCCGGCATCGAGGAACAGCTTGGCGACTTCGCCAAACCGGCGGACCGCTTCGCCATCGGTGAAATAGGTTTCCGCATCCATGTCGGCGCCCACACCCAGTTGGATGTTGCGTCCGTCGAGCAGGTAGCTCTGGAAATTCTGGTGGAACAGCACCTCTTCCAGCTTGCCTGCGAGGGCCGCCTTGCCGGTGCCGGATTTGCCGGTGAACAGGATCATGGCCGGGCGGTGTCCGTTGCGGTAGGCGCGCATGTCCGGGGTGATGGTGCCCTGCACCCAGTGCGAATCGCGGTGCCGCGCCTCGTTGCGCAACCGGTCCACTTCTTCCAGCGGCGTGAAGTGGGTGATGATGCCGCCGCCGCAGACGTCGTATTCATCGACCAGCACGAAGCGCCCGGTTTCGGCGATGTCGGTGAACAGGTCGAAGGCGACAGGCCGCTTGGTGCGCAGTGTCACTTCGGCGACGTCGTTCTTGGCGATGAAATCCTGATCGGGCAGCGTTTCCAGCGTTGAAGCGTCGATCGCCTTGTTGAATTCGACGACTTCGCAGTCCACGTTCTGCGTGGTGAGTTTCAGTTTGTACGTTTCGCCTTTTTTCAGATGACGCTTGCCCATCCAGAATACGTTGGCGTCGAAGGTGGTGGTCACCACCGGGCGGTCCTTCTCCAGGCTGATGAGTTCGCCGCGTTCGAGGAACAGTTGTTCGGCCAGGGTGATGCCGACCGAGTGCGGGGCCTCGACGGTGGCGGGTGCGTCGGCACTCCACGCTTCAATGCTTTTGATCACGGTGCTTTTGTTCGAGGGCGAGAAGATCACGCGGTCGCCGACTTTTGCCGTGCCCGACTCCACACGCCCGGCGATGATGCGGCGTTGGTCGAACTTGTACACGTCTTGAATGGGAAGGCGAAACGGGTTGTCCACGCTCCCGGCTTTTTCCTGGAACTGGTCGAGCCGTTCGAGGATGGTCGGGCCGGTGTACCACGGCATATGCTCGGAGCGCTTGGCGACGTTCTCACCCATCTTCGCGGAAATGGGGATGAACTCGTGCACCTCGATGCCGATCGATTCCAGAAACTGCGTGTACTCGGTCTTGATTTTGAAGTACACCTCGGGGTCGTAACCGACGAGGTCCATCTTGTTGATGACCACCGCCACCTGCGTCATGCCCAGCAGGCGCAGGATGTAGCCGTGGCGGCGCGACTGTTCCTGCACGCCTTCGTGGGCGTCGATCAGGAGCAGTGCGGCTTCCGCGTTGGCAGCGCCGGTGACCATGTTCTTCAGGAATTCCTTGTGGCCGGGGGCGTCGATGATGACGTACCAGCGCTTCTCCGTCTTGAAGAAAATCTGCGAGGTGTCGATGGTGATGCCCTGTTCCTGTTCCTCTTCCAGGGCGTCGAGCAGGAAGGCGAACTCGAAGGTCTTCCCCTGCTGGTCGCAGATGTCTTTGACGAGGTCCAGCTTGCCGGTGGGCAGGCTGTCGGTGTCGGCAAGCAAACGCCCTACGAGCGTGGATTTGCCGTGATCCACGTGCCCGACGATGACCAGTTTCATCAACCGGCCATCCTGGGGGGTCTTGAATCCGTTGTCTCCCATTTACATGTAGCCCTTGGCCCGAAGCTTCTGCATGGCGTACGCGTTTTCCTGATCCTGCGCGCGCCCGGAGCGTTCGGAGATGGTGGTGTTTTTCAATTCCTCAATGATCTCTTTCACATTTCGCGCCTTGGACTGGATGGAGCCGGTGCAGGGGGCGCAACCGAGGGATCGGTAACGTTCGCCCTGCTCGTTGGCGAAATACAGGTCGATGATGGGGATGTTCTCCCGCTCGATGTATTCCCACACATTGAGTTCCGTCCAGTGCAGAAGGGGATGGATGCGGATGTGGGTGCCCTCGGCGAAGGTGGTCTTGAACTGATCCCACAACTCCGGAGGCTGATCCTTGAAGTTCCATTCAAAGTTTTTGTCGCGCGGCGAGAAGTAGCGCTCCTTGGCGCGGGTGCCTTCTTCGTCGCGGCGGATACCGAGGATGAGGCCGGTGAAACCGTACTCTTCCATGGTCTGTTGCAGGCCCTGCGTCTTCAGCGCTTCGCAGCACACCAGACGGCCCATTTCGTGGTTCATGCCTTCATCGAGGGCCTTCTTGTTCTGGCCGACGATGAGGTTCAGTCCCCACTGCTTGGCGTAATGATCGCGGTACTCGATCATCGCCGGAATCTTGTACGAAGTGTCGATGTGCACCAGCGGAATCGGACAGTGTCCGAAAAACGCCTTGCGCGCCAGCCACAACATGACTGTGGAGTCCTTACCGATGGACCACAGCATGGCCAGGTTTTTGAAATTTTTATACGCTTCACGAAGAATGTAAATGCTCTGATCTTCGAGGTCGGTCAAATGATCCATGATAATACCTGTACGGCTCCTGCTGCCGGAAGGGGGATGAATGATCCCACTTTATAGTTTTAATTCAATCGAATCAAGGGTTCTACGCGAAAAACCGGGGACGGGAGGGGGAATTCAGGAGAAATACCGCTCCACCATGCCGGGAAACTTACACCGCAGGCAGTTGTTTTCGTTTTTCGTGCAATAATCCTGGTAAATCTGCATCAACCCCTGCGTCTGCTGGTCGCTGGTCAGCGGTTTCAGCATGTGTTCTTCGTTGCCCAGAATGTAGTGTTTCATGAACCGGATCCACTTGTTGTCGGCGGGCCGGTTCTTGGTTTGAAACAACGATCTCAGGGCCTGCTCCAAGGGGACGGATTTGCTGGCCCGGGCGTAGATGAGACCGATGGGCAGGGCGATGTTGATGGCCACTTCCCGCGACCGGTCGGGTCCCACAAGTTGTTGTTTCTGCTTGAGGGGTTTGCCTCCCGGAGTGTAGTGCCGGGACCAGTAGTCCACAGCTTCGACACAGAAAAAAAGGGTCAACTTGTCTCTGATCGCCTTAGTATAACCCGTCCCGGCGGATTTGGGAACGACGGATTTCAGGGTTTCCAGATAATCGACGAACAGACCGTGTTCCCAGTGCCGGACCAGCAGGTGGCTGAGCGCGGCAATGCGCCGGTAGGGAAAATTGGCCGGGCGCATTTTGCCGAATTTCCAGTCGCGCGGGCTCATCAGGCGGTCTTCGAAGCGGTCGCGGCGCGGCTCCCAGTGCTTCTTCAGCCGGTTGAAAAAAGTGCGGTCCGCCGCCGCCAGTCCGCGCTCTTCCAGCTCATCGAAATCGATCAGTCCCGACACGCCGAAAAGCACGGCCTGGATGATTTCCGCCGCCTTCTCGCCGCTGGCGCGGGCGGGCACCATCTCGTGGATTTCGGCGACAGGCACGTTTTCAGCCAGGATGCGGAACGGCATCTTGTTGCTGGGGTAACCCATGGCCTCGGCCACGCCTTCGTAAAACGTCTGCTCGTAGCCCTTGGTGATGACGCGGTCGTGGAAGCGGTCCATCTTGGTATGGATGCGCGCGTCGCCGGCGGCGTTCAACAACTCCAGCAGTTTTTCCTCGGGCAGGCGCGACAACGGCTGGTGACACAGGCCGTAGTTGAACGAATGCAGCACGGGGTAGGTGTCGAAATCCAACTCCTCGTTGAGTTTCAGGATGCCGCGTTTCAGGTATTTTTTGAGTTCGAGCTCGTGGATGTGCGGTCGCGACAGTTTTGGCTCCGGCTTCGCCGGTTTTTTCTTAGACGTGAGCTTTTTGTTGCCGCGTCCCTTCCACATGAACACGTGCAGGATGACGTTGTCGTATTCGTTGTTGTCGCTGTGGCGGTGGGCGGTCCAGTCGGAACCGTACACGTGCAGTTCGACATCGCCTTCCAGCAGTTCACCGTCGATGCGTACCGCGGCGCTTTTGAAGTCGGGGCCGCTGCCGAAGTTCCAGTAGCCGGGGAAGACGACTTCCAGCGTTTGGCCGTCGGTGGTTTTCAGGTTGGGGGTTTTGAACAACTGGTCGTTCCACACGCAGCGGATCACCTTCTCCGGCACCGGCGGTTCTGCCGGTTCGTGCACTTCCGTCTGCGAGTAGAGCCGGTAGAATTTCAGGTAGGCATCGGAAAAAAATTCATGCGTGACGTTTATTGAACTTCCCATGTTGTGCCTGTTTTCGAGTCCTTGAGGACCACACCCATTTTTTGCAGTTCATCCCGGCATTGGTCGGCGCGCTGGAAATCCTTCGACGAACGCGCCGCCTGCCGCTCTGCAATCAGTTGTTCGATACGGGCGACATCGAGATCCTGCCCACCGCCCTTGAGCGCCCGCGTCTCGGTTTTGTACGCCTCCGGCGTGCGGCAGAACAGGCCGAGCAGTTGCCCCGCCTGACGCAGCGTGGCGGCGTCGAGGTCGAACGCGTTCCAGTCGGTGCCGTCCCCGCCCAACTGTTTGTTGAGGCGGCGCAGTTCTTCCATGAGATCGGCCAGCACCACGGCGGTGTTGAAGTCGTCGTCCATCGCCGCTTCGAACTTTTGCATCAGCGGTTGCCGGCGCAGGGCGTCGTCAGAAATCTTCGCCGCACCGCCGTTCAAGCCGCCGTGCCGGGCCTCGGCCTGCGCGAAGAATTCGTAAAAGCGGTCGAGGTTTTTCTCCGCGTCTTTCAGGTACTGATCGGAAAAGTCGATCGGCCCGCGGTAATGATTGGTCAACAGGAACAGGCGCAGCACTTCCGGATGAAACGTTTTCAGGATATCGCGGATGGTGAAGAAGTTGCCCAGCGACTTCGACATCTTTTCCTTGTTGATGTTGACGAAGCCGTTGTGCACCCAGTAGCGCACCGGCGGTTTGCCGGTGAAACCGCAGGACTGCGCGATCTCGTTTTCATGGTGCGGGAACACCAGGTCCTTGCCGCCGCCGTGGAGGTCGAAGGTTTCGCCCAGAAGCTGGTAACTCATGGCCGAACACTCGATGTGCCAGCCGGGGCGGCCGGGTCCCCACGGGCTGTCCCACGCCGGTTCGTCCGGCTTGCTCTGTTTCCACAGCGCGAAGTCCATCGGGTCGTGTTTGTGCTCGCCGGGTTCGACGCGCGCGCCCGCCTGCATGTCTTCGAGGTTGCGCCCCGACAGCTTGCCGTAATCGGGAAAGGATTTGATGGCGTAGTACACGTCGCCGCCGGCGGCGTAGGCCTTGCCGTCGTTCACCAGGCCTTCGATCATGGCAATCATGTCGCCGATGTGATCGGTGGCCAGCGGCTCGGCGGTCGGACGCTCGACGTTCAAGGCGTCCATGTCTTCATAAAACGCGTCGATGTACTTCCGCGTGACCTGTTTCCACGGCAGCGTTTCTTCCTGCGCGCGTTTGATGATCTTGTCGTCGATGTCGGTGAAGTTGCGGACGTAGGTGACGCCGTAACCCGCATGCTTCAGGTAGCGGAAGACGGTGTCGAAGACGATGGCGGCGCGGGCGTGGCCGACGTGGCAGTAGTCATAGACGGTGACGCCGCAGACGTACATGCGCACCTTCCCCGGCTGGAGCGGGACGAACTCCTCCTTCTTGCCGGTGAGTGTGTTGAAAATGCGCAGTGCCATGCGTTCAAATTACCATCCCGGAAGGGCAAAATCAAACCGCGCCGGAGGGGGGATCACTGGGTGGCGGTCTTGTCCGGATTCAGCCGGTGTTCCAGCTCGCGCACGTTGTTCTTCAACTGGGCGATGATGCGCTTGGCCTTGAACTTGAGCGACGCCTCGGTCACTTCCTCGGACTTGTCGATGCCCGCGACCTGCTTGCGGATTTCATCGAGTCCGTCTTCCAGGTGCTTGCTGCGGTTTTCGCTGAAGCTCTTGGTGATGGCGTCTTTCAGGCCACCGCCGTCGTAGTGGCGGGTGATGGCCGTCAGCATGCGTTTCTGTGAGGAATACTTCTTGCCCTGCTTCCAGTGGTCGATGGCGCCGTACACCTCGGTTTCGATCTTGGCCACCAGCTCGTTGTAGTCGGTGCCGTCCACCAGGTCGTGGATGTCTTCCGGCGTGGACTGGGAGGTGACTTCGATCTTCATCGTCGTGTCCTCACCCGTCAGGTTGATGGTGCGCATGTGGGCCTCCACTTCCTGCGGGAACAGGCGCGGATGCCAGAAGCCCATCTTGTAATCCTGGCTTTTCACCAGCGGCAGGTTGAAGCGGCCTTCCGCATCGGTTTCCGCGGCGTAGCCGTTGGGCGCGACGAACAGGGTGCCGACCATGTCCTTGTGCATGTTGCAGCGCAGCACCACCGGTCCTGGCGTGTCGAAGGTGATCTCTTTGGTCACGCCGCCCGACATGGCCCCCAGGTTGAACTGGTTGCCGCTGGACTTGGAATAGATGTTGTGCACTTCAAAGTCTTCGTTTTTGAAGGAAATGGTCGAGCCCACCATCACCACCGAGTGTCCGGGCAGGAACTGTTTGTTCTTTTGCGTGACGGTGATGTGCTGCGTCCGCTGTTTCGGCACCTTCAGCTTGTTCGTGGTTTCCAGGTAGATGACGCCACGCGGGCCTGCCGGTTCGCCGTTGATGAGGACCTGTCCGTTGAGATGGGTGACCGTTTTCACCACATTGGAGCCGGAGCCCTCCATGCTGTGGCCGGAGCCTTCGGACTTTTTAGCGTCCTCATGCTCATGCTTGGCGTGCTGGGTCCCATCCGCATGTTTGTGCTCGGATTCCTTCTTGCCGGCCTCTTTCAGCTTGGCTTCCTTCATGCTGGTTTTATTTTTCAGGCCCATGGCGGTGAGGAACTGGACGACGAAGGGTTTTTCGAACTGTTTGTCGAGCTCGATGGCGCGGATGAAATGCGGCGCCGCGTCCTCAAATTTCTTCTGGATGCTGCGCACCACGCCCAGGTTGAAGTGCGCCTGCGCGAAGTCTTCCTTGAGCGCCAGCGACTTGACGTAGCTCTTCTCCTCGTTGACGTAATCCTTTTTCAGGCCGTAGGCCTTGCCCATGTAGTTCCACGCGAGGTAATTGTCCGGGTTCAGTTGCACGGTTTCCTGGAACAACTCCAGGGCGCCGTCGGCGTTCTTGCCGAACAGCCGGGCCATGCCCCAGTTGAGGGTGATCTCCGCGTCGTTGGGGGCCAGTTCGTGAGCGCGTTTGAATTTGCGATCGGCCCCGGCGTATTTCTCCGCCAGACGCATGGAGGTGCCCCAGATGGAGAACACTTCCGGCGCGTTGGGGCTCAGTTGAGCGGCTTTTTCAAACTCGATGTCGGCGTGGTTGAACATGCCTTTTTCCGAATACTCGATGCCTTTGCCGATGTGCTCCAGCGTCTGCCGCGGCAGGTCCTTGCCCGTCGGGGTTTTGGGCCGGGCTTCGCGCACTTCCTTTTCCAGATCGATGCCGGTCTCGGTGTCCATCGTTTCGGCCAGCAGGGTGTTGTCATCGGGGCTCTTCGGTACGGATTGTTCGATTTCGGCGGCGTCCAGCGGGGCCACTCCGGTGGTCTCAACCGGTTCCATCGAAACCGGGGCCTCCGGGGTGGAGGTGGTGGAAGCGGTGACGGCTTTGAATTGGTTGTAAGGCTCGAAATTGGTGTCCGGCTGGGTGAATGCCACCAGCGCCCACACCATCAGGCCCACCCCGGCGAGACCGAACAGCGGCCCGGCCCAGGAACGTTTACGCGGTTTGTTTGAAGAAGCTGCCATCACTGCACGACCTTGCTGGAATGTGAAAAGAAAACATCGGTTGCCGCCCGGCGCCACCGGCCCCCGGATTGCCATCCGGTTTGGCTGGAGAACCTCGGCGCTTTTATGAAACCATCACTCACGCTTAAAGTTCCGAGCGGAGTCTCGGGATGGGAAGTTTGAGTACATCCTTGTTGGGAAGCTCGTTCTCTGTCACGGGTTTGGAGGTTTTTGGGGTGCCGCCCACGACCTTCGACGCGAAAGAGGAAAACCGGTACTTCACATTTCTGGACCCGCACAGGTCGCACACCGTCTCCTCCTTGTTGGTGGAGGTGGATTGCAACAGCGTGAAATCCTGCTCGCAGGTTTCGCAGAAATACTCGTAAAGAGGCATGATTCCTTGAAACTTCGGCTCGAAAACAAAGGTTGCAAAGTGATGAATATTAGGATTTAATCATAGCGGCAAATGGCCTGTCAATCGGATTTTCCAGCCTGTTGGCGTCCGTCCAAGCCTGACACCGGGCCGTCGGCACCTCGATCCACACAATCCCAAATTCCATTCATTACGCCTGATGAAAAAGCTGACCGCCAAGTCTCTGGTTAAGACGTCCTTGCAACAAAGCCTGAAGGGCAAATCCGGATATCTGACCGACCATGAGATCGAACTGGCCTACCACCAGGGCATCATCCACACGCCGAGCACGCTGCTGGACAGCCAGATCCAGCCGGTCAGCCTGGACCTCAGGCTGGGGCGCAAGGCCTATCGCATTCAGAGCAGCTTTCTGCCGGAAAAGGACACCGTCGAGAAGAAGCTCAAGGACCTGCAACTCTACGAGGTGGACCTGCGCGACGGCGGCATCCTCGAAAAGGGCGCGATTTACCTCATCCCGCTGCTGGAAGAGCTGGACCTGCCGCCGGGATTGTTCGGCTGCACCAACCCGAAAAGCTCGACGGGGCGGCTGGACATGTTCACCCGCGTCATCATCGACCACGGCCACCGTTTCGATGAGATCACGCCGGGCTACAAAGGCAAGCTGTACCTGGAGGTGCTGTCGCGCTCGTTTCCGGTTAGGGTGCAGGAGGGCATCTCCCTCAACCAGCTCCGGCTCAAACAGGGCAATGCGGAGATCACCGACCGCCAGTTGCAAACCCTGTACAAGAAAACACCGATCCTGTACCACAAAACCGGCGGCGCCGTGGATTGGGACGAGGTGAAAGCGGAAGACGGGTTGTTCATCAGCGTCGATCTGCAAGGCGCGAGCCGCAAAAACTCCATCGTCGCCTACAAGGCCAAGGCCAACAGCCAGGTGGTCGATCTGGCCAAAACGAAGCACTATCATGCGGATGATTTTTGGGAGCCGATATATTACCCTAAAAAGCACCGGTTGATTCTGGAGCCGGAAAGTTTCTACATCATGATGTCGAAGGAGAAGATTTGCATCTGGCCGGACCTGGTGTCCGAGATGGTGGCGTACGAACCCAACAGCGGCGAGTTGCGCACGCATTATGCGGGTTTCTTCGATCCGGGTTTCGGCTGGCACCCCGGCAAGGGCGCAAAAAACCAGGGCACCCGTGCCGTCATGGAAGTCCGGCCGCATGATGTGCCGTTCATGATTGAGGACGGGCAGACCTTCTGCCGCATGAAGTTCGAGCGCATCATCTCCAAGCCGACGCGCCTGTACGGCAAGCAGTTGAAGTCGCATTACCATACGCAGGAATTGTCGCTCAGCAAGTATTTCAAATAAATCATCCTCAACAGGAAGCGCCGGACGTGGAACGCGAAAAGATCAAAGCCATCGTTGAAAACCTGCTGCTGGCGGCGGACCAGCCGGTTTCGCCGGAGACGCTGCAGCAGGTGCTGGCCGACGGCACCAGCGCCGACGCCCTGCGCGATGTGTTGGAAGAGTTGCGCGGTGACTACGAGTCCGGCAACCTGCAAATCGTCGAGGTGGCGGAAGGGTATCAGATCGGCACGCGGTCCGAATATTTCGAATGGATCCGGCGCTTGCTGAAGCTCGACAAAACGTTCCGCCTGTCGCAACCGGCGCTGGACACGTTGTCGATCATCGCTTACAAGCAGCCGCTCACCCGCGCCGAGGTGGAGGAGATCCGCGGTGTCGATTCCAGCGGCGTCGTCAAAACCCTGCTGGAAAAGAAAATCATCGTGCCCGCCGGACGCAAGGAAGTGCCGGGCAAGCCGATCATGTACAAGACTTCGAAAAAGTTTCTGGAATATTTCGGGCTGCGGGACCTGGGCGAGTTGCCGACGCTGGAGGACTTCAGCGAGGAGATCGAAGGCGATGACACGCCGCAACAGGGGGAGCTGCTGTTCGGAGCCGGGGCCGGTGCGGCCGCATCCGGTGACACCGAGCCGGCCACCCCCAACGACGCCAGTTCTGCCGACCGCAGGTCTGCCGACCGCAGGTCTGCCGAGCCGCCGGCCAACGACGACTCATTGGCCTGAGCTCAACCTTAAGGATGCCCCATCATGGCCATGCGTTTACAGAAAATCATTGCTCTGTCCGGAGTGGCGTCGCGCCGCGAGGCGGAGCGCTTTATCGAACAGGGACAGGTCACCGTCAACGACATCCTCGTCACCAAGCAGGGCACGACCGCCGATCCGGCGACCGACCGCATCCGCGTCAACGGTCGTCTGCTGCCGCCGCCCAAAGAAAAAACCTACATCCTCGTCAACAAGCCGCGCGGCTGCGTCACCACCACCAAGGACGAAAAGGACCGGCCGACGGTGATGGACCTCATCAAAAAAATCCGCGTGCGCGTGTATCCCGTCGGGCGTCTCGATTACAACACCGAGGGCGTGTTGCTGATCACCAACGACGGCGACATGGCCGATCAACTGCTCGATCCGAAAAATAAAATTCCGCGCACGTACCAGGTCAAGGTGAGCGGCATTCCCGTTGAAAAAACGCTGAATAAGCTGCGGCGGGGGGTCAATCTGGACGGCCGTCCCACCCTGCCTCTGGAAGCCAGTGTGCATCGCACCACGGGCAAAAATTGTATTCTTGAATTACAATTGATCGAGGGCAAGAAGCACCACATCCGGCGCGTGTGCGAAAAGGTGGGCCACCCGGTGATCAAGATCACCCGCACGCAGTTCGGCCCGCTGACCCATGACCAACTGCCGCCCGGTGCGTTCCGGCCCTTGACCATCGCCGAGGTGAAGGCACTCCGGCGGCTGGTGGCGAAAAAGAAAGCCGAGCCGAAACCGGTGGAGGTGACGCCGAAGGCGGCGACGCCCCGGCGCACTGCGGCGAAACGGACCACGGCGAAACGGACCGAACCGAACAAATTCGTGCCGCGCGCCAAGCGTGCCTCAACCGGCGCGTCGGCCAAGTCCGGGTCGCGCACGCGCTCTGAGAAGCCGGGCGAGCCGACAAAACCGGGGTCCCGAACCCAGCGTGTCTCCACCGGCAGGCCGGCAAAACCCGGACCGCGCACAAAAACGAAGAAGCCCATGCGGCAGGCGCGATCCACCAAACCAAAAGGAAAATCCCCTTGATGTCAATCCGGACGCGGACAGTGTCGATGCTACGTACCCTGCTGGTCGTGTGGGCGGCGGTCACCGTGGTGTCTGCCGTTCCGGTCCCGGCGCAGGAGGTGGCGGACATTCCGTCTTACGGTTACGAAGCGTTCGGCGATGCCGCCGTTCATAATGAAAATTATGTGGCGGGACGCAAACGCGCCGTGCAGGAAGCGTTTCGCCGTTCTTTGGATGAAGCCCTGCGCGACATGCTGGGCGCCAGCGTGTACAACAGCAACCGCAACGCGCTCAAAGGCATGTATGCCAATCCGGAAAGTTACATCCAGAGCTACCGCTTTCTGGAAGCCATCGACGATCCCATCGAAAAAGTCAGCCGCGTGAAGCTGGAAGTGATGTTCTTCAAGGAAGCGCTCAACAAAGACCTCAATACGCGCGGCGTGCTGGCGGCGCTGGTGAAGCCGCGCACGGTGCTGGTGCTGCTGCAGGAAAAAAGCATGACCGCCGACGAAACCTTTTACAGCTTCTGGGAGTCGGTGCCCATCGCCGAAATATCCATGTACAAGTACCTGGTGGCGCAGGACATCCAGACCCTCAAGCGTGAAAGCGTGCGCGACCAGATCCCCGAGATGCTGGTGCTGCGCGCCATCAACGGCGACCTGCAAGCGTCGGTGGAAGTGGGTCTGAAGGCGGCGGCGGATGTGGTGGTGCTGGGCACGGCCATGTCCACGATGGTGGGACAGGATGAAGAGTCCGCCATGAAAACCATTCAGGCCAACCTCAACGTGCGCGCCGTGTCGGCGACGCAGGGCACCCTCATCGCCGCCAAAAGCGAGATCGCCACCGTCAAGGTGGACAAGGATTTCGATGGCGAGTTGAAAGCCTTCGAAAAAGTCAGCGAAAACATGGTGCGGTTTCTGGTAGATACTCTCGGTCGTTACTGGGGCCCGGACAAAAAACGGATGGTGCAACAACAGGGAGACACTCCGCCCGGCGAGGAAGGCGCTGCCGAGGAACCGCCGCCGGTGGAGGAGCCGCCTGCGCCCACCAATCAGATTCCTTCCAATCTGCCGCCGATGATGGGCGACCTTTGAGTGCATGGATGATCGAGACAAAAAGCTCCTCATAACGCTTCTGGTCAGCACCGTCGTTGCGCTCGTGTTTCTGTATTTTGTGCGCCGGGTGGTGACGCCGTTTTTCCTCGCCTTCGCCGTGGCCTACCTGTTGGACCCGCTCGTCGATCGGTTGGAAACCTGGAAACTGCAACGCACGCCCGCTGTGGTCCTGCTGTTGATTTCGTTTTTCGTGGTCGTGCTGGTCGCCGGAGTCGTGCTCATCCCGATCCTGCAGGTGCAGATCCAGAACCTGGCCGAAAACCTGCCGGACTACCTGACCGCGATCAAGGGCTGGATTCAACCGTATCTCCAGGACCTGGCGGGGATCGACCGCGAGCGCATCGGCGAAGTGCTGCACGACAGCATGCAGAAACTCGGCCGCGTGCCGCTGGAACTTCTGGGCACTGCGGGTGGCTGGGTGTGGGGATCGATCACCGGTTTCGTCAACACGCTCCTGTTCGTGGTGAACCTTGTCATCATTCCCGTCGCCATGTTTTACCTGCTGCGCGATTTTGACGAGATCGTCGCCCGGCTCGCCAAGCTCATCCCGCCGCGGTATTCGGAAACGACCCGGGACGTGGTGAAGGAAATCGACGACGTGCTGTCGCAGTTCGTGCGCGGGCAGTTGATGGTGGCGACATTGATGGCCGCGATGTACAGCGTCGGTTTGTATTTCTGCGGCACGCCGCTCAGCCTGTTGATCGGTATGATGGCCGGGTACGCCAACCTGGTGCCGTACCTGGGTGTGGTGGTGGGATTTTTACCGGCGGTACTGCTGACGTTTCTGCAAACGCAGGACTGGGTGTCGCTCGTGGGTGTGGTGGCGGTGTTCGGTGTGGTGCAGGCCATCGAGGGGTTTTTGATCACGCCCTATGTGGTGGGCGACAAGGTCGGCCTGCATCCGGTGGTCATCATGCTGGCGGTGCTGATCGGCGCCGAGTTGTTCGGCCTGCTCGGCATCCTCATGGCGGTGCCGGTGGCCGCCATCCTCAACGTTTTAGGCCGGCGCGGCGTCGCCCTCTACCGCGAATCGTCCGCGTTTTCCTGAGTGGCCTCACACGTATTCGTAACGCATGCTGCGCCGCTGCGGCGTGTAACCGCTGTCGGTGATGAGCCGCCGGATGCCGTCCTCGTCGAGATGGTACACCGTGCCCGCCGCCGAGACGACGTTTTCCTCGAACATGGTGCTGCCCATGTCGTTGGCGCCGAAGTAGAGCGCCATCTGCCCGATCTTCGGCCCCTGCGTCACCCACGATGACTGGATGTTGGGGATGTTGTCGAGATAGATGCGCGAGATGGCGAGGGTCTTCAGGTATTCCCAGCCGCTGGTTTTCTTCGCCCCGATCTCCTGCTTGAGCGCGGTGTTGCCCGCCTGAAACGGCCACGGGATGAAGGCGGTGAAGCCGCCGGTCTCGTCCTGCTGCCTGCGCAGGCGGTCGAGATGCTCGATGCGTTCGGCAAAAGTTTCGACGTGACCGAACATCATCGTCGCCGTTGTCGGCAGCCCCAGCCGATGGGCGATGGCCATGACCTCCAGCCATTGGTCCGTGGTGCATTTCTTCGGACTGATGACGCGCCGCACCCGGTCCACCAGAATCTCCGCCCCGCCGCCGGGAATGGAATCCAGTCCCGCTGTTTTAAGACGCTCGATCGTTTCCTTTACAGAGATTTTCGAAATCTTGCTGGTGTGCACGATCTCCGGCGGCGACAGCGCGTGGATGTGGATGTCGAAACGTTGCTTGATGCGGCTTAAGAGGTCTTCGAAGTATTCGATCTTCAAATCCTTGTGATGGCCGCCCTGCATCAGGATCTGCCGCCCGCCGTGTTGCAGGATTTCATCGATCTTTTGCGCGATGATCTCGAACGGCAGCACGTAGGAATCTTCCGCGTCTTCCTTGCGGTAAAACGCGCAAAACGCGCAGTCGGTGACGCAGACGTTGGTGTAATTGATGTTGCGGTCGATGATGTAGGTGACGGCGTTGTCCGGGTTGGCGCGGCGCTGGCGCGCGAGACGCGTGGCGACGTTGCCCAAGAGGGTCAGGTCGTTGGCCTCGAACAGGGCGGAGCCTTCGTCCGGCGACAGGCGCTGGCCGTCCAGGGCTTTTTGCAGAATGGCTTCGGCCTTCGAATCGGATGTGGAAGTGGATGCGTTCACAGGTTCAATGGAATCATTTCAGCGAGGTGGCGGGCAGGCCGTCGAGGCCGAGGTCGCCCATGCGCTCTTCTTCGGTGATGAGGAAAAGGTGGTAGCCGAACTTGCTCTTCACCGGTCCGCCCACTTTGCCGACGGGGGCGGCCATGGCGGCCACTTCCAGTTCCTTGGCGTTGGAGTTGTGTTCCAGAAAGCCCAGGTCGCCGCCCTTGTCGCGGGTGCCGCAGGCGCTGTACTTTTTCGCCATCTTGGCGAACATGCGGCTCAGCAGTTTGGGGTCGTCGATGTCTTTCAATCCGTCGAGCAGCGTGGTGGCCAGGTCTTCGGTGCTCAACAGGATGTGGCTGACGCGAATGGATCTCATGATGCGTTCCTCAAACGCCCACGGGGACAACCCGCAGGCGGTAATGGTGGATTTAGGGAAAATTGTACCCCTTTTCCTGAAATTCACAAGGGGGGATTGGGAAAGGGCGGATTGGGGCGGATTTTGGGGTATCGAAATGAGGCCGGGACTGCGCGATTCCCTTCGGAATAGCCGTTGCGGGCGCTAAGGCGACACCCTATAATCCGAGGCGGCACGGACTAAGGCAGGGAAAATTCCGCTTCTTTTTGTCTTCCCCTCCTTTCCAAGGAGGGGATCGAGGGGAGGTAATGAAGACCCCACCTCAATCCTCCCCTTGTGAAGGGGAGGAGGATTGATGAGCTCCCCCTTCTCCGAAGGGGGCTGGGGGGCTTTTTCCTCAAGTGGAAACCCTTCGCGAAGCGAAGGTTTTAAAAAAGAGAACACATAGATTCTTCGTCGCCTGCGGCTCCTCAGAATGACACGCAGGGATCTGAATTGTCATTCTGAGCGAAGCGAAGAATCTATGTTTTGACCCGTGTCATTCCCTGAATCTTTTTCAAAAGGTTTCACCTTTATGGAATACGGATTTTTGCTGGCCGGGGGATTCGTCCTCGGTTGCCTGCACGCGCTGGACGCCGACCACGTCGCCACCGTCTCGTCGGTTCTGCTTGACCGGCGTTCGCTGAAAGAGACCGTGCTGCTGGCGCTGCGCTGGGCGTTGGGGCACAGCCTGACGCTACTCATGCTGGCGGGCCTGATCACGCCGCTGCGCGAAGTGTTCGCCGGGGTGAACCTGGGCGTGATGGAGCGCGTCGTCGGGTTGTCGATGATCTACCTCGCCGTGTGGCTGGCCCTGCGCGAAGTCAGAAAACAACGCGCGGCGCGCGTGAAGGAACACGGCTTGTCGAAGCGTTCCGGCTGGGTGCTGTTCGGCATGGGGGTGTTGCACGGCACCGCGGGTTGGGCCGGGGTGATGCTCCTGGTGCCGGTGGCGTTGTTCGAGTTTTCAGTGGGCGTGTTCGGTTACATCGGGCTGTTCTGCCTGGGGATGGTCGTGACCATGGCCGTGTACGCCGTGCTGGTGAACCGCGTCACCGCCTTGCAGAACTTGACCCACCATCTCGGCAAAATCCGTTACGCCACCGCCGCCGTCACCCTCGCCATCGGTGCCCGCCTGGTGATGGCGATTTAATGGAAGAAAGTTTTGCTCCCCTTTCTCCGAAGGGGCTGGGGGCTTTCTCCTTTTCGGTTCGTCATCCTGAACAAAGTGAAGGATGACACTGTGATGAAACTTTATAGGTATCGAGATCCTTCGCTGGTGCTCAGGATGCCAGAGGAAGAATCCCCCTAGCCCCCTTTACAAGGGGGGACCATAGAGCACCCTCCCTCCAGCCCGTCACTCCGTGAGTGCTCCCGTCAAGGGAGAGGGAGTGTTTAAGGTTCCTTCTCCCCTGGCGGGAGAAGGTTAGGATGAGGGGGATTCATGACTCTTCCTTTGTCCAAGTACCCATCGAACTGTTGATTGGCAGTCCGAATCCAAGTGTCGCAAAACTCTCCTTTGCAAGGGTGGACTATGCGAAGTATTCTTCCATCGCTTCGATCAACCCCGCGACGGTGTAGTCGCTGGCGGTGAGGTGGACGGGCAGGCCGAGGTCCTGTGCGGTCTTTGCGGTGATGGGGCCGATGCAGGCGACGGAGACGCCCTTTAGATGATCTTTCACCTTGTCGCCGACCAGGTCCATGAAGTGCTTCACGGTCGATGAGGCGGTGAACGTCAGCACGTGAATCGATCCTTCCTGCAGGCGCGCCATCAACTCCGCCGCGTCGGTCTCCGGCAGCACCGTGCGGTACGCCGGGCAGACATCGACCTCAATGTCCATCTCGCGCAAGGTGTCCGGCAAGGTCTCCCGCGCCACGGCGGCGCGCGGCAGCAGCACGCGTTTGCCTTTCAAATCGGCGTTGCCCAGCGTTTCGATCAACGACTCCGCGACGAATTTTTCCGGCACCGCCTCGACGGGGATGCCTAAGTCCGTCACCGCCTGTTCGGTTTTCGGCCCGATGGCGAACAGGCGCAGGCCCTTGAGGTCGCGGATGTCGCGTCCGGTTTCCTTCAACCTTTGCATGAAACAGCGCACGCCGTTGGTGCTGGTGAAGATGAGTCCGTCGTAGGCGTCGAGGTGGTTCAACGCCGCGTCCAGCGGCGCCCAGCTTTCCGGCTCGACCGTCTCGATGACGGGAAACAGGTACGGCTCGGCGCCGCGTTCCAGCAGCGCCTGCGAAAAGTCGTCGGCCTGTTCTTCGGCGCGGGTGATGACCACGGTTTTGCCGAACAAGGGTCGCGTCTCGAACCAGTCCATGTGCGGTTTCAGGTTCACCACCTCGCCGACGATGGTCAGTGCGGGCGGTTTGATTTCCTCTTTCTGCGCGATGGCGACGATGCTGTCGAGCGTGCCGGTCCAGGTTTTCTGCCGCGCCGTGGTGCCCCACTGAATGACGGCGATCGGCGTCTTCGGGTCCTTGCCGTACTTCATCAAGTTTTCGCTGATGCGTTGCAGCTTGCGTGCGCCCATCAGAAACACCAGCGTGCCGGCGCGGCTGGCGATTTTTTCCCAGTCGATGTGCAGGTCTTCGTTGCCCTTTTCGTTGCTGCCGGTGACGATGGAGATGGTGGACGAGAAATCGCGGTGCGTGAGTGGGATGCCGGCATAGGCCGAGACGCCGGTGGAGGCCGTCACCCCCGGCACCACTTCAAACGCGATGCCCGCTTTCTGCAGGGCAACGCATTCCTCGCCACCGCGTCCGAAAATAAAGGGATCGCCCCCTTTGAGCCGGATGACGATTTTCCCGGCCTTGGCCTTGTCGATGAGCATGCGGTTCATCTCGTCTTGAGAGAACGTCACCTGGCCTTCTTTTTTTCCGGCGTAGATGATCTCGGCGTGTTTCGGTGCGAACGCCAGCAGGCGCGCGTTGGCGAGGTAGTCGTAAATGACCACGTCGGCGCGTTCCAGCCAGGCCTTGCCTTTCAGCGTGAACAGGCCGACGTCGCCCGGTCCGGCGCCGACGAGGACGACCTTTCCTGTTTTCGATGCGGCATCGGTCATGGCGTTTTGCTTTCCATCAGGTTGGACAAGGTGGCGAACTCTTCCAGCGACAGCGTTTCGCCGCGGCGCGCCGGATCGATCCCGGCGTCCTCAATGCCCTGCCAGGTGAAGTCGAAATATTTACACAGTGCTTTGAGATTGTTCTTCAGCATTTTGCGTTTGTGAAAGAAGGCCGCGTTGACGACGTGGTAAAACGTTTTGAGATCGTCCACCGCCACCGGCGGCGCGGACCGGGGAACCAGGCGGATCACCGACGAGTCCACTTTCGGGGGTGGATTGAAATGCTGCTTGCCGACTTCCATCAAGCGTTCGACCTCGCAGTTGAACTGCGTGAATACGGAGAGCGAGCCGTAGTCGCGGGTGCCGGGCACGGCAACCAGCCGGTCCACCACCTCGCGTTGCAGCATCAAGGTCATGTTGACGATGGCGGCCTGGTACTGAATGAGCCGTTTCAGAATGGGCATGGCCGCGTAGTACGGCAGGTTCGACACCACCTGAAAACGCGACCCGGCGCGGCTGTAATCGTACACCAGCGCGTCCTGCTGGTGCAGGTCGAATTTCGGATTCGATGCGAACTGCTTGCCCAAAAGGTGGCAGAGTTTGGGATCGATCTCCAGCGCGATCAGTTTGCCGCAGTCGCGCAGCAACGAGCCGGTGAGGATGCCGGGACCGGGACCGATCTCCACCACCGTGCCGCCTTCTTCGATACCGGCGTGTTGCACGATGTCCTCGGCGATGCCGGGATCGGTTAGAAAATTTTGCCCGAGGGCGCGTTTCTTTTTCATGAGTGGTTTTAAGCCGCAATCCAGTTTTTATAAAGTTTAAATAATGGAGGGGTCATTAATCCCCCTCATCCTGGCCTGTCACTCCGTGAGTGCTCCCGCGAGAGGAGAAGGGACCGGGCTGAGCCCGGAAACAGCTATTTTTTTCATGAGGCGGCGTGGGCCGGTGAGGACAGCGTGGCCGCCATGCGCATCGCTTCCACCAGGCTGTCGGCGGAGGCGATGCCCTGGCCCGCGATGTCGTAAGCCGTGCCGTGGTCCACCGAAGTGCGCAGGATGGGCAGGCCGAGGGTGATGTTCACGGCGGAACCCATCGACGCCATCTTGATCGGAATCATGCCCTGGTCGTGGTACATGGTGACCACCGCGTCGGTGGGTGTGTGATGAATGCGGCCGAACAGGGCGTCGGCGGAGTGGGGCCCGCTCACATCGATTCCGTCGGCGCGCACGGAGTCGAGCGCGGGCACGATGGCCATCGCTTCTTCGTCGCCGAACACGCCGCCGTCTCCGCAGTGTGGATTGAGTCCGGTCACCGCGATGTGCGGGCGGTCGATGCCGATCTGCGTCAGCCATTTGTGCGTGACGCGCAGGATGGTCTCCACCCGCTCTTTCGTGATGAGTGCCTTCACCTCTTCCAACGGCACGTGCGTCGTCGCCAGCACCACGCGCAGGTTGCCGCCTGCCAGCATCAGGGCGACGTGTTGCGTGTGGGTGAAGTCGGCGAGCATTTCCGTATGGCCGGGGTAGGGGTGCCCGGCGAGATGAATGGCTTCTTTATTGATGGGCGCCGTGGTGATCGCGTGCACTTCGCCAGCGAGCGCGAGATCGACGGCTTTCCGGATGACTGCCACCGCCGCCCGGCCACCGGCCGCTGTCGCTTGCGCCATCGGCAGATCGGCGGGCACGTGGGCGCAGTCGAGAACGTTGAGGTGACCCGCGACGAAGTGCGCCTCTTTGGGCTGCGTCACGGTATGGATTTTTATGTTCGGGTAGTAGCGGTCGAGGTGGCGCTGCACGCAGGCGGCGTCGCCGATCACCAGCGGACGGCAGAAGTCCTGCACGCGGGCGGGCAAGGCCTTGGCGATGATTTCGGGTCCGATCCCGGAGGGATCGCCCAGCGTGACGGCGATGAGGGGGCGCGATTCCAAGGCACTCGATCCTTCCAGACGGTCCGGCGTTTATAGAGAGGTGTGGGAAAAAACAAAGGCGGCCCGGGGGCCCGGACCGCCGTTTGGCTGTTACTTGATCTTCTTGATCGACGCTTTCTTGCCGGTAGGCAGACGCGGTCCGCCTTCCAGGATTTCGCGGCTGACCGCGTTTTCGTACTCCTTGAAGTTTTCGATGAACTGGGTCGCCAGGTCGCGCGCCTTTTCATCGTAAGCCTTCGGATTCTTCCAGGTGTTGCGCGGGTTCAGCACCTCCGCCGGCACCTCCGGGCAGGACGTCGGCACATGAATGCCGAAGATCGGGTCCGGTTTGGTCTCCACGTTGTGCAGCTTACCGTCGAGGATGGCATTGATCATGGCGCGGGTGTAAGCGATCGACAAGCGGTTGCCGACGCCGTAAGGTCCGCCGGTCCAGCCGGTGTTGACCAGCCAGCAGTTGACATGGTGGTCGGCGATGCGCTGGCCCAGCAGGTTGGCGTACACCGACGGGTGGAGCACCATGAACGGCGCGCCGAAACAGGTGCTGAACACGGCGGTGGGCTCGCGGCTCATGCCGCGCTCGGTGCCCGCAACCTTCGCCGTGTAACCGGAAATGAAATGATACATGGCCTGCTCCGGCGTCAGCTTGGCGACCGGCGGCATGATGCCGTAGGCATCGCAGGTCAGCATGATGACGTTCTTCGGATGGCCGCCGCGCCGGTCGGGCACGGTGTGGGCGATGTGCGTCAACGGATACGCCGCCCGCGTGTTTTCCGTCAGGCTGGCGTCGTCGAGGTCCAGCCGCCGGGTGGTCGAGTCCATGGCCACGTTTTCGAGAATGGTGCCGAAGCGCCGCGTGCATTCGTGGATGTCAGGCTCCGCTTCCGGATTCAGGCGGATGGCTTTGGCGTAACAGCCGCCCTCGAAGTTGAACACCCCGTCCTGGCTCCAGCCGTGCTCGTCGTCGCCGATCAGTTTTCGGTGCGGATCGGTGGACAGCGTCGTTTTGCCGGTACCGGACAGGCCGAAGAAGATGGCCGTATCGCCTTTCTCATCCATGTTGGCGGAGCAGTGCATCGACAGCACCTGGTGCCGGAACGGCAACAGGTAGTTGAGCACCGAGAAGACCGATTTTTTGATCTCGCCCGCATAATGCGTGCCGCCGATGAGAATGAGCTGCTTGCTGAAATCGATGATGATGAAGGTCTCGGAGTTGGTGCCGTCGATCTTGGGCACGGCCTTGAAATTGGGCACGGCAATGATGGTGAAGGCCGGGCTGTGATTTTCCAGCTTTTCGCGCTCCTTGATCTGGATGAACATGTTGCGCGCGAACAGGCTCTGCCAGGCGTACTCGGTGATGACGCGGGTGTGCAACTGGTAGTTCGGGTCCGACCCGGCCATGCAATCCTGAACGTACACGTTTTTGCCCTGCAAATAAGCGAGAACGCGTTCGTAGAGGGCGTCGAACTTGTCCATCGAAAACGGCTCGTTGACCTTGCCCCACCAGACGTTTTCCTGGCTGGAGGGTTCCTGCACGATGAAACGGTCGTTGGGCGAACGGCCGGTGTGCTCGCCGGTGGTCACCACCACCGGGCCGAGGTGGGACAACTGGCCTTCCTGATTGCGGATGATGTGCTCGTACAGCTCCGGCGTGCTCAGGTTCCAGAAGCTTTGCTTGACGTTGCGGATTCCGTGATGCTCCAATCCGACTTTATGTTTCAATACTTTCTGCTGCGGCATTATGTTTCACTCCCTTGGTCGTAAGTGAGTAAAAAGGTTGGTTTATGCAAATCAGCGTCCAAATAAGCTGGAACGAACGGATTTAATAGGAAAATAGACGATTTTGGAAATTCGACCCATGGTATCATAAGAGCCGGATTAATTGAAAATTTTTGTAATAAATTGACCCAAACGGGCTCATTTAAAACGCGGCTGCGGGGTCCTCGAAAACTTTGCTTGAAATATGGGCGGTCACGAGCCAAAACGCAATGATTTGAAAGACGATTTAAAAGTCCTGGCGCACGCCCGCAGCCGTTTCAACGACATTTTCGTCATTCAAAGCGGCACCCTGCGGGAGATGTGGTTCAAGGGCAACGGTGAGTTTTTCCTGCAAAGCCGCATCGATATGGACCGCCCCCACGACCTGGCGCTGGTGTACTCGCGCTTGACGATGGCGGGGCTGTTGTTCCGGGCACCGCCGAAACGGGTGCTGGTTCTGGGGCTGGGCGGTGGCGTGCTGCCGGCGGCGCTGGTGCGCTGGTTTCCCGGCACCGCGGTGGATGTGGTGGAGATCGACGACAAGGTCACGCGCCTGTGCCGGCGGTTTTTCCATTCTCTGGATGGGGACCGGGTGACGGTGCACAGCGAAGACGGGCGGTGTTATCTCGATCGCGTGCGGGGGCGGGTGCATTATGACCTGGTGTTGCTCGACGCGTTCAAAAGCGGGTCCATTCCGTTTCACCTGAAAACCGTCGAGTTTTACCAGGGCATCCGCACGGTGATGGCGCCGGACGGCGTGATGGCGACCAATCTCTACGGACCGAGCAACGTGCACAAGGCATCCGACTGGAAAACCTTGACCTCGGTGTTCGAACACCTGTATTTTTTTGAAGATGAAGAGGGCCGGGCGACGGTCGCCGTCTGCACCGCGCAGACGGGGCGCATGGATGCCGCGACCCTGCGCCAACGCGCGGCAGCTTATCCCAAACCGCAGGGCATGGACCTCGATCTCATGGCGCTGGCCGATCGGCAGGTCGAGCCCGTTTTCTCCCAGCCCTCGGCCCGGGTGTTTGTGGACTCGATCCAGGCCGGGGACCTGCAACGCATCATCGACAACAACAACCGGCTCGATCCCGTCGGCAAAATCCCGTACACCCTCAGCAGCGCGCATTGATGCAGGACCGGACGGCGCGGGAGCGGCACCCGGAAACAACCATTTTATTAATTCATTGAGTGGAGGCCACGTCGCATGATCGACGAATTGAAGAAACAGCATCGTGAACAGGTCAAACGGATCGAACGGATCAGGGGGTTTCTTTGACGTCGATGCCAAGGTAAAGGAAATCGAAGACCTCGACCAGAAAACCACGGCTTCCAACTTCTGGAACGACAACGAAGCGGCACAGAAAACCCTGCAACGGCGATCTTCCCTGCAACGTTCGGTCAAGGTGTATCAGGATCTGATCCAGCAAAGTGACGACCTGGAAGCCATGCTGAGCCTGATGGAAGAAGAAGGCGACGCGTCCATGGAAAGCGAGGGCGAAACCCTGGTGAAGGATTTGGAGACGGCGCTCAGCGAAGCCGAACTCAAGGCCATGTTGTCGGCGGAAAACGACGGCAACAACGCCATCCTCAATATCAATTCCGGCGCCGGCGGCACCGAGTCGCAGGACTGGGCACAGATGCTGCTGCGCATGTACCTGCGCTGGGCCGACCGCAACGGGTACAAGACCGAAGTGCTCGACATGCAGTACGGCGAGGAAGCGGGCATCAAAAGCGCCACCGTCAACGTGGTCGGCGACTACGCCTACGGCTACCTGAAAGCCGAGATCGGCGTGCACCGGCTGGTGCGCATTTCGCCTTACGACGCCAACAAGCGCCGCCACACCTCGTTCGCCTCGGTGTTCGTGTTTCCGGAAGTGGCGGAAGACATCGACGTCGAGGTGAAGGACGACGACCTCAAGATCGACGTGTACCGCGCGTCGGGACCCGGCGGGCAGGGCGTCAACACCACGGACTCGGCGGTGCGCATCACCCACATGCCGACGGGCATCGTGGTGCAGTGTCAGAACGAACGCTCGCAGCACAAGAACAAGGCGTCGGCGATGAAGGTATTGAAGTCGCGACTGTATGAGATGGAGATCGAAAAGCAGGAAGAGGAAAAACGCAACCTCGAAAAAGACAAAAAGAGAATCGAGTGGGGCAGCCAGATCCGCTCCTACGTGCTGCATCCGTACCAGCTGGCCAAGGACCTGCGCACGCAGGTCGAGATGGGCGACGTGGCCTCGGTGCTGGACGGCGACCTCAACCGCTTCATCGAAGCCTATCTCATGAAAGAAAATGTTTCGGCGTGATTTTTTAATTTCCCTCCCCTTACCAGGGAGAGCTTTGCACAACTGTTTTTAATGGGTGAACCCATAGATTCTTCGTCGCCTGCGGCTCCTCAGAATGACAGGCCGGGGCGAGAATTGTCATTCTGAGCGTCAGCGAAGAATCTATGTCTTCTTTCTTTAATTATGAAACCGATTCTACATCCATCGCTGGTGAACGATCCGTTGGGCGATCCGGGTTTGTTCGTGCAGTTCCAGTACGAGAAGCGGGCGCTCCTGTTCGATCTCGGCGACCTGCACCGCATGGCCAACGTCAACCTGTTGAAGGTCACGCACGTGTTCGTCAGCCACACGCACATCGACCACTTCATCGGATTCGACCGGTTGCTGCGCATTGCTTTCGGCCGCGGCCACACGCTCAGGATGTTCGGTCCGGACAACTTCATCGCCAACGTCGAGGGCAAGCTTGCCGGGTTCACCTGGAACCTGGTGGACCGTTATGAGGAGTCGATCGACATCGAGGTGACGGAGGTGCACGCCGATCATTTGAAGACCGCGACCTTCCGCGCCATCGACCGCTTCCGGCGCAGTGACGAAACGACGCGGCCCTACGAAAACCGCGTCATCTGGCAGGAACCCGGCTTCAGCGTGCAGGCGTCGATTCTGGAACACCGTGTGCCCTGCCTCGGTTTTGCGCTGAAGGAATCGGTGCACCTCAACATCAACAAGGACCGGTTGGACGCGCTGGGCTTCGCGCCTGGCCCGTGGCTCAACCGGCTCAAGCAGCACGTGCTCGACGGTGCGCCGGACGATTTGCCGATCGAGGTGCCGGTGGGCACGCGTGGCCACGCCACGCCGGAGACGCGCCCGCTGGGCGAGTTGAAACGCGAACTGGTCAGCCTCACCGAAGGCCAGAAGATCGCCTACGTCGTCGATACCGTGTACAACCCGCAGAACGCGGAACGCATCGTCGAACTCATCCAGGACGCCGACGTGTTTTACTGCGAATCGCCGTTTCTCGCCGAAGACGAAGAGCGGGCGCGCGACCGCTGCCACCTCACCTCCCGTCAGGCGGGGCTGCTGGCCCGTGCCGGACAGGTGCGGCAACTCCGCACCTTCCATTACTCGCCGCGCCACACGGATGCGGTCGAGCAACTGCGCCAGGAAGCGCAGGACGCGTTTCAGGGGAGATGAGCCTTATCCCGACTCCTTGATAACGGCTTCCATTGATACTGTTTGGCAGATACGCTTTTCCACAATATCCCAACAGAGGAAAAGTCATAGAACCCCCTCATCCTAACCTTCTCCCGCCAGGGGAGAAGGGATCGGGGCCTGCTTTTTTATTTTTTATCGCAACAGCGACTGGTACAGGTGCAGGGTGCGTTCGGTGATGGGGCTCCAGCCGAAGTGATCGCGCACCTGCGCGCGGATGCGATCGCGGAACGCCTGCCGTGTGTCGGCGGCGCTCAGTTTCATGATGCGGTCGCACAGCGTGTCCGGGTCGGCGGGCACCACGAATCCCGTTTCCCCCGGGATCACCAGGTCCTGCGTCAGTCCCGCCGGGGTGGAGACGATGGGCAGTCCGTAAGCCGCCGCTTCCAGCAAGGGTTGGCCGAGCGGTTCGTGGCCGACGGGATAGACGAAGACGTCGGCGGTTTTGTACAGGCGGTCGATGTCTTCGCGATGGTTGGCGCGGTGCAGGGTCAGGCTCTCCTCGAGTCCCAACACCTTGCCCAGTTTTTTGAGGGTCTCGACGTAAGCGTCGGCGCCCGCCAGTTCCCCTCCCCATTCGGCGATGTCGATGTGGAACGGCACTGTCAGGTTGCGCGCCGCGCGCAGGATCAATTCCAGCCGCCGGTCCGGGTGCAACGCCCCCACGTACAGCAGGCGCAGGCCGGAATGCGGGGACGGGCGCGCCGGTGGCGGGTGCACCACGTCGATGCCGGGCGGAATGATGTGCAGCTTTGACTGGGCGATGCCGTATTGCCGGGCCTCGTCGAATTCCGCTTTCGATCCCACCACCACCGCATCGGCGCGTTTGATGGCGGTCTTCAAACTCAACAGGTCATGCAGGCGCGGCGGAAACCCGGCGCGGGTCGAGCCCGGACGGTGCGACCCCGGCAGCAGCGTGCCGTGGGTGCTCACCACAAAGCGTTTCTTCTTTAAGAGCGCAAAAAAAAAGCGGAGTCGGTCAGGAAGTTGCGGAACCCGTGGGTGTGCACAATGTCGAAACGGCGCAGGTACCCGATGGCGCCCAGGCTGAAGCCGTAGCCCATCATGCCCCACTGCACCGGCAGGCGGCGTATGGAGACGCCGTCCACGTCCTCCTTTTCAGGCAGGTGCGGATCGGTATGCCAGTAGGTGGTGAGGATCGGCGAAGCCACGCCTTTCTGTTGCAGCTGGCGGGACAGATCCCACGCCTGCTGGGAGGCGTCGTCGTCTTCCGGCAGGAAGGTTTGCAGGGTTCTCAGAATTCTCAATGTTCAACCGGGCGAGAAGAGTTGAATACGCGGATGTGCACGCCCGTTATTCTACCTCAGCGGGAGGAGGCTGTAAACGGGCGATAAAGAAGGGGCCGATGATCCAGCGGGGACAGGGTTGACCGGATCATCGACCCCCGAAGGTCTCTCATCTCCAGTTAGGGAAACAGGAAAGGGAGATCAAACTGCTTGAGAGACCAAGTCGTGTTTGGAAGAGGCGCGATACACTCTCTTCTTCCGGCTGGCAGCCATGCGCACGCGCTGGGCCAGCGTTTTCAGAATGATCATTAGCGCCTTCGGATTGTTGCGTATGGTCTTCATCATTTCTTCCTTGGAGATGATGGTGACCACGGCATCGTTCAGCGCCCGGATGGTGGCCGAACGGGGACGGCTTTCAATGACGCCCAGCTCGCCGAAAATGTCGTCGGCGCGCAGTACGTCGATGATTTCCACACGACCGTCGCCATTGCGTCGCGACACTTCGAACTCGCCCTTTTCGACGATGAAGATGAAATCGCTGGGGCTGCCTTCGCGGAACAGAATCTGTCCTTGTCTCATGTATTGTTTGGTTTTCATAGCTCGTGTCTCCACACCTTGATTGTCAGGTTACTGCTGGAAATAGAGCAAATACCCTGCCGTTTGGCCAATAACTGTATGAAAAAATGAAAATTGTTGGGGAATGCGGTGTTATGTTCCCTGATATGTCACCTTTCAGATACACATGGCGGTTCAATCCGTTATTAAAATAGTAAATAAATATTAATAGTGTATTAAAAATTATAAATAATAGGTGGTCATGCATGGATTTGGGGAGAAGGGTGTAACTGTAATGAAGGCGGGGAAGGCAGGGGAAGCGGGTCAGCCTTTCAATTCGCGGTTGATGTGCAGGATCATTTCGTTGAGGCGGCCGAAGAAATGCTTGTTGAAGTGCAGGGTCAGCCGCGGCAGGTTCGGCGCTTCGTGATTGCTCACCTCTTCCGGCAGGGGGCCGGAGGCCTCGATGTCTCCACGCAGCAGGATGTCGCGGTAGTTGCGGTTGAGGTCTTTGACCAGCGAATCGGGGATGGGTTTGATGAAACGCAGCACGGTGACATCGTGCACATAGCGCAGCGAATGGTACACGCTGTAATAATCGAGGATGTATTCGACACCGTCATCGACGGACTTGACGATCTTGAACAGGTTGAGGTCCATTTCCGAGATGTAGCCGTTGTCCAGGAGTTCGTTGTGCACGTAGGCTTCCCATCGTTGCCAGTAGGTGTCGTCTTCCGCATCGGCCAGCACGATGGGGCGGGGTTCGGTTTTTCCGGTCTGGAACAGAGTCAGATTTTCGAAGCCTTCATCGAGGGTGCCGAGTCCGCCGGGAAACAGCACGGTGGCGTCGGATTCCTTGATGAAGCACAGTTTGCGCGTGAAGAAGTATTTGAACGACATCAATTTGGGATCGCCGTGGATGTGCGGGTTGGCGCGCTGTTCGAAGGGCAGGTCGATGTTGATGCCGAAACTGCGGTCGGGTCCGGCCCCGGCGTTGGCCGCTTCCATGATGCCGCCCCCGGCACCGGTGATGATCATCATGCCCCGGTCCGCCAGTTGTTCGGCGAAGTCCCGCGCCATCAGGTAGTTGGGATCGGTCGGTGCGGTGCGGGCGGAGCCGAAAATCACCGCCTTGCGGAAATCGCGGTAGTCCTCGAACACCCGAAAGGCGTGACGCAACTCCTTTAATGTGGTATTCATGAGTTTGTAATCGCCCCGGTCCTGATGTTCCAATCCGACTTTGACCAGGGTGGTGATCATTTCGCGGAACAGGTCGCGCAGGCTGGGATCGGTGCAAAATTCCTGCAGTTGGGCAATCAACTCCTCGGCTTTGGCGTTTCCTACGTTATAATGGGCGTTGGGCATCCACAAACTCCAGCACCAGGACGCATATCCCGGGCAACCGCAATAAAAACAGAGGATTTACCTTAACATGAATGATTCGGACAAGGAATCTGAAAAAGAAGAACAGGGCATGGACGATTCCAGCACCAAAGTGCTGGTGTACGCGATCGTCGGGATGCTGGGGCTGGGATTTGTGGCCATCCTGTTTGTCATCGTTCCCTGGATGCTGCATGAAGATGCGCCCAGCTGGAAACAGTTTTTGATCGACGATTCCATCGTGCTCATCACCATCGTGATGTTTGTGTACGGTTTTTACATGAATACCAAGATCCATTGAATCGCATGCCGAGCCGCATCCATCCCGCGGCAGTGTTTCCCGATTGAACCCAACCCCCTACCACGGAGCCGGAGATGGCAAAATCCTGTTCGTTTGACATTGTGTCCGAAGTGGACCTCAGTGAAGTGCGTAACGCCGTCAACCAGGCGATGATGGAGATCCGCCAGCGTTTCGATTTCAAAAACAGCAAGAGCAACATCGAGCTGGAGGAGAAGGACAACCAACTGGTGCTGGTCTCCGACGACGAGATCAAACTGAAAGCCGTCATCGACATCCTGCAAGGCAAACTGATCAAGCGCAAGGTGCCGATCAAGGCTCTCGATTACCGCAAGGTGGAAGCGGCATCGGGCGACACGGTGCGGCAGATCATCGGCCTGCAACAGGGCATCCCGCAGGACAAGGGCAAGGAGATCGTCAAGTTCATCAAAGGACTCAAGGTCAAGGTGCAGGGGCAGGTGATGGACGATCAGGTGCGCGTCACCGGCAAGAACCGCGACGATCTGCAAGCGGTGATCGCCGAGTTGAAGGACCAGGATTTCGACATCGCCATGTCATTCACCAATTACCGGTGAGCGCTTGACCGGAAACCAGCCGGGCCGCCGCACCCGCGCTACCAGCACCGCCAGCACCGCCAGCGTCAGCACCGTACCGCACAATCCCAGCATCATTTCCCCGATGTAAAACGTCACCGCCAGGTTGAACAGCAACACGCCGAAGTACAACGCCGGTCCCAGCAAAGCCTGATACGGCACCTCGCGCTGGCCGGCATCGCGGAATCCCGGACGCCTCTCCAGCCAGCGGTTCACGCGTGTGAACGTGAAGAGGATCGCCGCACCGGTGATCATCCAGCCGCCGAAATTGGTCAACGGAATGTTGAAGTACTCGCCTTCTTCCTGATACGTGTAAATCTTGCCGAGGAACCAGCGGTCGCCGCGGAAGGCGATGGGATCGATCACCACATCCATCAGCATGAACAGGATGGCTCCGCTGAGCACCACCTTCATGGAATGACGGACTTTCGAGGTGTCGCCGAAACGGATGTCCCAGCCGTTGCGTTTCAAGGGCGCCCACAGAAACAGCGCCATGGTGTAGGCGACGTAGGTCAGGAACGAATACGACAACGAATCCATGAAGGGCACGTTGGCGATCCACAACTCCTGGCCGCGGGTGGTGTCGATGTAGCTGTAGTAGCCGTAAGGAAACCCGTTGCGCGTCGAGGAGTATTCGGAGAGAAAAGCGATGCCGTAGGCGATCACCGTAAACAACACCGCGCGCTTCGCGCCCAGGTGCCAGACGGCGAGCGTGAGGTAAATGGCGAGGAAAACGAAAACGTAGGGGCGGAGCAGGACCGTCCCGATCAGCAGATTCAGAAATTCCATGACAGGTCGAGTGAGGGCGGTGTCAGCGTGCCAGCCCGTGTTCGCGCATCCAGTGGACGGCATCGGACAACGCCTGTTCCACCGGGTTTTGCGGCAGTCCCAGTTCCTGGACCGCCTTGGACGCATCGAAGTACATGTGGTACTTCGCCATCTTGACGCCGCCCAGCGGCACCGCCGGCGGCTTGTGCGTGATGTAATCCGACACCGCATCGCACACCCACCCCGCCGAATACGCCACCCAGTAGGGCATCTGTACTTTCGGCGCGGGAATGCCGGTGATGTTCGACAGCGTGTCGAGGATTTCCTTGAGCGACATGTTGCGGTTGCCGAGGATGTAACGCTCGCCCGGCGTGCCGCGTTCCTCCGCCAGCAGGTGGCCGCGGGCGCAGTCGCGCACGTCGATCAGGTTGAGTCCGGTGTCGAGGTAGGCCGGCATGTTGCCGTTCAGAAAATCCTGGATCACCTTGCCCGTCGGCGTCGGTTTGATGTCGCGCGGTCCCACCGGCGCACTCGGGTTGACGATGACCAGCGGCAGTCCGTTGTTTGCAAACTCCAGCGCCACCTGTTCCGCCTCGTACTTCGAGCGTTTGTAATCGTTGCACAAGGTGGCGGGATTGAACGGCGTGGTCTCGGTACCGCTGCCGCCGTTGCTGCTGAGGCCGATGCAGCCGACGGTGCTGGTGTACACCACGCGTTCGAGGCCGGCCTGCTGCGCGGCGTGCAATATGTTGCGGGTGCCGGCGACGTTGATGTCGTACATCATCTTGCGGTCGCGGCTCCACAGGCTGTAATAGGCGGCGGCGTGGTACAGCGCGTCGCATTTGTCGAGCGCCCGCGCGAGCGATTCCGGATCGCGCAGGTCGCCGTGCACGACTTCGACGTCGAGCCCTTGCAGATTCCGCAGGTCCGATCCGCGACGCACCAGGACGCGCACGGCGCGGCCGGAGACGAGCAACTCGCGCGCCACCGCCGATCCCAGAAATCCCGTCGTGCCTGTCACCAAAGTTTTCATTTTTAGATTGGATTGGTTAGGGTGCCCATCCAGTTCCCCTCCTTACCAAGGAGGGGATCAAGGGGAGGTTTTGGAGAGGGTTCCTTTAAAAGAACACCTCGATGTCCGCATCGTCGCGCAACCCGGCCACCAGCTTGTCTTTTTCCTTTTCCACTTCCTCTTTCAGCAGATGGTTCAGCAGATCGGACTTCACCTGGTCCAGCGGCATCGCTTCTTCCGGCAAGGCATTGTCGAGTCGCAGGATGTGGAATCCATATTCGCTGCGTACGATGCCCGATGTTTCGCCGGGCTTCAGTTTGGAAACGGCCTGGTAAATTTCATCCGGCATTTCATGACGCGCCATGGTACCCCATTTGCCGCCGTTTTTGGCGGTTTCCTCGTGCTCGGAATATTCCCCGGCCACGTCCTCGAACGCCTTGCCCGTTTTCAGTGCGGCCAGGGCCTTGTTGATTTTTGCACGGGCGTCGGTTTCGACCATGTTTTGCAGTTTGTGGAAGCGTTCCTGCATCGCCGGGTCTTCCGGCGCGTCCTGTTTGACGGCGGCCGCGAAGATGTGCGAAAACTCCCAGCGCGGCGGCTGCATGAACTGTTCGAGATTCTGTTCATAAAACGTCTTCACCGTGTCTTCCGGCACATCGACCTTGGGGGCGATTTTGGCGCGGACGACGCTTTCCTCCACCAGTTGTTTTTCGATGCTGGCGTGCAGCAGTTCCGCGTTCAACCCTTGCAGGCGGAGGGTGTGCTGAAACATTTCCTCCGAAGGAAACTGGTCGCGGATTTTCTTGGCCTCAGCGCGCACGGTTTTGTCATCGACCGCGATGCCCCACTCTTTCGATTTCTGGAACAGCAGTTCCTGCCCGATCAGATTGTCGAGCGCCTGCCGGGCGTATTCGGCTTCCTGTTCGGGGCTGACCGAATGGCCCTGCTGCTGATGAAACATCTTGTACATCTGCACCTGGTTGACCAGCATGGTGCCGGGAATGGTGCGGCCGTTGACCGTGGCGACGATGGGCGGCACTAGCCGTCCGTTGATTTCCATGCGGGCGCTGTCCGGCGCATGCGTGTCGGCCACCTGCGCGGACGCGGAGGCGGGCCACAGCGTCAGCGCTGCCAGCAGGAGCAAACCAGAAAGATGCAGGGCAGATTTTGTAAACATAAATGAATCCTTAAATTGAATGAATCCCGGAAAAAATGGAACCACCGATGAACACAGATGGACACCGATAAATACAAGCGGGGCGGAGCCTCGGCACCCCCTTCTCCGAAGGGGGCTGGGGGGCTTCTTCCTTTTCAGTTCGTCACTTTGAGCGTAAGCGAAAGGTGACTTTTGGATGAAACTGGAAAAGCATCGAGATCCTTCGCTCGCGCTCAGGATTTAAGCGGAAGAATCCCCCTAGCCCCCTTTACAAGGGGGGACCGGTCGATCCCCCGCTTGTGTTTCATCGGAGGTTGATTCGTTTTTTAACATTATATGCGGTAAGACCGTGTGGGCACAAGCGGCAGAAGCGGAGACGGAAAGAGGGACTCGGGATGCGGGCGTGAGACAGGGCGGAGGCGGCGCACGCCGGGCCAAAAAAAAATCCCCCGGACGGAAACCCGTCCGGGGGATGAAGATGCAAGGTTGAAGAACGATCAGAACTTCAGATCCAACTGCACGTAGCCCCAGTTGGCGGAACCGTCAATAATTCCACCCTGTGCCCCAGATCGGGATGCACGCGGGTTGACCAGGTGAAAACCCGGGTCCGCCCAGTAGTTGGAATACCCGGCCGTCATCGTCAGGTTCGGGCTGTACTTGTGAACCAGGGTGATGTCCAGCTCGCGGCCCAGATCAATGTTCTCGGCCGGGGTTTTGAAGTAATGCAGGTCCGCCTTCACGGTCCAGTTGGCCGCGGGGTTCATCGCCATCTTGACGGCGATGTCCTCGAGACCCAGGTACGACGTGTCACCACCGGTTGCGTTCAGGTACGTGTCCATGTACCCATAGAACTTGTGACCGGTGTCGTACAAGGTGTCAAACGTACCCCAGATGCCGTCGTTGATGTCTTCCGAATCGGTACCGGAAAGACGGTCGTACCACAGGGTGAAGGTGGGGGTCCACATGACGGTCTTGAAGGTTTTGCCGAGACGCGCGCCGATCATGTACGCGCGCCGGTCAACCCCCGAGCCGCCGCCCTTCTTGTAGGCAGTCAGGGCTGCAGCGGAAACCACCTTTCCCGTGGCCGGCATGGTGCTGGCGATGCCTTCCGCGCGGCCGCCCTGGAAGTAACCTTCAAAGCGGTAGTCGAAACCCGCCATGTTGCCAACGATGCGACCACCGACGGTGAGCATCTCGTTGTCCGGGTTGGTGCCATTCAGGCCGTTCCAGGAGTTGTCCACCGTGATGACCAGGTACGGAGAGATCACCGCGTTCGGCAGCATGGTTTTGATGTTGCCCCAGAACACATGGTCTTCCCGGTCACAGTTGTCATTCAGATCGCCACCGGCGAATCCGGTGCGGCCACAAGTACCCTGGCCCAACAGGCCACCGGGACCTTCGCCACCGAGGCTGGTAGGCGCGCCGCCGCTGTTGCCGCCCACCGCGAATGGTACGGAACCCATCGCTTCAATGGCTTTGATGAAGATGTAGGAAAAGGTGTTGTCGCCATGATGGTGGTCCAACCGGATGGCGTCCGAAGACTGCGCGCCGGTGGTCCAACCGGTGTTGCCGAACAGGCGGTGTCCATCGAGAACGACTTCCTGCCGGCCGATTTTCAAATCGGCGGGCATGCCAAAGAAGTCCTGCACGACGAAATACGCCTGATGCATGCCGACATCGGTCAGACCGTCAGCCGGAACGGCGGCGTTGCGGGGTCCAGCAACGTGATCAACATCAGTAATACCGGATGGAATGAGACCGCCGGTGCCGGAACCGTACACACCCCGGGCCTGAAACTGAATGAAAGCGCTGATTTTCTCAGTCGCCTTGATGTCGGCGTTGAGACGAATGCGTGTGAGGAAAAAATGGGTGGGATCGGTTTTCTTGTCGAAATCGTTTTGCTCAAAAATCTCGTATCGGGGTCGCATCTGGCCGCCGAACTTGATATCGGCCGCCTGCGCGGTCATGACGCCCACCAGCAAGGTGGCTACGAACATGGCGCCCGTTGTTAAAAGTTTCCTTTTCATGCTTACCTCCTCCAAGTAACAAGTAATGAAACGGATTGAATCACAAACGGGTGAAGCTTTTTGCGGGAAGCTCCAGTATTTGAGTAAACTTTTTAAGATCGTATCCGGGGGTGGTTCCTCCTCTGTTTAGGATCCATCAGGATTGATGATTGCGGGTCAATGCTATCTCTATCTCCAGTCATAGACAAAAAACGTCGTCATTTTTTCATCTTTAAACAGGCCGCCCTTGTCCGAGACCATGGCGACATGGACTTGCTTGCGGGAAGTCCCCACATCCATGGCTTGGTAGGCGGCCAGATATCCCTTTTGCTTTTGTGTTTCGTAAACCTGCTCCAGCCCCTCTTTGGTGACGGCGAGGAATTCCAGGCTGCTGTTGTTTATGACCACCAGGTTGGACAACCAACTTCCGCCCAACCGGTGGTTTTTCGGCACCAGAAGAAAACGCTGGTCCCGATTTTCAACCATTGTCAGCCTGCCCCGGTAACGAACCGCCTTCGGGATGTAGGGATCTGTGAAGTCCACGTACGGCTGGTCCTTCAGTCCCACATCGATCTGACGGGGATCGTGCCCGTAATACTCGTCCGATTTGACAAGCATTTTGCCGTCGGCTGAATATACCCTTAATTTGTAATCGTTGTCAAGGACAATTATTTCAATGGATTTGTCGAAATTGGTGTCTTCGAGGGCGAGTCCATACAGGGTCACCGTCTGGTCCAGAAACGTGTCGATTTTCAGCCGTGTTTTTTCCACATACTCGCCCTTGCTGTAGTGCATGGTGAAGATTCCCGGCTTGAACGGCTTCTCCAAATCCTGATGCTGAGTCAGAAGTTTTGCCTCGCCTTTGTAGGAGCGGATGACGCGGAAGTACCGCTTCAGCCCTGTGGCGATTTTCTGGAACCGGGGCGCGTCCGGGGCCCGCTCCAGAATAAAACTGCTGAGCTCCTTGCCGGACTGGTTGGTGACAAAGATTTCGGCGCGGCCATTGCCGTTGATGTCTGCCACATCGACCGCGAGGAAGCGGTTGAACTCCGGTTTCACGCGGATCACTCCCACTTTGTCGTAGCGGCCCCTGGCGTAGCGATAGATCATCACCTGATGGCGGTCGATGAATACGAACTCGGGTTCGCCGTCGCCGTCGAGGTCGCCGACGTCAAAATCGACCAGCGCGAAGTCGAATTCCTGTTTGGCAACGAAGTGCACGAGGTCTTGACCCCGTTTGCCGCCGCCGAGGTCGGTTTGTACGCGGTCATCCTGTTTGGGGGCGGCCAGCGCCAGGTGTTCGTCGAACACCACGCGCGACTCCTGCAACACCGCGCCGTCCTCCACCGCCACCACGCGGTAACGCAATACGGTCTGGCCCTTCACCGTCTCCACCTTGGACAGCAGGAGGAAGTCGATGTCGATTTCCTGGTCCAGCAGCGCCAGGTTTTGGGGAGCCATCAGATCGGCCAGTTGCAGGCCGTGCTCCAGCATCCACGCCTGCAGGCCGAAGGCGGGCACTTCCATGCGAGGCCGCTGGTTCAAGGTGCGTTCGAGGGACAGGCCGAGCGCCTGCGTGTCGAGACGCAGGCCCTCTTCCTGCATCACCGGCGCGACGAGAAACACCATTTTACGGAAACGGCTCTGCACGGTGTCGCCGTTCTGGATGGGCTGCAGGGTGTCGCGCACGCGGGCCACGGAATAATTGGTGCGCACTTCGACCACTTCGATGGTGCCGATGTCGGTTTCCTTGCGGCCTACCACCTCACCGGTCACCGGGTGCACGATCTGCAGACCGAGGCGCAACACTTTCAGCACGTCGCCGGGATTCACCGCCTGGCCCTTTTTGAGATCGATGAGGACTTCGACCCCCTCGCCCTCCACCGCCAGCACGTGCCCTTTGACCACCGGGAAGGAGGCTTCGATCTGCTCGGCCATGCGGTCGAGTCCGCCGGCGGCCCAGATAGAATTTGTCCAAAAGGAGATGAGTAATAAGACAGCGAAAACGCTGAGCAGGCTGCGGCGGTACAGGGAAAGTTTTGGCATGGATTCAGGTATTCAGAAGTTGGACGGTGACTCGTTCGCCCTGTTTGAGCTCGCTTGCTTCCAGGGGAAACACAAGCAGGCCATTGGCGGCGACGGTGGATTTGAGCACCCCGGAGCCTTGCTGCTCCGCCGGGGTGACGGTGTAGTCGCCGCTGTCCCAGGAGACAACGGCACTCATGAAATGAACGCGATCGGTTTTCTTGCGGATGGTTTCGGTGAGCGTCGCCTGCACGGTCTGCGGGCTCAGGTCGCGGGCGCCCATCATTTTTTTCAGGGACGGACGCACGAACTGCTCGAACGACACGAACGAGGACACCGGGTTGCCCGGCAGGCCGAACACCGGTGTGCTGCCGATCTTGCCGAACGCCAGCGGTTTGCCCGGTTTCATGGCGACTTTCCAGAACACCATCTCATTGCCCATCTTCTTCAGGCTGGCTTTCACCAGATCGTAATCGCCCACCGACACGCCGCCGGAGGAAATCACGATATCGCTTTCCAGCGCCCACTCGAATTTTTCCAGCAGGTCTTGTTCGTCGTCTTTGGCGATGCCCATGTAGCGCGGCATGCCGCCGGCGGAGCGCACCTGCGCCATCAACATGTAGCCGTTGCTGTTGTATATCTGCGAGCCTTCCGGCGCCTGATCCAGATCGACGATCTCGTCGCCGGTGGACAGGATGGCCACGGTGGGGCGCTGGCCGACGGTGACGCTCGAGCGGCCGCACACCGCCATCATGCCGACGTGCGCCGGGGTGATGACGCCGCCTTTCGGCACCACCACGTCGCCGGTCTTCACGTCTTCCCCGGCGAGGCGGATGTTCTCGCCGACGGTGGCCTTGTCCTTGGCCAGGATGGAGGCGCCGTTTTTGTCGGTGTCTTCCTGCATCAGCACCGCGTCGGCACCCGGTGGGATGGGCGCGCCGGTCATGATGCGGATGGCTTGTTGATTTTTCAGGGTGACTTGGCCGATGGACCCGGCGGCGACTTCGCCCACCAGTTCCAGCTTCACCGGGTTGTCCGGCGACGCCGACTGGATGTCCGCGGCGATCACCGCGTAGCCGTCCATCGCCGAGTTGTCGAGCGGCGGGTTGTCGCGGCGGGCGGTGATGTCTTCCGCCAGCACCCGGCCCAGCGCTTCGGTGATGGAAACTTTTTCGAGGCCCTTCGGTTCGATTTTGGCGAGGATGCTCGCCAGTGCCTCGTCCACGGTGATCATGCCCATTCAGTCTTCCTCCTGTTCCCGCTTGACCCGGGCCACTTCGTATTCCTCGGGTGTGTTGACATTCATGAAATCGGACCGGTTGTCCTCCGGTACGCTGATGCTGTGAAACGGCAGGTCGTTGATGATGCGCGACAAGGACAGTTCGCGCCGCGACATGGCCTCGAACAAGGGCACGATGAACTTGGGTTCGTAGATGCCGCACATGGGCTCGACGCCCAAACGGCCTTTCTTCAAGTAACAGGTGCCGTAGCGCAAGGGATCGCGTTGCTGCACGATGTACTCCACGTTGCGGTCTTTGAGAAACGGCATGTCGCAGGCGACCACCAGCCACGCCTTGTCCGGATGGTTGCCCATCAGGGTGGCGAGCCCACCGACGGGACCCAGTCCGTTGTGCTCGTCGTTGAGGCGCTCGCAGTTGGGAAGCCGGTCGAGTCCGCCCAGGTCCTGGTCCGGCCTGGCCGACAGCACCACTTTATCGCAGAAGCGCGACAACAAATCCACCATGCGTTCGGCTTCGGTCTTGCCACCGTAGGCCAGCGAGAACTTGGGGCGTCCCATGCGACGGCTCTGGCCGCCGATGAACACCCCGCCGTACAGGGGACTGGTGCACTGCATGAAATGGTTGCGCACGAATTCGTAAATGCGGTCGGCCTCATCGCGGTGAAACAGCGGGATGCCAAGCTGGGTGAGGCCGGTGTCCTCGATCACGCCCTGATGCACCACCGCCTTGATGTGAGGGTCGTCGCGGGAAATCGGCAGGCGGCCTTCGCCATCGAGAAACACGATCTTGTTGAACGGCGATTTCTTGTAGCCTTCGATGAGGATGCAGTCGCACTGCTCGAGCGCGTGTGTGATGGAGCGTTTCTTGAACGGGTTCTCGGCGATGATGGCGAAGTGTTCCGGATCGTTGATGGTGATGATCCCGGCCCCGGCCTGCTGGCAGCGCCAGGTGTCCTTGCCTTCTTTATCCATCTGGAATCGGTGGGCGTCGTGCTTGTAGTACCCGGCGCGAATGCTGTCGCGGCGGAAGCGTTTGATCAACTCTTCCAGCAACGTGGTTTTGCCTACGCCTGAGAATCCGGCAAAGCAGAGGAAAGGGGTCTTGAAGCGTTCCCAGTAACGGTCCATGCGGTTCTCAATCAATCTCCCACAAGGCTTGCCAAAACAGAGGGTTTCGCCAATAGGGCGGGCATAAGTTATTCAATTATTGAGATTTAGGTATTATTTACGATAACTCCCAAGCTGTCAACAGGTTTCCTTACCCGCTGCGGCAGGGGGGTGGGGCCGCCTGCATTCAGAAAACCACCGAGTTGCACCCCGCCCCCGCAACCTTAATGCAACGTTGCAATGATGCCGTGGCGCAACGGCCTGTCCGGGTGGACTTATTTAAATAGTTGAAAATAATGAGTTTATTTTTTTATGGGTGATTTGGCACGGCCTTTGTATTGGTTGGGGGCAGAGCATTGCAGGCTGTTTTCATTCAACCCAAGGAGTTTGAGCTACATGGTCGAAAAACCTTCTTCATTTCGTTTGAAACCCGTATTGATTGCGTTGTCCCTGTTTTCCTTTCTGTGCGCCGGTCCGGTGTGGGCGCACGATTCCGTCATGGCGACGGCGCCGCATGTGCCGCCGCCCACCGAGCGGTCGGAGTCGAAAACCGTGAAGCTGCACTTCGAGGCGAAGGAATTCGTCGGCGAGCTGGCGCAGGGGTTGGGCAAGGGCATTACCTATAAATTCTGGAGCTACAACGGCACCGTGCCGGGACCCATGGCGCGCGTGCGCGTTGGCGACACGGTGGAGTTTCACCTGACCAACCCGAAGGCCAATTCGCAGGACCACAACATCGACATGCATGCGGTGAATGGACCGGGTGGCGGTGCGGCGGTGATCACGGTGGCTCCGGGTGAAAGCCGCGTGTTCTCTTATAAAGCGCTGGCTCCGGGTCTGTTCATTTACCATTGTGCGGCGGGGCAGATCGTCGATCACATCGCCAATGGCATGTACGGTCTGATCCTGGTGGAGCCGGAAGGCGGACTGCCGCCGGTGGATCGCGAGTATTACGTCATGCGCAGCGAGTTCTTCACCACTCAGAAAAAAGAAGGCCTGGTTGAGTTCGACATCCAGCGCGGCCTCGACGAGAACCCGACCTACGTCGTGTTCAACGGCAAGGAAGGCGGCGTGATGTTTGAGAACGCACTGACGGCCAAAGTCGGTGAAACGGTGCGCATCTATTACGGCAACATCGGTCCCAACCGGGTGTCGTCGTTTCACATCATCGGCGAGATCTTCGACAAGGTGTACATGGAAGGCGCGATTGGCGGACTGGTGAACACCAACGTGCAGACCACGATGATTCCCTCGGCAGGGGCGACGATCGTCGAGTTCAAAGTGGACGTGCCGGGCACCTATGCGCTGGTGGACCACAGCATTTTCCGGGTGGCCAAAGGGGCTATTGGTCATCTGGAGGTGGAAGGGCCGGAAGATCCTTCCATCTTTAAAGCCGGGAAGTAATTTCAATCCCGGCAGCATCACCCGCCCCGTGGGAGGAAACAGGCTGGTGCGTTCATTGCCGACGATGGTCTGAGCGCGCGATCTCAAAATTCAAATCGTTTCCTCCGGGTGCAACCCGGCCCACCCCGTGGGAGGAAACAGGCTGATGCGTTCATTGCCGACGATGGTCTGAGCGCGCTATCCTGGAATTCAAATTTTAACGAATAAAACATAGATTCTTCGTCACCTGCGGTTCCTCAGAATGACATGCAACGTCAAAGCGTGTCATCCTGAACGCAGTGAAGGATCTATGTGTTAATCCTTTAATCTGCAAAGCAAAGCCCCTTCTGGCAAGGGAGCAAAATTTTTTAAGAGGGTATTGGGCTGCGCGTCAGACGGGGATGTTGAACTCTTTCATCTTGCGCCACAGGGTGATGCGGTGGACGCCCAGTTGGCGGGCGGCGCGGGACTGGTTGCCGTTGTGTTGTTCCAGCGCTTCGCTCACCATCTCCCGGGTCAGCCAGTTGCGGCGTTTGACCTTGTCCGGGGCGGTGGCTGCGGCCGTGGCCGGTCGGGTGCTCAGAAAACCGGGCAGGTCGGCCTTCTGGATGCGCGACCCGGAGCAGGTGACGCAGGCGTGCTCGACCACGTTTTCCAGCTCGCGGATGTTGCCCGGCCAGGCGTGATCCAGCAACGGACCCAACGCCTCGGCGGCGACGCCGGTGATGTGTTTCAGGTGGCGGTCGTTCCAGCGTTTGATGAAGTGATCGACGAGGTAGGGGATGTCCTCGCGCCGTTCGCGCAACGCGGGCAGGTGCAGGGGAATGACGTTCAGCCGGTAAAACAGGTCTTCGCGGAACCGCCCGGCCTTCACTTCCTCGACGATGTCCTTGTTGGTGGCGGCGATGATGCGAAGGTCCACCTTGCGCGTGATGTTTTCGCCGACGCGCTCGACTTCCTTCTCCTGCAACACGCGCAGCAGCTTGACCTGGATGGAGGGCGTGAGGTCGCCGATCTCATCGAGAAAAATGGTGCCGCCGTGCGCTTCTTCGAAACGGCCCACGCGTTCGCGCACGGCCCCGGTGAAAGCGCCTTTGGCGTGGCCGAACAGTTCGCTTTCCAACAGCGTGTCGGCGAAGGCGGTGCAGTTGACCTTGATCAGGTTTTTGCCGGCGCGCGGGCTGGCGTGGTGCAGAGCCCGCGCCACCAACTCCTTGCCGGTGCCGCTCTCGCCCTGGATGAACACGGTCGAATCGTAAAACGCCACGTTCTGGATGGTCTCGAACAACTCTTTCATCACCCGGCTTTTGCCGATCATGTTGCTGAAGGAGTGGACTTCTTTCAATTCCTTGCGCAGTTCGGAGAGTTCGGTGATGTCGCTCAGCGCCACCACCACCCGTGTGCCCGCTTCGTCGCGTTGCAGGATGCCCGCCTGAAACTCTCCCGTGCGTTTGATGCCGTCCTTGCGTAAAAACGAGGAGGTGAAATTGGCCTCACTGTTGAAGCCGTTTTTGACCGTCAGGCACAACTCGCAGTTGTTCAGGCAGACGCTCTGATCGAGGATGGTGATGCACTTGCGGCCCAGCACTTCCTCCCGGCTGTACCCGGTAATGCGCTCTGCCGCCTCATTGAAATAGCGGATCTCCAGGTTTTCGTCATAAACGAAGACCGCCTCTTTGAGCAGGTTGATGATGGATTCGATGTAGTCTGCCGGTTGCGTGTCCATGGTGGTCGAATATCCCGGTGAGTGGATGTCAGCGATGAATTCGATAGTACCGGGTTCCTTGGACTGTTGCAAATAAATAACGCAACAGTTGCCGGAGCGGTTTTGGGGCGATACGTTTAAAAATCAGGTATTTTGCTTTTGTTTTGGCGTTGCACAGTGGGTAAAAGGACCGGTTCGCGGGGCAGGTTGTGGGCGCGCGAGGGGGCTTTCTTTCGGGCTTGTGGCGGCTTTGGCCGAATTGCTATACTTTAAGTATTGACGGTCGTTTCCCCTTCGGGGGTGGCAGGGAAATCCCTGCATAGAAGGAGCCGAGCCATGAAAACCTCGACCCTGAGTTCGATTTTATTGATGGGCGCCCTGGCAGTCACGGGATGGCAGGTTGGCTCCGTGGAAGCGGGCGGCGCCCAGTTCGGGTTTCAATCTTCTTTTTCCGGCAAGACCGGGTTTCAGGGCCGCATCGGTTCCGGCCGGGTCGGCTCCGGCCGGGTCGGATTTCAGTCGAACCTGCAACGCCGCATCCGTGGCCAACAGGGATTCCATAACAACTCCCGCGGTTCCGTGAACCGCCGCTCGGGCGTTTCCCCCCTGCGTCAACGCCTCGACGCACACACCCGGAAAATGCAGAAAAACTTGTTCGACAACCGCTCCGGTCTCCAAGACCGCTCCGGTCGCGACGACCGCTCCGGTTTCCAAGACCGCACCCGTTTCGGCAAGCGCCACCCCGACTTCGATTTGCAGCGCAAGCGGCGCGGGCATTCTCCTCACGGCCATTTTAAGGGATCGGGCTTTCAGCATCCCCGCCACGGAGGTTTTGGCAAGCAGCCGCGAGGCCGGGTTCCGGGACCGGTATTGTTTGCCGGTCCGTTCCGGCGGTTTGTGCTGCCGCCGGGATTCGGCGTGTTCCAACCGCTGTTCGGAGTCAGCACCAACGTGACCGCGTTTCCGGGGCGCAGCGATTTTTCGCAACGCATTCTGGACAAGACGCAGGGCATCGCCTTCAAGAGCAACTTCCGCGACCAAAACGCCTGGACGCATCTCGACGCGGAAGCATTCGGCGGGCGGGACGATGTACTGAATAAACAATCTCCACCGCGCTCGCATCACTATTTGAAACGCATGAAGGACGGCAAACAGGTGTTCTCCGATTACGGCGGTCGCGTGATCGGTCACGGCAAGTCCGGCCCCCAAGCCCCGCCGTCTCCGTTTTCCCTGCGCTGAACCGGGGTGGTGGGGGTGCGGAGTCGTAACGCGATGGCCTGGTCCGTCCAGAGGAAGCCCGAGATGACGTGCCTCATTCCTCCCTCATTCCGGCATGGCAACCGGGTTGGCTGGCTGAGCCTGTTGCTGCTGTGCCTCGTCCTCACCGCCGGGTGCAGCCGCACGCGCATCGCCTACAACTTTTCCGACTGGTTCCTCCTTCACCGCATCGATCATTATTTCGATCTCACCCGCGAGCAGGAGCGGTTTCTCTCGGCCCGTGTCTCCGCCTTGCAGGCCTGGCACCGGCAGCACGAGTTGCCCCGGCTGGTGGCGGCGCTTGGAGAACTGGAGCGGCGTTATCAGGATGGTTTGAGCGCCGAGGACATCGAGTGGGTGTGGGCGCAGCAGGCCACATTCTGGCAGCGCTTGATCGCGCGCGGCCTGCCGGACTTCGCCGAGTTCCTCACCATGCTTCAGCCGGAGCAGATCCGGCACCTGCAAAACCGTTTTCAAAACGGCGGCGGCTGGCTGGTCAAACAGGCCGCGCTGGATGAAGCCGAACTGGCGCGGGATCACGGCGAATGGCTGCGGGAGGTGCTGGAAGACTGGTACGGCGGGTTGGATGCGGACCAGGCCGCGAGCCTGCCCGGCGAACTGCGCGCGGATGCGGGTTGGGTGAAACTGCGGCTGGCCAACCGGCATCGCTTTCAACAGAATTTTCTGGAACTGGTGCAGGCGGGAGGGTCGCCCGACGGGCTCCATCAGCGATTGAGCCTCTGGTTGCAGCACCCGGAAACCCGCTGGCTGCCGGGATTTGAAGAACGGCTGGAGGCCCGGCGGCGGCAATGGCAACGCTGGATGGTGCGCGTGGACGCGATGATGTCGCCCGCCCAGCGCCGGCATGCACTGGAACGCATTCGTGGTTACCGCCTCGATTTCGAGACGTTGGTCGAGGAAGGCTAGGTCCGGCCCATTCCGGGTTCGGGTGGCGGCGTGTCACCCGCAGCGCGCCGAGAAATCGACCACCTCCTGGCCGCCGCTGCGGTAGTCGATTTCGATGGGACGGCAGCAGATCTCGCAGTCCTCAATGTACGTCTGAGAGGACACCGACAGGTCCAGCAACATGGACACCGGCTCGCCACACCAGGGGCATTCAAAAAAGTATTCCTCTTCCATCTTTGCCAAAACTCCTTTCCGTGTTTCCCGTAGGACTGAGGGTTGTCATGCCCCCTGCCTCTCAACATGAACCCTGCTGGCGACAGATGCAAACCCGAGGCCCCGTGTCCGCCAGGTTCCCGCTTAGGTGGGCTTCGAGATGATGTCCGCCGAATTCCGGGAACAATGACGGGGGGGCGGATCCTGTTTTTCACGCCTTTTTCATTCCGCCTTCCAAAATTAGGCAGTAAAAATAGAGGGGTTTACGGGAACTAGACCTTTTGCATCCAAATTAATACACCCAGTCCAAAAACCGGAAAAAATTATAACTATATAATTTATATGAGGTTATATGGTTATAGCGCCAAATTTTGTCACGAGTGACATTTTTTGTTTTCGGAAATGGGTAAAAAAATAGTTTCGACAAATCACGAATATCTATAAACTATTGAAAAAATATACCGTTAAGGGATTATTGTGAGTATGGCACGGCTATTGCTAATAAGAAAGGCAAGTCAGCAAAGTTTTTAGGGGGAATGGGGGGCAGCACCCGGCAGGGTCTGGTTCTCACGCACAACATGAGCCCGGAGAGCAGGGGGTGAAGGAGGTAGGAATGATTTACGAAGTGAAGATCAAAAAACCGGATGGCAGTTTGAAAGAAGTCATTTCTTCAGATCGGCTGGAAAAGATGTATTGGGAAACCTTTTACCAGAATGAGAACAACATCGGTCTGGTCACGACGCCGAAGTCTCAGGTTCCCACGTGGGTGAAGCAGCGTCTCGATCTGAACTACCCCGACTCCGTGAATTCGGGGAGCTGAACGCAGGATCAGGATTGCGAAGCGGCAGGCTTCGCACGGGTTGCCAAGGACAGGCCCCGCACAATCATACAGGTATCTCTTCCCACCACACCTAGTCAGGGTGGCCGGATGGTTCCGGCCAGGGAAAGGGGAGGACGCCGGCACGCCCCGGCGTGATCCACCTGAAAGGGAAACCCGATCCGGATCGTTGATCCGGGCCGGGTTTCTTTTTTTGGGGGCCTGTTCCCGCTCCGTTTGCAAGGCCTCCATTACTTTTGTCTTCATTCCATCCGGTTTGGTGTTAGAGTGAACGGTTTCCATTTTCAAACCGGATGGTCCGTATGTCCCGATCGCAGACAGGCATTGTTTCCACCCCCGGCCGGCACTCCTGCGTCCTCATTTACGAGGTGGTGGATTTGCCAATGAACGCCATGAGCGTCGGTCAGTTTTCGGTGATGGTGCCGGGCTTTGTGTCGGACGTACTGAAAAAGTATCCGGGCGAGAAGATCTCCTGCGTCGTCGGCTTCGGTCCCATGTTCTGGCTGCTCGCCTGGCACGGCAAGAAGCCGCGCCGGCTGCGTCCTTTTGAAACGCTGGAGGCGGAGGGTCGCGAGTTCCCGGCGACGGAAGGCGACCTGATGTTCTACCTGCACGCCGGGCAACTCGAATGCCTGCGTGACATGGTGGCCTACATCGACCACAATCTGTCCGGCCTGGTGAAGCCCCTGGACCGGGTGTGGGGCGAATCGCCCGCCATCACCTTTCCGGATCAGGAGTCCAAACCGGCGGAGGGTGTGCCGGATGCGGTCTTCATCGACAGGCAGGAAGCCGATTTTTCCCGCGGCAGCTTTGCGCTGGTGCAGAACTACCGGCACGCGCTGGATGAAACCCGCACGGTGGCGGTGCCGATCCAGGACACGGCGCGCCAACTGGAGCGGGAGGAGCACCTGCTGGTGCACTCGTTGCCCTACCGCAACGACAGCGAAGCGGGCACGCTGGTCATGTTGTTTCACAGCGATCCCGACAGCGTCGATGCGGTGCTCGAGCGGGCGCTGGAAATCCCGGCGGCGGCGGGCGAGCCGCACTGGACCGAGACCCTGCGGCCGGTTTCCGGCGCGCGGTTTTTCGTGCCGTCGATCGATGTGTTGACGGGTCTGCGCATGGGCGGCATCCGCATGAACCGGTTTTCCCCCACCCAGCAATATTCCTGAACGTTCGCCGCAGCGGACCGCACCCACTGCGCCCATCCGCCGTCGGTTTTTCAGAACCCATCGAATTTGTTACAATCAACGCTCCATCTCATTGGATTGCGAACACGAACACCGCACAGGAAGTGACGTTTTATGAGTGAAGATCACAACCCGCCGGAGCAGGCGGCGCCCAATCCGGAAATCGAAGCCCTCAAGACAACCGCCGAGCAGAATCCCGACGATGTGGAGGCGTGGTTGAATCTGGGAGCGTCCTGCCTCAATCATTTGAACGGGGACGAAGCGATGAAGGCGTTCCGCCGTGCCGTGCAGCTGGCTCCTGAAAATGCGCAAGCGCATTTCGGCTTGGCGCAGTCGTTCGATGCGCTCAATCGTTACGAAGAAATGATCGACGCGTTCCGCGAAGCGGCGTTCCTGTCTCCCGACTGGCCGGAAGCGCATTATCATCTTGGAGTGGCGTGCATGGTGGTCGGCGATTACGAAGGAGCCGGGGAAGCCTTCAAGCAGGCGCTCGAGGTGAAGGCCGATTATGCGGAAGCGCACCGCGTGTTGAGCGTGGTGTACGGTTTGCAGGGAGAAAAGGAAGCCTCCCAGCACCACAAGCAGGAAGCCGTGCGTTTGAACCCCGAATTCGGTTGAAACCCGGCACGGCCCGCCACCGGTTGGCAGCCGGCCGTGTGGAATCGAGTTCCTCTCGCCTGTTCATGTGTTCGCGTACAGTCCCATCTTTTTGAGCAGGGGTTCCCGCGCCATCTTCATGGCCGCGTCGTGCGGAAACTGCTTGCGTTCCCGCACCCGTTTCAGCAACCGCGTGGTGTTGCGGTAAACGGTTTTGCGGATGGCGTCGAACGCTTCTTCCCGGGTTCGCCCTCCAAACTCCGCCGCTGCACAGATGACGCCGCCGCTGTTGGCGATGATGTCGGGGATGACAACGATGCCGCGTTCGTGCAGCACACGGGCCGCTTCGTGCGTGATCGGGATGTTGGCTCCCTCCAGCACCAGTGTTGCTTTGAGCAGATGCTGGTTGGCTTCGGTGAACACATCCGGCCGTGCGGCGGGGATGAAGATGTCGCAGTCGATGCCGAGTGCGGCGTCGCGTTGCAGGACCTGTCCCTGTTTGGCGGCCGCCAATTTTTCCCCGCGCCCCACGTGCTGCATCAAGGCTGGAATATCGAGCCCCGACGCATCATGCAGTGTGGCTTCCGAGTCGCTGACGGCGACGATGCGGGCGCCGCGTTCCAGCATGAACCGGGCGGCGGCGCGTCCGACATTGCCGAAACCCTGGATGACCACGCGCGCGTCCGGCAGCGGCATCTGCATCCATTCACTGGCGGCATCGGCTGCCACCGCGACACCGAAACCGGTGGCGCCCAGTTCATCCAGCGGCAATCCGCCCAGCGCAGTTGGCAGGCCTACGGCGCGCCCGATCTCCTCCTGCACCCAGGCCATGCTTTGTTCGTCGGTGCCCATGTCGGGACCCGGAATGTATTCCTCCAGGTGCCGGATGGACCGCGCGAACTCGCGCACCCAGGCTTCTTTCTGGTCGCTGCCGGCATCGCCGATGATGGCGGACTTGCCGCCGCCGTACGGCAAATCGTTGAGCGCGTTCTTCAACGTCATGGCGCGTGCCAGGCGGAACACCTCGCGCGTGGACACATCGGTGGCCATGCGGCAACCGCCAATGGCGGGACCCATGGCCAGGTTGTCCACCACCACGATGGCGCGCAGTTGGGTTTTGGGTTCGTAAATGTGCAGGATTTTGACGGGGCCGAGATCGTCGGCAAAACTGTCCACGTATTGAGCACTCATACAAGGACCCCTTTCAAGGTTGAGTTTTCTGGAGCGAGGGGGCATCCATTTTTTAACCTAAACAGAGTGGTGGATGCCCGGAATCGATGTTTGTCCGTGTTTGATGACCTCCAACGATTTTGCGGGATGGGTGCCCGGCTTCACGGCACCGTTAAGTTGATTCAGTATTAAAAATCAACATGATCTCCCTAATAAATATGATCACCCCGGAACGGATTCGCCAACAAATCGGTCACCCGTTTTCAGAATCCGAATGTGGGGTCCATGCAAAATGTGACTTGCGGCACGGCGTGGAAAAGAGGCCGGTCCGTATATGGGCCGCCATGAATGCGGCCCGCAGCGCCTGGCCTCTGCCCTTTGGCAGTGTAAACGCTTTTTTTTTATGGGTTTGGTTGTTGACAGTGCCTCAAATTTTACTAAAATCTAAATGATCATCTCCCAGTGAAGCGTCGTTTTTAAAACGCTTCGATTACCACCCTGTTTCTGTCAAACAGGGATTCATGGCCCGACAAGTGGTTTCTACAAGGGTGTGTCTGGACCCCCAATCCGACCCTGCCTTGGTTTTCATGGATGAGAAAGGGAAAATGAATGGGTGGTAAAGGCGTTGCGCAAACGCTTCAGGAAGTTCTCACCAACCTGCAAACTCAGTTGAAGGAAAAAACCGCTCAACTGAATGCGGCGAAGAAGCAGATTGCCGATTTGCAACAGGGGGGTGGAGGTCCGGATCTCTCCGGTGAACTGGAGGCGGAAAAACAAAAGCGCGAAGCTACGGAACAGGCTTTGGCAGAAGCGAGCGCAAAAGCCGCCGAACTGGAGAAAAAGGTTTCCGAAGGCGCCGCCGCCGGTCTCTCCAGTGGTGCCGAACTCAATCAGGAAATCGAGAAACGCACCCGGGCCGAACAGGAATTGATGGGCAAGACTCAGGAGCTGCTCAACCTCAAGCAGCAGGTTCTCGATGAACAGGCCCTGCGGCAGAAGGCCGAAGCCGCCCTGCAACAGGCTCCGACCTCCGCGGGCGGGGTGTCCGATTCGCAATACCAGTTGGAAGTGCAGAAGCGCGAAGGCCTGGAAGCGCAGGTCAAGGATTTGCAGGCGCGTCTGGAAGAAGCCCAGAAGGCCGTGTCGTCCGCGCCCAGTGCCGACGCTTTGCAACGCGAATTGGACCTCGTTAAAAAATCCGAAGAGTTGGCGAAGATGGAGAAGGCCAACCTCGAAAGCCAGTTGCAGACCACCCAGGCCAAGCTCGACGAAGCCCTCCAACGCCCCGAAGACACCGGCGAATCCGATGCTTTGAAGGAACAACTGGAAGCGGTCCAGTCCGAACTCGAATTGCTGCGTGATTCGGAACAAAGCCTGCGCGACAACGAAGAAGCCCTGATGAACGAGAAGATGGAGTTGCAGAACGAAACGCTCGCTCTGCAAACCCAACTCGGTGATCTCGAAACCCAGCTGGAAGAGGCGAAACGTCAGGCCTCGCAGGGTTCGGGCGAAGTGGAATCGCTGAAAAAAGAAATCGAACTCAATCAAAAGGCGGAAGAGCTTCTCAAAACGGAAAAGGAATATCTGGCCAGCCAGGTGCAGGAATTGCAGACCAGTCTGGAGCAGGCCAAACAGGCCGGTGGCGAGACCGCAGCGTTGCAAAAGGAAGTGGCGGCGTTGAAGCAGTCGGAAGAGGCCCTCACTGCGGAGAAGACGTCACTCGAGCAACAGTTGAAGGACGCCTACACGAAGGTGGACACGGCGTTGAAGCAGGCGGCAGCGGGTTCCGGAAAATCCGAATCGCTGGAGCAGGAACTGGAACAGTTGCGCCAGAACAAAGAACAGTTGCGCCAGGAAAAAGCGGAATTGGAAAAACAGTTGAACGCCGCCAATGCGAAGATTCAGGAAGTGGAACAAAAGTTCACCGACACCCAGGAACTGGAAGCGCTCAAGAAGGAAGTGGAGCAGGCCAAAAAGAGCGAGGAACTGCACAAGCAACAAACCGAGAACCTGGAAGGCCAGTTGCGCAAATACCAGGAAGACCTGCAACACCTGCGCTCCGGAATTCAAATGGAGTCGGAAGCCCGCGCCCGCGCGGAAGCGGAAGTGCGGTCGATCCAATCGCAGATCAGTGCGGCGGCCGCCGTGTCCTCGGCCCCGGAACCCGAACCGGCTGCGGCCCCTCCCGCCCGGCCCGCGGCGCCGCCTCGCCCGGCAGCCCCGGCACCGCCGCAACCGGGACGCCCCGCCGCTGCTCCGCCCGGCGGCGGAGCGGACGACCGCGAGATCGAACGCATCAAACAACTGATCAAACAGAAGCCGCGCGATCCGCGCCTGCACGCCCAACTGGGCAAGATGTATGCGGACAAGAAACGGTATCAGGATGCCGTCGCGCCGTTGACGCAGGCCATCCGCCTCAATCCGCGCGACGCGCAGGCGTGTTTCATGCTGGGCAACACGCAGTACCGGCTGGATCATTATAAAGAAGCGCTGGATGCGTTCAACAAAGCCGTGCGCGCCAACCCGAAGTACGCGGAAGCGCATTTTTACCTGTGTACGCTCAACGAACTGGTCGGCAACGAAGACGTCGCGCAGCGGCATTATCAGAAAGCCATCAAGCTCGATCCCGACATCGAAAACAAAATGGGCATGATCTGAAGGTTCCGGTCGCCCGCCCGCCCACCTTTTTTCTTTCAAGTAAAATCAAAACTCCGGCAACTCGTGCACCATCTGCACCGCTTTGATGTGCGCGTACACCTTCTGTCCCGGTTTCAGTTCCAGCCGCGCCAGCGATTTGCGCGTGATGGTGGCCAGCACGGGTTGACCGATGTCGATCTTGATGTCCACCGCGTGCGCGGCGGGACCGCGCGGCAAAACCTCGACCACCGTCGCCTCCAGGATGTTCAGCACGCTGGTCTGGGTGGACGCCGGGCTCACCACCAGGCTGATGTCCCGCGCCAGAATGTGCAGACGCAACGGCCTCCCGGCTTCCACTTTCTGTTTGGGCAGATACAAAAACTGATCGCCGTAGCGCACGCGGGTGAGCGCGAACGCGTCGTCGTGATCGACCACCGTGGTGTCGAGCAGCGTTCCAGCGAGACCGGGATCGATGCGTTCCCCCGGCGGCAGATCGGTCAACACCTGTTGCGCCGGACCGCAGGCGATCACCCGCCCCGCCTTCAACAACACCAGCGTGTCCACCAGTTGCAGAATTTCTTCCAGCGAATGACTGACATAAACGATGGGCAGTCCGAGCTCGGTGCGCAGTTTCAGCAGGAAGGGCAAAATTTCCAGCTTGCGCGCGGTGTCGAGGTTGGCCAGCGGTTCGTCCATCAGCAACAGGCGCGGGCTGGTCAGCAAGGCGCGGCCGATGGCGACGCGTTGCTGCTCGCCGCCGGACAGGTTGCGCGGCATGCGGTTCAAAAGCGGCGCCAGTTCCAACAGCGAGACGATGTGATCGAAGTCGATGCGGCGTTCGTGTTCGGCAATGCGCCGGTAGCCGTAGTGCAGATTGCCCTGCACGGTGAGGTGCGGAAACAGGCGTGCATCCTGAAAGACGAGGCCGATGGCGCGCTGGTGGACGGGACGAAACCGTCCCGTCGATTCATCCTGCCAGACGGCGTCGCCGATGCGGAAATAACCGGAAGGCGACCGCGTCAGCCCGGCCATGCAGCGCAGCAGGGTGGTCTTGCCGCTGCCAGACCGGCCGAAGATCACGGTGACGCCGTGCGCGGGCACATCCAACTCCGCATTCAATTCAAAGCCGGGGTAAGGGATGTGAAACTGTGCGGTCAGGCGGCTCATGAAACGTGCAGGGGCAGGCGGCGGTTGAAGGAATACACGATCAACAACACAACGAACGAAAACAACAGCAGGCCGCCGGACAACCAGTGCGCCTGTGCGTATTCGAGCACTTCAACGTGATCGTAGATGGCGATAGACACGACTTTGGTTTTGCCGGGGATGTTGCCGCCCACCATCAGCACCACGCCGAACTCGCCCAGGGTGTGCGCGAAGCCCAGCACCATGGCGGTGATGTAACCGCGTACGGCCAGGGGCGAGGCAACGGTGAAGAACGCATCCCACTTCGAGGCGCGCAACGCCCAGGCCGCTTCGAGGTACGGACGGCCGATCGATTCGAACGCGCCCTGCAACGGTTGCACGACAAACGGCAGCGAGTACAACGTGGAAGCGATGACCAGGCCCGGAAACGTGAACGCCAGGGAGGCGCCGGTCCACGCCTGCATGGGGCCGCCCAGAATGCCGTTGGCGCCGAGCGCGATCAACAGGTAAAAACCCAGCACCGTCGGCGGCAGCACCAGCGGCAGTGCGACCACCGCCTCGATCCACACCTTCCAGCGCGATCGGGTTTGCGACAACCACCATGCCAGCGGCGTGCCGATCAGGAGCAGCACGACCACCGTCATGCCCGCCAGCTTGAGTGTGAGCAGTATCGGTTGCCAGTCGATGGGGGTCTCCATGTGCGTCAGTCTCCCGAAACCGTGTAGCCGGATTGTTCGATCATCTGTTTCGCTTGCGCGCTCCGCAAAAAGCGCATCAATGCGGTGGCGGCACCGTTGCCGCGCCCTGTTGCCAGCAGCACGGCATCCTGCTCGATGGGATCGTGATAGTGCGGCGGCACGTCCCAGCGGCTGCCCTGTTGCGAAGGCGGCAGCGCCAGCACCTGCGACAGCGCGACGAACCCGATCTCGGCGTTGCCGGTGGCGGCGAACTGGAAGGCCTGCCCGACGTTTTCACCGCGCACGAGGCGCGGCTGCAACGGCTCCCACAGATTCAGTGTTTGCAACGTCGATTGCGCGGCTTTGCCGTACGGCGCGGTTTTCGGATTGGCCAGCGCCAGGTGACGGAACGTGCCTCGCTTCAAGACCGATGCGCCATCGCCGTCGATGCCTTTGGGGTCGGCGCTCCACAGCGTCAACCGTCCGATCGCGTACGTGAAGCGCGATCCCGTCACCGCGAGTTGTTGCTCTTCCAGAAGCTCGGGCCGTTTGGCATCCGCCGCCAGAAAAACGTCGAAGGGCGCGCCGTGCACGACCTGCGCGAACAACTTGCCGGTGCTTCCGGAGACGATGCGCGCGCGGTGTTCCGTTTCGGCTTCGAACGCTTTTGCAATGTGCTGGAACGGTCCCAGGAAATTGGAAGCCACCGCCACCGTCGCCGTTTCGGCCCACGCCCCGGCGGGCAGGGCGGCCCATCCGGCAATAGCCCATAAAAAAAACAGTGTCCGCCGCATTCTGAAACTCCGCTGGAGTGGAAGGATGCCGATTCTGTGTCTCGCGCTTCGTTATATATCATAAAACATAACGGACTGTCAAGCCGTTGCCGCAGTCTCTTTTGAGAAGGTGTGAGTGCGTGGTGTGGTTGCAGGGAGCGCCTGAAAATCGTTGCAAAGGCAAAACCGGAACGCTACCATATGAACCATGGAAAAAAACTTTGAGCCTTTAAAAGAACGTTTGCGGGAAATCAACGGTCGTTTGGATGCGGAGGAGCAGGCGTATTTCAGTCCGTTGATCGAAAATTTCAGTGGGGGTTTGTCTGAGTTTCAGCGCATCATGCGCGATTTGGGCAAGTTCGGTGAAAAGATCGGCGAAGGATCCAAATTCGGCATCTACCGGGAGATCCAGCAACTTTATGACCAGGGCAACCGTGGAAGTTGAGCGAGCCATGAGCGAGGCTGCTGTTCGTTTGAAAGTCGAGGGACGTGTGCAGGGTGTGTTCTTTCGTGCCAGCACGGAAAGGGTGGCGAAGGAACTCGGTGTTGCCGGCTGGGTGCGCAACCTCGATGACGGCTCGGTGGAAATCCATGCCGAAGGCGGCCGCGAAACGCTGGACCGCCTGATCGACTGGTGCCGCCAGGGTCCCACTCTGGCCCGGGTCGAGAACGTCGATGTGAACTGGACGTCGGTTGAAGGCCTCCGCTCTTTTGATATCCGCTGACCCCCGCCTGCCGTGATTGAACTCACCCACCTCACTAAACGCTACCGCGATGTGGACGCCGTCAAGGGTCTCAATCTGACCGTCCCCGCGGGAGAATTTTTCGGCTTTCTCGGTCCCAACGGCGCCGGCAAAACCACCACCATCAAGATGCTGGTCGGGTTGTTGAAACCGACAAGCGGCAGCGTGCTGATTGGCGGGCATGACGTCAGCACCGATCCGCTGCGCGCCAAAGCCATCCTCGGTTACATCCCCGACCGGCCCTTCATTTACGAAAAACTGACCGGCCGCGAATACCTGATGTTCATTGCGGAGTTGTACGGCATCGATATGAAAACCGCCGCCGAGCGCGCCGAGGAGTACCTGGCGTTTTTCGATCTCATGGATTCCGAGCATGCGTTGATCGAAGGCTACTCGCACGGCATGAAGCAGAAGCTCATCATCTCCGGCGCGCTGCTGCACGATCCTGAGGTGTTGATCGTGGATGAACCGATGGTGGGTCTCGATCCCAAGGGCGCGCGCCAGGTAAAACAACTGTTCACGGATTTATGCCGCAAGGGCGCCGCCGTGTTCATGTCCACGCATTCGCTCGGCATCGCGCAGGCCATGTGCGACCGCATCGGCATCATTCAGAAAGGTGAAGTCATTGCTTTGGGATCGATGGACGCACTGCGGCGCATGGCGAAGAGGGATCAGGAAAACCTGGAACTGGAAGATATTTTTCTGGAACTGACCGGCGACACCAACCTGGAGCGGTTGGGTATTTCGATGGAACACCCGGCGGCCTGAGTTCACTCCGTGTGCGGTTCCGTCATTTGTTGCAGCACACCTTCCACCTGGACCTCCCGTTCATCCCGCATCACGTGCACGCGTACCGTCTCACCGAAATCGTGTTGTTGCAGGCGCGACGTCAACTCTTCCGTATCCACCACGCGGATGCCGTTCAGTTTTTGAATGAGATCGTTTTTCTTCAGGCCCATGCGCTCGGCATTGGAGTTCGGCATCACCCGCACCACCCGCAGACCGTCGTCGTGGTCTTCCAGGTACACGCCGAGGCGGATGCGTAATGGCGGCGGCACCACGTAGTCCAGTTTCCAGCCGAAGTCGGCGCTGTACAGGGGAATGCCGGTCGATTCGAATTTCATTTCACGGTCTTTCAACTCGGTCGGGATCTCCGTCACCGTCGGCAGGACGATCGAGTAGGCGTGGGGCACGCGGCGGAACGCGCGCTTGGGAATGCCGTAACCGTATTGGACATGAAACCCCCCGGCCAGCACCACCAGTTTCCAATCCGGGTAACGGTCATCGGTCAAAAATTCGGCGACGGCTTCGGCCATGCTTTCCTCCCACAACAGCAGCATGTGGTAGGGATGAAACCCTTCGGTGGAGTGAGAGGCGTGACCGCCGAACAACGCCATCGAGTACGCGCGGTGATAGGGATCGTCGGCGTCGATGTCCGGCAACCCTTCCTGTTCCAGCCCGCCTTCACGCAGGCGTTGCTCCAGCGATTCGCCGGATTTCAATCCGAGCAGCGGAATGCGCTGCGCCTTGAGGTAATCGAAAATCGGCCGATACAGCTGGATGCCCAGGCCCCAGTTTTCGCGGAACAGTTTGCGGAACTGGCGGTCGGTCAGCTTGCCTTCGTGCCAGAGGTCGAGCTGATTCTGCGCCGGGCGCCGGAACATTTCCATGCCGACGGCGACCTTGCCGGGATACCGCGCGTGCAGGTCGCGGATGATTTCCATCTGCACGCGGTGCGCTTCCAGGTTGTCGTGGGTCTCGCCGATGTAGATCACGCGCGACGTGGACACCGTATCCATAAGCTGTTTCTGGGTGACGACGACGCCGGTGGGCAGGTGCAGGATCTGTCCGGTTTCCAGCTCCGACAGGCTTTTGTAAGGGGAACCGTTGTTGGGGACAGCGAACTCCGTCGCCCCGGAAAGGACCGGATTTCCTAAAACCACCAGAAATAAAGTGATTGTCAGCGTGTGTTGAATTCTGTGCATGAGCCTCCGCGAGCGTGGGCGCTTCCTCGGTTTCAGGAGTACCAGAACCGGTGTCCCAAACACAAGTTCAAAAGCCTTGAAAACCGAAGAATGCAATCGTTAGCGCTTGACTTCATTCATCCATTTTTTATAATGACACCTTTAAAATAGACGCCTTGGGCCGTTAATTCCATTATTTTTGGGAGGTTGAGTTTTTTGTTAGAAGTCGTTGTTCATCAGAATCAGGTCGATAAAGCATTGAAAGCCTTGAAGCGGCAAATGACCAAGGAAGGCTTGTTGAAAGAATTGAAACGACGCCGATTTTACGAAAAACCCTCGGTCAAAAAGAAGCGCAAGCAGAAAGAAGCGAAGAAGAAACGCAAGTCCGCACAACGCAGAGGACACGGCTGATCTTCGGATAGGTTTTCATAGACTTCGAAAAAGGGCTGGTACTTTTTGAGTGAAAAAGGTATCAGCCCTTTTTGTGTTTGGGCCGACCGGGCTTTCGGCACTCCCTCGGAATTGTCAAGGTCGCGCGACTTTCTGATCGGCCCAATTTGAGCTCTCAAGCATCGACACGGATGGATTTGGTGCCTTCCCACAGGCCATGGAGATTGCAATGTTCAATGGCTCTCAAAGTGGTCGATGCAGTCAGGGTCAACGTTACCTTGAATTTTGCTTGCGTGAAATTGGGGGTCAGGACGATCTTGGTCAGAAAAATATCCCCGGCGTACAGGTCCACCCAATCGATGTAGTGCTCCGGAATCATTTCGTGCATATTTTGGCCGACTTGAACTTCCACGTTAAACGGTTCGCCCGCTTTCACCTCGCCGGGTGCGAAAATGATGGGAACATGTCCTTTTTCATGGCCCTGCAAATTCGAAGAGTCTTTGGCGCGATTGATTTGCGTAAACCAGGATTTGTCCTCCGAGTAAGCCGGTTGCGCATAAAAAAGCCTCGACCCAAGCATTGCCACGAAAAACGAAAAACCGGTCAGGACCGAGTTGCGGACAAAACCACGGCGCGTGAGAGAATCAGAATTCATGATAGACATCTCCAAAAAACTGGTTACGGAGCGGGTAGGTTTATGGCTCCCATTGCTTCCAGTGAGTATATATCGAGATATTGAGTCAACAGCTCTTAAATTCGCGGGTCCGGGTAGAGCTGGCCGACTCAGAGTCTGTTCTTTTTATTTGTGTGTTTGGAAGAGGAGGCCGGGTTGGGATTGGCCCGGCGTTGCCGCAGGATTTCGTAGAACAGGATGCCTCCCGCCACCGAGGCGTTCAGCGATCCCAACTCGCCGTCCATGGGAATGGAGACGACGAAATCGCAGGCCTTGCGCGTGGACAGGCGCAGGCCTTTGCCTTCGCCGCCGATCACCAGCGCCACGGCCATGTTGAACTCGAAGCGGTCGCAGGACGGACTGCCTTCCATATCCACCCCTACAATCCAGAATCCCGATTCCTTGAGCGCGGCGATGGCGCTGTTGAGGTTGGTGACCACGCTGACCGGCAAATGCTCGATCGCGCCGGAAGAACAGCGCGCCACGGTGTCGTTCAGCGGCGCGGCGCGATGTTTCGGCACGATGAGGCCCTGCATGCCGAGGACGTACGCGGAGCGGATTAATGCGCCCAGGTTTTGCGGGTCCTGGATGCCGTCGAGCAGGGCGACCACCGGCCGCTCCGTCGCTTTGAACGCGTTTTCCATCAAAGCGTGCAGTCCCAACGTCGGCACCGGCGCGAAGAAGCCGACGACGCCCTGCTGGCCCAACTCGCCGAAACGTTTGCGGAAGGCCTCGCGCGGCAGAAATTCGACGGTGATCTTGCGCTTGCGCGCCAGCGTCTGAATGTCGTTCAGCCGCGCCGGGTTTTTATTTTTTTCGAGTACGATGCGGTAGCAGTAACGGGTGCCCGTTTCCAGGGCATGGTGCACCGGGTGCACGCCGTACACGCACTCCTGATTATCTTGATTCGGCATGATGCTGGTGGCGGGCGGGCGATGAGTCCTGGACCCGCAAAAAGGGGATTGCAATCTTGGCAGCGCTGCGACCCCGAATGCGTTAAACTGAGACCCAGGGTCGGTTTTCTCCCGAACGGATTGTTGTTTACGAATCCCAGACGGTCATCCACGTATTCTTACCATGCCCTTTTCTAAAAAGAAACTCTTTCTTCGCGTCCTGATCGGCGTCTCGGTGCTGCTCATCGGAGTGGCGGCGCTTCTGTATGTGCGCCTCAGCGACAAGGAAACCGTCAAGGGCATGGTCATCGCCGAACTCGAACGCCTGGCCGGACGGCCGGTGACTCTCCAGTCGGTGGAAGTGGATTTTGAAGAGGAGGGGTTGGGGTTGCGCCTCAACCAACTGACGCTGCTTCGAAAGGCCGATCGCAAAATTGAAGTCTCCGCCGATTCGGTGTGGATCGGGTTTCGCATCATTCCGTTTTTATCCAACCAGGTTTCCATCCGCAGTATCGAGATCGTGGGCGCGGACATTCAACTGGTTCGCGATCAAACAGGGCGCCTGCCGTTTCTGGAAAATGCGGATGCGGACGCGACCGCCGCGGGGGGCAGGCTGGCTGACTTGTTCTGGACCGGCATGATGCGCAGCATTGATGTGGAAGACAGCACCCTGAGCTGGGTCGATCATGCGGTGAGGGCGGCAGATGGATCGCCGGCCACCCTCGTTCTGCATCATGTGAACCTGTCGTTGTCGCGGCCCCTGCTTGCGGCGAAGGTGATTGTGGAGTTGGAAGCCGATTGGGCGTCCCGGCAATTGCCGGAACCGGGTCTTGTGTTGCAGGCGGAAGTGAAGTTTGCGCAGGGAATGGCCGATTTCCAGGCGGTGCCTTATGAAGGCACACTGAACGCACGCGACCTTTCCAGCGAAGCCTTGCGACCGTACTGGAAACAAATGCTGGACTTCAATCCACAACCGGCGCTGTTGCGGGTGCAGTCCACATTTGGCGGGACCTGGGGCACCATCCTGGAAACTTCCGGTAGCATCGAGCATCGCTATGCCCCCGCCGATCACACGCCGTCGTTGCTGGCGACGGATCATGCGGCGGCAGGGGGTCTCGATTTCGATCTGGTGTGGACGCCGGGGGCCCTGGAGGTGCGGCGCGCCGATTACACCGCAGGCGAGTATCGATTTCAGGTGAAGGGCGCGTTGACGCCGTTTCCCGCGTCCGATCCCGGTGCCGCCCTGCAGGTGCGCACGACTCCCGTCGCCCCCGGGAATCTGAAAACGGCATTTCCGTTCAACCTGCTGCCCGCTGAAGTCCGCGCCGCGCTGAACCCCTACTGGAAAGCGGGACGCATCCAGGTGGAGTCCGCGGCATATCGCGGCACTCTCAACGAACTGCTTCATGGCATCAAGGAAGGCACGCTGCGCAATTTGACAGCGGCCGCACAACTTGAAAACGTGGAGACGGGCGATGCGTTGCCCGGTCTCGATCGTGTGACCGGATCGCTGATCTATAAGGAAGGTGGGGTGACTGGAACCTTTGAGCAGGCGCGGTTCCACGGGGTGCCGCTGCGTTCCATCGACGTTGCCGTCAAAGACCTGTTCACCGAACCCTGGCTGGAAACGCGGTTCGCTGTGCAGGCGGATATTGAGGATTTGTTGCAGGTGGTGAAAACCCATGCGACAGCGAAACCGGTGCAGGAGCGCGTGCAGTCGATCAAAACCTTAAGCGGCGGGACGGAAAGTCATGTCGAGGTTGCGGGGCCGCTGGTCCAACCCGATCGCTGGCAGGTGCAGGGAGAGACGGCGATTCAACAGGGCGCGCTCCAAACCATGGACATGATGTCGGCGTTCCACAACATTGCCGGGCAGGTGACGTTTGCCCGCACACCTGCTGCGGAAACCGGCGGGCCCACGGTGTCTCTGACCTTCACCGGATTTTCGGCGGAGTGCCGCAACCATCGTTTTCACGATTTTGAAGGCAGCGCGCGCATCGGTCCCGGTTCCACGCAGACGGCGGTGACGGGTGCGGTGGACCTCGGTGCGTTGCAGTCGAAGCAGTTCATCCCGCCGGATGCGGTGGCGGGCCGCTTTGGAAAAATACTGAATGATCTGGAGATGACCGACGGCATTTTGAAAGTGCAATACCGGGACGAACGGTTTGCCGATGCGAAGAAGAAACCGGTGATGGAGGGGCGGGTGCAAATTGAAAACGTTTCGGTGCAGTACCGCGACCGTTTGCGTCCGTTCAGGCAGGTGACGGGGGCGGTGAGCTTCAAGGCGGGGGAGATTGCGTTTGAAACCATCACAGGGCGCTACGGCGATTCGCCCGTCAACATTCAGGGTACGTTCTATCACCCCGGAAAACCCAAGGCTGAACTGGTGCTGAAGGCGACGGCTTCCGATTTCCAGAAGCAGGATTTCACCGGCATTCCTTTTCTGGAGACGCTCGATTATCGCGGCAGGGTGCAGGTGGAGTCGGTGTTGCACTGGACCCGCCAGTCGGTCACGCTCAAAAACTCCGTGGATTTGACCCGCGCTGCTTACACCTTTCGCGATCTGGTGGCGAAACCGGAACAGGTGCCCAACACGCTTGAGATGGTGATGACGTTTTCCGATAAGGAAGGCGTCGATTTCAAGAAACTATCGGTCGCTCTGGGCGGCAACACCGTCTCCGGAACCGGTCGCGTGACGGGTGCCGAGCGTCCCCGCTTTCAGTTCAAACTGGCGGCGACGCGTTTCAAGGTGACGTCGGTCACGCCTTACCTGAAAGCGTTGCGCGGGGCGAAGGAGGGGATGCTGGATTTTGAAATCTCCGGCAAAGGGCTGGTGAGCCAGCCGGAGGAAGCCAATTACGAAGGGCGCGTCCAACTGCATGACGTCCGCTTCATGCCCGAGTCGTTGGCGGTGCCTGTGCGGGTGCAGGGCGAAGCGTTTTTTGCCAACCGCGTGGTGAAGGTGCGCAAGGGGCAGGTTGTGGTCGGCAAGACGCCGATCCAGGTGGAGGGCAAGATCATCGCCACCGAACAGCCGCAGTGGGAGTTGCAGGTCACCGCCGATACGCTGGACCTCGCCCGGCTGCGCGGGGACACGAAAAAAAAGGACACCGCACCGGAGGCAGGAAGCGGGGCCTGGATGGCGTCGCCGTGGTTCGCAGAGGGCACGGGGTCGGTCGATCTGAAGCTGGAGGAATTGCGGGTGCCGCGTGCGCACTTCCATGCGGTGCAGGGACGCTTCCAGTTTAAGGAAGGCGTTGTGTCCACCGACACCCTGCATTGGGGCCGGCCCGGACGCGACCGCTTCGACGTGAAGGCCACGTTGAACGTAGTGGAAAACAAAGCGCCGCGTTGGTCTGCGCATGTGGTTTCAGCTGGGACCCGGGTTAAAGGATTTTTCGATCTGTTCGATACGTTGTTTGACGATTGCCTGACCGGCACCCTGCAACGGGTGGAAGCCCGCCTGCAGGCGGAGGGGCGGACGCTCAAGGAACTCACCCGCACGCTGGACGGCACCCTGGTTCTCGATATCCGCCAGGGGCGTATCCAGACCGGCAGACTGCTCAACGGAACCATCGAGATGTTCGGCTACGATCTCGACCCGCAAAAAGTGGCGGCGCGCAAAAGCCGGGCGTTTGCCGACTACAAAATGATAAAGGGGCATTTTTCATTGCATAACGGTGTGGCGTTCACGGAAAACTTCATTTTTGAAAACCCGAAGGAGCTGATGACGCTGGTGGGATCGTTTGATTTGAACGCGCACAGCATGGATACTGTAGTGGGCGTGGCGCCGTGGAGGGTGGTGGATTCCTTCTTCAAGAAAATTCCGCTGGTCGGGAAAATCCTGACGGCCGGCGAAGAGGAGAGCGTTTTCAAAAGCTATTACAAAGTCAGCGGGCCGTTCGCCGACCCCCAGGTCACAACGGTGCCGTTCACTTCCCTCGAGAAAAAAGTGGTGGGCATGTTTCAGGCGATCCTGAAGACACCGCAGTACCTCTTTTCCCGCGATAAGGACCCGGCGGGACAAAACTAAATCTTTCACCGATACCAGGTTATGACTCCACGCACTTCCGGCGGCACCTCCCGACAGATGTTGCCGCTCGTTTTTCTGGCGCTGCTGTTTTTCGTGCTGGTCGTTTTCTGGGCCGCCCTCGACAACGGATTCGTGGACTGGGATGACAACGGTTACGTCCTGAACAATCCCATGATCCGGTCCCTCGCTCCATCCCATCTGTTTGACATGTTGACCACCCTGGACCGGTTTTACTGGCAGCCGGTGACCTGGCTGTCGCACGCCATCGATTACCAGCTATTCGGACTGAATCCGGCGGGCCATCATTTCATAAGCATCGTGCTGCATGGCATCAATGCGTTTCTGTTTTTTTTGCTGATCCAGTATTTTGTGGACCGGGCGTATCCCGATCTGAAGGGACGTTATGTGACGATCTTTCTCAGTGCCTGGGTGGCGTTGCTGTTTGCGGTGCATCCGTTGCGCGTGGAATCCGTGGTGTGGGCGGCGGAACGCAAGGACCTGTTGTGCGCGCTGTTTTCATTTTCCGCCGTACTGGCGTACCTCCGTTACGTCGAGGCGGTCGATGCGGCGGAGCGCACGCGCTGGCACCGCCGGGTGCTGGTCCTGTTCCTGCTGGCGTTGATGTCGAAGCCGATGGCCGTCACCTTGCCGATCGTGTTGCTGCTGCTGGATGGGTATCCGCTGAACCGCATCCAGGGTCTTTCCGGCATTTGGCAACGCGTCCGGGAAAAAGCGTCGCACTTTGTCATGAGTTTCGCCGCCGGGGTGATCACGATCATCGCCCAGAAGTCGCAGGGCGCGGTGGTGGCTGTGGGGGAGCTCAGCGTGCCGACGCGCCTGGTCAACGCGCTCCGCAGCAGCGTGTTCTACATTGAAAAAACCTTGTGGCCGCAACCGCTGGTACCGCTCTATCCCTTTCCGGACTGGGACTGGAAGTTGTGGCTGGAGGTGGCGACTTTTTTTGTGATCTGCTGGTTTTGTTTTGTGAAGTGGCGGGAGGGCCGGCGCTACTGGGCGACGGTGTGGATGATTTATCTGGTCACCCTGGCGCCGGTGATCGGCATTGTGCAGGTGGGAGGGCAGGCCGCCGCCGACCGCTTCACCTACATTCCCACCCTCGGCTTTTACATTCTTCTCGCCGTCGGCATGGTCGGGCTGTGGCGTCATTGTGTGGAACGCAAGCGCGAAGTGCTGGTCAGCGTGATCATCGGGTACACCGCGATCCTGACGGTCGGTGTGAGCAGCGTGTGGACCATCCAACAGATTCCCGTCTGGCAGAATACCGGCGTGTTCTGGGAATGGGTGATCCAGAATTTCCCCAACAAGCTGGCGCGCGCGCACACCAACCTGGGCATTTATTACGGGGAGCAGGGCGACTCCGGCCGGGCCGCGAAGATGTACCGGAGAGCCATCGAGATCAAAAGCGATTTCGCGCCGCCCTACAACCTGTTGGCGGGGGTGCACCAGAGTCGCGGCGAATGGAACAAGGCGGAAGAACTGATGCGGCAGGCGTTGGCCATCCAGCCGGATGCGATGATCGAAAACAACCTGGGACTGATGTTCATGGGACAGGGAAACCTTGCGGAGGCGGAACGCTGGTTCCATCAGGCCGCAGCCACGCAGGCCGACTTCGCGCAGGCGTACAACAACCTCGGTTTGTTATATGAAAAACTGGAGCGACCGGAGGATGCGGAAGGTCAGTACCGGAAAGCCATCGACATCGATTTCGACCTGGCTCCGGCCCACGCCAACCTGGGCAACTTATACCGGAAACGCAACCAGATGGATCGCGCCATCGTTGAGTTCAACCTCGCGGTGTTTCTGAACCCGGAGCATGCGGGCATGCGCAATGCGTTGGCCGAGACGTTGATGGCCGCCGGATACCTGGAAAAAGCCGAGCAGGAACTGCGTGAGGTGTTGCGCCTCGATCCGGGGCATGAAGCGGCGCGGACGAACCTCAAGACCGTGCAGCAGCACACCGGGTCGCCGACCTGAAAGTGCGCGGGCGGACAACGAAGGGAAGGTTTACTTGGACTGAATCTGGGTGACGCTCAGGTTCCCGGTACCGCCCAGGTGATGGGACATGACCGCCTGAATGGCGGCGATGTGGTCGTCTTCCTCGGAAGACAATGCAGGCGCGGCAGCGGCCTTGGGTTTCACCGCTGGGGGAGGCGGCGCCTTGTAGGGAATCAGGCGGGTCATCGTTTTGATGACGCCGATCAGAATGCCCAGCACCAGAAAAATAACGCCGAGCGCCAGTAACGAAACCTTCATGGATGCCAAGATGATGGGGCTCATGTCAGTTGCCGGCTCCTGTTGTGTTGGAAGCGAACAGTTCGATCGTCTGGATGGCAGCGTGCGAGGCGCCTTCGGTGGCAGGACCGATGTCGCCGAACAGCGATAAAAACACGCCTGCGGCGACGGCACTGCCGATCACCCCGGCCACGTTGGGGCCCATGGCGTGCATGAGCAGGAAATTCGACTTGTCCTCATCCTGCCCCACCTTTTGCGACACGCGTGCCGCCATCGGCACGGCAGACACTCCCGCCGAACCGATCAACGGATTCACCTTGCCGCCCGACAGGATGTACATGAGTTTGCCGAACAGCACGCCCCCTGCCGTGGCAAAGCAAAATGCCAGCAGGCCGAGGACGATGATCTTGATGGTGTCCAGGGTCAGGAACGATTCCGCCGTCATGGACGACCCCACCGCCAGCGCCAGCAGGATGGTGACGAAGTTGATGAGGTGCGTCTGCGCGGTGTCATGCAGGCGTCCGGTGACGCCGGATTCGCGGAACAGGTTGCCCAGCATGAACATGCCCAGCAGCGGCGCCACACCGGGCAGCATCAGGATGCAGACGATGGTGGACGCGATGGGGAAGAGGATCTTCACCGTCTGCGAAATCGGTTTCAACTGCGCCATGCGCACCTTGCGCTCCTTTTCCGTGGTCAATGCGCGCATGATGGGCGGTTGAATGAGCGGCACCAGCGACATGTAGGAATAGGCGGCAACGGCGATCGGTCCCAATAAATGCGGGGCCAGTTTGGCGGCGAGGAAGATGGACGTGGGACCGTCCGCACCGCCGATGATGCCGATGGCGCTGGCTTCCTGCAGGTTGAATCCGAGAGCGACCGCGCCGATCAGGGTGGTGTACACCCCTACCTGCGCCGCCGCACCCAACAGCAGGGTCGCCGGATAGGCCAGCAGTGGACCGAAATCCGTCAACGCGCCGACGCCGAGAAAGATCAAGGGCGGCAGAACTTCGTGTTTGACGCCGGAATAGAAAATGTTGAACAGACCGCCGTCGTTGGTGTTGGCCAGGTTGCTGAGCGGCAGGTTGGCCAAAAGGCAGCCAAACCCGATTGGCAACAGCAGCAGTGGCTCGAACTTTTTCCAGATGGCCAGGTAGAGCAGCACGCAGGCGACCCCAATCATTACCATCTGACCACCGCTGATAACGGAAAATCCAGTGGAATTCAGAACCCGGCTGATAGCGTCTTCGAATGTAAAGTCCATATTATGAAATCAGAATGAGTTCGTCACCGGTTTGCACGTTGGACCCTTCCTGGACCAGAATGCTGTTGACGGTTCCGGTGAATGGAGAGTGAACCTCGGTTTCCATTTTCATGGACTCCAGGACCATCACCGTATCGCCTTCGCTGACCGCATCGCCGACCTTGCATTTCATGGCGAACACCGATCCCGGAAGCGGGGAGGTGATGGCTTGTGAACCGTTGGCCGGAGCCGCCGGAGCCGAAGCTGCGGGTGCAGGCGCCGCTGCCGCCGGAGCGGGAGCTGCGGAAGCCTGACCGCCAGCCTGAGCCGGTCCGATTTCCACGGTGTATGGTTTGCCGTTGACCCGGACTTCGTACACCGCCGGCCCGGAAACGGCGGCCGGGGCTGCCGGAGCCGAAGCTGCGGGAGCAGGCGCGGCTCCTTTTTTGCCGTTGTCGGATGCCGGTTGCGGCGCCGGTTCGGGTTGCGGTTTGCCGCGTGTTTCAAAAAATTTCAACGCCACCTTCGGGAACATGGCGTAGGTCAGCCGGTCTTCGTCCGACTTCGCCTTGTCGCCGACTTCCGCCGAGATCTTTTCCCATTCCGGGTCCAACAGATCCGCCGGGCGGCAGTCGATCAGCTTTTCATCCTTGGCGACTTTTTCCACGAGCTCGGGGTCCAGCGGTCCCGGCAGCTGGCCGTATTTGCCGAGCACGCATTCGCGGGTTTCCTTGGTGATGATCTTGTAGCGCTCGCCGGTGAGCACGTTCAACGTGGCCTGCGACCCCACGATCTGACTGGTCGGCGTGACCAGCGGGGGGTAGCCGAGATCCTTGCGCACACGCGGCACTTCTTTCAAAACCTCGTCCAGTTTGTCGAGCGCGTTCTGTTCGCGGAGCTGATTTTCCATATTGGAGATCATGCCGCCGGGAATCTGGCTTTGCAGAATCTTGATGTCCACGCCGTGGAAATTGCTCTCGAACTGGGCGTAGTGCTTGCGCACTTCCTTGAAGTAATCGGAGATTTCTTCCAGCAGCGGCAGGTCCAGCCCGGTATCGCGCGGCGTGCCCTGCAAGGCGGCGACGATGCACTCGGTGGCGTAATGCGAGGTGCCCATCGACAGGCTGGAAATCGCCGTATCCACCATGTCCACGCCCGCATGGATGGCCGCCTGCATATTCATGCCGGCCAGCCCGGTGGTGGCGTGGGTGTGCAGATGAATGGGCAGCTTGGTTTCCTTTTTCAACTCGGAAATGAGAGGCGTCAACGCCTGCGGCGTCAGCAGTCCTGCCATGTCCTTGATGCACAGGACGTCGCTGCCCATGTCTTCCAGACGCCGGGCCATTTTCCGGTACAGGTCGAGGTTGTGCACCGGGCTCACCGTGTAACTGATGCAGCCTTCCACCGTGCCACCGGCCTTTTTCGCAGTCTTGACGGCCACTTCGATATTGCGCAGATCGTTGAGGGCGTCAAAAATTCGAAAAATGTCGATGCCAACGTCCGCAGAGGCTTTGACGAAACGCTCGACGATGTCGTCGGCGTAATGCCGGTAGCCGACGCAGTTCTGGCCGCGCAGGAGCATCTGAAACGGAGTTTTCGGCATTTTCTTTTTGAGCACGCGGACGCGTTCCCAGGGGTCTTCATTGAGAAACCGGATGCAACTGTCAAAGGTGGCGCCGCCCCACATTTCCAGCGAGAAAAAGCCCACGGAATCCAGCTTTTCGGCGATGGGCAGCATGTCCACGGTTTTCATGCGCGTGGCCAGCAGGGATTGGTGTGCGTCCCGCAGGACGACCTCTGTGACTTTAAGAGGATTGGTGTTGGTATTCATCCCACAAAAATCCTTCGAAAGGTTGTGTTGGGTAACGGTTCCGGGGCGGAAGGCCTCCAGTCACCGGCAGGGGGCGCACTTCGACCTTGGCTCATAAACTCTTATGGAATCAAGGAATGAAGGAGGATGCCCTCTGGAATTGGACAGGAGAATACTAAGTGATTAAACCGCCAAAATCAATTCAATTTTGTGGTTATTTGCGCCAGGTGATGGGCATGAAAAGCAGCAGGATTCCGTAAATTTCCAGACGGCCCATGAGCATCATCAGGCTGAGGATCCATTTTGCGGTGGCCGGGATGTCGGCGTAGCCGCCCGCCGGTCCCACCTGCCCGAGACCGGGACCGATGTTGAACAGGCAGGCGATGGTGCCGGTCAGGCTGGACGCCATGTCCACGCCCATCAACGCCAGCGAAATGTAGCCCAGTCCCGACAGCCCGAAAAACAGGCCCCACAAGGAAAGCACGTTGGTGACCTGTTCGGCATCGAGGGCCTTCTGCCCGACCTTGATGCTGATCACCGCGCGCGGGTGCACGAGTTTCTGCAATTCCCGGTAAATGACTTTGAGGATGATGAGCACGCGGATGGCTTTGAACGAGCCGCTGGTGGACCCGGCGCAGCCGCCCATCATCATGATTCCCACCAGCAGCACCTGCAGGTAATCCGGCCACTGGGTGAAGTCGTCGGTGGCGTAACCGGTGGTGGTGTTGACGGAGACGACGTTGAAGGCGGCGCGGCGCAGGGCGTCGCCCATGCCGGCGTCGGGGGTCTGGTGCCACAGGCCCAGCGTGGCGGCGCCCACGCTCAGCACGACGACGAGGGTATAAAAACGCAGTTCCGGATTGGTGGTCACCACGTCCCAGTTGCGGTGCACCATGTGGTAGTGCAGGGCGAAGTTGATGCCGCCCAGAAACATGAAGGTGATGATGACCATCTCGAAATACAGGTTGTCGAAATGCCCGACGCTGTCCTGATGCGGCGAGAAACCGCCGGTGGCCACCGTCGAAAACGTGTGGCAGACGGCATCGAACCAGCCCATGCCGCCTGCGACCAGCAGGGCGATCTCGACGCCGGTCAGCACGAGGTAGGTGGTCCACAACAGCTTCGCCGTTTCCGCCAGGCGCGGTTGCATGCGCTCGACGGTGGTGCCGCCGGGAATTTCCGCCTTGAACAGTTGGAAACTGCCGATGCCGAGCGCCGGGAAAATGGCCAGCGACAACATGATGATGCCCATGCCGCCCATCCACTGCATCAGGTTGCGCCAGAACAGGATGCCATGCGGCAGGGCGTCGATGTTGGTCAGCACCGAGGCGCCGGTGGTGGTGAAGCCGCTCATGGTTTCGAAAAACGCATCGACGAACGTGGCGCAGGCGCCGGTCAGGTAAAAGGGCAGGCAGGACACCAGCGTCAGGGAAATCCAGGAGACGCCGACGATGGCGAAGCCCTCGCGCTCGCGCAGCTTCTCAATGCCGGACGGCAACTGTTTCCACAGGATGAAGCCGATGAGGATGGAAAAGATGGCGGCCAGCAGGAACGCGGAGTGCGGCGCCATGCCGCCTGCGATACCGGGTTCCATGTAATACAGGGAGACCAGCAGCGGCACGATCAGGATCGCGCCCAGCAGAATGAGCAGCACCCCGACGACGTTGAAAATAGCCTGAAGGTTCATCAGGAAAAGAATCCCGTTTTTTGGCTGAATATTTTTTCAACTTTTTCCAGGCATTGCGGCAAGGTGGCGAGGATCAGCGTATCTTCGCCTTCGATCTCGGTTGCGCCCGCGGGCACGATCATTTCCCCTTTACGCACGATGGCGCCGATGATGGCCTCCGTCGGCATGCGCAGTTGGTTGATGCGTTTGCCGACGGCGCCGGATTTGGGATGGACCAGGATCTCCATGACTTCGGCTTCGCCGTCCGCCAGCTTGTGCACGTTCAGCACTTCGCCCTTGCGCAGGTGCTTGAGGATGGCGGAGACGGTGATGAGGCGCGGGTTGATGCTGATATCCATACCGATGGAATCGAGAATCGGCATGTAGTCCGGATCGTTGGTGATGACGGCGGCGCGCTTGGCCCCGTGTTTTTTCGCCAGGAGGGCGGACAGGATGTTCATCTCGTCGTTGTCCGACAGGGCGAGGAACAGGTCCGCGTCTTTCATGTTGATGTCGTTGAACAGGTGCGGGTCGGTGCCGTTGCCGTGCAGGATGACGGTGTTCTCCAGCGTGTCGGCGGCGGTGCTGGCCTGTTCGTGATTGGGCTCGATGATGGAAATGTCGTGGACGAACTTGTGCAACTCGCGGGCGAGGTTGATGGAGATGGCGTTGGCCCCGTACATGATGACCTTGTGGATCTCCTCGACCTTCTTGTTGAACATGGGCAGAGCCAGCGGCAGGAATTCGTTGTCGATGACGATGTACGCCTTGTCGCCCGCCTGCACGGCGTCCTCGAACTTGGGCACGTGCAGATTGCCGTCGCGCACCAGCGCCACCACCATGAAGGAATTCATCTCCGCCACGCTGCGGATTTCCTTGATGGTCTTGCCGACCAGCGGCGCGTCTTCCGCAATCTCGAAACCACGCAACAGAATCTGCCCGCCGGCGAATTCGGCGACGTTGATGGAGCTCGGGGTTTTTATGATTTTGAGCAGGGAATCGACGACGATCTCGCCGGGGTTGATGGCGTAATCGACGAACAGCTCCTGCGGACTGAACACCTTGCTGGCGCCGGTGAGTTCCACATTGCGCAGGCGCGCGAAGCGTTTTGGGATGCCAAACTTCTGGCCGAGGAAGCAGACCATCAGGTTGATCTCGTCCTTATCGGTGACGGAGATCACCATGTCGGCGCCGCGGATCTGCGCCTTGACGAGGGTGCTGGGAATGCAGCCGTTGCCGTGGATGGCGAGCACGTCGAGTTTTTCGGAGATGCTTTTGATGCGCTCGGAGTTTTCGTCGATGATGGAGATATCGTGTCCCTCATGGGACAGTTCCTGGGCGAGATTGAATCCAACGATGCCGGCGCCGACGATCAGTATTTTCATGGACTGTAGTCGTTCATGCGGGTCGGGGCGGGAGATCGCCCGCCCGGGCTAGCGGATTTTGTTGAGAAATTCCAGGAAATCGGATTTCTCGTCCATCACTACCGTGGTGTCCGTTTTCAGGGAATTCCTGTAGGCCTCCATCGAACGCATGAAGGCGTAGAAGTCGGGGTCCCGGCTGTAGGCCTCAGCATAAATGCGGATCGATTCATTTTCGCCCTGACCCCGGATGGTCTGTTCCTTTTCGTAGGCGTCCGCCATCAGAATGGTTTTTTCCTTGTCGGTTTCGGCGCGGATCTTGGTGGCTTCCTCCTTGCCTTCAGAACGGTATTCCTTGGCGATGCGTTCGCGTTCCGTGCGCATGCGGTTGAAGATGGAGTTGGCGATCTCCGGCGGCAGGTCGGCGCGCTTGATGCGCACGTCGATCACCTGGATGCCGTAATCCGCGGCTTTTTTATCGACTTCCTCCGCCACCTTTTTCATGATCTGCTCGCGGGTGTTGACGATGGCGTCCACCAGGTCGTGCGTACCCAGTTCGACCCGCAACTCCGACTTGATGAGGTCGTCCAGACGGGCGGCGCCGCCACGCTCCGTGCGTACCGTTTGCAGGAACTTGAGCGAGTCGGTGATGCGCCACATGGAATAGTTGTCGATCAGCAGGGTCTTCTTGTCCTTGGTGATGACTTCATAAGGCTCGTCGTCGTTGACCAGCAGCTGTTTGGTGAAAAACGTCACCGACTGGATGAGGGGAATCTTGAAATACAGTCCCGGTTCGGTGATGGTTTTTTTGTATTCCTGGAGTTGCAGGACCACGGCGTTTTCCGTCATCTTTACGGTGAAGGTGGAGCTGTAAAGAACGAGGAGCAAAACGACGAGTGCAACGACACTGACCTGTTTCATAATTGATCTATTCCGGTTGCGGTGAACGAGGGCCGCTTACTGGCGGCCACTGATGGCTTCCTGCAAATTTTTGCCCAGCGGCAGAATGGGCAGAACGCCTCCCTGTTTTCCACCCAGGACAAATTTGTTCATCTTCGGGTAAATCTCTTCCATGGTTTCCAGATAAATGCGCCGTCTCGTGATCTCCGGAGCCTTCTTGTAGGCTGTGTATTGCGACAGGAACCGGGCGGCGTCACCACGCGATTTCTTGACGGTCTGTTCGCGGTAGCCCTCGGCGTTGCGCACCATCTGTGCCGCCTGTCCGCGCGCTTCCGGGATCACCGCGTTGCGGTACCCCTGGGCTTCATTGATCATGCGTTCCTTGTCTTCACGGGCGCTGACCACGTCCTTGAATGCGCTTTCCACCTGCTTGGGCGGGCTGACGTCCTGCAACTGCACGTTGATGATGTGAATGCCGGCCTCGTACCCGTCCAGCAACAGCTGCATCTGTTCTTTAACCATGATCTGAATCTCAGCCTTACCGATGGTCAGGGCTTCGTCGATCTTCTTGTTGCCGATGATGCCGCGGATGACGGTCTCCGCCACGTCGCGCACGACCTTGCCCTGATCGCGCACCACGAACAGAAAGTTCTTGGAATCGGAAATGTTGTACTGCACGACCAGGTCGATATCGATGATGTTCTGGTCTCCGGTCACCATCAGCGATTCGGGCGGGAAGTCCCGCACCTGTCCTGCCTGGTTGAGACGGAAACCGATTTCGGTGCGGCGCACCTGCCGGACCTTCGGGGTGTAAACATGTTCGATGGGCGACGGGAATTTGAAATGCGGGCCGGGCAGGGTGGTGCGCTCGTAACGCCCAAACCGGGTGACCACGCCTTCTTCATCCTGTTCCACGAAATAGAACACGCTGGGCAGAATCCACAACGCCAGCAATACCAGGACGGCGGTCAGAATGGTGCTGGGCTTGAGCGGCGGCATTTTGAACTGCGGCATCTGCATTTGCGGTCCCGGACCGCCGGGGCCTTCGCCTCCGCCGCCGGGCCGTTGACGGGGACGGTCCTGCTGCGGCCCCTGATCGTGAAGGTCATCCCATGACATATTATGATTCGACATAGTCCACTTGTAAATCAGGCCCCGCGCACGGGGCCTTGTATTAAAAAATTACCGAACGGGCTTCAGTGTAGCCCAGCGATCAGTGTTTTGAAAGCTTTTCAATTTCTTCGATGACCTTTTCCGTCTCGGATTCGCTCAACCCCATGAGTTGATGTCCCAGGAAATAAGAATGGTCAATGAGGGTTTCCCCGTCCATGAAGCCTTCTTCTGCGTTGGGGTCGTACAGGTATTCGTAAATGGGGTTTTCGGCGGAGGTGTAAAAGAGTTCCAGGTCCTGATGGTTGATCTGGTAGCCGAGATAAATCCGGATCGAGGCTTCATCCATGTTGAATGCGTCGCCGGCTTCCTTGGCAGCGTCCAGCTTGCTTTTCCCGGCGTCGATCTGTTTCTGGATGAAGGCTTCGATGGCGCGGTTCCGGCGGCGGCTGGCGAAGTGAACGTAGTCCAGCTTCTGGCCGATCATGAAATCCAGGTCGAGGAAGTGCATGCGGACCCAGTCGTCGAAATCGACTTCCAGGCCGCCCTCGGCAACGCCCAACTCTTCCGCCTTTTCCGGTTCTTCACGCGCCAGCCGGTTGTACATGCGGAGGAAGTCTTCCAGGGCGTCGTAGATCAAACCGCAATAAAACGGGTTCAGCCGGTACCAGTTGTTGGTGGTGTTGTGCGCGTTGACCAGCTTGCGCAGCATGACCATCAGCGTTTCCTGATCGGCGTAGCGGTGCGAGACCGGAAAATGTTTCTTGACGTAGTCGTCGGTTTTGTTTTTTTCGCCCCAACTGTCCTGAATGGCAGTCTGCAATCCGGTCTTGGCGTGGTCCAGGGTGTGAAAAATCAGCTTCTCGTGATTGAGAGCACGCTGATAATCCATGTATTCCTTCAATTTGGGATTGTTGGCCTCGTCCGGATGGCTGGGCTGGGTCTTGGTGATGTCTAAGGCGAACGCTAACATGGTCCCTCGCTGATTTCCAATGGCCCCATTGTGACCAAAAAGGACATTGATTTCAAGATTTATCGGGGGACGGTTCCACCGCCCTGCCGGGCCGGAGAAAAAAGCAGGATTTTGCTACTACAATGGCATAATTTCCGTTTACAATCGAAGAGAGGCTATTTCATGTCAAGGGATTCATCAGGTTAGGGAGAAAATCGTGGTTGCATTCAAAACTGGATTCAGAGTGCTGATGGGCGTGATCCTGATCGCGTACGGAGTGCATGGCAACGCCGTTTTCGCGGCGGACAGCCGGTTCGGCCTGTTGCCGGTGCTGGTCGCCGATGCCGGGAGCGACCCGGTCACCGAGCCGGAAGTGAAACCGGAGGAGTCGGAGAAAACCAACGCCAGCACCAACATCTTGAAGGAAACGTTCAAGAAACTGGTGGGCAAGGACGACGGCAAAAAAGAGGAGACGGCACTGGCCGATAATACGGAGAAAACGGTCTCCACCGAAAAAGCCGAGAGCAAAACGGAAGTGGAAGCCGTTGCAGATGAGAAAAAACCCAAAGAAGGCATCATCAAAAAAGCGCTCAAACAGTTGATCAATAAAAAGAACGAAGAGGATGCGAAAGAGGAAGTGGAAGCGGCCAAGGAGCAAGCCACCACACTGACCGATACCGTGAAAGACAAAAAAGCGGAAGGCGAAGCCAAGGTCGAGTCTTCGGAGGAAAAAACCAACGCCACGGCCAAAAAATTCATTTCCGATACCATCGATAAAATCGTCGAGACGGTGAAAGGCGAGGATAAAAAAGAGGCTGAAGAGAGCAACGAGCAAGCGAAGGTGGAAAGCCAGTCCAAGCCCAAACCCAAACCCAAGCCTGAGGAGGTGACGCCGCCGCAACCCAAAAAAGTGGAATCCGAGTTGGCCGCCAAGGAAAATGAGGTGCCGGAAGACGCCAAGAAAAAATCCAACCCGCTGAAAGAAGCGTTCGAAAAACTGGTCGGCAAGAACACGGATGAAAAGGAAGAAGAGCCGGCAGCGGCTGCGGAGGACAAGTGACGGCCCACGCCTCACAACCGCGGACCGCAGGGTGCCCGGCCGGATGGCTCGTCCCACCTCTCAAAAACTGGATTGTGAGATGACCCCGATACGACGCAGGGTTTTAATATTTATGGGATGCCTGCTGGCCCTGTGCTGGGCCGCAATGCCCCTGCATGCGGAGAACAAGAAGGAAGAGCCGGGTGCGCTCGAAAAAGCGAAAGAGAAGGTGCTCGATTCGCTCAACTGGGAAGAAAACGCCGAGCGCGCCAAAAAACAGTTTCAGAAAACCAAAAACGATCTGGTCGAAAAGAACAAGGAAAGCGGCCTGAAGAAATCCATCAATAGAATAGAGGATGAAATTCGGGAGTCCTCGCGCAAGGTGCAGAAGGTCATCAAGAAAAACGCCGAGCGTCTGGGCGAAACCCTCGACAACACGACCGACGACGCTTCTTCCTCCAAATAATCCCTCCTTATAAAACCCTCTGTAATAGAAGGCCGTTTGCCCCATCCCGCCGGCTCCCTTTCCAGGGCCGATGTTGCTTTATCTCAAATCCGTTTTATTTAGACAAATAGTGGTATTCTTCCGTTTTGACGGGGGCACGGCCCGAAATTCCAATGGAGCCGCCCAGCGAATGGAAGCCTGCCGAAGACGCGTCTTGTTGGATAAAAGGAAGCGTTTTGCGTTTTTATAAATAAATGAAAGCGGAATGCAGCGATACGAAAGGAAACGGAAATGACTTATGAGTTTTTCTGGGTTTGAAATAAAGAGAGAGGACTTTTTATCCAGCATGGTGGTGTTCCTGGTGGCGATCCCGCTGTCTCTCGGCATCGGCATCGTCTCCGGGGTGAGTGCGGAAAGCGCGCTCATCGCCGCCATCGTGGGCGGCATCGTGGTCGGTCTGCTCTCGGGCTCTCCGTTGATGGTATCCGGCCCGGCAGCAGGTCTCACGGTGCTGGTGTATCAGGCGGTGCAGGACCATGGCATTCTAGCCCTCGCCGCCATCATTGTTTTCTGCGGTTTGTTTCAGATCATTTTGGGAGCGTTTAAGCTGGGCAGTTTGTTTGCCAAGGTGCCGAAAAGCATCCTGCACGGCATGCTGTCGGCGATCGGTTTCATCATCCTGGTCGGACAGTTGCACGTGCTTGCCGGGGAGCGCATTTCCGGCAAGCCGTTCGAAGTGATGCTGAAGTTATGGCCGACGTTTGAGGACGCCATCACGCACGCAACCTATATTGTGGAGCCGGTGCTGGCACTCGGCCTGTTGGCCATCGCCATCCTCGTTTTCTGGCCACGGCTGGTTCCGAAACTGTCTTGGATTCCCGGCGCCCTGCCCGCGGTGGTCATTGCCACGCTCCTCAGCTTCAACCTGGAAATGGACCGTCTCTCCATCAGCGATCTCATTCCCACAGCGAAAGAAAGCTTCAGCCACTTCTTCTCGTTCGAGTGGATGGACAAGGGGTGGGTTCTATTGGCGACAGGTTTGGCCTTCGCTTTGGTGGCCAGCGCCGAATCCCTGCTCACCGCGCGCGCCGCGGACATTCTGGTGAGGGACCGTGACGGCGAATCCAACCGCGCGGACAGCGACCTGAACCGCGAGATGATGGCGCAGGGCATGGGCAACACGGTCTCCGGTGTTTTGGGGGGACTGCCGGTGACGGGCGTCATCGCGCGCACCTCGGCCAACATCAACTCCGGAGCGAAGACGCGCTGGTCCACCGTGATGCACGGCAGTTTCATCCTGTTTTTCGCACTGGCCTGGCCGGAGTTGTTGGGCCACATTCCGCTCACTGCGCTGGCCGCGATCCTTGTGGTGACCGGGTTCAGACTGCTCAACGTGCGGGGATTGGTGAAGACGTTCAAAGCGGGTTTTGCCGATGGTTTGACCTGGCTGGTCACGTTCGGCGCTATCGTCAGCATCGATCTGTTGAACGGCCTTTTGATAGGCCTGGGCTTTGCGCTGGCGGTTCATCTGTTCGTGCGGAACCCGATTGAGACGAAGAAAAAAATGAAACGGCAGTTGAAGAAGGTTTCCGACGGGGACTGAGCAGACCCATGACCGTGCAGGTGCCGATCCATTGCCGGCAAAAATGGTTTTATGAAATGAGACGGGGTCCAAACGGGCTCCCATTTTTTATAATTGGGGAGACCTCAGGTACGCCGCCACGCCGTTTGTAACGTCGCGGATGAACTCGAGGTCGAGGGTGTCGAGCGTGTCGGTCGGCTGGTGGTAATGCGGGTTGCGGAAGAATGCGGTGTCGGTGATCATCACCGCCTTGTGCCCCTGCTGCCAGAACGGCGCGTGGTCGCTCAACTGCACGTCGCGGAAATCGTCGCCGCGGCCCGGCACCACCAGCAACTCCACGCCCAGCTCCGGCACCGCCCGCTGCATCGCGCCCGCCAACGATACGGTCATCGCCTGCGAGACTTCGTTGCCGACGACGGCGATGAAGTCGCCCGTATCCGGGTATTGCGTGGCATCGACATACGGCGGGTAGGTTTGCGATCCCGGCGCGCGGTTTAGAAAGCCCAGCATTTCCAGCGAAATCATGCCGGCGATGGGTGTGCCTTCCCGGGTGAGGCGACGGCACAGGTGTTCGCTGCCGACGAAGGCATACTCCTCCAGCGTGAACCCGGCGAAGCGCACCGTAAGCGGCAGCGCCACGCCTTGCAGGCAGCGGGCGATCTCCAGGAGCGCCGCCACGGCGCTGGCGTTGTCGTCCGCCCCCGGCGTGCCCTCGACCGAGTCGAAATGGGCTCCGACGATCAACAGGCCGCGCTCCGGCTCCGCCCCCGGCAACTCGCCGAACACGTTGAAATACGTGCGCCCGTCGAAGGGCACCGGCTCCCGCCAGACGCTCAGGCCGAGCGCCGCCAGCTGCGATTCCACATAGGCTCCGGCGGCCTCCAGGGCATCGGGCGAGGTATAGGGATTGCGTTCGCCGACGAGGGCGTTCAGGTGGCGTTCGAGGCAGGCGGTGCCGGGGGTGCGCATGGGTCGTTATACCGCGTTGGGATGCGGTTTTTCAGGCTTTTTCGAGCCTAAAAAATGAGTTTACATTTGCCGGTGCAAGTCATACCATAATCGACATGATTAAGGTAGAGTGCTACTCCGGCTATAAGGTCCACGAACGCCCGGTGGCGTTCACCCTCGCCGACCGCGATTTTCGGCGATCGTTCCAGGTGCGTGAAGTCATCGACGCCTGGCTGGGAGAAGTGTGCGACTACTTCAAGGTCAAGGCCGACGACGACAACATCTACCTGTTGAAATATGACCGGTACCAGGACCAGTGGGACCTGATTTTTTATCAGGATCCGCGCCGGATGGATACCATACAACCTCCCGCGGCCGGGGTCAAACCGCCGTTTCAGCCTGTATTCGAACGGTTTGGTTCCGATCGGTCCATTCCCATTCATTGACAGCCGGGGGCGTTCCCGTTCCAACCGTTTCACGCATCGGGAACCCTCACGGAGTGCATACGCTTTGGTTGCAGAAGCAACATTCCCAAACCGGTCCAGGGGTTTCCGCCTCCTGTCGAACCCCTTTAGATAAAAAAACCGCATGAGTTTGACAACCCGTTCCCCTCACGAATATTCCGGCCGGCGCCAGAAAATGGTCGAAGAACAATTGATCGACCGCGGCATCCGCGACCTCAGCGTGCTGGAAGCGATGAGCCGCCTGCCACGCCACCTGTTCGTCGAGCCGTCGTTCCAGCACAAGGCCTACGGCGACCACCCGCTGCCCATCGGCGACAGCCAGACCATCTCGCAGCCGTATATTGTTGCCGCCATGACCGAGGCCTTGGCGCTCAAGGGCCCCGAGCGGGTGCTGGAGATCGGCACCGGGTCGGGTTACCAGACGGCTCTCTTGGCGGAGATGGCGGCGCAGGTGTTCACCGTCGAACGCATCAAGTCGCTGGGCCGCCAGGCCAAGCAGATTCTCGACGGGCTGGGCTACACCAACATCAACTACAAAATTTTCGACGGCACCTACGGCTGGCGCGACCAGGGTCCGTATGACGCCATCCTGGTGACGGCGGCGGCGCCCGATGTGCCGAAGACGTTGCTCGAACAACTCAAGGACGGCGGCCGCATGGTGTTGCCCATCGGCGATTCCGAACAGCAGGAGTTGATCCGCGTCACCGTGCACAACGGCGTCGCGCAGAAAACCATGCTCAACCATTGTTTGTTCGTGCCGCTGGTCGGCAAATACGGCTGGCCGGAAGAAGAATGAGTCCGGCCAAGGGCCTCAAGCGAATTCTGCAACCCCAATAACGACATCGAATTTTCTGTGAGGTGGAACGTGTTTTCTGAAATCAAAAAAGAAGGGCAATTCGAGTTCGGTCCCGGCGTCAAATCCCATTACAACTACGACTACGCGTCCCTGTCCGACACCATGAACGAGGCCTACTGCGCCATGCTGCTGCGCAAGCTGGAAGCGTGGCAGCAGGAACACGGCAAGTTCGAAGTCGTGGTCGGCATCGAGACCGAGGGCATCCGCGTCGGGTACACCCTGGCGAAGATGATGGGTCTCAAGTTTTACATCATGCCGCACCGGCGCATCGAGCTCGAACAACTCGGCGTGCCCAAGTACCCCGCCGACACGCACTGGCTGATCGTCGATGACATCGTGACCACAGGTTCGCAGTTCATGCGCACCGTCGATTATCTGGATATTGAAGAGACGCCCGAGACCATCACCTATGCGTGCATGATCAAGCGCAACCCGGACAACCTCGACTTCTCCGCCGTCTCCGGCAGCCGCGACAAGGAACAGAAATGGGTGCGCACCGAACGCTTCGACTTCATCGACAAACGCCTCGTCGCGCTGTTCAGCGAGGATTGAGCGTAGGAAAAGCAAACAGGTTTTCAGGGTGGATTCAAGGGTTCGGATTGGGAGGGCCGGCCCCTACGCTTGCAAGAGTCTTGTTAAAATCATTTTAAAGAGTCCTCGTCGCGTCCCGCTCCTCGAAAATCCCGTAAGGAAAAAGCCCCCCAGCCCCCTTCGGAGAAGGGGGAGCCGGGTTGCACCCGGTGGCAATGGTTTGAATTTGGGATTGGACCTAAAGGTCATCGCTCGCTGGCTATCATCCCGTGTCCTTTCAGTAGTTCCATTTGTTGTTTTTGTCTCTTTTTTCTTTCAGCTAAATAGTGGGTCTTCACATTAGAACGATTCTGTCCTGGAGGTAGACGGGTCCCCCCTTCTCCGAAGGGGGCTAGGGGGCTTCTTCCTTTATCTCTTCAATGACCTTCTCCAAAACGCTCATTACGCCTTCGATGTTCTGTATCACCTCACGGTTTTGAAACCGCAGAACCCTCAATCCCTGCGACTCCAGCCATGCAGTCCGCGCCGTATCCTTCCTTTTCGCGTCGTCCGGACCGTGCGTGTCGCCGTCGATTTCGATGACCAGTCCGTACGCGTGGCAGTAGAAATCGACGATGAATGTGCCAATGGGTTTCTGCCGGTTGAATTGCGTTTCCTGATAACAGGGCATCTGGCGCAAGTGGTGCCAGAACCGGTTTTCAGCGGGGGTGGACTGGGAGCGCAGGTCGCGGGCTCTTTCGATGAGGGTCTTGTCGTAGGGCAGGTGGGATCTCAGGTTTCTGCGGGGCATGAGTTCATACCATAAGATGGTTTCGGGAAAATCATTTTAAAGAGTCCTCGTCGCGTCCCGCTCCTCGAAAATCCCGTAAGGAAAAAGCCCCCCAGCCCCCTTCGGAGAAGGGGGAGCCCATCGGTCCGCACTCAGAGTACCACCTCTTTTTTTCCTCTTTCCATCATTCCGTGAGATTGCCCACCAACCGTTTCAAACCATTTCGCGCGAGGGTGGCGTAGGGTTCTTCGGTGCCGTCCACCGCCTGGCGGTACCAGTACAGGGCGCGCTCGCGGTCGCGGCGAACGCCGATGCCGGTCTCGTGCATCAGGCCGAGCTGGGTCTGCGCCTTGGCATCACCCTGCTCCGCGCCCTGGGTCAACCACTTCACCGACTCCTCAAAATCGCGCGGGATGCCGAATCCCGTCATGTACAAAATACCGAGGTTCGTCTGCGCGCGGACGTGTCCCGCCTCCGCCGCCTGGCGCGTCCATGCCAGCGCCGCGTCGTAATCCTGCGGCACGCCCTGGCCGGCGGCGTACATGACGCCGAGTTGCGTCTGCGCTTCGGCGAGTCCCGCCTCCGCCGCCTTGAGGTACCACGTCGCCGCTTCCTGATAGCGGGCGTTTTGATACGCGGCTTCGCCCTGGTGGTGCCAGTCGAGCTGGGCGTTCTTTGTGGCGCAGGCGGAAAAGGCGCCGAAAGCAAGGAGGGCCGCCAGCAGGGCGGGGATGAAAACCGTCCGGGTGTTGCGGTTGAACATTCCGTTTCTCCTTCTTCAGGGGAAGAGCGATTAACTCGAAGCAAAACATAGATCCTTCACTTCGTTCAGGATGACAAGTTAAGATTTGAACTGTCATTCTGAGGAGCCGTAGGCGACGAAGAATCTATGTGTTGAATTTGGCTTGCGGCGACAGACCATCGTTCGCTTTGAAACGCATTAGCCAGTTTGCCGCAGGCTGTGCCTGCCCCGTTCCCTCCGGGCGTGGCCCGGTTACGGCACGCGTTCGACGCGGATGACGTTGGTCCAGGAAGGGACGCCAGGCGGATCGCCGGCGGTGATGACGATGCGGTCTCCTTCTTTGACCAGTTTTTGTTGCTTCAGGCGCTGGAACAATTCCTTCATATTGCCCAGGAACGGATGGTCTGCCTCCACCAAAAACGGCAGGGCGCCGCGCAGGAGCGTCAACTGTCGGGCGCGGGCGCGTTTTGAGGTGAAGGCCGCCAGCGGAACCATGGGATTCGGCGACCGGATCATTTTCGCGGTGCCTCCGGTGAGGGTGAACACCACGATCATCCGCGCATGCAGAACTTCGGCGAGATGGTTCGCGGAATAGGTGATTCCCAGGCTGATGGGCGGTTCTTCTTCCAGGAACCAGTTCCAGGGTTGGATTTTCCGCTCCTTTTTCAGGAACGCTTCCGTGGTCTCCACGGTCTTCGCCATGATCTGCACCGCGGTTATGGGGTGCCGGCCGACGGCGGTTTCGGCGGACAGCATGATCGCATCGGTTTTGGACATCACGGCATTGGAAATGTCGGAAGTTTCCGCGCGCGTGGGACGGGGATTGGTGATCATGGATTCCATCATCTGTGTGGCCACGATCACCGGCTTGGCCTGGCGGGCGCATTCGTTGAGGATGCGTTGCTGTACCACCGGCACCTCCGTGAGCGGGATCTCGATACCCAAGTCCCCCCGCGCCACCATCACTGCATCGGACGCGGCCACGATGGATTCCAGGTTCCGCACTGCTTTTTTGCGCTCGATCTTGGCGATGATTTCGGCATCTTTGCCTTTACGTTGAATGAGATGCCGCAGGCGCCGGATGTCCTCCGCCGAACTGGCAAACGACAGCGCCACGAAATCGATCTCTTCCTCCAGTCCGAACTGGAGGTCCTTTTTGTCCTTGGCGGTCAGCGCCCCGGTGGGAATCACCGAATCCGGCAGGTTGATGCCCTTGTGGTCGGCGAGACGTCCCCCGACCTGCACCTTCATCTCCACGCGTTTGCCGGAAACGGAAAGCACCTGCACGTAGATGTTGCCGTCGTCCAGAAACACGGAGTCGCCTTTTTTCACCGTTTCGTGAAATTTTTTGAACTGCACGGGAACCAGGCCGTCTTCCCCCGTCACCTTCTCCGTGGTGAAGGTGACCTTTTGTCCGGAGTGGAGTGTGGTGTACCCCCCTTCAAATTTACCGACCCGGATTTTTGGGCCCTGCAGGTCGAAGAGAATGCCAAGGTGGGTGTGTAATTCCTTTTCCACCCGGCGAATCCAATGGATCCATTGCCGCAGCACGGCGTGGTCTCCATGGGATAGGTTCAGGCGAAATATGTTGACCCCGGCCACAGCCAGGGCTTTGATCTGTTTTCGGGTCCCTGTGGCGGGACCCAGCGTGGCAATGATCTTGGTCAACCGCACTCCGGCCTGTCTCATCCCGCCTCCGTGAAATGGGTTCGATCCGCAGTCTTCGAAATGAACATTTATCCTGTGAGGGCGCTCCCCTAAAAGGTCCCCCTTGCTCTGGATATTCAGGCAACCATTGTAGCCGTTTTTTTTTGTTTGTGGCCGCCTGTGCGGCGGAGTCCGGCGACCCCGCCAAAGAGCAGAAACAGGGGGAGGGCGGAGCGTTTCGACTGCCTTGACAAAGGCCTCGTTGCGCGGTTCCGCGAAGATGGACTGCACGCTCCTCTAGACAAATCGGGTGGGACTCCTTACATTAGAAAGTATGCATTTCCGACACGCGATACAGTTCTGTTCTGCCCTTCTGTGCGCCTTCCTGATAAGCGGGTGCGGCGGCAAGGTGTTTCAGATTCCTTACCAGACCGAGGTGGAAGAACCGCCGCCGACCGCCATCAAGGTCGGGCTGGAGCTGGGCGGCCACAACAAGTTCTTCAAGAAGTGGCTGGACGTGGAACAGATCGATATCAGCGGCATGGCCCGTTTGGACACTGGCGATTTTCTGCTGATCCACGATTCGAAGAACAACGACTCCGAGCAGTTTCGTCCGCGCCTCGGCGTGTTGGCGGTGGACCCCATCCTGCGCGTGTCCACCTACCGCGAAATCCGCATCGACGACCGTGTGTGGGCCAAGCAGGGCGGGTTGTCGAACGATCTGGAAGCGGTGTGCGGCCTGCCGTTGTCGCGGAACGAATTCCTGCTGCTGGAAAGTTCATATTATGAAGGGCGCTTCGGCCGCATCTTCCACGTGCGCCTGAAACAGCGGGGCACGGTCTGGAAAGCGGAGGTCCTCGGTGCGGTGCCGTTGCCGCAACCGATACGCAACGAGACGCCTTACAATTTCGAAGGCATGGGCTGCATTCAGGATTCCCGCGACACGGTCGAAGTGGTGTTGGGCGACCGCGGTCACGGCAAACAGCGCAGCCGCCTGTTGTGGAACACGCTGGATCTGAAACGGAACCGGTTCACGCGTGGCGATCGTTTCAAGACGTTGGAGTACAGCATCCGCGCCCCGGTGTGGGAGGCTTTGGGCGAGACCACGGTGCGGCACATTTCCGATTTGTACATCGACAAGCTGGGCCGCATGTGGATCGCGTCGTCGTATGAAGGCGGCGACGGCGACTTCGGTCCGTTCGCCTCGGTGGTCTATATGGCGGGGTACGCGTCGCCGGGTCACATCCTGCCTGTGGACTGGAATCCCGATCCGGTGTTTCAGGTGAAGATCGGCGGCCTCAAGATCGAGGCGCTGGGACCGCCGCTGTCCCCCGACTGTTTATTGAGTGTTGGCACCGATGACGAAGGTTTCGGCGGCCAGTTCGGGGAGGTGTTCTGCAAGGACCCGGACATCGAAGTGACCAGCGAATCGCTGCCCACCAACTGACGGCGTTCTGCCGTTTTTGTATCTTGGCACCCTTATTTTTTGAGCAGATAGAAGATGCGGCCGTGCTGGTTGTAATGCCCGGCGGCGGCGCCGGCGGCGGCCCCCACGCCGAAATACAGATCCCCCCGTTTCGGGCCTTTGATGGCGCTGCCCGTATCCTGATCCAGCACAAAGCGTGAAAACGGTTCCCAGCCGACGATGCGGTGGTCCGCATCCAACACCGGTTTGGTGGCGGAGATGAAGGCCAGCCCGCCGCCCGGATAGAGGCGTTTGTCAGTGGCCAGGGCGCGCCCCGCCACCAGTTCCACACCCGCCGACCCCGTCGGCCCCTGGTCCGCCAGTTCAAAGAAAATATAACGCCGGTTCTGGTACAGGTAACGCGGGATGTGGTGCGGGTTGCGCCGGAAATAGGCCTTGATGCCCTGCATGCTGCCTTGGCCTTCGGTGATGACGCCGTCGTTGATCATTTGCCGTCCGACGCTTTTGTACGGCAGCTCGTTGGAACCGTTGAAGCGGACCGCCTGCACCGTGCCGTCGGTGAACTTCAGGTAGCCCGACCCTTGTATGTGCAGGAAGTAGCGGTCGAGGTCATCCTTCAGCCAGGCGATTTCCAGGTTGTGGTCCTGCAGCACCGCGTCGCCGTCGATTTCCTTGCGCGTCAGCAGCAGGTTGCGGGTGCGCGCGCTGAGATGAAACCCGTAGTCGCGGTTGCTGGCGCGCTGGTTCCAGGTCACGCGCCTTGTCGGCACCTGCTCGGGCTTGCGGTACAGCGGGTACGAGTATTCCGCCGTCGGCTGGCGGCTGGCGTCCATGATGGGTGTGTAGTAACCGGTGAACTGCATGCGCTTGTTGCCGTCCGGTCCTTTTCCGGCTTCGATGATTTCAAACTGTTCGTGCACCGCCTGGTTGAACGCCGCTGAAGACAGGTTGCGACGCAGCAGCCGGCGGAAGGCCACGAGGGTTTCCTTCAATTCCCGTTTTGTCACCCGGCGCGATCCCAGGCGCAGGCGTTCGTCGAGGTTGGCAAAGCGGAACGCCGCCAATTGCCGGTCGATGGCAGTGAGCAGGGTGCTGCGGCTCATGTCGTCGTCGAACACCGGTTGCGTCGCGGCATCGAAGCCGGAGCCCTCTTCATCCGATTCATCCGAATCCGTTTCTTCATTCAAAACAGAATCGGAGCCGTGAGCCGGATCCACCGTGACGGGTGCGGGCGGCGGCGTGAAGGTTTTGTCGGTGAACACACGGGGACCGGTTTGCGTTTCTATTTCCTCCTCGGCCTCCGTGACGTCTTCCTGCGGTGTGACAGCCGCCTGCGTGTCCGCCTCGTAATGCACCGCGTAGGGCAGGTCTTCCACCCGTTGCGGGTCCAGCGGCTCAATCTGGTGCAGGAGGTGAGTGGTTTCATCCGGCTGGGTGGGCGGCAGCACCGGGTGCGGAGTGGGCGTCGTTTGGGACGTGTTGGTTTGGACGCTGGGATGCGGCGGCGGGGGTTCTACAGCAGGCAGCGTGGCGCACGAACTCAAAAACAGAAAAAACGTGGCCGCCAGCGCCCCCGGTGGCAGTGGCCGTGTGTTTGTTCTCTGTGACTGGCAAGCCCCTCGTCGCATTGTGGTGAGTGTCCCGTACGTTGGCGGGTTAACGTTGGCGCTGCATGTCAACGATGGCCTCGTTGGCCAGTTGATCGGCGCGTTCGTTTTGTGGATGCCCCGCATGGCCGCGCACCCATTTCCAGGTGATGCGGTGGGTGTCGTTGAGGCGGCGCAGTTCCTGCCACAGCTCCTTGTTCTTGACCGGTTTTTTGGTGCTGGTGGTCCAGTTGCGGCGCACCCAGTTGTCCATCCATTCGGTCATGCCTTTGACCAGGTACTCGGAGTCGGTGTACAACTCCACCTCGCTGGGCTCCTTGAGTTTTTTGAGGGCGACGATGGCCGCCGTCATTTCCATGATGTTGTTGGTGGTGCTGGGGTCCGAGCCTTTGAACTCCTGCTGGCTCCCGTTCTGGAAGATGAGTCCGCCGTATCCGCCCGGACCGGGGTTGCCCTTGCAGGCGCCGTCGGTATAAATGAGAACTTTTTTCATGAGGAACGCCTGATCCTAGTATGCTTATAATTCATTGATTTATAAAACAAAAACGAAGCAATGATAGCATATTTTAAGGAGCGGCAAAAATAATTGAAAACTTTTTTGCGATGACAAGCCTCTCATAAAGGAGAGCAGGTGTTTATGAAGTTTCGGGGGGAGGCGCTCATGGGTACCGATCTGGGAGATGAATTGAAGGTCAGCCTGCAATGTTCCGATGCCTTGGAGATTTGCATGGCGATGGAACGCGAGGGCATTGCCTATTATGAAAAGGCGGTCCGCCGCACGACCGATGAACGGGTGCGCCAGGTATTCCAACGCCTGGCCGGGGACGAGCGGGATCACGCCCGCACGCTGAAGGAGAAGTCCATTTTTCTGCAACCGGCGGTGCAGCGGCGCACTCCGGAGAAGCCCGAAGTGCAGCAGTTCATCCGCCAACAAATTCTGGGTAAAGTGTTCCCCGACGCCGAAAGCCAAGATGCCAGTCGATGGACGGACGCCGAGGCGCTGGAGGTCGGCATCCAGGCAGAGCAGAACTCCATCGAGATATTGGAACGATTGATCGCGCAGGTGACCAAAATCGATGTGCGCACCGTGTTCTCACATTTGTTGGCGGAGGAGAAAAGACATCTTGAGCAATTGCAGGCTCTGAAAGTCGAACTGGCCTGATTCCAGCCCCTTCCGCCGGGGGCGGGCAAAAATTCGCCTGTCAGTCCATCCGGGTTATCCATCGTAATGTTGCCATTCAGTCTGTATTTATGATGTTTGTAACGAACTTGAAACGGATTGGGAATGCCGGCAGAACTTGACCGGGTTTTGCGGGACATCATTTTCCGCCTTTTAAGTCATTGCATTATTTAGAGTTGTATGGGTGCTGGCGGCCGGGTGGGGCGGCGTTGGCAAAAAACGGGATTTTTGATGCAGGCGCGGGCCGTTTTTTCTGGATTTCTTCAAGTTTTTCCCCGTTTTTTTATTGGCAGGAAGCCGAATCGGGATACAATCAACCCGAAGTATTTAAAAGGGAAAAGGTTTGACAACCTCTTTAAATGTGGTTTATAGTTGAACTTCCTGGCATGATCTAAGTTTACATAACCCTTTAAAATAAAAGGATTACACGGATGGCACAGTATCAGGTTTTGCCTGGTCCTGAGGCGTTTTTGCCTCCCGCCGCGGCAAGTATGGGAGTTGAATTGCCGGACCCGGGGCAGGCGCATATAGAGGGCCGTATTGTTGATGAAGAGGAAGCTTACGAATACGCTGCGCGGAAGCTGTTGGCCGCGAAAGTGCCTACGATTTTCCCCGGCCCCCTGGTGTTGTGGAAATGGAATGAGAAAGCCGCGCAGAAAGCAAAGGCTTTGCGCAAGCTGGCTGACTCAATGCCCATGCGGTTGATTCCGATGGCGGACTATCGTCCGAAGTATCCGAAGATCGACCCGGAAGTGGAGATCAATCCGAACCATCCCAATCTGACCATCTGGCATAACAAGATCGACGCGTGTATTTTTGTCGGGGTGCATTGCCATCAGGCAAACCTTGCGTTGAAGATCATCCGTGGCGGCACAGATTGTTATACGATCGCCATGTGTGCGCAGGCGGGCCATGAAGATGCGTGCTTGTCGTTCCGGGATATTTCTGTCCAGACGATCGAGAAGATGACGGAAACCATTCTCAGGCTGAAGAAGGAAGGCGTGAAAAGTCAGGCCGTTCCTTTCCAGCAGTTTACAATGAACCTCCAGGGGCGCGTGGCTTAAGGCGTTCCCGTTGGCATATAAATAAATTCAATTTGCGAAATCGCTTTTAATAAAGGCGCTCTTTTACAAAAAATGAGGGAGTGATTTTATGAATAAAAAGGTTGAAACCCAGGGCAAAAAAATTGTTTTGTCCCAAACTGTGAAACTGGGACATAAGACCGCAAAGGGTCAGGTTGTCACTGACCCGAACGAAATGTTTTTCGAAGCGGAGCGGACTCCGTCCTTCCTGACCGGTTCCGAGGTCATTCGCGCCGCCATCAAGCGGGCGAATCTGGATGTGTCCGTAGCCTATCCGATCACCCCTCAGAGTGAAGCGGCAGCATTGATCGGTGAGTTGTTCGCCGAAGGCTACGTCAAGGAATACTTCCGTGGTGAAAGCGAATTTGCGGTCATGGGTGAATGTGCCGGTGCGGCGTTCGGCGGCGCGCGCGTGTTCACCACCACGGCGGGTCCGGGCACCATGCGGGCGATGGAGAACTTCCCCATGTGGGCCGGTTCGCGTCTGCCCATTCAGGTCTGCGTGACCTGCCGCGGCATCAACTCGCCGCTCAGCATTCAGCCCGACACGCTGGAAATCTATTACCTGCTGGAAACCGGCATGCTGGTGTGGCACGCCGAGACGGCGCAGGATCTGTATGACTGGATTCTGGGCGGCTTCCTGGTCTCCGAGCAGCCGGACGTGCATCTGCCGCTGGCGCTGTGTTGTGACGGTTTCTTCGTCACTCACACCAAGGACACGGTTCTGTTGCAGTCCGACGAAATGTGTCTGCCGGAATACGATCCGTATCGCTCGCCGGTACCGTGCATGGACATGGAATGTCCGCCGGTCCGCATGATGCGTGATCCGTTCATCATGAAATCGAACTACATCAGTTACATGACCCACGCATCCTGGCAGCAGGAAGTTCACGCGGCGGTTGATCGTGCCCGCAAGCACACGAAGGTGTTGATGGGCGGTTCCCTGATCGAGACGCAGAACCTCGATCGCGAAATCCTGATTGTTACCTCGGGAACGGCCGTGTCTCAGGGTCGCGAGGCCATCCGCCTGCTTCAGGAAGAGCATGGCATCAAGGTGGGTTTGGTCAAGATCAAGTCTCTGCGTCCGTTCCCGCACGAAGAAATCCGGGAAGCGACCGCCAATGCCAAGCACATCATCGTGCCCGAGTTCAACGTGGCCGGATGGCTGGCGCGCGAGATCAAAGCGGTGGTCCCGAACAACGAGCGCGTTTATGCCGGTCCGCACGTTGCGGGCGGCATGACCATGCCTTCCGAGGTCATCGTCGAAGAGATCAAGAAATACCTGGGTGTCGGTGGCCAATCGTTGGGCGGCCGCGGCTGAGCTCCGGGATTTTTAAGAAGCGTGCTTTGAATTTTAAATCAAGAATCTTGAATTTATATATACGAGGTGACTGTTTATGAGTAAAGAACGAATTCAGCTGTGTGAAGACTTGGCTGACATCATGCCCTCGGAGTATCAGGACATGGTGGCCAATGCGACGTTCGGCAATACCAGCCGTGGTTGGAAGGATATCGGTACCAGTAAAGAATTGATCGAAGAGCATTCCCTGTGCGCGGGCTGTCCGGAATCGATTGCGTTCCGCTTCATCCTGGCCAGCATCCCGAATCCGGAAGACACCGTATTCGTCGGCTCCACGGGCTGCACCAGCCTCGTGTTCCCGCATATTGGCGTGCACAACATCCACTCCCTGTTCGGCAACCAGAACGCCATTGCGTCCGGTTTGCAGCGTGCCCTGAAAGTGCGCTTCCCGGACCGGATCAAAGATGTCGTGGTGCTGGCGGGTGACGGCGCTACCGTGGACATCGGTCTCGACATGACCATGCAGTCCTGGTTCCGTCAGGAAAAGTTCACCACCATCTGCTTTGACAACGAACTGTACGCCAACACCGGCGGTCAGGAAAGCGGTCTCATGCAGAAGGGCTTCGTCGCCAAAATGGCTCCGGTCGGCAAGGTGTTCGAAAAGGTACGCCTCCCGGAAATCGCATTCGAGTCCGGGTGTCATTACGTCGCGTGCCTGACGGTCTCCAAACCGAACCGCGTGGAAAAAGCGATTCGCAATGCCATTCACGTTTCGCGTGAATTCGGCCCGACCTACGTTCAGCTCTACACGCCGTGCATCCTCGAGATCGGCAAACAGAGCATGGAGGGTCTGGACGAGATGAAGGATGCGGAGTCCATTGGCGGTCGTTTCGTGATGAAGGAATTCATGACGGACGAAGTCAAAGAGTATCTGAAAGAACTCGACGCCAAGGAAAAAGAAGAAAAGAAGGCCGCCAAGGCCAAAGCCGCTGCCGCGAAGTAACCCGGTAGCAAAGGAGACTTAAGGAGACGTTATGAGTGAAGAGCAAATCATGAAGCGGATGAATATCCGAATCTCCGGCTTGGGTGGACAGGGCGCGGTTACGGCTGCGCATCTGTTGGCCATGGCCGCCAACAAAATGGGGAAATTCTCCATTTCCAACCCGTTTTTCGGCGCGGAAAAACGAATGGCCCCGGCGGAAAGCTACGTCCGCATCGGTCCGGTGAAAATCTACGACCGCGGCGAACTGGTGTTTCCGGAAATCATCATGGTGTTTCACCCGCAGGTCATCACCATGCAGAAGAGTTATACGGCTCCTTTCTACTCTGGAATCAAAAAAGGTGGCTTGATCATCATCAATACCAATACGGATCTGTTGTCGGATGAGGATCATCAGCGTCTGGAAGACCTGGAAGTTTCGGTTTTCAACTGCGATGCAACCCATCTCGCAATGGAAGTCGGCGGCACCGAGCTGTCCACCAATATGGCCATGATCGGCGCCTGTGCCGGCATCACCAAGGTGGTGGACCTGGATTCGCTGGAAGAGGCGTTGCAGGACCGGTTCGGCAAGCGGTATGTTGCTTCCGGTGGTACGGCAACGCTCGACGAAGCCATCAAAAAGAAGTACGCCAAGAAAGAGCAGTTGCTCGAGAAAAACAACAATACGATTAAAAAGTCTTACGAAATCGCCTTAGAGTGGGCGAAGACGTCCAAGTATTCGCCGGTGTTCTATGCGCCCGGCGAGTTCGAAGCCATCGCGGCATCGACGTCTTAAAGGCTTTTTGGATTTATAATCTTCAGGATACCGGAAGGAGCCATTCAGCGTGTATAACGTAGCTTATGTTCATGATGATAAATGTATCGCGGAAAAGGGATGCAGACTCTGTATCATGTATTGCCCTGAAGCGGACTGCATTAAACTCGATCAGGAAAAGATGAAAGCCGTGGTCATCACGCATCGGTGCAAGGGTTGCGATTTGTGCAAAGTGGTGTGCAGCACGCACAACGCGATCAGCATGCACCCTGTGGATTCGAAAAGCGGCAAAATCATTCTCGAGGCAGAGGAAGGGCAAACCGCTGGATTGGGCCAGGCCTACGCCGGGTAACTTCCTTGAATGTTCCAATAACCCATGGTCGAGTCCGGCCATGGGTTATTTTTTTTAGAAGAACCGGAACCCTCCGGCATTTGGGGTTCCCAACGGTCTGAGCCAACTTTCCGTACCCGCTGTTTCCATCCAAGAAGCCTGACGGCTGATTCTTATAGAGTGTTCTATGGAAAAAAACGTTTCCAAAAGTGTTGAATGCAGTTTGTGCCAGGCGTCTTACCATCCGATCTACGAACCCGCGGAAGGGGAAGGGGCGTACCAGATCCATTGCTCTTCCTGTGTGAAACGCATCCAGATCGCCAAAAGCGATTTCGTGCGCGTGGCTCTCAAGGAAGTGCTGGGCATCAAGGGCGAGGCGTTGGCGCTGGCGGTGCAGACCTACCTGTCCAATTGTCCCTGCGGACAACCGTTCAGCTACGATGCCGGCAAGCGCTGCCCGGCATGCATCAAGAAAATCAAGAGGGAGATCCGCACGGACGATGCCCGCCCCCCGGATTTTTACTGCATCTGGAATGTCAAGAAACTGAAGGATCTGGAAGGGCGCCTGTTTGAATACATCATCAACCGCATGGATTCGGAAGAGTTGTCCATGCAGCAGTTGATCGACAGTTATGAGGCGGGCCAGATCGATCCCGGCGCGTACATGGAAGGGATCGAAAACATTCAAATCCGGGAATCGAAAGACATCGCCATCATCAAGACCTGGAGCATTACAGTGGGACCGGAAATGGCGTTCCGCGCCGCGGAAGAACATGCCCTGATCGACCGTTACGGCACGCGCATCCTGGTCAGCATGGCTTCCGCCATGGAGTCTGCGTTCGGCACCAACATCCTCACGACCCTGACACGGGAAGAGCAGAACCTGGACGGCCATCACAAAAAAGAGATCCAGACGTTCATCAAAAAAATCGCGGGCGGTTTCTAAAAAAAGTTGAATCGATCCCGCTGTGTTTGGACTCTAAAATGATGAAGGACGGTTTACGTCCTGTTTAGCAGATCTTCACGCCACCCCGGGTTCCCCTGACCCGGGGTGGTTTTTTTTATTCCGCACCCGGTCCGGTCACTCGACCCGGTCCACCACCCGTATCCGGGTTTCGCTGCCATTGGCGCGGATTTCCGGGATATACATGGCGTGTCCCAACACCGGCAGCGCGTGGAAATGTCCCGGCACCTCCGCGCGCAGGGTGTAACGGATTTCCCACACGCCCTGCGGCAGCTTGTCCACGAACAGCGCCACATTGCGGTCGCGCAACTCCTGATACACCCAGCGCTGGCGTCCGGTGTAGTCGCTGCTCGAAAGGTACGGCGGCAACGCCACCTGCTTGAACCGGCCTATCTTGCCCGCCACCGGTTCGGTTTCCGTACCGCCGAATTTCTCCAGCAGCGCCGACCATTTCAATTCGCGTGCGTGCAGGTCTTCACCGCTTCGTATCTGCACCGCCTCAAAGCCTGCCGGTTTCAAATCCTCGAACACCAGGTATTCGTAATGATTCTTGGCTTCGATGGTGAGAACGGTTTCGATGCGGTCGCCGCTGGACACGCTGTCGCCGTCATTGAGCGGTTGCTTGTCATAGACGTAGCCTTTCAACAAACTGGGCCGGCCCACCAGCTTGTAGTACTGGCGCTTGACGAAGATCTCGTTGCCCGCCGGGGTGATGGGTTCCTCCAGGCTGAAAAACTCCGCGTGCGCGGCGAAGTACAACGGCCCGTCGCCGGAGCGTTGGATGAGGATTTCATTGGCGCCGCTGCGGACCAGCCCGGAATCGATGGTGTACCGGCTCGGTGCCTGCAACACGTCCTCGACGCGGGTTTTGGCGATGGAGCGGCCGTTGACGATCAACTCATATTCCTGGCCACCGGTCAGTTCGCCGGAAACTTTGAGGTAGTCTGTGAGCGCCAGCAGCGCGATGGAGGTGTTTCTCGTGTTGCTCCAGTGCGCGCCCCGCCGGTTTTTCACCAGCCAGTTCATGGCGGGCTCGATCAATTTGTTGCCGGGATCGATGGTCAGCAGAGCCCGCAGGACAAAAGCCGTGGCCTCCACACCGCCATCGGACCAGCGGTAGTAGATGCCGTCTTCGCCCCAGTGCGCCGTCGCCATGACCGCATCGTTGTCCCCGGAAATGCCGCGCTGGATGATGGACTGATCGGGCCGGGCATCCACCTGCACGCCGTTTTCCAGGTTCTCGACCAAGACGGCCGCGTCGTCATGGTGGTTGAGGTAATGCGCCGCCAGGGCCAGCAAGGCCCGGCTGTATGCGTTCAACCGGTCTTTGTGATGCCACAGATTCTGGTACGCCTTGGCCTGAAATTTATTGGAACGGTTCTGTTTTTTCAACGTGTGGCCGTGATGCGCGGCGGCGTGGAGCAGAAACGCCTGCATGTCGTACTGGGTTTCGGCCTCGACCAGCGCCCGGTTCAAAAAACGATAGGCACGTTTTAAAACATCGGACCGCACCTCCACGCCGGCCTCGCGTGCCAGGTTAAGCCCCCATAACACGTAAGCCGACATGAACGGATCGCTGTCGCCCTTCTTCCACCAGCCCCAGCCGCCATCGCCGTGCTGGAAGTCGTAGAGCCGATCCAGTCCGGCCTGCACCATACGTTGAAGTTTTTCGAGGTCCTGCTTGCCTTTGGGATGCGTCTCGCCCGTGTGCTTGGAGTCGATGCCGCCAAAAATGCGGTTCATGGCGGCGGTTTCATCCAGGCCCAGATCGCGCAAGGTTTTGCCGACGATCACCGTCGGCAGAAAACGGCTCAGGGTCTGCTCGGTGCAGCCGTAGGGGAAATCGATCAGGTATGGCAACGCATCGAGCATGGTGACGGCGATGCTGGGGCTCACCTGCACGCTGAATTTGGTAGAGTCGATTTTGCGTTCCCCCGGGATGTCGAGCGTCACCGACACCGATTTGCCGCGCACCTTTCCCGATTTGGCGAGGAATTTTTCGATGCCGTGTTCATGCACGACAAACCGTTTTTCCATGGCGTCGCTCAGTTTCGGCGTGCGCGCCAACACCTGAACTTTCACATCGCCGGGCTTTTCCACCACGGCCAGCCAATCCACGCGCACCTCTCCGTGAGCCGGAACGGCAACCAGATTCAGTTGCCCCTTCGCCGACTGGGTGTGCGTCAGGCGTTTGACCAAACGCAGGCCGCCTGCCGCATCGATGCCCGGCGCCACGTTCAGCGGTTCACTGGTGTTGTTGTTGATGACGGCGGATAGAGTGACCTCGTCGCCGACCACAAAGAAGCGCGGTGCCTGCAACCGCACGATGAGAGGATTCTGCGTGCGTGCGTTGCCTGTGGCGATGCCGAAGCGGTTGCTGCGGTCCACCACGCGCGCCGTCGTCCGCCACTCAGTGAGGGAATCCGGAAACGTCATCTTCACCGTGGCTTTTCCATCGTTGCCGGTATGCACGTTGGGTTGCCACAACACCGTGGTGCGGAAATCGGAGCGTACGGTCACCGCCGATTCTCCCATTCCCGTATGGTCACCTTTATCCAGTTCCTTGTTGCCGACCCTGCCTTCGGTTTTTACCTGGGCCATGTCCATGGACATCGGTGCGGATTCTTCCATGAGTTCGCCGGGCGCAGGGGCGTAATTCGCCTTCATTTTGGAAGCCGCGCCGAGCTGGTCGCTGAACCCCTTGCCTTCAAACCGGCCGGGCTCCTGAGAGCGCCGCTCCAGTTCACTCTGCCGCAACTGATCTTCGCGTTTGCGATCGCGGTAGGCTTTCATCTGGAACGTGCTCATCATGTTGAGGCGGTTGGATCGTTTGGTTCCATAGAAAAACTGCCGCGGGTCCGGCGCCAGGTCTTCCTGAATGTAGAACACCGATTCGTCCACCAGCGAAAGCGCCACTTCGGTGGCCACGGGACGGCCTTTGTGATCGAGTGCGGTGACGGTCAACGTGCCTTCCTCACGCGGCCGGTACTGGTCGCGGTCGGCCTTGACCTCCACGTTCAGGAACTGTTTTACCGGCGGCACCACCACCTGTTTGACGTCCCGGTGAATCTGGTTATCACTCACCATGAGTCCGTTGAGGAACATGTTGGGCACGTGCTTTTCCTGCACATCGAGTTCCACCAACTTCACATTGCCGGTCAGGTGCACAAGTTGATAACTGTACAGGTCGTCGGCGGACACACTGAACAGCACGTAACGATCGCTGCTGTGCGACACCAGCATGACCGGGGCCGTTTCGCCTGCATGAAAAGTGTCCTTGTCAACGATGATCTCCAATCCGCCGTGGCGGTACCCGAGCTCGGTGGTGGCGTTGTCCGCCACCCAGACCGTGGTCTCGGCGATGATGGGCACGCTCTGCGCGTGTTGTTGCGATGTCCACTGCAAGCGGTAATAACCTTCCCGTTCCGGTGTGAACGCAACGCGGGCTTCGCCTTCCGCGCTGGTGGTCACCGAGCGGGTGAGGATATCATCGTGTTGATAGCCGCGGAATTTCAGACGCCATCCCGGCTGGCCGGGCAGGGGCGGTGGCGGGAAGATGGAAACTTGTTCCCGCAACGCCTTCAACTCCGCGCCCTGCACTTCGCTGCCGTCGGGCGCAATCCAGATTTCAAACCAGTGATCGCGCGTCACCTTCACCATGCCGGTGGCGGCATGCGGGCGCTGGTTGGCGTCCAGCGATTTCACTCCAACCGTGATCTGGTCCTGCGGTTTGTATAAATTATGCTCGCCTTTCAGCTGCACGTAGTAGGGCTGACGCGTGACTTTCACCGTGCCCTTGGCGACCACTTCCCGCCGCGAGGCATCGGTGACCCGGGCCTCGATCTGGTATTCCAGATCCTGCCCGCCACGCTGCGTTTCAAACGTCAACCTGGCCTTGCCCTCGACATCGGTTTTCAGGACCTCGCGCTTGACCTGCTGGCCCGAACCCCAGTAGCGGTGCGGTGGCGCGATCATGTCGCGGTAATACCAGGGATAGGTGCGTTCCCGATGCCAGACGTGGTAGTAAGGTCGTTGATACACCACCACCTCAACGTTGGCGTTGGCGACAGGACCCCCGAAGTAGTAGGCCGCGTGAATATCCACCGCCACCTCATCGCCCAGTTGAAACACTTTAGGCTTGCCGTTTTCCTCCGGGCTGTGGACGGCAACCTTGAACTCCGGCAGTTTGTATTCTTCCAGCCGGAACAGCGCCGCCTGGCCGATCTGCCTCCGGTTTTTGCCGGTGCTGTGGAATTGAATCCGGTACTCGCCGAGCGGCAGGGTTTTGGGCAATTCCAGCTCCCCCCAGGCGCTGCCGAATTCATTCAGCTTCACGGTATCTTCCTTGAGCTTGGTGCCGCGCGGATCGTAGAGGATGTAATTCAGCGTGGCGTTGGCGGGTGTGTTGTACACCTCGCCGTCGTAAGTGCGGGCGGTCAGTTTCCATTGCACCGTTTCTTCCGGGCGGTACGCCGGGCGATCGGTGTGCACGTAAATTTTCCAGGGGTGCTTGCCGGAATGATACGTTTGGTTGTAGCCCGTCACCAGCGCCTGCCGTCCCTTGTGGGCCGCAGCCATGAAGTATTGGGAATTGTTTTTCCGGTTTTGCAGGTCGAACACCACCAGGCCCTGTTCATTCGTCTTGCGTTCGGCATCGGCCCACACCCAGTTGTTGCCGTTGTAGTAGTACTCGAAGAAATGCACATCCGCCCCGGCGATGGGCGCACCGCTGACGCTGTCGCAGAAATAGCCAAGCGCCTGCTTGCTCGCCGTTTGCGTGACCAACGCGGAGTCGGTGACGAGGATCAGCTCCCGCACCTCATGCCCGCCACCTGTAGCGCGCAGCAGATAGGCCCCCATCGGCAGGCTCTTTTTAAGCTGGAGCGTGCGCGAACCGGGAATGTGGTCGCCGGTGTCTTCCGTATCCTCGCTCCAGTTCTGGACCCCGTTTTTCAGCAACAGATTGACGGTGTCCAGCCATTGCGAAGGATTGCGATGGTCTTCCAGGTCCACGTCGCGGGTCAGGTCGATGGCATACAGTGCGAGGTCGATGCGCGACAGGTTGCGCCAGGACAACGTCACCTCCGGTGTGGTGCCGGGCAGAAAAATACTGTGCGCTGCCAGAGTCAGCACCGGGCGGGTGATGCTTTCAATCTGGCGCCGGGCGTCGTCGTGATAGCGGGTTTCGCCCTTGCCGTATTCGCGCAGCAGTTGCGTGTAATACTCCAGCGCTTTTTTGTAGTTCTGTTTGCGCACGGTCTGGCCGTCGGCGAGGATGATGACTTCGCCGGAGCCCGCCAGCCACTGGGCGTAATGGTACAATGCGTCATCATGCCATTCTGAACTACGCCCTGCTTTCAGCGCCTCTTCAAACGCTTCGGAAATTTTTTGTTGATGCCATATGTTGCCGTTGCGACGCAGCGCCATGGCGTACAGGTATTGCGCATGGTGCCGATCGGCATCGCGCCGGGCGATTTTGCGGGCGTTGTCGAGGAATGGGAGCGGCACATTCATGCCGTAATAACCGTAGTGGTAGTGTGGTGGGATCCAGGAAGGCTGCGTGATTTTCCAGATCATGCCGAGGTAACGCTGCCGCGCCAGTTCCACATCGCGGGCTCCCGCCCACCAGTCGAGAGCCCTCTGATAATAACGCCATCCGCCGCCCCAGTTGCGGGCCTGCGCGCGCAGCCAGTGGAAATCGCCGAGCGACTCCTGCACCTCCGCCCAGATGCGGTCGCGAAATTCCGGATGCTTGATATCGCGCACCATTTTTTCAAGCTGGAACCGGGCCTTGTCCGCTGCCGTGGTGTCCGGGTTGTTGGAGGCCGACTGCGCCCGCCACAGCGTGTCGGCCAGCCGGAACTGCACCCAGCGCGAGTCCTCGTCGTTCAACGTCAGGTTCTTCGCATCCAGATACAGTTTGTGCGCGCGGGAGTACGAACCGCGGTCGTACAACTGCTCCGCGTCGTTTTTGAGTTGCTGAAAGAGTTCCGGGCTGGAATTGGAAAAAGAGGGCGTCGATGGAATCAGCAGAAGACACAGTGCAAGAACGAGCCTGGATACGTTTTTAAAAAATCGGGATGGGGTGGGCATACCGGTTCTCCTTGTCAGGGGCCGCCATACGGCCTGGGTTTGTCCCACGTTTCAGCCAGTCATACAAAGTGGTTCACCACGGACTTCACCGAGGACAAATAAGAACTGCCAAAAAGGTTGAGGTGATTGAGTAAATGATACAGGTTGTATAATTTTTTCCGTTCTTCATAGCCGGGATTCAACGGATACACTTCCTGATACGCGTCGTAAAAGCGTTGCGGCAGGCGGCCGAACAACTCTGTCATCGCCAGGTCCGCCTCGCGCAGCCCGAAGTAGGAGGCGGGATCGAAAATGCAGGGCGTGCCGCGGGCGTCGGCAAAATAATTACCGGACCACAGGTCGCCGTGCAGCAGAGCCGGTTGTTCCCCGGTCACGTTCAGCAGCCGTTCCAGTTTGTTTAGAAGCAGGTCGAGACGCTGGTCCACGTTTGTAGGAAGGAGACCGCGCTGGCGCGCCAGGTGTTGCTGGAATCGCAGACGGTGCTCGCGGAAAAACACGACCGGGTCGGTTTCCGGTTTGTTGACCTGCACGGTGAAGCCGATGTAATTATCGCGGTCAAATCCATAAAACGCGTGCGACATGTGGTGCAGTCCCGCCAGCGCGTGAGCGAAGCGTTCATGGAAATCGCCGTCCGGGTTTCCGGGCTCGATGTATTCAAGGATGAGGAAACGCGGGCTGGTGGTTTTGGGCAGGCCGATGACCTGCGGCACGCGGGGACCCTGGGCGCGGCCCAGCAGGCGCAGCGCGTCCGCTTCCCGATGAAAAAAGTCCGGGGGCGGCTGATCGTTGTGTTTGACGAATACTTTTTCGCCGTTGGACAGCGACAGCAGCAGGGTTTCATTGATGCAGCCGCCGCCGATGGATTGCGTGTTCTGAATTTCGACCGGGCGGGCATAGATCTCTGCCAGCAGGTCGCGCATCTCGTTTTTCATAAAGACCGATCAGAATCGGGTTTTTATGTAGTCCAGGATCTGCGGACAGGTCCTGGACACGATTTCAAACACGTGTTCGAATCCGGAGTTTCCTCCGTAATAAGGATCGGGAACATCTTCATCGGCATCTCCGTTGGATTGTGGATCGAAGGAGCGAAACAGCTTGAGCTTTCGGTCGGCCACTTCCGGCGTGCACATGTATTGCAGGGTTTGCAGATTGGAACGGTCCATGGCGAGGATGAGGTCGTAGCGGCGGAAATCACCGGGCTGGAACTGCTGGGCGGTGGAACAGAGGGTGATGCCCCGTTTTTTTGCGGTGGCCCCCATGCGGGCATCGGGCGGGGCGCCGACGTGCCAGTTGCCGGTGCCGGCTGAGTGGATGAGGATTTTTTCCTGTAAATTCTGGGTGTTGACCAGGTGCTGGAACACCCCCTCCGCGAGCGGGGACCGGCAGATGTTGCCCAGGCAAACAAAGCAAATTTCAACGGTTTTGGAGGGTCCCATTGTATATTTGATTTAGGGTCGGAATCCGTTTAATATGGCGCGAGTTTTCCCATTCCGGAAAAACTTCTCACACTTGTTTGCGACAGTGACGGCACTTCGATCTCTTCATTGTAAGGGACCGGATCGGACCGCTCAACCGCCAATTGATTAAAAATTATTAATATACAGAACGAAGGATGCCGTTTTGATCGAACGTTATACCCTGCCCGACATGGCTTTCATCTGGAAGCCGGAAAACCGTTTTCGCATCTGGCTTGCCATTGAAATCCATGCCTGCGAAGCGCTGGCGCAGCGGAATGAAATTCCACAGGAAGCAGTGGACACGATAAAAAAACACGCCGGGTTCGATGTGCAACGCATCGATGAAATCGAGAAGGAAGTGAAGCACGACGTCATCGCTTTCCTGACTTCGGTGGCGGAACACATAGGACCCGAAGCGCGTTACATGCACCTCGGCATGACTTCGTCCGATGTTCTGGATACGTCGTTCGCAGTGCAGTTGAAGGACGCGTCGAACCTGATCATCCGCGAACTGGAACGCTTTGCGGAGGTGTTGAAGCAGCGCGCACTGGAGCACAAGAACACACCGGTCATCGGGCGCACGCACGGCATTCACGCGGAACCGACGTCGTTCGGCCTCAAGCTGGCCAACTGGTATGAGGAAGTGAACCGAAACCGGGTGCGCATGGAGCAGGCGCGGGAACAGATATCGGTCGGTCAGATTTCGGGTGCGGTCGGCGTGTTTGCGGGCATCGATGTGGACGTGGAGGAATACGTTTGCGACAAGCTGGGTCTGAAACCGGCGCGCATTTCGAGCCAGATCATTCAACGCGACCGGCACGCCGAGTTTTTCACCTCGCTGGCGATCCTCGCGACGACACTGGAGAAGATTGCCACCGAGATCCGTCATCTGCAAAAGACGGAAACGCTGGAAGCGGAAGAATATTTTTCGAAGGGCCAGAAAGGATCGTCCGCCATGCCGCACAAGCGCAATCCGGTGGTGTCCGAGCAGATCTGCGGGTTGGCCCGCGTGGTGCGCGCCAATGCGTTGGCGGCGATGGAGAACATGCCGCTGTGGCACGAGCGCGACATCAGTCATTCTTCCGTAGAGCGGATCATCGGGCCGGACAGCACCATCCTTGTGCATTACATGCTGAACAAAATGATCCGGCTGATGGAGCAGTTGGTGGTGTACCCGGACAACATGAAAAGGAACCTGGAATTAACGCGCGGGCTGGTATTCTCCGAGCACGTGCTGCTGGCGCTGACGCGCAAGGGCGTGACCCGCGACGAGGCTTACCGCATGGTGCAGCGCAATGCCATGCAGGTGTGGGAACAGGGAGGCGATTTCATCGCTTTGCTGAAGCAGGACAAGGACATCAAGGAACTGTTGAGCGCCCAGGAAATCGATCAGGCGTTCGATCTTAAAAAACATTTGCGGAATGTGGACCGCATTTTTGAGCGAGTATTCGAACAATAGGATGACATTATGAAACGATTGGAAAAAATATATGAAGGCAAATCCAAAAGCATTCATACCACCGAGGACCCGGATCTGGTGATCCAGTATTTCAAGGACGATGCCTCGGCGTTCAACGGCATCAAAAAAGGCGAGATCGTGGACAAGGGAATCGTCAACAACCACGTGTCGGCGGCGATCTTCAAGTTCCTTGAAGGGCAGGGCATCAAAACCCACATGGTGAAAGAGTTGAACGACCGGGAGATGCTGGTGAAGAAGCTGGATATCATTCTGGTCGAAGTTGTTTTGCGCAACGTGGTGGCGGGCAGTCTGGCCAAGCGCATGGGACGGCCGGAAGGCGAAGTGCTTAAACAACCGATCCTCGAGTTCTATTACAAGGACGATGATCTGGGCGACCCGATGATCAACGAATACCACATCCGCGAATTCGGTCTGGCGACCGATGCGGAGATCGAGGTGCTCCGCGAGCAGGGGCTCAAGATCAATCAACTGCTGTGGGACTACTTCAAGGAACGCAAGATCCGCCTTGTGGATTTCAAACTGGAGTTTGGACGCCACAAGGGAGAGATTTTGCTGGGCGACGAAATCAGCCCGGACGGATGCCGGTTGTGGCACTGGGATACCAACGAGAAGATGGACAAGGACCGGTTCCGGTTCGATCTCGGGCAGGTGAAAGAGAAGTACGAAGAAGTGTACCACCTGATTTGCGGATGATCCTGTGGGGGCCGCAAGGCCCCCGCTTTTACAGTTCTTTGCAGGTCACTTTGGTGGGCGGCGTCATGCCGCATTCGATCGACTCGGTGCGGCCGTTGGCGGCGCCGGCGCAGGCCGTGCTGATGCCGGTCTGCACGGTGGTTTCGTAATCCATCCCCTCCACCAGCTGACAGACGTCATACCCGTTGTATGAGATGCAGATCTCGCACTCGTACTTGCTGCCGCTCCAGATCATGGAGAACGTCAGCCCTCCAAAAATTCCGAGAAACAAGATGGTGGCCACGGCGGCCTTGTTCAGTTTCATGGTGGCTACAAGTCTCCATCCTCAGGGTGGTATTCCGCAAGGTCGATGAAAAAGTGATTGCGGTAAAAAATCAACTCCTCGATCGATTCACGCACGTCGGTCAACGCCATGTGGGAGTCGCTCTTTTTGGGCAGGCGGGTGCCATTCGGGTACCAGCGCCGGATCACTTCCTTGATGGAGGTGACGTCGATGTTCCGGTAGTGCAGGTAATCGGTGAGATCTTTCATGGAACGGTCCAGAAAACGCCGGTCCTGCTGGATGGAGTTGCCGCAAAGCGGTGACGTTTTATACGGGACGTGTTTTTTGATGAAGTCGAGGGTCATGCGTTCGGCTTCCTCGACGGTCAGTGTGGATTCGCGTACCTTTTGGATCAGGCCGGAGGCGGAATGCGTTTTCTGGTTCCACTCGTCCATCTTTTCCAGCAGCGCATCCTCCTGATGGATCACCAGGCTGGGGCCTTCGGCGATGATGTTCATCTGGCTGTCGGTGACGATGGTGGCGATTTCAATGATCTCTTCCTTGTCCGGATCCAACCCGGTCATTTCCAGGTCCATCCACACCAGGTTGCTGGGATCCACAACGCTCATAAGGCAATATCCATCAGAAAATTCCTGCTTTCAGGAGGGCCGGGTGTGCCCACCCCTTCGTTTTTAAATCGATTGAGAAGCCGATTTTAACTCAAATCGGCCCATAATTAAACCTTTACCGTTTCGCTGGGACTGCAAGCGGCGGCAGGTGCGGCAGGGTCATTGGATCAATCCATACAGGATGGCTTTTTGCAGGTGCAGGCGGTTTTCCGCCTGATCGAACACGATGGAGCGGGGGCCGTCGATCACGGAGGCACTGACTTCCTCACCCCGGTGTGCGGGCAGGCAATGCATGAACACGGCATCCGGTTTGGCGAACGACATCACCATGTCGTCCACCGTGTAGTCGGCCAGATCGTGCAGCCGCGTTTTGCGTTCCTCTTCCTGGCCCATGCTCGCCCACACGTCCGTGTACACCACGTCGGCGCCGCTCGCGGCTTCTTCGATGTTGTCCGTCAGGCAGATTTCGAGATTGTTTTTTTCCGCATCGTCGAGAATCCATTCCATTGCTTTCGGCGTGATCGTGTAGTTCGGCGGGCTGGCGATGGAGATGTGCATGCCCATGCGGATGCAGGCGAACAGCAACGACACCGCCATGTTGTTGCCGTCGCCGATGTAGGTCAACTTGCGTCCCGCCAGCGTGCCGAAGTGTTCGCGTAGAGTCATCATGTCGGCCAGTGCCTGGCAGGGGTGGTTGTAATCGGTCAGCCCGTTGATGATGGGGATGGTCGCATGCTGCGCCAGTTCCACGATCTCTTCGTAGGCGAAGGTGCGGATCATGATGGCGTCCAGGTATCGCGACAACACCTTGCCGGTGTCGCTGATGGATTCGCCCCGCGACAGGTGCATGTCCGATGGACTGAAAAACAAAGCCGCGCCGCCCAGTTGGTACATTCCCACCTCAAACGAGATGCGGGTGCGCGTCGATTGCTTGTGAAAAATCATGCCCAGCGATTTTCCCGTCAGCGCCGTGCGGTACTCCGCCGGCGCGCGTTTCATGTCGTCGGCCAGGTCGAGCAACGCGGTCAACTGCTCCCGGGTGAAATCAGTGAGCGCCAGAAAATCTTTTTGCGGCAACGAAATGTCCATACGGGCTTTCTTGGATGAGATCGAAAAGGAATTATTTTACACGATCCGGAGGCCGGGGCATACCCCGAATGCGGACGCAGGCTCAGCAGGAGGTGGAGACCTGGTCGGCGGCGGAATGCAGCGTATGCGGACGGTCCGCCGCGTCCAGCACCAGCGTCAGGCATTTGTTGGCGCCGCCGGCTTTCATGAACTCGTCCACCGGACACAACGCCACCCGGTAGCCCCACACTTCCAACTGCCGGCGCAGTGCCGGTGAGGTGTGATTCATGAACAGGGTGTCGTGCACGCGGGCGGTGTTGCAGGCAAAATGCCCGGCGTCCTCTTCGGAGACAAGAAGGCGGTTCTCCGGCGCAATGCGCGACTCGATGCAGCGCAAGGAGTCGGCGTCGAACGCGTCGGGGTAGTACATCGCCCGATCGTCCGGGAGCGGACAGAAGCAGGTGTCGAGGTGGTAAAAGCGGGGATTGATGAGATGCAGGGAAATCACCGGCCGTCTCACTTTCTGTTCGATAAAGCGGTGCGCGGCCAGGTCTGTGCGGAAGCCATAGCCCGCCCAAATCCAATCCTGCCCCGGCTGCGGCAGGGCGTCGCCTTCGCCTTCAAAGGCAATGGAGTCCGGCAACTGGGCCACGTCTCCGGCGTAATGCTGGAACCAGTCGCGGAAATGAGGCTCCTCGACCTGGCGTTCCGGATGTTTGAAGCGGCTCAGCACGAACGTGCCGTCCACCAGCAACCCGGCGTTGGCGGTGAACACCATGTCCGGCATGTCCGGTTTGGGGTCCAGCACGAAGACTTCCGCCTGCTGACTGAGAGCACGGTGAAACGCCTCCCATTGCCGGTGGGCCTGGGGCCGGTCGATGTGGTGAATCTGATTTTCCATCCACGGATTGATCACGTATTCGACCCCGAAATACTCCGGGGAGCACATCAGCATTTTGGGCTTCATGGTGGACCTCCTGTGACAGGGCTTCCTCTATTAAGATGAATCCGGAGGGCCGGGGGATTCGCAATAAAGTGCGAATAAATGGCTGATTTGTAGCGAGTTATTTCTTTTCTTCGGGGCGAGTTGGGAGTTCCCTACAGGTTCAGCGTGTCTTCGTACTGGCGGAACACGCCTTTTTCGTAAGTGTCGCGGATGCTGCGGATGTTGTTGGTCAGCCACAAGTTGGAAAAATCGGGCGGGTAGGGGGCGAAACTTTTCATCTGGCCGATCATGATGCGCACGTTCTGGTACCAGGAAATATTTTTCTGCTCCTTGAACAGGCCGCGTGCCTGGCGCAGTACCTTGACCGCCTCCTCGGTTTTGCCGTCGCCGAAATAGGTGAGCCCCAGACCCACGTAGCCCAGGCCTTCCTGCGGGCGCATGGCGACGACTTTCTTGAATGCGGCTGCGGCTTTGCCATACTGCTGCACCGCGCTCAGCATGTTGCCGAGGTTGAACTGCACCTCGAAATGGTCCGGATATTTCTCGGCCAGGTTCTGCGAGGATTTCATGGCTTCGATGAACCGTCCCGTTTTGGCGTAGGCGATGCACATCTTGACCCCGGCATAGATATGCAGATCCCTGGCCGGATCGGTTTCAATGAATTTCTGCCAGGCGGCGATGGATTCGGCGACGAACTCCTGCCGGTCGAGCGTCAAGGCTTCTTTCAGTTCCGCGTTGGCGGGCGCGGCGAAGACGCCGGGCGCCGTCACAGCGATCCACATCAGGGTGATCAGGGCTACAGTGCAACCGCGTTTCATGGGCATCTCGCAATCAGTCAGGCCACTTCCGCCGGTTCGTTGGGAAAGATCGGCTTGATCTCGATCAACGGCGTCAGGGCGTTTTTGAGCATGGATTTGAATTTGTCTTCTTCCTGCATGATTTTGCGCACATCTTCCGGACGCACGTAAAACACATTGGACGCATTTTCCAGATTGCTGTGGATCACCGCGCGCTCGATCTTCATGTCCAATTCGGAGAACACCCGGGTCTCCATCATCATGGTGCCCAGGATGTCGTGGGTCTCCACCTTCACCGTGCGTCCGATGATGGACAGGCGGAATTTCAGTTCCTTGTACTTGCTGATGTCCGACCCGGAATTCAATTGGCGGCCCCGGTACAGGGAAGCGATGTCCACCTTATCGACGAACACCCGGCGCAGATCGTCGAGCACCTGTTTTTGAACGAAGAAGAAGTTGGAAAAATCGATCGGGTCGCCGGTGGCGCTCACCACTTTGAAGAAGTCGAACACGTTGCCGTCGAGGGTGTGCACGTTGGCCTCGATGATGCTGAGGTGGTTGAACGCCAGCACCGTGGCGATCTTGTACAGCAGGCCCCGCTGATCCTGCGCGCACACCACCAGCTCCGCCGGTTGCTCTGGCTTGTAGAACAACTCCGTGGCAAAACGGTCGCGCGATTTCTTGAATTGGTCGTAGATCTGGAGTTGCGATTGCAGGTCGCGCGGCAGGCGGATCATCTTCAGAAATTCCTGCTTGACCGGGATCGACACACTCTCCCGCTTTTTGAACTGGAGCGTGAACTGATAAAAGTATTTGAGTTGATCGATCTGCGTTTTGGTCATGCGCATCTTCGTGCCGGAGCGGTCGGCGTAAGTGAGAAGGATGAGCATTTTCAGCCGCTCGACGTTTTTTTCCACCAAGTCCCAGATCATCTCGTACGTGGTGTCGTCGTCCGGGTCGAGCAACATGAGATCGCGCATCATGAGATGTTTTTCGACGAGAAAAGCGATGTCGCGGACCATTCTCTGGTTCTTGCCGAAGCCCAGGTTTTCCAGGATGTGCGGCACCGCGCGCGATCCCACCAGTTCCTCGTTTTCCCCCTGCGTCTTGAGTCCCTTGCCGATGTCGTGCAGGATGACCGACAGGCGCATGGTGGTCTTGTCTTTCAGGGAATGGTACAGCTCTGTGAGAAAGGGGTCCGCTTCCGGATCGATGTCCAGCCGGTTGAGTCCGTCGAGTGCCGCCAGCACATGGATATCCGTCGGGAACATGTGTACGTAGATGTCCTGCAGCAGGCCGCTCAGATTTTTGAATTCGGGAATGAAATAACTTTCGAGCAGGCGGAACTCGTGCAGGTAGCGGATGGCCTTGGCGAAATACTTGCCTTTCAGGATAGCGTGAAAATACTGCTGCACCTGCACCCGGTCCGACTCGTTCAGAAAAATCGGCAGCATGCGGTCGGCGTGGCGCTCGATGGAACGCACGACGGGATAGGACAAAAAGTAGTTCTTGCGCGACACCCAGGAAAACAATTCAAGCAGGGGCAGCGGCGAATCCCAGGTCACCTCCTCCTGCCCTTCCTGCAGCACGACCTGCGACTCGGAATTGAGCGCGAAGTATTCCGAAAGCCGCCGCGTTTTTTGCGTGGATGGCGTGATGCCGTCCCAGAACAGGTTGCGGCTGAAGCGTTTCATCGGCAACACGGCGTTGAAAAAATATTCCTGAAAAAATTCTTTCACGCGGTCGGGGTAGCCCATCGAATCCGCAATGATCTCCCGCACCTCGTAACTCAACACGTCACGGTGCGCGCCTTTCTGGTGGCAGTGCAGGAACAGGCGCATGCGCGACACGAAGTTGAGTGCTTTCTTCATGTTCTTGAACGCCGAGGTGCTCAGCGTGCCGTGGTTGTACAACTCGACCAGCAATTCAAACTGGTTGATGTTGTGGTACCCCTCCTGAATGCGCACCAGGCTGAGTGCCCAGTACAGGCGGCGCAGCTCTTCCTTGAGATTGGGTTCCTGCTGGAACACCGTGTTCTGCACTTCAAAGTAATCGCTGTATTGAAAACAGTGCTGGATGATGCGGTCCTTGTGGATCAGGCTGGCCGTCTTGATGGAACTGGTGAACTCGCGATACACCAGGGGATCGCCCGCCACCTGCCGGTGTTCGAGCAGCGAATGAAACGAGGCCAGCTCGTTGTCGGCCAACTCCAGATTTTGGGTGTCGATTTCCGAATGGCCGGTGCTGGCGGCGGTGGGAAAGATGTCCTGATACACCAGCAGGTAATCGAAATAATTGATGAGCTGGTAGCCGCGTTCTTTCTCTTCCTCGCTGGCGCCGGTGCGCAGCACGATCTGCAGATCGACGTCGGAATGAAAATACATCTCTTCGCGGCCATAGCCGCCGCGGGCGATCACCGCCACCGGGAAATCGTTGTCCACCCAGGGTTGGCTGCGGCCGCGGTTGCACATCCACATGGCGCGACGGAACGCCGTCTGCACCACGACATCGACGAGCCCGGTGCGTTTCAGCAACAGCAGATGGCTGTTTTCCGACTGCTGCAACTCCTGCTGCTGGAGTTCAGTTTCTTTCTGGACGAAGTGCGCCAGTTTCTTTTTGAATTCGAGGTAGAACGGCTGGGGGTTGCCGTCCTCGATCGAGGGCAGGTCCTGCGGGTCCGTGAGCTGCTCCAGTTGCGAGACAAGACTCTCCCTGTATGCTTGCGCTTGCCTCCGGTTGGCTTGATAAAGTTCAAACATCTGGACTCATCCACCAGCCTGCAGGCCGTAAAGGGACGGCAGGACCGCACAGGGTTCAAATGAAATGGGTTGTGACCCTCTCAGAATATACTAAAAGCCATTGCGTTTCAAGCGCAGCGACTTAAAGAAGCGCTTAAAATTCAATGGGTTATTTTTCGCTAGAGGGTTCGGCCCATGAGTTTGGCAAAGGGCCGGATGTTTTCCACCAGGCGGATGAACTTGGACGGTTTCAACGACTGCGGTCCGTCGGAGAACGCGTTGACCGGATCCGGGTGCACTTCGATCATCAATCCATCGGCTCCGGCGGCAACCGCCGCGCGCGCCATCGGTTCCACCAGGTCCCAATGACCCGTAGCGTGGCTGGGGTCGATGATGATCGGCAGGTGGGTTTCGCGTTTCAGCACCGGCACGCAGGAGATGTCGAGCGTGTTGCGGGTGGCGGTCTCGAAGGTGCGGATGCCGCGTTCGCACAGGATCACGTTCTTGTTGCCTTCGGACAGGATATACTCGGCGGACATTAAAAATTCCTTGATGGTGGTCATCATGCCGCGTTTCAGCAGCACCGGCTTGTCCACCTTGCCCAGTTCCTTGAGCAGCGAGAAGTTTTGCACATTGCGCGCGCCCACCTGTAACACGTCGGCGTAACGGGCGACCAGTTGCACGTCGCTGGGGTTCATGACTTCAGTGACGATAGGCAGGTGGGTGGCCTCGCGCGCCTCTTTCAGCAGCTTGAGGCCCTCTTCTTCCATGCCCTGAAAGCTGTAGGGCGAGGTGCGCGGTTTGTAGGCGCCGCCCCGCAGCATGTTGGCCCCCGCGTGTTTGACGGACGTGGCGGTGGCGATGAGCTGGTCGTGGCTTTCCACCGAGCACGGACCGGCGATCAACGCCAGCGCTTCGCCGCCCACCTGAACGCCGTTGCACTCGATCACCGAGTTGGCGCTTTTGATCTCGCGTCCCGCCAGCTTGTATGGTTTGAGGATGGGGATGACATCTTCCACGCCGGGCATGGAGTCGAGCACCTCCATCAGATGGTCCTTGAAATGCTCATCGCCGACCGCGCCGATGACTTTGCGTTCCACACCCTGGATTTCGTGCGGGGTGAATCCGTTTTCCTTGATTTTTTCCTTTACGGCCTGGACCTCCTCCGGGGAGGTGTCCGGCCTCAGTACGACGATCATTCTAAGCTCCTTGTTTGAGGCGTGTTATCAAATTATCACGCTTTTAAAAAAATCGTCAAGACAGCACTTTACAAAGGGCGAGAAACCCGTATTTGTCCCTGTCGGACAGCGCCGGGTTGCCGTGTCGGTGGCAGTCCGAAGTGGCCCGGAGGCCTTCGGAATGAATATTTTTGACAGGCCAATCGCATTTGTGCTAATTAACGAACTCTTATACTAGCTCTCTCCTTTTTACCGTTTTACTGTTACCGGAGGCCGGATGGAAATCAAGATTGGACGCGACGCCTTTCTGAACGGAGTGCACAAGGTTCAGGGAATTGTGGAAAGCAAAGGCGCCATGCCCATCCTCTCCCACACGCTGATCACCACTGAAAAAAAAGGCATTTACCTGCAGGCGACGGATCTGGAGATCGGCCTGAAGCGGTTCTGCGCCGCCAACGTGGTCAAGCCGGGGTCGATCACCGTCAACGCCCGCAAGCTGTTCGACATCTTGAAAGAGTTGCCCGATCTGGAAGTGAGCCTGAAAAAAGAGGACAACGACTGGGTGACGTTGAACTGCGGCAAGTCGAAGTTCCGCCTGCCCGGCCTGGCGGCGTCGGACTACCCGAAACTGCCCGAATACAGCGAAGAGCCGCTCATGGAATTCAGCGGGCCGCAACTGCGGGAGATGATCCGCAAAACTTACTTCGCCATTTCCCCGGATGAAACCCGGCAGGCCCTCAACGGCCTGTTGCTCGAAAAGGACGACAATCATGTCAACCTGGTCGGCACCGACGGGCATCGCATGACCTTCATTCAGCGCCCGTTGCTCAAGGCCAATGGCGAGGTGGATAAGTCCGGTTACCTGCTGCCCAAAAAACTGCTGACCGAACTGTTGAAGTTGATGGAAAACGACGACGCCACCTGTTCGTTTTCAGTCAAGGAGAACCAACTGGCGTTCATCCAGGAACAGCAGGTTCTCGTGTCGCGCAAGATCGACGGCAAATTTCCGAATTACCGCCAGGTGATCCCCGGCGACAACAACCTGAAAGTCGTCGTCAACACCGAAGCCCTGATCCATGCCCTGAAACGCGTGGCGCTGCTGGCGGACGAAAAGTCCAAGATGGTGCGGTTCGACATCCAGAAGGGGATCATGACGCTGGTTTCGGAAGGCACGGAACTCGGCAATGCCACCGAGGAAGTCGAAGTCAATTACGACGGCGAGCCGGTATCCATCGGCCTCAACGCCCGTTACATTCTTGATGTGCTGTCGGTGGTGGAAGAACCGGAAGTCATCATGAACCTCAAGGACGAAAACCATTCCTGCCTGCTGACCGTCAACGACGACAGGGACTACCTGGGCATCGTCATGCCCATGCGGTTGTGATCCGTGCGGTCGCGCCACACCCCGATCTTAATTAAAAATCGAAGAAGCGGTCGAGGGATTCGTCCGCACGCGGCAGGTGCCCGGTGACGCCTTCCCACACTTCTTTCGTCTCCATGCACAGGTAAACATCCACGTCAGGCGCGCGTTGTTTGATCATGCGGCGCAGGGTGTCGTAGGCGTGGTTGCGCAGCGGGCGCAGGTAGCGGAACTTGCCGTCGGCTCCGGCGACGTGTTCCTGCGTCAGCAGGCGCGTGGCGGGGTGCCGTTCCTGCATGACGCGTTTGAGGTTGGGCCGGTAACGGAAACTGCCCAGACTGATCCATTCCAGCCGATGCCCCGGAACGTGATCGAACACCTGATCGATCAACGTCTGATAAGCCGTTTCCCAGCCGTCGAACAGGATCACCGGATCGAAATGGAGGCCCACCTGAAAGCCGTGTTCGCTGCAACGCCGGGCCGCGTCCAGCCGTTGCAATAATGACGGTGTGCCAACCTCTTCCTGCTCGACGATGATTTCGGGATTGAGCGACCAGGACACAATGACATTGGCCGGGTTGGGTTGCTTCAGCAGGTTGTCAACACAATCGGACTTGGTTTTCAGTTCGAGCACGGCGTTCGACTGCCGATTGAAAAACGGAACGAGGTAATCGGTGTAGGGCAACAGATCATCGAGGGCGAGGCTGTCGGTCACCTCACCAGTGCCGACACGGAAGGCGCGGTCCGGGTGGGCGCGGAACTCGGCGTCCAACTCGGCGAGCAGGTCTTCGACGTTGACGAACGCGGTGAGCAGTGGATTGTTCTGTAAAAAATCCTGAAGAAAGCAGTACGAGCAATCGTACACGCAGTTTTTGATGAGGTTGACCACGTAGTAATTGCAGCACACCATGCCGGGACTCAACCCTGGGCATTTTTTGAGGAAAGAACCCTGGAAGGTGGTCAGAGCGAGTTGCCGTTTGGCTGCGCCGAACACGTCCAACGCCCGCTCCTGCAAGGCCGCCACCGCCGCCTCGGGACTCTGGTCGCGCACCACGGGCGCTTGCGGCAGCGCATCCAGCACCCTCTGGGTGAAGGGGTGGGCCGCCGCCTGGGTATCCAGCACAATCAGGTCGGGTTCAAAAGGCATGGCTATTCTATTGAAAAATTTAACTTTATCTGATCATTCGCTATTGTTTGGATGAGGTCTATCTGCGATAATATACAGGTTTTCGAGGCAGGAGGGAACGCGAATTCAAATGCTTTCCCGATTCTGCCCGGTGTCGCCACAAACCCTTCCATCCCGTTCCGGGACCGGGTGCTGACAGGTTGCTGCTATGGATTTTGAACCGCCTAAAGAGTCCGCTGTTCTGAGAGAGCAGGACTGGCCGCAGAAAAAAAAGGGCGCCAGCCCATTCTGGGTCGTCCTGTACACGCTGGTCGGTGTCGGTACGTTTTTTTTCTACAATCAAGATACGGATCTGGTGCGCGACCTGACGGGCATGGTGCCGGAAAAGCCGGTGCAGCAACTGGTGGAGGCCACGCCGCTGGCCCCGGCGGTCGATTGGGTGGGGCAACAAGCCAAGGATCTGCCGGCCGAGGGCGACTGGATAGTCGGCCACACCGGAAGTTTTGATCCCGGCGTCGAGCCCGGTCCGGCACCGCACCTGCAAAAAACCGCGTACGATCCGGCGGCGCTGGAACGGCGCACGCTGCACGCGCTGGGACTGGAGGTTCACAATTCGTTGACCCATTCCCTGTGCGCGCGTCTGCCGGCAGACGAGTGCAAACGCCTGTCGGCCTACACGGCCCGCATTCTTGCATGGTACATGGACGTCAGCCATTCCGTGCGCAAGGGTGACCGGCTGTCCCTGATCTACGAGGAGATCGACGGCGAAGAGCGGTTCCGCATTCTAAAGCTGAAGTACGACAGCGGTTTTCTGAAACAGGTCATCGAAGCCAATTTTTACCAGGCGCCGAACATGCCTTACGGCAGTTATTTCGACACCTCGGGCCGCGAGTTGTTCCCGCGTCTCAGCGAGCGCACCGCGCCCATCCGTCGTTACGAAGCCATCACCTCGCTGCCCGGTGATTACCGGCGCGGCAAGGTGGACGGGCATCATGGCACCGATTTCAAAGCCGAGGTGGGCACACCGGTGTATGCCAGTTTTCATGGCCGCATCACCCGCACCAACTGGAACCGCAGCCACAACGGATATTGTATCGAGATCGTGCATCCGCGCGAAGGCGTGCGCACCCTGTACCTGCACCTGGACCAGGTGATGGTGCGGCGCGGTGAGTACGTGAAGCGCGGCCAGCAGATCGGCACCTCCGGCAACACGGGGCGCAGTTTTGCGCCGCATCTGCATTATGAAGTGCGGCGGCTGGGTGGCAACGATCGCATTCACAACCCGTTCAAGTTCAAACACCACGCCACCCATGTGCGCCGCATCCCGGCTCAGGCGCTGGACGATTTCAAGCAGCGCGTCCGGCATTATGATGCGTTGCTGAAGGGCGAACCCTTCATGCAGGCCGACGCCGTCTCCCGCAAAAAAGCCAATTCCTGACCCGGTGCGGCGGATGCCGCACTCCCGCAGCCGGCAATCTCGGCGGCAATCTGTATAATCAGACCGTTCCTTGTCGTGCGCGGGAAGGAGTGTGCTGCACGCCCCTCCGCCGCGTCCGAATCTTGCGCGCTCAATGAAAGGAAACCGATCTCCGTGCGTTCCGGAAAAATCAAAATCAAGGTATCGAAAACCGTTCAGAAGCGGATTTTGAACGGCGACCCCTGGGTGCGCTTTTACCAGATGAAGAACCGCAACGTCTCCGGCGCCGCGGGCGAACTGGGCGTGGTGTACGACTCCGCCAACAAGTTCCTCGCCATCGGCCTGTTCGATCCGTACTCCGACATCCGCCTGCGCATCCTGCAAATCCGGCGGCCGGTGATCATCGACCGCGACTTTTTTAACGAGCGTCTGCACAAGGCGGCGGCCAGGCGGCAGCACCTGCAAGCGGAAGGGACGACAGGGTACCGCCTGGTCAACGGCGAGAACGACGGCCTGCCGGGGCTGGTGGTGGACCGGTACGCGGACACGCAGATCGTGAAACTCTACACCTCGGCGTGGTTGCCGCACCTGCCCATCCTGGTGGCGTTGCTGACAGAGGAGTTCGGCGCGGCGCGCCTGATCCTGCGCCTCAGCCGCCATGCACAGAAAGTCGATGCCGGAGCGTATGAAGACGGGCAGGTGCTGGTCGGCGATGCGCCGTCCGGTCCGGTTCGATTTCAGGAAAACGGATTGCAGTTCGAAGCCGATGTGGTGCGGGGGCAGAAGACCGGTTTCTTTCTCGACCAACGCGACAACCGGCAGGAAGTGCGCCGCCGCTCCGAAGACAAAACGGTGTTGAACGTATTCAGCTACACCGGCGGATTTTCCGTTTATGCACTGGCGGGAAAATGCACGGCGGTGACGGAATTGGAAATCAGCCGCCCGGCGTTGGAAGCCGGACGCGGCAACGCGGTGTTGAATTTCGGCAACGGGGTGTTGGAGTCGGGACGGTTTCAGCAGATACAGGGGGATGCGTTCGAGGAACTGGAACGCCTGCATGCGGAAGGCAAAACCTTCGATCTGGTGATTCTGGACCCGCCCGCGTTCGCCAAAAGCAAAAAAGACAAACCGAATGCCCTGCGGGCGTACACGCGGCTGGTGCAGTTTGGGGCGCGGGTGGTTTCAAAGCAGGGCGTGTTGTTCGCGGCGTCGTGTTCCGCGCCGGTGGTGGCGGACGAGTTTTACCGGGCGGTGGATCGGGGCTTGCAGACGGCGGGCCGGATTCGGCGAAATGGACACAAGACGGGGCACGCGGCGGACCATCCGGTGACTTTTCCGGAAGGCACGTATCTAAAAGGAATTTTCTGCGAATTGGGCAATTAGTTCAATAAATAAAACGAGTTACGGCTGAAAGCGAACGCGGGGCGGAGGGGCCGGATGAACAAGGAGGGTGAAATTTTGGGCGCTGAAACGATACCAGTTGAACGTGTTTGACTGAGAGATTTCTCTGGAAACAACCTTCGAACTGTAGAAGAGAAAGAATCCCAAATCAATACCAAGAAAGCGGGAGCAACCTCACGTTTATTTCCGTTTGGTGGCTTTTCTTTTCGTCGCTTTTTTCTTGGTAGCTTTTTTCTTGGTTGCTTTCTTTTTCGTTGCTTTTTTCTTTGCTACCTTTTTCTTAGCAACTTTCTTTTTCGCGACCTTTTTCTTAGCGACCTTCTTTTTCGCTACTTTTTTCTTTGCTACTTTTCTTTTGGCTTTTACTTTCGTCTTAGCCTTAGCTTTTGTCTTCGTCTTTGCCTTGGATTTTTTCTTGGTTGCCATCAAGAACTCCTTTCGTTTAAAAATATCTGGTATGTCTCAGCGCCCAAATATTTTAATGTATTTTATTCCATACACTTACTTTGTCAAGAAAATATTGTCAAAAAATGAGGCACTTACGTGTTGCCGGGTGCGTCAACGCGCACCGCGTTGCACCGCGAACACGATGCGTCGTTTTTGAAAGACAATGCATGCGTCCGGGAAACCCGCTTCCAATCTGCTTATAACAAGGTATGATGTTTTTTAACGTTGGTTGTTTTGCAAACGATGCATGCCGGTTCGTGTGAAATTGAACCTGAAAAAAAGTTGAAAATTTTTTATGAAAGTTCGCATTCCAATTCATTCCATTCCCGCTTTGGACTCCTGTTCGCGTCTGGTGCATGGCATCAGTCCGCGTTGCCTGGAACGGGAAGATGGAACGATCGAACCGCTGCGGTTGGGCCGGGACGACCAGCCGGATGTTTCGCGCGATCACAAGAGGTGGTTGTTGCAGTCGTTGGGCATCGAACGCGACGCATTGTTTCTGTTGAAGCAGACGCACAGCGACCGCGTGGTGGTGATCGACCGCGACAAGATGACGCCCGCTCAGGTGGGGATGCAGGAAGGCGACGCGTTGGTCACCCACCTCAAGGACACTCCTGTCGGCGTGATGACCGCCGACTGTGTGCCCGTCATCGTGTACGACCGGAAGGTGCATGCCGTGGGCGTGGTGCATGCCGGGCGGCGGGGCACGCAGCAGGGCATCCTGACCAAAACCCTCGATGCGATGAAGGTGGTCTATGGCAGCCGTCCGGAACAGATGATGGTCGGTCTGGGCCCGGCCATCGGCCCCTGTTGTTATGAAGTGGATGAAGACTGCGTGGCGCCGTTCCGCGAGCGGGGCGATTCCTGGCGCGACTTCGCCACACCGGGCCAGGCGGGCAAGTACTGGCTCGACCTGTGGACGGCCAATCGCATGCAGGCGGAACGTGCGGGCATCGCGGCCGACCGCATCCACGTGCATGGCGGCTGCACCGCCTGCCACACGGACCGCTGGTTTTCGTACCGCAAGGAAGGGCAGACCGGCCGCATGATCACGCTTGCCATGTTGAAATGAAGTCCCGGTTTCGCGTGCACCGCGCTGGGTCCCCGGCCCGCGTTCGTGTTACAATGAATGTCAAATCTCCGGGTCTCCGATAAAATTGTCAGACGCAGCGAAACGGTTGTGCGCCGTTTGCATGGCGTTTGGCATAAACCGATGTAAGGAAATCATGCCGTCAGAAGAGAATTCCGTGTCCAATACGCCGTCCACCAAACTCCCGTTTCCCGTCGAATGGTTGAAAACCGAACCTGGGAAGGTTGAGGCCCTCATCAACAAAATGTCGGTGGCCGATCAGGCCCGCTGTGTTCTGCAATTGCACGGGGTGCAGCAGCAGGATCTGATTCTGCTATCCAAGGAAGCCATGACGGTGGTGCGCCTGTTGCCGGATGAGGAACTGTACCAGACGGTGAAGGAGATCGGGCAGGACGATGCGCTGCCGTTGATCGCCCTCTGTTCGCAGAAACAGCTCCAGTTCATGTTCGACATGGAATGGTGGCAGGCGGACCGGTTTTCGCCGCAGCGTGCCATCGAGTGGATTGCGCTGGTGAGCGACGCCAACGACCAGCAACTGCTGCACTGGTTTTACACGGAGGATTTCGACCAGAAGGTCATGGCGCTGCAAGCGCTCATCAAGGTGTACAAACGCGACGAGATGACGGACCAGTATGAGAACGTCGAGGATCTGCCGCATTACACGCCGGACGGGGTGTACGATATTTTTTTCAAGGACGCCGAAGCGCAAAAGCCGTTCTCCCGGATTTTCAAAATGCTGTACAGCGAAAACCAGAAGCTGTTCTATTCGTTGATGGAGGGCGTCATCTGGTACGCCACCATGCCGACGGTGGAAATGGCATACCGCTGGTACTTGTCGCGCAATGAGGAACGCGGGCTGTTGCCGTTTGAGGAAGCATTCCAGGTGTACAGCCTGCTCGACGCGCAGACGCTCAAGGAGTCGTTGCCCTCCGCGGACAACTTCCGCACCGAGGACATCCGCCACACCCTGGCGCCGGCGTTTCCCCTGGAAGACCTCGATCCGGGGACGTTTTTCGGCCAGTGCCTGGCGATCGTGAAATCCGCCGAACGTTTTCATGCCATCAGCTGGGAACTGGCGTGGATGTTCCATAAAGTGATGGTGGCGGACCGGCGCGATTTCGCCGACATTCAGCAACGCCACGACACCATGCACAAGGTGCTGGGCTACATCAACATCGGCCTCGAACTTGGCGCGGGCGGCGACATCGCCAAAGGCGAAACCCTGCTGACCCGCACCTACATGCAATCGCTGTTCCAGGTCGGCTACGCGGCGTTGATGCGGCTCAAATGGGAAGGTGAAAAGCTGTTGAAGGAAAACGGACGGCTGGTGGAACACGTGCTGCCCTCCGGGCTGGTCGATCACTTTGCCGCGGCGGTGGACCGGTTTCCGAAGATCGGTGTGTTGTTCGAGCAGGGAGACGAAGCGGCCGAGTCCAACGTGGACTGGGTGAACCCGCGCGCGTTGGAAGATCTGGGCCTGATGGAGGAGTTCCTGATCAAAACCCGGTTTTATGTGCGGCTGGCGAAACAGGGGTTTGGTCTCGATGCGCAGCGCGTGGAAGCGTTGCAGGATCAGAGCACGCATCCGTCGATGCTCGAGGATTTCAATATTCTGCTGCTGACCACCACGATGCTGGCCCAGCACACGTTATTCGGCCACCTGGCTTGCGATCCGTTGCCGGACGTCGCGGCCAAAACCTTTTTGCAGACCATCTTCGTCCACAACATTCACCCCGACGATCCGTACACCGTGGATGAGGACAAGGTGGCGGCGTTCGAGAAGGCGCTGCTTGGCACGTCGCTGGCATGGAGCGAGGAGGACAGGGCGCATCTGCAACAATTGATGAAAGACGTCACCGCCAATCTGGAGCACCACTTCGGCCGGCTGAATCTGCAGGGACACATCGACTGGAAATTCACCCGGGGCCTGCTCATTCAATGAAGGCTGTGTGCTTTCAGCAGGTTAGGGGAAGGGGGCCGGCGGGCCCGTTTTTTTGATTTTAAAAAGCTGAAAAAGAGTGTACCATCGCTCTCCACCTTAAAGCCGGAGGGCTTGTTCCCACCGGTTGGTTCATCGTAAAGAGGTCGTTATGGCAGAAGGCAACGAAAACAAAGACAGCAAGATCATTATCGACACACCACCGCCGAAACCGCAGGTGATCCGTCCGAAACCCGAGTTTCTGGAAGAGGAAGCCGGGCATTTGGACCCGAAAAAGGAAGATCCGGGCATGATGGAATCCTACGGTTCCTTCCCGGTGTGGATGCTCAAAGGCATCCAGATGCTGACGCCGGACATCCTGGTGCAGAAATCGCCCACCAAGAAGAAATATCGAGTCTGACCCAACCCATGCGAGCTATCAAACGGGCGTTGATCAGCGTCTCCGACAAGACGGATATCGTCGATTTTGCCAAGCAGTTGAGTGAGCGCGGTGTCGAAATCCTCTCCACCGGCGGCACCGCCCGCCTGTTGGAAGAAAACGGCATCACCGTGACCCCGATTTCCGACTACACGGAGTTTCCGGAAATGATGGGCGGCCGCATCAAAACCCTGCACCCGCGCGTGCATGGCGGCATCCTGGGACGGCGCGACGACCCCGAGCATATGGAAGCGATGGAAACGCACGGCATCGAGCCCATCGACCTGGTTGTCATCAACCTCTACCCGTTTGAAGCCACCATTGCGCGCGACGACTGCACGCTTGCCGACGCCATTGAGAACATCGACATCGGCGGCCCCACGATGGTGCGCTCTTCCGCCAAGAATTATAACGACGTGGCGGTGGTGGTGAATCCCGACGATTACAACGTGGTGCTGGCGGAAATGGCCAATCACCAGGGCGCGGTGACGCTGGAGACGCGTCAACGCCTGAGCCGCGACGCGTTTGCGCTGACGGCGCGTTACGATGCGGCCATCAACCGGTACCTGTCCGGGCAGATCGAGGGACCGGATAGTTTCCCGCCGACTTATCAGCAGACGTTCCTCAAGGTGCAGGACCTGCGTTACGGTGAGAACCCGCACCAGGCGGCGGCGCTGTACCGCGAATACCAGACTCTGGAAACGGATGTGGTGCAGGCGCACCAGTTGCAGGGCAAGGAACTGTCGTTCAACAATTTCATCGATATGAACGCGGCGTGGGAATGCGCGATCGAGTTCGAGGTCCCGGCAGTCGTCATCATCAAGCACACCAACCCCTGCGGCGTCGCCAGCGGCGACCATCAGCTTGATGTGTTTGTGCAGGCCCGGGAGACCGATCCCGTTTCCGCGTTCGGCGGGGTGATCGGCTTCAACCGCGTGGTCACGGCGCAGACGGCGGAAGAGGTGTTGAAGGGCTTCGTCGAGGTGATCATCGCTCCCGGTTACGAGCCGGAAGCGCTGTCGCTGTTCGCTGCCAAGAAAAACGTCCGCGTCATGGAAATGCCGACCGCTACGGTCAATGCCGGCAAGCAACGCATCGATCTGAAACGCATCGGCGGCGGTCTGTTGGTGCAGAATGCCGACGACATCACCCTCGACCGGGCGACGCTGAAAACCGTCACCAAAAAGCAACCGGATGAAGCCACGCTGCGGGCGCTGGAGTTTGCCTGGACCGTGGCCAAGCACGTCAAATCGAATGCCATCATTTACGCCCGCGATACCGAAACCGTGGGCATCGGCGCCGGACAGATGAGCCGCGTCGATTCGGCCCGGCTGGCCATCGAAAAAGCCAACAAGCCGGTGGACGGCTGCGTGATGGCCTCGGACGCCTTTTTCCCGTTCCGCGATTCCATCGACGCCGCTGCCAAAAGCGGTGTCCGCGCCATCATCCAACCCGGCGGCTCCATCCGCGACAAGGAAGTCATCGAAGCCGCCGACGAGCACGGCATCGCCATGGTGTTCACCGGCATCCGTCACTTCCGCCACTGAGCCGGTTGCCTCCGGCTCGCCCTCCCGTTGCGTTTTTCATTCAACTTTTCCCGCCCTTTTTCCGTAAAGAATTGAAAATCAACCTTTAACGCATCCCAGCGATTTCGGCCGGGACGGTCTGCGGCGTTTTGGGATACGCTGTGGGTGCGGCGCGCAAGCTGGCATGCAAGCATACCGGTATGCAGGCATACTGGTATGCAGGCGTGCCGGAGGTACTTATGGACTGGACCCGATTCAAATTCAAGCTCCCCAAAATCCAATTCTCGGTGCATCTGCTTGAGCGGATGATCATCGGGTCTTTTTACGTCTCGCTGGTGTTGATCGGATTTGCGGTGATGGGCTATTTTTACCTGCAACCGTATTTCCAGTCGCTGAAAAACAAAGATGCGTTCCGCTACCAGGAAGCGGTGGGGGAGTTCAAGTCGTTGCATCTCATCGAAGCTTACCGGCAATTTCAGGCTCTCGATGAGATCGATCCGAAAGCGTTGTACCTCGAACGCTATGAGCGGTGGCAGAAGCAGTACAAACAGGACCCGAAGTTCCGCATTGAGCAGGAACGCGAACGCAAGGCTGTGATGGAAAAAGCGCGTGAAGCGAGGCTGGAAGGACATGCCAAGGCGATCGGCACTATCCGTTACACCCGTCAGCTAACCGGGTTGCTGGCTGAACGTTTGCGCTGGGGGCAGGCCGAACCCTGGGAGAAGGGACTCATCCTGCGCGAAAAATGCGTGCATTACCTGAAACAGGAGCAGGCCGAGCGCACGAACCCGGCGAACAACCGGTACCAGTCGGGAACGGCGGACACCTTTCAGGATACGCACCTCGATGGGCTGACGCCGGAAACGTTCTGCACCGCATTGATCCCGCTGGAAGACAATCGCCGCGCCATCGGTCGCGCGTTTCAGCAGTTGAAGGAAAAGCTGGGCTATTTCCAGTACCTGCAACTGCTGGGGGAAATCGGGATGAAAGAAAGTGATGTGTTCAGTTTCACCGACAAGCTGGAACGCATGACCGAAGACCTCGCCGGTACCTGATTGCCGCGTTCCGCCCTCACTGGGTGCGGGGGCTTTCCACGGAAGATTCCGCACCCGCCTGCCTGGCCTCCTCCTTCACCAGAATCGCCGTCATCAGTTGTTTGATTTCGTTGTTGTTTTTGATTTCGGGAAGCTCGCCCTTGCCGGTTTCGGTGTAGAAAATCAGTTTGCGCAAGGGGCGGATGATGAGGCTGTAGGTGTAACCCGCCGCCACCACGGAAAACACGGCGCCGATCACCGCGATCCAGATGGACTCATTGGCCAGCCGGTCGGTGGTGCGGATGAGGTATTGTTTCAGGACGGTGAACTCTTCCGCGCTCATGCTGACCGGGTCGATGCCGGTGAGCAGGCGCTCGACCTGGCTCATCTGGACGTTGAGGTAAAACGCCATGTAGCCGAGGATGGCGATCACCACCATGTATCCGGTCATGAGCAGGTTGATGATGCTTTTGCGCTCGCCGGGCAATTCGTCTCTGAATATTCCAGTTTTCATGGGTATCGAGTCCTTTTGGTATGAAGCGGTCTCCCGTCGCGGAGCGTTCCCGCACGGGCCCCCGCGTTTTTGCGGGCGAGCGTGTTCCGGGAACGAAGATGGGATTTGATTCAAACCCTACCCTCAAAGGCCGGGGGAGGTCAAATTTTTTCCCCGGAAGACGTGCGTCAGGACGCATTGCGCCGATACGCCTCAAACGCCCGCCGGAGGCGCCCCCAGTCGAAGGCGGAACCGGGATCGTATTTGCATTTGACGCCGGGGGCGGTCCCGGCCTGCACGTGGGCGTGGCCGAGGATGCCGCGGAAGCTGGCGAAGTTGCGCAAACGGTCGAGCGGCGTGCGGCCGGTGTTTTTGTCGAGCGGCACCTTGAGCGGGAAATGGCCGTCGAACAGTTCATGGACGCCGATGCACAGGCGGATCAACGCCTGGTACTGTTCCTCAGTGAAATCCCACATGCGCACGATGCGGCCGTTGATGCGCCGGCTGAAGTAACCCCGTTCCCCATGCGCGCGGGCGGGATGGGCGTGGAAGCCGGGCGTGCGCAGCGTGTTGCGGTAGGCGTCCGGCAACTGCAACCGCCAGCGTTTGCCGTGGCGCACATACAGGTCCTGTTTGGCGTGGTAGAGATCGGATTCCTCGGCGCGGGCCTGCCACGACAGGTTGGCCATTTCGACATGGATCGAACGCTCGTTGCCTTTGCCGTCGTCGGCGGGGGCGGTGTTGGTTTTCCAGTACAGGTCACAGGTCTGGTAAAGAGTGCCGTCGAGGTCCAGGTAAAAATGACTGCCCATGGCCGCGCTTTGCTGCAACACGTCATGGCAATGATGCGAGGTGTAACACACGTCGTAATGCAGGATCAGTTGATGCACGGCCTGCTTCAGTTCTTCAAGAGCATGTTCGGTATTGGCGATTTGATATGTGTCGAAGGGGTGCGTCGGCGCGTCGTTCCATTCCGGATCATGTTGATGGCAACCGCTGCGTCCGCGCGGGTGCGGGCAGCGGTACCCGCCGGGCTGATTCCACAACACCACCGGCGTGCCGATATCAACGGTGCGTCCGCAGGCGACGATGCATTGGTTGGCAATGGGTTTGGGCATGAGAGCGATGGAGGTTCCGGGAGACGGTCCGGACGGCTTCAGGTTTTTCGGTCTTCTGCCGGCCGGCCCCAGTGCAGTTTCTGGCGCAGAATCTGGTAATAATTTTTGCCCGGCGCCTGGATCAGGTGGACCGGATTGGGACCGCGTTGCACTTCGAGCGTTTCTTCGTGGGTCATTTCGTAACCGAGCTGGCCATCCAGCGTAATCTGGACTTTTTCCTCGGTGATCAATCGTACCTGAATCATCGCCTGATCGGGAATCACGATGGGGCGGTTGGTCAGGGTGAACGGACAAATGGGACACAACAACAGCGCGTTCATGCTGGGGTGAATGATGGGCCCGCCCGCCGACAGGGAATAGGCGGTGGAGCCGGTGGGCGTGGCGATGATCAATCCGTCAGCACGGTAGGACGTCATGTACTGGTCGTTGACGTGCACTTCCAGGTTGACGATGCGCGCGTCGCGTTTGTCGATGACCACGTCGTTGAGCGAGACATCGGTGCGCAGCGTTTCGCCGTTGCGCTTGAGTTGCGTGCGCAGCAGCATGCGGTTCTCGATGGCCGACTTGCCTTTGAGCACGTTTTCGAGTGTGGCGTACAATTCCGGCAGCGCCACTTCCGTCAGGAAACCGAGGCTGCCCAGGTTCACCGCGAGAATGGGAACGCCGTGGTTTTCGGTCAGGCGCGCTACGCTGAGCAGGGTGCCGTCGCCGCCGAGCACGATCAGCAGATCGCTTTTGGCCGGGATGTCTGCGTTGCTGCCGCAGGGGGATTCCTGAATGATGACCGCCGTGTCCGCGGGCATGAAGACCCGGTAGTTGCGCTGACGCAGCCAATCCACCAGTTCCTGCAACACTTCCTGGCTGATCTGGGGTTTTTGTTTGCAGTAAATGCCGATGGATTTGATGGTGTCCACAGGGAGTCCTTTCGGGGGCGAGGTCACCGGGGTTCACCGGTATGCATCCCTACGGCATCATATAGAACTTTCCCGTTTCGGCGCAAGTTTTCATTGTGCCGGGAAGATCATGCCACGGGATGCAATGGGAATCAGAGGTTGCCGAAGTCCTGCGGCTTGATGTTGTCCAGCCACTTCTTCCACTGGTCCTTGTCTTCCGGTGACGTCTTGCTGGTGTCGGGAAGGTCGAGACTTTTGGCGGCCTCAATGACTTCTTCGTTGACGAAGATGGGAGACTTGGTGCGCAGCGCCAAGGCGATGGCGTCGCTCGGGCGGGAGTCGATGTTCAACGTGCTGCCGCCGTGCATCATGGAGATGACGGCGTAAAAGGTGTTGTCCTTGAGTTCGCTGACGAGGATGTGGTTGATCTCCGCTTTCATGTTGCCGATCAGGTTTTTCATCAGATCGTGGGTCATGGGGCGCGGGGTGGAAATTTTTTCGATTTCGAGAGCGATGGCATTGGCCTCGAAAAACCCAACCCAGATCGGCAAGGCGCGGTTCCCTTCCAGATCCTTGAGAATGATGATGGGCATATTCGTCAAGGGATCCAGGGTCAGTCCATCTACTTTCATTTCAACCATTGGGAAAGGCCTCGTCAAGCGTCGTTAAGATAAAACGATTGGTGTGGAAATGTTAGAGATTACATTTAAATACTAAATCAATACCCGTGGTTTTTCAATGACCGTTTTATCAAGGCGGGAGCCATAACAGCGACCGGAAGGCAGGCGCCGCCTAGGCTTTTGAGGTGTTTTCCTTGACGAATTCCCTGAGTTTGACTTGCACCACTTCCGGGATTTCGATTTTGCCCATGGTTTCCCGGCACAGGTGGCTGGTGGATTTGTAGGTGTTCAGAAAAGAGATGCAGGGCGGGCAATCCTGAAAATGCTCTTCGAGGGAGGTGGCCGTTTCTTCACTCAAGGCCCCTTCCAGATAGTCGTACAGCAAATCGATGCATTCTTTACAGCAGATCATTTCTTCTTGTCCCCCTGCGCTTGGTATTCTTCGAAATAGTGAGACAGTTTTTTTCTTAAAAAAAGACGCGCCCGGTGCAACCGCGACTTCACCGCGGCGATGGTCAGGTCCAGAATCTCACTCACTTTCTCGGTGGAGAGGCCTTCCACATCCCGCAGGATGAACACCACCTTTTCCTTTTCCGGCAGTTGATCGACGGCCTTGCCGATGATCTCGCGCGTCTCGTTCGAAAACAGAAGCGAGTCGGTCGCGTCCGACCAGTCCATCAACTTTTCAGTCTGAAATCCCGTTCCATTGAAAGAAGGCAGAATGTCGTCCAGAGGCACATACTGTTCCTTCTTCTTGTTGCGGAGCTTCATATACGTCGCGTTCAGGGTGATCCGGTAAACCCAACTGGAAAAAGCGGATTTGCCCTGAAACGTGTCGATCTTTTTGTATATGCTGAGCAGGACTTCCTGGGTGACATCCTGCGCGTCCATCTGGTTGCGGGTCATATTGAAAGCGAGTGCGTAAATCTTGCGCTGATACGATTCGACGATCTTTTCGAACGCATCGTGACTGCCCGCTTTCATGTCCCGGACCAGGAGATCGTCCTGCTCTTTTTCTTCTTGCGTCGGCATGCGTTGACACCCTCAGGATGTGTGCGAAGAGGAAATTTCCTCCGGATTCGAACCCGGCATCTCCATCCTAAAGGGCGTCTCGACCCTTTGAAATTTAAGATGCTGGCCAAACGGGAAACGTTTCAACATTTCCCGGTCCGGAGTCCACTCCAACCCGTTTTTTTTCTCATTTCCGGTTGCCGGAAACAGGTGAATGCGTCGAAATGGTGGCAAATTCGGCGCAAGCCACCCGATTCTAGCATCCTTGACCGGGAATGGAAACCGGTTAGCGGGGAGTCTTGTGGAAATTCATGAAAAGCCCGCGGTGGGATGCGGAACCGGTGGCCGGCGTGGCGGGGAAGGGTGGCGCCCAGCCACTTTGAATGTAAGGATTGGCTGGGAATGCGACTAAAAAGTGTTTAAATACGCCTTGTTGCAGCCTCTGTGTGGTAGAATCGCATCTTTTTCAACCCCCCTTTCCAGTGATTTGTGATGAATAAGGTTCTCAATTTCCTGTGGACATTTGTGCTTATGGGCTGGGTGTTGGCATCCGGTCCGGTGGTGGCGGCGGGGACCGCGCACTTCTCCACTGAGTTTTCTCAAACCCCGGTGATGGACGGGGAGTCCCGCCATGCCCAGACCCAAAAGCCGCTCAATTATTTCTCCAAGGTGGTTTTAGGCAAGTCGGAAGATCCCGAGATCCCCGGTTTCATGGACCAGTTCAAGCAGGGCCAAACCCTGTGGGGATTCCAGATCGGGTACGGCCTCACCTTTGACCTGCCGCCTCCGCCTCCCTCGCTGGGCGACCGCACCGATATTGAATTCATTTATTTTTTCCCGAACTATAAATTCAACCTGACCGGCGTCGTGGGCGAAGGCGCTTACCGGGGGGCGCTTTACTGGGTGGTGGAGGGCGGCGTGGTGGCCGGTGTCACCAACCCGGAAATCAACAACCGCAAAACCGGCGACGCGCCCAACGTTGTCATCGGCTTCGTGCCGCTTCAACTGGAATACAAATTCCTCAACCCGCACCGGCGTTGGGTGCCTTTTGTTTTTGGGGGAACGGGCGTTTCGGTCGGCGATTTTCAGCATGCGGCCCAAGAAATCAGCACGGCCTTCGAATTCATTTTGAACACCGGCGGCGGCATCGAATACTTTTTCGAAAACGGCCGGGCCGTCAGCTTCAATTACCATTTCTGGCACCTCTCCAACTCCGACATCAAGGAGCCGAACGTCGGCCTGAACGCCCACGTCTTCACCATCGGTTTCTCTTTTTAGTACGATTTGAGGCGCGCAGAACTTTTCCTGCGGCACGGGATGGCTTATAATTTCCTTTCTTTCCGTGTTACGGGCGGGTTCCCGTTGTGCCCGTTCCCCATCAACCCCCGGTGACTATGACCGACAGGCATCCCGGAAACACTCCAAGCGCCACCCGCTCCGGCCAGGGCGTTGTCGATCGGATGTTCGACCGCCTCGAAGTGCTGGCCCACCACCATCCGCTGGCGGTGCTGGCGGTGGCGCTGCTGCTGGCCGGCCTGAGCGTCTGGGTCACGGCGCAGCACCTGACCTTCAACACCAGCCGCCAGGACCTCATTTCCCCGTCACAGCAATTCCACCAGTTGTTTCAGGACTACCGCAAGTCTTTCGAGGATTTCGACGGCATGATCGTGGTCGTCGAAGGCGACCGGCCGCGGCCGATGCGCGGCTTCGCCGAAGCCCTGGTGACGCAGTTGCAAACCCGGCAGGAACTGTTTTCCGAAATCTATTACAAGGTGGATACGGACTATTTCCGCGACAAGGCGCTGCTCTATCTCGACCCCGGCGAGATCCGTGAACTCGGCGACAAGCTGGAGTCGCACCACGATTTTCTGGCGCGCGTCAACCGCTCACCCGGACTCAACACCCTGCTCGAAAGCATCAACCGGGAAATCAGCGCCGGCATGGTGGGGTCGCTGATGACCGATTTCCTCGGCACCGCCGGCGAAGCGGAGAAGGACGATACCGCCGACCTCAACATGCTCATCGCGCTGGTGAAACAGATGGCGGCGCACCTCAACGCTGCCGACGCGGAGTACCGTTCGCCGTGGAGTGCGTTTTTGCACGAGGAGGAAAACGCCTTGCAGGAGGACGGGTACCTCGTGTCCGGCGACGGTCGTCTTCTGTTCGTGCTGCTCAACCCGGTGGAGACCGCAGGCGACTTTGCCGGGTCAAAAAATTCAATCGAACTCATTCGCCGCATGATCGAGAAACTGAAACCGCAGTTTCCCCAGGTGCAGGTGGGGCTGACGGGCGGCGAAGTGATCGCCTCCGATGAAATGCACACCACCATGACCGACGCGCAGAAGGCGTCGGAACTGGCGCTGATCGGCGTCTCCATTCTGTTTGTCCTGTGTTACCGCGAAGTGCGCAAACCCCTCCTCGCCGTGTTCAGCCTGGTGTTGGGCCTGGCCTGGTCCATGGGCTACACGACGCTGTCGGTGGGGCATCTCAATATCATGTCGGTGGTGTTCACCACCATCCTCATCGGCCTCGGCATCGATTTCGGCATCCACATTCTCGGACGCTACCGCGAGGAACGGCGCAACGGCCTGGATGCCTTCAACGCCATGCGCGAGACCTTGCAGAAAACCGGACGCGGTAACCTCGCCGGGGCCATCACCACCGCCATCGCTTTCGGCGCCATGGCGTTCACCGATTTCATCGGCATTGCCGAGCTGGGGGTCATCGCCGCCGGCGGCATCCTGCTGTGCTTCGTCGCCATGGTGCTGGTGTTGCCCGCCTGCATCACCCTGGAGGAACGCTGGCTGAAACCGAAGTACGTGAAGCGCTCGTACGTGGACCTGCGCGAAAATTTACTGGAACGGTTCTACGCGCATCATTATGTCATCATCTTCGCATCGCTGGCGGTGCTGTTGGCGTCGGGCTGGGTGTCGCAGTCGCTGCGCTTCGATTACAACCTGCTGAACATGCAGGCGCCGGGCATCGAAGCGGTGCGGTACGAAATGAAAATTCTGGAGCACGCCCAGCGCGCATCGTGGAACGCGGCGTTCATCTCCAACAGCCGCGACGCGGCGCGGAGCAAATACGAACAGTTGAAAACGATGACCAGCGTCGGCAAGGTGGAAAGCCTGTTCGAGGCGGTGCCGCAAGACCAGCCGGAAAAAATCAAATTGATCGCGGACTACGCGCCGGAAATTGATGATTACCGGGTTGCCTCCACCGACGAGACGTTTTCATTGGAAGCGGTGGCGGCGACGATGAAAAAAATCCGTTTCAAACTGCGCCGGAAAGAAAAGAACGGCCCGACGGATACCGTGGCCGAAGCGTCCCAATGGGTGGCGCGCTTTCAGCAGGACCTCGAGAAGACCGACGCCTCCACCGCGATCGAACGCCTCTCCGCGTTTTCGCAGACGCTGTTTGTGGATTACCGCGACCGCATCGCCGATCTCAAAGCCTCGGCGCACCCCTCGCCGGTCGAGCTCGACGACCTGCCACGCGATCTGAAGAAACGGTTTGTCAGTGACGACGGGCGCTACCTGACGCTGGTGTATCCGTCGATCAACATCTGGGAACGCGAAGAGATGGAAACCTTTCTGGGCGAGATGCGGCGTATCGATCCCCACGTCACCGGCAACGCCGTGCACATGTACGAGTCGAGCCGGTTGATGATCGACGGCTACATCCGCGGCGGCATCTTCGCCCTGCTCGCCATCTTCACCTACCTGCTGGTGTCGCTGCGCAACCTGAACACGACGATGCTGGTGCTGGTGCCGACGCTGGCGGGCGCGGTGCTGACACTGGGCTTGATGGACCTGTTCGGCGTGAACTTCAACATGGCCAACCTCGTCATCCTGCCGCTCATCCTCGGCATCGGCGTGGTGGACGGCGTGCACATCGTGCACCGTTACCGGGAGACGCCGGAGCAGGGCGGCAACGTCATCTCCAAAAGCACCGGCATGTCCGTGGTGCTGACGTCGCTCACCACCATCATCGGGTTCGGCAGCCTCATGGTGGCGGAGCACCAGGGCGTGTACAGCGTCGGCCAGGTGCTGAGCCTCGGCGTCGGCAGTTGCCTGATCACCTCGGTCACGCTGCTGCCCGCACTCATGAAGCTGTACCACGCGCACGGCTGGCGCATTTAATTTAAGAATAAAAGAAGGTAAGGAAACGTCAGCGCGGGGAGGCGGCGATGTTGCCGCCATCGACGGTGACGATGCTGCCGGTGGTTTTTTCGGCGAGGGCGAGATCGAGGAAGGCCTCGGCCACGTCGCGTCCGGTCACTTCGCGCTTCAAGAGGTTGTCCTGGAAGTATTCGTCGGCGCTCAGGCCACGTGCGGCGGCGCGTTCCTTCACGAACTCCGGCGGGAAGATGCCGGTGCGGATGCGGTCGGCGTTGACCGCGTTGGAACGGATGCCGTCGGCGCCGTAATCGAGCGCGTACTGCTTGGTGAGCGCCACCACTCCCGCCTTGGGCAGGGCGTAGGGTCCGAAATTTTTGCCCGGATTGAACGCCGCTTTCGACGCGTTGAACAAGAGCACGCCACCGCTGCGTTGCGTTTTGAACAGGCGCACCGCCTGCGACGCCAAAGACTGGTGGGCGAAGAAATTGAGTTCGAAACTCTGCCTCAAAGTTGCGCTGTCCACCTCGCCGATCGGACCCTGCACGGCGTTGCCGGCATTGGAGATCAGCATGTCGAGGCCGCCGAAATGCTGCACCACCTGCTCGAACGATTCGCGCACGGCTTTTTCATCGGTCACGTCCACCACCCGCGCCAACAGATTCGCCTTCGTCGCTTTTTTGATCGCGTCGGCGGCTTCGGCCAGTTGAGTGGCGTTGATGTCGGTCATGAACACGTTCGCGCCCTGCTCGGCGAACACCTCTGCCGTGGCGCGGCCGATGCCGGAGGCGGCGCCGGTGACGTACACCACCTTGCCGTTCAGCACGGGCGGCTTGGCCTTGCCCAGTTTCGCCTGCTCCAGCGACCAGTATTCCATGTCGAACAGGTCGAAGTCGGGCAGCGGCTGGTAGGCGCCGACGTTGAACGCCTTGTGGATGATGTCGATGGTGTGTTCGTAAATGTCGGCGGCGATGCGCGTCTCTTTTGCGTTCTTGCCGAGGGTCACCAGCCCCAGTCCCGCCACCAGCAGGACGCGCGGCAGGCGATCGAGTTCTTTTCTCTCGATGCCCTTGGCCTCGCAGTTCATCGTGAAGTAGGCGTGGTAGGCGTCCTTATACCGATTCACCGCGTCCTGCAGTTCCGTCCACAAGGCATCCGTGTCGTCGAGATTCTTCAGGTTCAGCAATAAGGGTTTCTGCTTGGTGCGGATGACGTGGTCCGGCGTGGCGGTGCCGATCTGCGACCATTCGGCGGCCTCTTCGCTCGTTGCAAACTGGTAGGCGGCATCGCTTTGCCGGTGATGCAGCAGCCACGCCGCTCCCGTTTCCTGCTGGTAGAGGCCGCGCAGGGCCGGGGCGATGCGGCGGAAGATTTCATCCGGGCTTTTGGAACCGATCGACAGCGTCTGCGGCGTGAGCGGCTTGGTTTTCTGTTTGGCGATGTACTCTTCCGCCTTCGTCACCGCGTCGATGTGGTAATCGTAGCTTTCCTTCGCCGTCTTGGCGAAGGTGAACAGGCCGTGGTTGATGAGCACCAGTCCCTTCACCTTCGGGTCGTTCTCGTAGGCTTCCGCCGCCGCCTTGGCCAGATCGAACCCCGGCATGATGTAATCGACCACGCCCAGTTCGTCGCCGTAAAGTTCCTTGCAGATTTCGACCGAGTCCGGCTGGTTGGCGATCACCAGGATGGCGTCGGCGTGGGAATGGTCGATGAACTTGTGCGGCAAAAACGCGTGCAACAGGGTCTCGACCGAGGGATTCGGCGCCGAGGCGTCGAGCAGGTTCGTCCTCTGGTCGTTGACCATGGCCTCGTCGGACAGGCCGTCGAGCTTGCGCAGTTTCTGGATGGCGTCGAGTTTGACCCCCGGCAGGCCCGGCGGTTCCAGGGTGTCCAGGTCCCAGCCGCTGCCCTTGACGAACAGCACGTCGATATCCTCGCCGAAGCGGTCTTTGACACGCGATTTGACCGAGGTGTTGCCGCCGCCGTGCAGCACCAGCTCCGTGTCCGCGCCGATCAGCCGCGACGTGTACACGCGCAACGCGATGTCCTCGTTGACGTCCGCCCAGCGGTCGATGGCCGCCTGCGCCTCTTTATCGTTCCAGCGATTCTTCATGGCAAGCAAAATAGCAAATCCGGCTGGGCAAATAAAGTTGCAAAATGAAGGACCGGCAAAATTATGAAATACCAGCGCTTACCTTTTGCCACTTCAAGACGCATAAAAGGCGGATGAATTCCGCCGGGTTCTGTGCTAATCTTGCCGCGAATCCAAGGCCGTTGGGGCGTTCTGCAAGATGCCCGTTTGCAGCGTTTTTCGATTCTTCCTGTCATCATCACGCAGCGGGGCATGACCCCGAACAACCCAATCCATGCTCGCAAAAATTCACGTCACCCTGAAACAAGGCGTCCTCGATCCGCAGGGCAAGGCGGTGCACCATGCCTTGAACGACCTCGGTTACGCGGAGGTGCGCGATGTCCACCTCGGCCGCTACATGGAAATCGAACTGGATGCCGTCGAACAGGCCGAAGCCGAAGCCCGCGTGCGCGACATGTGCGAGAAATTGCTGGCCAACACCGTCATTGAATCCTACCGGTTCACCCTGGAACCTGCCAATTAACCGTCTGGTGATTTCACAATGAAGTGCGGCGTCGTCACATTTCCCGGGTCCAATTGCGACCGCGACTGTTTCCATATCCTGAAAAACGTCTATGGCGCGGACACGCACTGGATCTGGCACAAGGACACGTCGCTGGACGGCTTCGACCTGGTCGTGCTGCCCGGCGGGTTTTCCTATGGCGATTACCTGCGCGCCGGCTCGATTGCGCGGTTTTCGCCGATCATGAAAGCCGTGGTCGATCATGCCAACCGGGGCGGCCTGTTGTGGGGCATCTGCAACGGCTTCCAGATTCTGGTCGAGGCGGGGCTCTTGCCGGGCGCCCTGCTCGACAATCACACGCAGAAATACATGTGCCGCTACGTGCACCTGAAAGTCGAAAATGCAGGCACCGCCTTCACCCGCGCCTGCGAACCCGGCGAGGTGTTGAATATCCCCATCGCCCACGCCCAGGGCAGTTATTACGCCGATGCCGGCACCCTGCAGCAACTGGAAGACACGGGCCGCATCGTGTTCCGCTACTGCGATGTGCAGGGTAACGTTTCCGAGGAGGCCAACCCGAACGGCTCGCTCGCCAACGTGGCGGGCCTCATCAATGAGGCGGGCAACGTGCTGGGCATGATGCCGCACCCGGAACGCTGCGCCGATCCCGTCTGGCCCCAGACCGACGGGCAAAAACTGTTCGATTCGCTGTTCCACAAAACGAGGGTGCAGGCATGAGTGCGCCGCCGCCCATCACCGCCGAACAGGTGGCCCAGCACGGACTGACCAAAGCCGAGTACCAGCGCATCTGCGACCTGCTCGGACGCAAACCGAATCTCGCCGAGCTCGGCATCTTCTCCGCCATGTGGAGCGAGCATTGCAGTTACAAAAGCTCCAAGCCGCATCTGAAAACCCTGCCCACCGAGGGTCCGCGCGTGTTGCAGGGCCCGGGCGAGAACGCGGGCGTGGTCGATATCGGCGACGGGCTGGCGGCGGTGTTCAAGATCGAAAGCCACAATCACCCGTCGTTTATCGAACCGTATCAGGGCGCGGCGACGGGCGTCGGCGGCATCCTGCGCGACATCTTCACCATGGGCGCGCGCCCCATCGCGCTGCTCAACTCGCTGCGCTTCGGCAACCCCGACAGTCCGAAAATGCGTTACCTGTTCAACGGTGTGGTGAAGGGCATCGCCGGGTATGGCAACTGCATCGGTGTGCCGACCGTTGGCGGCGACATTTATTTCGATGACTGTTACGACGGCAACATCCTGGTCAACGTGTTCTGCCTGGGGCTGGCACGGGCCGATAAAATTTTTCTGGGCAACGCCTCCGGCGTCGGCAACGCCATTGTGTACGTCGGTTCGAAAACCGGACGCGACGGCATCCACGGCGCGGTCATGTCGTCGGCGGAGTTCGACGACTCGACTGAGGAAAAACGCCCGACGGTGCAGGTGGGTGATCCCTTCATGGAAAAACTGCTGCTCGAAGCCTGTCTGGAGATCATGCAGAAAGACTGGGTGGTGGGCGTGCAGGACATGGGCGCGGCGGGACTGACCTCATCGGCGTTCGAAATGGCGGAACGCGCCGACAGCGGTGTGTCTTTGGACCTCGATGCCGTGCCGGTGCGCGAAACTGGCATGAATGCCTACGAGATCATGCTCTCCGAATCGCAGGAGCGCATGGTGTTCGTCATCGAAAGCGGTCACGAGGAGGAAGCGCTGGCGATTTTCCGCAAGTGGGATCTCGACGCCGCCGTCATCGGCCGCGTCACCGACGACCGTCATATGCGCATCCGTTCGCACGGCGAGGAAGTGGTGGCTCTGCCCATCGAAGTGGTGGTGCACGGCGCGACGGAGACGCACCGCCCGACGCGCAAACCGAAATACCTCGAAACCGCCCAGCATCTGAACCTGCATGAAATCGAAGTCCTCGGACGCGGCGACGACGCGCTCAAAAAACTGTTGGCCAGCCCGACGATCGCCAGCAAGGAATGTGTGTTCGATCAATACGACCACATGGTGGGTCTCAACACGCTGGTTTTGCCGGGATCGGACGCCGCCGTGCTGCGCATCCCGGATTCGGAAAAGGCTCTCGCCATCTCTGTGGACTGCAACAGCCGGTATTGCTACCTCGACCCGTTTCAGGGAGCGCAGATTGCCGTGGCCGAGAGTTGCCGCAATCTCGTTTGCTCCGGCGCGGAGCCGGTCGGCGTGACCAACTGCCTCAACTTCGGCAACCCGGAGAACCCCGAAATCATGTGGCAGTTCGAGCAGGCCGTGCGCGGTCTGGGCGATTTCTGCCGGTTTTTCAACATTCCTGTGGTCAGTGGGAATGTCAGTCTCTATAATGAAACTAAAGGCGAAGCGATATTTCCCACACCCACCGTGGCGGTGGTGGGCTTGCTGGAGGATCGGTCCCGGCACATGACCCAGTGGTTCAAACAGCCGGGGCACCGCATCGGCGTGTTGGGCCTGACGTTGGAAGAACTGGGCGGCAGCGAATACCTGAAATTGATGTTCGATCGGTGCCAGGGCAAACCTCCTGTATTGAATCCCAAAGAAGAGATGGACGTCCAGCAGCTGTGCCTGGGCTGGATCCGCAACGGCCTCATCGCTTCCGCGCATGATTGTTCGGAAGGCGGGCTGGCGGTGGCGCTGGCGGAATCCTGCTTCTCGGGTCCGGAGCCCTTGGGCGCGGCGGTGGAGTTGGAAACCACGCTGCGTCCCGACGCCGTGGCCTTTGGGGAATCGCAATCGCGCATCGTCGTTTCATTTGAGGAATCCCGGCTGGAGGCATTGGAAGCCGGCGCGCGTCAGGCGGGGGTCGAGTTTCAGACCCTCGGCACCGTCGGCGGCTCGGGATTCCACGTGAACATCAACGGCGAACCGTACATTCAACAGGACCTGGATGTGCTGGCCGGCATCTGGAAACATTCTTTGAGCCATTATGCCAATCGAGTTTCCCGCTAACGACAAATTTCACGATGAGTGCGGCGTCGTCGCCGTGTACGGTCACGCCGAAGCGGCGAACCTCGCTTACCTGGGGTTGTACGCGCTGCAGCACCGGGGGCAGGAAAGCGCCGGCATCGCCACCAGCGACCGCGGCAAGATGTACGTCGAACTGGGCATGGGCCTGGTGGCGGACATCTTCACCTCGCAACGCATCAAAAAACTGCCCGGCAACATGTCCGTCGGCCACAACCGTTATTCCACCGCAGGCGAGAGCCAGATCGTCAACGCCCAGCCTTGTGTCATCAACTACGCCAAGGGATCGCTGGCGCTGGCGCACAACGGCAACCTCGTCAACGCCGACGAAATCCGCGAAGTGCTGGTGGAAGCCGGGGCCATTTTTCAATCGACCAACGACAGTGAAGTGATCGTCCACCTCATCGCGCACAGCCACGGCGACTCGTTCGTTGATCGCGTCATCGAAGCCCTGTCTGCGGTGCAGGGCGCGTATTCGCTGGCGTTGATGACGGAACATGAAATTGTGGTGGCGCGCGACCCGCACGGGTTCCGGCCGCTGTGCCTGGGGCAACTCGACGGTGCGTACGTGGTGGCGTCGGAATCCTGCGTGATGGACCTCATCGAGGCCGAATACCTGCGTGAGGTGGAGCCGGGGGAAGTCCTGCTCATCAATGAACAGGGATTGCAGTCGTTCTTCCCGTTCCGCAAGCAGGAGACGCGGCGCTGCATTTTCGAACACATTTATTTTGCGCGGCCGGACAGCCGGATTTTCGGCGAGTACACGTATTCGGTGCGCAAGCGCATGGGCAAGGCGCTGGCGCGGCAATCGCCGGTGGAGGCCGACATCGTGGTGCCGGTGCCTGACTCCGGCAACCTGTCGGCGCTCGGCTATTCGGAGGAATCCGGCATCGCCTTCGAGATGGCGCTCATCCGCAACCACTACGTCGGGCGCACGTTCATCGAACCGCAGTCGCCGATCCGGCACTTCGGCGTGAAGGTCAAGCTGAATGCGGTCAAGGAATTGATCGACGGCAAGCGTGTCATCATCATCGACGATTCCATCGTGCGCGGAACCACCAGCCGCAAGATCGTGAAGATGGTGCGCGAGGCGGGCGCGAAAGAAGTGCACGTGCGCATCAGTTCGCCGCCCACGTTGTTCCCCTGCTTTTATGGCATCGACACACCCAACCGTGAAGAATTGATCGCGTCGCGGCACAACCTGGAAGAAACGCGTAGGTTCATCACCGCCGACACACTGGAGTACCTGCACATGGAGGACATGCTGGAAGTCATGGGCGAGGACAAGGGCAAGTTCTGCTCGGCATGTTTCGACGGCAATTACCCGGTGGACATCGACGGGCGCGGTCACCAACCCATACAACTGCAACTGTTCGGCAGCGAAACGCCGGAGGCGTGAACCCGCAGCGGGCGTTTTAGTTTTATTCCGCGGCGGGCGGCGTCCCTTCCTTCTCTTTCTTCACGACAGGCTGTTCCACCACGTCCGCGTTTTCCAGAATCTCTCCCAGGTCTTTCAGGTCTTCCTTGTAGCCCGAAAACGCATTGTCAAGAAGGTCCTGCGAGCGCAGGGCGCGCTGATAGTGTTCCTTGATCTTCAGGTAGTCCGACTTCTTGAGCAGGATACTGCCCGTGGGGGCCGTCAGGGTTTGCTCGGTCCCGGTCCCGGTTTTGGCCTCGACCTTGGCGCGGGCCGTCACATCTTTTTTCTCACCGCTTTCGCCGATGATCGTATCCGGCAGATCCTGGGTGCTGAGGCCCGGAAAAATTTTCGCCAGGGCCTGCTGGAGAGTGGGTTCCATGGCGACCTGGTCGAGATAGCTCACGATCACGCGTTTCAGTTCTGGAATCTTGCCCCCTTCCGCCTTCAGGTACAGCGGGCGCACGTAGATCAACGATTCATCCAGGGGGATGACCAGCAGGTTGCCCTGGATGACGTTGGACCCACGCTGATCCCACAATGAAATCTGGCGGGAGATCACCGCGTCCTGGTTGATGCGCGCCACGACCTGCGACGGCCCGTACACCAGCTTCTGCTTCGGGAACGTGTACGCCGCCATCTTGCCGTAGTCCGCGCCGTCACTGCGCGCCACCATCCACGCCGACAGGTTTTCCTTGTTGCGCGGGGTGAAGGGCAGCATCAGGATGTACTCTTCCTTGTCCTTATTCGGCAGTTTCATGATGGTGTAGTAGGGCTGCATCAGCGTGCCGTCGATCACGGGAATCTGCCACTGGTCTTCCTTGTTGTAGAACACCTGCGGCGTTTCCATGTGATAGGTGCCGTACACGAACGCCTGGATGGCGAACAGGTCCGCCGGGTAGCGGATGTGCTTGCGCAGATCGTCCGGCATTTTCTCCAGAGGCTCGAACATGACCGGGAACAGCTTTGCGTAAGTGGCGATGATGGGGTCGTCCGGTTCCGTGATGTAAAAGGTCATGTCGCCGTCGTAGGCGTCGATGACGATCTTGACGGAATTGCGGATGTAATTGGCGACGCCGCGGATCACTTCCGGATCGCGGATCGACTGCGAGTAGGGAAACTTGTCGCTCGTGGTGTAGGCGTCGTAGAGCCACTTTAACCGGCCGTCTTCGGTGATCACCAGGTACGGGTCCCGGTCCAGCTTGAGAAACGGCGCGACCGTTTGCACGCGTTCGGTGATGTTGCGGTACATCAGCACATGGCTGTCGTTGACGATGTCATTCGAGAACAGGATCTTGGTGGTTTTGAAACGGGTCGCCAGCATCACTTTGCGCAGGAAGGAGTTGACCGCAATGCCGCCCTTGCCTTCATAGTTTTTGTAAACGTTCTTTTCGCCTTTGGGGTAGTCGAACTCCTCGGTGCCGGTGTTGACGAATACGTAGTCCTCCGTCATCTCTCCGTAATAGATTTCCGGCTGTGTGACCTGCAGGTTGATCGAAGACTGCGGCGGAATGTCCTTGATATGAAGAACGGGCAGTCCTTCGGGCGTCATCTGGTTAACGGGGCTCAACGAAAGGCCGTAGCCGTGGGTGAAGGTCAGGTGCTCGTTGATCCACGTGCGGTTGGGCAGGCTGGTGGAATCCAGCTCGCGCGGCGACAGCAGGGTCTGCTGGTATTTGCCGTCCACGATGTAACGGTCATTATCCACCGATTTAAACTGGTAGTAGGTGCGGATCTCCTGAATCTGGCCCAGTGTGTCCAGCAGGGGGGCCTGGTCCCACAACCGGATGTTCTCGATGGTCAGGTCGTTTTTGCGGACGGCTTCGGCGTCCAGCGTGTTGGCGCCGGTGAGCACGTTTTCTTCCACGTCTTTCAAATCGAAACCGCGGTTGGTGCCGGCGATGGTGTGCTCGATGTACGGCGTTTCTTTTTCCAGTTCGTTGGGGGCGACGACGAACCGCGTCAACAGGCCGGGATACACGTTGCCGACGGCATAGATCACGACCACCGCGCCGGCCCAGATGAAGATGCGGCGCAGGTTTTCCCGGTTGATGTTGAGGATGCTGAGCGCCGTGCCGAAGAAAGACAGAGCGATGAGCAGGTTGTACGCCGGGAGGCGGCCCCAGTCGTCGATATAACTGATGCCCGCCACCACCTGCGAATCGGACTGGATCAGCAACCCGTAGCGACGCAGGTACATGTCGAAGGCTAGGTTCAGGAACGCAAAGGCGGCCAGCCACGACAGCGTCCGGCGCGCTTCCGGCAGGGTGGCGAAGCCCTTCGGCGACAGGAAAATATATTGTTTGAAAAAGTAAATGAGCGAGACGCCGAAACCGATCAATGCCAGCCCCGCCCACAGCCAGCCTTTCACCATCTCCAGAAAGGGCAGCGTGAAAAGATAAAAGGAATAGTCTTTATGGAAAATGGGATCGGCTTCGCCGAATTTGACGTGATTGAGGAATTTCAGCGTCACGTCCCAGCGTTCCGCCGCAATGAGGCCGATGAACACGCTGAACACCAACGGCAGCAGCAGCACCAGCGGTTTCAGGTTGTCGGCCACCATTTCCAGAAACGGCATGTCGCGCCGGGTCTGGTCGGCCAGGATCACCGGCAGGTGCGAGGTCTTCTGGTACACGCGCCGCAGGATGCCGAAGGTCACGGCCAGAAACAGGCCGCCGAACAGAAACCCGAAGCCGAATTGCGATCCGAGGATGGTCCAGATGACGGACAGCAGTCCGTATTTGTCGAACCAGACGAGATCGATGTAAAACGTGATGAGCTTTTCGGTGGACAGCAACAGGAACAGGGCGATTGCACCCAGTACCAACAACCATTTGCGGGAAAATTTCATGAGGTTCTTTCGTTATCCAATCATTTCCATTTGATGGAACAGCCCATGGATGGGATCTGCTCTTGGGTCATGAGTTGCCCATCGAGGATGGCGTTCAGTGCGTCTTCCAGATCATGCTTCGTTACTTTTTCCGGATGCTCCCAGTTGTCGTCGATGCGGCCCCGGTACTGCAACGTGCGTTCCGATCCGAATACATAGATATCCGGCGTGCACACGGCATCGTAAGCCTTTGCGACTTGCTGGGTCTCGTCGAACAGGTACGGAAACGGAATGTTTTTTTCTTTGACGATGCGCTGCATGCTTTCCATCGAATCGTCGGGGTATTTGACCGCGTCGTTGGCATTGATGCCGACGAACTGCACGCTCTTGCCGGCAAAACGGTTTTGCAGATCGATCAGGCGCGGCAGCACGGCTTTCACGTACGGGCAGTGGTTGCACATGAAAACGATCGCCAGCACTTCCTTGTCTTGAAAGCTGTCGAGCGAGTACAGTTTGCCGTCGGTGCCGGGGAGTTCGAAAGCCGGAGCCTGCGTTCCCAACGGGACCATGGTGGAATGAGCCAAAGCCATAATTCGTTTCCTTACGACGGTTGAAATCCGGTGTGGCGCGCGCCAAATGCCCGTTAGGGCGCTGCAATCTGGAATGAATCCATGCTAGCACGCGGTTGGGTGCGACTCAACCGGAAACGGGGGAACGCTTGCAGGCTAAAAAAGTGGCATCAACTCTTGCAGGTCATGCCGGAAATGCGGCAGGTGTAACAGGCGGGATGGCTCAGCGGAAAGGGGCGCATGGTTTCTTCCAGGGTGTCGCCCATTTTGGCGGAGGGTTCTTCCACCAGGATGGGGCACACGTACACGCCCTGCGATGTGGCCATGCGCGATGACGAACACTGCAGGTTGGTGATGGGGTAATTCTCGAAACATTTTTCGGTGACGCGTTCGTTCTCGTGATAGCCGCGTTCGGTGTGCGCCAGTTCGCCCATCAGGAATCCCGGTAGAAACTTCACCTGCGGCTCGGGCACGTGGTGGTCTTTCATGAAGGCAAGGGCTTTTTCTTCCCAAACGGCGTCTTCCTCGTCGTCCCAACTGCGCACCATCGTCAGATGTGTGGAAAACCCCGCCTTCGACAGGTTGGCCACGCCCTGCATGGCGAGGCGGAAACAATTTTCGCCGCGGATGGCGTCATTTTCCTGTTCGTCGAGGCTGTCAAGGCTGACCCGGAAATGCATTGCGTGCGTGGCCTTCTTTTGAATTTCCACCAGACGCTCGACGCGTATCGGCGTCAGCAGCAAGCCGTTGGTCAAAATGGTGCACGGCCCGTATTCGAGAATGGCTTCGAGAATTTCGAAAATCTCCGGATTCAAAAACACCTCGCCGCCGGTGATGTAGTAATCCTGCACGTTCAGACTGACGGACTCCTCCAGCCGGGCGCGTGTCTGCTGGAGCGTCATGAACGGGATGCTGTCGTTTTTGGGATGGCAACTGATGAAGCAATGCGTGCAGGCGAGGTTGCACAACGTGCCGCCGGTTTGCAGCCACAATGTTTCGAGACCTGTCATCGGCACTTCCGGCACGCGGTCGATCACCGGGGCCTGCTCGGGAATGGGGACTTTCGGTGCGAGTTTCATAATGCAATCCTAACAGAAACGGAATTTGCGGATCAACTGAAACGGCTTTTTCATCGATCCAGGTGCGTGTCCTTCAATCCCTCGTTTGCACAACGGGAAAGCAAACAATTCCCTCCCCTTACCAAGGGGCACTCACGGAGTGACGGGTTGGGGTGGGGTTATGAGTAACCTCCCCCCAATCCCCTCCTTGAAAAGGAGAGGAGGAATCAAGGTGTTTCCCAGGGTCTGTCGGTGTGGGAGAGAAAGCCTTACAGGGGCTTACAGCCCGGCGGATTCGTAGGAGTCGCTGATGTTCTTGACGCGCAGCTTGCGGCGCAGCGCGGCAAAGCCTTCCAGCGCGGTGCGGCCGAGGCGCGATTTGTACACGGGACGCAGCGCCAGCCGGGCGGTTGCCGGTGAATCAGTGAAAAACGGCGCGTCGAGCGGCGTCACCATGCGTCCGGAGGGGTACAGCCATTTCAGATGAAGTTTGTGTTGCTGTGCATAGTGCGTGAGATGCTGCACCAGCGTGTGGATGCGCTCAAATTCCGCAGCGTCGCGCACCCCGTCCTCAGGCAATTTCAGGAGCGGGATCACGCCCAGCCGGGTCAATTGAGTGAGCTGCTCCTGCACCGCCGACAGATCGCCATGACCGAACCCGACTTCGATGAACACCGAGCCCGGCGTGAACACTCCGGTGGAGTATTCGAGGGCGCGTTGTTCTTTTTCGCGCGACAGACCGGTGCCGGTGAAGGCGAACACCATGATGTCCACCCCGGCGGCGTACATGTGGTCGATGGTCGCCAAATTATCCGGCAGGAACCCGCGCAGGGCGACGAAGGTGCGGAAGTTTTTCTTGATGCTTTTCATCACCGGCGTCATGGCGTGCAGGCAACGGTCTTCCTTTTCGCAGAACTCGAGGTTCAACTGCACCAGGTCGGCCACGCCTTCCTCGAATGCCGAGCGGATGAGGGCGATGATGTCCTTCTCCGGCATGTTCAGCTTTTCGGTCTCAGGATCGGCGCGCAGGAACAGGTTCAGGCAGTAGCCGTCCATTTGAATGTTGGCGGCCACCGGTTTTTTGGCAGGGTCGGCGACCTGCAAAAACTGCGGCGGCGGGATCAGGCGCACCTTCGTTTCCTCCGCCCCGTCGCGCAGCACAAAGCGATCCGTCTCCATGTGCAGGGTGGGGCTGTCGTGGCCCTCGGGTTGCACGGTGGCGCGCACGAAAAAATCCTCGGACAGGAGCAACGCCAGCTCCTCACGGCCGCGGTCCTGGTACATCGAGGCGGCGACGAGTTCGTCCTTGCGCACCTTGTCCGGTAACACAACGCCGCGTCCCATCAAATCGAGTTTCAGTTTTCCAAGCGTGTTCATGGTGCTCCCAGCCGGTCGAGCAGTTTCTGATGGATGCCGTCGAAGCCGCCGGACGACATCACCAGCACGACATCGTTCGACGTGTGGTGTTGCGCGATATGGTCCACGATACCTGCCACCGATTCAATATGCCAGGCCTCTTTGCCGCGCGCTTTGAGGGCCTCGGCGACGGCGGCGGGGTTCAGCCGTTCGCCGTCCTTGATTTTTTCCGGCGCAGGCACACCCGCGATCACCGTCTTGTCCGCTTTCAAAAAGCTGTCGGGGAAGCGCGACTGAAACACGTTGCGTTTGGACGTGGCCGAGCGCGGCTCGAACACCGCCCACAACGTGCGCCCCGGCCAGGCTTCTTTCACCGCGTCGAGGGTGAGATCGATCGCCGTCGGGTGGTGCGCGAAGTCGTCGATCACCACCACGCCGTTGGCTTCGCCCACCACTTCCTGCCGCCGCTTGACGCCTTGGAAGAAGGGCAGGGCGGAGGCGATCTCTTCCACCGAAATGCCCGAGCGGTGCGCCAGGGCGATGACCGCCGCGCAGTTGAGCACGTTGTGACGGCCGATCATCGGCAGGGTGAAGCGGCCGAGAGTCACTCCCTTGTGCTGGAGGTCGAACTCGCTGGCGCCTTCGCAAAAGCGGTGCGACGCGATGTGCCAGTCGGCATCGTGCGCGAAACCGTAGGTCTCCACCTCGCAGTGCGCCTCGCCGATTACGTCTTGAATATTGCCGTCCGTCGCCTCCACCAGCAGGAAGCCCTGCGGGTCAACGGTTTTCACGAAACCGCGGAAGGCGTCCTTGATGTGATCGAGGTCGCGGTAGATGTCCGCGTGGTCGAACTCGATGCCGGTCAGGATGGCGCCATAGGGTTGGTAGTGCAGAAACTTCGGTCCCTTGTCGAAAAACGCCGTATCGTATTCGTCGCCCTCGGTGATGAAGACGCCGCCCTCCGGCACTTGATGATTGCCGTCGAAATTTTTGAGCCAGCCGCCCACCATGAAGCCCGGCTTGCGTCCCGCCGCCTCGAACACCCAGGCGAGCAGCGCCGTGGTCGAGGTTTTGCCGTGCGTGCCCGTGACCACCAGCGACTTGCGGCCTTCAAGGAAAAACCGCGCCAGCGCCTGCGGGAAGGAAATGTACGGGATGCCCGCCTGCTGGACGGCGACCACTTCCGCGTTGTCCTTCGACACCGCGTTGCCGACGACGACGAGATCGATATCGCCGGTGATGTTTTCCGCCTTGTAGCCGGGGCGGATCTCGATGCCCATCTGTTCGAGCAGCGTGCTCATCGGCGGATAGACGCTGGCGTCGGAGCCTAAAACACGGTGGCCGGATTTTTTGAGCAGGCCGGCGAGCGAAGCCATCCCGGTGCCGCAGACGGCGATAAGATAAATGGATTGGGGGGCGTTGGATTCGGATTTCATGGAAGGGGAAATTGTAGGTCCAACCCACCGTAAAGTCAAGAACGACTGTAATGAAAGGGGTTTGAATACAAATGGTTAAAGGCGGCGAGAGCGGGGGTGTGCTGGCACCGGGAAACCGTTGGCTGGCAGGCGGAATTTCCCTGAAGCCAAAACAGGGCTATAATTCCGGAAGGGATTCGGTGTCCCTCTTGCAAAAGGGGCTTGGGGAGGCCTCCTGTGAGGCACTCTTTCTCAGTTTTGAGAAAGGGTGAATGATAAAAAGAGGAATGAGCTTTATTCCCCCTCATCCTGGCCTTCTCCCACCTGGGGAGAAGGAAGTAAAAAGCCCCCTCTCCCTTAATGGGAGAGGGTTGGGGTGAGGGTGTTTTATGATTTCCCCTTTTTTCTGTTAGTAAGGTTCAAATCATGAAACATACCAATTGTATTGGAACCGCAGAAAGAAGGCGGTTTCACCGTTTATGTCCCCTCCCTCCATGGCTGTATTTCCCAAGGCGAAACCCGGGAAGAAGCCATCGAGCTTTACCGGGAATCAGATAGTACTTCCAAATCTCGTTAAATTGAATATTGTTTGTAAGTAAATTGCACAATGACTGTTTCTAGTTTTCGAGTCATAAATTATGAGTGAAGAATTATTGTGCCATGAGTGTGTTGGGGATTCTTTCTTGAAAGCTAAAATTAAGAAGGGATCAAAAAACAGAGGATGTTCTTTTTGTCATAGAAGAACAAAAAGCTTACCTTTGGAGGAAGTAGCAGAAAAAGTAAACGCAACTTTCAGTCAATTATTCATTCCTGGAGGCATGGAACCCTCGATATCGGAAAGCGATAGTTGGGAATGGGAGCAAATAGGGGAAACAGATGCGGAGATCTTTGAAAGAATAATGGGTGTTGATTATGAAGTGGCCGAAAAGGTTTCAAATATACTTGGAGAAAAGCATAATTTTGTCGCTTTAAAAGAAGGAGAAACGGCTCTATATGGAGGCGATACTTTGTATGAGCTAGCTCCGATTCGCCCCTATGATACAACGTCGCTTTGGAAAAGTTTTTGTGAAAATATTAAACATCAATCTAGGTATTTTGATCCCAGCTCCAAGGAAATTTTGGATTATATATTTAATGGGATTATAGAGCATCAACGGTATTTTAGTAAAAAGGTAATATTAGATATCACCCCTGTTTCAAATAATCGCTTTATATATAGAGCTAGAAAAGCTCTAAAATCATCTGAACGCATCAAGATTTGTAAAAATCCAGAAGTTGAATTGGGCCCTCCGCCACCTAATATTGTTATTGCAGGTAGAATGAACCCATCTGGCATCCCGGTGTTCTATGGGGCGTATGATGAGCGGACCTGTGTTTCCGAAATCCGTTTGCCGGTTGGGGGAATGGCAGTTATAGGGAAGTTTGAAGTGATTAAGCCCATTAAGGTTTTAGACCTTACCGCTTTTGAAGAATATCCAAAAGTTGAGTATTTTGATCCTGACTTTGAATACATAATGGCGCAATGGGAGTTTGCTCATATCCTTCATAAAGAAATAAGTAAGCCAATTTTGCCTGGCGATGAGGTTTTAGATTATCTCCCTACCCAATTAATAGCAGAATATCTGTCTAATCAGTTCAATCCAAAACTTGATGGGATCATTTACTATTCTCCCCAAAATTTAAATAATGAGGAGGAGGCCCCTAAAAACATTGTCCTTTTTAGACATTCCGCTGTAGTGAAAAAAAGTGATATTGCCAAGAGTGAAAAAGCCTCAGAAGATCATTTTTTTTCTGAGCATTTTACGGAACATGATTATCAAATATTCAAAGAACCTCAGGGTGGGCAAGGTCTTAATAGAGTCGATGATGAATTTTGGTCTTCAGATCCATATACAGATGTGTATGGAATGGAATGGGTAGATTTGTATCCGCAAATGGAAAATCTCCCTTACCTTCGCTTGGTTGAGGATAGTTTGAGAATATATAAAGTGTCGTCAATCGTATACAAAACCAAGAGTTTGGATGTTGCCCCTATTTTAGAACTTGACCAGAAACCCAAAGGTGAAGATCTTGATTATTAGTAATTTTAAAGAAAATATCTCTTCATCTCGCGGATGTCGTGGATGAGCCAGTCGGGCTGGTAGGAGGCCATCTCCTCCCGCGTGGCGTGGCCGTAGGTGACGCCGCACACTTTCACGCCTGCTGCGCGGGCGGTGGCGACGTCCACCTCGCTGTCGCCCACCATCAGCACGTCCTCCGGTTTCAATCCCGCCACCTGCATGACATGACGCAGGCCCATCGGGTCCGGCTTCTTGTTCTTGAACGAGTCGCCTCCGACAACGCTTTGGAACGCCCCACGGCTGTTCAACTCGACCAGAATCTGCTCCACAAATTTCTCCGGTTTGTTGGACACCACGGCGAGTTGTTTGTTCGCGTAGTGTTTGAGGAGGTCGCGGCAATGAGGAAAGTAGTCGGTCTGGTCCATCAGGTGCTGTTCGTAATGCTTCATGAACAGCGAGACGGCGCGTTCGAGATCGCCGTCGCCGGCGCCGTTCAGCGCCTGCGTCATGAGGTGGCGCACGCCGCGGCCGACGTAACCGAAGGTGACTTCCTTCGGCAACGCCTCGCGTCCCATTTCCTGCAGGACGAGGTTGACGGAATAAGCGATATCGAGTTTGGTATCGACGAGGGTGCCGTCGAAATCGAATACGTAAAGTGAAAATGGGGTCATGAGGAAAGCTGCGTTCCGCCCCGCCGGAAGGCGGGGGGAGGGGGCGTTATTTATTTTTTGTCTTCTTCGATATTGGTGCTGTAGCGGTACGCTTTCACACGCTCGTCGCCGTTGAACAGCACAACCAGTTCTTTCGAACAGTCCTTGCCGAACGCGCTGTAGCGGTCGTATTGATAGGTCCACATCAGCATGCCGTTCTGCTTGCCTTCGGCGTGAGGTTCACCGAACCAGTCGTGGATCATGTTTTTGGTGGTGACGTTGTTCTGGACGTCCGGGACGTGGGTTTCGTCGAAATCACGGCCGACGGTGCCACAGGCGGTCAGACCGGCCAGACTGAGAACAGCGAGAAACAAAAGAATACGTCGATACATCGGGGCCTCCTCAAATTAGGTTGCCAGGCGCTTCAATGCCTGCAATACTTCCAATAAGCAGTTGCACCGGTTATTTGGAGAAAGTCGAACGCAGTGTATCAGATTCCCACGAAAATGTATAACCCCCGCCCAGGCAGGCTTCCCTTTCAGCGCGTGGCAACGGTGTTTTTTCTACTCCTGTTCGGGCTGGGATGGGGGTGTGCGTCCGCCCCGGCTGTCAAAAAATCCGTTCCTTCTCTGCATGAGGACGGTTTGCATCATTTGCTCGAACAGTCCAGGAACGCGAAGCAGGAGCAGGGCGTGCCGTCCACGCTTCCGAAAAAAGGTTACCTGCTGAAACCGCTGGCGGAGGATGTTTACTTTTTCACGAACGGCATCGATTGCACGTTGTTCGTGGTGTTGCCGGACGGCGTGGTGCTGGTCGATCCCCTGCAGGGGGCGGGGGAGCTTTTGCAGAAAGCCCTGCATGAGGTGACGGAACTGCCGGTGACGGTGATCATTTATTCGACCGGAAGTCCGCGGCATATCGGCGATGCCTCCCGCTTCGGTTCCAAGCCGACGGTGATCGCGCAGCAGAAGATCGCCGATCGGCTTAAAGAGAGCAACCCGACGCAGGCGCCGCTGCCACATATGAGTTTTAGCAACGACTATATGTTGAAGACCGAATCCCTGACGCTGGAGCTGCACCACGTCGGCGGTGAGATCACCGGCGACACGCTGGTCGTCATTTCCGAACGCAAAGTGATGTTGCTGCCCGACCGCGCCATTCCCAACTGGGTGCCGCATTTGGAACGGGGGGAGGGCATCGAGCGCCGCGTTCTGGTGCTGCAACGGTTGAGCCAGATGGAGTTCACCGCCTACGTGCCGGGGCATGGCGACCGGCCTGGCGCCCCCGCCGATCTGCAACGCACATTGAAATTTTATGAAGACGGTTACCGCGCGTTTCGCTTTGCCACCATGCGCGTGTTCGGCGAGACGGCGTGGGAAGGCACCCGGCTCACCGTGCCGCCCGCCACGTTGAAAGAAAAACGCGCCGTGTTGGAACGCGAGTGTTACCGCCTGTTGAAAATGAACTGGGGCGGGCGTCTGAGCGGATTCCGCGAGTTCGCACCCCATCACTGCCGGGCGTGGGTCACAAGGCACCTGCCCGCTGAACCCAAGCCCGAGGCGGGCTCCCAGGCGAAAACGCAGGCCGAATCCCTCCCCTGACCTCAACCCCGCACCCGGCACAGGCAGGCGCCGGTGGGGCTCCGTTATTCTTTATATGCTTTGAGAATTTTATCGACGTCGGTGTGCGAGTGCGTCGGCATGCGCGCGCCGAAATGGGTGACCACTTCCGAAGCGCAGTACGAGCCGATGATGGCCGACTCTTTGAGGCCAAGGCCCTGGTTGAGTCCGTACAGCGCGCCCGCCGCATACAAGTCCCCGGCGCCGGTGGTGTCCACCGCTTTCACCGGGAACGCATTGACGGAAAGGGTGTCGTCGCCGTTCTTGCCGACCCAGGAACCGTCCTTGCCGCGCGTCATGAACACCGTCCCCGCCAGGTGCTTCAACTTGTCGAACGCCTTTTCGGCATCGTCCAGATCGGCCATGGCTTTGGCTTCGACATCATTGCAGAACAGGATGTCGGTCTTCCAGCGGATGAAGTCGAGCAGGTCTTCCTTGAAACTGTTGACGACGAACGCATCGCTCAAAGTGAAGGCCACGGGGATGCGATGCTTGCGTGCGATGTCGGCCATTTTGATGGCGGCGGCGCGGGTGTCATCGCCGGTCCACAAATAGCCTTCGATGTACACCGCCTTGGCGGATTTGACGATGGTCTCATCCACGTTTTCCGGATGCAGTCCCGTGGAAATGCCGAGGTGGGTGAGCATGGTGCGCTCGCTGTCCGGCGTGACAAGGATCAGGCAGGTGCCGGTGCCGGTGTCCGCGGAGTCCGGTCCGGGGAAGCCGACGCCGCAGTTCTGCATGTCTTCCGTGTAATGCCTGCCGTAACGATCGTCGGCGACACGTCCCAGGTAATACGTGTTGGCGCCCAGGACGCGCATGCCGTGCACGGTGTTGGCAGCGGAACCGCCGGAACAGATTTTATGCGCGGCGCCGTCGAACTGGCTGAGCAGCTTGTTCTGACCCTCGATCGAGGTCAGCGTCATACCGCCCTTGGTGAACGCGTTTTGAGTGATGAAATTGTCTTCGACGCGCACTTCAATGTCCACCAGCGCGTTGCCAATGCCGACTAGATCGTAATTCATGTTCCTCCTTCTGTTCAGGGATTCATTTTACTGCAGGTAAGGCTTTAAAGCTAACCCAAGCCGGCGCATCCGTCAACCGGACGGTCCCGAATGGGGGTATTGTGAGGCCGGGAACGCCCGCCGCGCAATTGGAGATTGAATTTACCCGGAGTCCTTTGTAAAATTTGAAGGCCATGTTGAATAAAAATTTAAAAATCAAGCAATTGATGATCGTTTGCGGGTGCCTGCTCTGGGCCGTTGCGGCCAGCGCGCAGCCTCTGGATACCGACCCCGCCGCCGACCGTTTGTGGACGGATATCGAATCCGTTTTGAAACGGGACTGCAATGGCACCACGCGCCTCGGCATGAAGTTCTATTCGTTGGAACGCAAAACCACGCTGCTCGCCAAAAACAGCAATGTGTTGTTCACGCCCGCGTCCAATATGAAGATGATCACGTCGGCGATGGCGCTCAAACGCGTCGGCCCCGATTACCGGTTTTACACGCGGTTGTACACCAACGGTTATATCGACGGCGACACGCTGAAAGGCGACGTGTACATCAAGGGCTTCGGCGACCCGTGGCTGGTGTCCGAGCAGATGTGGGTTCTGGTGAATGCTTTGCGCAACCTGCCGGTCACGAAAATCGAAGGCAACCTCATCGCCGACAACCATTTTTTTGAAGACCAGCATCGCGTGGCCACGTGGGCCAACTACAACGGATCGGAAGCGTACCTCGCGCCTATGGGCGCGTTGTCGTTCAACTTCAACACCGTCACCGTGTACGTGGAACCCGCGCAGGAAGTGGGCGCGCCGCCGGTCGTGGTGGTGGACCCGATGACCGATTACATCCGCATCCACAACAGCGCCACCACGGTGGCGGGAAGGAAGGATCACGAGCGGTTGATCGTCAACCGCCTGCCGCGCCGCGATCACGATGAGATCATCGTCTCCGGCACCCTGCCGAAAACCATGGCGCGCAAAAAATATTTTCTGAACGTCACCGACCCGCAGTGGTACACGCTGCACGCGTTCCGCAAGTATCTGGAGCAGGCCGGCATCGCCGTCGGCGGCGGACTGGAACGCGGCCGCGTTCCCGATGCGGCCCGGCTTCTGTACGAACACGAGTCGCCGCCGTTGGCCGACATCCTGCGCGGTCTCAACAAGTTCAGCAACAACTTCATCGCCGAGCAGATCCTGCGCACGCTGGCGGCGGATGTGTACGGTGCGCCGGGCACCACGGAAAACGGCGTTAAGTTGTTGCAGGCTTACATGCAGAGCCTGGGGTACGCGGACGATCGGTACAACGTGGTGGATGGATCGGGCCTGTCGCGGCAAAACATGGTGTCGCCGGACCAGATCGTCGCGGTGCTGGACGATGCGTATCAAGACCTGGGGATTTTCCCTGAGTTCATCGCCGCGCTGGGGGTGATGGGCATTGACGGCAGTGTGATCGACCGCATGAACGGCAACCGGCATGCGCAGAAAATCCGCGCCAAGACGGGGACGCTGAACCACGTCAGTGCACTGTCCGGGTACTTTCAGTCGATGGACGGCGAACGGTTTGCGTTTTCGATTTTATTGAATGATCTGAATTGTTCCAACGGGAAAGCCATGAAGTTGGAAGACGATATCCTGGACCTGGCCCTGCGTTTCAAGCGCAGCGGGAGCGGGAACGCAGGGGAGTCGTCGAACGAGGCGGATGCGCCGCCGGTCAGTCCCTGAACACTTTCTGATTTTCTTTTCTGTCTTCCTCGAGCAGCTTCTTCCAGTCCCGCTTGATGTGCGGCGCGTTCTGAAAATCCTCGTAAATGTTTTTGGCGAGTTCCTTGCGGTCCACGCCTTCCGGTGCGACCTGGATGTCCAACTGCGCCAGCGCCATGTCGAAGTCGCGATCGAGCAGGGAACCCGGATCCATGTTGTATTCCTGCAAGGCCTGTTTGATGGTGGCCGGATCGGCGTTGAAGCGCCGGGCGACTTCATTGATGTTGGACGGCTTGTAACCCTTGTCGCGGGTGATGCCCAGGTGGTACGCGCAGAACAGCTCGAACGGCTCGATGCCCGATACCAGCTTGCCGGACGGTGCGGAAGCAGCCGTGCTGCCAGCAGCCGTGCTGCCAGCGGTTGTGCTGTCGCCGCGCTCCGGAGCTTGCGCACGCGGTGCGGCGGCCCGATCCTGACGCGGCCGCTGGCCCTGTGCGTCCTGGCGGTTGTTCTGCGAACGGTTTTTGTTAGGGCCGTTGTTGTTGCGGTTTTTATGGCGGCCGTTGCCGTTGCCCTGCGCGTTGTTGGGCCGGGAATTCTGCGGGATGTGCGACGTCATGGTCTTCGAGTCCATCCACATTTCCGTGGCTTGTTTGTTGCGGGTGTTCGACTGCGAACGTTGCCGCGTGCCCCCCTGGTCGTTGTTCTTTCCAGACCGGGAGCGGTTTTTGTTCTGCCGGTTGGGTTGATTCGAGGAATTGGAATTTCGCAAGATTAAAGTTCCTTTACGAAAGGTTTTTAATGGGCTCGACGCATGCTTATGTTGAAGTCGAGCCGGTACTGCATGATGGTCCGCTGCACCGGATGGAGAGGGCTCAGCCTGTGAGCGCTTCGAGCTGGTCCACCAGGTCGGTGAATTTTTGCAAGGCGGTTTCAATGGGTTTTGGTGAACTCATGTCCACCCCTGCATTGCGGAGCAGGTCGATCGGGTACGCGGAGCCTCCCGATTTCAGGAAGCCCAGGTAGTCCGCGAGTTCGGCATCGCCGCCGCAGGTCACCCGTTCGGCTAATGCGTAAGCGGCGGAGATGCCCGTCGCGTACTTGTACACATAAAAGCCGAAATAAAAATGCGGGATGCGGAAACATTCCAGATCCAGGCAGGGATCCAGCGTCACCGCTTCACCAAAATAAATCGTCAACAACTCGTGGTACAGCTCTTTGAAGGTGTCCACGGTCAAAGGCTTGCCCGCTTCCGCCGCCGCGTAAATGCGGTGTTCGAACTCGGCGAACATGGTCTGCCGGTACAGCGTGCCGCGGAAATTGTCGATCTCCCGGCAGAGCAGGTAAATTTTCATCTCCCGGCTCAGTTCGCGGCCCAAGTAATAACGCGTCAGCAACGCTTCATTGAAGGTGGACGCCACCTCCGCCACGAAGATCGTGTAATCGGCGTAGAGGAAGGGCTGGTTCTTTTTCGACAGGTACGAGTGCATCGAATGCCCGGCCTCATGCGCCAGCGTATAGACGCTGCTAATGTGGTCGCTCTGGTAATTCATCAGGATGAACGGATTCGAATCGTAACAGCCGGATGAATACGCGCCGCTGCTCTTGCCCTTGCTTTCGTAGCGGTCCACCCAGCGTTCGTCGAGCAGACCGCGTTTCAGGGCCCCGACGTAATCCGGTCCCAGCGGCGCCAGCGCCTGGGCGATGTCTTCCACCGCGTCTTCGTAGGGCATCTCCCACGTGAAATCCCGGATCAACGGCACGCTGCAATCGTAAACGTGCAGGGCATCCAACCCGAGAATCCGTTTGCGCAGATCGAAATACTTGTACAGCGGTTTCAGGTTGTTGTGCACGGCGGCGATGAGGTTGTCGTACACTTCGGCCGGAATGTTTTCCGAGAACAACGCCTTGTCGCGGACCGATTTGAAACCGCGTGCCTGCGCGAAAAACTGGTCCTTCTTGATGCTGCCGGACAACAACGCCGCGTACGTGTACTGATGCCCCTCGTACGCTTTGTAGAACGTTTCGAACGTGTCCTGACGCAGGCGGCGATCGTAATTCTGCAGCAGGCTTTGCAGGTTGCCATGCGTGAGGGTGATGCTGCGTCCCTCGGCGTCCTGCACCGATCCCAGTTGCAGGTCGGCGTTGTCCAGCATGCTGAACGCCTTTTGCGGCGCCTGCGCCATTTCCGAAGCCGCCGCCAGCAACGCTTCCTGCGCTTCTGGCAGGGTGTGCGGGCGGTAACGCAACTCCCGCTCCAGATGGAAGAGGAAAAACTCGAGCTCCGGGTCGTTCAGAAACGTTTGTATGGTCGCTTCCGGAATTGCCATCAACTCCGGGTTGATGAAGCTGCGCGCCTGCTGGTAGTGCGTCAACAGCCGGGAGACCCGTTCGTAGTTCGCCTGGTTGGCGGTGTGGGTCTTGTCTTCGTCGTTACGCAGGTGGGCGTAGGTGTACACCGCATCCAGCGTCTGCGAAAACTGCATGTCAAATTTGAGGCATTGTTTGAGCCGCGCGGGCGACTCCCCCAGCGTGCCCTGGTAGGAAGCGTAGCTTTCCAACTGGGACTCGAGAGAGAGGAAGTCCGCTTCCCAGGTTTCCGGTGAGGAGTAGAGACCTTTCAGGTCCCACTTTGCTTCCTCGGGAATCTGGTTGCGGGTCAACAGTTCACGGGTGGCATCCATTCGAAAATCCGGCCACGAAACAGAATCAAGACGTCATTACGATATAGGGGATTGAATCAGGACGTCGCTTCAACAATCGTTTTTAAATGAACCTGCAATTTGGCCTGCTTCTCGGTCAACTCTTCAAGCCTTTGCTGGTCCTTTGCGATGACTTCGGGAGGCGCCTTGTCAACGAAGTTTGGGTTGGATAGTTTCTTATTCAAGAATAGCATGTCTTTGTCGATTTTTTTCAACTCTTTTTCCACCCGTTTTTGCTCTTCATCGAAATCCATCAACCCTTTCAGGGGAACATACAGCTCCATCCCTGATAACACCGCGGATGCGGCGGCCTTCGGCTTTTCGATATCGGGCCCCAGAATCATTGCGGAAATTCGCGCCAAATCCTTGATGTAACCCTGATTGATGTGGATCAGGTGTTCCTGATCGGCATCGTGGGTTTTGATGTGCACGTCGAGCTGTTGGCCCGGATTGAAGTTCATTTCGCCGCGAATATTGCGGACACGGGTGATGACTTCCATCACCACTTCGAGTTGTTTTTCGGCATCGGCGTCGTCGAGATCCGGGTTGGCTTGCGGGTAGCGGGCGACCATAATGCTGGTCCCTGCGTGCGGCAGCTTCTGCCAGATTTCCTCGGTGATGAACGGCATGATCGGGTGCAGCAGCTTCAGTGAGGCCTCCAGCACGTACAGCATGACATTCTGCGTGGTGGCGCGTTCCGGACCCTTGCTGAACAGGCGCGATTTGGACAGCTCGATGTACCAGTCGCAGTACTCGTTCCACAGAAACCGGTAGAGGGCACTGGCGGCGTCGTTGAAGCGGAACGCGTCCAGCGCCCGGTTCACCTCGGTGCAGGTTTTGTTGAAGCGGCTCAGTATCCAGCGGTCGGCCAGGCTGCGGCCGCCGCGATCTTCGAGATCGCAGGTGCCGGTATAGTCTTCCAGGTTCATGAACACGAAGCGCGATGCGTTCCACAGTTTGTTGCAGAAATTGCGATAGCCGTCGATGCGGTCCTCGGCCAGTTTGATGTCGCGTCCCTGCGCCGCGAACGCCGCCAAGGTGAAGCGCAGCGCGTCGGTGCCGTATTTGTCCATCATGACCAGCGGATCGATGACATTGCCCTTGGTCTTGCTCATCTTCTGGCCTTCGGCATCGCGGATGAGGGCGTGGATGTACACATGCTCGAACGGAATGGCTTGCTGGAATTTGAGGCCCATCATGACCATGCGCGCCACCCAGAAAAACAGGATGTCGAAGCCGGTGCAGAGCACCGTGGTCGGGTAGAATTTTTGCAGCGTCTCGGTGTTCTCCGGCCAGCCGAGCGTGGAGAACGGCCACAGTGCGGAACTGAACCAGGTGTCGAGCACATCGGTTTCCTGCGTCAGGTGGGTGTCGCCGCAGTGCTTGCAGGCGGTGGGCGTTTCGCGGGCGACGGTCCATTCGCCGCAGGCCGCGCAGGCCCACGCCGGAATCTGGTGTCCCCACCAGATCTGGCGGCTGATGCACCAGTCGCGGATGTTTTCCATCCACTCGAAATACGTGTTCTCCCAGAATTTCGGGACTATCTTGATGTGTTCGCTGCGCACCGCCTCGATGGCCGGTTTGGCCAGCGGCCGAGTCTTCACGAACCATTGCTTGGAGAGGTACGGCTCCACCACCGTCTGGCAGCGGTAACAGTGGCCGACGGAATGGGTGTGGTCCTCGATCTTTTCCATGAGGTCGCGATCCTGCAACGCCGCGACCACGTTCTTGCGTGCCTCGAAACGGTCCTGACCTGCAAACGGCCCCGCTTCGGCGTTCATCGTGCCGTCGGGATGCAGCACGTTGATGGATGCCAGTTGGTGACGGCGGCCGAGTTCGAAATCGTTGGGGTCGTGCGCCGGGGTGACTTTCAAGGCGCCGGTGCCGAACTCGGTATCGACGTAACTGTCCTCGATGATCGGCAGCTCGCGGTTCAGGATTGGCAGCAGCAGAATCTGTCCGCCGCGACCCGTATGGCGCGGGTCTTCCGGGTTGATGGCCACCGCCGTGTCGCCCAGCATGGTTTCAGGCCGCGTGGTGGCGACGGTGACGTGCCCCTCGCCGTTCTGGAACGGGTAACGGATGTGGTACAGGTGGCCCTGCTTTTCCTGGTACTCGACTTCGAGATCGGACAACGCCGTCTGGCAGCGCGGGCACCAGTTGATGATGTAGTCGCCCTGGTAGATGAGGCCGTCTTCGTACAGCGTGACGAACACTTCGCGCACCGCTTTGGACAAGCCTTCGTCCATGGTGAAGCGGTCGCGCTCCCAGTCCAGCGAGCAGCCCAGCCGCACCAGTTGCTGGGCGATGTTGCCGCCGGACTCCGCCTTCCATTTCCAGACACGCTCGATGAAGGCGGCGCGGCCGATCTCGTGGCGCGTCGTGCCTTCGGCGGCCAGTTGGCGCTCGACCACGTTCTGCGTGGCGATGCCGGCGTGGTCGGTGCCCGGTTGCCACAACGTGTTGAAGCCCTGCATGCGCTTCCAGCGGGCGAGGATGTCCTGCAAGGTGTTGTTGAAGGCGTGGCCGATGTGCAAAGAGCCTGTGATGTTGGGCGGCGGGATGACCATGCAGAAGGTCTCCGCATCGCGGGTTTCATCGGCGTGAGCCAGCCGGTGCTCCGCCCAGTAACGCAGCCACTTCTCCTCAACCTCTTGCGGTTGGTATTTCGTGTCGAGTTGAATCATAAATTGAAAAACAGGTGTACGGTGTGTCCCAAAGCCCGGACGGGGAATGAAAGTGTGCCACCGGGCCTTCAAATATCAAAGATATTTTTTTGGAAAGGAAGGTGCAAACGGTTATACCCGATCGGGCGGGCCGATTGCAAGGCGACTCCGATCAGATCGACTCCGATCAGATCGGTTCCGACTTCTTGATGCGGGCGATTTCTTCCCGGATCACTTCCCGGATCACCTCGGGGGCGACGTCTTCGACGATCTGCCGCACCGTGTCCTGGATGGTGTCGGACAATCCCGCCATCTCCGTGCGCAGCGTGGCGCGAACGTGCTGGTGCACGAGGTCGTGCAGCGCACTGTGGTCGGTCTCCGCCGGGTGCGACGGTTTCGGGGCCGGGGTGGCGTGCTTGCCGTTGGACGACGGCCGCTCCTCATTCATCAGCGTCATCACCTCCCGGATCAGGTCCGGATGCGAACTGGGTTCCAGTTTCGACGCGCCGGTTTCCGGTTCGGGATCGGCGGCAGGCGGCCTGGACCGTTCCGTCAACTGGCGGAACAACTGATCCAGTTCGTCCAGCGATTCCTGAAAGGCCTCGGTCCGCGAGGAGGTCTGCGGCAGCGGTTCAGAATGGGGGGCTTCGGCTTCCTCCGGCTTCAGCACCAGTTCGTCGTCGATCTCCATGGCGGGTTCGGGTGTCGCCGTGTCCCGGTTGGGAATCACCAGGTCTTCCGCCGACAACTCGATCCACTTCGGTTGCAGGCCCTCCTCATCGTAATCGAGGATGCCTGCGGACTCCACGTCCACCTTGTCTTCGTCGCCGGCGTCGATCTCAACTTCATCGACGGCTTCGATCTCGTACTCGCCGGACTCGATTTCGTATTCCTCGTCTTCCGTGGCTGCGGCGGCAGGGGTGTCTTCGCCCAGCAGGTGTTTCACCTTTTTGATGATTTCGTCGGTTTTGAAGGGTTTTGAGATGTAGCCGTCGGCTTCCGAATCGGCGTACATGATCTGGTCGAGTTCTTCAAAGTCGCTGGTCAGCAGGAGCACGTGGACATTCTGGAACTCGTCGCTGTTTTTGATTTTTTTGGACAGCTCGAAGCCGTTGATGCCGGGCAGATAGATGTCGGCCATCACCAGATCCGGCTGGAAATCGGAGAGGTAGTTGTAGGCCTTGACGCCGTCGCTGATGCCTTCCACCTCCATGTCCTCGTTGTAGAAGGCCATGGACACCAGTTTCTGGATGCTGATGCTGTCGTCTGCCACCAGGATTTTCAGTTTCATGTCTGGAACCTTGAGGACAAAGCAAAATCGGGGTCCGATAACCCCCCGGCCAGGCCGGTGGTGCGGGACCGGTCCCCTCCACGCTGTATGCCGATGTGATGCCCGAAGTATAGCATAAGGATTTGGAAACTATCATCGTATCGGCGTTTCGCGGCGAAACTGTAGCCCCGGAAGGGGTGGAATTTCAGCGAAATGCCGCCGGGCACGTCTGTGCATTGTGCCTCCAGTATAAAGGAAAATGCCGCGTTGCAAATCCCTTTTGCCGGGGTGGGGACGGCTTTGGCGATCAGGAAGTGGCGGAGGGGGTGTTCGACAGGGCCTCGATCTCGGCGCTCAGCCGGTCCCACTCGGCCAGCAGTTTGGTTTCTTCGGCATCGACTTTTTTCTGCTGCGACAGGGCTTCGGCGAGCTTGCTTTTGTGGCTGTCGAGGTACATATCCGGGTCGGCGAGGCGGGTTTCCAACGCCTGCTTTTCGGTCATCACCGCGTCCAAGCGTTTTTCGATGGCCGTGCAGCGTTCCTTGAGCGGTTTCAGTTGGCGGTAACGCTGGTTGCGGGCTTCGGCCTCGCGCCGTTTCTGGTCCTTGTCCTTGCGCGCCGGGGAGGCCACGGCCTCGTTTTTGGCGGCGGTCTTCACCGCGGCGGCGGCGCGCTCGGCCTCCTTGGCTTTCATCCATTCGTAATGGCTGAAGTTGCCCAGGTACTCCTTCACCGTGCCGCCCTCGACCTCCCACACGCGGTTGATGAGGCCGTCCAGGAAAAACCGGTCGTGGGAAATGGTCACCACCGTGCCGTCGAAATCGGCCAGCGAGGCGGCCAATATTTCGCAGGAACGGATGTCGAGGTGGTTGGTCGGTTCGTCCAGCAGCAGAAACGGCGCGGGCGCGGCCAGCATGCGCGCCAAGGACAGGCGCGAACGTTCGCCGCCGGACAGCACGTTGACTTTCTTGTCCACGTCGTCGCCGGAAAACAGGAACGCGCCCAGGATGCTGCGCTGCGCCGTGTGGGTCAACTGCGGCGCCATCTCCACCAGCGATTCGAGCACGGTGTGCGTCGGCGTCAGGGTTTCGACGTGATGCTGCGCGTAGTAGGCGCGGCTGACGTTGTGGCCGAGTTCGAGGCTGCCGGCATCGGGTGCGACCTGCCCGGCCAGCAGTTTGAGCAATGTCGATTTGCCGGCGCCGTTGGCGCCAACCAGCGCGATCTTCATGCCGCGCTCGATCTGGATCGAGAAGTTCCGGTACACCGTCACCGGTCCGTAGGCTTTGTCCAAATCCTCGGCGCGGGCGACGATGCGGCCCGTGCGGCGCGGCTGCGGAAAGCGGAACTGAATCGATTTGGTGCCGCGGTGCGTCTGCACGCGCTCCATTTTTTCCAGTTGCTTGACGCGGCTCTGCACCTGCGTCGCCTTCGAGTTCTTGGCGCGGAAGCGTTCGACGAAGCGCTCGATCTCGGCGACGCGCCGCTGCTGGTTGGCGGCCTGCGCTTCCAGTTGCGCGATGCGTTCGGCCTTCTGCCGCTCGTAATCGTCGTAGTTGCCGGTGTAGGCGATGAGCTGGCCGCGGTCGAGCTCGGCGATGCGCCCAACGAGGTTGTTCAGGAAACTGCGGTCGTGGGAGATGAGCAGCAGGCAGCCCTCGTAACTTTTGAGGAACGATTCCAGCCACACCACCGAGTGCAGATCGAGGTGGTTGGTTGGCTCGTCGAGCAGCAGCACGTCCGGGCTTTGCAGCAACAGCCTGGCCAGCTCCGCGCGCATGCGCCAGCCGCCGGAAAACGTTTCCAGCGGTTTGTGGAACTGCTCGGCCTTGAAGCCGAGGCCGGACAAAATCGCCTGCGCCCGCGATTCGCGTTCGTAGCCGCCGTGACGCTCGAATTCGTGATGCAGGTCGCCATAGCGCCGGGTCCATTCCTCCGGGTCCTTTTTGTGAAACGCCGTGTCCGCCTGCAGTCGATCCAGCTCTTCCTGCACCTCGGCGAAACGGGAGTCGCCCACCACCACGCGTTCCAGCACGGTCTGCTGGACCACTTCGAGTTCCTGCGACAGCATGGCGACGCGCGCGCCCTTGCGGATGTGGATGGTGCCGTCGTCGAGGCTTTCCTGGCCGACGATGACGCGGAACAGCGTGGTTTTGCCCATGCCGTTTTCACCGATGAGGCCGACACGCTCGCCCGAGCGCAGATGGAAATCGACGCCGTTGAACAGGACCTTCGGTCCGTACTGCTTTTTGAGACCTTGAAATTGAATCATGAATTTGAGTTGAGGGTTATCGCTGGCGGAGTTTGGGGTTGTAGGCTTCACGCAACCCTTCGCCGAACAGATTGAAGGCAAGCACTACGAATAGAATGGTGAAACCGGGGATGAAAGTCAACCACGGCGCGTCGAAGATGAACGCTTTGCCGTCGGCCAGGATGTTGCCCCAGGTGGCGTCGGGCGGTTGCACGCCGAATCCGAGGAAGCTGAGTGCGGATTCCGTTAAAATCGCCGTGGCCACGCCGATGGTGGCGGAGACCAGCACCGGGGCGATGGCGTTGGGCACGATATGCTGGAAAATGATGCGCATTTCGGGAATGGCCTGGCTTTTGGCAGCGAGTACGTAGTCCTGTTCGCGCAGCGCCAGGAACTCGGCGCGCACCAGCCGGGCCGTGCCCATCCAACTGGTCAGGCCGATGACGATCATGATGTTGTAAATGCTGGGCGGCAACAGCGCCACCACGGTGAGGATCAGGAAGAACGTCGGAAAGCACAGCATGATGTCAACAAAACGCATGAGCAGCGTGTCCACGGTGATCAACCCCAGCCGCACGCGCCCGTAAAACCCGGCCAGCCCGCCGATGAAAATGCCGACGGTGACGGAGATGCCGACGGCGACGAAACCGACGGTGAGTGACACGAACGTGCCTTCCAGCATGCGGGCGAACACGTCGCGGCCCAGCTCGTCCGTGCCCAACAGGTACACGCCGAGAAACGGCCGCTCGGCTTCCTTCACCAATTCCGTGTTGTAAGGCGTGAACGGCGGTTTGAATTTTTCCGCCAGGCGCACGGAGGTGGCGTCGAAGCGGTCGTGGTGCATGGTCAACAGCTTGCCGCCGACGGCGACGACGAACAGAAAGCCGAGGAAGCAAAGCGACACCAGCGCCATGCGGTTGCGGCGGAAGATGCGCCAGCGTTCCTGGAACGGCGTTTCTTCCGGCACCATGCCTTCGGCAGCGAGGGTTTCGGTGGCGGGTGATGCGGCTTCGTTCATGATGTCCTCAAAACTTGATGCGCGGATCGGCCACCGCGTACAGGATGTCCGAGACCAGCGTGCCGGCCAGGGTCAGCACGGCGGCGATGAAATTGAGCGTCAGGATCACCGGGAAATCCCGCGCCAGGATGGCTTCGTATCCCAGCCGGCCCATGCCCGGCCAGGCGAAGATGGTTTCGAAAATCACCGAGCCGCCAATGAGGCCGGGGATCATCAGGCCGAACATGGTGATGAACGGCAACAGCGCGTTCCTCAGGCCGTGATGGTAGATCACCGTGTCCTCGTCCAGTCCCTTGGCGCGGGCGGTGCGGATGTAGTCCTGGTTGATCACCTCCAGCATCTGCGAGCGCACGTAGCGCGACAGCACCGCGAGTCCCGTGATCGCCGTCATCAAGGAGGGCAGCGTCAGGTGCCACAGGTAGTCCATCGATTTGAACAGCGGTCCGACGTTTTCGAAACCGAAGGTCTGCATGCCGATCACCGAGACGTTGAGATTCTGCACCACAAAAATGATGAGGACGTACGCCAGGAAGAAGCCGGGGATCGAGATCAGCGCGTACGAGATGAACGTCGTCGAGCGATCGAAGGCGGAGTTGCGGTGCAGCGCCGCCTTGATGCCCATGGGAAAGGCGATGCTCCAGGTGATGAGCGTGGCGACGAGAAACAGCGGCAGCGAATTCAGAAATCGGTCCCAGATTTTTGCCAGCACCGGCTGGTTGTCCTTGAACGATTTCAGTTCGCCGGTGAACAGGTCGCGCATCCAGTAGGCATACTGCACGTGCATGGGGTCGTCGAGGTGAAAGGCGTCGCGAATACGCTGGATGTCTTCCGCCTTCATACGCGGGTTGGCGGGATCGACCAGGCTCGGCTCGCCGGGCGCCAGGTGCACGATGGTGTGGGCGATGATCGAGATGAACACCAGCAGGATGAGACGCTGGCCGATATTGCGGATGATGAATGCGGTCATAGCAGCACGGGTGAATAGAATATTTGAATATGGAGGAAATATTATCACCCTCACCCCAGTCCGTCACTCCGTGAGTGCTCCCATCAAGGGAGAGGGAGTTTTAAAGGTCCCTTCTCCCCTGGTGGGAGAAGGTTAGGATGAGGGGGAATGAAAAATCCTTCCTTTAATAATAGTTCCCTCCTTACCAGGGAGGGGATACAGGGGAGGTTGCTTTTTCCCCCGCAACGTCTTCTGTTATACTTCGTTGATGGACATTATACAGATCAGCCATTACCTCGACCAACTGCTCGACATCCATAATATCAGGGATGCCTCCCACGCGGTCAACGGATTGCAGATCGAGAACACCGGCGACATCCAAAAAGTGGGGCTGGCGGTGGACGCCTGCCAGGCCACCATCGACCTGGCCCTCGACGCCGGCTGCGACATGATGTTCGTTCACCACGGCCTGTTCTGGGGCGGACTGCAACCGGTGCGCGGCGCGCATTACAAAAAGCTGGCGCGCATGATGGAGGCCAACCTCGGCCTCTACTCGGCGCACATCCCGCTGGACGTGCACCCGGTGCTGGGCAACAACCGGCAACTGGCCGATGTCATCGGCCTCGAAAATTTGCAGGAGTTCGCCCTGCACGACGGGCAGCACATCGGCCTGCGCGGCACCATTGCGCCGAAAACCGGGCACGAACTGGGCGGCATGTTGTCCGAGGCGTTGAAGACCAACGTGCGGGTCATCGGCGACGGCGTCATCCGTTCCGTGGGACTCGTCACCGGCGGCGCGGGCAAACTTTTGGGCGAGGCCATCCGCGAAGGGCTCGACTGCTTCATCACCGGCGAAGGCGAGGCCTACCAGTTTCACGATGCGATGGAAAACGGCTGCATCCTGATGTTCGCCGGGCACTACGCCACCGAGACCGGCGGCGTGAAGGCCGTGGGCAAACACCTCGAAGAGCAGTTCGGCCTCGAATCCCTCTTCCTCGACTACCCGACGGGTTTATAAAAAGCAAAATCTCAGGCTTGTCATTCTGAGGAGCCGTAAGGCGACGAAGAATCTATGTGTTGGGTTTGCAGTGGACGACCTGCGGCATGGTTTAAAACATAGATTCTTCACTGCGCTCAGAATGACAATACGGTGGTTGTGTGGGGTTTGCGAGAGGTGGCGCCGTGAGCCGCCCATATATGGTTTTTCACAAAACCTTTTGCTATGTCATTCTGAGGAGCCGTAAGGCGACGAAGAATCTATGTTTTCAGTGGTCATTCATGAAAACCTACTACGTATACATTTTGACCAACCGATCCGGCACTTTGTACACGGGTATGACCAATGACCTGCAAAGAAGGGTCTGGGAGCACAAATTTTCCGACGTTCCAGGTTTTTCAAAAAAGTACAAATTGGATCGATTGCTCTATTTTGAACAGACCGAAAATGTGAGCGCGGCCATCGAACGGGAGAAGCAGATTAAGGGGTGGAAACGGACTAAAAAATTAGAGTTGATTGAGGCGATGAACCCAATGTGGGAGGATTTGAGCTGGGATTGGTTCGAAACCAACAGATAGATTCTTCGCTCCGCTCAGAATGGCAACTTGGAGCGCGATTGCTTTTTGGTGTTTTATTGGCAGCAAAATCTCAGGCTTGTCATTCTGAGGAGGCGTAAGGCGACGAAGAATCTATGTGTTGGGTTTGGAGTGGACGACCTGCGGTATGGTTTAAAACATAGATTCTTCGCTCCGCTCAGAATGACAATGCAATGTTCCCTATGAGAAAATAAATCCGATTGCTTTCGGGACCGTGCAGGGTCTGATGGGAGAGGTGGAGTGAGGCCATAAAAAAAACCGGAAGCCCCGATGGGGGATTCCGGTTTTTGTTTTTTTCGGTGATGTGCGTGGCGGTCAGCGGCGGCGGGTGCGCCGGGGGTCATCGCGGCGGATGCGCGCCGGGGTGCGCGCGTCTTTCGAAAGCAACCACAGGCTGAAACCGAACACCACCATTCCCAATACCAGCAATCCATCCACGTTGGCAAACGTCAGGATGCGCTCCTTTCAAAGTGCAGGAGGGGGTTGGGATGTCCTGGTATCCGTCGGCCCTCTGGGGTGGAACCGCAGTGCTGCCGGTTAAAATGAAAAGCGGTATTTGTCGAACAGGTCCATGGTCACGCGCTCAGCGTTTTCCTTGCCCACTTCCTGCTCGATGCGCTGGATCGCCATTTCGCGGATGAACGGGATGGGGATGCGCATGACCTTGGCCTTGGCGTCGTCGTCCCACGGCATGCCGAAATCCGGCTCGTCGTCCTGCTGGTTGGCGTAATCGACATCGCGCTGCTTGTCTTCTTCCGTCACTTCCATGCCCATCGCTTCCTTGGCGGAGGCGGGCATGACGTTGGTGAACACTTCGTCGATGATGTCCGGCGTCACCATCTTGTCGCCGCGTTGACGGGCGCGCGCCTCGATGGTCTGCTTGGCCATGCCGAGCACAAACGGCGGCACCTTTTCCATCTTCTCCACGGCGTCCTGCGTCCACGGCATGCCGCTGGTGGGGGCCGACTCCATGTAGTTCTTGAATTTATCGACGATGTCTTCCTTCTTCTCGGTGCGCAGCGACAGGAAGTCCTCGATCTCCTCGATCACTTCGACCTTGCGCGGGCTTTCGGACATCTTCTGCTTGGCGACGTCGAACGCGCCCATCGACAACTCTTCGAACCCGAACTGACGCACGCGTTTGGAGACCAGCATCATGGATTCGTTACGGATTTCGGTGAGGAAGTCGGACGTGATATATTTGTAATTCCGTTTGACGGCGCGCTGCACCATCACCTTGCGGATGCCGGGGCGCACGAACTCCGGCGCGTGCTTGACCCGCTCCCAGGCTTCGACCGTCCATTCGACGCCGTTTTCGGCGGCATACGGGTGGTCGATGCGGTCGGAGGCCTCGATTTCTTTTTCGTGTGCTGTGTAATCTTCTTGCATGAGCGTATTTTCCCAAAATGCAGGCTTGAAATAAAGCGCAATTTTGATTTATGGTCGATTCGGAAACAGACTGATTTTACACTACTTCACCCCTCATTCAATGTCAACGGTCAGGAAGGCCCCACACGCATGACTTCAATGTCCCGTTCCCCAATGATTTACGGCTTTTTCTTCGTTTCGGGGATCACCGCCCTGGTTTATGAGATCATCTGGACCCGTATGCTGACCCTGGTGTTCGGGCACACGGTGTACTCCGTTTCGGTGGTGCTGGCGGCATTCATGGCGGGGCTGGGGTTCGGCAGCTATGTGTGGGGCCATGTCATCGACCGCGCCGCCCAGGAAGACCGGCACCCGCCGTTGCTGGTCTATGCCCTGATCGAGATTTTGATCGGCGTCACGGCGGCGTTGCTGACCCTCATTTTCTACAAGTTCCACGTGTTCTACGCATGGTTTCACCAGTTCGTGCCGGAGTCGCCGGCGCTGTTCGCGGCGATCAAGGCGGTGCTGGCGTTTCTCCTGATGTTCGTGCCGACGACGCTCATGGGCGCGACTCTGCCCATTATCAGCAAGTATTATGTCACCGACGACGCCCGCCTCGGCCGGCAGGTCAGTTACCTGTATGCGCTGAACACACTGGGCGCCTCGGTGGGCTGCCTGTTGGCGGGGTTCCTGTTCATCTCGCTGTTCGGCGTGGCGCAGACGGCGTGGTACGCGGCGGTGGCCAACCTCATCATCGGCATCGGCTGCATCCGCACCTATCAGGAAGAAAACCCCGGCCACAAACTGAGCCTGCGCCTGCCGCGCCTCACCTGGCCCGGCGTCGAGGGGTTTGCGCCATCGCAAAAGCTATGGATGGCGGTGGCCTTCCTCAGCGGCCTCACCGCGCTTGCGTATGAAGTGTTGTGGACGCGTCTTTTGGTGTTCAGCATCGCCAGCACGGTGTACTCGTTCAGCATCATGCTGGCCGTGTTCCTGTTCGGCATCTGCGCGGGCAGTTTGCTGGCGGTGCCGGTGATGGCGAAGTGCCGCGACCTGCGCCAGGTGTTGATGGCGTTGCAGGCGGGCATCGCGGGCTATGTCACGTTCACCCTGTTCAACATGCAGTCGGTGCTGTCGCCGCCGTGGAACGGCTACAGCCTCGAAGACCCCGGCGCGACGTTCGGCCATTACCTTCAAGATTCCATGGCGCTGATGCTGGTGCCGACGGTGCTGTTGGGCATGAGCCTGCCCATCCTCATCAAGCTGGCGTCGGGGGATCATCGTCATGTCGGCGGCGGCACCGGGCGCGTGTATGCCGCCAACACCGCCGGCGCCATTGCCGGATCGCTGCTGGCGGGATTCTGGCTGTTGCCGGTCTTCGGCACCGAGCAGAGCCTGGTGGTTGTGGTGACGCTGAACCTGTTTACGGCGGCGATCCTGTTCCGCACCGGCAGCGCACCGCTCAAAGTGCGCAAGGTCGGCACCCCGGCCCTCGTCGCCGTCATCCTCGCATTCAACCTGGCCATGCCGGGCGACCTGCTCAATCCGTTTTTCCTGCGCGATAGCGTCGGCCGTCGCGACATACAGAGCCTGTTGTATTTCGAGGAAGGGTTGACCGACACCGTGGCCGTGTTCAAGGACGACTACGGCCTGCTCAATCCCGACGCCAAACGCCTCATCACCAACGGCATTTCGATGTCCGCGTCGAACGTCATCGCCACGCGTTACATGAAACTGCTGGCGCACGTGCCGATCCTGCTGTCGGATCACCCGGACGACGTGCTGGTCATTTGTTTCGGCACCGGCCAGACCACCGGTGCGGCGGGCATGCACCCCGGTGTGAAGTCGGTGGACAGCGTCGAGCTTTCACCCAGTGTCATCAACGCCGCTCCGGCCTTCGCCAAAGAAAATCACGATGCGGTGAACAACAAGAAAGTGAACATCGTCATTCAGGACGGACGCAACTTCCTGCTCACCACCGATAAAAAATACGACGTCATCACCGGCGAGCCGCCACCGCCGCGCACGGCGTTCACGGTGAACCTGTACACGCAGGATTTTTACAGGCAGGCGCGGGATCGGCTGAAGCCCGGCGGTCTGATCGCGCAATGGGTGCCGCTGCACAGCCAGAGCGCCAAGGAAGTGGACATGCATTTCAAAACCTTTCTGTCCGTGTTCCCGCATGCCGAGGCGTGGATGTCCGTCGCCAATGAAATCATTTTGATCGGTTCCGACCAGCCCATCGACCTCGACCTCGCCAAACTGAAACAGCGCTTCCAGTCGCCGTATGTGAAGCAGGCGATGGACGCCATCCACATTCCGGACGTGTCCGCTTTCCTCGCCAACATCTGGTTTCAGGAAGAAGAATTGCAGGCCCTGGCGAAGAACCGGCCGCTCATCACCGACAACCGGCCGCGCATTGAGTTTTATCTGGACTCCGGCCGCGTCGTCGGCACCGCCGATCTGGAACGCATCGTCTTCAACCGGGTGGCGGCAGACGCGTTCTGGCGGCGGGTGCAAAATGCCGATGCAGAGGACGAACAACGGTTCCGCAAACAGTACCGCATGATGGATCTGTACCAGCGCGGCGTCATGTATTCCAACCGCGAGATGCTGCTGGCGGCGATGGATCTGGCGGAAGACGACGGGCTGCTGCGTTACCACCTGCAAGCCGGGGAGGCACAGATACGCGGCCTGCTCGAACAGGTGGAGGCCGACCCGGGCAACCTCGAAGTGCTGCTCAACCTCGGCCATGCATTTTATCAACTGGGGCAGTATGAAAAGAGCCTGGAATTTTTAAGCATGGTGCAGAAACGCCAGCCGGAAAACCCCATCGCCCTGCTGTACACGGGGTATGACCTGATGGAACTGGGACGCCTCCTGCAGGCGGAAGCGGTTCTGAAAGACGCGGTGCGGAAGAATCCCGGCGAGATGCGCACCGTGTTGCAGCAGATCGGACTCATCGACCTGTTGCAGAAACTGGAAACGAAACCGGAAGACACGACGCTGCTCAACGCCGCCGCCAAGTTTTATAACATCCGCGGCGAGCATCTGGAGTCGCTCAAGTACTCCGACCGGGTGTTGCAGGTGGATGCGGTGAACCAGGAAGCGTTGCAGAGCCAGATGTTCAGTTATCGCGGGCTGGGTCAGCCGCGCGAGGTCATCGCCACCGGTTTCCGTTATGAAAACGTGGACGGGGACGACCCGCAGTACATGTACCTGATGGCGGAAATGTACATGAAGATCCTGCGCTGCGACAAGGCCATCCCGTTCCTTGAAAAAATCCTCGCCGTGGATGACACCTACCAGAACGCGCAGAAGTGGCTGCGCCGCTGCAAACAAGAAGTGGACGAGCCTCTCCCCGCGGCGTGATTTTTTATTCTAGGGATGTGAAGGATTGAGCGCCGTGGAGCGTCGTCAGCGCGCCGCGATGCCGCGCAGCCGGTTGCGCACGCCGAGCCACGCCACTTCCAGCCAGTTGGTGACGCGTCCTTTCCAGATGCGCCAGGGACTGTACAGCCTGGCGTGAGTCTGGAACAACAGTTTGGGGATGTTCAAGTCTTCCGGGCAGCGCGGCAGGCAGTCACCGCATTCGGTGCAGCGGTTGGCGAACTCGCCGGGAAACCAGTGCCCCTTGCTCTGCAACATGTTGTAACGGTACCTGCCGAACGACTGCATGCCGTAGCCTTCCAGCATGTTGCGGAAGCGCAGCACCTCCGGGATGTTGATGTTTTCCGGGCAGGGCAGGCACTGGTTGCACACCGTGCAGTAATCGGGGATGCGCGCCGTCTGGCCGTCCATCGTCTCTTTCACCGGCGCGTCTTGCGGCGTGAAGTAATCGCCACCGTTCAGGATCGCCAGGTTCTGCTCAAAATGTTCCGGCGCGTGGAAGCCCATGGTCAGCGTCGTGATCTCCGGATGGCTCAGGCAGAAGCGTCCGTTGAACTGCACCGGCGTGAGCGGCGCGCACAGCGATTCCAGCTTGGGCGACGGATTCCACAATTGCCCACCCTTGTCGTTGGGTGAGATGATGAGGATGCCGAGATCCATCTTGCCTGCCAGTTGGATGGCTTCGTGATGGCGTTGGAAAAAATAATAGTAGTGCAGGTTGACGAAATCGAACAGGTTCGTGCGCATGGCGGCGAGGATGATATCCAGCGGCGCGTGCGTGGAAAAGCCGATGTGCCGCACCCGCCCCTCCTCGCGCAGGCGGTGCAGGGTCTCGACCGGGCCGCCGGGCTTCACGGCGGCGTCGAGGCGTTCCTGATTGTTGATGCCGTGCCAGCCGTAGAAATCGACGTAATCCAACTGCAACGCTTTGAGTTGTTCGTCCACCAGCCGGCGTGTGTCGTCGGCGGTCATGGGTGCGCCCTTGGTCATCATTTTGTACGCCGAGCGCGGCGTGCCGAGTTCTTTCAGCGCCGTGCCGTACAGGTGTTCGCTCTTCACGTAGCCGTGGGCGGTCTCGATGTGGTTGATGCCGCAGGCCAGGGCGCGGTGGGTGGTGTCGATGCAGTTGTCGAGCGCCGCTTTCGGCAGGTGGTCGCGGGGCGCGTCCCAGCCCTGTTCGAATCGCATGCCGCCCAAGGTCAGCACCGAAATCGATTCGTTGGTGCGACCGAAGCGGCGGTACTCCATCGGCGGCAGAGTCGTGGTTTCCGGTGCGGCGATTGTGGGGGTTGCGGCGTTGGGCATGGTTTCGGTTTTTAAGGGTTCAGGATCGAGTCGCTTTCATGCTAAAAAAGAATGAGCCCGGAGTCAATGCCAAGGCTCCTGCTCCCCTCGTGGGAGCACTCACGGAGTGACAGGTCAGGATGAGGGTGAGTTTCTCATTTTTAAAGATTGCAGGGTTATTAATTAAGGTCGAAGACGTAGCGATGCTGGATCGGTTTTTAGACTGGATCAAAAAAAACACGCCGGAAGAAGACCCGTCGCCGCAACTCGGGGACATCACGCCCGAGGCGAAAGAGGCGGTGATCAGGGAGTGGTACGCCACGTTGGGCGTGCCGGAGGGATCGGACCTGAACGCCTGCCGCCGCGCCTGGAAACAGCAGTTGGCGCATTATCACAAACACCTGATCTCCGACGACGAGGCGGCGAAGCAGGAGGCCTCGCGTCTCACCCAGCGCATCAATGAGGCTTACCGCGGCCTGCAGGACGAGCTGTTCTGAATCCGGTTGGGACCCGTCCGCGTTCGGGTCTATAATGAGCCGCGCCCGGCGCGGAGCGAACAGACTGTATTTGCGCGGAGCGAACAGACTGTATTTGGAACACGCTCCCTGATCATCGTTTGCCCGGCGACGCATAAACCCGTTACCTCTCCCCGCAAGGGAGCTGGGCCGCGCCCGGCGCGGAGCGAACAGAATATAATATATTTGGAATGCGTTTTTTCTCCCTCCCCTGTACCAAGGGGAGGGTTGGGGTGGGGTTTTGGAACGCAACCCGTATTCACGGGTTGCAACCACCAACAATACCTCCCCTCATTCCCCTCCTTGGAAAGGAGGGGAATATAATTTGCGCGCTCTGACCATCGTTGGCTTGGCGACGCATAAACCCGTCCCCGCAAGGGAGCTGGGCCGCGCCCGGCGCGGAGCGAACAGAATATAATATATTTGGAATGCGTCTTTCACACAGGCGGTGCCGTGTCCCGATTCCGTTTCATCCATTGTTCCGATCTGCACATCGACAGCCCGTTCAAGAATCTGGATGGGGTCGATGCCGCCATGCGCGACCGCCTGCGCGCCGCCACACAGCAAGCCTTCGCCAATATCGTCACCCTCGCTTTAAAGGAAAAAGTCGATGCCGTGATCATTGCGGGCGACGTGTTCGACGGCGAAGACAAGAGCTTGCAGGCGCAGTTCCGGTTCAAGCGCGAGCTCGAACGGCTGACGGGGGCGGGCATCCCGGCATTCATTGCGCACGGCAATCACGATCCTTTAAGCTCCTGGTCCGAGACCCTGAACTGGCCCGCCGGCGTGCACGTGTTCCCCGGCAACGCAGTGGCGTCGATTCCCGTCGAACGCGAGGGGCAGGTGGTGGCCACAATCTACGGCATCAGTTACGCGAAGAAGGAAGTGTTGGACAACCTGGTACCGTTGTTTTCGAAGATCGATCCCGCCGTGCCCGCCGTCGGGGTGCTGCACACCAATGTCGGCGGCGATAAAAACCACGACAACTACGCGCCCTGCAAGCTGGAAGACCTGCGCGGCGTCGCCGTCGATTACTGGGCGCTGGGCCACATCCATGCGCCGCAGGTGTTGCGCGACGCGCACCCCGCCGTGGTGTACAGCGGCAACCCGCAGGCGCGGCATTTCAAGGAAGGCGGCGAGAAAGGCTGCTACCTGGTGACTCTGGCGAAAGGTCAGGCGCCGGACATCGTGTTCCACGCGGTGGACACGGTGCGGTATGTACGGACAGTGCTGGACGTGACCGGCTGCGACACGTGGAACGCCGTGGCTGCCGCCATTCAGGACGCCTGCCGCAAGCAGCTCGCGGCGATTGGCGAGCGCGACCTCGTTGTCGAATGGACGCTGACCGGTCGCACGCTCAGGCACGGGGACTTGCAGGATACGAAACAACTCGCTGAACTGCGCGACGAGGTGTTGACGGAGTTCGAGGGCGGCGCGCAGAGTGTGTGGATGGAGTTGGAATCGAACACCAGCGGTTATTACGATCTCGATGCGCTGCGTCAGGGCAAGGATTTCATCGCCGATGTCATCGCTCACTACGACGGCGTCCTCGATGCGGACGATCCCGGCGAATGGCAGAAAGTGCTGGAGCCGGTGTTCGGCGAGCGCGGTGGACGCCTGCCGCCGCCGGATGCGGACACGCTGAAGGCATGGATCGCGCAGGCGCGGGATGTGACGCTCGATCACCTGATGCCGGATGAAGACTGAAGCAAGGAAACGGACCGACCATGCAACTGCGTGAACTCCATATCAAACGTTTCGGGGCATTCAAGGACCAGTCCGTCGCCGGATTGCGTCCCGGCCTCAACCTGTTGTATGGGGAAAACGAGGCGGGCAAGACGACGTTGCTCCAGTTCGTGCGCTGGGTGCTGTTCGGCGAAGGCGCCATGTTCGCCGATCACTATGCTCCGGAGGACGGCGGCAAGCAGGAGGGATCGCTCGAATGCGAATCGGTGAGCGGCGAAGCGGTGACGATTCAGCGTAGTGTCCAAAGCAAACAGAAAACGCAGGTCCGTGTTGCCACGCCGTCGCGCACGGTGGAGAACCAGCAGAACCTCAATCCGTTTCTGGGATACATTCCTGCCGCATTGTATAAAAACGTGTATGCCTTCACCATCGAGGAATTGCAGCAACTGGATTTCGTCAAGGACGATGAAGTGAAGCAACGCATCGTCGGTGCGGGCTTGGGGCTGGGTGCGGTGTCTTTGTCCGGGATCAGGAAATCGCTCAACGACCGTCGCGAAGCATTGTTCAAGGTGCGCGGCAGGACGCAGACTCTCAACGCCCTCACCACGGAAATCCGCGAGAAAGAAGCGCAGTTGAAAACCATGCAGGCGGAACTGGTTCAGTACGACGCGCTGCATGCCGAGATCGAATCCCTCATGCAACGGCGTGACGCGTTGAAAGAACCGCTCGCCGCAGCCAACCGCCAGGCGCAGAGACTGAACACCCTGCTGGAATTGTTTCCGAAGTTTGTGGAATGGGAGGGGCTGGAGGAAGCCTTGCAGAAACGGGATGGCGTGCCCGATCTCGCCGAAGCGGTGATTGTCGAATTTCACGGTTTGCGCACGGATTGGGAGTCCTTAAAAAAACAATGTGAGGAAAAGGAACAAACGCTGGTCCGGTTGCAGGCGGAGTGCGACGGCATTCAGGTCAACACCGCGCTGCTGCAACGGGAAGCCGAGGCGGTGACCCTCAACCAGTCGTCCGAGTCGGTGCGTAATGTGGTGAAGGAACTCGACGGGGTGCAGTCGGAGTGCCGGGAAAAAACGGAAAGCCTCCAGCGGCAGTTGATGGAGATCGGTCCCGAATGGGACGAGGCCGCGTTGCGGACGTTTCGTGAAGGCGAGGCCTGCAAGCAGCACGCGCGCAAGGTTCAGGAGGGGATGACGGATGCGGCGCAGAAAGTGAGCACGGCGCACAGCACGCTGGATGACTACCGGGAACGCAAGGCGCGGAATCAGGCGGAGCAGGGACCGGTGCCGCCGGAATTTCTGTGGATGGCAATGGGTGTCGCGGTGCTGAGTGTGGCGGCGGGTATCGCCGCATGGGTGGCGGGGTTCATGCTGGGCGCGCTGTTTGGAATTGCGGGTCTGGTGCTGGCGGGCGTTGCCGCGTGGCGGGTGCGCCGGCGGGCCCCCACAGGCGACGCGGTCGATTCGCTCGAGCAGCATTACCGCGCCGAAGTGGCGCAGGCGGAGTCGGCGCAGAAGCAATTGCACGACGCCTGGCAGCGCTGGTTGACGGAGCGGGGATTCCATGCCGCGCTGGATCCGGTGGATTTCATCGTGCTGATGGGGACCGTCAAGAATTTGCAGGAGACGCTGCGCGAGATCGGCAAGTTGAAGCAACGCATCGAGCGGATGCAGGACGAGTTGAGCCGTGCCCGGGAGCGGGTGGCGAAGCTCGCCGCAACGCTTCCGGATTTTCAGGTGAACGAGGACGTGCGCATCAACATCGAGTTGCTGGGCAAACAGTATGACGCTCATCGCAGGGCGCACGATGCATGGGAGCAGAAACAAGCCTCATTGCAGGAACACCGGAAACAGTTTGATCACCTGGAGCAGCGCCGCCAGGAGAAACGCCAGGCCTTGAATGACCTGCTGTTGAAGATCGGGGTGAAAGATGAAAACGAATTCCTGGATCGGGTGGAAGTCTGCAAACAGGTTCAAAAGTTGAAGGACAAGATCGACAGCGTCCGATCGATCATCGAGTCGCGGGTCGGCCGGGGCGACGCGTTCGATGCGTTCATCGTCGAAGTGAAGGGAACCGATCCGGATCGTATTCAAGCCGACCTGACCGAAGTGCAGGGGCGGGCGAACGAGTTGGAAAAGCGGATGCAGGAGATCGATCAAAAACTGGGCGGCTGTCAGCAGGAGCAGAAACGGCTGGCGAACAACGATGCGTTGTTCGAGGCGCAGTCGCAATTGGAGATGCGCCGGCATCGGCTGGATCGCGCCGGACGCGACTGGGCGGTGGCGACGCTGGCGCTCACGGTGCTCGATCAATCGTTGGAAGCGTATCAGAAAACGCATCAGCCCGCTGTGTACCGGGCGGCGTCGGAGTGGTTTAAAGTCATCACCGGTGGCGCGTATGCATCCGTGGACTACAAAATGGAAACGGATACGGTGGATGTGCGCGCCGCTTCCGGCGAAATCAAACGGGTGGAACACCTCAGCCGTGGCACCCGCGAGCAATTGTATCTGGCATTGCGTCTTGCGCTCATCCAGGAGTATGAAAAAGATTCCGAACCGTTGCCGGTGCTGATGGACGACGTCTGGGTCAATTTCGACGACGCCCGCCGCGACCGTTTCGTCGCAGTGCTGGCGGAGTTTGCGAAGACGCGGCAGGTGGTCGTTCTGTCCTGCCACGCCGCCTCGCGCCAGTTGTGCCGGCAACACGGCGCGCATGAAGTATCTCTGCCCACACCCTGAGGGTGCCCGACACCGTAGGGGTCCAAACTGTGATCCAGCTTTTGCGAATTGCGCGATTCCTTCCCTCTCGAATCGGCCTTCATCCACCGGTGGTGTTGCCTGTCGAAAGGGTGGTACAATCGGGGTGACTTCATCCCACGTTATTTTTATGGAGGCGGTTGCATGACGACACCGAAACGAATTTCCATCAGGGTTCGCCTTGCCACCGTGTTCGCGGCTGTAGCTGGAATGTTTGCGGCCGCCGTGTTGCTGCCTGGAGCGCAAGCCCACGCCGAATCGACGCCGTTCAATCAACTGGTTCTCAAGAAGCAGCATCTGGAACGCACGCACGGCATCGCCAACCTGGAATGCTTCCCGTTTCTGGAACAGATCGGGGGCGGTGCGCAGGAAGTGCAGCACATCCGGAATTGTTTGCAGGGCATGACCACCCTGGCTGCGGCGCTGGAAGAGGTGCCGGACGCGGGACTGAAACGCGTCGGCATCAGCACCCGCTTCTTGCGCACCGGCGGATTCCATACGTTGTTGGTCCAGTGGAACGCGGATCGGGCTGAGATGGTGCAGGCGCTGCGGGACCGGTTGTCGCCGGAAGAACAAAAACGGTTCATGGACCGGATTGTTGGCGTGAAGTCCACCATCCACGACAAGCTGTTCATTCGCGAGTTGTACTGCTCGCTCACCATTCCCAACGACCAGTGTTTGCAGGGCTACCGGACGTTGGCGTCGGTGGAGCCCGATCCGGCGCTGCGTCGTAAAATGTGGGCGGAGGTGGTCATCACCGACTCGGCGGGCAACAGCGAGAATCCGGAAGTCCTGTCGCTCCGCTTTGATGCGACGGCTGCGGCGATGCGGGACAGGTTGAGGGAAGACACGACGCAGACGGTGTGGAAGCTTCGGAAAAAAACCTATGAGACCATTCAGGAACGGTTTGGGGACACATTCAAGAAATTGCAACTGCCGACATTTTTCTGCGAGGTGAACCTCTCCGCGGAAGAATGTCGGCAAGGTGCGGAGCATTTTGCGGAAGCGGCGGAGAGCGCCATCCTGCAATCCAAAACCTGGGGCAAGGTGCGGGTGACGCGGCACAACACACGCATCCGCAGCGATTACGACGTGACCTTCCGCTACGATTTGTCCCCGGAGGAGATCGTTGAGGTTTTTTCGGTGAAGCCGACGAAAAAAGAAATCGAACAGCAGGTCACGCGTGCCGAGAAGCTGGAGGAGCGCACCAAGAACAATTCCACCGGTCTGCGCGCCGTGTGCGATCTGGTGGACCTCACTTCCGCCCTGTGTGTGGAGGGGTTCGAGATGTTCATCGATTTCGTGCGGGCGCACCCGGAGTTCCGTGCCGCCCGACCGTGGACGGACGTGATGTTTGTGAACGGCACGTTGCTGTCGCGCCTCAACTTTGCGATGAATTCCAATTCGCGCACGAATTATATCTACGTCGATGCCCGCAGTACTTATTCCGAATTCGAAGCCCACCTCATGAAGTTCGCCCGGAACGATGCCGCCCCGGTGCGGTGACCACGCTCCTATCTTCCGTTGCGCTGTATCATTCCCGCTGATCCTGCGCGCGAGTGCGGCAGGGTGAGACGGAAGGAAAAATCATCAAGTAGGAAGAAGGAAAAATCCCCCCAGCCCCCTTCGCAGAAGGGGGAGCCGCGCCAATCATCAGTTATGCAAAGCGATTCCCTCCTATAAAGGATACCTTTGCAAAAGTCTTTTAAAGAACGAACCCATAGATTCTTCGTCGCCAAGAGCTCCTCAGAATGACAGACCGGGGCCTGAGTTGTCATTCTGAGCGTCAGCGAAGAATCTATGTTTTGGGTTTATCCTGCTTACGCAAAGCTCCCCCTCACAGGGGACCGATCGATCTCCCGCTTATGTTTTCTAAGCGTTGCTGTTGCGGACGGATTCCGGCAAGAGGTAATGTCGCGTTTCGTAGTTGGGGTGAGTGAGGACGATCTGCTTGCACAGCCGGCGTGCTTCGTTGATGACGATGGGGGCCAGCAGGTTGGCCGTCATCTGCCGGTAATCTTCCGGAACGCGCACGATGCTGAGCACGGCCATCGCATCGTTGGTGCCGAAGGCCAGTTCCAGCTTGTCGGCGGGACTCATCTCCACCTGATAGTCGGGCACGAACAGAAACGGATTGGTGACGACGAAAGCCAGCTCGGCGTTGTGCAGCGAATGCAGCCAGTGGAGTGGGCTTTCGGTTTTGGCGTCGAAAGGCAGCAGCGCGTATTCCAACTCCATCTCGAAGCCGGACAGGCCTTGCGTGAACGTCAGAATGGATGCGGGCGGGACTTCAAACTCGCCCAGCCGTGTGGATGCGTATTTCATAGCTTGATGTTGTCCTGCAGAATCTGATGGAGGGCGGCGGGGTCGAATTGCGGAGACGCGGCGGACTGGTTTTCTTCCTTGATGCGGGCGAACACTTCTTCGCGGTAAATCTTGGTGTCGGGGGCGGCCTCAATGCCCAGGCGGATGGTCTTGCCTTTGACTTCGATCACCGTCACCGTGATGTCGTCGTTGATCTGGATGCTTTCCCCGACTTTTCGTGTCAAAACCAGCATGGCGATCCCTCTTTGGTGAACTCGGCAACCCGGTCTGAATTATAACAGAGGAATCGCGGCGGCCGGGCCAAAAGATGGCGCGGCGATTAAATTGACAGGATGGGGGGATTGTGCTAATTTCCCTGATTCTTGTGCCATCAGACACAGTGGGCCGAGGTAGCTCAGTCGGTAGAGCAGAGGACTGAAAATCCTCGTGTCGGCGGTTCGATTCCGTCCCTCGGCACCATTGATATCTGACCCCGCCTTCCCTGTATTGTAAAATACCATGCCGTTTCCTTCCCTTTGATCGTCAATGGATACTTGCGGATTCGAGATTGGGAGATTGCCTTTTTTTGATGACGAGGAATAGGATTCCCTGCATTTCTCCCGCGTTTCAATCGTGATAAGCTTTGAGGCATGATTGGCTGGACTGGCATACGGCTTGTCGCCGCGTTTCAAATTAGGGGAGGGCGTTTGCCTCTTCTGTTTGCTTTATCGTTCCTCTTTTTTACACCCGCGAAACTGTTGGCCGCCGATTCCGTCACCGCGCAGGAAACGGAACAGGTGCTCGAGGGCATGACGTTGATTCCCGCCGGACCCTTCACCGCCGGGCCGCCGGATGCGCCGCGCACGATGCACCTCGACGCGTTTTACATCGATACCCACGAAGTGACGCAGCGCGAGTACGAAACGGTCACGGGACGCAATCCCTCCTTCTTTAAAGACCCCGACCGTCCGGTGGAAAAGGTGGACTGGTTCGAAGCCCGCGATTACTGCAAACAGATTGGACGCCGCCTGCCGACGGACTGGGAATGGGAAAAGGCGGCGAAGGCGGGTACGAAAACTTCCTATTACTGGGGCGATGCGCCTGCGGCCGATCACGCCTGGTACAAAGACAACGCAAACAAGCAGACGCACCCCGTCGGGCAAAAAACACCGAACGCCTTCGGCCTGTACGACATGGCGGGCAATGTGTGGGAATGGACGGCGAGCGATCATGAAAACGGCGGCAAAGTCCAGCGCGGCGGTTCCTGGCGCAACGGCGAAGAAACATTGCAGAGCGCGTACCGCATCCTCAGCCTGCCGCATTACCAGTACCATTATGTTGGTTTCCGTTGTGCAGACTCTGTGAAGCCACGCCGCTGATACAATTATCCGGATTTTAATTGTGCAGGCAGGGATGCGGGAGATGTCAGCGTTGTGCGTGCTTCAGACGCTCATGCGTGGTGGCAGTTTGGTGGTGCCGGAATCGATGCGGGCGGTTTTCAATTGCGCCTGAGTCAGGTTCTTGGCGCGACTCAGGTCCACGCTGCGGAATTGTGCGCCGGTGAGATCGGCTTTGGTGAAGTCGGTGTTGGCGAGGACGGCGTGATCGAATTTGACGTTTGTCAGCTTGGTGCCGGTGAGGTTGGCGCCATTGAGATTGCTCTCGCTCAGGTTGGCTGCGGCCAGATCGGCATGCGACAGGTTGGCGCCGCGCAGGTTGGCGCGGGTCAGGTTGGCCCCGCTGAGCTTTTGCCAGGACAGGTCGGCGCGGATCAGGTTGCGCTTGCCTTTTTCCGCCCGCGTCCGGTCGGATTGAGTCTGGGTCTTAGCCATCGATGGTTCCCCCCTTCTCGAATGGGCAGGTCCGACACCGGTCAGTTCGACCGCTGATTTCATCCGTATGTGTATCGGACGAGTTTAGTTTCAACTGAGACGATCTTATTTGCAAGGCATTTTCGGGAACCCAATATGAATGCCTTTCCTTGTATTTGACCTGTTTGCATGAACGGGTGTCTTTAGCGTTTGACTTTGCCCAGGCAGACCCTTATTTTTTGATTGTTTTATCGGCTCTGGGCCGTTTTTTGAAATTGCATCCGCCTTGGGGCATTCCAAATGAATCCGTTGCAGGAGGAGGGGAATATGAAACAACCTGGAGGGAAATCAATGTGGCGGGGCACCGGGACTGCCGTGCTGACGATGGTATTTTTTTTGGCAATGGCGTCACCCGGCCAATCGGCGGTTTTGGGCGTCGGTGTTACAGGCAAGGCGGGCACCACGGGGCTCGGCGTGGATTTGACGCTGCCGCTCATCACCAACTGGGTCAACCTGCGTCTCGGTTACAACAACCTGTCCTACTTCTCGACGTCGATCGATGATCTGGGCGGCGTCGATTACCAGGCCGATCTGGAATTTCAGGATGCGCCGCTGTTCATCGATGTCCACCCCTTTCACGGCAATTTCCGGGTGACCGGTGGGGTGTTCTGGCTGGATCACGATGCGATTCTGACGGCCTCGGGACAGAACATCAGGGTGGGCAACAATACGTATAATGCCACCTTCCGTGCCGACATCCAGCACGGGCAGGATTTCGGCCCCTACCTCGGTATCGGCTGGGGCAACGCGGCGGATGACAACTTCCTCGACCTGCCGGTGGCGATCGGTTTTTCCATGGATCTCGGCGTGATCTATGTGGGGGATTCGGAGGTCAGCCTCACGCAGGTCAGCGGGTCGTCCATCTCCCAATCGGACCTGGATCGTGAGGCGCGGCAGTTGGAGGACGATCTCAGCGATGTGCCGTTTTATCCCGTCTTCACCATCGGCCTCCACATCCGCTTCTGACTCCACCGCGTGGACCGCGCCTGGCGCGGAGTGAATGGGCCGATGGCTACTGCCCGGTGGTGACGGCGATGATCTGTGGGCGCAATTCAGAATTCGTTTGCGTTTCCTCCGGGTGTAACCCGGCCACCGCGTGGACCGCGCCTGGCGCGGAGCAAATGGGCCGATGGCTACTGCCCGGTGGTGACGGCGATGATCTGTGGGCGCAATTCAGGATTCGTTTGCGTTTCCTCCAGGTGTAACCCGGCCACCGCGTGGACCGCGCCTGGCGCGGAGCAAATGGGCCGATGGCTACTGCCCGGTGGTGACGGCGATGATCTGTGGGCGCAATTCAGAATTCGTTTGCGTTTCCTCCGGGTGTAACCCGGCCACCGCGTGGACCGCGCCTGGCGCGGAGTGAATGGGCGGATGCCCGGTGGGTGAACTGGGGGTCCGGGAGGACGCTTTGGATAGCAAAACATAGATTCTTCGCTGGCGCTCAGAATGACAATTCAGGTTGCGTTGTCATTCTGAGGAGCCGCAGGCGACGAAGAATCTATGGGTTTATTTTAGTGGTAGGGGTCACGGCGAGGGCCTGTACGTGCGAATGCAAAAAGCCCTTCCCTTGAGAAAGGGAAGGGCTTTTTTTATTATCTTGTCTGCGGATCTGATGCCTTTAATGGATCGCCAGGTATTTCAGGTTGGGCAGGCCCGGCGACTCCGTCAGCCGATTGGAGGTGTCGATGTCGATGGAGTTCGCCGTCAATTCCAGATGCTCCAGGTTCTTGAGGTACTCGGAATTGAGCAGCGCCTCCGCGCCCTTGGGACCGATCTGGTTGCGGTACAGGTCGAGGTGCTTGAGGTTGGCCAGTTTCGGCGAATTGGCGATGGCGATGGCGCCTTCATCGGTGATCTTGTTTTTGCTGAGATCGAGCAGGGTCAATGAATCCGCCAGGGAAGAGTTGACCAGCATTTTCACCCCTTCGTCGCTCAACTGGTTTTCCATCAGGTTGAGTTCCGTCAGGTTTTGAAAGTTGCGAGACTCAACCAGCAGGCGCGTGCCTTCGGTCGTGACCTTGTTGTCCCACAGCGACAGCTTCTCCAGGTTTTTAAACGTTTCCGAACTGGCCAGAATCTGCACACCTTCATCACCCAGGTCGTTCGACTTCAAGGCGAGCGTGCGCACGTTCTGCGCTTTCGGCGTTTCCGCGAGGATGCGTAGGCCTTTCACGCCGAGGTGCGAGTTGTTGAGGTTGATGCCGGTGCCCGCCGCGTCGGTGTGTTCCAGGATGTGCTGGGGGATGTTTTCCGGCGGGCCGGTGCGCAGTCCGTAACCGTGATGGCCGCCCTTGCCTTTTTTGCCGTAGCCGTAGGAGCCGTAACCGTGTGACGATTTGCCTGAGGAGCAGCCCGCGAGCACGAACAGGGTGATCAAAACAAGCAGGGCCGGATAATTCTTAAATGATTTCATCGTGATCTTTCCTTGTTGTGAGTCCTGGTTAGGGTCTCTTCCGCACCGGGTGCGTCAACGCGCACACCGAAACCCGATATAATTCTGTCGCTGATCCGGGGTCAGTTTACCGCGAACCGCCGTACGCGCCAAATCCATATTGGAAAACCAGGAGCCGCCGCGCATGACGCGGAAGGTTTGCCCGTATAAATCGTTGCCGGTCATATTGCCGGGATAGGGCTGGTACCAGTCGGCGGTCCATTCCCACACATTGCCCGCCATATCGAAGGCGCCGTAAGGGCTTTTGTTCCGCGGGAAACTCCCCCCGGGCGCGGTGTAGCGGAAACCGTCTTTCGTGCCACGCACATTGGCGAATGTTTCGACCGGGTCGCGGCCCCAGGGGTAATGGCGGCGATCGGTGCCGCGTGCGGCCTTTTCCCATTCCGCTTCCGTAGGCAGGCGTTTGCCCGCCCACTGGCAGAAATCGTGGGCGTCCTGCCAGTTCACGCCGACCACCGGTTGCGTGGGCTGGTTGAATTTTTTCTCGTCCATGTATTTGGGTGCGACGTGTCCCGTGGTCTGCATGAAGGTCTGGTAGGCCTGTATCGTGACTTCGTGTTTGTCGATTTCGTAGGCTTCGAGATGAACGGTGTGGGCGGGCGTTTCGTCCCGGTAATAGTCGAGGGATTCGGAAAAAAAGGTTTTGGCGGCCCACTGGATGTCTTCCTCGGAACTGCCCATGGTGAAGTCCCCGGTGGGGACGGAAACCATGTCGGAAGCCTCCCGCGCCGTGGCCGAGGCGCAGGCGGAAACCAGCCCGCCGAGCAGCAGGCCCAGAAGCAGACGCATGCCGGCGCGCCATAGCAATGGGAGGCCATCTTGCCGCGTATGCGCTGCCTGAACCTGCGGGGCCATATCGGTTCCCGTTATGAAGGGGGTTGGTGGACCGGTCAGTTGCTCTGGATCAGACCGGATTTCCGGGCGTATTCGAAAATGTTTCCGGCCTCGATGATGTCGATGACATCGCCCAGCGGTTGCAACGGGTGCGTCACGTTTTGTGTGGTGTTGGTCAGTGTGCTGGTCTCCAGATCGATTTCCAGCTCGTCACCGGTCTGCACCTTGTCGGTCAGCGGGTCTTTGGTTTCGAGCGGAATGAAGAAGCCGCCGTCCACCGAGTTGCGGTAGAAGATGCGGGCGTAGGATTCCGCAATCACCGCCTGCACGCCGGCGATCTCCATGCACGCCGGAGCGTGTTCGCGTGACGAACCGCAACCGAAGTTCTTGCCGCCGATGACGATGGTGTACGGCGACTGGTAGCCGTCTTCGACGAACGGTTTGTTGCCTTGCGGCAGCCCCGCCGCCTCCGCGGGCACGCCGGACAGCGCAAACTTGCCGTAATTCTTGCTTTCTTCCGGATCACTCAGGCTGTACACCAGGTGCTGCGCCGGGATGATCTGGTCGGTGTCGATGTTGTTGCCGAGGACGTAAGCCCGTCCCGAGATTTTCTTTTTCATATAATGAGGCTCCAAAGGCCGGCCGGCGGATTAAACCGCCGCGGCCATGAATTCACGGGGATCGGTGACCCGTCCGGTGAGGGCCGAGGCCGCCGCCGTGTACGGGGACGCCAGGAAAACCGAAGACTGCTTCGATCCCATGCGGCCTGGGAAGTTGCGGTTGGTGGTGGAGATCACCACTTCCGAGCCCTGGGTGCGGCCGAAGGTGTCCGCCGGACCGCCCAGGCAGGCTGCGCAGGAAGGCTCGCCGATGTGGCAGCCCGCTTCCTCGAAAATCTGCATGACCGTCTTGCCGTCGATCTTGTGGGTGTTCAATTCCTGTTCCACTTCCATGGTGGCCGGAACGATGAAGGTGCCGATCTTGACCTTCTCGCCTTTCAGGATCTCCGCCGCGGCGATGAAATCGGTCAGCTTGCCGCCGGTGCAGGACCCGATGTAGGCGCGGTCGAGCTTGACGTCGGAGCACTCGCGGGCCAGCGCCCGGTTGTCCGGCGAATGCGGTTTGGCCACCACCGGTTCCATCTTGTCGGCGTCGTACACCTTGTGGAAGAAGGTGTTCGCGTCGGCGTCGCCGTGGACCACGTTGTACGGTTTCTTGTTGCGCGTCTCCAGGTAGTCGAACGTGGTCTGGTCGGCCTCGATGACGGCGTTTTTGCCGCCGGCCTCGATGGCCATGTTGCACAGTGTCATGCGCTCTTCCATGGAGAGGCTCATCACCGCGTCGCCCGCCCATTCCATGGTGCGGTAGGTGGCGCCGTCGCAGCCGATGTCGCCGATCACCTGCAACAGGATGTCCTTCGCCATGAGGTAAGGCGGGAACTGGCCGCGGAACTCGAAGCGCATGGTCTCCGGCACTTTCACCCACAGCTTGCCGGTGCCCAGGATGAAGGCCGCGTCGGTGTTGCCGATGCCGGTGGAGAACATGCCGAACGCGCCCGAGGTGCAGGTGTGCGAGTCGGTGCCGAACAGCACCTCGCCCGGCCGGTTGTGGCCTTCCTGCGCCAGCGCCACGTGGCAGACGCCCTTGTAGTTGTCGGTGCCGACGTCGTAATAATAAGGAAGATCCTGCTCCTTGGCAAAGGCGCGGATGATGTCCACATTGCGGTTGGCGTGCGGATCGGACGTGAATATATAGTGGTCCGGAATGATGACCACTTTTTCGCGGTCCCAGACCTTGGCGGTGTCGCCGAATTGTTTTTTGAAGATGCCGATGGTGCCCGGACCGCACACGTCGTGCGTCATCAGGACATCCACATCCACCCACACGTTGTCGCCCGGTTTTACCGAGGCTTTGCCCGAGTGCGCGGCGATGATTTTTTCAGTGATGGTCATTCCCATTAGTGCGTTCTCCGGCGGGAGCGGTTTGAAGCTTCCAATTGTATGATTTGTTGACTAAAAACGGTGTACTCACCTTACCATTTATACCCGAATTTCCGGAACAAAAAAAGTGCGTTGCGCTCCCGCTTTGCAGGGCATTCATGAGTATGCCGGAGCCGGCCCGGGCTCAGCCGGGTTTTCCTCCATGGCGGGCCGACCCCTACGGGTCACGGACCGCGCCCATGGGAATCCTGTTGAATCGACCCGGTATTTCTTGTAGGTTAGATTGATTTGCCTTTTCTCATTGAATTTTAAAATCTTATACGCCGCGTGAACGAATCGCCCAAAATTTTCATCGACCGCCGTCCGTTGTGGATCGTGGCCTTCGACCGCCTGCGCCGTGGCATCGTGGTGGCGATTCTATTCGCCCTGTTTGTCGTGTTTCTCAATCAGGACGCGCCCGCGGGGCTGACCCCCGAAGCCTACAAGGTGCTGTGCCTGTTCGGGTTGTGCGTCGCGTTGTGGTCCTCCAACGTGATCCCGCTCTCCGTGACCAGCCTGTTCGTCATCGGCGCGGTGCCGCTTTTGGACATTATGGACGCGTCGCAGGTGTACGCGTTTTTCGGCAACAAGGCGGTGTTCTTCATTCTGGGCGCGTTCATTTTGTCGGGCTCGATGATCGCCTGCGGTCTCAGCGTGCGCCTGTCGTTGTGGGTGATCGAGAACTGGGGGCACGATCCGCGCAAGCTGATGGCGTCCATCTACCTGCTGGGCGCGGTCGGGTCCTGCTTCATGTCCGAGCACGCCGTGGCGGCGATGTTGTTCCCCATTGTGACGGAAATCGTTTCCGCGTTGCAACTCGCGCCGGGCCGGTCGCAGTACGGCAAGATGCTGTACTTCGCGCTGGGCTGGGGCTGCATCATCGGCGGCGCCACCACCGTGCTGGGCGGCGGTCGCGTGCCGCTGGCGGTGGAGATGCTGGAGAAAGGCACAGAGAACGAACACACGTTAGGCATCCTGCAATACTCCGTGCTGTCGTTCCCGGTGATCCCGGTGCTCCTGATCTGCGGCTGGGTGGTGCTCGGGTTCCTGTTCAAGGCGGAAGCGGTGGACGTGACCCCGGCCCTGGACACGCTGGAACGCAAAGCGCTCGGCCTCGGCAAGATTTCATACAAGGAAATGGGCGTCGGCGCGGTGATGGCCGTCACCCTGTTCTTCTGGTTTGCTTTTGGCGACACCTTCGGCATCGCCAACATCGCCATCATGGCCATCGTCGCCCTGTTCGTGCTGAACCTCATCACCTGGCAAGCGGTGGAGCCGCACGTCAACTGGGCCATCATCCTGATGTACGGCGGCGCCATCTGCCTGGGCGAAGTCATGGCCGAGTCCGGCGCCGCGCTGTGGCTGGCCGAACAATTGTTCCACGGCTGGATCCAGTCGCCGACCGCGTTTTTGCTGATCCTCGCCATGCTTTCGGTTTTGTTCACCACCTTCATGAGCAACAGCGCCGTCATCGCCATCCTGCTGCCGCCCGCGCTCACTCTATGCCAGACCTACGAGATCAGTCCCGTGGTGGCGACGATGACGGTGATCCTGCCCAGCAACTTCGCGTTCATCCTGCCCATCGCCACGCCCGCCTCGGCGCTGGCGTATTCCTCCCGTTATATTCCGCTCGGCGACATGGTGAGGGCCGGGCTGTTGCTCAGCGCCCTCGGCATGGGCTGCTACCTGCTTCTGCTGTGGGGATACTGGCCGTTGATCGGGTTCGTGTGAGGGAAAAAGAGAGAAGGCAGGCCAAGGAGACCGGGAGGGGTGGCCAACCTTGGAAGACACAGAGTGCCTCACTTCCTGCCTTCAAATTCTTTTTAAACTGGACAAGATAGCTTCGTTTCGGCACACTACTTACTGCAAAAAGGGTGTCATCCCCATTCGGATGCGCAGTATATTCAAAATGTGAATAGTTGTCATTAAAATTAGCGAATGACATGGCCTCCCCTTTTTGGTGGTGTTACATTGAGAATGCGCAGAAGGCCTCGCTACCCTCTCTTATCGAAACAGGTGGGAGCAACTTTATAAGGAGCCGCCTATGGATGCCGAATCGCAAGACGTTTTGCCCATGTCGCCGGGGGAGTTGAAGAAGCGGATGGACAAGGGCGAGGTCGAGTGCCTGCTCGATGTGCGGGAGGACTGGGAGCATTCGTTGTCGGCGTTGCCGGATTCCATCCACATTCCGCTGGGCGAGTTGATCGACCGCTTTCAGGAACTGGCGTTCGAGGAAGAAATCGTCGTGTACTGCCATTTCGGCGAGCGTTCGTTCCGCGCCGGGAAGATCCTCAAAGAGTCCGGCGTGAATACCGTGTACAACCTCATCGGCGGCATCGACGCCTACTCGCAGATCGCCGATCCCTCCATCCCGCGTTACCGCTCCCAGATCTAGCTCCTCTACGAGGAGGGGAAACGGGGTAATTCCTTTCTGGCAGGCGATGGTCCGTGGGCCCAATTTCAGATTTTCATTTCATTACTGCCGGACGCGAAAAACTTGATTGCTTCCCGGCGATCGAACGAGGGTCCGAGGACCCAGTTCCGTATCCTCTACCATTTCGATTTCATCCCATTGCTTCAAACGTTATTATGTGTTCCACCCGTGGGGGCACTCACCGAGTGACGTTTGGAACATTTCGGTGGCGGGGGTGGTTCCCCCTTGTAAGGGGGCTAGGGGGTTCTTCCTTATTAGTTCCTTTTATTTCCTTCTCCCCGGGTGGGAGCACTCCCGGAGTGACAGGCCAGGATGAGGGGGATAAATAGAATCCCTCCCCTTTTCAAGGGGAGGGCGGGGAGGGGTTACTAATGATTCCTCATTCTTGGGCAGGTGAATTTTTTAATGGCAGGAGACGATGATCAACAAAGATGGAATGAAAGTGACTGACAACCCGAAGGAAGTGCGCGAGGAATTGCTGCGCGGCACCGGCGCGGTGATGGCCGACGGCGTCGCCATGTACATGGAGAACAGCAACGTGCGCGACAAGCAGATCGTCGTCGCCCGCTCGCCGGAAGGCGACCAACCCCTCACCAAAAAACACTACGACCCCGCCGTCTTCGACCAGGCCTGGCTCCAATTCAAGGAATGGAAACGGGGTTAGTGTAGAAGAATTGAGCTTTGAACATGAGCACTATTGATCTGAATCAATGGCAACAACTTGAATATCATGATCCAGAGTTTGTCTTAAAGCGTCTTAGGGAAATCGAATTTAAATACCAGGACTATGAAATCGATCCCAAAATCAGAAATTTAAGAACCAATAGGCTGAGGCCGCACCGAGAAGGAAGGCAAGCTGCCTTATTTTGTTATGGAATGGGAATCTTAAAAGGAAGAAAAGTTTGGTTTGCTCCATTTGAGGCATCTGATTATGATTTCATAGCCTTATGCGAAGACAAAGGAACGGCTTGTTATGTCCCTATTCAATTAAAGGAGTTAGTTCCTGAATCAGCAAACCCCAATGCAGAGCTAAATGAACTTATTGGCAATTTACGGAAATATAATTCCCCTCAATTAACCGTTGCCATTTATTTAAATAGGACAACAAGAATAAAGTTTGAAAAACTGGAATGTGAAAATTTGAATTTAGCAGAAATATGGTTGTTTGGATCAAACACTCCTGATCAAACAAGCTGGTTGTTATATGGTGATCTTTTAACCAATCCAATTCCAACCGAGTTTGTATACCCTGAGCCATAATATCTTTACTGATTTGTGGTGGTTCCCAAGTATACCTCAATGGCTTCGCGCAAGCGTTTTTCCAGTGTGTCCATGGACTTGGCCTGGGTGTGACAGCCGGGGAGTTCCAGAACAGACGCGACGAAGTACCCCTCCGCGTCGCGCTCCACGATGGATTGTATTCCCGCGCCTGCCCAGAGCTTTTATGTTGGATGGTCTTTTTCATACCCGCGAAGGACAGCACAAAACGGTGTCCCTGCCCAACAGGGGCCACTGTCAGCCGAAAACCAGCACAGATCATTATTCTCCCGTTGCCTTCGGACTCCCCTCCATAGGAAGTTCAACCGGCATTTCCTCACCTTGGATAGTATCCAAAGCTGATTCTTCCTTGATTGGGAAAGGCCAAACTTCTTCGGTACGTCTTTCTTCTTCAGGGCTTGAGTCTTGAGTTTCTTCTATTTTTGGTTGCTCTTGCACCTTGCCTTGTTCGGTAGGTTGTTCAGACTCCTTTTCCATTTTGGGAGGAGGTGCGATCCAGTTTTGTAGACGTTGCCCCACCTGGTCGTAAAAATCCTCTACCGTTTTTTCAAACTCTTCGATAAAAGTTTTCTGGCCTGCAAATTTTCCTACAAGGTCGCGGACTAAAATTACTTCAAAGCCTTGAAGGATGTGTGAAGGGTGATCTTTTGCGAGCAAATCAGGGTCGTTTTTTAGTTTGGAAAGTTCTTCTTGGGTGTTCGAAACCCTTCCGGGCCATGAAGCTTTAACAAATATTTCGTTTGAATTCTCATCGGGTAATTGCTTCAAGATCCAATTTACTTTGGAACGATTTTGTTTTTTATCTTTGGGTGCATCCACTTTCATGCTGCACGCAACGGTCCGTTTGCCTACGTCGACCACAACCTGCATAGGAGAAGCGGTATCGGGGATTTCCAATTCAGACAGCAGTCGATGATTTTTGACAAGCTCCTGACAGTCATCCGCCAATCTTTGCCCGGGGTCACTTTTGTGGGAACGTGATAATTTTATTGCTACATAGCATTTCAGGTCCTCACTTAGTTTGAGGCAAAGGTCTCTTTGTTCCTGATGCCAGGCCGCAACGGACTTTTCCACATCTTCTGAGTTCTTATTAAGTTGTGCTCCACTTTTGATTTTGGATACGATGTCCTTCCATTCCGAATTCATTCGATCAAAGCTGGAAATGCCGATGCTGGGATGGTCTAAATATCTAACAGCTTCCTGTAGAATGTATTTTTGTTCTTCGGATTTAAAGTTATCATCTCCAAGCAATAACTTTGCCTGAGTCAAAGCGTACATCCAGGACCAATGATAAACATCAATTCCAGAAGTAGCCTTTTTGCTCATTTTTAAAGGGTGGTGCGTTGGAAGGGCGGCAAACTGATTAGAAATAGTAATTACGGCATCAATGCCATTGAGCTTGGCTAATTGACAATATTTAGAAATTTGATCTTCATTTAATTCATTGTTTCCAATTTTTGCTTCAATAAGGGCGGACCAAACTTTTTTTCCGGGGTTGAAGATTAGGAAACCATCGGGACGGAGGTTTTCGGTGCCTATTTTCTTTTTACAAACCACTTCTGTAAAACAATCAAGTTTTGCCCTTGTTCCATAACGGTGCCCCAGAGAACCCAATAAAACCATTGCAAGTTCATCTACGGTCATAAGAGTTGAGAGCAAAACAGAAACAACCTGCTCTTCTTTTCTGAGGTCTTTGATTACCGGAATCAACCGAGCTTTGGTTCCCCTTTCCAAACATTCAGGAAGGTTGTTTTCAACATTGGCGCTTTGTTTAAGATTCGATTTTGTCCCCATTGTGCCCTCCCCATCGTTTAAGCGCAGATTAAAATCTATTTTACCTGCGCTTAAAATTTTGGTTCCGAAATTTATGCTATTCCAAAATTTATAGGTGAAATTACTGGAATATTCAAGTTTTCCGATAGGAGAGAAGCCTTGAAAGCCAATAAACCAATTAGATAAATAAATTGAGTTTTATAAATAAACTGACTGACTTCACTCCAACACATACCTCTGCATGAGGTAGCCCAGGCAGTCGTCGAGGGCGGCGTCGGGGCGGGTGGTCAGCATGGAGGGCACCACCGCGCGCTTCAAGCGTATCTCGTCCCCTTTATAAACAAAAAACTCGTCGCCCACTTCCTTCCCCGTCTCGTCGATCACAACCAACCGCTTGCCCGCGTCGTGCCGCCAGCCGATGCGCGTGTTCTCCGGCAGTTCCTGGAAGTTCAGGCTGTCCAGATTCTCCACGAACACGAAGTCTTCCTGTCCCCCCGAATGATCGAACCCGACCGTGCAGCCATCCGGAAACTCGATGCGCCCGATGCTGTGGTACACCGACTCGTCCGCCGTGCGGTATCCGGTCGGCACGATCGCCGCGAGGTTCAGGCACTGATCGACGAAGCCGTGCACGCGTTCGAGGCCCTTGGGATCGCCCGCCTGCCCGCACTCCACCGTCACCGCCGGGCAGATCTCGGCGAACGCTTTGCTGAGCACGGTGTCGGGCCGGGTGAAGTACACCAGCTTGTCGCTGAACAGTTTGCCGAGGAACACGCACGCGGGATCGAGTTTGTTGATGGCGGAGTAGGGCGGGTTCTTGCCCGACGTGTTGTGGATGTCGATGCAGGCGAACAGTCCGTTCTCCCGCGCCATAGTCACTACGCGTGCCGCGAGGCGATGCTCCGGCCGGTCTCCGCCGTTCCAGATGCGGTTGAAGTCGGGTTGCTGGTCGAGGTGACGCAGGTTGCCCTTGGCCGCATGCACGTTGCCGAGAAACAGCCACACACTGCGCGGCAGTCCTTCCGGCGATCCGAGGTACTGCGTCAGCAGTCTCTGCATGGACTGGAATCCCGTCGGCTCGTCGCCGTGCAGCAGCGTCGAGATGAACAGCGGCGGTTCGGCGCGGCCGGGAATGTGCAAGAGCGTCGGCCCCGGCAGGACGTTATCCAATTCTTCGACGGGCGTGGTGAGCAGTTCCGGAGGCACATGGTCGAGCCGGTGCAGGTCCATGATCACAGGCTCCACTCGTGGACCGGACGGCGGCTGTTCTGATTGCGGTAATAGGCGGCGGTCAACGCCGCCATGTCGCATCCGTGTTTGGCGACGAAGTCGCGTTGCCAGCGCGCGCCGTTTTGCCCCGAGCGCACACGCGGCACGATGATGCCGCCGATGTAATGGTCGATGTCCGCCTGCCGCACGCCGGCGCGTTCGAGTCCCTGCCGGGCGGCGGGGACAAGTTGATCCAGAACCAGTTCCTGCATGGTGCCGGTGCGGTTGCCGATCCATTTGATTTCCGAGCACAGTCCGTTGCGGGCGGCGCGGTAAAAGTTGTCGCGGGCTTGTGTGAACGGGATCAACTCCTCCAGCCGCGGTTCTTCATGGACGAAGTGCACCATGAGGCCGAGCAGCAAGGCGACGTTGGCGATGATGTCGGGCCGGCTGGGTCCGGCGGCGGGCACGCGGTGTTCGATGCGCAGGTGCGGCGCGCCGTTGTCGCTGACGCCGATCAAGGGCCGCGTCCAGCGCCAGATGGTGCCGTTGTGCAGGCGCAGGTGGCTTAGGTTTTCTTCCGGCTCGTCGAAATGGATCGGCAGCAGGATGGGGTACGCGTACAGGTTTTCGAGAAACGGTTCGAGGATGGAACTCTCCGCGTAGCCGGTGCCGAAGGTGGCGCGGCCGATGGTGCGTCCGTCGTGGGCGCGGAAACTGGCGACGGCGATGGACTGCTCGAAGGCCGGGATGCGGGTTTCGTCCCACAGGTCGCGGCCGAACAGGTACGGTGAGTTGGCGGTGACGGCGGCCATCGGCGCGGCCAGCACCTGCGACAGGTTGTAATGCCGGGCCGCGTGCTGTGGCGGACACTGGATGTGGATTTGCAGCGACGTCGTCACCGATTCCAGCATGACGTCGTCGTGCTCGACGTGCAGGTGGTCGCGGCCCTTGATGTCCAAAACGAGATTGCGTCCGTTGCGCAGGCGCAGCACCTGTTCGTTGAGCGCCTGGTAACGGCTGTTGGACGACATGTTGGCAACGGTCAGGGCGTCGTCGGTGATGGTGGGCAGGATGCCGATGGCCATGACGCCGCAGCCGGCGTCGCGGGCGTGGGCATCGCACAGGCTCCAGATGGTTTCCAGCTCGCGGTCCATGTTGCCCAGCATGTCGGCGGAAAGCACCTGCGGCGTGCTGTTGAGTTCGAAATTGAAGCGCGCCAGTTCCGGCACGACGAGAGGGTGGTCGATACGCGGCAGGATGATGTCGTTGACCGGCGCGGGTTGGAAGTCGGCGTCCACCAGCCAGGCTTCCAGTTCGAAACCGCAGTATCCCGGCTCCTGTTCGAACACGCCTTCATGGAACCACGCCGACAGCCGGTCCGTTTCCCGATGCAGACGGCGTTTGAACTCCTCGAAGTCGGTTTCGCCAAACTGGGAATGAGGAATGTCCAGGCCCATGAGCGCCGCCTCCGCAGGAACAGGTTACTTAGAAAGTATAACGCATCCTTCGCGCAATCAAATTCCTTTTGCTTCCAGATCGCGCAGGCGGGTTTCGACGACATCGCGCAGCGGCGCACGCGGCGGGGTCTTGCCGGTCCACAGTTCCAGTTGCTGGATCGCCTGGTTGAGGAACAGCTCGATGCCCGGAACCACGGTGCAGCCTTTTTCTTTGGCTTCGCGGATCAGGCGCGTCTCCATCGGGTTGTACACCGAGTCGAACACCACCATGCCGGGTTTCAAGAGGCGCGCCGGGTAGGGCGTGTCTTGCGTGTTGGGCGTCATGCCGGCGGGCGAGCAGTTGATGAGGACATCGACCTCGCGGCGGTCCACATCGCGGACGCTGATGAGTTCCGCATTCAATTCCTGGGCCAGCGCCTCGGCTTTTTCTTTATTGCGGTTGTAGGTGAGGGTGAGCGTCGCGCCCTCGCTGCCCACGCCGTAACCGATGGCTTTCGCCGTGCCGCCGGCGCCGATGATGAGCACCTTCTTGCCTTTGAGTTCCGTCACCGCGTTGAGCGCTTCCAGGGCGCCGGTGACATCCGTGTTGTAGCCCACCCAGTCGCTGCCTTCGCGCACCACGGTGTTGACCGCGCCGATTTTTTCCGCGAGCGGATCGATGCGGTCGAGCTGCTTCATGATGTCCTCCTTGAACGGCATGGTCACGCTGAGGCCGCCGAAGAAAGCTTCGAAGGCGTTGAAGAAGCGCGTCACGCTTTTCGCCCAGAAGGGCACGTACACATAAGGCAGGTTCAGTTCCTGAAAGGCGCGGTTGTGGATGAGGTAGCCCATGCTCTTGTTGACCGGATCGCCGATGACGCCGAAGATGCGGCTGTCCAGTTTGAGGTCGTTGACGCGGTAGATGTCCTTGAGCGTCGTCGCCGGAATCTGCCCCGGCGCGCTTTCGCGTCCCCGGTCGAGCGAGCCGAACGTCAGCCAGCCGCCGTACATGGGCGACAGAATGCGGCTGATCTCGCCCTTCTCGCCCATGCAGAAGGCGATCAGCGACACCTCGTCGCGGCGCGCGCGGTTGAGCAGTTGCAGCAGTTTCAGGTTGTCGTTGAGGTCCTGGGCGTAGGTGCTGAGCTTCAGCACGTCGGCGGGCATCTGCGTCATCAGTTCGTAGAGCGATTCGATTTTATCGTCGGTGCGGGTGAAATCGTGGTGCGACAGAATGATCTTCGAGTTGCCTTTGTTTTCGAGCACCGAGCGCAGCAGGTCCGAGGGCGTGGAGGTTTCGATATCGACGTACATCGCGTCCTGTTCGATGGCCTGCTTGAGGATGGCGACGCGGTCTGCCTCGTTGCCGGGGTACTGGCCGCCGTCCATTTTGGAACGGTTGGTGACGATGTAGGGTTTGTCTCCGGCGGCCTGGATGAGGCGCGGCAGGTTGTGATCGGCAATCAAATCCAGGCGAAACTCGATGAAGTCGGCGGCATGGCGGCAGGCGTCGATGTCTTCAAGCGCGCGGTCCATGTTGGGACCGACGATGGGAACGCAAATCATGAAACTCCTTCTTTCCGGGATGGCAGAAAAATCCGCTGCGGGAAAACGGCGAGGTCCGATTATGCCTTATGCGGGAGGGAAAATCCAGCGACGGGGAGGGGGGTGTGGGCAGGGCGCAGGGCGTTTGTCAGGCCCGGCGGCCGCGGCGGGAAGCCGGGTTTTCGGCGTCTTTGTCCGTGTCGTCCAGATCCTGCGCGTTGGCGAAATTGAGGAGGTCGAGCAGATCGAGATCGGGAATCCGGTCCACCGGCTCGTTCTGGTCGCGCGCGGGGGTCGATGGGGTGCGGGCGGCGGCGGGTTGGGGCCCGGTTTTGGGAACGGCCTGGGCTGCCACTGCGGGCGCGGATTGCACCGCGGCCTGAATTTGCAAAGGAGTGAAAGAGGCCGGTCTGATATTTTTAATATGAGAGGAGGCGGGCGGCGGTTCCTTCCGCGTCAGACCTGCCTCGAACAGGCGCTGCGCTTCCGTGGACAGGCTCACCCGGTCCGCCTGCACCTGTGCCGTGCGCAGGTTGCTCTGCCGGTTGAGGTCCGCGATGCGTGACTGGTTCTGGTACACCTGGAACGCACGCGATACGTTGCCAACGTTGAAGTCCATGTTGCCGTTCTCTCCTTAATCAGGCGTCCCCGGAAAACTCCGTGCCCTTGGTGCCAGGCATGCCGTACTGCTTGATGCTCTGCTTGCGGTTTTTGAGGTCCGCCAGTTCGTCGCGGGTGCCCAGCGCTTTCGACTTCAGGCTTTCCGCACATTCGTTTTCAATCTGGATCAGTTGTTCCATCAGCCTCAGCACTTCGTTCTGCAATTCTTTAGCCTGGGGCGGCAATGCTTTTTTTGCCTCATTGGAAAGACTGTCCGAGCTTTCCTTCAGTGTCTGCTCGGTTTCGCGTAGGGCCCGCAGGAGTTGTTCTTTACTCTGAATCAATTGCAACAGGCGGGTCTCATCGTCCGTGTCGATGGCGGCTTTCTGTTTTTTCGCGAGTTCCAGAAGCTGCGCGTATCCGGTTTTCTGCGACTGGAGCCCTTCGAGAATCTGGGTTGTTTGTCTGGATGACATCGGTCACACCACCGCAATGAGGTTTCTCAGCAGGTCGTTGCTGGAGTTCTGCTGAAACAACTCCGCTACCTTGGAAGGCACCTGCGACAACTCCCGGATCTGTTCCTGTTTGAAATCAAGAACGCCCAGATTGCCGCTGAGCGCCTTCTCCAGAACCGGTTCGATGCTGGACAAAATACCACCGTCTTCACGCGTAAGGATATCAAAAACCTTGCCCGGGTTCTGCTGCAGGGCGCGTTCCAGCTGGGGACGGTTGATTTTCAACGTATCGTCGAATTCGGAGCGGATGCCGATGGCCGACAATTCCCGAAACAGTTTGCTGCCGACATGCTTGAACAGGGTCGAGGGACTGTCCTGCAGACTGCGCACCGCATTGGTCAGACCCACTTCCTGAAATGAGGTCTTGCCCACGTTCACGCTGTCGATGCCCAGCGACCGGTTGTCCTGCTGCGATCCTGCCTGGCTCTGCGTGCGCGCATCCCGTTGGTTGACCCGGCGCAGGACACCCTGCGAGTTTTGTATCAGGTCGTTGCGCAGGGTCTGGATATCGAGGTCGCGCGCGAACAGCCGGTCGCCTCCCAGAATCTTATTGAAGGCGGTGATCGTGTCGTTGAAACGATCGACCAGCGATCGAATCTGCGTCGCCGCCGCCCTGGCATCGACCTGCACCCGCACCTGCACCGACTCGTTCGAGGTTCCGGTGAGGGTGAGGGTCACACCGTTCAGCACATTGTCAAAAGTATTGGTGTCGCTCTGGAAGGTACGTCCGTCGATTTCAATCGCCGCATTTCGTGCGGACTGGTTGAGGTCCTGCACCTGCCCGTTGACCGTCACCAGTTGTTTTTCTTTTTGCACCGAAACGCCCTGGCTGTTGAGCGTGAAGAATCCCAGTTGCAGCAGCAGGCCATCGGTGTCGTCCAGTGTGATGCGTTCGCCTTCCGCCGCCGTGAGTTCCAGCCGGTTGTCGGCAGACAGGGTGGCGGTGACACCGGTCTCGGCGGTGCCTCCATCGAGCCGGCCATTGCCGTTGGCGTCTTCCGAGGGATCGAGCACGCCGTTGTTGTTGCGGTCTTCGATGACGAACAGGCCTTCGAAAAATTCGGTGGGTTCGATTTCGATGATGTCGATCGAGCCGTTGCCGTTGAAATCTTCCGCTCCGTCGAGGGTGCCGTTGCCGTTGGTGTCCTCACCGCGATTGATCTTGTTGGCGATGTCGAGCAGGGTGTCGCCTACGGTGACTGTCACCTCCACGCCGTTGATGGAAAAACTTCCACTGAGGCCCAGTGCGCCGAGCGATTGCGCGTCGGACACCAGCCGTTCCCGGGTTGCCTGCTGAATGCCTTTGAGTTCGAACCGGGAGAGCGATGCCGTGTTGTCCACAGTCACCTCCACCACCTCGGGGTTTGAGGAAAACCCGGTCAACAGGTTCAGCGCCCCGGTTTCGCGCAGGGTCTGTACGGAACTCTGCAAGCGTTGCAGTCGTGTCCGCAGGTCCTGCAAGGCGTCGCTCTGCAATTGCACGAACCGGTTTTTTTTATTGAACTCGTCGAGCGCGGGCAGGCCCGAATCCTGAAACGTTTCGGTCAGGAAGCGGCCGCCCTGGGCGACGCGCAATGCGGACAACGGACCGCGCAGGTCGTCGATCACCGGGAAGCCCCGATCGACGAATAAAAAAGAGTCGGTAAAAATATCCGCCCGGTTCGGCAAGGGGGTGCCGGGGGCGGCGCTCCCTGTTGCCGACAGCTTGGCGTTGAGGTTCAACCTGCCTGTCAGGGTCAGGTTGAAGGTGTTGACGATTGAATTGCTGAGACCGGCGATGGCCATGTTCGGTTCCCGCAGATTCTGGTTTAAATAAACTGGTTGATGTTGAGCCCGCGCCGGGTCAACTGGGTTTCCGGATTCAAAGGCCGGGGACGGGTTTCGTTCCGGTCTTCCTCTTCTTCCTCCCGCCGGGCACGGCGCGCCTCGGCCTGTTCCTCCGCCTGCTCAATGCGGTTCTGCTCCACCCGTTCCGTGCCGATGGCTTCCGCGGTCGGCGGCGTGACGGCATCGAGTTGGGCGCCCGGCAGCACGAACGGTTCCGGGTCGCTCAGCAGCAGGTTGTTGTTGGCTTGCTGGAGGACTCCGGTCTCGTCATCCGCGCTGTCTGGTTCCGCAAGCAGGTCGCGCAGTTCGCGGTTGGCGCGCAGGGCCGGGGCCGTTTCCAGAAAATTGGAACGCAGCGCGGCCGGGTTTTCCGTCAGTTGTTCGATGTTGGAGTCGGGTTGTTCCTGGGCCAGAATCCGGGGTTCGGTGGCGCCGACAGGCGGCAGGTTGCCTTGCTGCAGGAGCAGAGGGTCTTGCGGTTCCGGCTCCGGTTCGGGTGGTTGCGGCAGAGCCCGGTCCAGCACCTGCGATTCCGGTTCGGGCGGTTGCGGCAGAGCCCGGTCCAACACCTGCGGTTCCGGCGGCAACAGAAGCCGCGCCGCCGCGCCTTCCCCTCCCGGTTCGGTGCCGAGGACGCCATTGGTCTGTGGCCGCAATTCGAGGTTGCCGGGGCGGCGGATGACGGCGGCGATGGCCTGCTCGATGGGGCTGAACGGCCTCGGGGCATCCGGATTGTTTGCATCGAGACGCAGACCCGTTTCATTATCCACCTCCCCGACCACGGAGCGGGCCACTTCCAGATTCGTTCGGGGAGCCGGAGCGGTTTCCGCCTCGCGGCGCACCACATCTTCGGCAAGGCGCACCTCGCCCGGTTGCGGACGTGGCGTGGCATTCACCCGGTCTTGCACCTGATTGACGCGGCGGTCTTCCTCTCTCCGCTCCGCGCGTTCCTCCTGCGCCCGGCGCAGCCGGCTGATCGCGCCGTTGTTCTCGTCGTCGTTGTTCTCCCCAAAACGGGGAAGACCGAGCCGATTGAATGGGAAACTGCTGTCGATTTCTGCCATGGTTGCCTGCTTTCCGGACTTTTTTTTGAAGCCGCCCGGTTTAGCATTAAAGTCTTATTTTTTACGACCGTTAAGAGGTATAGGCGAATTTTATTGTTTTGTCCCGGATGCGTTGAAAAAAAATAAAAGACGATCCAACGCTGGGCGCTTTATCCCATACCCATGAATACTTCCATGAACCGGACCCAAACATTCAAAGAATTGTTTTTAAAGGGTCTGGTTGGATATTGGGCCGGGTGCATCCATTCAGCGCACAATTACCCTAATTCTCTTAACGGAGGATTTACATAAGACTTGAGGGAAAAATAAAAAAAATTCCAGGTTATTTTTAAAGCTTTGATTACAGGGAAGTTAAACGTCAGGCGGGTAGCCGGACCGGGTGCCGGAGGCGGCAGGGTCAACAAAAACAGGGGGATCAGTTCTTGAGTTGGGGCAGGACGGTCAGCCAGTCCTTGTAGTAAGGCAGGAACTCGTATTCCAGAAGGTCGGCGAGGCGCACCCAGTCCTGCTTCTTGTGGACTTCGAGCACGCCCTGGGTCAAAGTCACCAGTTCCTGTTTGCGGTCGGCCAGGGTTTTGCCGTTGTATTCGGTTTGGTTGACATCGAGTTGCCGGGCTTGCACGACCAATTCGCCCAGTTGTGAAAACCAGTCGATGCCATCGACGACATCGACGAACAGTTTGTTGGCTTCCTGCTGGTCGCCGGCGCGGAACATGGTGGCCACTTTTTCGAGGCCGGGAATCAGGCGTTCCAGGTAGCCGATGGCATTGTCGATGTTTTCGTTGACCATGTCGTTCATGGTCGATGTTTCAATTTCGAGCTTGTGGATATTTTCGGTGGGGGCTTCCTTCAACTCATCGGACCCGAATTCAATGTTTTCTTCATTGACCCGGATTTTGAACAGGAACTGGTCGTCCTGGAGTTTTTCTTTCTGGATGTGTTCGAGCAGATCGCCCAGTTTGGCATGTTCGTAGGAAGAGCTGTCTTCGGTGCCGTTGATATAGATTTTCATGCGGAGACCTGGATGGTGTGTTGAGGGTGGAAGAAGACCATCGCCGCCGGAGAGAGCGAGCGGGATGGGTGACCGGGGGCCGGAAGGCGTCGCCAGCGTGCGGCCAATTTGACATCCTGCCTCAATATTATTAACTTTGAATATAAAGTCAAAGATTTTTACGACGCCTCATAAGAGGAAGGAGCGAGCCATGGCCAGTTCCATTGATTCCGATACCACCAGTCGATTGCTGAACCTGATTCAGCGCAACCGGTCCGGCGTGCGCACCACGCTGGCGCAGGTGGCGTCCGGCAACCGCATCGTGAACGCGGGCATCGATCCCGCAGGGCTGGCCTTGTCCGACCGGTTGAATGCGGAAATCCGCGCTCTGTCGCAGGCCAGCCGCAACATCGAAACCGGTTCGAACTTCATCAATGTGGCCGAAGGAGGCCTCGCGACCATCAACGATCTCGCCCAGCGTGGGCGGGAGTTGGCGGTGCAGGCCAGCAACGGCACTCTGGGCGACACCGAACGCGGCCTGTTGAATACGGAGTTTCAGCAGGTGCTGAGCGAGATCGACCGCATTTCGCAGTCGTTGGAATTCAACGGCCAGAACCTGCTGAACGGCGAGCTGGCTCCGGGGTCCTCCGATCAGGTCAACATCCAGGTGGGTTCCGGCAGCGGGCCGGAAGACCAGATCAACCTGAACGTGGTCGAGGCCACGGACACCACGACCCTGGGCCTGGCGGGCACGGACATTTCCACGGTGAGCGGTGCGCTGACGGCCATCGACAGCATTGACACGGCACTCACGACCGTCAACCAGACCCGCGCCAACGTGGGAGCGGTGTCCAACCGCCTGGCCGTGACCGCCGCCACGACGCGCGACACCATCGTCAACCTGTCGGCGGCGGAAGAAGCCATCGCAGGCACCGACATCGCCCGCGCCATCTCCCAACTGACCGAGGAGTTGACGCGGCTGGAGGCGTCCATCCGCTCGCTCGGCATCCAGAACCGGTCCAACGAAAACCGGGTGGGCCGCCTGCTCAACATCAATACCTGACTCCCTTACAGGGAGAGGAAACGGCTTGTATTTGGGACGGGCTGGGCAGCATCACCCGGTTCCCCCTTGTAAAGGGGGTTAGGGGGATTCTTCCGATTGAATCCTGAGCGTCAGCGAAGGATTTCGATGGTCAATGCAATTCTTTAAAAGTCATCCATCACTGCGTTCTGGATGACAAACCGAAAAGGTACAAGCCCCCCAGCCCCCTTCGGAGAAGGGGGTGTCCATCCACTTCCAACATCCCATCGTCCGCCCGCAAAGCATGACCCTGTTTCCTCCCCACGTAGTGGGGCCGGGCACTTGTCATAGAGGGGTTGGGGAAAATTGCGCTTGATTCCGGGGCGTTGAAATGATACTTAAAACCCTTAATTCCAAAGATACTCAGCGCATATCCGGAGATTAAGAAATGGAAGTCAACACCATCAAGATTGAAATCCGCAAGCACCACGTCACCCCGGGCATCAACGTGCTGGACCTGGTGATCGACGCCAACGGCGAGAAGATCGTCAAGCAGACCCAGCACAAGGATACCGACCGGGCCTACAAGCAGTTCGTGGAAGAGGCCATCCGCATTGCCAAGGAACTGGCCTACGCCCGCATCGAAGGCTGACGCGGTTTTTCCCGCCTGCGGCGAGCCCCCCATCTGGCGCGCCGCCGCACATCATGGTTCCGGCTTCACTCGATTTTTGTTCAGGGGAGCACACCGGGAAACCCGGCGTGGCGTGAAGTTCTGTAGCCCGTTGGATTCTACGGTGTGGGTTTTATTGGGAACGGGCTGGCGGATCAGCGTGCGCCCACAATGCATTACCCCATTGCCTCCCGGCTCAGCCGGGTCAGTCCTCGCGCTGGATGTTCATCTTCTTGAGTTTTTCGACGAGGGTGGTGCGGTTGAGGCCGAGCAGCACGGCGGCTTTGTTCTTCACCCAGTCCGTTTTCTCCAGCGCCTCAAGAATCAATTCCTTCTCGAAATCCTCCACCATTTTCTTCAGATTGATGCCTTCGTCGGGGATGCCGACAAAGCACGAGGTGTTCAGGGTGCTGCGCAGGAACTCGGCGGGGGTTTCCGTGGGTTCGGCCTGCACCAGCGGTTCCCATTGCTCGCGCGGCACCTCGCCCAGCACCTTCTCCGGCAGGTCGCGCGGGGTCAGCGTGCTGCCCGTGCTCAACACCACCATGCGCTCCATGAAATTCGCCAGCTCGCGGATGTTGCCCGGCCACGGGTAATTGCACAGGATCTCCATCGCCGCGTCACTGATGCCGGTGACGCTCTTGCACTTTTGTTCGTTGAACACGTGCAGGTAGTGATTCACCAACAAAGGAATGTCGGTTTTGCGTTGGCGTAAGGGGGGGGATGGAAATGGGGATGACGTTCAGGCGGTAAAACAGGTCTTCGCGAAAGCGGCCTTGCTGGATGGCGTCTTCCAGGTTGCGATGCGTGGCGGCGATGACGCGCACGTCGATCTTGATCGGCTTGTTGCCGCCGACGCGATCGATTTCGTTTTCGGCCAGCACGCGCAGCAGCTTCACTTGCAAGAGCGGCGGCATGTCGCCGATTTCATCGAGGAACACCGTGCCGTCCTGCGCCAGCTCGACGCGACCAACGCGGTGGTTGACCGCCCCGGTGAAGGCGCCTTTTTCGTGGCCGAACAACTCGGTTTCCAACAACTCGCCCGGGATGGCGCCGCAGTTGACCGGCACGAAGGGTTTGTCCACGCGGCGGCTGTTGTGGTGCAGGGCGCGGGCGATGAGTTCCTTGCCGGTGCCGCTTTCGCCGGTGATGATGACCGTGCTGTTGGAGTCGGCGGCGCGCTCGATCAGGTCGTACACCACCCCGATGGCGTCGCTCTTTCCTATTAAATGATAAGAATCGCTTTGAAGTTTAAGCCCCATAAAGTCAGTATTTTATACAAAAATCCCGGAATGTCAAAATTTTGTCAAAAAATGTTGGATTTCTAACGATATATTTATAACTGATTGAAACTAAATGGCTGATCATTGGGATGCCGCAAATTGCACAATGCGAGATAAAGAGAAGATTTCCTTTCTGACCTTGCCCAGCTCATTACTCCGTGAGTGCTCCCTCCGGGCGGTGCCCGGTCACTTGCCGATGCAGAAATCGTCGAAAATCTGGTCGAGCAGGTCTTCGACGAAGGTTTTGCCGAGCAGGCCGCCCAGGTGTTCGAGCGCGGTGTTGAGATCGACGGCGACGAGGTCTTCCGACAGATCGCCGTTGAGCGATTCGGTGACGCGTTGCAAGGCGTCGCGGCTGCCGGCCAGCGCCTGGCGGTGGCGTTCGCGGGTGATGAGGGCGCCCTCGCCGGACGGCGCGCCTGCGAGGATGCGTGCGTGCAAGCGGTCGATCAATGCGTCCAGCCCCTCGCCGGTGGTGGCGGAGATGGGAAACGGCGTTTCATCCTGGAAGCGTTTTGCCAGGGCGTCCGTATCCAGTTGCGGCGGCCGGTCGCATTTGTTGAGCACGATCAGGCGCGGCGTGGCGCCGACGGCATCGAGCAGCATGTCGTCGTTGGCGTCGAGCGGCATCGAGAGATCGAGCAGCACCAGCGCCAGGTCGGCCTGACCCAGGGCACGGCGCGTGCGTTTGATGCCTTCTTCCTCGATCACTTCCGGCTGATGCCGGATGCCCGCTGTGTCGACGATGTTCAAATGCAGGTCGCGGATGCGCACGCGTTCTTCCAGCACGTCGCGCGTGGTGCCGGGGTGCGGGGTGACGATGGCGCGGTCTTCTTTCAGCAGGGCGTTCAGCAGACTGGATTTGCCGACGTTGGGTTTGCCGACCAGGGCGACGTTCAACCCCTCGCGGTAGATGCGTCCGGCGCGGAAGGTGGCGATGAGTGCATCGATTTCTTTCTGCACGGCGCTGACCTGTTGGGCCATGGCCTGCTTGCGTTCGAACTCCAGTCCCTCTTCCGGAAAATCGATAGCCGCTTCCAGTTGCGCCAGCACCGCCAAGAGCCGGTCGTAGAGTGCGTTGAGCGAGCGCGACAGCTCGCCCTGCAATTGTGAAAGCGCGGTTGACAGGGCCTTGTCCGAGGCGGCGTGGATGACGTCGGCGACGGCTTCGGCCTGGGTGAGGTCGAGGCGTCCGTGCAGGAAGGCGCGGCGGGTGAACTCGCCGGGCAGGGCGAGGCGCGCTCCCTGATCGAGCACGCCTTGCAGAATGCGCGTGGCGACAAAGGCGCCGCCGTGACCGTGGATCTCCACCACGTCTTCCGAGGTGTAACTGTGCGGCTTCACGAAGCGTGTCAGCAGGACTTCGTCGAGGATGCGTCCGGTCGCGGGGTCGTGGATGTGGCCGAACGCGACTTTCAGCGGTTCGATCGTTTCCAGCGTTTGGGGCGGCGCGGGACGGAACAGTTGGCAGGCGATGGGCCAGGCATCGGGTCCGCTGATGCGGACGATGTGGATGCCTCCGTCTCCTAATGGAGTGGCGATGGCGGCGATGGTGTCGTCCATAACGGCCCCTCCCAGACGATCAGTCTTTGGCGACGTGGTAGATGTAGTACTGCTGGCTGATGGTCAGGAGGTTGTTCACGGTCCAGTAGATGACGAGTCCCGCCGGAAACGTGATGAACAGGAACGTGAAGATGATCGGCATCATCAGGAAAATTTTCTGTTGAACGGGATCGGCCACCGTCGGCGTCAGCTTCTGTTGCAGGAACATGGTGGCGCCCATGAGTACCGGCGTCACGAAGTAGGGATCGCTCTGCGACAGGTCCTGAATCCACAGCATGAACGGCGCGCCGCGCAGCTCGATGGAAAAAAACAGGGCGTGATAGAGCGCGATGAACACCGGGATTTGCAGCAGCATCGGCAAACAGCCGCCCAATGGGTTGACTTTGTGCTTGCGGTAGAGGCCGATCATCTCCTCGTTCATCTTCTGCCGGTCGTCCTTGTAACGTTCCTGCAAGACCTTGACGTAGGGCTGGATCTTCTGCATGCCCTTCATCGATTTGAAGCTCTTGTGCGTCAGCGGGAAAAACAACACCTTGATGACGAAGGTGAGCAGGATGATCGACCAGCCGTAGTTGCCGACCAGATCGTAAAAGAAGTTGAGGCATTTCAGAATGGGTTTGACGAGAAACGCGAACTTGTTGCCGAACCAGCCGTAATCGATCAGCCGCACCAGCTTGTGCTCGAGGCTTTCCAAAAGCTCCAGTTCCTTGGTGCCGACGTACACCAGGTAGCTGGCGGAGGCGGCGGCCTGCACCGACTCGAAATTCAGGCCGACGTACTGCGTTTCGTCATCGACCTTCTGCACGAAACCGGACTGCACGCCGTTTTCAGGAATGAGCGCGGCGGCGAAGTATTTATTCTGGAACGACGTCCACACCAGGTCGCCCTTGTGGGTGACGGTGTGGGTCATGTCTGCTGCGGGATTTTCAATGCGCTGGTTGTTGACGAAGGTGGTGGGGCCGGAGAAGGAGATGAAGTTGGGGCCCGCCGTGTCGGCGCCGCCGATTCCGGGACCCCACACCACGGCGTACTTGAGGTTCTTGCCTTCAAAGGGCGGCGCCCGCATCTGGGTGCGTATCTTGAACAGCGGCTTGCCGTATTCAAACGAAAGGTGCCGCACCACTTCCAGTCCCGACTCGTGCTTGAGGTGCAGCGTGATCTCGCCTTCGGGGCTGTCCTGCGTCAGGATCAACGATTGCATTGATGCCTCATAATGCCCGTTGCGCAGGATCTGGTCCAGTTCCGGCTCGCCGGTGATGAGCGTCAGCGGGTAGAGCGACCCTTCCGGGTGGCGGATGAGGTTCAGCGGTTCGCCGTCGAGGTTGTTATTCTTGCGGAGCAGCGCGTGCGTCAGCACCCCGCCCTGCGTTGAAAACCGGTAGGTGACCGATTCGGTCTCGATTTCGATGACTTCGCCCTGCTGGATGGACGCCTTGGGCGCGGTGCCGCTGTCGGGGAACCCGGTGGACATATCGTCCCGCGGCGTTCCCACGCTGCCACTTTCCGGCTCGCCCAGGGTGGACGGGGTCAGGGAATCCGTGGATTGGGTTGTGGGTGCAGAGGATTTCTGCTTCTGCACGGTCTGGGTTTTCTGTACTTCTTCCGGTGGCGGCTGGAACTGCGCCATCACCCAACCCCAGACGACGAACACCCCCAGCGACAACACAAAGGCCAGCAACAATCGGTTTTCCAAGATTCAATCTCCGCTTATCGGACCGGGTCGTGCCCGCCCTCGTGGTAGGGATGGCATTTCAGCAGCCGGATTACAATCCGATACGCCGCCTTGAACAGGGGATACCGATCCAGTGCTTGCCAGGCATATTCCGAACAGGTGGGGTGGAAGCGGCAGGCCGGCGGCAGAAAGGGCGCGATCCCCCGCTGGTATCCACGGATGCATTGTTTGAAAAGGAATCGGATCATGACGGTTCTAAACGTGTCTGGAAGGATGCGACCGGGTTGCCGTTCGGGTTATTTCATTTTACGAAAGATACTGACCAGTTTGGTTTCGAGAATCGGGCAGGGCAGGGGGACCAGGTTTTTGCCGGAGATCACCACGATGTCCATGCCTGTCGAGGCGATCTGTTTCTGGTGGCGGAAGACTTCACGGATTTTGCGCTTGGCCCGGTTGCGGGCCACGGCGTTGCCGATTTTCTTCGAGGCAATGATGCCAAGCCGATGGTGCTCCAAACCGTTGGGCAAATAAAAAAGAGTGCAGAGATCCTCCACTCTTTGTTTGCGACCTTCGGCCATGACCTTCTGGAACTGGGGACGTTGCAACAATCTCTCGTGCTTCTCAAAAGATCGATTCGGCATCGCCTTATACAGCCAGGCGTTTCCGTCCTTTGCGCCGCCGGTTGGACAGCACCCTGCGTCCACCCACCGTGGACATTCTTGCCCGAAAACCGTGGGTGCGTTTGCGTCTGATGTTTTTGGGTTGATAGGTTCGTTTCATAATGCGTTTCCGGCAGGCCGGTATTGCCTGCGTAATCCCTTGCTTTTTAAATGGTTATGGTATTTTTTGAGGCACTCGGGAATTGGCCTCAATTATTCCACCCGGGGCGCGGCTTTGTCAAGGGAAATCCAAATAAAACCAAGGTTTTTAAGCCGGACCCGGCGGGGACGCCCCCATTTGCCGCGGGATGAGTTTATATATAATTGAAAACAAGCAGGTTGTGGGAACTATTTTGTTTACAAACCGGCGTTTTCTGCTATCCTGTTTTCACTCCCAAAAAGCAGTGAACCCAAGCGTTTTCAAAGAGTTTTTAAATAATGGTTTGCACCGGATCAATTTCAGGAAAGGTATCCCCCATGTGCCGTAAAGCCCGTATCCTCTGGACCGTCGCTGTGGCGGTAGGTTTGACTTTGAACGGATTGCCTGTCTGGGCCCAGGGTTCCGACGTGGAATCCGCTGCGAACAAGCACAGCTCGAACGAGCACAGCTCGAACGAGCACGGCGTTCAGGTCGCCAAAATGAATCCTCTGTATCCGGTGGTGTTGTCCCGCGGCCTGGTGGGGCAGACCGACACGGAGCCGCCCGCCAAGGAAAAACGCGAGGTCCGCGTCGCGCCCGGCAAAAAGAAAGACACCTGGATCACCTATGATACGTATTTCCGCCTGGGCCATGTCGGTCCGGAAGTGGAGCCGGTCGGCGAAGTGGTGCAGGGCGTGCGTCATCATATTGCGTTCAGCCCGGCCCAATACATCTTTGCGGAGTTTGAAAGAGGTGACGACGGCCGGGTTAATGTGAAGGTCGGCGACGAGTTCCGGCTCGTTGATGACCGGGAAACGGTGCGTCATCCCAAAGTCATGTTTGGCATCACCGACCGCAGCGAGGTCAATTCTTTGGACTTCGGTTACAACGGTGAGTTTGCCTACTCCCTGGAATTCCGCCAGGACGCGGTGGGTCAGAAGTTCGTCGTCAAGGGAGTTGTGGAAGTGGTGGATATCGTTCCCGAAAGCGGCGTCGCCAAGTTGAAGGTCACCCGGGGGTTTCATCCCATTGTGGCAGGCGACTGGTTGATTCCCATGCCCCGCGAAAAACCGGAAATGTTGAAAGTCAAACATGAGCCGCAGCCCAAGAACATCGAGGGCTTCCTCATCGGCAACGATCGCACCAGCAGCATCTTCAGTTCTTACGGAGATGAGGTGTACCTCGACAAGGGGGCGATGCACAACGTGGGCGTGGGCGATCGTTTCGAGGTGTACATGGTGCCGGAACGGGACGGCTGGTTCGGTGCGGATTTGACGGCACACGTGATCGGCGAACTGGTTGTGCTGTCCACGCAGGAAAACACGTCCACGGCGCGGGTGATCAAGCAGACCGAGCCGCTGCTGCCGGGACAGAAAGTCCGCAGCAAGCGCTGAGTCAGGGCGCGGCGATTTTCAGAAAACGTTTTTTGCCGACTTTGATCAGGGTGTCGCGGTTGCCCGGCAGTTGCATTTTTTCATCGGAGACGCGTTCGCCGTCTATGGTGACGGCGCCCTGCTTGATGAGGCGGCGCGCTTCGGACGTGCTTGGGCACAGGTCGAACCCGGCGAGCACGCTGGTGATGTCGCGGGCTTCGTCGCCCCAGCCGGGCACGGTGGGGATGTCCGTCGGCAGATTCTTGTTGCTGAACACGTTTTTGAATTCTTCCACCGCCCGCTCCGCATCCTCCGCGGAGTGGTACTTCGCCACCATCTCTTTCGCCAGTTCGATTTTAATGTCGCGCGGATTCTCCGTTTTACCGCGCTGCTTCAGCGCCTCCAACTCCTGCACGTTCAGATCGCTCAACAACTCGTAATAGCGCCACATCAGGTCATCGGAAATGGACATGATCTTGCCGAAGATATCGCCCGGCGGTTCCAGAATGCCGATGGCGTTGTTCAAACTTTTGCTCATCTTCTGCACGCCGTCGGTGCCTTCCAGCAACGGCATGGTCAACACCACCTGCGGTTCCTGCCCGTAAGCGCGTTGCAGGTCGCGTCCCACCAGCAAATTGAACTTCTGATCGGTGCCCCCTAGCTCCACGTCGGCTTTCATGGCGACGGAGTCGTAGCCCTGCACCAGGGGGTACATCAATTCGTGCAGCGAGATCGGTAGATTCTGGTTGAGCCGTTTGGTGAAGTCGTCGCGTTCCAGCATGCGCGCCACGGTGTAGCGGGCGGCTAAGTTGATCATGTCGGTGGCGCTGAACGGACCCATCCACTCGCTGTTGAACAGCACGGTGGTGCGCTCGCGGTCGAGGATCTTGTACACCTGCTCAAGATAAGTCTTGGCGTTTTCGGCGACCTCTTGTTCGGTCAGGCTTTTGCGGGTTTCGGATTTGCCGGTCGGGTCGCCGATCATGCCGGTGAAGTCGCCGATCAGAAACACCACTTCGTGACCGAGTTGCTGGAAGTGTTTCATTTTCTGCAACAGCACCGTGTGGCCGAGGTGCAGGTCGGGTGCGGTGGGATCGAACCCGGCCTTGACGCGCAGGGGCTTGCCTGTTTTAATGGACCGCTCAAGAATCCGGGCGAGCTCTTTTTCGTCGATGATCTCGACGGTGCCCCGTTTGATGACTTTCAACTGTTCTTCGACTGGCGACATGATGGTCTATCGTATAACGAATGGGAAGGGGCCGGTTCCGGGCGGAATCGGAATGATGCAAGCTAGCACACCCCCGGTTTCACTGCAACGTCTTTGCATTCCCCGCATCCGCCGCTCTCGTGTTTGTCCGCACATCTCCTCGGCGAAACCCGCATGACGGCCCAACCGCTTTCCGCAACGCACCTGAAAAAATACCGTCAGGCCGGGTGGGCGTTTTTCGTTTTCAACCTGCTTTACGTAGGCATGGTGTATGTGTTTCTACCGCCGTTCAACCTGGGTGTTGCCGAAGCGGCGGGCTACACGGCGTTGGCGCTGGTTTTGTTCGGTGCGCTGTCGTATTTTATATATAAGGGGGGTAAGGTGCTGACGGTCATCCTCATCGGACTGTATGGCACCCGCGTTGTGTTTTCCTTTTATACGTTGACGACGGGGGAGGCCTTCGAAGCGGTGCCTTACGTGTTGCCGACAACGATCGCCGCCTTCTACATGTTGTGCCGGGCTTTTTGGAACTGGCGTTGACACCCGGCTGGGAGCGCCCATGAAATTACTGGAACTGGACGGCAACAACCTGACGCTGGAGCAGGCGGTCCGTGCCATCCGGGACAACATCCCGGTGGGCCTCACCCGCGAGGCGCGAAAACGGGTCCAACATTCCCGCACACAGATCGATGCCGCCGTGCGCGATCGCAAAATGATTTACGGCGTGACCACCGGCTTCGGAGCGTTGAGCAATGTGGTGGTGTCACAGGAAGATGCGCGCCGCCTGCAGACCAATGTATTGATGAGCCACGCCGCCGGCGTGGGCATTCCTTTCGAAGAAGAAGTGGTGCGCATGACCATGCTGTTGATGGCGAATAGCAAGGCCAAGGGCTATTCCGGCCTGCGTCTGGAAACGGTGAACACCCTGCTGGCGATGCTGAACCAAGGCGTGGTGCCGGTGGTGCCGCAGCAGGGATCGGTGGGCGCCAGCGGCGACCTGGCCCCCATGGCGCACCTGTCTCTGGTGCTGATCGGGCGCGGCAAGGCGACGTATCAGGGCGAGGTGCTGGACGGTGCGGAAGCGTTGCGGCGCGCGGGCATCGAGCCGGTGACCCTGGCGGAAGGCGAAGGCCTGGCGCTGATCAACGGCACGCAGGTGATGACGGCTCTGGGGGCGCTGACGCTGTGCCGTGGCCTGAAGCTGGCAAAGATCGTGGACATCGCCGCGGCCATGAGCCTGGAGGTGCTGCTCGGCACCAACACGCAGTTTCACAAACGCATTCATCACATCCGGCCGCATCCGGGGCAGATCGATACCGCCTCGAACATGCGCAAGATCACCGACGGCAGCGAAATCATTTCCTCGCACAAGGACTGCGACCAGATCCAGGACGCGTACTCGCTGCGCTGCGTGCCGCAGGTGCACGGCGCGACGCGCGACACGCTGAACCATGTGCGGCGTGTGCTGGAGACGGAGATGAACTCGGCGACGGAAAATCCGCTGGTGTTCGAAAACGGACAGGTGCTGAGTGGCGGCAATTTTCACGGCCAGCCGGTGGCGCTGGTGATGGATTTCATGACCATTGCGCTGGCGGAGCTGGCGAACATTTCCGAACGGCGTATCGAGCGTATGGTGAACCCGAACCTGAGCGGCCTGCCGTCGTTTCTGATCGAAGGCGGCGGCCTCAACTCCGGTTTCATGATCGCGCAGTACACGGCAGCGGCGCTGGTTTCGGAAAACAAGGCGTGGGCGCATCCCGCGTCGGTGGACTCCATCCCCACCTCGGCGAACAAGGAAGACCACGTCAGCATGGGCACCATCGGCGCGCGCAAGGCGGCGCATGTGGCGGGGAACGTGAAGCACGTCGCCGCCATCGAGCTGTTGTGCGGGGCGCAGGCGATGGACCTGTTCACCAACCTCAAGCCGGGGCAGGGCACGCTGGCCGCGTACGAACGCCTGCGCCAGCAGGTGACGCACATGGACACCGACCGCGAACTGCATCCCGATATTGAAACCGTCGCCCGATTGATCGACAATGATGAAATTCTGGACGCGGTGGAAAAAGTCACCGGTCCCCTGCTGTAACCGGGCCACGCCCGCCGGGCTGCACCCGGAGGAAACGGAGTGAATTTAGAAATGGGCCCACGGATCATCGTTTGCGGTGAGAGCATTGCTCCGTTTGTTGCAGGGCACGCCTGCATCATTTTGTAAGGACTCTCCTGTATGGAATCCCGTATTTTTGAAACCGGTCCGGATCGGTTGTCGTTGATCACCGATTCCGGCCGGGTGTATTTCGGCCTGCAACGGTCCTCGGCGCCGCAGTTGAACCGGTGCGTGGTGGATTTGTTTGAATACCTCAACACCCGCCTGGGCTTTTGCAACGATGACAGCGGACGGCACCATCAGGCCTGCTTCAACCTGATCCTGCGCTACGCCTATCCCGAAATCATGATCGACCTCGCCGACCTCGTTTATGTCCAGCACGAGCGGCCGATGGTGTTTTTGAATCTCGATCACATCGATGGCAACCGGCGCGCCGATCTCGACCCGCCACTGGCCGGGTTGTCGGCGGCAGACATGAACCATCAAATGGAATTTCTGTTCCGTTCGCTGGCGGATGCCATCCGTCACGACCCCGCGTTGGCGGCAGACCCGGTGGTGGTGCGCATGCTGGCGGAAAGCTACAGCACGTACCTGGTCTTGACGGAAAACTTTCCGTGGGATCAGGGTCTGGCCGACCTCATCCCGCCGGTGGACGAACCGGTGCTGGATGTGGCGACGGGGTTGACGGGATTCAGCATTCTGCACGACTGGCCGGAAGATTATCCCACCCTGTACCTCAGCGATTCGATGCCGTTCATCATCGAGGCGCTCACGCATTACAAGGAACAGATCGGCAAAAGCAATGTGGAGATTCTCGATGCCCGCTTTCCGGAGGGGCTGCAGGTGTCGCGGACTTTCGGCTGGATGCAGGTCAGCAAGTTTCTGCATCACCTGCAACGCGACGAGCGCCGCGCGTTTCTCAAATGGGCGCTGAAGCAGTTGAAGCCCGGCGGTCGCATGATGATCGTGGACACCGACCTCGAGTACCGCATTCTGAAAGAAGCGCGGAAGCCGGAGTACCGCGACAAACTGATTCCCGGTTACCTGGAAACGCTGGTCGATATCGAAGACAAGTTCTGCCACAACCTGGTTGAGGACGTGCGCGAGGCGGGGTTTGTGGTGGAGGACTTCGAGTACCACGAGTTCTACGACGAGACCGATGCCTACAGTTACTATCCCGGCGACACCCTGCCGCTGCAATTTCTGGGATTCGAGATCGTCGCCGAAAAGGTGGGGTGAGCGGACTGCGTCCGCAGGCAACGGGTTGTGTCTTGAAAGGGCCGGGGGTTATTCGTCGAACCCTCCTTTAAAAAATAAAACATAGATTCTTCGCTGACGCTCAGAATGACAATTCAGACTCGGAGGGCACGCCTGCCTGCGCCGGACAGGCCGGGCCGGCTCCCCCTTCTCCGAAGGGGTCGTTACTTTGTGTCGAGGTGTTTGTGCAGGGCTTTCCATTCCGCCTGCACCGACTTCATGGCTTTGGTTTCCATGGCGCGGTACTGGTCGATGACACTCTGTCCGAGTGCCGTCAATTGCGCGCCGCCCCCACCGGCGCCGCCCTGGCTGCCTTCCACCAGCGGTTTTTTGAAACACTGGTTCATGGTGTCCACCATGCCCCAGGCGCGGCGGTAACTGAGGCCGAGCTCCCGCGCTGCCGCCGAGATCGATCCGGTCCGGCCGATGGCTTCCAGCAAATCCACCTTGCCCGGACCGAGGGCGATCTCACCGTGCAGGGTGATGCGGAAACGGGATTTCAATTGCGCCGGTTTGTTGGAGGGCGATGCGGACATGAAAACCTCATGGGGTTTTGGGTGACGGGATGCGTTCGATTCCGACCACGTTGGGGATGGGCCAGGCGATGCGGTTGGCGTCGTTCTCGTTCGAGTCGGTGGAATAGCTGCCTAAAAATTCCATCTGCGCGGTGCCGGATTGTATGAACAGTTGCGCCTCCGGGCCGCCTTCGACGTACATCGCCCGTTTCAGATGGATCGGCAACTCCAGCAGGATGTCGATGAGGTCGTGCGTGCTGTAGGGCGAGCGCACATGCACGAACAGCATGTGTCCGTCGGCATCCATGCCGATGACGGAGGTGCTCCAGATTTTGTCCTGCTGCTTCCACACGTTGTCGCCGTCGCAGGAAATCATGCGGATGCTTTGGATCAGCGTTTGGTACCGTTCGCGCAGCGATTCCACATCCTGGCAGTCGCGGTCCAGAATCTGCACCGGCGGCAGCGAGGTTTCCTGCGGGTGGAATGCCAGCAGGGCGCGGTCTTTCGAATACCAGGTGTTGTTGACATGGTCGATGGTTTTCATCAGCGACACGCTGGTCAGGTTGTCGGTCTGGTACATGCTGGCGTTGATGGCGGCGACGAGGTTGTGGTCCTGCACCCACTCTTTGGCGGAGCGGCGTTTGTTGCGGTCGGACGAGGCGTTGAGCAGGCGGAACCGGAAATGGGCCGGGTCGATGCGCAGCACGCGCACCAGCGAATCGCCGATGATGGATTTGCGCGGTGACAGGAAGGTGCCGAGTTGCAGGCCCGGCTCCAGCGTCACCCAGGGCACCGGGTTGCCGTTCTTCGGGCCGGAACTCGTGGCCGCTCCGGCTCCCAGTGTCAGGCTTGCCAGCAGGGCGCCAAGGATCAGGGTGTGGGTACCGAACTTCATGAATCCACCAACACAGATGACGACCCCTCCCGGCTGCGGGACGAGGCGGAATCTTCTAACTGGTTGTTAAATTATAACAAAAAACCGGCTCGAACCTCATGGCCTGCCGGGTTCATTCAACTTGGCCCTTTTGAGGGTTTTAAGCCCCGTCGGTCTTCTTTAAATTAAGCGGTAATATAGATATTTCAAGGATTTATTTGAGGGGTTCGGTTGATTTTGGTATTTTTTTGTTTATAATGGCGATACTTCGTAAGAATTCAGACTTCACATCTTAATATCGATATTATCGGGCCTCGTTTTCAGGAAGGCTCCCAGGAATATAAAATCTCATCCCACATAGGAAAGGGCGCTTTATCATGACTAAAATGGTTCGTTTTGGGTTTTTAGCGGTTTTGATGTTTGCAGTAGGTTGTGCCGGCCAGGGTGGTTCCGGTGGTGGAGACATGGGGTCCGCGGACCGGGTCGCTGGCGACAATAAAGGCGTTAAAATCGTTAAGCCACGGACTGCCTCCAGCGTCGACAACCAGGTTGAAATCTGTATGGAGACCAACGGCTATACGGTGGAACCGGCCAAGAACGGCGTCAACCCCGGTAAAGGACATCATCACCTGATCATCGATGTGGATCTGCCGCCGGCCGGACAGCCGATCCCGAAGGACAGCAACCACATCCACATGGGTGACGGCTCGACCTGTAAAACCATTGAACTCAGCGATGGCATGCACCGGATTCAGGCTTTGTTTGCCCAGGGCAACCATGTGCCTTACGATCCTCCGGTTTCGGATTCGATTGTTGTCTTTGTTCAGTAAGTTTTAAAATCGTAAACTCTGGGAGTCTGATATGAAAATATTAGCACGGATTTTCGCAGTCATGATGATTCTGACGCTCGTTGGGTGTGCTTCTTCGGGTGGCTCCGGAAGCTCGTCTTCCTCTTCTTCATCCTCTTCCTCTTCCAGCGGCGGGCAATTGACGGCGGAAGATTATGAGCGGATCGGGATCAAAGAAACAAACCGGTAAGACCCTGCCGGGTTGACCGGATCGGATACAAAATTGCAAGCGCGGAGGCTTCGGCCTTCGCGCTTTTTTTGTTGGGAGCCAATCAGAGATGGTCCATGAATTCCGCCAGGCTGGAGACGATGAGGTCGGCCTGGGAGAAGTCGATGTTCCGGTTGAGGGGATTGAGCACGATGACGCAGGACATGCCTGCATCGTGTGCGGCGTGCACGCCTTTCAGCGCGTCTTCCATCACCAGGCAGCGTTCGGGGGCCAGGCCCAGTTGTTCCGCCGCCTGCAGAAAAATGTCGGGAGCCGGTTTTTCCCGCCGCGTGCCGGGTGACTTGCCGAGGATGGTCTCGACCAGGTGTTCGGCTTCACCATGGCGGAGGATGGCGCGGATGTCGTGTTCCCAGGATCCGGAGGCGATGGCCAGCTTGAAGCGTTGCTTCATCGTTTCCATGAAACGGCGGGCGTCGGGGAACAGGCGGATGTCGCCGTTGGAACAGAATTCGGAGTACAGTTCGAATTTCTGCTCGCGCATGGCCTCGGGGCGGATGTCGAGCTTCAGGTTGTAGCGCTCGATCTCGCCCTGGATGCCTTTGCCTTTCGAGGTGAATTCGACCCAGTATTCGTCGGCATCGATGCTGTGTCCGTAACGTTCGAACACGGTGTTGTAGGCCTTGTAGTGGAACGGTTCCGAGTCGGCGATCAGGCCGTCGAAGTCGAGGATGACGCCTTCGCAGCCGTCGAGCAGCGACGTCAGCCGGGTTTTGAGTTGCGGGTCCATGGCGCCGGTTTTTTTCATGGGTTGGCCAGCGCGGGGCCGGTGGGTTCGTGATCGTCCACGGACAAGCCGATGCGGTTGAACCGCACCCCGCCGTTTTCATTGTTCCACGACCAGTAAATCCACTGCGCCTTGCCCCGCACCTTGTCGAGGTCGAGGAAGCCCCACTTGCGGCTGTCGTGACTGTTTTCGCGGTTGTCGCCCATCACGAACACATGACCTTCGGGGATCATCACCGGGCCCACATCATCGCGTTCCGGAATGCGTTCCAGGCTGGGCGGTTCGGTATGGTGCGCATAAGGTTCTTCCAGCCGGCGGTCGTTGATGTACACCTGCTGGTGACGCACTTCCAGCTTTTCTCCGGGCAGGCCGATGACACGCTTGATGAAATCCTTGGACTCGTCCAGCGGGTATTTGAAGACGATGATGTCGCCGCGCTCCGGCGTTTCCTGCAACAGCAGGTAGTCCGGAAACAGCTGGATATTCAACAATGGAACTTCGTTGGGGATGTGGATGCCGTAGGTGAACTTGGTGACCAGCAGGTGGTCGCCGATCAGCAGCGTGTCTTCCATGGAGCCGGAAGGGATCTTGAACGCCTGCACAATGAACGTGCGGATGAGCAGGGCCAACAGCAAGGCGATGAGGATGGCCTCGGTGTATTCCCGGAGCGTGCTCTTCTGCGGTTTGGAAGTCGAGGTGGCCGCCGCCGCATTGCCTGCGGAGCCGGGCGTGTTCTGTTCGGGATTATTTGACATCAGTCCTCAATACGGCGAGAAAGGCTTCCTGCGGAATCTCCACCTTTCCGATCTGCTTCATTCTTTTTTTGCCGGCTTTCTGTTTCTCCAACAATTTTCGTTTCCGGGTGATGTCCCCGCCGTAACATTTGGCCAGCACGTTTTTACGCAGGGCTTTGACGGATTCGCGGGCGATGACTTTGCCGCCGATGGAGGCCTGGATGGCAACCTCGAACATTTGCCGGGGAATCTGTTCCTTCAGTTTCTTGACCAGATCGCGGCCGCGGAAATAGGCCTTGTCGCGGTGAACGATCATGGACAGGGCATCGACCGTTTCCCCGTTGAACAGAATGTCCAACTTTACCAAATCCGAGGCCCGGAAATCCATAAATTCATAATCGAACGACGCGTAGCCTTTGGTGGACGATTTCAGGTGGTCGAAAAAATCGAACACGATTTCACTGAACGGCAGGGCGTACTGGAGCATCACCGTCTTCGGCGTCAGGTATTCCATCTTCAACTGATGGCCGCGCCGGTCCCGCGCCAGGTTCATGACCACGCCGACGTACTCGTCGGGCACAATGATGGTGCCGCGCAGATACGGCTCCAGAATGGTGTCGGTGCGGTCGTTCTTGGTCAGGTTGGACGGGTTGTCGATGACGACCATCTCGCCGTGTTCCGGCTGCAGATGGAAGATGACGGTCGGTGCGGTGGTGAGCAGATCGACGTTGTACTCGCGTTCGAGGCGTTCGCGCACGATCTCCATGTGGAGCAGGCCCAGAAAGCCGCAGCGGAAACCGAACCCCAGCGCGGCGGAGGTCTCCGGCTCGTAAGTGAATGAGGCGTCGTTGAGGCGCAGCTTCTTGAGCGCGTCGCGCAGGTTTTCGTACTGGTCGCCATCGATGGGGTACAGGCCGCTGAACACCATCGGCTTCACGTCTTTGTAACCGGACAGCGGCTGGGCGCAATTGTTTTTGAATTCGGTGACGGTGTCGCCGATCTTGGTCTCATCGAGTTGCTTGATGTTGGCGACGATGAAGCCGACCTCTCCGGAGTCCAGGCGGTCGATGCGTTTCGGCACCGGCGTGAACGCGCCGAGCTCTTCCACTTCGAAGGTGTGGCCGGTGGCCATCATCTGGATCTGCATGCCTTCGGTGATGCAGCCGTCCATCACGCGCACGAGGATCATCACGCCCTTGTACAGGTCGTACCAGGCATCGAACAGCAGCGCCTTCAACGGTTGCTCCGGGTGTCCCACCGGCGGCGGGATGCGCTCGACGATGGCGGCCATGATTTCCTCCACGCCGATGCCTTGCTTGGCGCTGGCGAGGATGGCTTCGCTGGAATCGATCTGCAGAATGTCTTCCAGCTGCTCGCGCACCATGTCCGGGTCGGCGCTGGGCAGATCGACTTTATTGATGACCGGGATGATGGTCAGGTTGTTGTTCATGGCCAGGTTGACGTTGGCGATGGTTTGCGCCTGGATGCCCTGCGAGGCATCGACCAAAAGCAGCACGCCTTCGCAGGCCGCGAGGCTGCGCGACACTTCGTAGGAAAAATCCACGTGGCCCGGCGTGTCGATCATGTTGAAGGTGTAGGCTTCGCCCGACTGCGACCGGTACGGCAGGCGCACGGTCTGCGCCTTGATGGTGATGCCGCGCTCGCGTTCGAGGTCCATGTTGTCGAGAAACTGGTCCTTGAACACGCGCTGTTCGAGCGCGCCGGTCTTCAGGATCAGTTTGTCGGCCAGGGTGGACTTGCCGTGATCGATGTGGGCAATGATTGAAAAATTACGTATGTTCTGTTGAATCATGTCTGGGTGTCGGTTTGCGTGTGCCTGTGGGCAGGTCCTTCATTGTAGCAGTTATGAAAGACGCGGGTTGCCTTTTTATGGCAGGCGGGTGCAGGGAAACCTGTTCGCCGGGGTTGCGGTCAACGGACCGTTTCGATGTCTGTTCCGGATGTGTTCAACTGGGAGGGGACCGGAGACCGGGACAGGGCTGTTTGGGCCGACACGTCCTCGGGCAGCGGGTAACGCTCGACCAGATCGCGCAGGGACTGTCTCCAGTCCTGGAATCGCAGCTTCATCACCTCGAAATCGCGGTTGTTGTCAATGTCCAGAGTGGCTCCGGGAAACGGCGTGACCAGTCCGGTGAACCGGGTCTTGAGGCCCTGCGACACCCAGGCTTCGAGGTGACGCTTCGGCACCCAGCGGCGAAACCAGTCCGCCACCCGGTCGAGTTTCAGGCGGGCGCACATCAGGCATACCAGCAGGCACAGGTAAAAGCGGTAGCCGCGGTAACAGTCCTTCTTGAACAATTCGACGCCGAAGCGCACGACGTTCTTGATGTCCCGCTGGTAGCGGTACTGATACATGGTCTGGATATAATGGCGGTTCTGGATGCGCCCCGGTTTGACCAGGTGCATGTTGTTGATGCGGTACTTGTCTTCCTTCAAATGCAGGTACGCCATCTTGATGCCGGGTTGCCCTTTACGCGGGTAAAACGGTTTCAGCGCCTTCTCCGGCGTCAGCCCCAGCACGTAATCGTAATGCTCGATGTCGGCATGGGCGGTGAAGTAATCGATCTCATGCGGCGTGATCAACGGCGAATCGCAGGGCACCACCAACAGCGCCTTGTCCTTGTAAATGGAGTTCTCCAGATGCGATTCGGGCACCGGTTCCGGCAGGCTTTCCATGTAGGCGAACCAGACGTTCTCGTACAACGACTGCTTCTGCTCCAGCAGGGTGATGGGTTTCGGCTGGTCGAGATCGATGCCGTCACGCAGCAGGTGCTCCCGCAACGCGCGCTGTTTGCCGACAACATAGATGTTCCGCACCGACTGCGCCTTGATGAGGGCATCCAGAACGTAACTCACCACCGAGCGGTTCTCGATTCCCAGAAAGGCCTTGTGCTGGTGCAGGACCTGGTAACTGTGCAGCCCCTCTCCCGCGACCACCACCGCATCGAATTGTTTGAACTGATAGGGAACGTCCATGGCAATCGTTACATGGATAATGTTAGTATTAATATGAAACTGAAAAAATTCAGAGTCAATGCCATCCCGCCGGAAAAAAGGCCCTAATATACTATGATTTAAGGATAAATCCAATTGTGGGTTGATCTCCCACCCAATTTTCATTATACAAGTCGTTTTACATGTTACGAATTTTTTGCCATATTAGAGGAACATGTCTGTCAACACACCTTTAAAGACCACTCCCCTTCACGCAATTCATGTCCAGCTGGGCGCCAGGATGGTGCCGTTCGCCGGATGGGACATGCCCATTCAGTATAAGGGAGTCATGGAAGAACACCGTGCCGTACGCGACGGCGTGGGCATCTTTGACGTCAGCCACATGGGCGAGATCGACGTCAAAGGCCCCCAGGCCAAGGCGTTTTTGCAGCACCTGGTCACCAACGATGTGGAAAAAATGACCGATGGGGCCATTCTGTACAGTCTGATGTGCTACGAAAACGGCGGCGTGGTGGACGACCTGCTGATCCACCGCTTCGACGACGATCATTATTTCCTGTGCGTCAACGCGTCCAACACGGACAAGGATTTCGACTGGGTCGAACAGCAGGCCAAGGCGTTCGACGTGGCGGTCGAGAACACCAGCGACAGCACGGCGCAGTTTGCGGTGCAAGGCCGGCACGCGGAAGCGTTGTTGAAACCGATGCTGGACATCCCGGTCGGCGACATCGCTTATTACACCTTTCAGCAGGGTAAAATCGAGGGCGCCGACTGCATCATCTCCCGCACCGGCTACACCGGTGAGGACGGGTTCGAGCTCTATCTGTCCACGGAAGACGCGGTCGCGGTGTACGAAAAAATCATGGCCGCGGGCAAGCAGTACGACATCCAGCCCATCGGCCTGGGCGCGCGCGACACCTTGCGCATCGAAATGGGTTATCCGCTGTACGGGCAGGAGATCGACGCCGACCACAATCCGCTGGAAGCGCGGCTTGGGTTCGTCATCAAACTGAAAAAAGAAGCCGCCTTCAACGGCAAGGAAGTGCTTAAAAAACAAAAACAAGCGGGGCTCACGCGGAAGCTGGTGGCGATCAAGATGATGGAACGTGGCGTGCCTCGCTCGCATTACCCCATCCTGAAGGAGGGCGAGGCCGTGGGCGAAGTCACCAGCGGCACCTATTCACCGTCCTTGAATACCGGGGTGGCTCTGTGCTATGTACCGACAGGGCTGGCCGAAGTGGGCAACCGGGTGGAAGTGAGCATCCGCAACCAGGCGGTTCCGGCGGAAATCATCCCGCTGCCCATGGTGCCCAGCAACGTCAAAAAGAAATAAAATAGAGACCCCTCCGGTTCCTTCGTGGACCGTCAGGTTGCAGAATCCGACTCAAAAAACAGGAGGCAAGAATGGAAGTCCCGAAGGATCTGATGTACACGCGTGAACACGAGTGGCTGCGCATCGATGGCAACAAAGGCGTGATCGGCATCACGGCGTTCGCCCAGGATCAACTCGGTGACGTGGTGTTCGTGGAGTTGCCGAAGGAAGGCGCCGATCTGCAACAGGAAACCACGTTCGGCGTGGTCGAGTCCGTCAAAACGGTATCCGATCTGTATGCGCCGGCCAACGGCAAGGTGACCCAGGTCAACAAGGAGCTGGAAGCGCATCCGGAATTGATCAACCAGGAGCCGTATGGCAAGGGGTGGATCGTCGAGGTGGAGTTGAAGGACGCCAACGACAAAAACGGCCTGCTGTCCCCCGCCGATTACGAAAGTTTTCTGCAGGAACAAAATCATTAATCCCTAAACACCCATTGCCTCCATCATGCGCTATATCCCACACACGGAAACCGACATTCAGGAAATGCTCACCGCCATCGGCATCGAGGATGTCGGAAAACTGTTCGAGTCCATCCCGGAAAGCCTCCGGCTGGTTGAACCGCTGAATCTGCCCGCCGCGCAATCGGAGCCGGACCTGACGCAGAGCATGCGCCGGCTGGAAGCGCGCAACCTGAACCCGGACGAGTACGCCGTGTTTCTGGGCGCGGGCGCGTACCGGCATTTCACGCCGTCCCTGGTCAATCACATGATCCTGCGCGGCGAGTTCGCCACCTCTTACACGCCCTACCAGCCGGAAGTCAGCCAGGGCACGTTGCAGTCCATCTTCGAATTCCAGAGCATGATGTGCATGCTGACGGGCATGGAAATCGCCAACGCGTCGATGTACGACGGCTCGACGGCACTGGCGGAAGCGGTGCTCATGGCTTACCGCATCAACGGCGGCACCGAAGTGCTCATGGCACAAAGCGTGCATCCGGAATACCGCCATGTGGCGCGCACCTACACGCAGGGCCTCGGCGTCACCTACAAGGAAATCCCGTTCGGCGACGACGGCCGCATCGACGTCGAGTACGTCAAACAGAACCTCACCGCCAACACCAGTTGCGTGGTGATCCAGAGCCCGAACTTTCTGGGCGTGGTCGAGCAGTATGCGGAGTTGAGCGAGTACCTGAAAGACCGGGACACGCGACTTGTGGTGGCGGTGGCGGAAGCGACCTCGCTCGGCATTTTAAAACCGCCCGGCGAGCGCGGCGCCGACATCTGCATCGGCGAGGGACAGGCTTTGGGCCTGCCGGTGTCGTACGGCGGACCGTATGTCGGGTTCTTCGCGACGAAAGAAGAGTTTTTCCGGCAGATCCCTGGCCGCATCGTCGGCGAGACCGTGGACCGCGAAGGCCATCGCGCCTATGCGTTGACGCTGGCCACGCGCGAGCAGCACATCCGGCGCGAGAAGGCGACGTCCAACATCTGCACCAACCAGGGGCTGTGCGCGCTGGCGACGACGGTCTATATGGCGACGATGGGCAAGTCAGGCCTGCACGAGGTGGCGAAGCGCAACCTCATCCACGCCGATTACATGAAGAACAAACTGTCGAAGCTGAAGGGATTCAAAATCCGCTTCACCGGCGAGACCTACAACGAGTTCGTGCTGGAATGCCCGAAACCGGCGGTGGAGGTGCGGGATCAATTGCTGGAAGAAAAACTGGTCGCCGGTCTGCCGCTCGGCCAGCACTACGAAGCATTGAGCCACTGCCTGCTGCTCTGCGCCACCGAACTCACCCCGCAGGAACACATCGACCGCCTCGTCGATCGCCTGGGCCGGGTTTAGACCAGGCCCGGCCTCCCTCAGTACCGCGCCGCACACGGCACTTTACCTGCAACGGTTCCAATGGTGTGCCCGCACACACTCGTGCCTTCCCCTTTAAATCAAACTGCAAAACCGGCTGCGGCCCGTTATTCAAAATCAGTAAAAAATAAAACGCCCGTGGGGTCAGCCGATTTTCGCCGCCAGCTCTTCGGCGGGGTAGGTGAGGATTTCGGACAGGGTGGGGTGGTAGAACGGCATCTTCAGCAGGTCATATACGGTTCCGTGATAATACATGACGGCGATGAGGTGGTGGATCAACTCGCCCGCTTCGGGCCCGGTGATGTGTGCGCCGATCAGGGTGCCGTCGTCCGGCCGGCACAGCAGCTTGACGTGGCCGTGGGTTTCGCCCAGGCACAGGGATTTGCCGTGGTCGTCAAACGGATACGATGCGGCGAGGTACGGCCAGTTGTTCTGCCTGCATTCTTTCTCCGAATAGCCCACCGAGGCCACCGCGGGATCGGAAAACACGACGCTGGTTTTCAAACGTTCTTCACAACGCTGCTGCGCGCCGTCCGGGTGGAGCGCATTGTAGGCGGCGATCTCGCCATGCTGAATGGCAATGTGCACCACCTCGAACAGGCCGGTGACATCGCCCACGGCGAAGATGTTGTGCTTGCTGGTGCGCAGGGTGTCGTCCACGGCGATGCCCCATTTGCCGAGCTTGACGCCCGCCGCGTCGAGGTTCAACCCCGCCACATTCGGCGTTCTGCCGAGCGCGTTCAACAGGGTGGCGGCGGCGACGGTGATTTCTTTGCCTTCATGGATAAAATGCGCGCAGCGTTTGCCATCCTGCACGCTGACTTTCAGATCCCTCGTGCCGGTGTACACCGTCATGCCTTCTTCGCGGAGCCGCGCTTCCAGCGGACGCGCCAGGTCTTCATCGTGCGACGATAAAATGTGGCCGCTGCGCTGCACCAGCGTCACCTGCGTGCCGATGCGCTGGTAGAACTGCGCCAGTTCGACGCCGACGAATCCCGCCCCCAGCACGATCATCGAGTCCGGTTGCTGGCGCAACTCCAAGGTGTCGTCACTGGTCAGGAAGCCGGTGGCATCAAGGCCGGGGATGGGCACGTCGGCGATGACGGAGCCGGTGGCGATGACGAAGGCGCGCGCGCTGTAGCGTTTGCCTCCGGCCTCAATGGCGTTGGCCGAGACGAAGTGCGCCGCGTCTTCGATCAAGGTGAAGCGCGGATTCTTCAACTGCTCGACGCGGTAGTTGGTGAATTCGGCGATCAGCCGGTCCTTGCGCTCGATGATGGCGGCGAGGTCGGCGCGCGGGTTGTCCACGGCGAGGCCGAACTCCGGCGCGCGGTGCATGAGCGCCAGGATGTCCGACGAACGCAGGATGGTTTTGGTCGGCATGCAACCACGCAGGATGCACAATCCGCCCAGGGGGCCGGGATCGACGATGGCGACCTGCGCACCGGCACGCTGGGCGGTGTCGGCTGCGGCGTAACCCGCCGAGCCGCCACCGATCACGATGACATCATAGTCCATGATGGGTTCGAATCAGGAGGGGTGAGCCGAAGCGGCGTTTCACTCGAAGTCTTCCGGAGTCAGCTTGAACTCGTGGTAGCATTCCCGGAGCAGGTCTTCCGCGGTTTCGGTCATCAGCGCGTCCCCCTGTTCCTTGAACAGGTCTTTGGCGATGCGCAGGTGGTGGATGGCCTCGCGGCCGCGTTTCACCGAGTAATGCACCGTGGCCACGTTGCTGTGCGCGCGGGCGAAGTTGGGATTGATCTTGATCGCTTCCTCATAATGCTTGACCGATTCATCGATCATGCCCAACAGGTTCAGGATCAACGCCAGGCTGTAATGCGCCATGACGTCGTCCGGCTTCAGCTCCACCGCTTTCTGGAAGCACTCCATCGCCTTCACGTTTTTCGGCATCTTGCCGTAACGGATGCCCATGTTGAACCAGGCTTTGAAATGATCCGGTTCCTGGGCCACGCACTTGTCGTAGGCTTCGATGGCGCCATCGTTGTCCCCGGCCCGGCCGCGTTCGAGGCCGATTTGAAACCACTGCTCCGCAGTTTTCGGAGTTTCACTTTCCGTAGTCATTCTAATTCCCTATAAAATTTGGGTCGGGATTGCAGGATTGCAAGTCGTTGATATTCTGAGGTCCCTATGCTAACTTATTACCCAACCATTTTTCAACACCCGGTCCCGGGTATTCCGCCCTGGGACGGCCCCGGCAGTAACTTTTCAAGTCATTACGCCCGAAATTTATCCGATAACCTGTAAGAACAGGAAAAACATTGTATGAGTATTGAGCCTGGTTCTGAAGAAGAACGCCTTTTGCTGGGCCGCTGGATCCGCAAAGGCCAGGATTTGATCATCGCGTCCTCCGCTTTGGGGGATTCCTACCTCGACCCCAACGTCAAGCGGGACGAAGAAATCCAGACCCTTTCCGAGGAGTACGTGAAGTTCGACCACGACGTGGCGGAAAAGCTGCCGCATCTCAAAGGCCGTTTCCGCTGGGACCTGGAAAAATATTTCCGCGACCACTTCGGTCCCTACCTGCCGAAGGAATGACCCCACTATGGCTGATGTGAAAATTTCCGGGCTCGACGAGGCGCCCGCCGACAACGAAGTCCGCGTGGTGCAGTTCGAGCATCCGGTGACCGACATTCCGTACACCCTCGCCCTGTACCATGTGGGCGAGCGCTACTACCTCATCACCGATGCCTGCAAGCTGTGCGGGTCCAGTGTCGGGCACGGCGACTGGAACGGCATGTTCGCGCGCTGCGTCACGGAAGGACATCCCTGGAACATCAAGACCGGGCTGTGCAAGTTCGACCGCACCCAGTCCCTGCCCATTTATCGCGTCCACGTCCGGGACGACGGATTGTACATCGAAATCTAAGCAGGGGGAATGCCCGCTTGGGCAGTGACTCGGCGGGGTTGCGCGGTCAGCGCCGCCAATTGTGGAATTTCTGCACCCACTTGAGCAGGCCTTCGGGGGCGTTGTTTTTTTTCCAGACCCCGGCGGCGAACTTGTTGGCCTCCGCCATGGTCGGGTAGATGTGGATGGTGCTGAGGATTTTGTTCAGGCCGAGGCCGTGCTTCATGGCCAGCACGTACTCCGCAATCAGGTCACCGGCGTGAAAACCGACGATCGTGACGCCCAGGATTTTGTCCTTGCCCGGCGGCGTCAGCACTTTCACGAAGCCGTGGTCCTCGCTGTCGGCGATGGCGCGGTCGAGGTCGTCGATGCCGTACGTCGTCACTTCATAGGGAATGTTCTGTTCCTTCGCTTCCATCTCGTTCAACCCGGCGCGCGCCACCTCCGGATCGGTGAACGTGCACCAGGGCACCACGCTGTAATCCACTTTGAATTTCTTGAACGGACTGAACAGCGCGTTGACGGCGCAGAACCAGGCCTGGTGCGCGGCGGTGTGGGTGAACTGGTAAGGACCCGCCACGTCGCCGCAGGCGTAGATATTTTTGTGCGCGGGCGTGCGCAGGTACTCATCGACTTCCACCGTGCCGCGGTCGCCCAGTTTCACGCCGATCTCTTCCAGCCCGAAGCCTTTCGCATTGGCGGCGCGACCGACCGCGACCAGGATACGGTCGAACTCGATATCCTCCGTCGTACCGTCCTGTTTCTCCACGCGCATGAACGTGCGTCCGTCTTCTTTGATCACTTCCTTGCACTTGGTGTTGACGCGTACGTCGATGCCTTCGGATACAAATTTCTGGCGGACGGTGCGGCTGACGTCCTCATCTTCCCGGCTCAGGATTTCCGGCCCCATCTCCACCTGCGTCACCTGGCTGCCGACGCGGACAAACGCCTGCGCCAGTTCGGAGCCGATGGGGCCGCCGCCTGCGATCAGCAATCGATTTGGCAACTCGCGCAGGCTCCACAGGGTGTCGGAGGTCAGGGCGTCCACCTGATCGAGTCCGCCAATGGGCGGCACGGCCGGGGTGGCGCCGGTGGCGATGATGATGTTTTGCGTGGTCAGGGTTTTGCCGTCCACCTCGACTTCGTGCGGAGATAGGAGTTTCGCCGCTCCGGTGTAACAGTCCACCCCCAGCCGCGTGTAGCGTTCGATGCTGTCGTGCGGCTCGACTTTCTGAATGACGTTCTGCACGCGCTCCATGATGTCGGCAAAATCGAATTCCGCGCTTGCCGATTTCAAGCCGTACAACTGATGGCGCTTGATATAGGAAAGAATCTTGCCGCTGCGGAGGAGCGCCTTGCTGGGCACGCAGCCGGTGTTCAGGCAATCGCCGCCCATCTTGTGTTTTTCGATGAGCGCGACCTTGGCCTTCAGCACGGAGCCGATGTAGGCGGACACCAAGCCCGCCGAGCCGCCGCCGATCACGATGAGGTTGTAATCTTTTTTCGCCATTTCCGCTCCCCGGTGCATTAAACCATGAATTCGTTTTTTCCGCTTGTCGCAAACGATGTCGGAAAGGAGGACGGCATCCTTACACGCCGGAAAGAAAATCCGGGAGTTCAGGGCGCGGCAGACCCGCGGGGAGACGCGTTGGTGACATTGGTGATGTCCGGATTGCGCCCCAACGGTTTCAAATTCATTGTGACGCCCTGTCCCGAATTTGCCGACAGGCCATACTGCTTCTCGATATCCTGCATGATCCCGTGTTTCTGATCCGGTGGGCTCGATGAAAAATGATGGTCCACAAACAGGACGATGGCATGTTTCAAGGCCTTGTCGCCGATGCCCAGATCCTTACGGATGTCGTCATCGTAAAGCGCCTTCTTCCAGTTCTCCGCGTGCTTGAGAGACGCCATGACGCCGCCCGCAGCATTGCGCAGGTTGCGCGCCTCCCGGAAATCCGCGAACTTGAGATTGGCGCCGCCGAACTCGGCCGAATCCAGATCGGCCCCCTGGAACAGCGATCCGGTCAGGTTGGCGTTGTAAAAAATCGTTCCGGCAAGATCGGCTCCGCTGAAATCCGTATTCAGGACGCTGTTGCCGGTGAGGTCGGCAATGTTGAGCGCAACGCGCCGCATGTTGGTGTTTTCAAAATGCGTCTGGTAAAAACTGCTGCCGGAGAGGTCGGCCCCCTCCAGCACGGCTTCGCTGAAATCGACGTTGTCGAATTCGGTTTCGAAAAAACTGGAGAAACTGAGATTCGCTCCGGTGAAATTGATGTTGGTGAGAAACGTTTTGTCAAACAGGCTTCGCTCCAGATTGGCCTCATTGAAGCGTGTGTCCTCGATCACCGTGTGGATGAACTTGCTGGAATCCATGCGGGCTTTTTGAAAAAGGGTGCCGGTGATCCGGTTTTCGGAAAAGGTCACCCGGGTGAGGGTGGCGTTGTCGAAGAGAGAGGATTCGATGGTGGCATTGAGAAAGGTGGCTCCTTCCAGATTGGCGGAACTCATTTTGGTCTTGTGCAGCAGAGCCTGGTTGAAATCCGCGTTCTTGAGAAGGGTGCGATTGGGCACCGTGGACTTGGCGGCCAGGGCCTGGGGTTGGGCGCTGGATTGATCGGACTGAGTGCGGGTTTCCGGTTGGGAATCGTTTTCGGAGATGGTGGGCGCGGGGTCTTTCCGGGTCTGATTCAATTCGGAAGCTTCCCTGCCCGGCGACTGTGTTTGCCGTCCCGAACTCTTGAACAGGCTGGCAAACGAAAATCCGTGCCGTTCTTTTTCGATCGATATGGACAGCGGCGAAAAATCGGTCTCGATGAGCTGCGCCTGCTGGAACCCGGCTCCGTTCAGTTTCGATCCTTTAAAGCGGGCTTGGGTCAAGTCGCTCTTGCGGAAGCTGGATTCGCTCAGGTTGGCGCCGGAAAAATCGGCTTGCTCCAAAAAGGCGCTGTTGAAGAACGCTTTACGCACATTCTGGTTCTGGCTGAAATCGGCCTGCTCGAGGTGGGCGAAGTCCGCATTCATTCTGTCCAGCCGGTGCTTCTGAAAATTGGCGCTCTTCAAATCGGATTTGACGATCTGGATGGGACCGAAAAAATTCAGGTTGCCCGGTACGGCGGACACAATGAACACCGCGAGAAGAATCATCAGCGGCAACGGTTGTTTCTTGATGGAACGGGATTTGACATTCGAAGCGCAATGAAACAGCCAGACCAGAACCAGGCAGACGCCGAGCGCCACCAGCGACCAGAAGGTCACGCTCTCCGAAGCGCGGATGGACCAGATGAAAGCGAAAAAGACGGCCGGGGTCAGAAAATAAAAAATAAAAAACGTGATGCCCCTGGCGAACGGGTTGTCGAGATTGAACACATAGGGCAGCTTCCGCGAGGCTTCCAGCTCGCAGCGTTGCAGCTCGTGCACGAAAATGTGCAGATAAAAAGTCAGCACGATCAGCAGCACCGGCCCCGCCAGAAAAAAAGTGCTGAAGTTGACGTCGATGCCGCCGGAAAACGGAATCTGGATCTTGCCGGTTTCCTTGAAGGCGATGTCGTCCGACTGCCCCAGCGTTAAGAAACAAAATAACGCGTAGGACATGAGCGCCAAGGTCACCGAGCGGATGTTGCGCGAAATTTCGTCATGACGGGCCTTGATCGTTTCATACGTATTGTCCAATGCGGAAGGGGTGTTCGCAGAGGGGGACGGCTTTTCAATGTGGGAAGAATCGGGCGAGTTCATGAGTGCGTCATTTCAGCTTTGGATTGCCGATATCGAATTCTAGCAGATTCGGCGTGGTTGGGGCAAAAAGTTGGCAGGAAAGCCGCGGTCCGAGGGGAGGGGCGGAGGCGGGGTGCAGGGGACGTGAACCGGCCGGGTCAATAGTCGAAAATCTCGCCGCCGGGAATGCGGCGCGGTTGCTTGCCAAACTCGAGCGGGTGATCGGTGCCGGGCAGGATGGTGCCGTCGGGGGAGTACGGACCGATCTTGCTCCACGTGCCGTAGGTCACGCGGTCCACATACTCCATGCGCAGGATGGCCTTGGGATTTTTGTAACCGTACTTGAACGGACAGATGACGCGCAGAGGAAAGCCATGTTCGTCGGTGAGCGGTGCGTTGTTCATGTGCGTGACCAGCAGCGTGCGTGCGTGGCGCAGGGCGTCGAGCGAAAGGTATTCCTTGTACTCGTCGGCGCAGTGGAACAGCACGCCGACCGCCTCCGGCTTCGGCGGCGCGAGTTTCTCCAGCTCGGAAAACGGAAAGCCTGTCCACGTGGCGCGCGCCGACCAGCACTCGACGCACTTGAGGCGCGAGTCCATCGATTTCGCGGGGAAGGTTTTGAGGTCCTTGATGCTGAGGGTCGCCGGTCGTTCTGTCAGGCCGTCGAGGGTGAGCGTCCATGTGGCCGGATCGATGCGGCGCATCGGTTGCCAGTAGTTGATGTAGAACTCGCGGTGGCGTCCGGCGCGGGTCTTGCCGACGAAGTCGGTGCCTTCAAAATAATCCACCTCCTGCGTGGCGGCGGGGTGGGGACGCACCAGGCCCGCGATCAGGGTGGCGAGGCCGCCGGTGATCTTGAAAAAACGTCTGCGTGTCAGTCGGCCGAACGCGCGCATCGGAATCCTAAAAAGATAAACCGCGAGTCCGCCGGCAGGCGGTTGCGGTGGAAGGTTTTACTGTATTCGAAATCGAGGTGCAGGTTCCACAAGCCGCCACGCGTTTCGCGCAGGGTGTCGTCGCCCGCATCCGTCCATTCCCACACCGACCCCGCCATGTCGTGCACGCCGTAGGGCGAGACGTCCCGGCGGTTCGATCCCGCGGACTTTTTGACCACGCCGGAGTAGAACGGGTGCGGTTTGCGCCGCCCCAGCGTGTTGCCCCACGGGTAGAGGCGGCCGTCGGTGCCGCGCGCCGCCTTTTCCCATTCGTCGCCCGTCGGCAGGCGCGCCTTACGTTGTTCGCAGTAACTTTTCGCTTCGTCAAAGGTGACGTGCGTCACCGGATGCCCCGCCGCGCCTTCGCGGAACGTGTGCGTTTCCACCACCTCCGCATACTCCGCATTCGTCACCTCATGCTCATCGATGAAGAACGCCTCAACGTTCGCCGTGCGCCGACCATCATCACCATCATGATGGTCGGCGCCCCGCACAAACTCCCCGGCGGGAATCTCGATCATGGTGGCGGAGAAGGCGGGAGTGGTTTGCAGGACAAGTCCTGCAATAAGTAATGAAGCCGTGAGGGTATGGTGAAGAAGGGAGGTCATGGCTTATTAGAAGTAAAAAGAGAACACAGAGATTCTTCGTCGCCCTCCCTTACAGGGAGAGGAAACGGGCTCATGCATTGCGGGGGAAACGATAATCTGTGGGCGCGATTCCAGATTACCCCTGTTCCCTCCCCGCGTGGCGGGGCTCCTCAGAATGACATAACTGGCCTTGATCTGTCATTCTGAGCGTCAGCGAAGAATCTATAGGTTGCCTTTGCGTGAATCTCTGTACAGAATAAAGCAGTTGGCGCAGAAGTTAAAGATGCCGGAACAGCAGATTCAACGCTACGAGGCGGAGAATTACCGCGCGGTGATCTTCGAAACGCTCATACGGATTGCGAAGGTATTGAAGATCGATCTGGAAAAAGATGCGGTGGTGAGGATTGAGTATTAATTGGGGTGGTCACTCTTTTCTAAAAATGGAAAAAAGTAGCTGTCATTTTCTTGGCAAATGCGGTCTAAGAGGGCATAGGCAACCCCAGGCAATGGCAATTCCTGGTCGATGGCTTTTTCCATTGCAGTCCTTAGTATCCTCGGGCTAAGCACGGGTGGTTCACAATACGCATACAATTTGACCAGTCTCGAAAGTTGTTCCATGTGGCTGTCAAAAATTTTTTGTTCCCTTTTCCTTTTGAAATAGCCAGCGGGCCAAAAAACAATTTTGAAAGTCAGGAACAATATATAAGCGCCACCAATAGCTAAAGTTACCTTCTCCAACCCTGAAATATAGAAAATAAAAATTAGTAAAAGCGGGAAGATGTAGATTAAAAGCCACTTATAAATTTGAAATTTAAACTTTGTTTTCAGATAGTCTTCAGTTGTCCGGTCCGAAAATATGAAGGAAAAGTTTGGGTTTCCCCAATGAGTGCCTGACAAGACTGCGTCACGAAATTCAAAGAATATTTTATAAAAAATGGAATCCAAAACTATCCAATCAATCTCGTTGAGTTGCATCCATGGCTTGGATAAATAGTCAGAGGCCACTTCTAACAATTCATAATATTCAATTTTTGGTTCTACTGAATCTCTTCCAAGATAATGGCGTGGCTCAATTGCCTTGTGTCTCCATATTATTTGGTCATCAGGCTTCCCTCCCCAAGTTTGTTGGTCACCAAGAGTATTTTTCAGGTTGTTAAGTATATTAAAACCTGAGGTTAATCTCTGTCCATATTCTTCAGGGTTCAAGCTTTGAGCTAGGGATTGATTCCTGATTTTTTTTAACAAGGCTTTTTGAATGCGGGTGTATTGTCCAGTCCGCAACCCCTCTTTAAAGGAGAATTGCTTTTCAAGAAAAGTTTGCAATTCCGCTTCCACTTGTTTGTATAAGTTTGTCAAATCATTCATGATTTAATAATTTTAAGACGAGTGGACGATGGAGAGGATTGGGTCTTTTGACAATTGTTCTTTCAATCTAAAATCGTAAACAAGATGGTTTATAAAGAGCCTTGGGAAAATTAAGGGAACTTAATTTGGTATATAGAAATTACCAAAAATGGGAATGAAGTCAAAAAAGAAGTGATTGCCGAAGGATTTAAAGAAGCCAGTGCGTTGAGAATTAAAGGTTTATTTTTTATTCCCACTCAATGGTGCCGGGGGGTTTGGAGCTGATGTCGTAGACGACGCGGTTGACGCCCTGGACTTCGTTGATGATGCGGTTGGAGATTTTGCCGAGCAGGTCGTAAGGCAGGTGCACCCAATCGGCGGTCATGCCGTCGGTGCTGGTCACGGCACGCAGCGCCACCACGTTTTCATAAGTACGCGAGTCGCCCATCACGCCCACCGTCTTCACCGGCAGCAGCACGCCGAACGACTGCCAGATGTCGTTGTACAGCCCGGCGCCCTTGATCTCTTCCAGAATGATCTTGTCCGCTTCCTGCACCATGCGGATGCGGTCGCGCGTGATCTCGTCGATAATGCGGATGGCGAGACCCGGTCCGGGGAACGGCTGGCGGTTGATGATCTCGTCGGGCAATCCCAGCTCGCGCCCGAGTTTGCGCACTTCGTCCTTGAACAGTTCGCGCAGCGGTTCGACCAGTTCCATCTTCATGTTTTCCGGCAGGCCGCCCACGTTGTGGTGCGACTTGATCACCGCCGACGGGCCGCCCTTGAACGACACCGACTCGATGACGTCCGGGTACAGCGTGCCCTGCGCGAGGAAGGTGAAGTCGCCCGCCTTCTGCGCTTCCTCTTCGAACACTTCGATGAAGGTGTTGCCGATGATCTTGCGTTTCTGTTCGGGATCGGTGACGCCCTTCAGTTTGTCGAGAAAGGTTTTCGACGCGTCCACCACGTACAGGTTCATTTTGAAATGTTCGCGGAAGGTATCGACCACGCGCGCGCGTTCGTTCATGCGCAACAGGCCGTTGTCGATGAAGATGCAGATCAGCCGGTCGCCCAACGCCTTATGCAGCAACGCCGCGACAACGGACGAATCGACGCCGCCGCTCAGCGCGCACAACACTTTTCCGCCCTGCACCTGGTCATGAATTTTCTGGATGGCGTACTCGGCGAACGAATCGACTTTCCAGACGGGATCGCAGCCGCAGATCTTGTGCAGGAAGTTTTCGAAAATCTTGCCGCCTTCCTGCGTGTGTACGACTTCCGGATGGAACTGGAGTCCGTAGATTTTGCGGACGGGGTCTTCCATCGCCGCCACGGGGGAATTGCTGGTGAACGCGGTGACTTTGAAACCGTTGGGCAGGCGGTTGATGCGGTCGCCGTGGCTCATCCACGCAACGGAGTTGTTCTTGACGCCGTTGAACAGGTGCGAAAAGGTTTTGAGCACCAGCTCGGCGCGGCCGAACTCGCGTTCCTTCGCCGGGTTCACCTCGCCGTCGGTGAGATACGTGATCAACTGCATGCCGTAGCAGATGCCGAGCACGGGGATTTTGAAATCGAACAGCACCGGGTCGAGCACCGGTGCGTCTTCCGCATGCACGTTTCCGGGTCCGCCGGAGAGGATGATGCCTTTTGGTTTGAACTCGCGGATTTTCTGGATGCCGAGCGTGCAGGGATGGATTTCGCAGTACACCTGGCACTCGCGCACCTTGCGCGCGATGTTCTGGGTGTATTGCGATCCGAAATCGAGGATCAGGATGCGTTGTGCGTGAATGTCTTCGCCGATGGTCATTGCGTGTGTTCGGTGATGGATTTATGAAAGCGCGGTTGTTCCGCCAATTTAACTCTTCTCTGCAAACCAAATTTCGGGCAGCAAACCACCGGCTGGACCCATTCCCAAGCAAAGGAAGAGTCATGAATCCCTCTCATCCTAACCTTCTCCCGCCAGGGGAGAAGGAACCTTTAGTACTCCCTCTTCCTTGATGGGAGCACTCACGGAGTGACGGGCTGGGGAGGGTGGTTTCCTCTGACTCTTTAATGAGCTTTGCAAAGCTCCCTTTATAATAAGAAAAGGGATTCTAAAGGGTGCTACGGCACGTTGCCCGGGTATTTTACTCGATGTGGTAGTTGGGCGATTCCTTGGTGACGATGACGTCGTGGACGTGGCTTTCCTTGAGGCCCGCCATGGTGATCTTGATGAACTGCGATTCGTTGCGCAGCGCGTCGATGTCTTTCGAGCCGCAATAGCCCATGCCCGCGCGCAGGCCGCCCAACAGCTGGTGCACGCTGTACGCCAGCAGGCCGCGGTAGGGGATGCGCGCTTCCACGCCCTCCGGCACCAGCTTGCTTTCGTTGAGCCCCAGCTCCTGGAAGTAGCGGTCGCTCGATCCTTTTTGCATGGCGCCGATCGATCCCATCCCGCGGTACTCCTTGTAGCTGCGGCCCTGGTAGAGGATCTTTTCGCCGGGGCTTTCTTCCGTGCCCGCGAACAACGAACCGATCATCACCGAATGCGCGCCGGCGGCGATGGCCTTGGTGATGTCGCCGGAATGGCGGATGCCGCCGTCGGAGATGACGGGGATGTTTTTCTTGGCCGCCGCGTTCGAGCATTTGCGCACGGCGGTGATCTGCGGCACGCCGACGCCGGTGACCACGCGCGTGGTGCAGATGGAACCCGGCCCGATGCCGACCTTCACCGCGTCCACCCCGGCTTTGATGAGCGCTTCCGTGCCCTCCACCGTGGCCACGTTGCCGCCGATGACCTGCAATTTCGGGAACGACTTCTTGATCTCTCGGATGGTGCGCAGCACTTTTTCCGAATGACCGTGGGCGCTGTCGATGGTGAGGACATCGAGCCCGACCTTCACCATGTCCTGGATGTGGTCCATGTAATCGGTGGACGCGCCCAATGCGGCGCCCACCAGCAGGCGGCCTTTTTTGTCCTTCGCCGCGTGGGGGAATTCGGTGTCCTTGAGGATGTCCTTGAGTGTGAGCAGGCCCTTCAGGTTGCCTTTTTTATCGACCACCAGCAGTTTTTCGATGCGGTTGTCGTGCAGCAGCTCTTTCGATTTGGCGAGCGGCGTGTTTTCCTGAATGGTGACGAGGTTGTCCTTCGTCATCAGTTTGGAGATCGGCTGATCCGTCTTCGTCTCGAAACGGATGTCGCGGCTGGTGAGGATGCCCACCAGCTTGTTCTTCTTTGTGATCGGGATGCCGGTGATGTGGAACTTCTGCATGACCTGCAAGGCCTCGTCCAGCGTCTGTTCCGGCTCCAGCGTGATCGGGTCCGGGATGATGTAGCTGACCGAACGCTTGACGCGGTCCACCATCTTGCGCTGCTGTTCCGGCGGCAGGTTGCGGTGGATGATGCCGATGCCGCCCTCCTGCGCCAGCGCAATGGCGAGGTCCGCTTCCGTCACCGTGTCCATGGGTGCGCTCACCAGCGGACAGTTGAGGGTGATGGTCTGCGTCAGCTGTGTTTTCAGGCTCACCTCGGAAGGCATGACCTTCGAGTAGGCGGGCAGCAGCAACACGTCGTCAAAAGTGAGATAGGTTTCGATGTCTTTTTGTTTTCTGGCCATGAAGTCGGGAAGAGGGAGAGTGTGGTTCCAAAAATCCGGGAGGCGTCCCCAAGCCGGACGCCGCGTATAAAAAGATTATCTTAGCATGGTGCGAATCGGGTTTTCACAAGAAAAATGGAATGCCTTGAGAAGAGGGCGGCCGGCTTGGACATGCCTGGGATTTTGTGCCCGGCGCGGGCACGCTGTGTTACCCTTGTCCCATGTTGAAACGAGGCACATTGATTGCAGTTTGGGTGGTGGCCGTCCTGATGGCCGGGCTCGCCGAGTCCGCGCCCATTGTGGAGCGCGACGACTGGTCCGGCACCTACTTCAACGGCCAGAAGATGGGATTCAACCGCGCCGTGGTGACGGTGCGGCCGGATGAAATCCGCGTCCACACGCAGATGTTTTTCCGGCTGGAGGCGGGCGGCGCCGAGCAGGTGACCTCCATCTCCCAGGACACGCGCCTGACCCCCGACCTCAAGCTGAAGACCTTCAGCCTGCTGCAGGAAATCATGGGCAGCCGCCAGCGCATCGAGGCGCACGTCGAGGGCAGCCAGCTCCTCTACAAAATCACCACCAGCGGCTACAGCAAGGAAAAGTCGATGGACCTGCCCGCCGACGCCATCCCCGCCTCCACCGCGTGGCTGAACCTCATCCATGCCGGGCTGGAAGTCGGCAGGAAGGGCACGATGACGCTGTTGATCGAGCCGTTCCAGATGACGTCACTTTTGGTCTATGAAGTGTTGCGCCAGGAAACCATCGACCACCGCGGCAAGCCGGTCGAGACCTTCGTCGTCAAGCAGGAGTATGCCGGCATCAAGACCTACACCTGGGCGACAGTGGATGGCACGGTGTTGCGCGAACGCACCCTGCAGGGGTTCGAGTCGGTGCATGAGCCCGCCTCGGTGGCGCGCGAGTTGCCGCCGGAGGTGATGTCGGTCAGCAATTTCATCACGCTCAGCCTGGTCAAGACCGACAAACCGATCGCCGCCGCGCGCACGTTGAAAGAATTGAAACTGAGCCTGCGCAACCTCACCGGACCGGACGCCATCCCGAACGATCACCGCCAGCAGGTCCTCGACGCGGCCAAAGAGGAGGGCGGGGACTACCAGGCGACGCTGCTCATCCGGCAGGAGCCCGCGCACCCGGCGCAGAAGGTGGGCTTTCCTTTGGATGGCGAGGCGACGCGGCCCTACCTGGAAGACTCGTCGCAGATCCAGTCCGAGCACCCCATGATCCGCGCCCTGGCGAAGGAGTTGAAGGGCGAGAGTGCCGACCCCTGGCGGGTGGCGCTCGACATCAATAAATGGGTGTATTCGAACATCGAGAAGGTGCTGGTGGACGCTTTCACCGCCGTGGATGCGCTCAACACCCGGCGCGGCGAATGCCAGTCGCACACGAACCTGTACACCGCCATCGCCCGCGCCGCCGGCATCCCGACGCGTGTCGTCAACGGCATCGTGTATTCGGAAGATTTCAACGGCTTCGTTTACCACGCCTGGCCGGAGGTGTTCGTCGGCGAGTGGCGCGCGCTCGATCCGACGCTGGGTCAGGAAGGGGTGGACGCCACCCACATCAAGCTCTCCGAAGGCAACACCCAGGGCTCGCTGAAGCTGATGGAGTTTGTCGGCCGTCTCGGCATCGACGTTCTGGAAAAATAGTGCTTGTGGACAACTCGGCCCTGGACGGAAACCCGCAGTGGACGCGGAACTCCGCACTCCATGCCGCCTTATTTCCAGTCTCCATGCTGTTCAAAACATATCCCCACCCGGAAACTCCGCCACCGCCGCCCGTTTGCCCCCGGTACAAGCCAAAAATGCCCGATTTTTCGCCTTGGTAATGACCTCACCCTGAATCGGGGAGTCCCTTCTATCTGTCAGATTTTAAAAACCTTGTTGCCCTAAATCCCGAATTCTTGGGCGGTTCGGAAAACTCTGACAAGGACAGCTCAAATTTCCGTTGACATCACCATATATGGTGCTAAGTTAGAGCACCTACTACTAAATGTAGTGGAATCAGGGCAGAAGGCATTGATTTCTAACCCATTGATTTTTTTTAAATCGGTAACAAATTAGTGATAGGCGCATAAAAGCCTTTATTTGGTGGGCAAAGATGAATAAGAAATTAAAAACAATTTCTATTCTAAACAATGAATAAATTTCGTTTAAAACGCTTGCAACGCTTTCAAACAGGTGGTTCAGGGGGGTCGATGACTCTCAGTTTTCCTACCCCTAAAAGCCCTACTGGAAAAGTGTATCAAGAGTGCCCAGACTCAAATTGTCAACCTCGCTTGTTCCAACTGGGAGACTATTTGACTTCTTTTGTGCCTAATGAAAAAAAGATACTTGAAATGTACCGCCCACCTGGGCCTGGTAAAACAATTTGTCCCTATTGCGGGGGAGTGGATACGGATGAGAATTTTGTAGCTGGCGAAGATATTTCTGCAATTCATAAATACATTCAATGGGCTGCCGAGCAAGATATGGGGGATAACCTAGAAAATATGGTCCGTGAACTTAATCGGTCCATGCCAAAAAATGAATTGTTTTCTATAGGTTTTAAGCTCAAGCGGACTCGAAAGCTATCACCGCCGATCACTATTCGCGAAGATTTATTGCGTTCCTTGGTATGTGATGCTTGTGGTCATGACTATGGAGTCTATGCCATTGCTTTGTATTGTCCAGACTGCGGTTCAGTTAATGTTCATCTCCATTTTCAGCGAGAAGTTGAGCTAGTTCGCCGGCAGACAGAATTAGCTGAAAAATTCCAAGAAGAAGGGGATATTGAACTTGGGTTTAGGCTAATGGGTAACGCTCATGAAGATGTGGTTACGGCTTACGAAACAGCTCTCAAAGCTATTTATTGCCAGATTGTTCGTCGCCGTTTTATTGATCAAGTCGAGTTGTTTGATAAGGCTAAGGCAGTAGGTAATAGTTTCCAAAATATAGAGCGAGGACGTAAGCTTTTTGGAAAGTTGGGCCTTGATCCTTATCACAATTTTAGTAGTGAGGACTTAGAAATCCTTCGGTTGAATTTAGAAAAGCGTCACATTATTGGTCACAATTTAAGCCTTGTGGATGATCGTTATTCTGAGCTTGCTAACGAGGGAGAACTCGGTCGCACGGTCTCCGTTAGGAAAGAGGACATAGACTACTTTGTTAAACTGTGCGCAAAAGCAGTAGAAAGTTTGAGTGTGGAATTAAAGCTTTAATTTTTTGTGAACCAAAGAAAAATTTTTGTTAAAGCCGTAATCACTAAGAAAGCCAAAAATAAAAAGCGATATTAGGTTTAACTAACCACTATTTATTTTGTTTAAGCCTGAAAACATAATTTAGGTGGGTTGATTAAAGAAATGATCCTCGGAAAGTTAGCGACCTTTCCGAGGGTTTTAGAGGAGAGAGGTCAACCATGGATATACCCCGCGTTTTCACAAAGAGCCGCAAAGACCCCTATGAAGGTCTGAATTTTGTTGAGCGATCCTCCAAGATCACCAACGCAAATGGGTCAGTAGTCTCTGAAATAACGGGGGTTATGGTTCCGGACTCGTGGTCGCAGGTGGCCGCGGACATCATCGCGCAAAAATACTTCCGCAAGGCCGGCATCCCGGCGATCACCAAAAAACGCTACGAACACGATGTCCCCGAATGGCTGTGTCCTTCCGAGCCGGATCACGAAGCGATGGCGAATTTGCCGGAGGACAAGCGCTTCGGACGCGAAACCGATGCGCGGCAGGTGGTCCATCGGCTGGTGGGCTGCTGGACCTACTGGGGCTGGAAGCGCGGTTATTTCGGCACGGAGGAAGCGGCGCTCAATTATTACGACGAGATGTGCTGCATGCTGGCACGGCAGAGCGGCGCGCCCAATTCGCCGCAGTGGTTCAACACCGGCCTCAACTGGGCCTACGGCATCGAGGGCCCGCCGCAGGGCCATTACTTCTTCAATGAAGAAACCGGCCAGACCGAGAAATCGCCGAGCGCCTACGAACGTCCGCAACCGCACGCCTGTTTCATTTTGTCGATCGAAGACGACCTCGTCAACGAAGGCGGCATCATGGACCTGTGGCAGCAGGAAGCGCGTCTGTTCAAATACGGTTCCGGCACCGGCACCAATTTTTCCAAACTGCGCGGCGGCGGCGAATCCTTGTCCGGCGGCGGTCAGTCTTCCGGCCTGATGAGCTTTTTGAAGATCGGCGACCGCGCTGCGGGCGCCATCAAGTCCGGCGGCACCACGCGCCGTGCGGCGAAGATGGTCACCCTCGACATCGACCATCCGGACATCGAGGAATACATCCAGTGGAAAGTGAAAGAAGAGCGCAAGGTGGCGGCTCTGGCGGCGGGCAGCAAGCTGTGCCGCAAGCATCTGAAAGCCGTGCTCGACGCCTGCTGGGACTGGGACCAGGACAGCACCCGCTTCGACATCAAACAGAACAAGAAACTCAAGAAGGCCGTGCGCGAAGCGCTGGCCGGGTTCGTGCCGCAGAACTACATCTACCGCGTCATTCAACTGGCCGAGCAGGGCGTGCAGGACACGGAGTTTGAGGAGTACGACACCAACTGGACGTCGGAAGCCTACCAGACCGTCTCCGGCCAGAACTCGAACAACTCGGTGCGCCTGAACAACGACTTCCTGTACGCGGTGGAGCGCGACGGCGACTGGAACCTGAACGCCCGCACCGCCAAGCGGGTCACCAAAACGCTGAAAGCGCGCGACCTGTGGCGCATGATCAACGAATCGACCTGGGCCTCGGCGGACCCCGGCGTGCAGTTCGACACCACGGTCAACGAGTGGCACACCTGCCCGCAGGGCGGCCGCATCAACGCCTCCAACCCGTGCTCGGAATACATGTTTCTCGACGACACGGCGTGCAACCTGGCGTCGATCAACCTGATGAAGTTCCACGACGCGGAGACGGGGCAGTTCGATGTCGAAAAGTTCATCGCCGCCTGCCGCCTGTGGACGCTGACGCTCGAAATTTCCGTCACCATGGCGCAGTTCCCGAACAAGGCCATCGCGCAGAAAAGTTATGAGTACCGCACGCTGGGTCTGGGTTACGCCAACCTCGGCACGTTGTTGATGGTGTCCGGCATCCCTTACGATTCGAAGCAGGCGCAGGCCATCACCGGCGCCATCACCGCCATCATGACCGGCGTCTCGTACGCCATGTCGGCGGAGATCGCAGGCGAGGTCGGCCCGTTCCCGCGTCATGCGGAAAATGCCGAAGACATGCTGCGCGTCATGCGCAACCACCAGCGCGCCGCCCGCAACGCCGAACCCCGCGAGTACGAAGGCCTCACCATCTTCCCGCAGGGCATCGATCCCAAACACTGTCCGGTCTATCTGCATGAAGCGGCGCTCGACGCGTGGGATCAGGCGTTGGATCTGGGGCAGAAGCACGGCTACCGCAACGCGCAGACCACCTGCATCGCGCCCACCGGCACCATCGGCCTGGTCATGGACTGCGACACCACCGGCATCGAGCCGGATTACGCGCTGGTCAAATACAAGAAACTGGCGGGCGGCGGCTACTTCAAGATCATCAACCGCGCCGTGCCGCTGGCGCTCAAGAACCTCGGTTATCCGCAGGAACAGATTCAGGCCATCGTCGATCACTGCGTCGGCGCCGCCAGCCTGAAAGGCGCGCCCTACATCAACTACGAAGCGTTGAAGGGCAAAGGCTTCACCGATTACGTGCTGCAGTCGGTCGAAAAAGAACTGCCGCGCGTGTTCGACGTGACCTTCGCCTTCAACAAATACGTGCTGGGCGAAAACTTCTGCACCGAGGTGCTGGGCATCGACGGCGATCAACTGGACGCGCTCGACTTCAACCTGCTCAAGCACATCGGCTTCACCGAGGAACAGATCCAGAAGGCGAACGATCACATCTGCGGCACCATGACCGTTGAAGGCGCGCCGTTCCTGAAAGAAGAGCACTACCCGGTGTTCGACTGCGCCAACCGCTGCGGCAAGTACGGCAAGCGTTACATCCGTCACGAAGCGCACATCCGCAAAATGGCGGCGGCGCAACCGTTCATCTCCGGCGCCATTTCCAAGACCATCAACATGCCCAACAGCTCCACCATCGAAGACGTGGACAAGGCGCACATGCTGTCCTGGAAACTGATGGTCAAAGGCACCGCCGTCTATCGCGACGGATCGAAACTGAGCCAGCCGCTCAACAGCGTCGTCGCCTCGGAGTTCAACTTGGCCGACCTCGAAGACGAGACCGAACGCGATACGGTCAAGGTGGCGGAGAAGTTGACGAACGTGTACATCGAGCAGCAGAAAAAACGCAAGTCATTGCCCTTCCGCCGCGCGGGCTACACGCAGAAAGCGGTGGTCGGCGGTCACAAGGTGTATCTGCGCACCGGTCAGTACGACGACGGCACGCTGGGCGAGATCTTCATCGACATGCACAAGGAAGGCGCGGCCTACCGCAGCCTGATGAACTGCTTCGCCATCGCCATCTCCCTCGGTCTCCAGCATGGTGTGCCGCTGGAAGAATTCGTCGATGCCTTCGTCTTCACCCGCTTCGAGCCCAACGGCATGGTCAATGGCAACGACAAGATCACCATGGCCACGTCCACCATCGACTACATCTTCCGCGAACTGGCGATCAGTTACCTCGACCGCTACGACCTGGCGCACGTGACGCCGGAAGACCTGCGCGCCGACGCCCTGCAAAAGGAAGTGGAAGTCTCGCCGGAGCAGGAGGAGGGCGGCGAGGCCTTCAAACCGGTCGAGTCCAGGGACAAGGAGCCGCGTCCGGAGGAAGACCTGGGCGATGCGGAACCGGCATCCCACGGCAACGGCGGCAACGGTCACAGCAAACCCCCCGCCGAGACCTCGACGAAAGAGTTGGGGACGATGGTGTTGAAACTCAGCAAAGAATCGAAAAACTCCGCCGCCATTGCCAAGATGAAAGGCTATGAAGGCGATCCCTGCGGCGAATGCGGTCAGTTGACGCTGGTTCGCAACGGGACTTGTTTGAAGTGCATTTCCTGCGGTGCCACTTCGGGGTGTTCCTAATCCTCGCCCGCCAAAACGCCCCGGGTCACCGTATTGCGTAAGGCCGGAGTTCTCATCCACCCTGCCAGGGTGAGGGCTCCGGCCTTTCTCTTTTTTATCACGCACATTTTGATGCGGTCCTTAACAAGCAAAACATAGATTCTTTGCTGACGCTCAGAATGACAACGGGCGTGGCCTGCGGCAATGGACAAAGCCTCGATCACCCCCTCCCCTTACCAAGGGGAGGGTTGGGGTGGGGTTAGTGATCTATTCTTCTTGCGAGAGCCAGACGCGTCGCTGTTTCTGATTAAGGTCGAGGGGTGGAAAATTCGTGCGCCGAGCGCGCACAGCGGAAACCGAAGGTGGCGTTGGTGACGGCTCCGTTCACCGGATTGCGGATGGAGATGGAGCCGAGCAGTTCCGGACTGCTCCAGCTTCCGCCTTTCAACAGGTAGGCCTGCGCCGAGGTGGCGGGCGTTTGCAGGCTTTCCGGATTTTTCAAAGCCGCAACCGTTGACGGAGCCGACGGCACCGGCGTCGCCACCCATTCCCACACATTGCCAATCAGATCGAGCATTCCCAGCGGGCTGCTGCCGAGCGGGAACGATCCCACCGGCGCGGGGCCGACGAAGCCGTCTCCTTCTCCCAACAGGTTGGCGCGTTTCGGACTCAACTCACCGTTCCACGGCACCAGGCGTTGCGTGGGACCGCGTGCGGCGGCTTCCCATTCTTCCTCCGTCGGCAACCGTTTTTCCGCCCACCAGCAGTAATCATGCGCGCTGGCCCAGTCAATGCCCATCGCCGGACAACGCGGGCAATCCACGCCGCCGGTGTGCGGCGTTTCATCGTAATCGGTACGGAACTGTTTGAACTGCGCCACCGTCACTTCGGTGAGATCGAGGTAAAAGTCCGGCAGAATTTTTTTGGTGAGGCCGCGCGAGTTATCGGTCAGGCGGTGCTGGCCGGGCGGGTTGAGCGGTACCAGGTACTCGCCGCCGGGAACGTGCACCATGATGGAGCCATCGCGGCGGTTGAGCCGGGTCGGACGCAGCAGTTTGCCCTGCAGCCTCGGCGCCGGTTGCAACTGATCCACACTTTTCATGACGGGTTCCGGTTTCGGCGCCGGGAGTTCCACGGTTTCGGGGGATGTGTTCAGCACGGGCTGTTTGGTGTCAGCGGGCAGGACGGGGGTGGTATGCGGTTTCTTCGTGCGTTTGGAACGGGCCGGTTGCAGGTCGGCGGACGCACACCCGCCCAGCAGGGCCATGATCAGAAACCCGGAGAGGATCCGCTTCAACGTTGTTTTGCCTGTTCGTCCTGGAGAAATTTGTCGTACCGTTTCTTCAGTCGCTTGTAAGTGGTGAATTCCCTGTGGGCCTTGTCCACGTTGCCCATCTGCTCGTACGTGTAGCCCAGGCTGTAATGCGCGTCCATGTGCGCCGGGTCGTAGCGCAGCGCCAGTTGAAACGATTTTTCGGCGTCCTCGTAGCGGCCCTGGTAATTGTAAACGCCACCCAGGTTGTAATGGGCTTCCGCATTCTTGGGATTTTTTTCCAGGGCCTGCTTGAACGAACGCTCCGCCTGCCCGAAATCCTGCGCCTCGATGTACTCCAACCCGTCCTTCACGTATTCGTTGCTTTTTTTGTCGGTGCATTGGGGTAGAATCGCAAGCAGCAGGAGCAACCCTGAAAGTTGGAAAACCCGTCGAACGGTCCGCATTGCGGTATCCTTTAAAGAAGAAATCATTCCGAAACCGGGGGGCCCGCCGCACCCGGTTTCGACACCGAAAGATGGCTTCATCATAGCATTGTCCGGTGGCAACCGCCACACCCGCCGGTCGCATCCGCCCGATTTACAGCGGTATGCGAAGCGGGCCGGACGCGGAGGTTTTATGTGGGAAGGGGCAACAGCTTGGGGCGTGATCGGCGCCGGCCTGCTTCTGGCATTGCTGGCGGGGCTGACGTTGAAAGGCTACGGCGTCGCCCGCATCGGCTGGCTGAACCTGTCGCGACTCAAACGCCTGCGCGAACGCTTTGACCAGAGTGCCGATACGGCGGAGAAGAATGCGCTGGCTGCGGTGCTCGCGCGTTGCGACGCCTTGCGCGCGCGCTGGGTGCTGGACGAATCCGAACTCAAGGTGTGGGACCACACCCGCGCTCTGATGGAAGCCGTGGCCGCGCCGTATCATCCCCAATCGAAACATCCCCTGCGCGAGGCCCGGCTGGGCCGCCTGCTCAACGCCTTCCTCGCCATCCGCGATCAGGCGGACGCCCTGGTCCGCATGCCGGGTGTGCGTCCGCTGACGCAGTTCCGGTTGCGGCATCTGCGATTTTTCCTGCGCGCCTGGCGCAAGAAAACCGATTGGGACGCATCGAACGTGGGGCGCGCCGCCCGCCGGTTCAAACTGTTTTTCATTTCACGCTGGGCGGTCGCCGTGGTGCGCTTCTTGGACCTCACGTTCTGGTCGGCGAAGATGGCGTTTTATTTTATGTACGACATCGTGTTCCGCGTGCTGCTGTTGCGTTGGTACCTGACGGTGGGGGAATTGTCCATCAACGTGTATCAGGACCGCGACCCGCATCACGACGCACCGGATGAAGACGTGCTGAAAGACCTCGACGACCTGCCGGAACCGGAGCCGGTGGCGGAAACGGCGTTGCCCGCCGGCGTGAAAGAGTTGGTGCGCGCCTCGCGCAAACAGATCCTGTTCCACACCCGGCCCTTGAACTGGACCGAGACCCGTGCCGTCTATCGGCAACTGGTGGCGGACATCGCGCGGCATCACCACCCGCAATCCAACGATCCGCTGTGGGAAGCGCGACCGTACGATCTGTTGATCGCGCTGTCCCGCTTCGCCGAACAGATCGTGCAGTTGCAGGATCAGGCGGTGCTCAGCAAACTGCTCGACATGCGCCTGTCGCACCTCCTGCGCATGAAAGACACCACCGACTGGGTGTTGGAGAGCCAGATCTTCAACCTCGTGCGCAAATATAAAGTGGGCACGGCGGTGAAATACTCGACGCTCATCTACAAAGCGTTCCGCCGCGGGCATCCGGGCATCCTGTTCCGCGACTTCGCCTTCACCGTGGCGCAGGAAGGCTTGAAACGCTGGCTCATGGTGACGCTGCACGGCAAGCTGGCGTTGCAGGCGCATTTCATTTACCGCACTCCCTCCACCGCGCCACCCCCCGCCACTTCAACCGCCGAAGAACCTGCTCACGCCACATCCAGCCGGTAAGCGACGCGCACCCCGGCGGCATACACGTCCGCCCAGTGCGACACCTTCTTCTGCTCCGGCGTCCACAGATCGCGCCAGTGACAGGGTTTTTCGATGTACGCCGACCAGTCCAGCGCCGTGGCCTGGAGCCCCAGCGATTGAAACCAGATTTCGAGCAGCGTGCGGCTGGGAAACGTGGTGAGACTCAGGTTGCGGTCCTTGTGCGGGAACGATTCGGGCAGTGTGTAATCCTTTTTCGCCGACTGCGTGAGGGTGGTGAACAGGATGGGCAACTCCAGCGTGTCGTCGGTCACGTGTGGGTGGATGGTCAGCGCGTCCTTGCCCTGCAACGCAGCGTAAGCGGCGGTGAAGGTGTCGAGCACAATGCACCGGCGTGCGGCGCGCTGCATCAGGGCGAGCAGGCGGTACGGTTCCGCCGTGTAATACAGCATGCCGAAACAGAAGATGGTGTCGAACGCGTTGTCGCCGCAGGCTTCGAGCAATTCGAACACGTCCCGCGCCTCGAACTGGTAGCGAATTTCCGCGACGTTGTGGTTGGCGAACAGGTTGTGTGCGCGGCGGATGGTATCGGCTTCGGTATCGACGCCGTGCACGAACGCCGCGCCCCGTTGCAGGGCGGCGTAGGAGAAGGTGCCGATGTGCGAGGCCACGTCCAGAATGCGGCCTTCGGTGATGGCATCGCGGTTGCGGTCGATCAACACCTCGACGCGGGCATTGAGGCATTCGTAATGATAAGGAATGGCCCAGCGCGTGGCGCGGGTGTCGGTGGTCAGAAATTCCGAGTCGGGGGCAAACAGCGGTGTCGGCTGGGTCACAAACGTCCTGTTGAAAAATTCATATTGATGACCCTCAATCATAATCGGAAACCCCTGTTTTGCAAACCACCTGCGTGGAACGATCCATGCCTCCAAACATGGATTCTTCGCCCATGCTGTTTTAAAAAGCCGCCTGCTGAAAATGTTGTAAGGCATCCCGGGTCCCCGCGACCAAAAATTCGGTTGCCTCATATATTTAAATATATGAATATATCGATATAGTTAGAGGGGGAGGAGGCCATGCGACGAGGAACTCGTATTCGAATGCCTGTAAAAATTGCCCATTCCATTGTGATGGCGCTGGCGGTCCTGGTGTGGGCAGGGATGCCCGGTGCCACTGCGGCAGAGGAAACCACCGTCATTCAGGCCGGGGGCTCGACCACCGTCCTGCCCATCGTCACCGTGGCCGCCGAACGTTTCCACAAACTGTATCCGGACATCCGCATCACCGTCAATGCCGGCGGCAGCGGCGTCGGCATCCACGGAACCGGTTCCGGACGGCTCGACATCGGCCTGGCGTCGCGCGCCATCACGCCGGATGAGATGCAGCGGTATGCCGCGGCCGGATTGCAGACGCATGCGGTGGGACGCGACGCCGTCGCCTGCGTGATCTCCTCCGAAATCTACCGCGCCGGGGTGACGTCGCTCCGCCGCGAGGACATCGCCAACATCTATCTCGGCCGCATCACCAACTGGCAAGAGGTCGGCGGACCCGACCGCCGCATCGTCGTCATCGACAAGGAACCGCACCGCGGCACGCGTCACGTGTTCATGCAGTTTGTGTTCGGCGATGAAAAGGCGCGGGCGCCGGGGGCGCGTCTGGTGACGGGATCGAACAACGAGGAGCAGGCCAAGATCGCGCAGAGCGACGCCGCCATCGGCATGCTGTCTTTGGCGTGGCTCAATGCGGACGTCTCCGGCATCGGCATCCGCATGGAGGGACGCGTCATCGAACCGACACGGGAGAACGTACGCAACGGCGCGTTCCCCATCGCCCGCGATCTGAACCTCATCACCGCAGGCGCACCGACCGGTGCGGTGAAGGCGTTCATCGAATACCTTTTGGGACCGGACGGACAGGCCATCGTCGCCGAGTCGGGCTACATCCCGGTGAGCGGCGCGCTGCCGGTCAACTGAAACCCACGCTGCCGGGAATTTTATGAAAAACGCCAACGCCTCGCAGGCCCGCTTCACTTCGACCCACGGGGCCGCCTTCTGGCTGACCGGGTCGATGGCTGTGGTGGCGGTGAGCGTGGTGACGATTCTATTTGCTTTCCTGTTCTGGGAGAGCCTTCCCATCTTTCAACAACAGGGCTTCTCTTTCCTCACCGGCACCGAATGGTTTCCCGGTGAGGTGTACGGCGCGCTGCCGATGATCGCGGGCACGTTGTGGGTGACGGCGCTGGCCCTCGTCATCGTCTTGCCATTCGCGTTGGGCGCCGCCGTGTTCACCTCCGAATTTCTGCCGCCGCGGGGCCGCCTCGCCGTGAAGGCTGTGATGGAACTCTTGGCGGGGGTGCCGGGCATCGTGTATGGATTGATGGGCGTCACGCTGGTCGCCGTGTGGGTGCGCGACGTGTTCGGCCTGATCGACGGCAACACGCTGTTCACGGCGGGGTTGTTATTGGCGGTGATGATCTTGCCGACGGTGATGACGCTCTCCGAAGACGCCTTGCAGGCGGTGCCGGGCGAGTACCGCGACACGGCGCTGGGGTTGGGATTGACGCGCTGGGAGACGGTGTTCCGCGCGGTGTTGCCGCAGGCGTTGCCGGGCATTGCCGGGGCGGTGTTCCTGGGCATGGGACGCGCCATGGGCGAGACCATCGCTGTCATGCTGGTCATCGGCGGGCTCGACCGCATTCCCGATCCCTGGTACAACCTGTTCCTGCCGGGGCAAAGCATCCCGTCGAAGATCGGGCGCGAGGCGGCGGAGTCGTTGGGATTCGGCCTGCAATGGAATGCGCTCATCGGGCTGGGATTGATTTTGTTCGTCATGGTGATGCTGCTGTCGTGGACGGGCAACCGTTTGCTGCGGAGGGTGCGCGCATGAATCGAGCCGGTCTGGAAAAAACGGGCGTGGCGCTGTTGGCCGTGCTGGCGGCGACGGGCTGCCTGATTCTGGCGTTCATTCTGGTGACGGTGTGGCTGCGCGGCGCACCGGTACTGGACTGGGAGTTTGTGACCACGGCGTCCTCCGGATTCGGTCACGCGGGCGGCGTGCGGTACCAGATTCTGGGCACGACGCTGTTGATGACGGGCGCCGCCCTGCTGTGCCTGCCGGTGGCGTTGGGATCGGTGTTGTTCCAGACCGAGTTCCTGCGCTCGCCGCGCCTCAAAAAAAGTGTTCGCAGCCTCATTTATTCGCTCAACGCCGTGCCGACGATTCTGTTCGGCCTCATGGGTTACATCGTGTTCGGCGTGTTGCTCGACACCGGTGTGTCGTGGTGGACCGGGACGTTGATCCTGGCGGTCATGATTTTGCCGACGCTGCATGTCAGCCTGCTGGAAGCGGTGGAGTCGATCCCCGTGCCTTACCGCGAGGCGGGGCTGGCGTTGGGATTGACGCCGGGCCAATTGATCCGGTCCGTCATCCTGCCGCACAGTTTTTATGGACTGGTGACGGGGACGTTGCTGGGGCTGGCCCGCGCGGCGGGGGAGACGGCGGCCATCCTGTTCACCGCCACGGTGTTCTCCGGCGTCACGGTGCCACAGTCGCTGGCCGAACCGGTCACCACCCTGCAGACGCACATCCTGGTGCTGGCGCAGGAGGCGATCGATCCCGAAGCCGTTGCGCAGGCCTGGGGTGCGGCGTTCGTGTTGTTGATGGGGGTGATGTTTCTGATCGCGCTGGCGCTGGTGATCCGCACACGCCTGAGTATGGAGGCCCAACGATGAGCGATTACCCGGTGTTGTCTCTGGAAGCGGTCACCCTGCGCTACGGCGCGCGCGTGGTGCTGCGCGATGTGTATTGCGCGTTTCCGCGCAATTCGGTGTGCGCGCTGCTGGGGGCGTCCGGCAGCGGCAAATCGACTCTGCTGCGCACCTTCAGCCGCATGAACGACAGCATCCCCGGATTCCGTGCCGAGGGACAGGTGCGGGTGCTGGGCCGGGATATTTACAGTGAGGCGGTGGACGTGTATGCGCTGCGCCGCCGCGTCGGTTTGCTGTTCCAGAAACCCTGCGTGTTTCCGAAAAGCATTTACCACAATGTCGTGTTCGGCATGCAGCATCACTATCCCGGCTGCAAGGCCGAGTTTCCCGATCGCGCCGAACAGGCGCTCAAAAAAGCGTTCCTGTGGAACGAAGTGAAAGACCGGTTGAACGACCCGGCGCCGACCTTGTCGCAGGGCCAGCAGCAACGCCTCGCCATCGCGCGCACGCTGGCGGTCGATCCCGAAATCCTGTTGCTGGACGAGCCCACCGCCTCGCTCGATCCCAAATCGTCCCGCGCCATCGAGGAATTGATCGTGTCCTTGCAGGCCGAGCACACCGTGGTGTGGGTGACGCACCAGGTCGAGCAGGCCCGCCGCGCCGCCGGGTGCATCCTGCGCGTGGAAAACGGCACCGTGACCGCCGACAACGGCCAGCCGCTGTAGTCCTTTCAAATCTCCCGCATTGGGGCATCCTGCCGCTTCTTTTTGGCGTTGTGCTTTCATTGGCAGACGCTTCCTTTTATAATCGGGAAATGAACACGGACCCGCAACGGTTATGAAAAAATCACGCAGTGCACGCAAAACGTATTTGCGGTTTTCATCGGGAGACGAAGCCCTGTCCACGCTGGGCGAGGAGCTGCTCAAAAAGTATCCCGACATGCTCGAGAAGGTGGAGCGGTTTCACCGCACGGACAAGGCCATTCGCCGCAAGGCCGAGCCGGTGCTGGAGTTGTTCCCCTACGACTGGGAAGACCCCGAATACTTTATGGAAGGGGTGATGCACTGCGTGCGCGGCAATTATCTGGGGGCACTCGGTGTGTTCTCCGATCTCATGGACAGGCAACCGAAGGCCTACCCGGTGTACCACATGCTGGGTTACGTGTGCGGCAGCATGGGCAAGTACAAGATGGAGGCCGATTACTACCGCAAGGCGCTCAAGCTGAAACCCGACGCGGTGCAGGTGTATTACGATCTGGCCATTGCCTGCTGGCTGATGGGCAAGGAACAGAAGGCTTTTGCGGCGATGAAAGACAGCGTCGGCCGGGTGCAGGATTTCAACGTCGCCGATCACTGGCTGACGTATGCCTCCGACAACCTGGGGCGGTACATCGATCCCGACACCCTCGCCGAAAAGGAAGAAGGCGAAAAGGTGCGTTGCCAGGCGCAGGCGTACTACATGCTCGGCCATGCCTTCGTCGAGTTCGGACTCAATGCCGAGGCGCGCACGGCGTTCAAGAATGCGGTGCGGGTGCAGCCGAAGTTCGCCGACGCGTATTTCGAGCTGGGGGCGCTCCATATCAAAAAGCTGCGCAACAAGGACCGCCGCAAAAAATACCTGGAAGAGGCCGAACGGTTGTATGTGCAACGGGGCGACCTGCTGCGCGCGTCCATGGCGCAACAGTTGAACCAGTCCCGCGACGAAGCGCCGGAAGAGGAGGACTCCGCCGAGGAATGGATGAAGGAAGGATTGCGTTTGCAGACGCTGGGATTGTACCAGCGCGCCGTCGATGCGTACAAGATGGCGATCTCTTTTGAACCGCAGTTCCTCGACGCCTATTACAACATGGGCATCGCTTACGGCAGCCTGGAAGAGCAGGGCATGGACACCATCGTCAGCGCCATCGGCGCGTTCAAGCAGTCCATCCGCATCAAGCCCGATTTCGTGCATGCCTACATCGCGCTGAGTGCGGCGTACCTCCGGCGAGGCGAACACCGGGAGGTGATTGCGGTGCTGGAGAAGGCGCTGGAGATCGATCCCGAAAATTACAATGTGTATTACTACCTCGGCACCGCCTACCGCTCGGAGGGTCAGCTGGATTTGGCGCTGGATATGTTCGAGCGGGGGGTGTTCCTTGCCCCGGATTCCCTGCAGGTGCGGTTTTCACTGGGACTGGTCTGCATGGACTGCGGCGAGCACGAGTCGGCGCGGGATGCCTTCCTCGAAGTGTTGCGCATCAAACCGGATTTCCCCGACGCGCATTATCTGCTGGGTTATTTATACCGCGAGGTGTTCGGCGTGGAGGAGCCGGCGGCGGCGCATTTGAGGAAAGCCGAAAAACTGTACGCCAAATTGAAAGACCACGAACGCGTCGAAAAAATCCAGCAGCTGCTGAACGCCACCCATGAATGATTCTCTCCGGACCATGAATTCCCTATGAACCACTTCGACCCTCACATTAAGAAACTGTCACTGTGGAGCGCGGTGGGTCTGCTGTGCCTGAGTATAGCGCTCATGCCCGTGCCTGGGCGCGCCGGCGATTCCAAACCGATGTCCGCCATCGAGATGGCGGAGAAGGCCGTGGTCGATACCCTGTACTACAATTACGAACCGTGGTTCGAACGGTTTGCACGCCGCATCCGTGAACTGGAGGCGCGACCGGCCACGACGCGGATGCAGCTTGAGTTGATGAAGCTGTATTTTTATTCCGCCGCGTTGAATGCCGAACTCACGCATGCGCTGTCGTTCACCGAAGACTACCAGATTGAACGCATTCGCCGGGCCTTTCAGAGCAATTCGCAGAAAACCATCGACATCGCCCACACGCTTCTGGACAAACCGGACCTGCCGCGGACGGACCGCGCCGACGCGTATTTTTTTCTGGGCGTGGCGGAAGGCTACGTGGCGCTTCTGGAGTACGGTGAAGGCCATATTCTATCGGCGTTGATCGACGGGTTGCGCGCCGACAACCACCTTGAAGACGCGCTGGTTCTCGCCCCGCATCACGCCGATGCGCACGTCGGGCTGGGGGTGTACCGTTACGGCAACACGCGGCTGGGCGGATTCGGCAACTTCCTGTTGCAGGGCGGGCAGGACCTTCGCCTGACCGGGTTGAAACACATCGAAAGCGCCTTGAAGAGTGAAATCCTGTCGCGGCCCCTGGCGCTCAAGACCCTCATCTGGTTTTACATCTCCGAGCAGATCAACCCGGCCAATGCCGGGCTTGCCGACAACGAAACGTTGTCGCCCAAAACCTCGCGCCGCCGTGCGCAGACGTTGATGGATGAATACGAACGCCGGTACTTCACCGACGTGCCGCAGGAAGGGTTCATCGGCAACAAGGGATTCGCCATGATGCGCGCCATCCAGGCGGTGCTGGATGGCGAGTATGCGGAGGCGAAGAACCAGTTCCGGAACGCGCTGGAAATCAGTCATTACTTGACCGCGACCAAAGGATTCAAGATCAATCCCAAATACATCGACACCGTCCAGGCGGGCATCGAGTTCTGCGAGTTGATGCTGCTTGAGAACCAGGTGAACCTCGCGCAAAAACCCAATCCCCTGTGCACCGGCGTCACCCGGCAGATCCGCTTCATTGAAAAAGGCGGCAGCATGGTGGAATACCAGTCGTCCAAAATCCGCGGCGAGATTCAGGACGTCTTCTACAACCGCCTGAAAGGGATGTCGCAGAAACACGATTGCTGAATCTCATCCGCCGCGTCACCCGCCGGCCCCCGCGTTCTCTCATTTCCGAATCCCGTAAGGAATCCACTCCGGTTGCGACCAAGCCCACGAAGACAAACAAGTGGGGGTGGTGTGTATGCGAACGTCTTCCAAAAACTTTTTGTTGTTGGCTGGGCTGCTGGCGCTGACTGCCTGGGATTTTTCAAAACACAGTGTGCCACTGAATGAAATCGAAAGTGGCGGACCGCCGAAGGACGGCATTCCCGCCATCGACAAACCGCGTTTTGTGTTTGCGGAACAGCAGGGCGCGCAGTTCCTGGAGAACTCCGATCGCGTACTGGGATTGGTCGTGGAGGGCAAGACCAAAGCTTACCCGATCAAAATCCTCAACTGGCACGAGATCGTCAACGATCGCATCAGCGGACGCGATGTGGTCGTCACCTTTTGTCCGTTGTGCGGCACCGGCATGGTGTTCTCGCGCGATGTGGCGCAACGCACCCTGACGTTCGGCGTGTCGGGTCTGCTTTACCAGAGCGATGTGTTGCTGTACGACCGGCAGACCGAAAGCCTGTGGTCGCAGATCCAGCAGGAAGCGGTGGCCGGTCCCATGACCGGTGCGCGGCTCGATTTGTTGCCGTCCACGCACACCACCTGGGGACACTGGAAAACGAAACATCCGGACACGCTGCTGTTGTCCACGGAAACCGGCTACGCCCGCGACTACGACCGCGATCCGTATGAAGCGTATTACAAAAGCCAGCGTCTGATGTTCGGCGTGTCCCACGTCAGTGCCCGTTACCCTCCGAAAGAACAGGTGATCGGCATTGTGATTGAAGGAAAAGCCAAAGCGTATCCGTTTTCGGAGTTGAGCCGTGTCGAGATGCCGGTCCTGGATGTTGTTGAAGGACGTCCGCTCCGCGTGGTGTTCGATGCCGCTTCGCGCACGGCGGTGATTGAAGATAAAGCCGGGCGCGAGCTGCCGTCGGTGGTCGGGTTCTGGTTTGCCTGGTACGCCTTCCATCCGGAGACCGCAGTGTTCAGCGCTTCGCCCTGATGTTTGTTATACTGAATCCATTCTCTCGAATCCGGTGCGGCCTGTCGCGCAAAGGGGAGCCATGAAGAAAAAAATCACAGTGCTGGCGGTGTTCGTTCTGGCGATTGCGGCCTTTTATTATTTCGATCTGGGACGCTACCTGTCGCTGGAAAGCCTGAAAACCCATCGCGATCAACTGGACGCGTTTTACAAGGCTAATACCTGGGCGATGATTCTCGGTTTCATCGCGGTCTACATCGTGACCGTGGCGCTCAGCCTGCCGGGCGCGACCATCCTCACCCTGACCGCCGGCGCGTTGTTCGGGGCGTGGACGGGAACCCTCATCGTCAACATCGGCGCCACCGTCGGGGCGACGCTGGCCTTCCTGGTGGCGCGTTTCCTGTTGCAGGACTGGGTCGAGAAAAAATTCGGCGACCGTATCAAACCCTTCAATGAAGGCTTTTCCAACAACGCCCTCAATTATATTCTGTTTCTCAGACTGGTGCCGTTGTTCCCGTTTTTCCTCATCAACCTCGTGTCCGGCCTCACACGTGTGCGCTTGAGCACGTATTTTTTCGGCACCATGTTCGGCATCATGCCGGGTTCCTTCGTGTACGCCAACGCCGGGGCCAACCTTGCTTCCATCGATAAACTGAGCGACATCGCGTCGCCGGGCGTTCTCGGGTCGTTCGCTTTGCTGGGCCTGTTCGCGCTCATCCCCACTCTGTACAAACGGTTCCAAGGCAAAAAGAACCTGCCGCCCGAGGTGGCCGAGGCCGAAGCGGCCAACGATTCCTGACGGCGTGTTGCCCCGCCTGCCCGGAGTTCAGCGTTTCGGCGCGTGGTTCAGATTTTCGCGAAAGGTGGCGAAGATGTTCTGGATGGGAGGGATGAGTTTTTCCTGAAGGGAATCGGGGACGAAGTTGATTTTTTCAGTCGGCCATTGTTCCGGTTTGGTCACGTCCAGTCCGTGCTGTTGATACGGACCTTGCATGGTCTGTTCGTAGCCGTAAATCACCATGTGGTCGTACACCTTCTGGTACCAGTCGCGGATCGCATCCGGTTCCGACAATCCCTGCAGGAACGCCTGCGTCATGTCGGCAATGAGAGCGTGGGCGTGCTCGACGAAGTCTTCGGCGTGCGCCTGCTCCAGCGTTTTGTACAGGATGATGATGTCCTGCAACAGGTACTTGATCTGTTGCGGGTCGGTGAGCGTCGGCCCGGTGTTGTAATCGAGACTTTGCTTCAACTCCTTGATGAGCCGCAGCGTGTCGTAGATGATGGACTGTTCCCAGGTGGCGGTGTTCCACACGATGATCGGGCGTATCCAACGCACGGTGTCGGAGGCGTCCTCCATGTGCATGGTGATGTTGGGCCGGACCTTGTTGGTGTACGGCAGGCGGCCGCCCCACATCTTGATGTCGAGATCGAGGCCCTCCGGCTGGAACGCCTCCTTGATGGCGTGCGAGTACACGCCGATCAATCTTTCCAGGTTCGCCTTGTCGTCGAGACTCTTGTGGGGCGCCAGGTTGACGATGCAGTAATAGCGCCAGATGCGGCGTTTCGAGGTGCCGTCGGGGTGGGCGATGAGATAGGTGCCGCCCCAGATGCCGGAGGTGATGGGCAGGTCGATGCGGTACTGGTCGCGCATCATCGACGAAACGTAGCGCGCGATGTTGGCGTACAGTTCGTTCAGGTAATAGAGGTTGGTGCGCCGATCCTCAGTGAATATCGGTCCGGAAGCTTTGGGAGTTTCCATTAAGCCGCATCGTTTGAAAGTGTTGAACTCTCACGTCAGCAATGAAGTGCAATCGCTTTATACGGATCCAATCCGGAAAGATTGTATTCTGTTTTGACGGAAAATTCAAAGCCTGCTTTTCCGGCGGCGGGGGTTTGGGGGAGTATAATGAATGCGGACAGGCATTTGACCATTTTGAGCCAAAAGGAGTGGTTATGAGGATTGGATTTGTGGGGCTGGGGAAGATGGGGGCGAACATGGTGCAGCGGTTGATCGCCGGCGGACATGAAGTGGTGGTGCACGACCGGTCCCAAGACGCCATGACCGCCGCTGCGGGGCAGGGAGCCGAGGCGGCGGACTCGCTCCACGCACTGGTGCAGCGGTTGCCGGAGCGCAAGGCGGTGTGGATCATGATCCCGGCCGGACCCCCGGTATTGGAAACCGTGGAGGCGCTGCTGGAATTGTTGGGGCCGAATGACATCCTCATCGATGGCGGCAATTCCAACTGGCGCGAAACGGGCAAGACCGCCAAACGGGTGCACGATCGCGGCTTGCATTTCATCGACTGCGGCACCAGCGGCGGCATCTGGGGATTGAAGGAGGGTTATTGCCTCATGGTCGGCGGCGACGAAGAACCGTGCCGCTACCTGGAACCGGTTTTCAAAACGCTGGCTCCGGAAAACGGTTACCTGCGCGCCGGCTCCAGCGGCGCCGGGCATTTCGTCAAGATGGTGCACAACGGCATCGAGTACGGCATGATGCAGGCCTACGCCGAAGGCTTCGACATCATGAACAACTCGCCGTTCGACATCGACCTGCGCGCGGTCAGCGATGTCTGGCAGCACGGCAGCGTGGTGCGATCGTGGTTGCTGGAACTGGCGGCGCGGGCACTCAAGGAAGATCCGGACTTGTCGCAGTTGGAACCCTGGGTGGAAGACAGCGGTGAGGGACGCTGGGCGGTGCAGGCGGCGATCGATTTCGACACCCCGGCGCCGGTCATCACGCACAGCCTGTTCGCCCGGTTTCAATCGCGGCAAAAGGACTCGTTCGCCATGCGCCTGCTGGCGGCGTTGCGCAACCAGTTCGGCGGACACGCTGTCAAAAACAAATGAAGAATTGGTGGTGGAGACGGGTGACGGCAGCGATTCCCGCTTTATGCTTTATAATGGAAGGCGGCGTGTTGCAATTTCCCATTCACAATGTTGCCTCGACGAGGTGTTATGGTTCAACGTGACAACTGCATTCTGGTCATCTTCGGCGCTTCCGGCGACCTGACCCGGCGCAAGCTGGTCCCGGCCCTGTTCAGCCTGTATGAAAAAGACCTGCTGCCGGAAAAGTTCGCCGTGCTGGGCGTCAGCCGCACCAAAATGACCGATGCGTCGTTTCGCAAAACGCTGGCGGAAGGCGTGGAAGACGCGGAGGCAAAACCCGATCCCGACGATTTCCGCAAGTTTGCCAAGTTGCTGTTCTATCTGTCCATCGATCCGGGCGAAGCGCGCGATTACGGAAAACTCAGCAAGCGCCTCAAGAAACTCGACGAAAGCCTGAAGACCGGCGGCAATTTCATTTATTACCTGTCCATCGCGCCGTCCATGTATGAAGTCATCGTTGAAAACCTGGGCACGGCGGGGTTGCAGAAAGAAAAAAAACAGGACCAGGCCTACAAACGCATCATCGTTGAAAAACCGTTCGGTTACGATCTCGAATCCGGCAAGGCGCTGAACAAAAAATTGACGAAGGTGTTCCGCGAGCCGCAGATCTACCGCATCGACCATTATCTCGGCAAGGAAACGGTGCAGAACCTGCTGGTGTTCCGCTTTTCCAACGGCATTTTCGAGCCGTTGTGGAACCGCAACTTCGTCGATCACGTCGAGATCACCGCGTCGGAAACGGTGGGAGTGGGCACGCGCGGCCGTTATTACGATTCTTCCGGTGCGCTGCGCGACATGGTGCAGAACCACCTGTTGCAGATTCTGGGCATCATCGCCATGGAACCGCCGCCGTCGTTCGATTCGTTCTCCGTGCGCAACGAAACGGTGAAGGTGTTTCAGTCGCTCAAGCCCATTGCCGAAGATGAGGTGGATCAGTATGTCGTGCGTGGCCAGTACACGAAATCGCAGATCAACGGACAGATCATCCCCGGTTATCGCGAGGAGGAACACGTCGATCCGTTCTCGCGCACCGAAACGTTTGCGGCCATGAAGGTGTTCATCGAAAACTGGCGCTGGGGGGGCGTGCCGTTTTACATCCGCACCGGCAAGCGCCTGCCGACGCGGGTGACCGAGGTGGTGATCCATTTCAAACGCACGCCGCACATCCTGTTCCAGCATAAGAAAGACGAACAGGCCGTGCCCAACCAATTGATCATCCGCATCCAGCCGGACGAAGGCATCCTGCTCAACTTCGGCATGAAGCGTCCCGGTACGGGATTCCATGTTGAAAAGGTGAGCATGGACTTTCATTATTCGGACCTGGGCGACACCAGCCTGGCCGATGCCTACGAGCGGTTGCTGCTCGATTGCATTCAGGGCGATCCCACTCTGTTTGCGCGCGGCGATGCGGTGGAGTCCTGCTGGCGCTTTGTCGATCCCATCCTCAACCGCTGGCAGAACAACCCCGATGAAACCATCTACGGGTATCCGGCAGGCACCTGGGGACCGCGCCAGGCCACTCATTTACTCACCCAGCCGGGCTTGGACTGGCATTATCCCTGCCGCAATCTGGTCGAAGACGGCCTGTTCTGCGAACTGTGACCGGGCCGATGCGATCACCGGAAGCCAGACTGTTTGTGCACGCCGACGCAGAGCAGCTCGCCGATGCGTTGACGCTGGAATGGGTGCGCCGCGTGCAGGCCGCAGCTTCCCTGAACGCGCCGTTTCGCGTGGCCCTGCCGGGTGGTTCCACACCGCGCCGCCTGCTGGAACGGTTGGCGCTGCCGCAATACGCAAAGGAAATCGATTGGTCCGGCGTGCACGTTTTCTTTGGTGATGAACGCTGCGTTCCGCCCGGCCACGCCGACAGCAATTACCACATGGTGCACGAAGCGTTGCTGCGTCATGTTCCCATTCCCACCGGCAACGTGCACTGCATGCGTGGCGAAGACGATCCGTACGGCGAGGCGGCCCGCTACACCGAAGAACTGCGACGGACGTTCGGCATTGCGGCGTCGCAGGTTCCACGCTTCGACTGGATTCTGTTGGGGGTGGGCACGGACGGACACACCGCGTCGCTGTTTCCCGGGCAAAACGAAACGCTGGCATGCCGGGATTGGTGCACGGTGGCGCATCATCCGGACAGCGGGCAACCGCGCATCACGCTCACCCTGCCGGTGCTGAACCATGCGGCGTGCGTGTCGTTTCTGGTGACGGGATTGGACAAAGCCGATGCGCTGGCTGCGGTGAAGAACGATCCGGAACGGCGTCAACGTTTTCCCGCCGCGTGCGTGGAAGCCGAACAGGTGGAGTGGTGGGTGGATGAAGCCGCCGCGTCCCGCCTGTGAAATGCGAACGCATACAGTCCCTCATCTGAGAAATTTCATAGCACTTTCACGTCGATGCGGTGGATGCCGGAGGTCCCGGACGGAAAGGGGTCGCGGGCGCCGTCCCGTTGCACGCCGCTGAACCGGTCCGCCGCGCGCACGGCGAGGCGGTACCGTCCGGAGCGGGGGAAGGTGACGGGGAACGACCAGAACACCCACGCGTACGGCGACAGGGGTTTTTCGAGTTGTGCCAGGGACCAGCTTTTCTCGCCATCGAGCGACACCTGCACGTACTGGATGCCACGGTCGCCGGCGAAGGCGATGCCGCGCAGCGTGGTGCGCCGCGTCTCCAGCCACTCGCCGTGCTCAGGGTGGTCGATGCGCGAAAAGATTTTCACGCGCCCGCTCTGTGTCCAGTTGCGTTCCTGCCAGTACCCGGTATGCGGACCGTTTTGAATTTGGATTTCCTGCAACCACTTCACCTGCTTGATGCCGTAATAGCCGGGCACCAGCACGCGCAGGGGGAACCCGTGATCGCGCGTCAACGGCTCGCCGTTCATGCTGTGCACCAGCAGCGCTCCGGGATGCCGGGCCGCGCTCAAAGGCAGGCTGTCGTGATAGCCGTCGGCGCCTTTCAACACCAGCGTGTCCGCAAAAAAATCCGGATCGGCGGCGTCTATCAACTCCTTCAAAGGCAGGCCGCTCCATTCGGCATTGCCGATGGCGTAGCCGCCGATGGGGTTGCCGATACAGTTGAGGGTGATGGTGCGGGTCACCGCCGGGTGTTTCAGGATGTCATCGTAACGCAGGGTTTCAGGATGGGCGATGTCACCCGTCAGGTTCAGCGTCCAGGCGGAGGCGTCGCGCGGCAACGTGTCCGGCGGGCCGGAGATGTCTTCGACATAAAACTGTTTTGTGGGCGTGATGGGGGACAGGGCGCCGTCGGGCCGGGCGATATCGGGCGTCATGCCGGACACGTGCAGAACCGAACCCCGTCGCGTTGAGGAATGAGCGCTCCGCCACGGCCGGGCCAGCGCACGCACGGGAGCCAGCAGGCACAGGCCGGCCGCCGCGATGAGGAATTTTAAAAACGCGTTGCGTGTCATACGGCAGGCGGGGGTTGGGGAGCGTTATTGGTAGTACTGTGCCTTCTTTTCACCGAAGGGCACCAGCTTCAACGACGGCGTGCCTTCGTGGTCGAGGAAGACTTTGTACTGGTAGCGTTCCGTGTTGCCGCCGTTCCAGGTGATGAACAACTCACCCTTGGCGGCGGAGTAGCGTCCGGTCGAAACATTGGGGCCGCCCTCCGAATGCGCGTTCACGCCGAGTCCCGTGGTGTTGCCGTCGATGCGCGTCTGCGAGGAATACAGCACGGTGCCGTCCGGCTGAAACGTCCAGGTGACGGTGGAGTTGGAAAACACCGAAGCACCCAGGCCGACGCTGCCCTCGGTCGAACTGCGCGACCAACTGCGCAGCAGATCGGAGTCGATGGACGGTGGCGTGGCGGCAAGGCTGGCGAACACCTGGCGCGCCGTGCCAATGAGGTTGCGGTTGCTGTTCTGCGGCGCGAGGTGGATCATGTAAATGCCCTGGTCCTTGTGGATGGTGAGGAACACCACGTGGCGCTGCGCCGGGCCTGCGCCCGGTTTGCCGTCGAAGGCCAGCACCGTGGCCGCGCCGAGTTTGGTTTGGAACGACTGCGGAGTGCCGGTGCGTTTCATGCCCGGAAAGTTGGCGGACCAGATCTGCTCGAAGAACTGCGCCACACGCGGGTCCGCCGGGTTGGTGATGCCCTCGGCGGCGACGCTCTGGAACAGCAGAAACTCTTCCGGGATGCCCTGCGGCGTTAGGGTGATCGGTTGCGGCACCACGTAAATGCCGGCCTCGTCTTCCTTCAACACCCAGTCGCCGGGATAGTTGAATTGAATTCCGCCGGGATGCTTGAAGGTTTTCCAGTCGGCGGTTCCGGCATGAGCGGGTGCGTTGAAACTCACCCCAACCAGCAGGGCGAGACCTGCAAACGCGAAGAGCCGAAAGACGTTCGACATAAACACTCCAGAGAGAAAGGCCCCGCAGTTCCTTGCGCATGCGGGCTTTGCATGAATAGAAGGAGGGAAGGGCATGAATCCCCCTCATCCTAACCTTCTCCCACCCGGGGAGAAGGAACCGGGCTGAGCCCGGAAACAACAGGATGTATTTGAAATGCGCTTGAGAACCATCGTTCGCCCTTGTGGCTTGGCAGTCCATCCAAATTCAATCAGCCGCAGCAGGAATCGTCGCTGTTGTCTTCCACCTGTTCGGTTTCCGGGTCGATGATATTGAACAGGCCGCGGTAGGGACCCTGCGCCAGCACTTCACCCAACTCTTCCTTGACCTCCACCGCACGCCCCACCGGGAAGGTGACGCCCTCGCAGGTGACTTCGTTGAACGGTCCGGCATAGATGGCGAGCACGCTGCCGCTGCAGCACGACTCCTCGATGGCCGCCGGTTTGTAGGCGGTGAGCAGGTACGAATAAAACCGGATGCCCTCGACTTCCTTCCACAAATAATCCTTGGTCACGTTGAATCCGTAGAACCCGGCCTGGCGTGAATAGTCGAGGAACTCGTCAAGGGTCAAGGCGCCGGAGACGCACTCGCCCCACAGCTCGCGGTTGTCGCGCATGGCGGCGGGCACCGGCTGGTCGGAAATGATGTCGGCGATGACGAAGCGTCCGCCGGGTTTCAGGATGCGGCTGATTTCCTTGAACACGTCCTGCTTTTTGGGCGACAGGTTGACCACGCAGTTGGAGGTGACCACATCGGCGGAGGCGTCTTCCACCGGCGTGGATTCCAGAAAGCCGTGGTGGAATTCGAGGTTGCGGTAACCGAGGTTGTCGCTGACGCGGTCGGCGTGGGTGCGGGCGACGTTCAGCATGGCTTCCGTCATGTCCACGCCGATGACGCGGCCTTGGGCGCCGACCGCGCGGGCGGCGATGAAGCAGTCGATGCCGCCGCCACAACCGAGGTCCACCATGGTTTCGCCGGGTTCAATGTTGGCGCGGCTGACAGGGCTGCCGCAGCCGTAGGAAATTTCCAGCACTTCCTCAGGAATGTGGGACAGGTCGCCGGGTTCATACTTGACCGGGCAGCACAGGTTTTCCTGCGTGGCCGCTGCCGCCTTGGAGTAAAACTCCTGCACGTCGCCGCGGGAAATCGTCGTCTCCGTTTCCATTTCCGATCGCCTTTCGTTCATGCCCTCATCCTTTCCAAGTGGTTGCCGGGACCGACCGTTTTGGGTCCGTCCCCAATTGAGTGATCAGGAACCCTGATGTTTTTTCAAAACCGCCTTGATGCTCTCCTTGCAGTCTTCCGTCATGGTGACGTTCGGACCGAGTGGATCTTCTTCCCGTCCCAGTTTGCGCGCCAGCGACCGCACCGTCTGCAACTGCTGCTCGTAGATGCGGCACGCCTTGCACATTGCCAGGTGCATGCCCACGCGCAGCCGTTTGGACAGCGGCAGGGAGTGGTCCATCCTCTCCGAAATCAAGGAAGAGGTGTCTTGGCAGCGGATTTTCAACCAACGCGTCAGGGTGTTCATTCAGTGTACCATTTCACAAATAGCGAATTCAGGCGCCGCGGCGCCCATGCTGGATTTCCAGGCATTTTTTCAACTGATTGCGGGCCCGGTGCAGAATGACCCACAGATTGGTCGGTTTTATACCCATTTCCTTGCAGATATCCTCGGAGGACATCCCCTCTACTTCTTTCATGACAAAGATATCGCGGAACTTGTCGGACAGCCCGTCCATGCACTGGTTGAGCGCCTCCGCAAGTTGGGTGTTTTCCACCGCTTTTTCCGGATCGATCTCCCAGCGGCGTGGCGGCGAGACCCAGTGCCCATTTTCATTATAAGCGTTTTCGTAGGGATCGGCATCGTCATCCGGCATCAGTTCATAGGTCCGCTGGTTTTTCTGACTGCGGAAATGGTCCATGATCTTGTGTTTCAGAATGCCGAACAGCCAGCTCTTTTCCGAGGACTTTCCGGCGAAGGTGTGCTGCGCCTGCAGGGCGGCGAGCAGGGTGGTTTGCACGATGTCGTGCGCCACCATGGCATCTTTCACGCGGACGAGGGTGAACCGGTACATGGTGTCGCCGTAGCGGTCCACCCACTGTTCGCTGTCGATGTTTGGTTTGGTATCCACTCCACCTCGGTTGCAAAGGGTGAATGTTGACTTCAATCAACCCGATTCCCTATACTGCCGGGTATGGACAAGACCCTGGACACAGCCGAATGCGCACGCATCCTGAAATCGCTGGGCGACGAATCCCGCCTCAAAATCGTCCAGCTTTTATTGCAGGGAGAGTGCAGCGTTTCGCAGGTGGTGCAGTCGCTGAACCTGCCTCAGCCGCAGGCATCGCACCATCTCGCCATCCTGCGCGGCAGCGGGCTAGTGAACACGCGCCGCGAAGGCAACCGGGTCATCAATTTCATCGATCCCGAAATCCGGTCCATGCTGAATAAAAAGGATCTGGGCCTCGATCTGGGATGCTGTTCGATCACCTTCGAATAGAGCCCCGCCTCCCGTCTTTGCAAGACGGAGTTTGCATTATACCCGCCCGTTCCGTTTTCAAACAAACCTAAAAGGTCTTGCTGTCCGCGTCCGGTTCCGTTTTTTGCCCGTACAGCCGTTTATACAGATCGTGATTGCGCGACACCAGCTTGACGTACTTGCGCGTTTCCGGGTAGGGGATGGACTCGATGAACACGTCGGGGTCGTCGATGTCGCCGAAGCGCCACTGCCAGGCAGCGAGGACTGTGGGGCCGGCGTTGTAGGCGATCAGGATGTGGATGCGGTTGCCGTGGTGTTCCCGCACCAGGCGGCTCAGATAACGCACGCCGAGATGAATGTTGAAGTTGGGATCGAACAGCCGTTCGGTATCGAAGTCTTCATCCAGTCCCGACTGCCGGTGCATGCGTGAGGCCGTCTTCGGCATCAGTTGCATCAATCCACGCGCGCCCGCCGGCGACACCGACCAGGTGTCGTACAAACTCTCCTGCCGCATGAGGCTGATCACCAGCAGCGGGTCCACCTGGAATTTCCCCGCCGAGTGATGAATCTTGTGCAGGTAAGCGGGCGGGTAATAATTTTTCCAGAACGCTTCCGGCAATTCTTTTTCGCCATGACGTGTTTTGAATCCCCGGTACAGCGCCAGCAGCCGTTGGGAGTCGGCAAAGGCGTGGGCGCGATTGAACCAGTGCGACAACCACAACACGCCGGAGTAATTCTTGCGCACCGAGCGGGCGACCCAACGCATTTCCTCGCGGGCCATGCGGTGGAATCCCAACCGGATCAATTCCTCTGCCCGTGAAAAGTGAAACCGTTCGTCGTCGTTCAGGGCGCGGCCCGGGCTTTCCGGCAGGCCGCCGGGGGTGGACACGCTGGTTTTCAGGATCGGCGTGGCCTCCGCCTGCTCCAGAATGTGCGGGGTGGTGCTGGCATCGAGTTTGTTCTGGGCCTGCAGGCCGTAATAGGTATAGGGGTATTGGGCGATCAGGTCTGCATACACTTCATGGGCGTCCTCGTGCCGGTTCAGTTGTTCGAGAGACTTTGCCAGCCAGAACGCATTTTTGTCCACGAGATCGCCCTGCGGCGACCGTTTTCGATTGGCGCGAAACTGGCTTGCCGCTTCCTGCCAGCGCCCGGCGCGGTAATGCACCCAGCCGATCTGCCAGGCGGCCTGCTGGCCGAACTCGGTTTGGGCATGGTCCTTCGCCAGAGCCCGGTAAGTGCGGAGCGCCGCCGCCTCATCCTTCGCTTCCTCATAAATCTTGCCGACGATGAACAACGCTTCCGTTTTCAAATCCCGTCTGCGGGCGGATTTCGCCACCTGTTCAAAGCCTTCGCGCGCGCCGTCCCGGTTGCCCAGGTTCCACAGGTTGCGGGCGACAGTGAACGCCGCCTTCGGCACACGCCGGTGTTGGGGGTAGCGCCGCATGAATTCCTGCAACACGTCGTTGGCAGCAGCCCGGTCGCGCAGACCCTGGTAGGCGTCGGCCAGAATGAAATAAAAACGGCCGGGCAGAATGCGGTCGGAGGTTTTCATCAGCGACCGCGTTTCCTCGATCACCGTCTCAAAATGAGCCTGTCTCAGCAGCGTGCGCAGGCGGCGCGCCCGTTCCCTGAGGGAAAGAGATCGGACCGTGACGCCGGGTTGCTGAGCCAGTTGTTCCATCCGGTCTGCGGCGTTCGCCGCCTTGGGATGATCCGGATACGTCACGTAGAACGTGCGGTAGGTGTCGTACAGCCCTTGCGCGTCCTCAAGCTGTTCATACAGGGCGGCCTGTTGTCCCAGCATATCCGGCAGGGTTTCCTGGGAATCTTCCAGGTAATCCTGTTTGCCGATCAGGCGATAGGCTGCCTGCAATTGGTGCAGGGCGGATTCAGGCTGGTTTTGCAGGCGATGGATGTCGGCTTTCAGCCAATGCGCGCGGGCGATGAGCAACGACTGCGGAAACTGTGTGGCCAGTTGGTCCAGCTCCGCCAGCGCTTGCGCGTAGCGGCCGAGGGCGGTTTGCGAGCGGGCCTGATGCAGGATGATGTAGTCTTCGAGCTCGGGGTACAGCGTCCGGCTTTTTTCGTAAAACACCAGCGCCCGTTCATGCTCCTGCCTGTGGACCAGCACCCGCGCCAGCAGATACGTGACGCGCCGGCGGAGGTCCATTTCCAACTGTTCCCGTTCCAGCCGTTCGAGAGCGCCGAGCGCCGCGTCCCACTGGCCGGTCTGCACCGACTCCACCGCCGTGAGATACGTCTCGTCCGGGTTTGCCGCAACGTTCAGCGGCGCGCACGCGATCCACAAGCCGAACAGCATCGCTGCTGTCTTCGGCAGGAGGCGCAGGATTTTTTCCATGATGCCGCTGGCGGTGTCGTCTGTGTCCACATTCACAGAGCGGGTTTCCTTCATTTTTTTGAACCAGGTGATCTGGCGTTTGGCGAAGTGCCGCGTCTCGCGCTGGATTTCGTAGCAGGCGCGGTCGAGCGGGATGCCGCCTTCCAGATGGCGCACCATCTGCGCGTAACCGATGGATTGTAACGGTTTGCATTCTTTATGATAGCCGCGTGCGAGCAGGCTTTCGACTTCCTGCTTGAGGCCGTCATCGAGCATCTGTTCGACGCGGCGGTTGATGTGCCGGTACAAATCCTGGCGTTCGCGTTCCAGCAGAAACAGGTGGATGTCGAAGCCGTAGGGTTCGGCTCCGGCCGTGTCCGTGTGGTGGAAGGTGGACAACGGCTGCCCGCTCTGGCGGAATACGGTGAGCGCGCGTTCGATGCGGATGGGATCGTTCGGTTGAATCTGCGCCGCGTAACCGGGATCGACCTGTTTGAGTTCCTCGTGCAGGGCGGCGGCGCCGCGCATTGCCAGTTCCTGCCGCACCTGCTGACGGATGGCGGGGTCCGGCTCGACGGCGCAGTCGTAATTTTCGATGAAAGTTTTGAGATACAGCCCGGTGCCGCCCACCATGACGGGCGTTTGGCCGCGGGCCAGCAGGTCGCGCACCACCGACTGCGCGCGCTGTTTGAAATCAAAAGCGGTGAAAGGCTCGTCGGGTTCGAGGATGTCGATCAGGTGATGCGGCACGCGTTGGCGCAGGGCCACCGGCGGTTTGGCGGTGCCGATGTCGAAATGGCGGTACACCTGCATCGAATCGGCGCTGATGATCTCCGATCGCAGGTGCTCGGCCAGACAGAGCGCCGTCTCGCTTTTACCGGACGCGGTGGGACCGGCCAGAATGATTAAAGCATTCATAAATGGTTTGCATGGCTTCCGTGTACGAGCCGTTAGGGTTGTACATGATCAATTCCCGGTCTTCCGGTTTTTGGACCGTATGATGGCGCGCGGCTTCGATCAACAGAATGCGCGGTGCGGCATGGCGGTGGCCGTACACCGTCAGGCTCCGCGCCGGTGCGAGGCCGTTCTTGTGCAATGCCGCAGTCCATTCCTCGCGGCGTTCGGGAGGGTAGGCCAGTGTCAGCCGTCCTTCCGGTTTGAGTAGCGGGGCGGCGGCGGCGACCAGTTCGGGCAAGGACAGTTTGATCTCGTGCCGGGCGATGGCCTTTTCCGGATTGGGATTGATGCGGCTGCTGTTCTGTTTCCGGTACGGCGGGTTGCTGAGAATCCAGTCGAATGAGGCGGACGGCACGGAGCGCGCCCACTCAAGAAAATCAGCGTGTTCGACGCGGATGCCCTCGCGTTCCCGGTGCGCCACGTTGCGGACGGCGTGCTGAAACAGCGATTCCTGAATTTCCACTGCGGTCACATCGAGGTCCGGTTCCCGGCTTGTGAGCAGCAAGGACAAAATGCCGCAGCCGGTGCCGACTTCCAACACCCGCTCGCCGGTACCTGGCCGGGAAAAGTGCGCCAGCAGGAAGGGCTCGACCGAGTAGCGGTAACCCGTTGGATTTTGCTCGATTGGGATGGGATGGGACACCGGCATGGGTCACCCTGGGACGACTTTTTAATGACTTTCAGTCTAGCCCAATCCCTGTTCGGGAGCAAGGTTCCGAATGCCTGATTGTGATCGATCTTATTGTTTTTAAATGGACCTTCTGTTATAATTTTCTATACACTCGATGTAAACCAAAGAAGCGGTATTCTCATGCCCAAAGGAGGAAGCCCTTGGAAGGCCTCATCACGGAACAGTCGATCATGGGTGCAGTCATTTTGCTGGTGGGAATCGGTTTATTGAACTGGTGCAGCCGTCTTGAGTACAAGGAATACATGGTGCGTACCAATCCACGGGAAAAGTGGGGCTATCTGGACGGCACTAAAAAGGACGAAGTGAAAAAACGGTCACTGCGTGGAACGGTGATGGCCCTGATCGGAGCGGGCTGCTCACTTTGGGGATTCATCATCCTGGTGATCCATTTTTCGCAGATGAATTGAATCCCGGTCGCTTCAAAATGGCCAGAACCATTTGGAATGCCCTCCGGTCAGCAGGATGGCCACCGGCTCCTGTTCATGCACCAGCGGATGCACGCGCTGACTGACCAGGTGACCGCTTTCGGGCGCGAGGACGGTCTCCAGCGGTTGGCCGCTGTACAGATCGCGCACCTCTCCCAATACCTGCCCCGCCTCGACCCGGCACCCCACCTTGCCTGAAGGCAGATACAGTCCCGCCTGCCCTGTATTCACCCACACTTCCTGTTTGGCTTTATAGAACATCGCTTCGGTGAGGGAACCGTTTGTTTCCGGATGCGATAAGAACTCCGTCTCCCGCAGGAAACTGATCACGGCATTCACCAAGGCGTCGACGGCTGCCGGATCGCACACCTGCGGCCGGCCGGCGGACAGAGTGAACGTCTGGATGTCCATGTTGTGCCACTGGCGGCTCAACTGAAGAGTGAGTGCGGGCGCATCCTGCACTTCGCGCACCACGTTCATATTGAAACGGCGGCAGGCCTTGCGCAGACTCAGGCTGGGGCGGTAGGCGCGGACGTGCGGCGTGTCTTCGAAATGCAGCGCGCCGGTTTGCAGGATGATGCCGAAATCGGAACCGGCGGTTTCGTGGAGCAGGCGGTTGCACAGGGTTTCCGTCAGGTCGCCCTCTTCACTGCCGGGAAAAGCGAAGTCGGCGTCGAGGTTGTCGTACGACCAGGTGGCGGTGCCGGATTCCAGCGCCCGGTAGTTGACCACCGGAAACACCTGCACGGTGCCGGTCAGCGCATAACCGGGTTTGTTGCCGTCTTCCACGTTTTGCAGAAAATGCGCCAGCCGCCCGGCGGCAAGCAGACCGTTCAGCCGGTCGCCTTGAATGCCGGTGACGATGGACAGCGACTGCGAACCCTCGGGGCCTTTCCATACGTTCTTGAACAGGGAGAGGGTGTCGCCAAGCGGCGTCGTGGTGGTAAAAATCTCCTGTTTCACGATTCAGAGTCCCAAGCGATGCGCGCGAGCAGCGCGCCGGCGTGCGTCAGCGGGTGCTCGCGCAGGGTGAACAACAGGCCCGCAGCGGGCGCGGCGACGTCTTCCAGCACTTCCCCCTCCACGGCATCGACGATCTGCCCCAGCACCTGGCCTGCATGCACCGTCTCTCCCGCCTGCACCCGGCTGATGAACAGCCCCGAATGGTTCGCCGTGGCCTGCACCACTTGCTTGGGGTACAGCACGCGCGGCGGGCGCACGGTTTCCGGCGACAGGTAATTGGCGTCGAGAATGCCCAGATGACGCAGGTAATGCATCATGCCCCGGTACAAGGGCTCGATCAACGGCGGATGGATGCGATGGCAGATGCCGGTTTCGACAACCAGCGTCGGGATCTTTTCCTGATTGAGGTTGTAGCCGAGCGTCGATTCAAACAGCCCCGCCATGGGGTGCACCCAGATGAGGTCGGCGTTGGTTTCGCTGGCCAGCGGCAAGAGGTCGATGGCGAACTCCTCGATGACGCGGATCTGCGGCAACTCCAGAAAATGCAGGTTGCTGGCGTGGATGTCCACGGCGTATTCGGAGCGTTTGATGATGTCGCGGTACAACTGGGAGGCGGCACGGCTGCCGACGCTGTGCCCGCTTTCCTGGCCGATGACGCGGTTCATGTCGAGTCCGTAAAACGGCCACAGGCGGTTGGCGCTGTGGATGCCCGCCGGGTTGGCGGCGGGGTAAATGTTGACCTCGCCCAGAAACACTTCCGGCTGTGTGTCCTGCAATTCGCGCAGGGCGCGGGTGATCAGGTGACACAGATAGAGGCCCGCCAGTTCGTCCCCATGCAACCCGGCGACGAACGAAATGCGCTTCGTCGGTTTGCCGTTGTGCGCGGGGAAGGTTTGCCGGACAATCTCCAGCCGCCCTCCCAGTGCGTTTTTGATGGATACGATGGTTTCCGTTTTCACGGTACGGACTTTCTAAAGCGGCGGAAGGTTGGAGTCGGAATGCTTCTTTTTGGGATCGATGCCCATGGCGTCGATCTTGCGCTTGAGGGTGTTGCGGTTGATGCCGAGTGATTTGGACGTGGCGACCTGGTTGCCGCGTTTGTGGTCGAGCATTTGTTCGAACAAATGTTTTTCCACCTCCTGGATGAGCAGGTCGTACAGGTTGCCGTCGCCGGAGTCCCGGTTTTTGGCGAGGAAGTCGTGCACCACGGCATCGAGGTTCGTCTGCCAGGCGTCCACGGCGGCCGGGGTTTTGCGGGCGGCTTCGAGCAGGGGTTCGGGCAGGTGCTCGGGCAACACCGGGCCGCGTGTCACCAGCACGAGGCAACGCTTGATGACGTTCTCGAGTTCGCGGATGTTGCCCGGCCACGGGTACTGCTTCAGCAGCGCCGCCGTTTCCGGTGACAGGTACACCTGGTCCAGCACCGATGCGTCGCCGTATTTTTTCAGGAAAAACTCGGCGAGCAGCGGAATGTCCTCCACGCGCTCACGCAAAGGGGGCATGTGGATGTTGATGACGTTGAGGCGGTGATACAGGTCTTCGCGGAAGCGGTCGGCTTTCATGAGATCGGGCAGGCGCTGATTGGTGGCGGCAATGATGCGCACGTCCACGCGCAGCGAATCCTTGCCGCCGACGCGGTAGAACTCGCTGTTCTGCAGCACGCGCAGGATCTTGGCCTGCAACGGCAGCTCCATGTCGCCGATTTCGTCGAGCATCAGGGTGCCGCCGTCAGCGAGTTCGAACTTGCCTTTTTTGGCCTCGACCGCGCCGGTGAAGGAACCTTTCTCGTGGCCGAACAATTCCGATTCCAGCAACTCGCGCGAGATGGCGGCGCAGTTGATGAAGATGAACGGTTTCTGCGAACGGTTCGAGTAATGGTGCAGCGCCCGCGCCACCAGCTCCTTGCCGGTGCCGCTTTCGCCGGTGATGAGCACCGGAAATAAAGTGGACGCGGCCTTGCCGATGACTTTGAAGATGTCCTGCATCCTCCGGTTTTTGCCGATGATGGCTTCCAGAGAAAAATCTTCCTGCGCCGTGGCCGCCGGTTGTTCCGGCGGGCGCACATCGCGGCTTTTCTCCACCTTGTCGATGAGTTTGAAAATTTCGTCGAAGTCGAACGGCTTGCTGATGTAATCGTACGCGCCGTGGCGCATGGCTTCGATGGTGTTGTTCATCGTGTCCTGCGCGGTCATGACGACGATATGCGGACGGTGGTCGGTGTCGCGCACCTTCTGCAAGAGTTCGAGACCGCTGATGCCTTCCATGAAGATGTCGGTGAACACCATGAAGTAGGACTGGCCGCGTATTTTCTGCAACGCTTCCTCTCCGCTGCACGCCGTATCCACCCGGTACGGCGAATCTTCGAGCGCCTGCGTGAACAGCCAGCGTATGTTTTCTTCGTCATCGACGATGAGGATGTCTTTCGACCCGCTCATGGGTTCTCCTGTTTGACCGGCAGGTACACCTGCACCGTGGTGCCGGCACCGGCTTCGGAACTGACTTTGATCTTGCCGTTGTGGTTCTCAACGATTTTGAGCGAAAGCGGCAGGCCCAGTCCGTTGCCCTGGCTTTTGGTGGTGTGAAAGGGCGTGAACAGGTGTTTCATGTTTTCCTGGGTGATGCCGAGCCCCGTGTCCACGATCTCCACAAGGATGGCCTGACGCCGGTGCGGGCGGCCCTGCGACCGCACCATGTAATCGCTGTGGTAACGCGTGAGCAGTTTCAGCGTGCCGCCTTCGGGCATGGCTTCGAGGGCGTTCTGGATGAGGTTGAGGAATACCTGCTTCAGGCGGTCGCCGTCGCCTTGTATGGAAGGCAGACTGGGATCGTAAATGGTTTCGAAATGAATCGACGCCTCGTGCGATTGCTTTTCCAGGATCAGGATTTCTTCCAGCGTCTGATGGATGTTGATGGTGTCGATATCCAGTTCCAGCGGCCGCGCGAAATGCAGCATGCGATCGACCATGCGGTTGATGCGTTCGGATTCCTTGATGACCACGTCCAAAAACTTGTGATGCTCCTCCGGCAACTTGCGCCGGAGCAGTTGCGCCGAGCCGGAAATGGAGACGAGCGGATTCTTGATCTCGTGCGCCATGCCGAGTGACAGGGTACCCAGGTGCGAAATGGCGTCGAAGGGGCGGCTGATTTCTTCCAGCTCCTGCGACAGGGTGCAGTCGCGCACGTAGAGCACAGCGCCTTCCGGCTGATTGTGGTCATTGAGGTATGGCGAGATGGTGATGCTCACGGGAAACGTTACCTGATGGGCGCGGCGGTGGCCCTGCCCCTCGATCTGATGATACGCCACCCCGTTTTCCAGGGTGTCGTCGATTTTCTGTTGCAACTGCGGCTGGTGCGGAAACAGATCGACCGCCGGTTTGTCCAAAAAATGATCCCGGGATTGCTGGAACATTTCCTCGGTGGCCAGGTTGACCTGAAGGATCGTCCCTTCCCGGGATATCAGGATGATTCCATCGACGATGGACGCAATGATATTTTTAAAAACAGGGTTCGAGTCCCCCATGGGCGGGGCCTCACTTGGAATTTTTGGCACCGGTCTTTTTGGCCTTTTTCTTGCTCCCGGAGTACGGGTTCTTGCTGGCTTCGGCGATTGGGTTCGATTTCAGTTTGGGAGCCGCCGGGGTGGTGGCGGGGTTGGCGCAACCGGGGCTGGAACAACTGTCGCCGCCTGCCGCCGGGGCGGTTGCCGGAGCCTCGGTGGTGCTGGCGCCTTGACTGCTCTCCTGTTCCCAGCCCTTTTTACGCGCTTCCGACGGGTAATCGGTGGCGTACCAGCCGCTGCCTTTTAAAATGAAGCCGGACGCGGAAATCTTGCGCCGGGGTTTGCCCTTGCAACGCGCGGTCTCGCACTGCTTCGGCGGCTTGGCGCTGATGGACTGCATCAACTCAAACATGGTGCCGCAGGTTTCACATTCGTATTCGTAAATGGGCATTTATTGGAACTCCTTGATATATATAGGGTATCTTGAGCCTGGCCGGAGGGGGTCCACTCCCCGGTTCCGGTGTGAACAAACCTGTTCAGGAATAAGATGCCCATGCCAACATGGCAAGCTGTTTGCCACATTTTAATGCATTCCCACCGGTAAATCCAACTAGTTTAATGGTTTTTGTGCCGGGGAATTTTTATTAAAACCGGACTGAGGGTGGGAAAGGCAACCGTGTCCGAACCTCCCCCTCGGTCTCTTCCTTGCCAAGGAGGGGAGGATACGGAAAGGATCATAAATCCCCCCTCATCCTGGCCTTCTCCCGCCAGGGGAGAAGGAACCTTCAGCACCTTGTCTCTTTTGCGGGAACTCGTACAACGTGATGGACTGGGCCGGGCTGAGCCGGGAGGCAACGCAGTGGATTTGGAACGCGCCCATTGATCATCGTTCGCTCACTGGGCAGTAGCCATCTGCCTCGGACGCAGTCCGCGCCCATAGACCATCGTTCGCTCACTGGGCAGTAGCCATCTGCCTCGGACGCAGTCCGCGCCCATAGACCATCGTTCGTTTACTGGGCAGTAGCCATCTGCCTCGGACGCAGTCCGCGCCCATAGACCATCGTTCGTTTACTGGGCAGTAGCCAGTTTTCTGCCCGCGAGGCGGGGCCGGGCATTACCCAGTTTCCTGCCCGCGAGGCGGGCGCTAGACTTCGGTGAGCCAGTGCTTGAATTTTGCTTGTTTGCCGGCGACGATCTGGAAGAACAGGTCCTGGATCTGTTTGGTGATCTTGCCGCGTTTGCCGTTGCCGATGATGCGGTTGTCCACTTCGCGCACCGGGGTGACTTCCGCGGCGGTGCCGGTGAGGAAAATCTCGTCGGCGACGTACAACTCATCGCGGGTGAGGATGGCGTCCTCGATGGGAATCTTGAGGTGTTTGGCGATCTGCACCACGGCGTTGCGGGTGATGCCGTCGAGGATGCCGGTGGAGAGCGGCGGCGTCATCAGCATGCCTTTATGATAGATGAATATATTTTCGCCCGAACCTTCGGTGACGCAGCCGTGGGTGTCCAGCATGATGGCCTCGTCGTAGCCGTCGCGCACCGCTTCCGCCTTGGCGAAGATGGAGTTGATGTAGTAGCCGCAGGCCTTGGCCTTGGTCATGGTGACGTTGATGTGGTGGCGGTTGAAGGACGAGACGCGGACGCGGATGCCCTTTTCCAGCCCGTCGTCGCCCAGGTACGTGCCCCACGGCCAGGCGGCGATGGCGACGCGCACGTGCACGCCTGCCGGGTTCAGGCCCATCTTGTTGTCGCCCAGAAACACAATGGGACGGATGTAGCACTCGTCCAGTTTGTTGACCTGCACGGTCTTGACGATGGCCTGCGTGATTTCTTTTTGGCTGTACGGGATTTCGATGCCGAGGATTTTTGCCGACTCGAACAGCCGCTTGACGTGTTCCGCCAGCCGGAAGACGAAAGATTTTTTCTTGCCGGAATGGTAACAACGGATGCCCTCGAAAACGCCATAGCCGTAATGCAGCGTGTGCGTCAGGACATGGACGTTGGCATCCGCCCACGGAACCAGTTTGCCGTCCATCCAGATTTGTTCTGATTTTTCCACGTGGTGCCTGTTTTTCAGGAGGTTGAGTAAAGGATGTAATTGTAGGGAGCGGCCGGTTTAAAATCAAGCCTAATAAAATCAATTGACATGGTACAATGCATTTGGTACACCTTACACCTTTGCGATTCGGAGCCGCTAGCTCAGTTGGTAGAGCAACGGCCTTTTAAGCCGTGGGTCGAAGGTTCGAGCCCTTCGCGGCTCACTCAATTTCTCCGAATACAACCGAAACAGGGCGTCCCCATCGTCTAGCCAGGCCCAGGACACCGGCCTTTCACGCCGGCGACGGGGGTTCGAATCCCCCTGGGGACGCCAAGTTTTCCTTTCCTCTGTATCAAACCCTCTCTCAACACTCCACTTATAAGCATTGCCTCCTTTTAGTGCGCCCGAATGTGAATCTCGAACGCGCTTTCTCTCTCCTAATATAAAGGTCAAAAGAGGGGTGGCCTTTTGCAACCCGGGGTTCCCGATGCAACCGGTTCGGGACCCGCCAAGAGAAAGGAGCAAACCATGAGGATTCATCCCCGCGCTTTGCGTGCCATCATCATAACTGCAATGTGTGCGCTGCTGGCCATGCCGGCGATGTCTGTGTTGGCTGCGACCGAGCAGGACAAGACCACCACCGAGGACATCGGCAAAAAGTTCGACGCGCTGACCGAGTCGATCAAGAACTACTCCGCACAGGAGAAAGAGGAAGCGGTCGCCGATGTGGAAAAAAACCTGGATTATCTGGATCAGCGCATCGACGCGTTGCAGCATAAAGCCGACCGCAACATGAAAACCATGAGTGAGTCGGCGAAAAAGGAAATGAACGAAAAACTGAAGACGCTCAAGCGCGAACGCGATGAGGTGCAGAGGTGGCTGGGCGAGATGAAGCACAATTCCAAAGACGCGTGGGAAGATATCACCGATGGCTTCTCCGATGCCACCTCGCGTCTGGGCAAGGCGTTTGGTCAGGCTTCGGACGCGTTTTCGAAAAACAAGAATAAAGGCAACGCGCGCTGAGCCGGAAGTTGGACTCAGGGATGAAAAAGGGTGGGGCGCTTGGCCCCGCCCTTTTTTATTTTGTGCGCGCCCGGCCTTCTCAATCGAGATTGCAAGGCAGGCAGGGGACCCATCACGCGTCGCGGTGCACGGTGTCGGGCGTGAAAGCGGGCAGGCAGACGGCGATGTATTGCGCCCCGCCAGCGCGGGGTGTGCTGTAACGCACCCACTCGCCTTTCGAAGTGATGACCGCCTGCCCGGCGCTCACCTCAAACGTTTCCTCTTTCGTCTCCACGTTCAGCATGCCTTGCAGGACGAGGGTGTATTCGTCGAACTCCGGCGTTTGTCCCGGTTCCTCCCAGCCTTCAGGGCTGGTCATGTGGGCGAGGCTCACTCCCGGCGTTTTCGAGTTCACGTTGCCAATGTATTCCTTGATGATTTTCGGCTTGGTGCCGGCGGCTTCGACGAGGGTGGGTTTATCGATGAACTGGGCCATGGATGCCGATCCTCCTTGAGGTTTGCGGGCTTCCCGTGCCGTTTTCAAAAAGGGGACGGGGGGAAGCTCAAGTATTCAAAAAAGGAAACGATAAAGGCATATACCGAATACGTCAAGGCGTGCCTGCAGCAAGGGCTTTTCCGCCGAACCGTTCCCGTGCGGAAACCTTTTCCCGGGAGCGGTTTGCGCTCCTTCGGCGGGAGTTTCCGGATGGTGGCTTTGTGTTTGACGGTATAGGTGTTTTTGGTTATCATTGAGTTATCCGTAGTTAAGAAAAATGAAGGGCGTATTGCGCCCGCATGTCCCCCCGGACCCCGGTACGCGCAGGGTTCGCCGAGGTTGCGCATGGACAGGACCCTGGAATTTCTGAGGGCGATTCGGTACCACCTGGGAAGGTGGGTGTTTCCGGTGATCGAGCCCGCCTGCATCCTGATTGAAAATCTGCGTCCGCAGGTGCGCCGGCATTTTGAGCAGGCGATCAAAAACCTGGAACGGCACAACCTCGCCGGGGGCTTGATGAACCTGAACATGGTGCTGAGCCTGAAGCCCGATCATTTTCTGGCCCGCGTGTACCGTGGACGCATTTACCTGCGCGAAAAACAGTTCCGCCTCGCTTCGGAAGATTTCGTGCAGGCCAGCGAGATCAGTGCTTACCGCTTTTCCCATTACAATGTGCGCCGGGAATACCTGGATACTCTGCACGAGGGCGCCCGCACCCGCAAAGAAGAGTTGGAGTCGGCGAAACGGGAGACGTTGTCGCCGGAAGAGTTCGAGTCCCTGCTCGCGATGGAAGACGGCGACGAAGCGTTTTTGGACGATGACGCGGCGTTGTTTGAGGAAGACCTGGAATTGACGGCCAAGGAAAAGGAAAAATTTCAGGAGATGGGACCGATCAGCGGCCATGAAGCCGCCGGCACGGATTGGGATAAAGTCATCCGGCAGCTGACATCACGCCTCAACTGAACAGCGTGCCTTTAAGCAGCAACTCCTCCGCCTGGCAGGCCTGCAACGGTTTGCTGAACAGGTAGCCCTGACCCTCATCGCAATCGATGGTTTGCAGGAATTTTTTCTGCTCTGCGGTTTCCACCCCCTCGGCAATGGTTTTCATTCCCAGGCTGCGCGCCAGCGCAACCACCGCGCAGGTGATGGTCTCATTGGTGGGGTCGATCAGGTCGCGGACGAACGACTGGTCGATCTTCAGGTAATCGATCGGCATGTTCTTCAGGTAGCTCAACGAGGAATAACCGGTGCCGAAGTCGTCGATGCAGACCTTGATGCCGAGATTGTTGAGATTCTTCAGGATGTTGATGGCGAGGGTGCTGTCCTGAATCAGGATGGATTCCGTCACCTCGACCTGGAGTTTTTGCGGGTCGATGCCGGTGTCCTCAATCACGCCTTTGATTTCGGAGACCAGGTCCGGCGAGTTGAACTGAACCACTGAAAGGTTGACGGCGATGCTGATGTCCGGGTTGATCTGTTCGAGGCGTTTGATCTGCTGGCAGGCGCTTTCGATGATCCAGTGCCCGAGCTGGATGATGAGCCGCGTCTCTTCGGCGATGGGAATGCTCTTCTGCGGGTTGACGAACCCCAGCTCCGGATTCTCCCACCGCAACAGCGCTTCCATGCCGACAATTTTTCCGGACTGCAAACAGACTTTCGGCTGGTAATACAGTTGAAATTCCGTGCCGCCCATCGCCTTGCGCATGTTTTTCTCGATGACCATGCGCTCCACCGCAAGGGTGTTCATCGACGGCGCGAAAAACTGGAACGTATTGCGGCCCCGTTCCTTGGCCCGGTACATGGCGAGGTCCGAGTTTTTGAGCAGCGTCTCGATTTCTTCGCCATCGTTCGGGTAAATGGAAATGCCGATGCTGCACGTGATGTACAGCTCGTGGTTCTGGATGTGGTAAAGGGGTGAAAGCACTTCCAGCACCTGCTGGGAGCGATCGACAATTTCATCTTCTTTAGTCAGGTTGGGTACGATGATGACGAACTCATCGCCGCCCATGCGCGCCACGGTGTCTTCCTGCCGCACCACATTTTTGAGCCGGTCCGCCACCTGTTTGAGCAGGAGATCCCCCACATCGTGACCCAGCGTGTCGTTGATGGTTTTGAAATGGTCGAGGTCGAGAAACAGGATGCCGACTTTCTCGCTGGACACCGCCGCCGCCGTCAACGCCACTTCCAGGCGGTCTGCCAGCAGGTTGCGGTTCAGCAGCCCGGTCAACGGATCGTAGTAGGCCATTTGCCGGATCTGTTCTTCCAGTTGTTTGCGTTCGGTGATGTCCTGCGCCCACACCATCACCTGCGGATGGGTGCCGAGGTTTTTGATGATCTGGCAGCGGCATTCGACGGAATAGGTCGATCCATTTTTGCGGCGGTACAGGGCTTCGAAAATCGTCATCGGCCGGATGTTCTGGACGAGCGGTTCGAACAGGCGGTCGAGGTCTGCCTGCTCCAGATTGACGGCGAGGTCGATGAAATGCATTTTCAGCAGGTCTTCCGGCGTGTAGCCGATTTCCCGGCAGGCCGGCGCGTTGGCCTGGGTGAACTGGAAGGTCTCCAGATCGAACAGGAGCACGTCGAGATAGGTGTCGTTCATGAAGGCGATCGGATCGACGCCCGAGCCCTCGTCCAACGACGGCAGCGACGCCGCCAGGTCCGCCGAAATTTTGCGCGAGCGCGCCGACAGGTTGCGCATCATCGCCATCAAAGCCTGGGGCTGGCTGGCGAAATAGCGGGTGAACAACTCTTCGTCAATTTCGATCAGCGTCGAAGGCACCAGCGTGCGGGCGCTGGCGGTGCGCGGTTGAGCCTCGATGAGGGACATCTCGCCGAAGTAGGCACCGGGTTTCAGCGTGGCCAGATTTTTCTTTTCTATGAAAATCAGGACCTCGCCTTCCAGCAGGATGTACATGGATTTGCCGGTATCGCCCTTGTCGAACAAGACGGTGTTGGCATCCAGCACGATCTCGTTGCAATCGTCGGCGAGTTGGTCCAGCGTCTCTTCCGGGAAGTAGGTCATCAAATCGATGCGCTTCAGGAAAATCTTCTTCTCCTCTGCAGCTCTGAACGCAGGTACACTTGCGACCATAAGTCCCCATGTCTTTTGAATTGTTGTGAGTATAGAAAGTCTAACAGACTTTTGTATAAGACCAAGCACTAAATGCAGGCAATCCTTTGTTTTAAAGGGATTTCCAAAGAAACCCACCTTATTGGTGTTATATGAAAGAGGTTGATTTTTGCCTTGCAGCAAAGGACATAACAGATTGAAAACAGCATGTTTCATTGAAAAATAAATTAAGATGGTGGGGTCTGGATCCGGGCGGCCTGAATGGGTCGCAACTTTTTTTTGGGGAAAGCCAACTATGGAGCCGCTTCAACGGTCCCGCCTGTGGTGGACGCTGGGTTATGTGCAGATCGCTTTCATCGTGGTGGTGTCGGTCATCCCTGCGCCGCAGTTGCCGGATCTGGGCATCGACTGGCTCGACAAGGTGTTGCATTTTACCGCCTACCTGGGGCTGATGCTGTGGTTTGTGCAGATCAATCCCCCGGACCGCTACGGCTTCTGGATGCGTCTGTTCATCAAGCTGGGGCTGGCGCTGGAGATCGTGCAGGGCTTGATCGGTTACCGCATGCTGGATTTCTGGGACATGGGCGCGAATGTGGCGGGCGTGCTGGCAGGCTGGGCGCTGGGCCGCGCCGGGGTCAACCGCATCCTCGTCCACGTGGAACGGGTCTGGTTGCAATGAGGGATCAGGCGATGGGATCGGACGCGGTCTGATTGTTCAGGCAGAAGGTCAGCGCACCCTGCCAGTCGGGGAGCAGGATGCCGAACTGCGCGCGCAGTTTTTCCACCGCCAGCACGGAGTTGGCCGGGCGCGGTGCGGGCGTCGGGTACTCGGAGGTGGGGATCGGTTTCAGCCGCGGCCGTTCGTCTTCCGGCAGGCTTTCCAGAATGGCCTGGGCGAAGCCGTACCAGCTGGTCGATCCGGTGCAGGTCAGGTTGTAAATCCCCGAGGCCTTTTCGATGCCGCTCATGTCTTCCGGCTGGCGCTCGTTCAAGGTCTGGTCGAGGACGTTGGCGGTGGTCTGGGCGACGAGGCGGCTCCATGTGGGCGAACCGATCTGGTCGTTGACCACGCGCACTTCGTCCTGTTCGCGCGCCAGGCGTTGCAGAGTCAGAAGGAAGTTGTGGCCGCGCAGGCCGTACACCCAACTGGTGCGGAAAATCAAATGCGGGATGCCAGCCTTTTGGATGGCGGCGTCGCCTGTGGCCTTGGTGATGCCGTACACGTTCATCGGGTTGGGTTCGTCCGACTCCTTGTAAAATCCATGCTTGGCGCCGTCGAACACGTAATCGGTGGAGTAGTGCACCAGCGCCGCACCGAGTTCGGCGGCGCAGGCGGCCAGCACGCTGGGCGCGGTGCCGTTGACGGCCATGGCGCGGTCGCGTTCCTCCTCCGCGCGATCGACGGCGGTGTAGGCGGCGGCGTTGACGATGAGCTGCGGCCGCCAGTCCATCGCATACGTTCGCAACGCATCGGGCCGGGCGAGATCGAGTTCGGTGGAGTCGGGGGCACGGACGTCGCCGAACGCATCGAGGAACGGCAACAGTTCGTGTCCGATCTGCCCGGTCTTCCCGGTCAGTAAAATGCGGCGTGCCGGTTTGTTGGAGTGTGTGGCCATGCGGTTCGCTTTATTTCGGTGATTGGATGACGGGCCGCGTTTTCAGATCGACGAGCTTCAGCAGGTAGTCGCCGTAACCGTTGCTGCCGTAGCGGGCGGCGAGGCGTTCGAGTTGCGCCGCATCGATCCAGCCGTTGTGGAACGCGATCTCTTCCGGGCAGGCGATCTTCAACCCCTGCCGCCGCTCGATGGTTTCGACGAAGGTGTTGGCTTCCAGCAAGGCTTTGTGCGAGCCGGTATCCAGCCAGGCGAAGCCGCGTCCCATGATCTGCACCTGGAGCGCCTGCTGCTTCAGGTAATGCGTGTTGATGTCGGTGATCTCCAACTCGCCGCGCGCCGAGGGTTTCAGACTCTGGGCGATGTCCACCACCTGGTTGTCGTAAAAGTAGAGGCCGGTGACGGCGTAATGCGAGCGCGGCTGCTTGGGTTTTTCTTCCAGGCTCACCGCGCGGCCGTCGGCGTCGAATTCCACCACGCCGTAATCCTGCGGGTTGCGCACCCAGTAACCGAACACCGTGCCGCCCGAGGCCTGCCCGCGCGCCGTCTGCACCATGCGGCCCAAGCCTTCCCCGTAATAAAAATTGTCGCCGAGGATCAGGCTGCATCCGTCCTGGCCGATGAAGTCCTTGCCGATGACAAACGCCTGCGCCAGTCCCTTCGGTTCCGGCTGCACCGCGTACTCGATACGGAGGCCCCACTGGCTGCCGTCTTTGAGCAGATTCTGAAACTGCGGCTGATCGTGCGGTGTGGTGATGACGAGGATGTCGCGGATGCCCGCCTGCATCAATGTGGACAGCGGGTAATAGATCATCGGCTTGTCATACAAAGGCAGCAGTTGTTTGCTGACGGCGAGCGTCAAAGGGTACAGGCGCGATCCGGTGCCGCCCGCCAGAATGATGCCTTTAGTGATCATCGTTGTCACGCCTCACGGTTTGTGCAGTCCCAGCCGTTCGCCCCGGTAGGCGCCGCTGGTGACGCGCTCCACCCAGTCCCGGTTCTGCAGATACCACTGCACGGTTTTACGCAGTCCCGACTCAAAAGTCTCGTCCGGCTTCCAGCCGAGTTCGGTTTCCAGTTTGCTGGCGTCGATGGCGTAGCGCCGGTCGTGACCGGGCCGGTCCTCGACGAAGGTGATGAGTGTATCATGCGGCGCGTGCGGAGAACCGGGCACGCACTCGTCGAGCAGGCGGCAGAGCGTCCGCACCACCTCAATGTTGGTTTTCTCGCCGTGGCCGCCGACGTTATACACCTCGCCGGGGCGGCCTGCTTCCAGCACGCGCATCACGGCGCGGCAATGATCTTCCACGTGCAACCAGTCGCGCACCTGTTGTCCGTCGCCATAGACGGGGATGGCTTCGCCGCGCAACGCCTTTTGAAGGGTCAGCGGAATCAGTTTTTCCGGAAACTGGTACGGACCGTAATTGTTGGAACAGTTGGTGGTGAGCGTCGGCAGCCCGTAGGTGTGATGGTAGGCGCGCACCAGGTGATCGGCTCCGGCTTTCGACGCGGAGTAGGGCGAGTTCGGCGCGTAGGGCGTGCTTTCGGTGAAGGCTCCCGTGGGGCCGAGCGATCCGTACACCTCGTCGGTGGACACGTGCAGGAAACGAAAGGTTTTCTGGTCTGCCGCGCTCAGCGCGTTCCAGTGCGTGCGCGCCGCTTCCAAAAGTTCGAAGGTGCCGACGACGTTGGTCTGGATGAAGTCGCCGGGGCCATCGATGGAGCGGTCCACATGCGATTCGGCGGCGAAGTTCAGCACCGCCTCGGGCCGGTGTTCGGCGAGCAGCTGGCCGACGAGGTCGCGGTCGCAGATGTCGCCGTGCACGAACACATGGCGCGGATCGTCCAGGACGGACGCCAGCGTGTCCAGATTGCCGGCGTAGGTCAACGCGTCGAGGGTGACCACGCGCGCGCCGGACTGTTGCATCAACGCCAGCACGCAGTTGCCGCCGATGAATCCCGCGCCGCCGGTGACCAAGTAGGTTTTCATAAAAATTTCCCGTGAGTGCACTCGCTACGTTGCTTTTCGGAAACTTTTCTTTTTTACATTAGGTGCGTGGGCCTGAAACTCTGAAAGGCGATCATATTGTACCACGGAGTCAGGTAGTATAGAGTAGGCGATACGCTCCGTGACAGCAGGACGGGGTCGTTTTTTCGACTCTCTATATAAGGAAACCTTTTGAAGATCGCACTGGCGCAAATCAATCCGACGATCGGCGACCTCGAAGGCAACGTGCGCCGGATCCGCGAAGCGCACGAGCAGGCGGCGTCGGCGGGGGCCGAGTGGGTGGTGTTTTCGGAACTGGCCCTGTCGGGCTATCCGCCCAAGGACCTGCTGAACAAAGCCGATTTCCTGCTCCAGAACCGGCGCGCACTGGACGCGTTGGTCACGACGCTGAAGGGTCCGGTGGCGGTGCTGGGCCACGTCGGGCAGAACAACGGCCCCACGGGCAAACGCCTGACCAATGCCGCCAGCGTGTTTCAGAATGGCAGCGTGCTGTGCCGCGCCGACAAATTATTGCTGCCCGATTACGACGTGTTCGACGAGTCGCGGTACTTCGATGCCGGCGACTGCGTGCAGCTCGTGGACTGGCACGGACTCAAGGTGGGCATCACGGTATGCGAGGACATCTGGAATTATGCGGGCTTTTACGATCACGACCACTACCGCCGTCATCCGGTTGAGGAGTTGGCCAAAGCGGGCATGCAGGCGTTGATCAATGTCTCGGCGTCGCCGTACCGCACCGGACGCGCCCGCACGCGGCAGGAGCTGGGACGCCACATCGTGAAAGAAACCGGGGTGCCGCTGGTGCTGGTCAACCAGGTCGGTGGCAACGACGACCTGGTGTTCGATGGACACAGCTTCGCCCTCGATGTGCAAGGCACGGTCATCGCGCAGGCAAAAGGTTTCGAGGAAGACCTGGTGACGGTGGACCTCAAAACGGGGCAGGGCGTGGTGCACGCCGTTGCCGGCACGGAAGAAGAGGAACTGTTCCATGCACTGGTTCTGGGCGTGCGCGATTACCTCCACAAATGCGGGTACGCGAAAGCCGTCGTCGGCCTGTCCGGCGGCATCGATTCCGCCGTGGTGGCCGTGCTCGCCGTGCACGCGCTGGGTGCGGACAACGTGCAGGGCGTCAGCATGCCGTCCTATTACACCGCGCCGGAAAGCGTGACCGATGCCGAAAAGCTGGCGGCGAATCTCGGCATGATCTATTCTCTGGTGCCCATCCGCAAATTGTTCGACACCTACAAAAACACACTCGCGCCCTTATTGGGCGAAGGACCGGAAAGTGTGACCGAGGAAAACATCCAGGCGCGCATCCGCGGCAACATCCTGATGGCGGTGTCGAACAAAACGGGCAGCATGGTGCTGTCCACCGGCAACAAGAGCGAAATGGCGGTCGGGTACTGCACCTTGTACGGCGATATGGCGGGAGGCCTTGCGGTGATTTCCGATGTGCCCAAGATGAAGGTGTATCAACTCGCCCGATGGATCAACCGCGAACGCGAGATCATCCCGTCCTACATTCTGGAACGCCCGCCGACGGCGGAACTGAGGCCGAACCAGACCGATCAGGACAGTCTGCCTCCGTACGAAGTGCTCGATCCCATCCTCGAGGGTTATATCGAGAGGCACCTGTCGCCGCAGCAACTGGTGGAAAAAGGCTACGACGTCCAACTGGTGCGGGAGATCATCCAGAAGGTGGACAACAACGAGTACAAACGCAAACAGGGCGCGCCGGGCCTGCGCGTCACGTCGAAAGCCTTCGGCAGCGGGCGGCGCCTGCCCATTGCCCAGCGCTACCGCCCCGGTAACTAGTCCTCAACCCCTCATTTGAAAAAATCGCGGATGACCGACACCACGCGCTGCTGCTGGGTGGCGGTGACTTCATTGGCGGCGGGCAGGGCCAGCACTTCGTCTGCCGCCTGCTCGGAGATGGGGAAGTCGCCTTGCTTGTGGCCGAGGTTGCGGAAGCATTCCTGCAGGTGCAGCGGCACCGGGTAATAAATTTCCGTCATCACTTTTTTCTCGGCGAGTGCGGCGCGCAGGGCGTCGCGTTTGCCGTCTTTCACGCGGATGACATATTGATTGAACGTGTGTCCCGCCACCACTTCCGGCGGCAGGCCGATGACGTTTGCCAGTCCCGCTTCGGTGAACAGGTTCGTGTAGCGTTGGGCGTTGCCGCGGCGGAATCCCAGCCAGGTGTCGAGGAACGGCAGTTTGGCGCGCAACACCGCCGCCTGCAGGGCGTCGATGCGGAAGTTGCCGCCGATGAGTTTGTGGTAATACTTGGGTGCGGAACCGTGCACGCGCAGGACCTTGCATTTTTCATACAACGCCGGGTCGCGCACCGTGACCATGCCGCCGTCGCCGAAGCCACCCAGATTTTTGGTCGGGAAAAACGAAAGACAGCCGAAGTCGCCCATCGATCCCGCCTGCCTTCCCTTGCACGTGGCGCCGCTCGCCTGCGCCGCGTCCTCGAACACCAACAGCTTGTGTTGTTCGGCGATGGCGTTGATGGCGTCCATGCCGGCGCACTGGCCGTACAGGTGCACCGGCATGATGGCGCGCGTTTTGGGGGTGATGGCGGCTGCGATGCGTTGGGGATCGAGGTTGAACGAATCCGGTTCGATATCGACGAACACCGGCTTCGCGCCGGTGCGGGCGATGGAGCCTGCGGTGGCAAAAAAGGTGAACGGCGTGGTGATGACTTCGTCGCCTTCGCCGATGTCCGCGGTCATCAGCGCCAGCAGCAGGGCGTCGGTGCCGGAAGACACGCCGATGGCGTGTTGCACGCCGCAATAGCTCGCCATCTCCTGTTCGAGTTGTTCCACCTGCGGACCGAGGATGTAATGCCCCGAACGCACCACGGACAACATCGCCGCTTCCGCGCCTTCCATGATCTGCGGGTAGGTGGCGAGGATGTTGAGCAGCGGCACCGGCTGATCCGGTTGCGTTTCGCGGGCGATGATCTCGTCGAGTTGATCCGGCGTGATGACGGGCACGTCCGACTTCGGGAATGCCGCCGGTTGCGTGGTGACGATGCCTTTCAGTTTGTAACGCGCCGCCATTTCCAGGGCCAACGCATGGGAAAACGCGGGTGCCTCGGCCTTCAATCCGGATTTCAGTTCTTCGCCGGTCACCGGCAGCAGCGTGACGGCGGACAAAAACCGGCCCAGCGCCTGCCGCGTTTCATCGGCCTTGCCGGTGGCGGACAGGCGTTCGAGGATGAGCGGTACCGAGGGGGCCATCACCCAGGCTTCGATGTCGCGGCGGTTGCACCGCTCCAGCACCTGGGTGTCCTGGTTCTGCACCGCGTGAATGACGTAGTCGTCGAACAGAAGAAATTGCATGGTGAATTGGGATCGCAAAGGGTTTGTGGATGCGCCAGAGACGTGGCACAATGGTTCAATAAGGCGAAGATTGTACCATGCAGCGGTGGCAAATCGGGAAGGAAACACCCGAAGGTCTTTTTATGATTGATGAAATCAACTACTTTCCCAAGCGGGATCGTTTCCAGAAAAAGAAAAAGCTGGGGGACGACTGGAACGAGCTCAAAAAAACGCGCGAACGCCAGGAATCCCGGAAAAAGCAGGAAAAAAAACAACCTTCCTCTCCGCCGGACTCCCCGCAGGACAAATAACCGTTAAATATTCAATATTTTTTATCAAACCCGCCGAGAATTCTTTACCCTGACTTGGTTGTCGCAGAAAAAGGGATAGTATATACTCCTCTGAAATCAGTACCGAATATTCACATATCAGCTATTGGAGCTTCCCATGTGGGTCAATAGGAAAGGTCGGCTGTCTGCCGCGCTGCGTTGTCTATTATTCGTTGGAGTTGCCGTGTGCCTCCTCGGTGTTCCGTCCCCTTCTCAGGCTTCCACCGATGACGTGGAAGCGTTGATCCGCAAGGCGGATGATTCGTTCAATAAAAATGAATTCCCGATCGCCGAAAAGCTGTACACCCGGGCTTTGGAGCTGGATCCGGACAACCCGCGGGTCATGCATTCCCTCGCCCAGGTAAAGACCCACTTCAAAAAATACGACGAAGCGCTGAAGCTGGTGAACGATGTGCTGGCCATGCCCGTCGCCGGCGGCCGCAATGTGATCGTGTTCCGCAAGGGATCCTCGGAAGGTGAGAAAGCGGAACTGGTCGATGAGATCGTCCTGCCCCCGCAGCGCACCAACAGCAACATGCGCAATTACGTGGATATCGAAGGCAACGAGCCGATTCCTCATTACCGGCTCTACTTCAAGGAAAAGGACCGCATGGAACTGGTGCCGCAGAGCGTGGTGAAGCTCAAATACGATGGAGTGCTGCGTGCGGAGTACCATGAGGTGGAGCAGCTCAAAGCCAAAGTGCAGAAAGCCATGATCGCGCAACAAGGCGTGTCCGGAAATGAAGAGATGGTGGCCATTCAGGGCGGCTGTTTCCAGATGGGCAGCGAGCAGGGCACGCCCGCCGAGCAGCCGGTGCATGAAGTCTGCGTCGATTCGTTCAAGATGGACACGCATGAGGTCACCCAGGCGCGCTTTCAGGCGGTGATGGAGAGCAATCCTTCGGCGTACAACGGCCCCGAATTGCCGGTGGACAGTGTCACCTGGAACGAGGCCAGCCAGTACTGCCAGAAGGTGGGCAAGCGGTTGCCGACGGAAGCGGAATGGGAATACGCCGCGCGCGGCGGCACGAAGTCGCATTTTTACTGGGGCAACACGGTAAAGGGCAACGAGGCCAACTTTTGCGACCAGGCCTGCCAGCTGAACATCCGTGTCGTTTCCATCGATGACGGATTCTCCACCACCTCGCCGGTGGGCAAGTTCAAGCCGAATCCCTACGGCCTGCACGACATGGCGGGCAACGTGGCGGAATGGGTGGCCGACTGGATGGATGAAAACTATTACCGGTTGAGCCCGAAAGACAATCCGCAGGGGCCGAGCCCGCAGGACAACAAAGGGGTGCGGGGCGGCGCGTGGAACACCACCGCCGGGTTCCTGCGCAGCTCCAATCGCGCTGGCTTTCTGCCGGACTTTCGCAATCCGGGTGTGGGCTTTCGCTGCGTCGCGTCTTCAAAATGATGCGGGGGCAGGGGACCGTGCGGGATCAGTCCCGCCACCACAGGCTGTAGAATCCGCTGGGGATGTGGTAGCCCTGCTCTTCATTGTGCAGCGACATCTCGCCGGTATCGAAGCGTCCGCTCCCCGGTTCCACCAGGTAGTTCAGCATCATGTTCTTCAGGGTCAGTGCCGAAAACCCCGGAGAGTGGGTGGTGAACAGGATGAAACGCGGTTCGCGGCTGAGCACGTTGCGGCAGCGTTGCAGCAGTTGCGGCAGGTCCTTTTCGATTTTCCACACCTCGCCTTTGGCGCCGCGTCCGAAGGTCGGCGGGTCCAGGATGATGCCTTCATAAAACCGTTCGCGGTTGTGTTCGCGTTTTAAAAACTTCAACACGTCATCCACGTACCAGCGCACCGGGCGTTCGCCCAACCCGGACAACTCCAGATTGTGGCGTGCCCAATTGACCGAGGCTTTGGACGAATCCACGTGCGCCACCTGGGCGCCGCCCGCCGCCGCCGCCAGGGTGCTGGCGCCGGTGTAACCGAACACGTTCAACACGTTTTTCGGGCTTCCCTCCGGCAGCGACTTCAAAAAATCACGGATCCACAACCAGTGCGCCGCCTGTTCCGGGAACAGTCCCATGTGACCGAAGCCGGTCGGCTTGATCTCGAAAACCAGGTCTTCGCAGGTCAGGTTCCAGGCCTGTTTCGGCAGGCGGGCCGAGTTGTTCCAATCGCCGCCGTATTCTTTTCCTTTGGAATACGTGTATTCGGACACCGCCTGGTCCCACTCTTTCTGGGCGAGACGGATCGGCCAGATGGCCTGCGGCGCGGGCCGGATGAACCGGTACGGGCCGAACTGTTCAAGCTTGCGGCCTTCGCCGGAGTCGAGGAGACGGTAGTCGAAGTTCTGAATGGGATAGCGTTCCGCGTAGGCGGGCAGTGAGGCTGGGGACAATCGGGTCATGATGGCATCAATACTACAACGAATTGCGTGGGAGTGGTACGGCTCTGTTGTGATTTATTTCGTCTGCAACCGGGCCTTCGCCGGGAATTCCGGTTGATATCGGGGCCAGGATTCGAGAGCAATGGCCACCACCTTCAGGAGCTGTTTTTGGCTGATGCCGCTTTTGGCTTGGACTGCCAGCCCGGAGTTGAGGGTCATGAGATAGCAGGCCAACCCGTGCGGGTCGGCATCGGGAGGGAGATCGCCTTCCTGCCGGGCCCGTTCAAACCGGTCCACCAGCCAGCCTTCCGCCCGGCCCCGCAACGTCACCATCATGCGGCGGATTTTTTCCGAATCCGGGCTGGTGGCCAGAGCGCCTTGAACCATGAGGCACCCGTTGGGAGAACCGGGACGCGTTACCAGCTTCACCACGCCTTCCAAAATACCCTGCGCGACTTCCTGCGCGGTCTCCTTTTGGAGCGAGTCCCGGTAAATGTGTCCATTGAGATCGACGTAGCGTTCAATGGTTTGGACGAACAATTCTTCCTTGTTGCCGAAAGCGGCATACAGGCTGGGCGGATTCACGCCGATGGCATCGGCCAGCAGGGCGATGGAGGTGCCTTCGTAGCCGTGTTGCCAGAACAGCTTCAGAGCGGTATCCAAAGCCTGTTCCGTGTCGAAAGTTCTGGGACGTCCTCGGTTCATGGAAGTATTCGCGCTCGTTATAAAAAAGGTTGACTCCATCACCATGCTATCATACTATTTTAGTGATTACTAAATAAATAGTCCGAGGTGGCCCGACCCAATCCGCACCGTTTCTCAGGTATCCATCGCCCGGTTTTCTTGAACGGGCTTTCCTTTAGCCGGGGTGCCGTGCAACCGATAAGAACGGCACGGCCTGCAATGCGAATCTTTCCTGAATCCAAATACCCATGAGAGCACTCTTTAATTAAATGGGGGCGTGGCCCCGCCAATCCAGCCGAGGCCGGGTGGATATTTTGGGATGTGCGTTTTGATGGGTGATTATGAATACGACCTCTTTTTAGACGGATTTCATATTGAGCGACTTTAGCCAAAAGCCGGGACGGGGCGCGTCTTTTCTCCTGTTGGCAGGGATGCTTGCGGGGGCGTTGTTCGTCGCCGCCTGCCCGCAACCCAAATCGGAGGAGGTGCGTCCGCAACGCCGCGAACTGCAACTGCCGGTGCAGATCGGCAAGGTGATCGTGAGGGACGTCGTCGATGAAATCCGTTCGGTGGGCAACATCGCCGCCGAGCAGCGCGTGGTCATCACCGCCGAGGTGGAAGGACGCATCCGCCGCCTGCCGGTGGAAGAAGGGCAGAGCCTGCCGGCCGGCAGCCTCATCGCTTCCATCGATGCCCGCCAGTATGAAATGCAGGTGCAGCGGCTGGAAGCGGAACAGGCCAAAGCGCAGAAGGAATACGAAAAGACGTTGTCCGGAGCGCGGCCCGAGGATAAAGAAAAACTGAAAGCCCAGCTCAAGGCCGATGAAAGCGCGCTCGAGTTGGCGGTCAAGGAAGAAGCGCGGTTCCGCAAACTGGTGGCCGAGGGCGTGGTGCCGCAGTCGTCGCTCGACGAGGCCATCGACCGCGTCCAGCGCGCTCACGAATCGCTGCGCTCCAGCCGCGCTGCGTTGCAGGCGGGCACGCGATCACGGGATGAAGACATCCTGCAGGCCAAATCCAATCTGGAAAGCATGACCCAGCAGTTGCGCCTCGCCAAGCTCGACCTGTCGAAGACACGCATCCGGGCGCCGTTCGACGGCGTCGTCATTGCCAAGCGCGTCGAGGTCGGCGCCTATGCCGCCGCCGGAATTCCCATCATCGAGATGATCGGTTCGTCCAAGCTGAAAGCGGTGCTGGAATTGCCGCAGAGCTACCGCGGCAAGCTGCAGAATATTTCGGAAGCGGAATTCGAAGTCGTCGAGCTGGGTCTCAAGTTCAAACTCAACCACAACCTGCGCCACACCGTGCGCGTGATTCCCGACGCCAACATTTTTTCGGGCAACGTGCAGGTGCAGATCGATCTGCCCGATCCCAACCCCGCATTGTTTCCGGGGTTGACGTTGGAAGCCATGATCCGTTTTGACACGCGCAAAAATGTCAAACACGTGCCGTCCATTTCTCTGGTCATCGGCGAGCAGGGGACGGTGGTGTACATCGTGGAAGAAGGGAAAGCCAAGCTGGTTCCGGTGCGCGCCTTCAAGGAGCACGAGGGGCTGGTGGAGATCGATGACTTCACGCACCAGTTGATGCCTCAGGCGGATCTGATCATGCGCGGCTCGGGAGCCGTGTTCCCCGGCGCGAAGGTGTTCATCACCAATCCGGAGCCCAAAGCCGAGCCGCCGTTCAATGCGGCGGAATCGGACAAGAAGCCGAATCCATCCCAAGACTCGGAAACCTGATGAAGCTGGTCGACCATTCCATACGCAACTACCACACGGTGACCGTCGCCGTGGTCCTGGTGGCGGTGATCGGAACCATCTGTTACAACATCCTGCCGCGCCAGCTGACCCCCACCGTGGACAAGCCGCTGATCGAGGTGACGACCGAGTACCGCGGCCTGTCTCCCAACGAAGTCGAGCGCAACATCACCCGCCGCATCGAGGACGAGCTTGAGGACGTTGCAAACCTCAAGAAGATGACCTCCACCAGCAAGCACGGCGAGAGCAGCATCATGCTCGAGTTCGACTGGGGCGTGGACAAGAACACGGCCACCATCGACGTCAACAACAAACTGCAACAGGTGAAAGACCTGCCGGTGCTCGCCGAGAAACCGGTATTGGAATCCGTATCGACGGACAATTCCAATCCCATCATGTGGATCATCGTCGAGAAACCGAATCCCGCCATGCCGGACATCGGCCAGAACTACATGTACAAGGTGGGCGAAGACATCATCGTGCCGTTCCTGCAACGGGTGGAGGGGGTGTCGGAGGTGTGGCACTTCGGCGGCGAGGAGCGGGAGATGCGGGTGGAATTCGACCCGTATTCCGTGGCCCGCCTGCACCTGACCTACGACGACATCATCAAGCGCCTCTCCGATGAAAACCAGAACACCCGCGCCGGGTTTCACGATGAAACGCACCGCGAATACACCGTGCGCACGCTGGGCGAATTCAAAAACCCGGACGACATCATGAAAACCGTCATCAAGCGCGACGGCGATAAAACGATCAAGGTGAGCGACTTCGCCACGGTGATCGATGGCTACAAGCGCACCACCTCATTGGTGCGCATCAATGGCCGCCTGTCCAACGCCTTCGGTATCATCCGTCAGCCGGGCGCAAACGTGGTCAACACCTGCAACCTGTCCGCCGAAGCGGTGCAGGAGTTGAACAAGGAATTGCTGAACCGCGGCATCCCCATGCAGTTGAAGATCGTGTACCAGGACGTGACCTACATCAATGAAGCGATGCACCTGGTCAAATCCAACCTGGCGCTGGGCGCGACGCTGGCGGTCATCGTGCTGCTGTTGTTTCTGGGCTCGCTGCGTTCGGTGCTGATCGTGGCCATCAGCATTCCAGTCAGCCTCGTCGCCGTGTTCATCATCCTCAAGCTGCTCGACCGCAGCATCAACATCATTTCGCTGGCGGGCATGGCGTTCGCCGTGGGCATGGTGGTGGACAACTCCATCGTCGTGCTGGAAAATATCTACCGTCACCTCACCATGAAAAAAGGCGTGCTGAAAGCGGCGTACGACGGCACGGTGGAAGTGTGGGGCGCGGTGTTGTCATCGACGCTCACCACCCTTGCGGTGTTCCTGCCGATCGTGTTCATCGAGGAAGAGGCGGGACAGTTGTTCCGCGACATCGCCATCACCATCAGCGCCAGCATCGCGTTGTCGCTGCTGGTGTCGATCACCGTCATCCCGACGTTGACGACGCTTCTCATCCGTCTCAAACCCGGTGAGGAATACAAGCCGGGATTTTTTCACCGCAAGGTGTTGTGGCCGGTGGTGCAGTTCGGCCGGGGCGTGCACTGGTCGTACGGACGCATCATGCATCGCCTGCTGGCGTACGGTCCGGGAAAGATGGTGTTGAAAATCGGCGTTGTCATCGGCGTTGTGGGGTTGCTGGTGTGGAGCGTCACCATCCTGCCGCAACGCGACTACATGCCGTACGGCAACAACAACATGGTGTTCATGTTCATCGAACCGGTGGCGGGCACGCGCGTGGATGAGAACATGAAGTACATCGCCGATTACGAAAAAGAAATCGTGCAGATGGAGGACGTGCAAAGCAATTTCCTCGTGTTCTCCCGCGGATTCAACGGCGGCGGCGCCATCGTTAAAGAGGACCTGGCGCGCGGCCAGCGCGGTGAGGTGAAGATGGCGGTGAAATCCGACGAGATGGGGCAGAGGCTTTTCAAAATCCCCGGTTACCGGTTCGCCTTCGCCGTCCAGCGGCCCATCTTCCAGTCGGCGTCGAAGCAGTTCGACCTGGAAATCACCGGACCCGACATGTTCAAGCTGAAGGACGTGGCCCTGCAGATGATCGGCAAAATTTCCGGCATGACCGGCGTGCATTCCGTCCGGCCTGAATTCAAGTTTGGCAACCCCGAGCTGCGCTTCATCCCGCGGCGCGCCAACGACGCGCGGCTGGATATGGGCGTGCCGGAAATCGGCGACATCATCGAGTCGTTGAATGCCGGGACCTACCTGGGCGAGTTCAACGACCAGGGCGAGCCGATCGACTTCGTTTTGGTGCAACGCAACCAGGGCACGCTGGGATTGAACGATTACAAGGCCCTGCCGGTGTGGACCGACAATGGACTGATGACCAACCTCGGGCACCTGGCGGATATCGAGATTGCCGCCGGACCCGCGCGCATCGACCACATCGAAAAAGAACGCGCCATCAAACTGCTGGTGCAGGTGAAAAAATCCTCACCCATGCAGCAGGTCATCGACAGCATCGAAAACGAGGTGCTGAAACCGACCCGGCAGACCTTGTCTCAGGATTACGGACTGCGCGTCGGGGGTTCGGCGGACGACCTGGCGGCGACGGAGGCGTCCCTGCTGAACAGTTTCTATTACGCGGTGGGTTTCATCTACTTGTTGCTGGTGGCGTTGTTCAAATCGTTCATCCGGCCGTTCATCGTTCTGCTCACCGTGGTGCTGGCGGTATCGGGGTCGTTCTTCGGCATCGTGCTCAACAACGAATACCAGAAGACCAACATCCGCGAATATTTAAAAGAGTTCAACGTGGAAAACCCGGCGGCCATGCTGGAAGACTGGAACTGGATCACGTTTGACATCCTGACGCAGCTGGGCGTCATCATCCTGGCCGGCATCGTGGTGAACAACGCCATCCTCATCGTGCACCAGATGTTGAACAACGTGCGCGCCGGCATGGACGAACGCGAAGCTTTGGCGACCTCGTGCCAGACGCGCCTCAGGCCCATCATGATGACGGTCATCTCCTCCGTGTCGGGCATGATGCCGCTCGCATTCGGCGAAGGCGCCGGGACGGAGTTGTATCGCGGCATGGGCACGGCGCTCATCGGCGGGCTGGTGTTCTCGACGTTCTTCACGCTGTTTCTGGTGCCTGTTTTGATTTCGCTGATGGCCGACCTCGGCATCCACACGCGGAAAGAAGACCTGGTTAAAGATTCTCTTGAAGACTCCACTCCCCCCACCGCCCAGCAACCGGCGCAGTGATTTCGGCGAGGCTCCGATCCCTCGTCAATCTTCCAGGATGGCCAGCACCAGGTCGTTGCGGCCTTCGAGTTTGGGAAGTTGTTCCTTGTCCGCTATCCGGCGGGCCATGTAGGGCACTTCCTGCACGAGGTATTCGTTCATCTCGCCTGTGGTGATTTTGCGGTCTTGATTGAGATCGGCCTGCCCCTTCAATCCCAGCAGAAAAAAATACGTGAACAGGCTGTGGCCTTCCTTGTCCAGCCAGGTGCTGACCTGGTCGTTCTGCGCGCTGGTGAGCACCGCGGTGTTGGACAGCGGCATCGGGCGCGATTGCGGAACGGGGACGATGGCGCTGGCCTGATCGAACAAAACGCCGCTGGGAGTCCTGCCGGAGAAACAGGTGTCGAGCACGATCACCGTTTCCTGCGAAGGGATCTTTTTCAGGTTCTCGTAGAACAGCGAAACCGAAAACCCGGACTGCGAAATGTAGTCGAGGTCGGCGTCCACCGGCACGAAGTACAACTCCTCGCCCGTCACGCCGGGAATGCCATGCCCCGTATAATAAATGAACACGCGGCTCACACCCGGCTTCACCCAGCGGAACAGCTTGCCGCGGTGGTCGCGCGCCGTGCCGAACAGCGTGGCGAAATCGCCCTTGGTGGCGTCTTCATAGGTGATGATGTTGTCCGGGTAAAACCCCATGGTGCGAATGAGGTAGGTCTTGACCATCTCCAGGTCGCGGTGCGCGTGCTCGACCTTTGGGATTCCCTTTTTCAGATACGTGCGGTTGCCGATGAGGAGGGCGATGTCGTCCCGCCCGGCGGATTTGCCGATGGGGATCTGCTCGCGGGGATCGTTCAAGAATCGCCCCGCCGTGGAAAGGATGCCGGGCGTAAGGCGCGTTTTATTTTTTTGATGGGACGCGACCTGCATGCCCTCCGGTTGGACGCGCGTGTTTTGCGCCAGGCTGGGATGCGTCGAGACGGAGTTTGCCAGTTTGATGGCGGCGGCGATGATGGATCGCTCCAGGCTGATCTTGGTGCGGTACTGGGCTTCGCGGTAGTCGTCGATACTCGACGGGGTGGAAAGCCCCAGCGTGCGGAGCGCGGCGGCGACGTCCATCGCCGGATTCAGGGTGCGTTCGTTGAGCGTTGAGCGCCCGTGGCTTTGGACGTGAAAGATGGTTTCTTTGGTTAAGGGATCTTTGCCCGTCAGCTTGAGTTCGAAATACTGGGTTTCACCCACAAACTCAGGATAGAGCAGGACGCCGTAACCCGAAGCCGTGAATTCCTTGTCCGCATCCTGCACGGCCACGTCCACGAACACCTCTTGCAGCGTTTCCCGGAGCAGGTGGGTGAGGCCGTCGCCGATTTCCAGTTCGTTGAACACCTTACCCTCCATTTCCGGGGGAATGAGAAGCAGGGCGGTTAGGTCGTACCGGGTTTCGGGAAGCGATTCCTCGACCGGGTATTTGTTGTGGGTGAGTTCGGAATCGATGGTGCCGCTACAGCCGATGAGGAAACCGAATAGAAGGAAGAGCAGAATGGACCTTAAAATTCGGCGTGGCAAGAGGCCGCGGGCGGTTGAGCAGGCAGGCTGGATGATGCCGTTTCGGGAACGCATGGCCGGTGGTTATCCAATTGAGGGCTTATTAAAAAGTATAAGGCCTGCACCGGGGTTGTCAATTCAACCGCATCAGGAAGGCCAGTCTTCGGGAGCGGGGCTTTCGAGGGTGAGGGGTTCGCCGGTGGTGGGGTGGGTGACGATCAGTTTGTTAGCGTGGAGGGCGATGCGGCCTTCCGGCAGTGTGGATTGGGCGCGGTACTTGACGTCGCCCACCAGCGGATGCCCAATGAATCCGAGCTGCGCGCGGATCTGGTGGAACCTTCCGGTATGCAGTTCCACTTCCACTAAAGAGGTCTCGCCTTTGTTTTCCAGCACGGTGTAGGTGAGTTCGGCTTGTTTGGCCTCCGGCGCGGGGCGCGGGAACACCGTGGTCTTCAGCGATTTCTCTTTCCTCAAATAATGCACGAGGCGGCCGGTTTCTTTTTCCGGCACGCCTTCGACCAACGCCAGATAAAATTTTTGTGCCGTGTGGTTGCGGAACTGTTCCGAGAGCCGCGACGCCGCCTTCGACGTGCGCGCGAACAGGACGACGCCGGACACCGGACGGTCCAGCCGGTGCACCAGTCCCAGGTACACTTTGCCGGGTTTGCCGTATTCGTTTTTGATCCAGTCGCGGGTCTGGTCGAGCAGGTTGGGCGCGCCGCGTACGTCCGACTGCGTCAGCAGGCCCGCCGGTTTGTCCACGGCGACGAGGTGGTTGTCTAGAAAAAGGATGCTGAGACCGGGTGCGGCGGAATCCTTCACACCGGCAGGTTCCGTTTGGCTTCGGCGGCCTTGCCCGGTATGTAGGGCGGGGTGACGATGCCGCAGGAGATGATGAACTTGAGGCCTTCTTCAACGGTCATGCTGAGCACCGTCACGTCTTCCTTCGGCACGAACACCAGAAAGCCGGAGGTGGGGTTGGGCGTGGTGGGCACGAACACGTTGATGAGGTCTTCGTCGGTGAGCGCCTGCACCTCGCCGCGGGTTTCGTTGGTGACGAAGCCCAGCGAGTAGATGCCGCGGCGTGGGAACTCGACCATCACCACCTTGCTGAAGGCTTTGGTGTCGGTTTGCGCGATGGTGGTCACCACCTGTTTGGCGCCGGTGTAGATGCTGCGCACGACGGGAATTTTCTCGACGATGGTTTCCCACACCTGCACGAGTTTCGCGCCGAAGATATTCTTGGTGAAGACGCCGATCAGGAAAATGAACAAGAGCGTCATGATGACGCCGAGGCCGGGCAGGCGGAAGTCCGGCGGGATGGGCGCGCCGGCGAAGATGAGCAGTTTGGTGAACATCGGCGACAGCCAGTTGTCCAGCGTCTTGAACAGGAAGTTCAGGATGAAGACGGTGAACGCGATGGGCACGGTGACGAGGAGCCCGGTGATGAAGATGTTGCGCAGTCGCCGTTTGAAATCGGTAAGCACGGAATCCTTGAAAATGGCAAATGGCCGTGAGGCCGGGTTGCGCCCCGGTGGAGTGTGGAATCCGGGGAGCGATATGGTCTTCATTATATAGAGGCGGCCCGCGGCTTGGCAAGCGGGAACGGTGGGCGGGCAACTTCCCGAAAAAATTGGGCTTGCAGGAACGAAAAGTTCTGGTAAGATCGGGGAAAACGAACGCACAAAGTGGATTTTGGGGCTGTGGCGCAGCTGGGAGCGCGCTTGAATGGCATTCAAGAGGTCAGGGGTTCGATCCCCCTCAGCTCCACTTTTGTTTATAAGGGGTTACGGCAATTGCTGTAGCCCCTTTTTCGTGGACTGTAGCCAAATTGTAGCCAGCTTACCCGGAAGCGCTTGCATTGTTGCCGTTTAGGGCTTCAATGGCTTTGCGTTTCATCTCCGGGTTGAGGTGAGCGTAGCGTTGCGTGGTGGTGATGTTGGTGTGTCCCGCCAATTCCGCCACTACCTGCAACGGCTGACCGGCCTGCACCAGGCGGGAACAAAAATCATGGCGCAGGTCGTGGAAACGGAAGTTTTCCACCTTGGCCCGCTTGCACAAACGCCGGAACGCCAGCCCCACCCACCCGCGATGCAATCCCCTGCCGTCGATCCAGAAGACCCGGTCGATTTTCAAATTGCGCACCTTATTGAGCGTTTTCAATTCCTGATAAACCGCGTCTGATAGCGGAATCCAGACGGGGTTTCCGTTTTTGGTATGCTCAATCTCAATGGCACGCTTGAACAAGTCCACTTGATCCCAGGTCAGGTTGCAGATGTTGGACAGGCGCAGGCCGGTTTCGCGGGCGATGATCACCACGGATTTGAGCCAGTCGCCTCGCTTGTCCAGTTCCGCGAACAACCGCTTTTCCTCTTCCGGCTTCAGGTAGCGCACGCGCTTTTTGGAGCCGGGCGGAATCGTGACCTTCTCGAAGGGATTCTTGTCCAGCAAATCCCATTTCTTGCAGGCGAGGTTGAACGCATGGCGGAGCAGGTTCAATTCGTGGTGAATGGTGACGTCCGACACGCCGTCATCCCGCCGCTTGGCTATGTAATCTTCCAGCCTGCCCGGCGTCACTTCCGGAAGCAGGTCCTCTCCCAGAAATCCGTTGAGCTTTTTGGCCAGATAGCCGTCGGTTTTGAGGGATTCGGGCCGTTTGTTGGCCTTGGCGTAACGGTGCCGGTACATCTCCAGAAGACCGGCCACGGTCAGATACTCACCCTCTCGCTTTTCAAAGAACTTCCCTTCCTGGATTTCCGCCCTGATCTTGGCTTCAATTGCCTTGGCCAGTTTCTTATCCTTGCCGAGGCTCTTGCAGATGGGCTTTTTATGTCCAGGAATGGTGATTTTGCACCAATAGACATTTCCTCGTTTGTACATAGGCAACTCCTAGTCACGAGGCGTCTTTTGGCCACTATCACAAAGGATTATGACCAAAATCGAGAGGCCTTTCCAATGATTTTTTTCGCTTCCCGCTCCGCGTCCACGGTTTTGACGCGGCTTTGCTTAACAAATTCTTTGATTTCCTTTATATGAAACCGCAACGCCCCGTTGAACTTGTAGGCGGGGATTTTCCCGGACTCCACCCAGCTATAGATGGTCTTCTCCTTAACCGACAGGTAGCGGGCCAGGTCTTTTACTGTGATGAAGTCGCGTTCGGTCATTTATGCTTTACCTGATTTGTCGTTTTCATTCGAGGACCAGAACGTATCGTTCCACTGCCTCTTTTCTATGAACATGTCCATTGCTTTTGTGCCGACCTTATAGGCCAGAGTGAAAAAGGCCACGAGAACAATGGCGCGTCCCAAACCATGATCCAAAAACACGGTCCGGAGGAAGTGACCGGTGATGGGATTATCCAGTAGAAGCAACGCCAGAATGCAAAGGAACACCGACACGCCCGCAGATACAATAAAAACCATCCCTGTCATGACGTTCCTGAAGAGTTTTCCGGCCTGAGTTTTGATAAGTGCCGAATCAGGTTCTTTCTTGTGATTTTCAGTCAAGGACCCGGAAGACCTCTCACCGGCCATCTTGACTGAGAAGTTTCTCGTCAACAGACCCGCCAGGACCAAAGACAGGATAAAGGCAAAGCCTTCAAACATGGTTTTTGCAGGGCTGGACGTTTGAGTCAGGTCGATGGAAAATAAAACATCGGCCAACACAGTGATCGAGCCAAAACATAACAAGCACAGGAAGAAGCAAAAGATAAAAACAGTGGCTTTGACCAGGGTTCTAAAAAGGCTTGTGAACAGGTTTTGGATCGTTTGCATCATATGTCTCTCCTTTCCGTTATCGTTTGAACGGTCATTGACCCTCCGCCCACTTAAGGTTTAAGAGGGCCGGGAGCAATCGCTCCAGGTTGGTCCGCGCAAACGCCCAGGGATTGCCCCCTTCCGGCACGGCGAATGCGGGGAAAAGATGAAAGTCCATCCACCGGCAGGTTCCCGTGAAGAAGGACACATGGCCCGTGTTGGGATCGTATTTTCCAAAATTCAATTCCCTGACATTTTCATAATGCCAAAGCATCCATTGCGACAGCCCCGCCACCACACGGTAATACGCGGTGCGTTCGGCTTCGAAGCAGAAGTCGTTAGAGAAGTCTGCATCAGGTGGTGACTCAGCCAGGATGCACAGCTCCGGAAAATACAAAACCTCGCCACAGAACGGGCAATTCCCCCAATTCAGGGCGGCGCTGATCCGGGAGGCATTCCCGTTTCCGGAAAGCTCCAGAGTGTCGCCGTCGGTGATGGTTATTCCCTTGGCATCCAGGCCGCAGGCGGCACAGATGGCCTTCAGCCGCCGGTCCGTTTTTTCCAAACGGACATTGAATGGAAACGGTATTTTGCTCATAGGGTCTCCTTCTTTACCGGAAGCCATGCTTCCACGTTTGCAGATCGCGAATTGCTAAATCGTCCCCCCATTACTCACTGTCCCGTTCAAACAGTTTCCCAAGTAACTGGATGACCAGGCCAACAAAGGCACCCCCGGCCAGTCCCACCCAGGGCCGAAGGTGTTCCGGAACACCGGAGACGAACCCATCCACGTCCTGTCTGGAAATCCCGAAAAATTTAAAAGCGGCAACCCCGATGATGAGGATCAGAAAGGCCGCCAACGTCCGGGTGATGACCCATTCGAAAAATCGCACCACCCTCCACCGGATACCCGAAACGACCTGCTCCACAGGCGGAGGCGTGTGCTCAGCTTGATTGCCGTCGCATAGCTTGGCGACCTGACGCGCCGCTATCGATTTTGTCCCTAAAATCAGGAGCACCAGGGCAAGCAAGAGCAAAAAGAGGTAAATCCCTGAACGGTTTTCTTCTTCGACCACCATATCCACCATTTGGGAAAGGCCTACCAAGACAAGAACGGCGTAAAGTCCCAGGACGAACAGATTCCAGACAAGTACCGCCCCATAGATTGCGTTCCGCTTCCAGCCGGTGACCGGTGTTTGGGGAGCCTGTAAATTTGGATTGCTGCCGGGCGTTGAATGCTCTCCATGACCCCACACCTGAGGCATGACGTCGCGAATCCAGATGTCCACACCCTGAAGCCGGTTGAATAATTGATTGGCCCGCTCCAGTCCGAAGACTGGCGGGAATGCAAAGTAACCCTGGTAGTGGTTTAAATAAATTCGATACGAATCCCGGTAATAGCGGTTCTTTCCGGGTCTGTTCAGCATCCCTTCCTTTTCTGCTTCCGGATGCTGCATGATCTTGAATGCGTAGCCTTGATGGCCCCGCTTATAAGCCTTCCATCCGGTGAAGAAAGTCCGGATGCGAATGGAGTCCTCGGAAAAGATGATCCTCACGCGGGCCTTCAGGAGGAACGGAAGAATGACATAATGCAGAATGGTCAGGCCCAGCCCCGCTTTCAGGACTTGTTGTAATTCCACCGTGATTCCGAATTTGTATTTAAACAGCAGTCCGGCAATCACCATGCCCCAGAACAGGATCAGCGTGAGGGTGTCACGCGCTCTTTTCATCAAGGGGGTCATGTAAGCGGCATGAACCCGGACCTGCCTCTTTCTTTGATGGGTCGTGGCTTTGGGCCAGCCGACGAAATCCTGATTATTGTTATTCCAGGTCATCGTATTTCCCCTTGAAGGAGGTGAAGGACGGATCGTTCGAATCGAAATAACTCACGCGTTGTAAAATCATGGGTGCTTTCCCGGCGGCGATGATCAATTGCCGTTTCAAAACGTCATCCCTGGCGAACAACCGGGAGGCTTCCTCACCGGTCAACAGATCATGCAGGGCCACGTTATCCGCCCGCGTCGCCGACATGTCATGAGCGGTATGGGTCGTGCGTTGTACGGGAAGCGCGGTTTTACCCAGGCGTTTCTGGATATAGTTCAGCGTCGTCAAATCCGCGTTGCCGAAAAACTGGAGCACGCCTGCGTTGCCCATGAAGGTTTCCCATCGTTCGCGGTAGAGGCTTTTCAGTTGATTGAGGTCCTGCAAAACCGGCCAGAGCTTCACGCCAAAGCCTGCAATCTGACCCGCCGCGTCTTCAATCTGTTTCATGTGGCCGAGGATGGGGAATTCATCCAGGCACAACAGGACCGGCGGATGCGGTTTGGCCGGTTCCCGCTCCATGGCCTCCAAGGCGAGATTGACAAACAGCCGGAGCCACCGGTTGCAGGTGCCCATCCGGCCCGCCGGAAGACACAGGTAAATGGTGAGTCCTCCGGCGGCGGTCTTGAGTTCCGTCAGATCGAAGTCATGGCCGCGCAGAACGGTTTGCATCGACTGATAGCCCAGAAAGCGGATATGACGCCGGATGGTGGACAGCACGCTCCCCTGCTCCCGGTCCGGCCTTTCGGCAAAATCCAGGGCCGCCGCTTCAATCGCACCGGCCAGAGTGTCGTGTTGCAGAATCCGGGCGTTGTGGAGCATTTCTTCCACCAGCCCTTCCATGGAACCCTTGCCCTCTCCTGAATCTTTGCCCTTGGAGAGCAGGTCATAGACCGTGACCAGATCGCGGATGCCTTCATAACCGCCATAGGTCAGAACGTGCAGGATCACGCCCTCGATGAACATCCGCGCGCTTTCATCCCAGTGCGGGTCTGTGTTCGAAGCGGAAACCACCAGGGCATCCGCGATCAGTCCCGCGTCTTCCAGAACGGTGGGGCCGTCCACTTTCAGAATGGAAAGCGGATTGAACCGCGCCCGGTAAGGCGTCACCCAGTCCGGCGTTTTGGCGAACGGGTCCAGCACGCAAACTTTTTGCCCCAGGCCTTTCGCGCGCCGCCTTGCCGTGGTTCCGGCCAGCTCTCCCTTGGGATCGATCACCAACACACTCCCGGCGTAGTGAATTAAATTGCAGGCGAGGAGCACGGATTTACCGGAGCGCGAACCCGCCACCGTGATGACATGGCGGTCGTCGCCGACGCCGATGAGGTGCCGGTCCAGCCGTCCCAACAACACCCGGTCCGGCTGATAGGCAAAGTCTTGCAGGATGGACTCCGCCGGAAGCCATTTGGCGTTCGGCACCTGATCCAGCTCATAACCGGGGCCGGTACCCTGCTTGCGGCCCGGCACCCCGCGCGGGATGCCGGAGAAAACCAGGTTGGGATTTTGGGTTGTTCGATTCATGACAGCCTTTGTATAATCCTTCGATTTATTTTTTCTGCCTGAGCCAGTATCGCCAAACCGCCTCACCTGCGCATGAGGCTTAGGTCCTATAAACCCAAAAATTTTTTCTTCATGAAATTCCGGGAATTTATTCATTCCTTGTTGGAAAAACCTGCTTTTCGTTTTGGGTTCAAGACTGCGGGCGTGCTTCTCCTGATTCTGGGAGTGGCCGGTGCGGCGGCCTTTTGGGGAGATGTTTTAAAAGGAGGGGAATTTCAGTTTGCAGAGTCTTCAGAAGCTTATGGTCTGGTCCTGCTTTGGCTGGGGGCCATGCTTATCTGGATTTACCTTGAAAAAATGCGGAAGGACTATGATGAACGTTTAATAATCCGCAAAATGTTCCAGAGGCTTTACCGGGCGTATGATACCGGGCTCGATCCGGAACGCCTGTACGAGATTCTTGGTACTACCAAGGTTCGTTTTTTCCGCATTGAGGACCTTAAAAAATACGACCGGGAGGGGTTTGATCCTGAAAAGTGGCATCATGCGTTCAAGACCGTTTTCGATGAGGAATTTTCTAAATTGGGTTTCACGAAAGCGGAGAAGGAGGTGGGCAGTTTGCTGGTGACCGGCATGCCTCAGGAGCAAATTGCTGAAGTCCGGAAAACCTCATTGAAAACGGTGAAGAATCAAACCACCGTGATTTACGAGAAGGCGGGAGTTAAAAACGGCAGGGAGTTGATTGCTTATTTCGTTCAGGAATTGCTCCCGTCCCCGACGGAAAGCCCGGACTAAAAAAATGTCTGGTATCATCGAGGCGCAATAATAAGGAAGAGATTGATTTCCGATTTCATTTTGTAATGCAAAATACAAAACGCCGCCGTGCATTTTTAGTGACTCAAAAGTGGACACCGATGATCCGGCGTGATACAGTCGGGTTCCCTCCGAAAAACGTTAAGACAATCATAAAAATTTCGCGTTACGATAACTGCAAGTTGTGCGCGGTCTGCCATTTCTTAACGAAAGGTTGCAGACTTTTCCGCGCCAACTTGCCAAGGGGAGTGCTTGCCGCCCCCCGTTGGATCCCCCAGGCTGAGCACCCGGGTCGGGTGCTATCAGGGCGCTTCGCCCCTAAGAACCCAGACCAGAGTCAGCGTCTCTGGATACGCTCCGGTGGAGGAGGAGAATGAGCGAGACACGGAAACGTCAATATCGGGTGACCATCCGCTTGACGGAAGCGGAGGCCGCCGAATTGAACAAACGGGCCGATGATTCCCGTTTGACCCTGGCGGGTTATTTCCGGTCCGCCGTCATGGACACCCCTCCTCCACCTCAATCGCGCCGCCCGCCGGTGGATCGCAAGGAGCTTGCAAAACTCCTCGGCGCGATGGGCCGCATTGGCAGTAACATCAACCAGCTTGCAAAAGTTGCCAATGCGGGATCATGGCCGGAAAGCGCGTCGCTTCATCAGGCATGCGAAGACATCCAATGGATGCGTCACGCCCTGATGCAAGCCCTCGGCACCAAAACACAAAAGAGGCCTCGACCGGGACCATGATCCTGAAAGGCTCTCAGCGCGGAGGAGCCCGCAACCTGGCCAATCACCTTCTCAATCAGAAGGAGAATGACCATGTTGACGTCCACGAAATCCGTGGACTGGCCGCCGAGAGCCTGCGGTCTGCTTTCCTGGAAATCGAAGCGGTGTCCAAAGGCACCCAGGCAAGACAGCCCTTTTTTGCCGTCACCTTCAACCCCCCTCCTCACGCCGACATCACTATCGACCAGTTCGAGGGGGCCTTCGCCGCCGTCGAGCGGAAGATGGGGCTGGAACACCAGCCCCGCGCGGTGGTGTTTCATGAAAAGCAGGGCCGCCGCCATGCGCATGTCATTTGGTCCCGCATCGACACGGACCAAATGAAGGCCATCCCCATGAGCCATTTCAAGCGGAGGCTTCAGGACGTCAGCCGTGACTTGTACCTGAAGCTGGGCCTGGAAATGCCCGACGGCTTGAAAAACCGCAAGGACCGCGATCCGTTCAGCTTTGACCTTCAGGCCTGGCAACAGGCCAAGCGTCTGAAGGAAGACCCGCGCGACCTGAAACAGATCATCCGGCAGGCCTTGCAAAACTCCGATGGATTGAAAACGTTCCAGAATACCCTTCAGGCGCAGGGCCTGTTTCTCGCCCGGGGCGACAAGCGTGGGTTTGTGGTATTGCACCATACGGGTGAAGTCATGTCCCTCACCCGCTATTCGGGATTTAAGGCCAAGGACGTGAAGGCCCGGCTGGGCACTCCGGAGAACCTGCCCAGTGTGGAAGAGGTCCGCAAGGAAATTGCGGCCCGGCAGACCCAGGCGTTTAAGAAAAAATTAACGGAATTGCACCGGAAGCAGGAAAAAGAGCGCCAGCCTTTGCTGGAAGACCTCCGGGACATGCGCGACCGGCACCGGAGAGAGCGCAAAGAGATGAAGGAATTGCATAATGAAAGATGGCAGAGGGAGGAATTGATCCGGGCCAACCGCCTCCGTAAGGGCATTATGGGCCTCTGGGATAGGATCACGGGCCGCCGGGGCAGAATTTCACGTCAGAATAAACAGGAGGCTCAGCAGGCTTTATTTCGCGATAAACAGGAAAAACAACACCTGATTGACCGGCAGATGGCCGAACGCCGGAAACTTCAGGAGAGATTCAAAGCCTTGCATGAAAAACAGAAGCAGGAGAAAAACCGATTCCGTTATGAGTTGGGATTCCAGATGACCAAGGGGCAGAGCAGACTTGCGGAAGCCTGGCAGAAAAAGGACAAACCCAAGGACGGAAAATCCCTCACCGATTCATGGAAGGAAGCCACCGGTACCGGTGATGGAAAAACACCCCGGTTAAAAGAACAATGGGATAAGTCCGACGGAGGTGAGGAAAAGCCCCCTCCTCTTAAAGAGAAATGGAAAGATGTGGCAAAAGGCAAGGACCGCGAAGGCCGGGAACGCACCCGCGACCGTGGCCGCGATTCCGGCCCAGGGCCGAAATAACTGGTAAAGGGCTTTTGGGAGAAAGTTGTTGCGCCACTTCAGAGATCACCTAAAATGCCTTTTAGAGGGGGCTTCTGGGTGTAAGGTGCCATATCTTCAATTCGATTGTTTTTTCTTGTTGTTAGACTTCCGTTTCGGAAAAGGCAGAAAGGAGTGATGGATGTGAAATACGCTTGCCGTTGTGGGGCGCGTATGCTCCGTCGTGAAGCGTTCTATGTCGGCAATCGACGGTACGCTAACCGGCCCGCCTATCAACCCAATTGCGTTCTTGTTCGTATTGATAGCCGTGTACACACTGCTGCGAGCAAAATCGATATCGCCGTCAAGCACGTAACCGAGCATACAGCCGACCGGCAGACCTTCCGCATATTGCTCGGTGATGAACCGTTCGACCCCTTCATTGACGTAGAGCGTCGCAAGTGATTGCCGTGCACCTTTATGATGAACGTTCAGGCGCTTACATTCATAAGCAAGATACCGGGTACAGCCTTGATCGAGCAAGACGGCTAGATCGATTTTGCCTTTGCTGAACGCCAGCCCGTCGGGCGTGAACCCCTGCGGCTCAAATTGGTATTCAAGGTAATAGAAGATGCGCCTAGCTTCAGGATCCCGCGTCAGAAGGCTCCTGAGATTAATGGTGATCTTATCTTCTTCGGGGCTCGCAGGCAGCACTTCTAAACATTTCGGCCAAAGCGCGATTATGCGGACGAGAAGCCGTTTATCAATAGATGTAAAACGCCTTACCCAATAATCCGGATCGCCAACCACCATTAAGCGATATCCTGTTTTTTGGCTGAACCTGCATAATCTTGCAGATCAAGAACAACATTGTGTGCATCGGCAAGGGCCGAAGATCGCAACCAAAAGCGTCGTTGCATAGGCTTAACAAGGTAGAGGGCATTCCCCTGAAAAATCCGAAAGTCCGGCATGAGTTGGAAATTGCCGGGTAATGGCTGGTGAATGTGGGAGAAAAGCCGGGCGAGTAAGTCGCGCACCGCAGGTTCGCCGCGCTCCGTGTAGGGTGTTTCCTTATTTTTGGGGCAGAGAGTCAGTCGGAGAATTGCAAGATCGTTATTATGCGCTTCGAGGCAAACATTGACGACTTGATCGTTGCCGAACCAATTGCCAAGCGCTCGCACGAGTGTCTGAGCATACACACCTCTTTCGTCGGTGGTTGGTGTTTTCCAAATTTCCGAAAAGCTGCCTTGATGTGGCTGCACCGCTGGTAAAATGTAACGAACAGAGTCTTCGATCAGCGCGATTTCTTCATTTGATAAGCAAAAATATTCATACGACAGCTCGTCTATAGTCGTGAAAACCGAGTCTGGTTCGCCTTCGAGCGTGAAAGGTGCGGTCTTCGACGCCACCCTCTCGATGATCTTAACTAACGCCTTTTCCGCTTTCCGCGCGCGCTTTGGCTCGGGCATTTCTTCTGGTGTCGGGAAAGGTACGTGCATCAGTTCAGATTTCTGAATTTCTGGGCGATCTGAGCCAAGAGATGCAGTACCATGAAATGCAAACCAGAAAATTGTGCGACTGTTAAGCAAGGCCGTTAGCAACTTCCCCTTTTGCTCCTGGCCAGCAGGAACCGTTAGCCCCTGAATGATGCTGGAAAAGGTGAAATCTTCCTTGCTAAAGCAAGCGCGCAACCTGCCTTTGCGGATCTGCACTCCACGAGGAATGAGAATTCTCGTGCCGAGATAAGCTTCTTGAATGCCCTTGCGGTGCACCATTCTCGTGTGCCACTTTGATGCTGATTCGAGGTCGCCTGCATTCAACGCCAAGGGGGGTAGTTGTTCAATCGTTATATGGGGCAGTAGACCTACATGATCGCTTCGTGTCTTGTCGTATGATGGGTCTGAAATTCGTTTAGGCACCGCCTGCTTAAAGCCGTCTCCAATCACCCACTGATCGTTGATGTCCCCGCGTCGGGCAATATCTTTATATATCGAAACCAGTTTGCCGAGCCTTGAAAAGCCAGAAAGGTAGTTAAATAATTTTCCTTCCGGCTCGTTCATCCAGAGCCGCCGCTTGAAAATCAATGGGTCATTTGTAGCAACTTTCGACGTGATGAAGCTTTTATCTGCGCGGCTCAACGTAATCAGGCGCTTCACCTTTAAATTTAGATCGGCCTTGGGAGCCCAATATTCAAACCTGTATGCAAGGTGCTCAGCATCCGCCTTGCTGAAAATGACGAGCGCGGCAGGCCTGACAGCTCCTTCAAAAAGCTGAAACCTTAAATCAGCGAAGTTTACTATGCGCTTTATACGCGTTGTAGAAATCAGCGTGTTGCGCGCTTCAACGGATTTATCGGCGTGATTGTGCAAAAAGCCCATCGCAGGAAGTAGGAATGCAATTATACCGTCCGAGCGCAGGTGGTGGATAGATTTCCACGTAAAAGCCCACGCATCCTCTTTGCCCGGCATCGGAAGATTGCGTAATGCACACCACTTCGTTGAGGGCCGGCTCGGACCCCGGCGGCTCATCCAAGGCGGATTACCAATCACAACATCAACCAGCGACACACCAGGATCAACGGTGAAGAAATCCTGACATTTGAGCGTACGACCCCAAAGCTCAGGCAGGACTTTACCTCGCCTGATAAGCGAGCGAATATCCGGCGGGCTGACCTGTTCAAGCAGGGCGATATAGAGGGAGAAAACGGCGACACGTACGGCGCTGCCATTTAAATCCCAGCCGTGAAGCCGTAGCAGGATATTTTTCAGGCTATCCCAGCGGATGGTCTGCGAGTTGTGTTTTTCACGCCAATGCTCACAAAGGCGCTGAAATGAACGGACAAGAAATACGCCGGACCCACACGCAGGGTCGAGAAAATCACCTTTGCCTTTAGTAGTTGAAGGCAATACATCCCACACCTGCGACACGACTGTATCTGCAAGGAACATGGGCGTGTAGTACGCGCCATGATTGCGGCGTTCTGCCTCCCGCTCCCCCAGAAAACGATCATAGACTGCGCTGATCAATTCAATCGGAATATGTTTGAAATTGTAGCCCCAAAAACGGAGTTGCCCGGCACCCATTTCCTCTTGTCCGACACGAAAGCGTGCCAGAATATTAAGGTGGTCGCGGTTCAAGCGTGGTGGCTTTGCACTAGACTCGAATGAACAAGGCGCAACAAAAAGATCACCGTTAAAGTCTTCTCGCAACGACGCAAAGAGCTCATTGAGCGCTTGGACCTTGCCGGATTGCAGGAGAGAGGAAAAACACTCGTTTCGATTATCTGATGCCGCTTTAAAGTAATCCTCACCGATGATTTGCCTGTCCTCAAGGTAGGCAATGAACATGGTCTGGATGAGCAATGCTTGGGCGGCATCGGAGGAAAGGTTTGCATCGTAAAGCAGTTCGTGAGACCTGGTCAGATTTTCCAATAGGACCTGATCGACGCGCTCCTTTGGCTTGAAGAATTCGGCGTACTCTTCCCAGAATCGTCCAGATTCGGCTCCGTATATGATGTTCTTAAGAGCGAGCGCGTCAGCCGTCGCATGCAGCGTTTCAACAAGGCAACGGCGCTCAAATTCATCTCCAGGGTTGTAATAGGGCGTGCGCGAAAGAGAAAAAGCACGGACGGTGTCATCGGCCATAACCAGTAACAGGCTGGCCAGCCCCTGATTCCAGAGCGCCGCATGCAGATTGATGATCGTGTCTCGTTCGTACTCATCAACGCTAAGAATGACGATGGTTGGAACGCCTTGGACACAGAAGACCGCTGATGCACCTAGGTCCTTCAGCGTCGCTCTTATTGCGCTTGCATGGGAACTATTTCGAACAACGTCGATGCTCTCATACAGCTCAGGTTCTCTTCGACTTGCCAGATCGAGGCGTGTCTTCCATATTTCATCCAGTGGCCGCGATTGAACGGTGGTCATCGTCTGCCCCCTTCACGAACCCGCTTGCTGCCAGAGATGGGAGGAAGCGCTTTAGTATGGCTTTGGGCAGAAGAATTGAGTAGATCGAACTCAAGCGTTTTTATCAATGGGGCGAGCGCACATACGACCACAAGCTCCCCGACCGGAAGTGCGGAATCGGTTGCGGCAACACAAGTGCGCTTTTCTAGGTCGATAACTAAGCTTTTGTTCTGCAAGGCCTCCCAAGATGAGACATTGCAAACCTCAAAAATTGTAGGCACAACTTCGGAAAGGTGTCCGATGCGCACGCCAACCGTATCCGTAAGTCGCCTCAGGACGGCCGAGGCCAGAACATCACCCGATGAAAAGCTCGGCGCATGCCCTCTACCGTTGGCAAAGGCCGGAACAACACGTTTCCAGTGGCGAAAAGCCTCTTTGGAGAGGCCCACGGTGTCCCGAAGCTGACCCGGCGTATAATACACGTTGTTCACACCTCGCTTATATGTTGTTAACCCCACTATGAATCAGTGTGCGCCATGGGTCAAGCCAAAGGTTCGTTATTTGATCTTCATCCGCGTTTCGGCTCGCGTATCGGCCATCCAACCGGCGGACGGTTGGTCTCCATGAAATGGTCGCGAGCAATTAGCGGCGATACGGTCTAATGGCCCTGGAATGGGCTTAATGCTCTGAAAGAGCCACGGCCGGAGGGATGCAACGGGGACGCGTAGCGGGTCCCCTTACCAAGATATGCGGTGTAGTACACCGCGCATCTTAAGGATGGCCTTCCACTCCAAGGAATCGATCGGAGAATCGCTCCGCATAGCAGTTATCACTTGCTATGAAGCGTTATAACAACTGGATTGCGGGCAAAGCAATTATGAAAAATAGACCGCCCCCCTGCATAGCCCTTTAAATCTTTAATCCTTGAAGGTTTCGGGATTTCAATTCTTCAGGGCTTTGGAATCGAAAATTTCAAGGATTTCACAACTTCGTGATTTCAGGTCTTCAGTTTTTTAAATTGCGGGTTTTAAAGAAATTGGCTTTTGAAAAGTTTTAATTCTTCAATCCTTCAAGCTTAAGGTTTTAAAAAATAAAAAGACCTTGATCCCGAAGAAATAAACTTCTAAAGTTGAAAAGTGTGAAAGAGTTGAAGTTTTAAAATTCTTTCAAACTTCCTTCCTCCAAGACTTCAGAACTTCACGCCTTCAAGTCTTCAGTTTCAACGCCTACCAAAGATGGGAATATTACATGCAAATCATATCGCTCATAGCTCAAAAAGGCGGGACGGGGAAAACCACCTTGTCCCTGTCTTTGGCCGTGGCCGCGCATCAAGCAGGCCGGACAGTGGCCATCATCGACCTCGATCCCCAGGCGTCCGCAACCAATTGGGCGGATCGGCGGGAGGAGGGGGCTCCGGTTGCCATTTCAGCACAAGCCAGCCGCCTCCAAAGCGTGATCGACACCGCCCGCAAAAACGGAGTGGACATGCTGATAATTGACACCCCGCCGAAATCCGAATCCGCTTCCCTAGCGGCGGCCCGCGCGGCGGACCTGATTCTCGTTCCCTGCCGACCCCAGATTTATGATTTGGAGACCATCCCCGCCACCAAAGAAATTATCAATCTGGCAGGGGACACGCCCGCTCTTGTGGTTTTGAACGCCGTTCCACCCCAGGGGCGGCGGCACGAAGAGTCCGTCCAGGTAATCCAAAACATGGGTTTGCCGGTGGCGTCGAAGTATTTCGTTCAAAGGGCCGCGTTTGGGGACGCTCCCAATGCGGGTCTGACCGCCCTGGAATACGATCCCGACGGCAAAGCTGCCAGTGAAATTCGAGAGCTCTACCGGATGGTGTCCCATATGTTGGACACGCAAGTTTCAGAGGATAAAATCAAGACAGCAATATGAGGTCAACAATGGAAAGAAAGAATCTACAGGACGCCCTGCTTAAATCTGCAAACGGTCTGGCCAATGAAGAGGCGGCCATTATGGTGGAGGCTGAGGACGCAGTGGTTACCCAAACAAAACCCACGCGCTCCAAGGTAGCCAAGACAGGAAAAGTGAACGTGACCGGTTATTTTGATCCGGAGGTTAAATCATCCCTGCGGCTGATCCAGGCCAAAACAGGAAAAACCATCCAGGATATTCTGGCCGAAGCCCTCAATGATGTGTTTGCCAAATACAAAGTCCCTGAGACCGCCCCTAGAAACTAAAGCGGGTATTTTCAAATTTGACTGCGAGTATATGGCGGGATTTCCAGTTTTGGGAATCCCGTCAAACGATTCTACCTTCCGGAGGCCATGGAAAAACCTTTATCAGGCACGCTTCGTTGAGAAGCCGCTTCATTTATAGCTTTTAAGGGGAGGGTTGCCAGTCCAAATTCTTTCGGTCAAACTTTTCTATGAGTCGATTCCAGACTCAATGCCGTTCCGGCATTCTGACTAACTTAAACCAAAGGAGGGAAACCCGCTCAAAAAAAGAAAGCCAGGCAGGGCCTGGCCGAAATTAAAAGGAAACTTGTTCCACAACAAAAAATAATTCCTAAAAACGAGTTTCCTTCATTTTTGAAATCATTGCAAGCGATTCTTGCAACAAAATTTTATTGTCTTTTTTCAGGCGGGTTTTCTCCGATTATCTAAAGGAGAGAATGTTATGTTTTATTCGCTATCGTCAGTGTTGCGCAATCAATCCGCGATTGCGCCACCTACCTATATATCTGGCCAACCGCAGAGAAAATCTTTGGCGCGTCCTTTCGATAACGGAACATTTGTCCTGCCTTTAAAACAAAGTTTTCTTAAAGATGCGCGGATCATGCCGGGAACGGTCCGAATGTTGGCTCTGCTGGCCGGTTGGACCGGGCGAGGGGACAAGCCGGTCATCGAAACGACCAAAGGAATACTTGCAAAGCATCTTGGACGCGGCGTTCGGCAGATATACCGCTATCTTCAGGACGCCATGGAGGAGGGGTATTTGCTTTATTCCTGCACAAAAAACCGGCTGGGCTACATCACCGGCATTAAAATATGGATCAACACCCTAGCCATCCGTAAATCTACCAATACGAAGAAAATCAAAACCCGCAGAAATCAGGACTGGACTCAAAAGGCCGACACTAACAAGAAAATAATATTAAATAAGGGAGACGATGCCGTTCTATGGAAAAGGCTTGAGGGATTAGCGCAGTCCGCAGGGTTTGAAATGCCGCCAACGGCTCCCGTTTAGTCTCCCAATCTTAGAGTTATGGAAATCCATTCGCCGTATTCTGCTTGGCAAGGAAGCCATGGGGCCAAGGCTGTCCTTAAATGCTTTAAATAGAGGAAAAGTCCACTGTCCATCTTGTCAGGCTCAACGTCCCGTGCCAATGTCTAACCATGAAGATCAAAATACCAGGCATCATGAATCTGGAGCAATTCTCGGAGCGGTTTCAAATCGCCGTAGCCCAGCTTGAAGAATTGGGGGTGAGGAAAATCGCCCGATGCAATATCTATTTGACGCCGGTGGACCAGAAGGGAGAGGAAATCCACCTTTGGGGCGGCCACACCAAGCCCATCAAAGAGATCGAGATTAAACCCGAACTCGCCGAAAACCCCGCCAAATTAACCGTCATTAAAAAGGACCGGTAAAAGCCCCAGCCCAGCTTTCCCTTGAGGGAAAGGCAAAAAGGGTGTCCAAAATCTATGCTTTACAGATGTACGTTTAAAGCGTACACTTAGGTATGAAGATAAAAAAAGTCCGCCATCGAGGATTAAAGCGGTTCATCGAGAAAAACGATCCTAGCGGCCTTCCATCCGCCAAAGTGGAAAAAGTCCGGGATATTATCACCGCTCTCGTGGTGGCGGAAAGCCCGAATGATTTGCCGGTTTTTCCGGGATGGCGTCTTCATAGGCTTAAGGGCGACCGCAAAGGCCAATGGAGTATTTCCGTGACCGGCAACTGGCGGATCACCTTTGTACTGGAAGATGACACGATTCAGGAATTGAATTTGGAGGATTACCACTGATGAAGAATATAGGAATGATACCCTCACACCCAGGGGAATTTGTCCGGCGGCAGGTGCTGGAGCCGCTTGAATTGTCCATCAGCCATGCGGCTGAAATTCTGGACATACGGCGGGCGACTTTATCTGATTTGGTTAACGGAAAAACCAGTTTGACCCCCGAAATGGCGTTCAGGCTGGAAAAGGCGTTTGATGTAAAAATGGATTTTCTCTTGCGGATGCAGGCACTCTACGATACCGCCCGCATGCGGCAATCCGGGAAGAACATTGACGTGGTCCGGTTTCATCCAAATTAGGTAACAGGTCGCCTAATAAACGAAAGGGGGAGCGATGACGAATTGGAAAGACCCCATACACCCCGGAGAGATTCTTGCCGGGGAGCTGGATGAAATCGGCATTAATGCCCTGGAGTTGGCGCGGCGGTTGAACGTACCCCATAACCGGATATATCAAATTCTGGAGGGGAAGCGAAACATTACTGCTGATACGGCTTTGTCTCTTGGCAAGTTTTTCGGCACCGGTCCGGAAGTCTGGATGAATCTTCAGCAGAAATACGATTTGGCCGTGGGCCAGTCTCTATCCTAAATCCAAAGCGCATGGATACATGAACACGTTAAACCAAAATCCTGAACAGTTAGCCCGCGACAGAATCGACAAAATGCTTGAAGAGGCGGGCTGGAAGGTTCAGCACAAAAAGAAGATCGATTTCAATGCAGGGCTTGGCGTTGCTGTTCGGGAATATGATACAGACGTGGGTCCCGCCGACTATGTGCTGTTTGTGGACAGGAAAGCCGTTGGGGTGATTGAGGCCAAGAAAGAGGAATTGGCTCAGAATATCACCACGGTGGAGGAGCAATCCGAGGATTACGCTTCCGCAAAATTGAAATGGGTCAATAATCAAGAACCTCTTCCGTTTATTTATCAAAGCACCGGCCAAATCACCCGATTCACCGATGGCCGCGATCCCAAACCCCGTTCGCGGGAAGTGTTCACCTTTCACCGTCCGGAAACTCTTCATGAGTGGACTTCTCAAAAGAGTTCACTCAGGAGCCGGTTGCAATCTCTCCCGCCTTTAATCCATGAAGGCTTGCGTGATTGCCAGATAACGGCTATCGACAATCTGGAGCAGTCTTTCAAAGATAACCGGCCCCGCGCCCTCATTCAAATGGCGACCGGGGCAGGGAAGACTTATACGGCCATCACGGCAGTTTACCGTTTATTAAAACATGCCGATGCCAAGCGCGTTCTTTTTCTGGTTGATACCAAAAACCTTGGGGAACAGGCGGAGCAAGAGTTCATGTCTTATGTTCCCAATGATGAAAATCGAAAATTCATAGAGCTTTATAACGTCCAACGGCTCAAATCATCATTCGTCGCCAAGGATAGCCAGGTTTGTATCAGCACCATTCAGCGCATGTACTCCCTTCTGAAGGACCAGCCCCTTGAAGAGGCCGCCGAGGAGGTCAACCCGGCGGAACTGGCCCAACCCAAGGAGCCTCTACCCGTAGTCTATAATGAAAAAATCCCCATCGAGTTTTTTGACTTCATCATCATTGATGAATGTCACCGCTCCATTTACAACCTCTGGCGTCAGGTTCTGGAATATTTCGACGCCTATCTGATCGGGCTCACCGCCACACCTGACAATCGTACCTACGGGTTTTTCAGGAAAAACGTGGTGAGCGAATACGATCACGAAAAAGCCGTGGCCGACGGCGTCAACGTGGGCAATGAAATCTATATCATTGAAACCCAGGTAACACAGCAAGGCGGGCAACTTAAAGCCGACCAGCAGGTCCAGAAGCGGGAGCGCATGACCCGCAAAAAACGATGGGAGCGGCAGGATGAAGATGAGGTCTATTCCGCCAAACAACTGGATCGGGAAATTATCAACCCCGACCAAATCCGCACCGTCATTCGCACCTTTCGAGATAGACTGCCCGCAATTTTTCCAGGGCGCGAGGAAGCCCCAAAAACCCTCATCTTTGCCAAGACGGACAGTCATGCGGACGATATCATTCAAATCGTCCGCGAGGAGTTTGGAGAAGGCAATAACTTTTGCAAAAAGATCACTTATAAAAACAAAGAAGACCCCAAATCCGTTCTGGCCCAGTTTCGCAACGACTATAATCCGCGCATTGCGGTCACCGTGGACATGATCGCCACCGGAACGGATGTCCGCCCGTTGGAATGCCTGCTTTTCATGCGGGACGTCAAAAGCAGGAATTACTTCGAGCAGATGAAGGGACGGGGAACCCGCACCCTCGATCATGACGACTTGCGGAAAGTGACGCCTTCCGCCGTCAGTGGCAAAACCCACTATGTGATTGTCGATGCCATCGGCGTGACCCAATCCCTGAAAACCGCAAGCCAGCCGTTGATTACCAAACCCACTGTTCCGCTCAGAGATTTGGCCATGGGCGTGATGATGGGCGCGCGGGACGAGGATACGATCAGTTCCCTGGCCGGCCGTCTGGCCCGCCTCAATAAGCAGTTAGATGATAAAGATCAGACGCGCATTAAGGAAAAAGCGGGTGGTCTGGAACTATCGGATATCATCAACCGCCTACTTTCAGCCATTGATCCGGACCGGGTTGAGAGCAAGGCCTGTGAAATCGCTGAACTGCCTGAAGGCTCCGACCCCGGAGAACAAAACCGCACCAAAGCCCAGGAACAGCTAGTGGGCGAAGCGGCCAGGGTCTTCAACGGAGAGTTGATTGAACTGATCGACACCATCCGGCGCGACAAGGAACAAACCATCGACCATGAAACCCTAGACACGGTATTAACGGCGGAGTGGGCAGGCGATGCGGTAGAAAACGCCAAAGCAATGGTCCAGGACTTTCAGGAGTACCTGGAGGCCAACCGCGACAAGATCGAAGCCCTGACCATATTCTACCTCCAACCCCACAGGCGGCAGGAAGTGACTTACGACATGATCCGCCAGGTGATGGAGAAATTAAAAAACGACAAACCCAAACTGGCCCCCTTGCGCGTATGGCAGGCCTACGCCCAGTTGGATGAATATCAGGGGGACCAACCGATCAACGAGCTTACGGCCCTGGTGGCTTTGATCCGGAGAGCCTGCGGCATCGATTCCAAGGTATCCCCCTATGCCGATACGGTTCGGCGGAACTTCCAAAACTGGATCATGAACCGGCACAGTGGCGGCGGGGAAAAATTCAATGAAGATCAAATGGCCTGGTTGCGCATGATCCGCGACCATGTTATCAGCTCCTTTCATGTGGAGAGGGAAGACTTGGACAGGACCCCGTTCGACTCCAAAGGCGGCATGGGCAAAATGTACCAGCTATTCGGGGACAAAATGGATAGCCTGATTGAGGAACTTAATAAGGCGTTGGCGATATGAGGGAAGAAATCCAAATTCCAGAAACTTGGAGCAAATGTCAAATTGAAGAAATTACGCTCCCTGTCGCTAAAATTAATCAAAAGGAAAACCCTGACCAACAGATTGAGTATATTGATATTTCTGGAATTGACAATTTAAGAAACAAAATTGGAGAGACAAAACAATATTGCATTGGCGAAGCCCCATCAAGGGCCAGACAAATTGTACAGGAAGGGGATGTTCTTTTTTCAACGGTAAGGCCTTACCTTCGGAACATAGCAGCAGTACCAGAAAAATATAATGGGCAAATTGCATCGACTGGCTTTTCTGTGTTGCGCCCAGCCAAAGGAATTGCCCCTCTTTATCTGTTTTATAACTGTATATATATAGATTTTGTCAATGCGCTTTCAGGCGAGCAATATGGGGTTAGTTATCCTGCCGTAAAGGATGAACAAGTCAGAGGAAAAAGAATTAATTTACCACCTACAAATGAGCAAAAGCGCATTGTTGCCAAAATTGAGGAGTTGTTTTCTGAACTGGATAAGGGTATTGAAAACCTCAAAACCGCGTGGGAGCAATTGAAAGCTTACCGCCAAGCCGTCCTCAAACACGCCTTCGAAGGCAAACTTACCGCCCAATGGCGAGAGGAAAACAAAGATAAACTCAAAACCGTTGATGTTCTGTTAGAGGATATCAAAACAGAGCGTGAAGACCATATTAAAAAGCTGAGCAAAAAGCGAGTAAAAAGCCCTCGAGATTTTAAAGATGAGGACTTTAGCTGGCTACCTGAGTTACCCGATGGATGGACTTGGGAAAGATTAGGTTGGGTTACGAGCGGCGTGGAGTATGGCACGTCTGCGAAGTCATCAAAAGAAGGTGATATTCCAGTTTTGCGGATGGGAAATATCCAGAAAGCAAAACTGGATTGGGGAGATCTTGTATATACCTCTGACAAGGAAGAGATCGAAAAGTATTCTCTTAATAAAGGAGATGTTTTATTTAACCGGACCAATAGTCCAGAGTTAGTTGGTAAGGCGGCAATTTATAGGAATGAGAATCCTGCTATTTTTGCAGGATATCTTATAAGGCTGAATCATATTGAAACCATTGTTGATAGCCAATACTTGAATTTTTTTCTCAATTCACATGTTGCCAAGCAATATGGTAACCGAGTTAAAACGGATGGAGTTAATCAATCAAATATAAATGGTGAAAAACTTATAAATTATCCATTCCCTTACTGCTCATTAGACGAGCAGAAGCAAATTGTAGAAAGATTAGATGAGCGGATTACCGAATTAGACCGAACAGAGAACGATATTGTAGAGCAACTTCAAAAAGCAGAAGCCCTTCGCCAGTCAATTCTAAGGCAGGCCTTTTCAGGAAAACTAGCTGCTCAAGACCCGAACGATGAACCCACCTCTGTTCTACTCGAATGCATCAAGGCTGAAAAAAACGGAATCAAGAAAAAAAGGAATGCGGCATGAGCGAACAAGAGCTATATGCCCTGCTAGGTAAATTCGCATCTTGGCTTTTGTCAGCGGCTGGTGGCGCAGGACTGCTTTTATTGTTTCTGAAGATATGGGGACAGAATTGGATCGAAAGCAAGTTTTTAAAAGACCTGGAACTTTTCAAAGCCCAAAAACTTCATGAGTTTGATATTTTACTCAAGCGAAAAATTAAGTGGCACGAAAAGGAACACGAGTCTCTATCCGAATCCTGGAAAAAGCTTGTTATGGCACATCGATCTCTTAAAGGCGCGATTTTTTCTTTCAGAAAATCGCCGGATTTAGAAAGGATGAGTAGAGAGGAATTTAATAGGTTTTTGGAAAGTGGTGATTTATCTAACGATGAAAAAGAATACCTAACGGGCAATAGAGAAGGCCTTAATACAGCTTATTCGAGAATATTGGATATCCGGTCATTGAATGATGCGCACAAAGCATTTTTGGAATTTAACCTTTATTTTGACACCAACAAAATTTTTCTAAGGCCGCATATTAAAGAAAAGTTTCAGGAAGCAGACGATTATATTTGGAGTGCATGGGTTTCCCAAAAAATGAGCTACGATTTAAGAGATAGTAAAGCTGATTTTGCAATTAAGGCCTTGGATACTGAAAAAGATAAAATAGCACCCTTGATAAAGGATATAGAGAATATCGTTCAAAAAGAGTTGTTCCCAGAACAGAAACAAGAAAGCGAGAATTCAAGATGAACGCAACTGCATCCATCGTATCGAAGGTTTGGAGTTTTTGTACCGTCCTCAAGGATGATGGAGTGAGCTATGGCGATTACCTGGAGCAGTTGACCTACCTTATTTTTCTGAAGATGGCGGATGAGTATTCCAAACCTCCTTATAACCGGGATGTTGGCATACCCAAAAAATACAACTGGCAAAGCCTGAAATCCAAGCGCGGGGCGGAATTAGAAGGTCATTACATAACCCTTTTGCAGGAACTGGGAACCAAAAAGGGAATGCTGGGCCAGATATTCACCAAATCCCAGAACAAAATTCAGGACCCGGCCAAGCTCTACCGCCTGATCGACATGGTGAATGACACCGAATGGGTAACCATGGGCGCGGACGTCAAAGGCGATATTTATGAAGGACTCCTTGAAAAGAACGCGGAGGATACCAAATCCGGGGCCGGTCAATATTTCACGCCGCGCGCCTTGATCCGCGCCATGGTGGAGTGCATGCGGCCCGAAGCGGGGAAATCCATTGCCGATCCCGCTTGCGGCACCGGCGGATTCTTCTTGGCGGCCTATGACTTCATCACCAATCCGGAAAATTACAAGCTGGACAAAAAGCAGAAAGCGTTTTTAAAGCATGAGACGTTTTCCGGCAATGAGATCGTGGCCAATACCCGCCGTCTTTGCCTGATGAATATGTTTTTGCACAACATTGGAGAGATTGACGGAGGAACCCCCATTTCTTCCAATGATGCCCTGGTAGCGGATGCCGGAAACCGGTTTGATTACGTCTTGACCAATCCGCCCTTCGGTAAAAAGAGCAGCATGAGCTTTACCAACGAAGAGGGAGAGCAGGAAAAGGACGATTTAACTTACAACCGGCAGGATTTCTGGGCAACGACTTCCAACAAACAGCTTAATTTTGTCCAGCATATCCGCACCATGCTGAAAACCACCGGCAGGGCCGCCGTGGTGGTGCCGGACAACGTCCTTTTTGAAGGCGGAGCCGGGGAGACGATTCGGAAAAAATTACTGGAGAATACCGACCTGCACACCATTTTGCGGCTTCCTACAGGCATCTTTTACGCAAATGGCGTAAAAGCCAATGTCATTTTCTTTGACAACCGCGAGGCCAGCCCAAACCCTTGGACGAAAGAAGTTTGGTACTACGACTACCGGACCAACGTCCACCATACCCTGAAAAAGAAACCGATGCGGTTTGAGAATTTGCAGGACTTTATAGCCTGTTTCAACTCAAAGAACCGCCATAAACGGAAAGAAACATGGGATGCGGAGAAGAATCCTGAGGGCCGGTGGCGCAAATACACCTATGAAGAAATAATTGCCCGTGACAAAACCAGCCTGGATATTTTCTGGTTAAAGGACAAGAGCCTGACCGACCTCGATAACCTTCCAGAACCCGACATACTGGCCCAGGAAATTATCGAAAACCTTGAGGCAGGCCTCAACAGCTTCCGCGAAATCGCAGGCGCTTTAGAAGAGGGGGAGTAATGTTTTTGCAGAAAATTGCAATTGAAAATTTTCGCGGAATCAAAAACCTTACGGTGGAACTCGATGATACCACGGTTTTTATTGGTGAAAATAATACTGGAAAATCTTCAATTCTTGATGCGCTTCAAATTTGCTTAGCACGATCATTAACTCGAAAGGGCGGCATATTTGGAGAGTATGATTATCACTTGCCAAACAAGAATAGCCAACCTTCGGATTGCGAGCCCATTGAAATAGTCCTAACTTTTACAGAGCAATCAGAAAGTGAATGGCCGGATGAAGTAGCACAAATTTTGGCTGACGCTATTCAAATAGATGACAATGGTTTGCAAAGCATAATTTTGGATGTCAAAAGTCGTTATGATGAGACAATTAAAGATTTTGATACTACCTGGGATTTTCTTGATCTCAAAGGCAATCCTCTTCCTAAAGCTAAAAACCCTCGCTTAATAATCCAATTGCAACAGCTATCGCCAATGTTTTATTTGGCCGCCTTACGCGATGTTGCCCAGGAATTTCGTCCTAAATCTCAATTCTGGGGGCCTTTTGTTCGTTCATTAAAGATTGATGCCCAACTAAGAGAAGAATTAGAACAAAGCTTGTCTGAATTAAATCAACGAGTATTGGATGCTCATGAATCGTTTGATTCGGTAAGAGAGCGGCTAAAAAAGGCTGGAGATTTGGTTCCACTGGACCCGGATGATCCCGTTGGCATAGAAGCAATTCCTGGCAAGGTATTTGATATGCTTTCCCGCACACAAGTAATGCTTACTTCAAAAGCGGGCGCACGATTGCCAATTGGCCGACATGGCGAAGGGACTCAAAGTTTGGCAGTAATATGTTTATTTGATGCTTTTTTACAAAGCCGATTAAAAGAGGGATATGGAGATCATGCAGTGCCAATTTTAGCATTGGAAGAGCCAGAGGCACACCTTCATCCATCCGCAATTCGTTCCGTTGCGGGAATGCTTAATAGTTTTAAGGGGCAAAAGCTTATTTCGACACACTCGGGGGATTTGGTATCGGGGATTCCATTGACTTCTCTACGACGATTACGACGAAAGGACGGCTTGATTGCAATTTATCGAATTAAAGACAATTCTTTTAACCAAAATGAAATTAACAGGCTCAATTACCATATTCGTGAAACGCGCGGAAACCTTTTATTCTCTCGTTGTTGGGTTTTAGTAGAGGGAGAAACAGATTACCTTGTATTCAATGAGTGCTCGCGAATTTTAGGGAAGGATTTGGTTTCGGAGGGCGTTTGTTGTATTGAGTTTACCAAGATAGGAGTAGAGCTTTTTATTAAGCTAGCAGAACAGCTTGGAATTGAATGGTTGATAGTTGTTGATAATGATCCCTCTGGCGAACAATATTATCAATCAGGCAAAAAACAATTAGGGAATAAAACCGAAGGTCGCCATATTCACAAATTGTCTCATGGGGATATTGAAGTTCATCTTTGCATGGAAGGCTACGGACACATATTTGAAAAAAATATTTCAGAGCAAAAAAAGGGAAGTATTACAGCTTCAAAAGGGAGTTTAGAGTATTGGAAGCAAGTCATTAATGCCCAACCCAACAAGTCAAAACCAAAAACTATGCTATCAGTGATTCAAGAGATAGAAAAAAGGGGGTCTGAAGGTGTGCCTGAGCAGATAAATAAGATAATCAATACCGCTCTAGATTTGGCTTTGGAGACAACATGATGGTGGATTTGTCGTCCCTTAATGAAAATCAGTTAAATGCCGTGCAATGGCAAGAAGGGCCTCTTTTGGTGCTTGCCGGGCCAGGTTCAGGAAAAACGCGTGTTTTGACATATCGCATTTCTCGAATGATTGAAGAAAGCCCAGATAAGCATTTTAGAATTTTAGGGTTAACCTTTACAAATAAGGCTGCTGCTGAGATGAGGGAAAGGATCGATGCGTTAGTTCCAAATGCTGGTGAGCGAACACTACTTACCACTTTTCACTCATTTTGCGCAGACTTATTACGGCAACATGGCCATCATCAAGGACTAAGGCCAGACTTTTCCATTCTTTCACAGCAGGCCGACCGGCAAGCCCTCCTCGATGAAGCCATTTTTAAGGCTGGGGAGAAAAATAATGAAGTTTTTTATACTGGAGAGCGGCTTATTCCTGTCATAACAAGATTGCTTGATTACAGCATTTCGATTGATAAAGCGGAAACCTTTTTGCAAAGCCAAAACATTAGGGAAGCACCAATTATTTCGTCATTTTATTCTCTATATCGCCAATTAATGATTGAAAAAAATTCTTTAGATTTCGGAGGCTTAATTTCAGAGGCTTTATTTCTTTTGGAACAGAAGCCGTCTATTAAAAAACAGGTTCACCGCATTTATCCTTATATTTGCGTGGATGAATTTCAAGATACCAATCTGTCCCAATATAAAATTCTCACACATTTAGTAAGTCCGGTTACAAAAAACCTATTTGTCGTTGCTGACGACGACCAAATTATTTACCAATGGAATGGCGCAAACCCTGAACGATTGAAGGAACTTCAAAAAGATTTTGAAATGAAGGTTCTTCAGTTGCCAGAAAATTATAGATGCCCCCCAGAAGTAATCGATATTGCCAATAAGCTTATATCTCATAACCTTAATCGATCAGCAGACAAAGAATTACTTCAGGCAAATAAATCTATTAGTAAAGAATCTCCCATCCATGTTCACTTTTTTGATGAGTGGGAGGAGGAGGCTTCATGGGTGGCTAAGGATATTTTAAAAAGACATGAAAAGAGTTTGAATAAATGTGTTGTCCTAGCCCGCACTCGACGATTACTTGAATCTATAATTAGCGTTTTTGAAAAGAACGGCGTCCCAAGTTATTTAGCAATGCGCAAGGATGAGTTTGTGGGAGCTCCTATGTTTTGGCTTCATGGGGTTCTACGATTGGCCAATTCCCGGCAAGACAGAGAACAATTGCGTCGTATTTGCAAGTCCTTTTATACTCTCGAAGGAATTAATCTTGATGTAAATGATATCATGTCCCAAGCAGCAACCGAAGATGGGGATTACTTGCGCGCGTGGCAAAGAGCCGCTTTGCAGCGAAGTGAAATTTCCAGCGAAACTAGATTATTCCTTGAGCAATCAATCCCAAAGATTTCCGATAGACTTGATTTTTGGAAATTCTTAGAAGACGCTTTTCAATGGATCGACAACCTTCCGGAAAGTCATCCCCAAAACGAAGAGTTTTTTTCGGAATATAAGGAAGAAAAGGAAACTTGGGATCAATTGATAATGGAAATTGTAGCTCAGTATGGGCGTGATCAAATCACTCTCCACCTTTTACTTCAAGAGCTAGACCTGAGGTCCAAGGCTCCCAAACCTCCTAAGCATGCTGTCCCTTGTTTTACTATTCACGCATCTAAAGGGATGGAGTTTGATCATGTTTATTTGGTGGGCTTAGTCGAAGATCAACTTCCTAGTTGGGCTGCAATAAAAAAGGGCGATGATAGCCATGAGATGCAGGAAGAAAGGCGGAATTGTTTTGTTGCAATTACGCGGACCCAGGAAAGCCTATCTATTTCATATTCCAGCAGAGTTTTTGGTTATACAAAGGAACCATCAAGGTTTTTAAAAGAAATGGGATTAGTTTAAAAGCAATTTCACTTAAGTATTATAATAATTATAAGAAACAAAAATTAACCGGGTTTTTCCGGGAATAGATTGGGCATCCACCGGTCGGCTAGTTTTGCCGGAAAAGCCAGTCGAAGAGGTGCCCGTGGACTTTCTGAAGTAAGAACACCCTCCTTTAGCAAGGCAGAAGTAATTCTGCGGGCTTGACGGTCCCCAGCTCCAATGATTTCGGGAATGTCTCCCCGTGGAAGCTCCCCGCGATAGAGCAGGGCGTCCAATACTTTTCCTGAATGGTCAGGCAACGTTTTCATCCGGATTTCTTCTTCCACCCAAAGTAAAATGCGGGTACGAAGACGATCCGGTTGGACCAGTTCTTCCATAAACTTTACTTGGTCACGACATACTTCCAAAAAATAAAGCGTAAATTCTGCCAAACCTTCTTCGCTTAAACTACCGCGCCCATCTAAATCGTTTCGCCTGGGCAAGTCTGCCTGCTGTAATAAACTTTTGTATTTATCCACGCTTCGGGCGAGCCCTCTTGCAACAGACCAGACCCCGCCGGTATCCAGTGTTTCAAGCATGGCCGCATGAGACATAAGTCGGGCCACACGTCCGTTCCCATCAATAAAAGGATGAATCCAAACAAGCCGATGATGGGCGGCTGCGGCAGCCAGGATGGCCTCGGATTTTCCTAAATTACTGTATGCATCTTCAAATCGTTTCATGAAACGGGACAGGGCTCCCGGACTAACCGCATAATGTTTGCCCACTCTAACATCCCGCTTCCGGAGTTCGCCGGGGATTACCCTGATCTTCTCCTTATTGTCATTGTCTGGGTATTCAACCCAAAGTAAATCTTCAGGCAGGTTTTCACAGAAACGGCGGTGTATTTCCATTAACCCATCGACCGTGTACACTCGTCCAGCTAGATCGCCTTCATCAATCCATTGTTGGCAAAGAATATGGGCTTTGGCTTCTATTTGCAGGTCGCGCTTTTTGGGATCCTGGCTGTAATCATTATCCATGGACCGCTCAATATCAATAGGATGCGTATTGTGGTCCTCAATCAGGTTGCTGTAATAGCAGTTCATTGTCCGGACTAGCTTTGCGAGAGCCTGGTAAATGCCCGGAGGCAAACTGCGGCGGAAGCCTGAGGATTTGGATGCCAAATCCATAGCAATATCCATGAGCTGGGACCTGTGCCTGGAACCTTGGGATATGGTCAAAGGCTCCATCAAACCAAGGGTTTCTCCCCTATCTTGCGCCGTTTTTTTGTCCGGTTTCATGTCCGCTTAAATGTCCGCTTATAAATAACAATAACCTATTATATAACATATAGTTATTAAACTAAAATGGATTTTTAATAGCCCCATTAAGTCCGCTATCTTGGTGGCTTTATTGCTAGGTTTAGGGGAGGGGGATCAGGAAAAAACGGGGTTTCTTATGAGCCAAATTGAAGCTCTTTTACACTGTTAATAGGAGTGCGAATAGTCATTTTTCGGTTCCACGTGCCACGATAAATGGATGTGATAATAAAGATTACGGAAAATATTCCTAGCCGCCATCCCAAAAGTTTCCATAAACAAAGTCTTAACTTCCTTTTGATATCATTTTTGTGGAAATTTTATTTTGTTAAGTGGAGACAATATGGGGATCAATCTTAAAGAAACCTTTTCTATCAAAGCCTCACCTCCTGAAGAAGGAATTTGGCAAGGTAATCCTACGAACCAGCAGACCCTATTGGCCCTGGATTCCGGAAATGTTGCCGGCGTTAACCTCGCGGACGGCAACCGAGATGGAATTACCAGGGAGGAGAAAGCTGAAAAGGAACGTCGGGAGGACCTGTTTCGGGAAATGACGCTGATCATCCATCAGCAATTCCTGGAAACGATGGATCAGGTCAGGGAAAAAATCGCCGATGCCCGAGGATACTTTCAGGAAAAGTTAAATAATCTGGAGCGGGATGAAGCCGCGTTCCAGGCGGATGTGATTTTGCTTCCTCAAGGGCTTGAAGTCTATCCGGACGCCAATGATCCAAACCGCTACTATTATCAGGATGAAAGTGGACTTTGGAACGAATTGCAGGACGAAACGTTCCTGAAAGAGGCCCATGATATCCATCAGGAAAAGGGTGCGGTCCGAACCATGCAGAGTAAGCAGGCGTGGGATCAATACAAGGATGGAGTGGAAAAGGGAAACGAGGCCGTGAATAACGCCCAGATCAAAACCGAAGAAATTGAAGATAAAGTCAAAAGTGGAGAGATGTCCCCCGATGAGGGCCGGAAGCAGGCTGAAGAAATCGGGGAAAATATAAAACAATTAAAAAGCGATATTGATAACGATTTCGATGTGGCTTTTGAGGACAAAGTTGAATTTATTGGAGATCAAAAAGAATTACTGAAAAATGATTTCCAGACAACTAATAAAGGCATTGAAAATAGGTCAGACTTGGAGAATGATTTCCTTGATGACAATTACGATTTGACGGAGTCCGGCCCTTCTATACCAACTCCTTCACCTTAAGAAGGCTATCTTACTACTGGAGTTGGTGTAGATGGACAGATTTCAAGCATGCGCCGGGCAATATGCCATGGAACCGGCTTTTTATATCTGGTTTTCTGGTCCTCTTCTTCGAGCTCAGCCTTGGCTTCCAATGTGGCGATTAGTTTTAATATAGATTCATTAGAGTTACCAAAAGCATCTTTCAAACACTGCGCTCTGGATTCTTGGCCCTTTTGCCTCAGTTTGATATAGAGGTCAATTATAGTGTTCTTGAAAATTTCCCTTTTTTCATCCTGCGTCATTTTGCTGTATTCGGCGAAGGAAACCAATTGAGGCGGAGTATGTCCCTCGACTTCAACTCCGTTTCCTGCTTCTGCAAAAGTCGGTTCAACCCAGGTGAGATAAAAGGAAGTGAAGGCTAGCATACCGGAGATCAAAGCCACTCCGATTTTTTGGCGGAAAGAAGTGAAATAAGTTTTGGATACAATTGTTGCGGTGCCGCGATTGATACCGGATAGAATAATAGTGGTCATGAAAAACTCCCGTCCAATAAGGGAGCCCTTCCTGTGCCATTTTCATAAAAAAGCCTTTGTTGGAAAAAATCGAATGGTTTAAAATGGTTTTGTAGATTTGCCCACCTGATAATTTGTTAAAATAGAGCCTGTTGAAAAGGGCTCCCTTTTTGTGCATGGTGTTCTTTGGACACTGATTTGCATGGGAAGGGAATCCTCTGAAAATAGGCTACTTACGTGTTTCCACCGAAGAGCAAAGGCCGGACCGTCAGCTTGACGGGCTGAAGGGCCTTTGCGATGAAGTACACCTAGAAAAACTCTCCGCCACCAGCAAGAAACGCCCCGTCTATCAGAAAATCCTGAAGAAACTGAAGGCCGGTGACACACTGGTCGTGTGGGATTTAGATCGCGCGTTTCGCTCCACGGTGGACGCCCTCCTGGAAAGTGAAAAACTCCGCCAACGCGGTATTGAATTCCAGATTGTCACGCTTAACGTGGATACTTCTACGCCTTCTGGGGAATTGATCTATACCGTTATGGCCGCGTTTGCCCAGTTCGAGCGGCAAAACCTGATCAAACGGACGCGCGAAGGTATGGCCGCCGCCAGACGCCGGGGCAAGCATATCGGGCGGCCCTACAAGCTGGATTCCCGCGACGTGGCCCACGCCCATGCGAAAATTCATGCAGGAAAATCCACCATTATGGGCATGGCCCGCGAACTGGGCTGTTCCCGCAGCACCCTTTCCCACGCCTTCCAAAGATTCGGTCTCAGCCTTTAAATCCAGTTGGAGCAAATTCCCTTTGTGATCGCTCCTCTCTGGTTCATTTCTCTTTCCGGTTTTCTCAAATTTCATGCTTTGTCGCCGGTCGCGGTTCGTGGTCAATGGGCGGCCCGCACCGCCACCGTGTTACCCGTGACCTCTCACCCTTTTCGACCGGCAGTTGCCTTCGCATGTTGAGAAAAACCAAACGATAAAGGAGAAAGAAAATGCCAATATCTGAATGCGATCACTGCGGAGGAACCTATCACTGGAAATGGGAAGAGGCTTTCGAAAAATTCGGCTTCGGAGACGGAGATGCCCAGATCGAAACCTGGCAGGTCGCCGACGCGCTAACGGATGCAGGCTACGAAGTCGAGATTAAAGCCTGGGGACTTCACAACACCATCATCACCTCGATCAAGAAGGCCGGGAAGGAAATCATCCCGCATGATACCTGCATCTTGGGCTACGACGATCCAAGGGAATTCCTTCCTCAGGATATTGTGAAACTTTTGGACGAAGCTTTACCAGGGTGAAGCCCCCTCCACTAACAATAAAACGGCCCTCAATCGAGGGCCGTTTTTTCATGGCCGGGGAGCATTGGCCGCAGGGAGGAAATGACGGCGGCGATTGTTTTGCACGTCCCGCAGAAACCGGCGGTGACGGCGTTTCTTTTCGCGTCGGGCATCCTGTTCCTGAATGGAGTCGTCAATGATGAGGAACATGACAATGAGCCAGAACAGAAAGTCATTGAATGGAGTTTTTGGTGAACTGGCGGTTGAGAATGCGGTTGTAAGCGATTCCATGGTCTTTCTCCTCTTTTCGAGGCCCGGACCATCCGGGCCTTTCTTGAGGCCGCGAATGGCACAGACTTGAGGAGAACCGCACCCGAACGGGTCGCAACGGCAGAGGAGAAGCGCTTCGCGCTTGCCGGTCACTGGAAAGAATTTGCTAAGTTGTGGCCTTGGAAGGCTTGGTCTGGATTGAAGAAAGGGAGAAAAAGGAGGCGGTTAACCCAGATCGAAACCGGCACGCCAAAAAACAATGATAGAGACGTCCGATTCAAAGGTCTTTTTCTTGCGAAAATTATAACCAGGGCGAAAGGTCCATGAAAAACGGTAACAGGCCATGAAAAATGGTTTTTGGCCTCCCTTTCTCGTGAAAAATCGTTTCAGTCGGTTCCGAAGGATTCTGAAACCATTCCCCGGCAATGAAACTCTAAATTTAGGACGATATAAACAATAAAAAATTAGCCATAGAGAAAACAAAGATTATCTATTATATTGTTTTTAAATGATTTTAATATATTTACGTTGCAATTTATTGAATGAATTTTAGACTAAAATATTGACAATCAGGCAAACTTTCCTATAGGATTAAAGATAGATAGGAAAAAGCTATGTCCAAACTCAAAGAATTTAAAAAGCATCTCAGACCAGGGCAGGTCTACCGGCGGGCGGAACTCGCCCGGCGATCCAGGTCGGTAGACCGGCATTTGCAAGAGCTTCTTAAGGAAGGTGTCCTTAAGAGGTTAGCTGGCGGGGTGTATTATTGCCCCAGGAAGGCTTCCTTTGGAGAAGTCCCGCCGGAAGATGAAAAGCTGGTCCGCGCTTTCCTGAAAGATGATGATTTTTATGTGGCGTCCCTCAATGCCTACAACGCCCTCGGTGTTGGAACGACCCAGCTTTACAACGAAAAGCTGGTTTATAACCGCAAGCGCGATGGACGGCACACTCTGAATGGCCGCAATTTTTATTTCCTGAAGAACCGGCCCATCCCCCGCAAACCCTCTGAGGAGTTTCTTATGGTTGACCTCATGAACAACCTTGATTTCCTGATGGAGGACAAGGAAACCGTCCGCAACAAGGTTGCGGAGAAAGCTTTATCCATGGATCAAGGAAAACTCCGGAAAGCAGTCCGCCAATTCGGGGGAGCAAGAACAAAAAAGTTCTTTGAAGACTTACTCAATCGCTCTAATGTAAGTTATGTCCTCTGAGCGATACCTTCACGATCATCCTGAATTTCCTGACTTGATCCGCGCTGTAGCGGCGGAAAGGAATATCGACCCCTACCTTGCGGAAAAGGATTACTGGATCATGCACTGTCTTTATGGCCTGAAGCAGGCAGGCTACGACTTCCAACTTAAAGGCGGCACTTCCCTGTCGAAAGGGTTTGGCATTATTCACCGTTTCTCGGAGGATATTGATATTCATATTGCGCCTCCCGCATCATTGAAGGTCAGAACATCAGCAAACCATAACAAGGAAAAAGACCGGCAGAGCCGTAAAGAGTTTTACGATCACCTGGCCCGGGAAATAAAAATTCCGGGCATCGTTAAGGTGGAGCGGGATACGACTTTTGACAGTCCGCCTAAATATTTCAGTGGCGGAATTCGGCTTTATTATGAACCGGCGTTCCCTTCAGATGGAACGGCCAAGGATGGGGTGCTTTTGGAGGCAGGATTTGATGATGTCATTCCCAATCACCCCATTGATATTGGTTCATGGGCCTTGGGCTTCGCCTTGGACAAGGGAGTGGACGTTATTGACAATAAGGCTTTGCAGATTCCCTGCTACGATTCCGGCTACACTTTGGTTGAAAAACTTCAGACCATTGCCACCAAGTTCAGAAACCAAAAAGAGGGAAAAGAATTTCCAGCCAATTTCCTACGTCATTACTATGACGTTTTTTGCCTGTTGCAGAATGCGCAGGTTCAGAAATTTATCGGAAGTGAAGCCTATGAAAAGCATAAAGCCAAGCGTTTCCCCAAAGCAGACCAGAAGTTCCCTTTGCGTGAAAACGAAGCCTTCCTGTTGCGTGATCCAGAAAATCGTGCGCTTTACACGAAGGAATTTGAGCGACGTCCAGGACTGTATTATCAAGGTCAGCCGTCCTTTGAAGAAATCCTGGCGGTGATCCAGGAGAATTTAGACCGGCTGTAGTTTGCGCTTTTCCATTTTTCGCCTCTCGTTTTCTTCCCCGTTTTCCCCTTCCTTGTAATCCCAAAACCACAAGGCTACCCATCCTTTCCCCTACTCGCTTTTTCCTGGTGGTGGCCTGACATCCCCTGCCTTTGGCGGGTGCCCATCCCGCTTGAATTTCCATTGAACATCTTGAACGTGGCCGAACCGGACGGGTGTGCCGGAAGCACTGCCCCTGCTTTCGGGAAGCTTGCCGGAAGCCGTTGATTGACGCGTCCGGTTGGTTTTTCTCTGGGCGTGGATATCGGGTTCAATCGGTTTGCGTTTCGTTTCTCCTTTTGGGCAACGCGCCCGGCGGCTCCTCTCCTTGGACGTCTTTCTAGGACCGGCACCTCCCCCCCGCAACAGGGCCACCGGCTTTTTTCCCCGCCTGCGGCTTCCTCGCGCCCGGTTCCCTCCAAAAAAGTCCGTTGGCTTTCCTGTCTTCCGCGTTTCTCCAGCCCGTACGGGTGCGGGGTTCGGTTTGGCCGCTCCTTCTGGCGAAAGCCGTAAGGAGCCGCGATGGGCGCGGCCGGATAACAAAAAGGAGAAACATCATGAACGCAACCAAAACCAAGAACCCGATTCAGGACATCCATACCCAGATCACCAACCAGATCATTGCCGCTCTCGAATCCTGCTCCGGCAAGGTCACGCTTCCCTGGATCAAGGCCGGGGCCTCATTGGGCCGTCCGGTCAACGCGTCCACGGGCAACGCCTATAAAGGCATCAATGTCGTGGCGCTCTGGGCTGCCGCCATGGCCAAAGGCTACGGGGATGGCACGTGGGCCACCTACAAACAATGGAAAAAGCTGGGCGCCCAGGTGCGCAAAGGGGAGAAGTCGAGCCTCGTGGTTTTCTACAAGGAAATGGAGGTGGAAACGGAAAACAAGGACACCGGCGAAATCGAAACCGGGAAACGCTGCTACGCCCGCGCTTCGTGGGTTTTCAATGCCGCCCAGGTGGACGGCTGGACGCCGCCGGCAGTTCCGGCGGCTGATCCGGTGGCCGTGCTGGACGGCGCGGAGGCCTTCGTGGCCGCAACCGGCGCGGATATCCGCATCGGCGGCAACCGGGCCTGCTACAACCCGGCGGGCGATTTCATCCTCATGCCTCACCGGGAATTCTTCACCGGCACGGACACGTCATCCGCAACCGAAGGCTGGTACGCGACGCTGTTTCACGAACTCACGCACTGGAGCGGCCATGACAGCCGGTGCGCCCGCGACATGACCGGACGCTTTGGCGAGGCTTCCTACGCTATGGAAGAGCTGGTAGCCGAACTCGGTGCCGCTTTCCTCTGCGCCGATTTGGGCGTGACGCCTTCCCCGCGTCAGGATCACGCGGAATACATCGCCAACTGGCTTGAGGTTCTGAAGAAAGACAAAAAGGCTGTCTTCGCGGCGGCCAGCAAGGCGGATCAGGCGGCGGCTTGGCTTCTGGCCCGCCGTTCGCCCGTGGAGGCCGGGGGCCGTTAGGCCCCTTTATCCACAGAAAAATTGAAGTCCATCCCGCCGGTCCATAGGCAGGGTGCGGAAGACGGTCTAGGGTTTGAAAAATAGTCAACGCCCTACGGACCGGAGTTTGGACCATGCGCTTAAACACCCAGTTACCGCTTCTATTAATCTTCCTTCTGACATTGGCCGCAACCAACCCGGCCCAGGCCCAGGAAGCGCAACCGGGCGATCCCTGCACTGCCGGGGAGACAGATCACTACAGGCGCGTGGGCGGCGGTGCCGGAAGCGAGTTCTTGGGGCATTTCATTATTATTTGCGATGGTAGTACCTGGAATCTGGCTTGGGGCTATGACAACACCGGCAATGTCGGCATCGGGACGATTACGCCGCAAACACCATTGCATATTAATGGCGGCACTGATGCGGCTCTCACCGGTGGAGGATACCTGGTAACAGGCCCAACGACAGGTCTTAACATCGTCATGGACGATAACGAAATAATGGCAAGAAATAATGGTGCAGAAACAGACCTCCATTTACAAGCAGAGGGGGGTAATCTCATAGTCCACGGCCTTCAGGGGGGCGCAACAGAGTTCGTTATACAAGATGGCGGCAATGTCGGCATCGGGACGCTGAGTCCAGCAGGAAAATTAGATGTAAAAGACTCCTTTTACACAGGTAACGGAACTATTAGGATTCGCAGCCAAGGCGCCCCAAAAGAAGGTGGTGAACTTACGCTCCTTGGCGCAGGTTCCAGCAACGACTGGAATATAGATAATTTCGATGGTCTCTTTCGCTTGCATCACGATGGGGCATCATATGTCGAGATAACCCCCTCTGGCAATGTCGGGATTGGGACGTTTAGTCCAGCAGGAAAATTAGATGTAAACGGTTCAATAGCCCAAAGCGGATCAATAATTCACGCTTCGGATAAAAGGCTCAAAATGAATATAACGAAAGTTCATGATGCCCTTTCCAAGGTCATCGCGTTAGAAGGCGTTTCTTTTGAATGGAAAAAGCCGGAGGACCAATTCATGAAAGGGCGTCAGTTCGGTATTCTGGCTCAGGAGGTCCAGAAGGTTCTCCCTTCCTTGGTTCATGTCCGGGATGATGAAATGAAAACCCTCACAGTAGATTATCGGGGTTTATCCGCTTATTTCATTGAGGCCTTCAAGGAATTGAAAGCCCAAAATGAGGCACTGAAAAAACTGGTTTGCCCGGACCATCCTGACGCGGCCATTTGTAACGAATAATAAAGCTCTCCCAAACAAATTGTGGATAACTTATCCTGCTTCCTTGCGGTGTTCCGGCGAGGTTTCTAAGGTGATTCGCAGGATAAGGACGGTTTGATGGAAAGAGAGCTTATGTCGCCCCTCTCAAAAGAAACAAACGAGGTCGCCACTGACTGTAAATGGAAGCGCAGGGCGGGGTTTACCCTCATTGAACTATCCATTGTTTTTGTGATTGCCGGGCTGATGCTGGCGGGATTTGTGCGGACGCTGGAGCTGTATCTGGTGCAGAAGCAGGAAGCGGAGATGGTGGAGATTTCCGCCCATGTACGCACGTCCTTGTCTGATTTTATTGAAGCGAATAAACGCTTTCCCTGTCCGTCGCCTCTGGATGTGCCTGTGACGGATGCGTCCTTTGGGGAAGAACAGACCACCGGAAGCGGTCCGACCCTTGTGTGTGATGCTACGGCAACAGGTGTGTTTCTGGATGATAAAGGAGATGGAACCCCTGTTAACGATGTTTATATCGGCGGTGTACCGGTGCGGACACTGGGACTGGGCAATCAGTACTCCATGGACCCGCGTGATAACCGCCTGACCTATGCCATATCTGTGAAGCTGGCTGTTGAGGACGGAATGTTAAATCCGACCGAGCCGGGGTCCATCACCATTCATCAGGCCGCAGGTGCGCCCATTACGGATGCGCAGTTTACCCTGATTGCACACGGGCTGGATGGTGCCGGTTCCTATACGGCCAGTGGTGCGTTGCATGGAACGGCCTGTAATGTTCTTCATGCCGATGGTGAAAACTGCGATATGGATGGGGAATTCCGGGATGTGGAAATCAGCCGGGGCGAAACCGCCTCTTATTTTGACGACCGCACCGCGTTTTCCCTGCTGGATGACAAAATTGACGGCTGGTGGGAAGCGACAGACCCCACAGGGACCAATATCGTTAACCGCAACCCCGGTAATGTCGGAATCGGGACCGATGATCCGCAGGCCGCGTTGCATGTAAAGGATAACAGCACCACCCCCGCCCCCGGAATTTTGGTAGAGCAAAATTCTTCTGCAACAACATCACCGCGCATAGGCCTAGTTGATACAAAGTTAGGACCTGCCGACACAGCACCGGCCTGGGGCATTGATAATTGGGAGGACAGGTTTCGTATCTTTAATCAACCTGATATCAATACAGCTGGCTCTGAATTTTTTACAATTCTTAATAACGGTAACGTTGGGATTGGGACGGGCACGCCGCAATCCAAACTCGATATACAGGGTGAAGTCAAAATCGGCAATACGGGCGCAGGGTGTACCGCTTCAAACCGTGGGGCCACGCGGTATAATTCCGGTGCGGATCAGATGGAATATTGTGCCGATAATGCCGGAACACCACAATGGATGCCGATGGGTGGTGGTAGCGGAACCGGCATGTTTCCCGGCTGGCCCGATGTGCTGCATTGTTCTTCGAGTGACGGTGTCACTTATCATCAGTATTTTTATCTTTCCGGCCGCACAACATCAGAGATCCGTTATACAGACCCCTATACCCATACCAGTCAAGGAGGTGGCTCTTACAGTATTCAGTTCTGGCCGGATGGCAGATATAAAGGTACGTTCGGGGGCTCAACAGAGTCTATGGCATACTGTATTGGAAAAACAATTTCCCAATTGGAAGCAGACGGCCGTGCATTCTATTTTATTAGATAAAAGTAAAGATCTCTATGCTGACGGGAGAGGGATTTGCCCTGAAACAGAAGAAATATACAAATACAATAATGACCAGATAGAAAAATATAATGTTCCTTCTCTTGGGCAAGTTATCTGGATTCCTTTAAGATGAAGGGCAGTAGAACTGCCTGTTTTAACGGTTCAATAGTAACGCTGGCGGCCCGAAAAAAACAGGCACCTGTTATGCCCGGTGTTTCCGTTTTTAAATCGAGTGATTCCCTGAGAAAGTAGGTAAAAAGGAAAGCGACGATTCCGATGGGAGTCCGCCCCCTTGAAAGTTTATAAGCTTAAAAAACCGGAATAATAAAAGCCAAGCGGTCACAAATTGAAGGGGGACTGTAGCCAAACTGTAGCCAAAGGGCTCAGAATTGGCCGGAAAATGCAGAAAATTTGGGAACCGGGCTTTCTAAAATCTCCGTTACGGCTACAGTCTGGCTACAGTTGATAGTGACGCAAAAGACGCCTAAAACATTAAGGTTAGACGATTTTTGCAGGTCCCGTTTTAATCCCCTTATTACTTTTTGGGAAAACCTCCCTGCACAGATGGCATTCAAGAGGTCAGGGGTTCGATCCCCCTCAGCTCCACCAGCCTGCGGCTGGACGCAACGTTTGGGAAAGTTGTGATCCAGCCGCTTTTTTATTTCCGAAAAGCGGGGGATGCATTCCGGCTCCCCTGCAAGGGGTGCCGCTGGACTCAGCATGGGAACATGTTTGGGTTCAGCGGCTTTTTTTATTACTGGCGTTGGCTGTCCGCCGAGGACCTCAGCTCCATTCTTAGCTTGAGGGGCGGCGTATTTTGGCGATGATCCAAAGCATCTGCTGAAAGCGTCGGCCCCTTTTTGCGTATTGATCGTCTGAAGAGCACCCCCTGCCGTGGAATCCGAATTTTCGTTGGCTGCCCCAGCCATAGGCTGCCCCAGCCATAGCCTGCTGATCCCGTGATCCCGCAACTCGAGCAAAGCGAACCCGGTGCGACATCGGCAAGCCATCTGATCCGCCAGGTATCCAGCGTTCCTGCGCCAGCGAACTGATATTAAAGGGCTTTTTTGCTAAAACGGCTGATTGTTTGCGGCTTTATGGGCGGTATCGATCTCCTCGCTGCGCTCCGCATTGGCACAGGCATGCCGATCCGCGGCTTTTAAAAGATTGTTGGCTAATGAAATGCATTTCGTGTATCGTGATTCCTGTATTTAGTGTTAGTATTTATTCGAGTGATGGATCGTGTTCTTTCTAATGCTTGTCGGGTGAATGCGGGGTTTGGAAGTCCTGCATGTTCCCAATAAGGATCGTAGATGAGAACAGAAAAAATAGTTGCTTCATCGTGGACGTTTTTGACCAATCATGCGCACGTCTTGTTGTGCCTGGCCAAAAATCCGTCTGAACGGGTACGGGACATTGCGGTGGAAGTGGGCATCACGGAGCGCGCCGTGCAACGCATCATCGGGGAGCTGGAAGCGGACGGGTACCTGGAGCACCATCGCGATGGCAGGAGAAACGTGTATAAAGTTTTCAGCCACAAGCCTCTCAGGCATTCCATCGAAAAACATCGAGAGGTTCATGATCTGATCCGGCTGATTACTAAATAAGGGAACGCAATTATAAATCCCGCATGGGACTAACTTGGCGAGACTGAAAAAATGGGTCGCTCTCTATGAGTTCTATTTCGGTACAGTCCCTTTCCCAGGAAATTCGAGATCAGGTTCGGCAGATTGTATTGAATGCCTGCGAGCCGATCGCGCCGTTCTGGCCCATGCGGACGATGGTCGCGCAGAATCCCCTCCACGGATTGGAATACCTGTCGTTTGATGAGGCGGTGCGAAAAGGTAAAGACCTGCTGGGCGGCAACGGCTACCTCGCCAACGACGAGTACCGCCAGTTTTACCGCAACGGCCGCATCACCCAAAAAAGTTTTGAACACGCGTTCTCCCGCGCCGGGCCCGGCGCGGACGGGCGGGTTCCTGTCGAGATAGGAAGCCGGACGGTGGCTCCCGAAGAGGTCTGGCAACTGCACCTGCTTTATGGCTTCGAGGCACTGCCCCCTCCGCTTCTGGAATGGGAGTTGAGCGGGGGCGGTGCGACAAAAGAGTTTCGGCGAGACCTTCCCGAGGAATCCCGCAAACGAATCATTGAACGATACCTCACGGAATGCGCGCCCGGCGAGCATCCTGAAGAAACCTACCTGACAAATTTATGGGAGAGTGTGTTAGCCGCCCTGGAGCTATCCGAATCTGCTGCCTTCTCTCAACAATCTGAAGACTCGCACCCGCAAACATCCGCATCCATTTCCCTGCCGCCTCAACGCACCCTCAGCGATTGGGTCGATAGTTTGACCGAAGGCGGGGGGGTCGAACAAATCAATAATCAACTCATCAAGTGGGTGTCGGCGTTTCTCGATGAAGGGTTGGCCGGCTGGGACATGCCCGGCCGGGAGGAAGGTTTCTACCAGGCCTGGCGGAACCTGGCGCCCCAGGATTTTTCGGCGCGGCTTCTGGGGATCCCGGATTTCGCGCAAAAAGTTCATGGCCTTCCCGCCACTCCCGAGGACGCGATCCTTTCCAGCCTGCACCAACTCGAAATTCCCCAGGAGCAATGGAATGGTTACCTCTCCCGGCAACTGTCTTCGTTGCCGGGCTGGACGCGATACATAAGGTGGCTTGGGGAGCACCCGGCCTACCATGCGCAGCGCAAGCATCCGATCGACATCACACAATACCTGGCCGTGCGGTTGTTCTATGAGGTGGAGTTGATCGGCATTAGGTGCCGGCGGGAATGGGGGATTGATGGGACGGTTTCTGCCCTGACTGCATATTGGAATGATCGATCCGAAGAATACCACCAACGCATTGGGCATGGAGAACACTCCGAAGATCCAGCCAAGCTGATGCAATGCCGGCATGCCTGGCGATTGTTCCATTTGGCGCAGTTTCTTGAGTTGTCTCCAGGAGAAGTTCGCGCTCTCCCGCTTACTGATGCCCGGATATTGTTGCAATGGCTGGATCACTTCCCTGCGGATCAGCATGGAAAGGTATGGATTGAGGCCTACGAGGATTCCTTTCGAGAGAAGCTACTGAGCAAAATTGCAGCGCATCGCGGGACGGTACCGGAGTCGAAAACGCGCCCGCATGCGCAACTGGCCTTTTGTATCGACGTGCGTTCGGAATCATTTCGTCGCCATATTGAAGCCCAAGGCCCCTATGAGACGTTTGGGTTTGCGGGGTTTTTTGGCATTCCCATCAGCCATCTGGCCTTTGATTGTGATCAACGTTCCTCGTTATGCCCGGTGTTATTGACTCCCAACCATGGGGTGGTGGAGACACCTCGGCCGGGAGAAGACGAGGCGTTGGAAAAATATTCTTCGGAGTCTCGCTGGGGCTTGCTGGGTCGCCATCTTTTTCACGATTTGAAGCATCATCCTGTCGGGTCGATGATGGTGATTGATGCCTTGGGATTCTTTTTCAGCCTGGGGTTGGTGGGCAAGACTCTGTTCCAAAAACGATTTCGTGCCATGACCGCCGCGATCCAGAACGGGTTGACGCGCAGGGTGCCAACCCGCATATCGATTTCCACGCCATTGGATCCTCAAAGTCCGAGAATCGGGGAGGTGAGCGCGGAGGGGGTTGCTGACGGGCTTGCGGCGGGGTTTTCTCTTTCGGAACGGGCGACGTTTATCGAAAACGGTTTGCGTGCCATGGGACTCACCAAAAATTTCGCGCGGTTGGTGTGCTTGTGCGGCCATGGGAGTGAGACGGACAACAATGCTTATTATGGGGCGTTGGATTGCGGGGCTTGCGGGGGCAGGCCGGGCGATGCCAATGCGCGGGTTTTTGCCGCGATGGCGAATGAACCGGAAGTGCGTCGGATCCTCAGGGAAAAAGGATTGCCGATTCCCGATGACACTTGGTTTCTGCCGGGAAAACATAACACGACGACGGACCGGGTCGGGTTTTACGATCTGGAGGACTTTCCGGATTCACATCAAGAAGATTTGCAGGCGTTGAAAAAAGATCTGGAAGCAGCGGGGGCAAAGCAGGCGCTGGAGCGGTGCCATCGCATTCCCGGTGCTCCGGCTGAAATTTCTGCAGAGCAGGCGTTTGCTCATGTCGAGGAACGCAGTTGCGATTGGGCGAACCCGCGGCCGGAATGGGGATTGGCGGGCAATGCCGCGTTTATCATTGGAAGGCGAACACTGACCAAAGGATTGGATTTGGGTGGCCGGGCTTTTTTGCATTCTTACGATCCCATTGCCGACCCGCAAGGCGCCATCCTCGAAAAAATCATGACCGCCCCATTGATTGTCGGCGAGTGGATCAATACGGGTTACTACTTTTCTGCAGTGGATCCATGGAAGCATGGAAGCGGGAGCAAGGTGTTACACAATGTCGTTGGAGGCGTTGGGATGATGCGGGGAAGCCAGAGTGATTTGCAAATGGGCTTCCCCTTGCAAACCGTCAATAACGGGGACGCTCATTTTCATGAACCGATGCGCCTCCTGGCCATCATCGAACAGACGCCGGACGTGATCTCAGCCATCATTCAAAAACACGAGATCCTTCAACAGTTGTTTCATAACCAATGGCTTAATCTTGTGGCCCTGGATCTTCGCAAATTCGAGTTTCATCGGTACAACCCGAATGCGACGTGGGAAGCGGTTCATGTTCCTGAATCAAACATAAATTGAAGTCAGGCGTTTGAGCTGTAATAAAAAAATTACAGATGTTTCATTCTAAATTTACAACCGGCTTTTTATATGAAAAATCCAAAGGACGGACATTCTAAAGGCGATCCCGTACTGGATAATATTTTAGAAACGCAACCCAGGCCGGTATCACCCCGCTTCCTGTTTTTAAAAGCCATGGCGCTATTTGTATTTTGGGTTTTGTTGTCCGCCAGCTTTGAATGGAGGCATCTTGGTTTGGGGTTGGTTCTTTCCTTCGCCGTGGCCTGGGTCAACTCCGGCCACTCACCTTTCGTTCCGAAGTTTCGTTTGTGGCTCGGAATCTTCCTCTATCTTCCCTGGCTTTTTTACAAAATCGTTCAAAGCAGCCTTCATTTGTCCAAGCTTATTTTGCATCCTGCGCTTCCCATTTCTCCTCATTTGATTTTTGTGGAAACACAACTGCGTCACCACGGAGCCGTTGTTCTTCTCGGTAATTCCATTACGTTGACCCCTGGAACCATTACTGTAGAGGTTGACCGCAACAAGATTGTTGTTCATGCGATAGATAAAGTTTCAAGCGAAGATGTCACCAGTAAAGAGATCGAATCGAAGATTGCAGATATTTTTAAATACGAAGAGCCGGATTTATGAAGATATTTCTTTTCTGTGTTTTGGTGTTGTTGGCTGTTCTCATCGGCGCCTATCTGTACCGTGTCCTGCAGGGCCCCACAATTTTTGATCGGGTGCTGGGTCTCAATGGCATTTCCACCAAAGCAATTATTTTACTTATTGTCATTGGAATTTTTCTTGAGCGGGTCGATATGTTTATCGACATCTCGACGGGGTATGCCCTGCTGAACTTGGTGGGAGCGCTTGCCGTGGCCAAATATCTGGAACAAAAGGAACATTCCTAGCATGGATATCCTTTCCATTATTTTTATAGTAGCGGGATCGTTTTTTCTGCTTGTTGCTGCGATTGGCGTGATTCGATTGCCTGATGTGTTCAGCCGTTCTCATGCCGTGTCATTGACAGACTCCCTGGGAGCCTTTTTGGTTTTGGTTGGCATCGCCTTTCATGAAGGATTGGATAAAAATACGCTGAAAATTCTGGTGGTGTTGGCCTTGCTGTATATTCAGAATCCGGTCATTGCCCATGCCACGGTTCGCGCGGCTCTCCGGTCTGGCTTGAAACCCTGGAAAAAGGAGACCTCATGATCCTTGCTTATGAAATTCTTTTGCTCCTTCTTCTGCTTGTTACGGCCGCAGGCGCCATCCTGGTTAAGGATTTGATGAGCGCCGTTCTGCTCCTGGGCTCTTATAGTTTTTTCCTGGCGTTGATTTGGGCTTTGCTCGGAGCCGTCGATGTCGCCTTCGTGGAAGCCGTCGTGGGAGCGGGATTGGCGACGGTTCTGTTCCTGTTAACTCTATTCGGAACGGCTCCCAAAGACACCCGGCTTCGGCGTCCGCCTCCTTCTCTGACGACGTTTATTGTGTTTCCGCTCCTGGGAGTTCTTTTGCTCTATGGCGCGAACGATCTTCCCAAATTCAGGGACCCGAATTCTCCGGCGAGCGTTCATGTTTCGCCGACCTATCTCGAACAGAGCTATCAGGATACTCACACCCCGAATGTTGTGACGTCGGTCCTCATGGATTACCGCTCGCTGGATACGATGATCGAAACCCTGGTGATTTTTGCGGCGGGCATTGCTTGCGCTTTACTGCTTAGGAGGTCTGCCAAATGATACGCCCACACGACAGCATTATTGTGCAGACCCTGGGACGCTTTCTCATCCCGGTGGTTCAAATGTTTGGTTTGTATGTGTTGTTTTTCGGGCAATACGGACCCGGCGGCGGCTTTGTGGGTGGGGTGATCCTGAGCACGGGGATGATTCTATCGGTTTTGATCTTTGGTCACGATGCTTCCCGGAGTCAGTTTGCCAAAAAGATTTTGCATGGTGATGGGATCGGGATGCTGATTTACGCGGGTCTCGGCGGGTTGTGCATGATTGGAGGGGGGGAGTTTCTCAATTATGCGAACCTGGAAATCCCGGGTCTTGAAACGGCTTCCCGCAGATCTCTGGGAATCGTGCTCGCACAAGTCGGTGTGGCTGTGGATGTTGCGGTGACAGCCGTTTCCATTGTGTTCAGCCTGTCGGCGGAAGAGATCATGGAGGACTCGATAAATGGTTGATGCATTTTTCGCGATATTTCAACGCCCCAATTTTTTGACATTTGTCATCATTTTTCTATGGGGCTTTTACATCATGGTTACGCGATACAATCTGATCAAGAAACTCATCGGAATGTATCTGGTGCAAACCAGCGTGATTTTTTTCCTGGTGTCTCTCAGCACGAAGAAGGGCGCGACGGTTCCCGTGCTCTTGTCAACGACGGAAACGGTGCAGGCGGCCGATTACGCGAATCCGTTACCTCATGTCTTGACGCTGACTGCCATTGTGGTTGGCGTGGCGATCCAGGGTGTGGGGTTGGCCCTGTGCGCGGCGATCTATCGAAAATATGGAAGCCTGGACGAGGAAAAGATTCTGGAAAAACTGGAATGAACCACCAACTGCCCGCCATTCTATTTCTGTTGCCATTGTTTGCTGCCGTTTCCATGCCGGTGGTTTGCCTGAAGCACCGTCATTGGAGCCACCCGATTTCCGTAGCCATCCTCGCGGCCATGGTGCCGGTCTCTATTTTGAATCTTTATAACGTCATCCAACATGGAGAAGTGCGGTATATGTTCAGCGGGTGGACGGCGCCTTTCGGCATTGAGTGGGTGGCGGATGGACTGGCAAGTGTCGTCCTGGTTTTATTGAGTATCCTGGGTTTGCTGGGTGTGGTGTTTACCGGACCCACTTCCCCAAAGGCTCTGGGAGGCCGCATCGTTCATTATTACACGATGATTTTGTTATTGGTATCCGCCCTGACCGGTATTGTTTTCTCCAGGGATCTGTTCAATCTTTTCGTGTTTTTGGAAGTCGCATCGATCTCGAGTTATGCACTCATTGGTGTCGCGGGGGGCAGGGCGCTGTTTGCGGCCTTTCGCTATCTTATATTGGGAACCCTGGGCGGTTCCCTTTTTCTTTTAGGGGTGGGTTATCTTTATGCGTTGACGGGGACACTCAACATGACGGATATGGCCGCCCGGCTTCCCCTTCTACTCAGTTCTAAAGCGCTGGTGGGTGGACTGCTTTTTATGTTTATTGGCTTGGGGATCAAGATGGCCCTGGTCCCGTTTCATTCCTGGATGCCCGAGGCCTATACCTACGCACCTGAATCCGTTTCCCCGATCCTTGCCTCACTCGTCACCAAAGTAGCACTGCTGGCGTGGATTCGAATCATCTATTGGGTCTTGAATTCGTCCATCGTGATTTTTCATATTCCGATTTTGCTGCTGGTGGCGGTTATTGGATCATTGGCGGCGGTCATAGGCGCAAGCCTGGCTTTGGCTCAGCGGGATATTAAAATGATGTTCGCTTATGGGGGGATTTCGCACATTGGCATCATTCTCATTGGAATCGGTCAAGGCAATCAGACTGGGTTTGTCGGAGGAATTTTTTATTTATTGAACGATGCCGTCATGCAAGCCGCCTTGTTTTTTTTAGCAGGCGTGGCGTTTTGCCTTCATGGGATCAAGACGATTGATGACCTGGGACGGGTTGGAAGACAAACCCCCTGGCTTACCGGGTCTTTGGTTGTTGTGGCCATGGGCATGATTGGTTTGCCTCCGACGGGTGGATTTTTTGGTAAATGGTACATCATCCTTGGAGCGTTGGAAGCGGGCGACTATGTTTCGGTTGCTGCGGTGGTGCTCTCCACGCTCCTGACCCTTGCTTACTTCGTTAAACTGTTTGAAAGTATTTTCCGCCAGGCATCGACCCGATCGGACGTTCAGCCGGGTGAAATCCCCTTCACCTTTAAACTGTCTCTGGGAGTCACGTCCGCAGCCGTCATGATTCTTGGTTTATTCAGTGGTCCCATTGTTCAGCTTTTATTGAACCGGGCTCTGCCGCCGCATCTTTAAGGAAAGCCATGGCCTTTTTCGCCCTCATTCCTTTGTTTCCTCTCCTGGCTTCTCTCATTCTTCTGCTTGGAGGACGGCGCTGGGGCGAAAACGGTCACCGGATCGGGATTCCTGCCATCGTTCTTTCCTTTGCTCTATCGGTTGCCGCTCTCATAGAAGTGTTGCGGAACGGTCCTTTTACCGTTTCTCTTTACCGCCTCTTTCAATCCGGTTCCCTGACCATTGACTTGACTCTGTTCGTTGACCAATTGACGGTTCTGCTTTTGCTTCTGGTCACAGGAGTGAGTGCGATCGTGCATGTGTATTCTTCCCGCTATATGATAGGAGAGTCCCGATACAATCGGTTTTTCGCCGTCATTGCGTTGTTTACTTTTTCCATGATTTTGTTGGTCATGAGCGGCAACCTTTTGATGACGCTGGTTAGCTGGGAAGTCATGGGGATCTGTTCCTATTTGCTGATTTCCCACGCGGCGGAACGCCCTGCTGCTTGCCGGGCTGCCACCAAAGCATTTCTCGTTAACGCCGTCGCGGATGTCGGATTCAGCTTTGGCATCATTCTTACCTTTTTCACCTTTGGCACACTCGACATCCCGACCATTCTTGCTCAGGCGGAAGGCATGCAGGACCATACCATCAATGTCCTCGGGTGGATGGGCCTGGATCTTCCCACCCATTCCATGACACTCATTTCCTTCTTCCTCTTTATGGGGGCGATGGGAAAATCGGCGCAAATGCCGTTTCACGTGTGGTTGCCCTTTGCGATGGAAGCACCGACTCCGGTCTCGGCGCTGATTCATGCGGCCACCATGGTGAATGCCGGTCCCTTTTTGCTGGTGCGGTTGAGCCCGTTGATTGTCCTTTCTCCATTCGCCATGACGTTCATCGCCATTATTGGGGCCGCGACCGCGGTATTTGCCGGAATGGTTTCCTTGACGCAGTCGGACATCAAAAAGATTCTGGCTTATTCCACCATCAGTCAAATCGGATTCATGGTGATGGCCTGTGGTTTGGGCGCGTTTGCGGTTGCGATTTTCCACCTCCTTGCCCATGGGTGCTACAAGGCGTTCTTTTTTCTATCTACCGGCAATGCGTTGCGAGCCGTGGAACGGGACCTTGAGCATGACGTCCATCAACACCGTGTCTCTGAGGGCATGGGGGTCTTATATGGTGGGGCCTTGTTGTTGGCGTTGCTTCCGCCGTTCGTGCTGTTTTCCGGATCGTATGAATATTTGTGGGGTGTCACAGGGATTGCTTCGGCCACGATCGGATTCAAAATCATTGCCCTGGTCACGGTGTTTGTGGCGTCCCAGTATATTTTTAAAAGTGTCACTGCGATTTTTGTCAATGGACCCAAGACGTACGGACCCGCTTCAAGGCAGCCTGGTTCGGATGCGCAATCCGTTCGGCCACAGCTTTTAAACGGCCCCATTTTAACGGGGCTTTTTCTGGCTGTGATGTGTGCCGGTTGGCTGTTGACCATGATCTGGAGCGGGTTTGCCAACTTCCTCGCCCCGGCTTTGCCCCATCCGGGAGACACGTTGAGCGAAGCGGCCGTGCAACACGGGTTTCCTTTTTGGCTTGTCATGTCTCTTGGCGTGGCCGTGGCGGGGTGGCTCCATGCATACTCAACACAGATGCGCCCGCAACATCAAGTCTCCAGATCAAATGTAAGAAGCAATCGATGGTATGTCCTGTTTTGGAATAAAGGGTATTTTGATGAAATCTACGATGCCTGGCTGGTAAACCCAACCCTGCGGTGCGCAAACTGGTTGTGGTTGAATATTGACATACGGGTTATCGATCATTTCATCCATTCTATCGCGACGTCTTCCGTGCATTTTTCCAGGTTGTTGTGGCGCATTGTTGATGTGAGAATCATCGACCATGTTGTTCATTCTACCGCGGCTCATTCGGTGTCTTTGGCCGGGTGGTTATGGCGCATTGTTGATATCCGTTGGTTGGGACAAAAACTGGACCGGGCAGCAGGACAAGCCAATACCGCAGGAGAATTACTGCAAGAGATTGAAGCCCGTACCATCCAACGCCAATTATTGATAATGATATTCTGGTTGGGGGCCATGACGGGCCTGCTGTATATCATGGTTTGATGAGTCCCCGATTTGCAGTCCTGTTGTAAAAATTGAATCGGGTTGCGAACGGCCCAGTCGTTTTCCTTGCGCTGGTTTGAAAAACCAGATGATAGCTTCTTTCGCAGGACAGAGGTGTCTCCAATGGCTCTATTGATGGATCATCTGATAAGTTGCATGGTTGCCGTTCCGTTTTTAGGAATCGTCGCCCTGGCCTTTGTGCGTGATGAGGAATGGATTCGACGCATTGCCTTTGGCTTCACGATGGTGGAATTTTTCCTTTCGCTGATACTGTGGAAGGGCTTTGATCTCACCCAGAAAAACATGCAGTTCGTGGAACGTATGGAATGGATGCCCACGTTCAACATTCAGTATGCGGTGGGTGTGGATGGCATCAGTATTCTTTTGGTGATACTCACCGCCTTTCTCACCCCACTCTGTGTCCTGTGTTCGTGGACGGGCATCACGACACGGGTGCGCGCCTATCTTTCGCTGATCCTGCTGGTGGAAGGCGCCATGATTGTGGTCTTCACCGCCCTCGATCTTTTCCTGTTTTTCATGTTGTGGGAACTCACAATGATTCCCATGTATTTCATGATCATTCTCTGGGGAGGGCCGAATCGCATCGCCGCCGGGCTTAAATTTGTTTTGTACAGCCTGACGGGAAGCTTGATGCTGCTGGTGGGAATACTGGGTGTTTATCTCAATGGGGGACATACCTACGATCTACTGGTGTTGACGGAACAAACGTATTCTTCCAGCACGCAATTCTGGTTGTTCCTGGCGTTCTTTCTGGCTTTTGCCATAAAAATGCCGATGGTTCCCTTTCATACGTGGCTTCCCGACGCGCACTCCGAAGCCCCGACGGCGGGCAGTGTCATTCTCGCCGGGGTGCTGTTGAAAATGGGGGGGTATGGATTTTTGCGGTTTTGTCTGCCGATGTTCCCAGAGGCTTCGGCGGATTTCGCCCCCTATATTTTGTGGTTGTCGGTCACAGCCATTATTTATGGCGGATACATGGCCCTGGCGCAGTCCGATCTAAAAAAACTCGTCGCCTATTCTTCCGTTTCCCACATGGGTTTTGTGACGCTCGGAATTTTTGTGTTCAACAACCAGGGCATCCAGGGGGCCGTCCTGCAAATGTTCAATCACGGCCTCACCACCGCGGCCTTGTTCATTGCCGTGGGACAATTGTACGACCGCACTCACAGCCGGGCGATTTCCGATTATGGCGGCCTGCATAAAACCATGCCCCGATTTGTTGCTCTGTTCTTTTTATTTTCCGTCGCCGCCTTTGGGTTGCCCGGCACCTGCAACTTCATTGGGGAATTTCTGGTCCTGGTGGGAACGTCCAAGGTCAGCTTTGCCATGGTGCTCATCTCTATCGGCGGTATTCTTTTGGCCGCCTCATACATGTTGTGGATGCTGCAAAGAGTGGCCCTCGGAGAGGCCTCGACGAAGGCTGCCGAAGCGCTCCGGGATCTATCGATCCGGGAGTTGGCGACACTGATTCCCTTGGCCATCCTGGTATTGGGCATTGGCTTGTACCCCGGCCCCTTGATGGAGATGATGGATGCGAGCGTGCTGCACCTCATCCAACAAGCCACAGGGCCGTAAGGGGGTGAAGTATCTAAATTTCAACTGTGGGGCCCTGAACAAATCTTTTTGCGTGGAACGCGCTCAATCCGCCGGAAGCCCTGTTTTCCTGCAAAACAGTTTTCCCAGAAAAGCGGTGTGTTTATCGCAGGTTTCGAGGAGGGTACCCACGTCCTCATTTCATTCTGAATGAAGACACGCTTGCCCATCCGGGAATCTCTAAAAACTGGTTGACTAGTGAATTGCATTTCATGTATCGTGCGTCTTTTATTCGAGTATAGAGTTTCTTCGATTTTTGGATCGTGCTCCCTCTAGTGCCTGTCGGAGCGAGGCGGGGCTTTAGAAATCCCGCATGTTCCCAATAAGGATCGTGGATGAAAACAGAGAAAGTGGTTGCGCCGTCGTGGACCTTTTTGACCAATCATGCGCACGTCCTGTTGTGCCTGGCCAATAACCCGTCTGCGCGGATACGAGACATTGCGGTGGAAGTGGGTATCACGGAGCGCGCCGTTCAACGCATAATCGTTGAGCTGGAGGCGGACGAGTATTTGGAGCATTACCGCGATGGAAGAAGGAACGTGTACAAAGTTTTCAGCCGCAAGTCGCTGCGCCATTCGATAGAGAAGCATCGGCAGGTGCGCGATCTGATCCGGCTGATTAATAAATAAATGACTTGACGCAAATCGTTGGCCCCATCGGGGACTATCATTGACGAGGCTGAAATAAACGCATTCTGGCTTTAGTTAATTTTAATTATTGGACCTGAAAAAGCTTTTAAGAGAGCTGAAAGCTTGAACCGGGAAAGGGCAATAATTACGCCATGACAATTTCAATTCTTATACTGTTGTTTCCCCTGTTCGCTGCAATCCTCATCGGGGCCTTCGGCAAGCGTGTGCCATCTTTTGTAGCCAGGGTGGGGGTCATTGCAACGGTAAGTGCATTCTTTATAGCTGCCTGGACTCTTTATTATGTGAGTACGAAGGGCTCCATTCATATCATGCTGTGGCCGGTAAACTCCGACCCCTCCGCCGTATTCAAGGTTGGCCTGCTGATCGATCGTCTCACTGCGGTCATGATGGTGTTGATCACCAGTGTCAGCACGATCATTCATGTTTATTCAATTCGATATTTAGAGGGCGATCCCGGCTACGCCCGGTTTTACGCGTTGCTGAGTTTCATCACCTTTGTGATTCTGTCCCTCGTTTGCAGTTCGAACCTGTTCATGTTGTTTGTGTTCTGGTCGTTGTTGAGCTGGGCCCTTTACCTCATCCTCGTATTCAACTGCTCCCATCCTGACGCCAAAAAGAACGCCTTCAAGACGTTTTTCGTTCACCGTGTCGGGGACGTGAGTTTTCTCTTCGGAATTTTTCTGACCTACAAGTATTACGGCACTCTGGAGTTTTCGGAACTGTTCGAGGCGGCAAAGCGATCTCAAACGATTTCGTTGCTGCCCGGAAACCTGTTCGACGTCAACGTGGTTTCCTTAATCACACTGTTGATTTTTGTCGGCGCCATGGCCAAGTCGGCTCAATTCCCTCTGCACGTATGGCTGCCGGACACCATGGATTCGCCTACCCCGGTATCCGCCCTCATGCACGCAGGAATCGTCAATGCCGGTGGATTTTTGTTGAATCGATTGGCTCCTTTCTATGCGCTTTCGCCAACGACGCTTCATGTTGTGTTTGTGATTGGCGCGCTGACCGTTTTGCTCGGCGCCTCCATGATGCTGGTGCAAAACGACATTAAAAAGACCCTGGGTTTTTCCACCATGGGGCAAATGGGTTACATGGTCATGGAATGCGGGCTCGGGGCCTTTGCACTGGCAATCTTTCATTTGATCGCGCACGGCCTTTTTAAAGCGACATTATTTTTGGGGGCGGGGCAGGGCATCCATGAAGCACGGAACGAGCCCGAGTTTCCGGATGCGTCGGCGCACCAACCTGTGCAGGCACCGACGCATTTAACCTGGATCACGGGTTTGATCCTCACTTTAATCATGCCGCTGGTCATTCTCATGCTGGCGCATGACGTGTTGGATGTTCCACTGAAAGATGCCAACGGAACCGTTATTTTTCTCTTTTTCGGTTGGGTGACGGCATCCCAGGCCATGTTCAGTTTGTATCGCTTGTACCCTGTCGGGTCTTGGGCGGCGGTCAGCACCATGGTCGGCGCTCTGTTTTTAATCGTCTTTGTTTACCTGTGGGCGGGCGAGGCGTTCACGCATTTCATTTACCATCAGCCCGGCGTGGCGGCAGGATTCTTCAAGGCTGCGGCGCTTCATCCCAGGGTCTTTGACATGCTTGTATTGATGGCCACGGTTCTCATTGTTTTTGGCTGGGTCGTTCTCTATACCAATTCCAAAGGCCAGGCCATATTTATGAGAAGCTGGATTCTTTCAATTCGAAATCAAATGTACATCCTTTTGATCAACCGGTTCTACCTCGACCTGGCTTATGTGCGATGTGGCGATAACCTTTTGCGATTGGCTCAAAAAGTAGCCAGTCGATTTTAAATACAATCGAAATTACTATGATTTTTGAACAGACACTTTCAATCATTCTACCGCTCATTCCGCTTGTTTTCGGGATGGTTTGCAGGGCACCACGAATCTCAATGGCCAGTCTTAAATCCATCGGGTTGATGACGATTGGCGTTCTGGGTGCCGGGGTGGTCTTGATGGGCTCTGCGTTTGAGGCGGACCCGTCGATCCTGCTTTTGGCCGGCGCTGTGCTTCTTTCCGGTTTTTGCGGGCTTGTCGGTCAGGAGGGAACCAAGGAAGGCTCTGCTGTCTGCGCTTCGATCCTGATTGTTCTCGGGTTGGGCCTGGGCGTCCTGCTGAACCAGGGACTGGTGAGCCGCCTGTTCCTCATAGGTCTTCTGGGATATGTCGCCGTCTCTCTCAATCGCGAAACGCGTTCTTCCCTGCGCGCAAAAATAATTTTTATTCAAGTGGCCATTGCTGTTGCCTTGGCCTTGGGTTCCATTTTTTCCGGGGACACCGTTCGCTTGTTGGCCGGCCTGTTGCTTGCCGTGACGTTTCTGCCGCTGGCTCCTTTTCACCTTCCGTTTGTGGGCATGTTGGAGCGTGCGAAAGGAACCCTGCCAAGTTTTTGGATTGTCGTCTGGCTGACCATCGGCCTGGCTGAGTTGCAAGCCATTCACGCGTCGCTCACGGATGACATGCTTCTGGCCCTCAGCCTGTTGGCTTTGGCGAGCGCGGTCTATGCATCTTTGGCCTGTCTCGGACAGCAAAAAAGCAACCTTTTCGTGGCCTCTGCGACCGTCGCGCATGTGGCGCTTGTCTGGGGGCTGCTTGACATATTTTCCAGTTTTTCCAGATGGGGAATTCCATTCGGTGTGGCGGTGGCCCTCGTGATGGGGGGTGTCAGCCTTGCCTTTTCGTTTGTTCGGCAACGTTATGGTTGGCAAACCATTGGCAAGCTTCCGGGGCTCGCCTCGCCCATGCCCCGGTTTGGAACGGTCATGGTTTTTCTTGTGAGTTTTGCCGTGTTTCTGCCGTTGTTCTCCACATTTTCCGGGCTGAAATTCATGACCACGGCGGTCACTCACGATGTTGGAATCATCCTGATTTTGTCCACGTTTCTCGTCGTTTGGTTGGGGGGAGGCTGGTACTTTTCACGGGTGCTTCATCAAACCGCTTTTGGGACGGCACGCCCTGATGTGCCCTATACGGATTTGCGGACAGCGGAATTTGTTGCGGTATCGGCGTTACTGGTATGTGCGGCTTATAGTGGGTTGATCCACTAGCGCGTCCGTTTTTTTAATTCTTTTAGGAGGCCGGCGAGTCCAAACCATGAATCGTCTTGACGTTAAAGAGTTGGTTCCGACGAGCGAATTACAGCGGATGGAATTGCGTTCCCTCGTGAACCTGGCGGGTGAAACCATCTCGTATTTCTGGCCGATGAAAATGTTTATTCATCACAACCCGCTTCATGGGTTGGAGCATCTGCCGTTTGAAGAGGCCATAAACGAAGGGAAACGGGTTTTTGGAGGCCGTGGTTATCTTTGTAATGAAGAATACCGGAATTATTACAAGGAAGGACGGATATCCGAACAGTCTGTTGAGCAAGCTTTGGTGGAAATGTCCCAGGATGCCGTCCTCACCCTTGAGGACCGGAAACTTCATCACCGGGAAGTCCTGAAAACCATCCTCATTCACGGTACGGGGAAAGTGGCCCCGGATGTGAGCGCCGCTGTATTGCAATCCTCTCTCAAACAGCCTGACGTAAGGAGTCTGCTCAAGAGAGTGCAGGAGTTGTCAAAAAAGAACGCCCAAAACGATTCCTTGAACGGTTATTCGAGTCAGGATCAGAAAGAGCTGGGGATACGGTACACCCTTGGAGAGTGGTGCGACCAAACCCTTGGAACGAAGGTGCAGGATGAGATCAACGGCGAACTCATCAAATGGTGTGGCGGGTTTCTCGATGAAGGGCATGCCTCTTGGGATATGCCTTTAAGAAAGAAAACTTTTTACGGCGGATGGAAAAAGTTGGTCAGGGATGAGTTGTCGGGGTCGCTGCTTGGTATCCAGGATTGGAAAAATAAAATCGAAAGCCTGTCTGACCAGCCGGAAGAGGCCGTATTGGAAAGCTTATCCATTTTGGGCCTGCCCAAGGATTTGTGGAGCAATTATTTCACTTTACTGCTGGCCCAAATGTCCGGATGGACCGGGTTCATCAAGTGGCGGTCCGACCAATCGGATTATGAGTGGCAACGCGCCTTTCCCATTGACCTGGTCCAGTATATGGCCGTCCGTCTGTTTTATGAGCGGGAAATCGTGGCGCTGGCATGCCGGGAGAGGCTGGCCATTCCCGGCACCTATCCCGCGATACAGTCTTGCCTGAGCGATCATCCCAGAGGGTATGGCCTGTTCAAGGAATATCAAACGCGGGGACTGCCGGATGAAATCGAAGACCAACTGAATAGGTCTCTGTTCGTGCAGAATCCCCTGAGCATCGAGGACCTCGATCGATGCGATCCGGGGCTGATCCTGAAATGTGAGCGGATCAAACAACAGCAGGAGGCCGAAGTCCAGACCCTGGTCGTGTTGCACCTTGCGCGAACGTTGGCCATTCCCATCAAGGATTTTCTGCAGAGTCCTCCGGAAACGTTAGGCGCCTTGCTCGAATGGGTGGAGCAGTTTCCGGAAGCCCAGCACGGGCCTGTCTGGCTCCAGGCCTTTGAGTCCAGCTACCTCAAAGATTTTATGAAACAGATTTCGCCCAACCTCAAGATACCGGGAAAGGGCGATGCTTCCAGGGACGATGTTTCTGAGGAAGAGGCTTCGGAATCGCGGCCGCTGGCTCAGGCGGTTTTTTGCATCGATGTCCGTTCAGAAAGTTTTCGAAGACACCTGGAAGGAGTCGGTGGAAATGAAACGTTCGGGTTCGCTGGATTTTTTGGCGTCCCCATATGCTATCAGGGGTATGCCAGCGAACAGCAAACGGACCAATGCCCGGTTCTGCTGAAACCCAAGCACGTCGTCCGGGAAATCCCCCGTGCGTATCAAGCCAAGGATGCCGAAAAATTCCTGGAGCGCCAGCAACTGGCCAAGACGGGGCACACCCTGCTGGAAGATTTGAAAGAAAACGTGATCACTCCCTATGTCATGGTCGAGGCCATTGGCTGGTTTTATGGATTCAAGCTGTTCGTCCAAACCCTGCAACCCAAATGGTTCAAGACGGTCATGTCCGGGATCAAAGCGCGTCTGACTATCCCCATTAATACCACTTTGACTGTTGATAAAATCAGTGGGGAAGAAGCTCAGGAAATGGTTGCGGCCCAATACGGGGCAGCTATTTATCGGCAGTTGATTAAGGAATACGGCCGGAAAGGCGCCGCCGTTCCTCATGAGCAGATCGAGCGTTTACGGAAGCTGGCGCTGCAACAAAACCAATCCGCCCAAAACGATTATTCGGAACTGTTCCGGTTGCTGCGTTGGACCGAATCGGATCTCGAGCGCTTCATCCGCGTGCTCAGAAAAGATTTTGATATCAATGAGCGGGATGCGGCTCATCGAATGCACCGCATCACACAGACCGGATTTACGCCAACGGAGCAAGCTCATTTTGTGGAAACGGCTCTGAGGATCATGGGCTTCACCAAAACATTTGCCCGGCTCGTCCTGCTTTGTGCGCATGGCAGTACCTCGGACAACAATCCTTATGAATCTGCCTTGGATTGTGGGGCATGTGGTGGGAATCACGGAATTTCGAATGCACGGACTCTTGCCGTCATGGCCAACAAACCGCAGGTCCGGCAAATGCTGGCTGAGAAAGGCCTGCTGATTCCCCCGGATACGCACTTTCTTCCCGGACAACACGATACGACCACGGATGAAGTCGAACTGTTCGATCTGGAAGATGTCCCGGCCACTCATCGCAAGGATTTACGCCAGCTCCAGCAAGACCTCAAAGCAGCAGGTGAAAATAACAGCCGGGAGCGGTTGACTCGTCTTCCGGACGAGCCGGTCCGGAAAGGGAATTTTAAAGCATCGGCGCGGACCAAACAGCGAAGCATCGATTGGTCGCAGGTTCGGCCGGAATGGGGGCTGTCCCGGCACACCGCTTTCATCGCCGGGCGGCGTTCGTTGACGCAGGGAATCAACCTGGAGGGCCGGTCTTTTTTACACTCCTATGATTATTCGCAGGACCCCAGTGGAAAATACTTGGAAATCATCATGACCGCGCCCATGATCGTCGGCAATTGGATCAACATGGAACATTATTTTTCTACGGTTGACCCGGACGTTTATGGTAGCGGCAGCAAGGCTTACCATAATGTAGTGGGCCATTTGGGGGTGATGTTCGGCACCCAGAGCGATCTGTGTGTTGGACTTCCCATCCAAACCGTTTACAATGGTGAAAAACCGTACCACGAGCCCATGCGATTATTTGTTATCCTTGAGGCTCCGTTGAAAAGGATTACAGACATCATCGAGCGACATGAGTTTTTACAGGAATTGATGAGAAATCAGTGGCTCCATCTTGTCGCCTTAGATCCCGATACCATGGAATTTTTCCGCTTTCAATCGCCGAAAGATTGGGAACCGATTCATTAACATTATATTGCTTGGGAGGATTGAGGCATCATGGGCAGCATGGAACTTCATCCAATGAAAGAAATCAAAATCATTGTCGAAGGGGAACACCTTCATTTTGTGACGGATGTCCTGGATCGGATCAAAGCCAGCGGCTACACGATTTTCAGCAATATCTCCGGAAAAGGGCATCACGGATTCCACGAAGGTCATTTGATGTTCAATGACACGAGCAGCTTGCAGATGATCTTGACCGTTGTCCCCGAAGAGAAACTGGACCCCATTCTCTCTGCGCTCAAGCCTTTTCTGGAACGCCACTCAGGCGGTGTTTTTGTATTGGAGGCCAGTGTGCTGCGGCGAGACCATTTTGCCCCGAAAGAATCATAGATTTTTTTGAGCAACACGCCTGAGCAACACCCCATAGAGACGTGCTTGATCCATCCCTCCCGCTATAGGGCAGAAACAAAGTCGGCGCGAAACTCAACAAGGCCAGGCCCAACAGAATCCAATACGTCGTCAAGGATGAAACAGGTTTGGCATCTGGCATGAGCGCGCCCGATCAGTTATGCAGAATCATTTGGGTGATCACCACGTAGCGCCCCAGTTTGCCCGCGGTGACCAGCAGTAAGAAAATCATAAGGTTCACGCGCAACACCCCTGCCGCGACGGTGAGGGGATCTCCCACCACAGGCACCCAGGCGAAGAGGAGCGAGGCAGTGCCGTACTTTTCGTAACGCATCAGAGCGGCCTCGATTTCCTTGTTGGAAGCCGCGGCAAACTTTCGTTGATACATGTGCATGCCCCCGTAACCCAGACCGTAATTCACCACGGAGCCAAGCACGTTGCCGAGGGTTGCAACCGCAACCAGCACGATAGGGTCCATGCCGTTGATGAGCAGCGCCCCCAGCACCACTTCCGAGCTCAAAGGAAGAAGGGTCGCCGCAAGGAACGATGCGGTGAAGAGGCCGATGTATCCAAAATCGATTAACGATTCCAATTGTCTGCTTTCAATGGAGGTGGTTGAGCGATCACGAAATTTTGGGATTCCTGAGGCCTGGAAAGGAATTGCCGATGCAGGAACCGTTTTCTGCCATGTATGGTACTTGATCTTGCCGCAATATTGTAGGGCGCGGGATGCACCGGAAGAATGGATGGGTCGGGTTGGTCCCGTCCATATATCTGAACCCTGCATTGAGAAACGAAGCAGTGGACATTTTAGGCCAAAGAGTTACTATTGGGATGGTACGAGCTCCTTGAAGTCGGCAATACTGGAGTAGGTGGAGTTCCTTTTCGAACTGTTTCCGGTGACCGCACGTGGCTCCTCAACCGGTATTCAAGCGTTACACCCTCGCAAACTGGCGCGGGGATATGGCCGGCGGCATTTCCGCCGGCATCGTCGGCATCCCTCTGGCTCTGGCCTTTGGAGCGCAATCGGGGCTGGGTCCGGTTACGGGATTTTACGGCGCCATTGCGCTGAGCCTGTTCGCCTCGGTGTGTGGCGGCACGCCCACACAGATCAGCGGTCCCACCGGCCCCATGATCGTCATCGCTGCCCTCGTCGTCAGCAATTCCATCCAGACTGCCGGGAGCCTGGACGCGGCGCTTCCCACCATCATTGCCACCTTCTTTTTCGCCGGGCTGATGCAGGCCGTCTTCGGGTTTTTAAAGTACGGCAAATACATCCGGTACATCCCGTACCCGGTGGTGTCCGGATTCATGACGGGCATTGGCGTCATCATCATCCTGCTGCAGATATTCCCGCTGGTGGGGAAGGAGTCGCCCAAAGGCATTCACAACATCCTGCGGCAACTTCCGGAAATGTTTTCAAATTTCAATTATGAGGCGGCCGGCCTGGGCGGCGTCACCATCGCCATCATCTTCCTGTTTCCGAAAATCACCCGAACCGTTCCCAATATTCTGTTGGCGCTGGTCACCGTTTCCGCGCTGGCGGTGTGGACGGACTTTCAGGTCACCAACATCGGCGCGATTCCTTCGCAGTTGCCCGATTTTCAACTGGGGCTTCTGTTTGACTGGGAGCTGATGGATCTGGAACTGATATTTTATTCGGGCATCACGCTGGCGCTTCTGGGCAGCATCGACTCCCTGCTCACTTCGGTGATTGCGGACAACGTGACCAAAACGAAACACGACAGCAATCAGGAACTGATCGGGCAAGGGCTGGGCAACATGATGGCCGCATCCATCGGTGGCATTCCGGGGGCGGGCACCACGATGTCCACCCTCGTCAACACCAACTCCGGCGCGAGGACACGGCTCTCCGGTGTCGTGCACGCCGTGTCCTTGATTCTGGTACTGGTGATCGCCGGGCCGTGGGTCTCGAAAATTCCCACCCCGGTTCTGGCCGGCATTCTGGTGACCGTCGGCATTGGCATCATCGACTACAAAGGACTGAAGCACATTCTCCGCCTGCCACGCGAAGAAACGGTCGTCATGATTGCGGTGCTGCTCATGACGATCTTTGCCGATCTGATTCAGGCCGTGGCGCTGGGCATGATCTTGTCCTCCATCCTGTTCATGAAAAAAATGGGAGATCTCGCGGAAACGCAGACGGAAGTCATGTCGCTGGGATCGTATTCCAGCTCCAATTCCAGTCCCGGCGTGCAGGAGGCTTTGGGCGAGGATGAAACGCTGTGCCTGACGAAGGAGATGGAGGAAGCGGTGTTTGTGAAGCAGCTGCGCGGACCGTTGTTCTTTGGCTTCGCCATGACCTTTCAGGACATCGCCAAGCAGTTCCAGAACACGCGGGTGGTGATCCTGAAGATGGCCGAGGTGCCGTTCATCGATCAGACCGGCCTGTTCGCCATGGAAGAAGTGACGCTGGACCTCAAGAACCGGGGCATCGCCGTGTTCATTTGCGGCTTGCAGGATCAGCCCCGTGACATGCTGACCAAGATCGATTTGATCCCCAGCCTGATCCCCGAAAACTTTCTGTTCCCGGACCTCGCCACCTGCGTGGACTTCTTAAGCCGCCGCCAATCGCTCGACTTTTCCGAAGAGGAGTAGAAGCGGGGCGGGGTCACCTGCACTCCGTGGGCAAATGACCCCTGCCGCATCGATTCACTCAGTGATGAATTGAACTTTGACGGGGGTGGGGTTGGTGACGACATCGAAAATGGGCGAATGCTTGACCAGTTCCGCCAGTTTCTTCTTGTCGGCATCGGTTTTTACTTTGAAGTTGATTCGAATTTCCTTGTAGCCCTTCCGCACCGCCGGATCCAAATCGAGAAACCCATGGAGGTCGATGTCCCCTTCGTATTCGGATTCGACGTTCTCCAGATCGATGCCGGCTGCCGCGGCATGGTAAACGAGGGAGGTGGTCATGCAGGCGGAAAGAGCGGTTAAAAGGTACTCAGCGGGATTGGCCCCCTGGTCTTTCCCCAGAAGCGCCGGGGGTTCGTCGGCCTGGAATTGGAAAGGGCGGCCGTGTTTCAACTCCTGACAGGTTCCGTAATAATCGTCAAACTCCACTTTGTTTTGAGCGCCGTCCTTCCAGGTGTTGCGGGCGCGGAATTTGAACTGGGCGAGTTCGGGTTGGCCTTTGACGGCCTGAATGGTTTCCTCGAGTTGGGTCACGTTCACCCCATTGACGACTTTTTGATTTTGCGCGGCTTGGTTTGACATGGTGTTCCCCTTCGTTGAATGAAGTTAAATTTAATTAACCGTTTAGTTAGATTTGAGGGTTAAAAAAATCATTCCTCAATGAGGTTCTCGATGGCTTTCACGGCCCGGTCCAAAGGCCAGGGCTCGCGGTATTCCTGTCCAGCCATGATCGCCCCACACACGATCAGGTAATAGGTGTCCGTAAGCTGACTCACGTTCAGAGTTTTGTATTTCGGGTCTGACTTTTTGAGGTTTCGCACGCCCTCTGCGATCAACTCCCGAAACCGGTCGATGTAAATCCGGGCTTCTTTCACGAGAATGTGGTCGGCGTCGGGGAATTCGGAAATCATGTTGAAGTAACCACATCCCCGGTAATCGGTTTTGAGCATCGCTTCACGGACAAAATGGATCACTCCCAGGTACTGCCCTTTTACGGAGGGTGCCTTCCGCATGGCTTGCTTCAGGTTTTCCAGATCCTCCTTCCTTTTGCACTTCAGATAAACGAGACACAAATCCTCTTTGGTGGAAAAGTGAGTGTACACTGTCGGCCGCGACACCCCCGACCGCTCGATCACCTGGTCGATGGTGGTGGCCTGGTAGCCCTTCTGGAAAAACAGATCGGACGCGGCTTCAATGATTTTCTCTTTGGCGCTGGAACGGGTTCGGGGCATAGTGCCGTCACTTTAAACTTAACTGATTAGTTAGTCAATTAAAATGATGAGAAATTTACCTAGCGCGGCCACCAGCGGCATGGAAGATCATAACTTATTGAAAAATTAAAGGAAGGTGAGAGCGGGGCGGCGGCTTTGGAGGGGAGGGATGCGGCCGGCCGAACCCCAACCCCTTGCGGCATCCCCTGCAATAAAAGGGTGGCGGGGAAAACAGGGTTGGCCTCCTCCCCCATTTCTTTTATGATGCCCTCCATGTCTGTCACCCTCTACCACAACCCGCAATGCAGCAAGTCCCGCGCCACGCTGGAGCTGCTGCAAGAGCAGGGCATCCAGCCGGAGATCGTCGAGTACCTCAAAACGCCGCCGTCGGCGAGCGAACTGAAAACCATTCTGGCGCTCTTGAACCTGTCGCCGCGCGAGTTGATGCGCCAAAAAGAAGATGAGTATGAGGCGCTGAACCTCGACGATCCCGCCTTCCCCGACGACGAACTCATCGATGCCATGGTTCAGCATCCCATCCTGATCGAACGCCCGATCGTCCTCGCCAACGGCAAAGCCGCTCTCGGCCGCCCGCCGCAGCAGGTCCTCGACATTTTGTAATCCTCTACAGGTCTTGGAGTGACGGGGAGGGGGAAGGCCGCAAGGCAAGCAAAGAAAAGCGCGCAGCCGTTGGGGGCAGGGGAGCGGGGCGCGGTTAGCGGGTTTCGGACGCTTCGTTGTAACGCAGCATGACGTTGTAGCCGGGGATGGGTTGGTCGTTTTCCATGCGCACCACGCTGTCCTGAAACGCTTCGCACTGGAAGCCGTGCTCTTTGGCCACGGTTTCGATGTAGCGGTGCGAATGGGCGTAGCGTCCGGTCGGACGCAGAACGAAATCGCCGTCGTCGATTTTTTCCACCGAAAACAGAAACCACGCGGCAGTCAGGGCGTGTTCCCGCACGGCCTCAAACAGCGGCGTCAGGTTGCCGATGTACACCAGCACGTCGGCGGCGATGAACAGATCGTACTGCACCGGCGACCGGTTGAGGAAATCGACCAGGCCTTCCTCGAACAACGCATCGTAAATGTTTTTCTCACGAGCCTTCTGCACCATCTTGCCGGAGAGGTCCACGCCCATCAGGCGTTCCGCGCGCGACCGGAACGCCTCGCCGGAAAGCCCGGTGCCGCATCCCAGATCGACCGCGCGCTCGAATTTTTTCTCCGCCGGAACCGCCGCGTCCAGCATCTGCCGCAACTCGATCGGCGACTGGTAACGCAGCGAGACCACCAGTCGCTCTTCAAACTCCGGCGCCGCCTTGTCGAACAGGCGCACCACGTAGTCCGGCGGCGCGGTGTCCGTCGTTGTGCCGTCCAGCGAATCGATCATGTGCCGTGCCGAGGGGCTGGCCGGGTCGAGCGCCAACGCCTTGTCGTAGGCGTCGCGCGCCAGGTCCAGCCGCTGCATCGCGTGATAGATGTTGCCCAGGTTGGTGAAGGCCTTGGCGAAGCCGGGGTTGGCCCGCACCGCATGGCGGTAGGAGGCCAGTGCGTTCTCGCGGTTGCCCAGTTGTTCGTAAAGGTTGCCGAGATTGAAATACGCGTCGGCAAAATCCGGGTTGATCTCCAACGCCCGGTTGTACGCGCTCACCGCCGGCTCCCACTGCTCCGTTTCACGGAGCGCAATGCCCAGGTTGTTCCAGGCGTGAACGTGTTGGGGATTCAGCTCGACGGCGCGCTCGAACTGCTGCTGCCCGCTGGCGACATCGCCCAGCATACACAGCGCGTTGCCCAGGTTGAAGGCGTAGTCGGGATCGTTGGGGTCGATCTCCACGGCGCGGCGAAACGCCTTCGCCGCAAGATCGGTGTGACTCCGCTCCATCTCCAGCAATCCCAGGTTGAACCATGCCGGATCGAGCCGGTCGTTGATCTCCACTGCTTTCCGGTACGCGTCCGCGGCCTCCTGCAACTGTTTCTGTTCGCGCAGCACTTTGCCGAGATTGTAGTGGGCCTCGGAAAATTCATCGTTCACGGCGAGGGCCTGGCGAATCAGTTTTTCCGCTTCATCGCTGTTTCCCGCCTGAAAAGCCAGCACGCCCAGAATGTGCAGCGCATCGAACTGATTGGGATCCAGTTTTAGAATTTGTTGCAGACAGTCGCGGGCTTCATCCAGGCGCGCTTCATTCAACGCCCGGGCCGCTTCCTGCAGCAGTTGGTCGATATTCAGGGAAGGAATTTCCAAAGCCGGTCCTTTTTAAGAGAAGCCCGTGGGTTTACTGAAAGCCGCCGGTGAAGGATCGAACCTTCATTAGGATTTTATTAAATTTAGTGGAAAGCGCAACCACGTTCCGCATTGTTTCTTGCGCCATTCGCGATGGAATGAGTGGGTTCAATTCCTTCTAGCATAAATAATGCTTTGTCGTGTGGAACCGCTCACTTACACTGGGTGCCGGACAGGGGTGATTGAAATGGTGACTTGAAAGGAGGCATGGATATGCTTGCCGCATCCAAAACAGGGCTTTCCTTATGTGCTTGTCTGCTTGGGATATTGGCGACCCAATCGGCCTTTGCCCACGGCATGAGCGAAGCCGAGAAGAACGCCATCATCGAGGGCGGCAACCTTCAGTTCATGTGGCTGGGAGCCAGCCACATGCTCACCGGTTTCGATCATCTGTTGTTTGTGTTCGGGTTTGTGTTTTTTTTGACCACGTTCAAGGATGTCGTCAAGTACGTCACCGCGTTCACGCTGGGCCACAGCATTACCCTGGTTACGGCGACGCTTTGGGGCATCACCGCCAACTATTATTTGATCGATGCGGTCATTGCGCTCAGCGTGTGCTACATCGGGTTTGAAAACATCGGTGGCTTCCGCAAGTATTTTGAGACGTCGCCGAATGTGCTGTGGGCCATTTTTCTGTTCGGTTTCATCCACGGGTTCGGCCTGTCCACCCGTTTGCAGGAGTTGCCTCTCGGTGACGAAGGGATTCTTTTGAAAATTCTTTCGTTCAATCTGGGCATCGAGCTGGGGCAGATCGGCGCTCTGGGCATCATGCTGGCCCTGCTTTATAAATGGCGACGCACACATTCGTTTTTGCAGATCAGCGAAGTGTCCAATCGTGGGGTCATCGCCGCCGGCGTGTTCTTTTTTATGATGCAAATGCATGGCTATTCACACACCGTCAATCCGGATGAATTCGGGTTCCCGGCGGACAGTCACCTGCACGCCCATGAAGAAATGACGACGCCCTCGCAGCCGGCGTTTCCCGGCAGCGAATACCTGATGGACCTCGAAACCGGTCCTCTCCCCGCACCGTAGGAGAAACAAGTCGCTGAGACCCCTGACCCCGACCTCCTCGCTGAATCCGTCCGGCCCATGCAAACAAGCTCTGAATGGCCTTCCCACGGCCCCGATTTGGGTTTGACGGCATTGTTTGGTATAGTTTTAGTCAACCTGAGTTGACATTCCATTCATTCCTTTTCATATAAGACCGATGACTTTAGGAACAAAACCGACCCTGTATTCGACGTCCCCGCATTTTGTGGAAGCGGAACACCTGTTTCTGCAATGCCTGCATTGGGAGGGCCTGGATCAGATAGTGGCCCGCGATCCTTTGCGGATGCGCGAGTTTGAAGATGCCCTGGAGTTCGCCCTGGGCGAAGCATTTCACACCGGTGAAGAATCCGAGGAGCCGCACCGTTTTCTGCATCGCGTGCTGTATGCGATCAATCGCATGAAGCTGTTCTGGTACGACGATCTGGACCACTACATCAATGAGAATTCCACGTACCTGTTTGCGATCCGCAACCGCATCGAATCCGCGTGGCAGGACTGGGAGAACAAGTCTTTCGCGGTGGAGCGTTTTGAAAACATCGACGTGAACCGGGCGCTGAAGCAACGAGTGGTGGCCGATCTGGAACGGCAACCATCCGCGGAGGATGTGTACATCCAGAAGGAGATGGGGGAGGCGGGATACCGCAGGTTGATCGAGATCGCTTCGGTCGGCGGGTTGGTCGAGGCCAGCCAGTTGTCGCGCATGCTGGGCGGCGTCGGCAACGAAGTGCAGTCCATGCTCACCCGGATTTTTCTGGAGGAATACGGCGGTGGCCGCCTGAACCGCAAGCACTCCTCGTTTTTCCTCACCATGCTGGAAACCTTGAAGCTGGACACGCGCCCGGAGGCGTATCTGGATCGATTGCCCTGGCAGGTGCTGGCGAACATCAACCTCAGTTTCACGTTGTGCGAGCAGAAACGTAATTTCCTGCGTTATGTCGGCGGCCTGCTGTATTTCGAAACTTCGGCGCCCCTGGACTTCGGCACCTTCAAGCTGGCGGGCGAGCGGCTGGGCCTGCCTTACGATGCCTGGGGCTATTGGGACATCCATGTGAAGGAAGACGAACGGCACGGGCGTTGGATGCTGGACGATGTGGCGCTGCCCCTGATCGAGCGTTACCCCGAGCGCGCCTGGCAGATGGTGTTCGGCTACGACGAGCAGAAACGCTTCAACGAACGCGCCGGGAAAGCCACCCTCGCCTCCATCCAAAAAGCCGAAACGGATTGACCGGCACGTCTTTCTGAATTGACTGAATTGAAAAAGGCCTGGCGGCACCCGTCAGGCCTTTTCTTGTCCGTGCTGCACAAGCTGCGTCCTGAACCGCTGGAGGGAGGCAAGCGAATGAGCGGCTCTATCTTAAACTACAGCTTTTGACTTAAAACTTGAGGCGCACGCCGCCGAAGATGCGCCGGTCATCCCCCGGATAGAACGCCGCCTGGTTGAACGCCGTCGGCGTGGCGATCGTCGAAAAAGTGGAGATGAAGTTTTTGTCCAGCATGTTGCGGCCGTTGGCAAACAGGTCGATGCTCTTGTTGACCGTGTAGCCTGCGGTGAAGCCGAGGATGGCGTAGCCGGGCGCTTTCAGCCGATTGGAAAAATCGACGTAGGCGCTGCTCGCGGCTTCCAGAGTCGGCGCAACGAACCACTTATCCTGATGCGCGTAACGCAACTCCGTCTGGTAGAAATGCGGAGGCTGGCCGGGCAGCGTGTTGTCGCCGTGCTGCGCGTTGCCGTCGAAATTGAAATCGCTGTAGGTGTACGCGTTGCGCCATTGCAGGCGGTCGCCGCCCTGCAGCAGGTTTTCCACCAGCAGGAAATCCAATCCGGCTTCCACACCCTGATGGATGGTGGCGTCCGCATTGAAGGTGGACGCGGGAAATCCCGGGCCGGTGGTGAACTGCAACAGTTCGTCATCGACCCAGGCGCGGTACAGCGCGATGTCCCAGCTCGCGCGGCCGTGCTGGCCACGTGTGCCCACTTCCACCGTCCAGGCTTTTTGCGCCGACAAGGGCACGAAGCCCGCCGCGCCGCCCTGCGTCAGGTTGGTGAAATCCGGCGGTTCGTAACTGCGGGTGACGTTGGCGAACATCTGAATGGCGGGGGTGTGGTGGTACATCACGCCCACACGCGGGTTGAAGGTGGCGGTGGTCTGGGAATCGCTGCGGGCCGGATTGAGCTTGTTTTCCGCCTCGCGTCCGGCATAGATCACCTGGCCACCGGTCACCAGCGCCCACTTGGGATTGAAGTAAAAATGGTTCTCGCCGTACAGCACCACCGTTTCCGCCGAGAGATCCTGATCCGCGGTCAATGCGCCGCGCGCGCCGCCGATGTTCTGGAAGACCAGCGCGTTGGTGTGGCCGAACTGGGAAAGCACACCGCCGCGGAATTCGTTTTTATATCCACTCAAAGTATAGGTGCCATAGGCCTGCGCGAACACACCGTAATCGACGCTGGTCTGGTCGATGACACCGACGAACGAGGTGATCGGGTGGTACAGGTTTTTGTGATTCACGTATGCGCCGACGTCCGCAAACCGGCCTCCGCCCAGATCGAACGTGGTTTTGTTGGAGAAACGCACCGAGTTGATGTCGCGTTGCCAGTTCTGGGTGATGGCCGAGGGGTTGGCGTTTTCCGGGTTGCTGAGGGCTTCTCCCAGCGTGAGCGTGCCCGGCAACTCCTGTGCGATCACATTCGTGCTCAGGTAGAACCGGGTCTCGACGGTGTCGGACAACTGCAGGCCGTAGTTGCTGTTGAACTTCACGTTTTCCTGATCCGCATGGTCGCGGAAGCCGTCGCTGGTGGTGGCGGTGACGCTGACGAACAGGTCGGACTTGTCAAACTGGTAGCCGGACTGCACATGCAGGCGGAAGGTCTGATCGGAGCCGCCATCGAAGCGGAACATCTGTCCGGGGTGGCTCTTGCCGTTTTTGGTGATCAGGTTGATCGCGCCGCCCAAGGTGATGCCGCCGTATTGCAACGCGTTGCCGCCTTTATAGACTTCGATGCGTTGCAGCGCCAGAAAGTCCATTTCCTGGAAATCGCCGCTGCCGTCGGCCAGGTTATAGGGGATGCCGTCCTGCAACAGGCGCAGCCCCAACAGATGAAAGCCGCGTGCCAGACCGGAGCCGCGCAGGGACAGCCGCACTTCCTCGCCGAACCGTTTCTGCGCGTACGCCCCCGGAACCAGCGCCAGCGTGTCTTCGAAGTTGAGGGTGTAGGTGTCTTCAAACGTTTCCTCCGCCACCACGTTGACGCCACCCGGTGCTTTTTTGATTTCTTTTTCCGCTTCTTCGTTGCTGGGGACGGTCAGCGTGCCCGCGCTTTTTTCCTTGGGAGCGGTCACCTGAATTTCTTCCATGACGATGGCCTTGTCTTCGGCCAATGCCGGGGCGCCGCCCGCCATTCCCCCCAAAACCAACGCAACCAATATTCTGAAAACGAATTGTTTCTTATTGAACACAGCAACCTCCTGATCGACTCATTGGGTTCGATAGATTAAAGCCTGTGCGTTCCGATCGGGAGAAGCCCGGCGGGGTCTCCGTAGTGAAGCACAACGGAACCCGGCTCTCGGACATTCTCCGCATCGAGCGGAACCGGGGCCTGTTCAAAAACTAAACAGAAAGGAAATGAGTCAGGAGAACCGGGGAGGGGGGTGCAAAGGATCGAATGCGATCCGGCGATGGAGGAGAAGGCCGGCCGGTGTCAACCGGTCGCCGTCCGCAGAGAATCCGGAGTGTGAGGCGTTCGGCGTGTCCGCGAAATGGGACACCGGGGCGATGCTAGGGACCGTGCCCTGTGGCAGGCCGCCGCAGTCCTTGCTGATCGAGCACGGGACCGGGTGTTTTCCCCGCGTCCGGGCTTGATGCGGACAGGGACCGTCCTCATGATGGCCATGCTTGGGGCAATGCAGCGTGGCGGCCGGGCCGGCGTGACCAAACGGATTGACGCCTTCATGCACGTGCGCCGAGGCTGCGGCCGGGGCCGCCGTCGCCAGCAAAAAGCCGCCTGCCAACAGGAAAACTGTGAGAATCCGTTTCAACATGGGCAAATAGTATGAAATAGCCCTTAGAAAATCAAGGGCTTTCTCCGCGGCGGGGGCAAGACCGCAGGAAAACGGGCGGGCACCCTGGAAAACGCCTCAATCCGGCCCGGGGGAGGCGTCCCGTTATCTTTTGCGGGGATTAATAATTGAATTCGCTTATTTAACCGGTTTGGTGTATACTGTGTTTTCAAAGTTGATTGAGCTGTTTGAGAATTGGCGGCGATGAGCTGAAAAGCTTTCTTTCTGGACTAAGAAATTCCCGGAATTCCTTCCTTGGCGCGTTTCTGTATTCCACTCCTCTTGTTCTCCTCAAATTAACGAATCCACCCAAATCATTGGGCTGAAGACGCACCTTCAGGCTTGAACTGAAGGATCTGGAAATTTCTGCGCCTTCTCTTTCTCAGCACTACTACTAAAGGAAACTATTTTGAACACTGTAATGACCTGCCCTCCGACCGAGGGCTTTGCCGCGTTGAACCTGATCGACCCGATCCTCCGCGCCATCGAAGAAGAAAAGTACACCACGCCGACCCCGATTCAGACGGAAGCCATCCCGCACCTGCTGGACGGCCGCGACCTGCTGGGCTGCGCCCAGACCGGCACCGGCAAAACGGCGGCGTTCGCGTTGCCTGTGTTGCAGCGGCTGGCGGAATCCAAAACCGTTGCCGGCCCCAAGGGTGTGCGGGCGCTGGTTCTGGCCCCGACCCGCGAGTTGGCGGTGCAGATCGACGAGAGCTTTCGTGTTTACGGACGCCACCTGAAAATGACGCAGGCGCTGGTGTATGGCGGCGTCAAGGCCTTCCATCAGATCCGCGCCTTGAAACAGGGTGTCGATGTGCTGGTGGCCACGCCGGGACGCCTGCTCGATTTGCTCCAGCAGCGTTGCCTGCGCCTGGACAAAGTGGAAATCTTCGTCCTGGACGAGGCCGACCGCATGCTGGACATGGGCTTTTTGCCCGATGTGCGCCGCATCCATTCGGCTCTTCCGGAAAACCGGCAGACCATGCTATTTTCCGCGACCCTGCCGGAAGAAATCCGTCGCCTCATCCGCACCTTTCTGGTGGACCCGGTTCAGGTGACGGTATCGCCGCCGTCGAGCACGGTGAAAAACATCGACCAGAAAATCCTGTTCGTGGACAAGGAAAACAAAAAGGCGTTGCTGGAATCGGTGCTGGCGAATGACGAGGTGAAACGCGTTCTGATTTTCACCCGCACCAAGCACGGCGCCAACCAGGTCGCCAAAAGCCTGAACCGGACGCGCATCCGCGCCGAAGCCATTCACGGCAACAAATCGCAGCCCGCGCGCTTGCAGGCGTTGGAGAAATTTCGTTCCGGCAAAACGCGGGTGCTGGTCGCCACCGACATCGTTTCCCGCGGGCTGGATGTCGATGGCATCACCCACGTGATCAATTACGAACTGCCCAAGGAAGCGGAAAGCTACGTCCATCGCATCGGACGCACGGCCCGTGCCGGGGCGCTGGGTGTGGCCATTTCTTTCTGCGATGCCGGGGAGCGGTCGTATCTTCGGAGAATCGAAAGAGAGATCAACCACGTGGTGAATGTGGATACGGCGCATCCCTACCATTCGTCCAATGTGGCGGCCTCGGGTGGGCGGCGCAACGGGGAAAATGGCGGAAAAGGCCCGCGGCGCGATTCCAATGGAATGCGCCCCCGGACCTACGGCGGGCGGAAAAAGCCGTTCCGTTCCCGCTCTTCCCGCGTGAGATAAGTTGACTGGACGGGTTTGCATTGGCACAATAGGCGGATGCAGACCCGTCCAGGATTTTATTGGATCCTGATAACCTTTAGAAACAGGAGAGTCCTATCATTCAGACCATTGTTTACCAGAATCAGGTCGATCGGGCGTTGAAGGTTTTGAAGCGTCAGATCAACAAGGAAGGCTTGTTCAAAGAACTGAAGCGCCGCCGTTTTTACGAAAAACCGTCGGTGAAGAAAAAACGCAAAATGAAGGAAGCGCAGAAGAAGAAGAAAGTGGCCATGCGCCGCATGCGTTCTTCCTGGCACGGTTGATTGCGTTCGGCGGGGCCTCCCGCCTGAATCAGCACACACCCGGTATCAAGCTTCCGCTTCGGCGGGCTTTTCTTTGCGCTGAAACTTTTCAGTGAGAGCCTGTACCAGCGCATACAGCGAGGGCACCAGCAGGGTGCCGAGGATCGCGGATGCGAGCATGCCGCCAAACACGATCGTACCGAGAGACTGACGGCTGTTGGCGCCGGCGCCGGTGGCGATGACCAGCGGCAGCACTCCCAGCACAAATGAGATGGCGGTCATCATGACTGCCCGGAACCGCAGCCTGGCTGCGGTGATCGCCGCTTCGAACAGGGGCGCGCCTCCCTCCCGTTTCACCTTTGCAAATTCGACAATCAGGATGGCGTTTTTGGACGCCATGCCGATCAGCATGACCAGCCCGATCTGCGCATAAATATCCAGAATGTGTCCCGTCGCTTTCATCGCGAGCAGTGCGCCCAGCACCGCGAACGGCACCGACAGGATCACGCCCCACGGAATCGCCCAGCTTTCATACTGCGCTACCAGAAACAGATAGACGAAGATCAGCGCCAGTCCGAAAATGACGAAGCCCTGCGATCCGGCCTCGATTTCCTGATACGACATCCCCGACCACTCGAACCCCATGCCCGCGGGCAGCGTGCGCGCCGCCAGCTTTTCAACGGCGGCGATGGCCTGTCCGGTGCTGTAACCCGGTCCCGGCGACCCGTTGATCTTCGCCGCCCGGTACATGTTGTACCGCGTCAGCGCTTCCGGTCCCAGAATGGAAGACGTTTCCGTCAACGTGTGCAGGGGCACCATCGCTCCGGCCGCGCTCCGCACGTAAATGCGTCCGATGTCCTCCGGACTGTCGCGGTAATCGGCTTCCGCCTGGATGATGACCCGGTACACGCGGCCGAATTTATTGAAGTCGTTCACATACAAAGATCCGAGTTGCGCCTGCAGGGTGGCGAAGATTTCGGAAACGGGGATGCCCAGCGCCTTGGCCTGCAGGCGATCGACGTCCAGCTCGATCTGCGGCACTTCGGCAGAGAAGGTGCTGAACACGTTCTGCAACTCCGGAAGCTGGTTGGCCTCGAACACGAAGCCGCGCATCGCTGCAGAAAGATCCTGCGGGTCGCCGCCACGCATGTCCTGAAGCTGAAGTTCGAATCCGCTGGCGTTGCCGAGAGCGCGGATCGGTGGCGGGGTGAAGACGATGGACCGTGCGCCCGGCACCTGGCTGGTCATGCCCCAGGTGCGTCCCACCAGCGCATCGGCATACAGGTCCGGTGTGGTGCGTTCCCGCCACGGCTTGAGCACGGCGATGATGGTGCCCGAATTTGGTTTCGAGCCGCTGATCAAGCCGCGTCCGATCAGGGCCACGACGTTCTCCACGCCTGGCAGCGATTGCATCAGGGTTTCGACCTTGCGGACCAGCGCGTCGGTGCGGTTCAGGGAGGCTCCGTCCGGCAACTGGACATCGACGAACAGCACGCCCTGATCTTCCTGCGGGATGAATCCGGTCGGCGCGTGCTGGAATATCCAGTAACTGCCGCCCGCCACCAGCCCAAACACCAGTACGGTGACGGCAAAGCGGCGCACGATGATTTTCACGAAGAACAGGTAGGTGCCGGCGATGCCTTGGAACAACGACTCAAACCAGCGCAGGGCGAACCACGGGCGGGAGGTTCTTTTTTTCAGGAGCGTGGCGCAGAGCGCGGGACTCAGGGTCAATGCGTTGAGCGACGACAACGACACCGCAATGGCGATGGTCACCGAAAACTGGCGGTACAACTGGCCGGTGATCCCCTGCATGAACGCAATGGGCACGAACACCGCAAGCAATACCAGCGTGGTGGCGATGACGGGACCGAACACCTCGCTCATGGCCTTACGTGTCGCGGCTTTGGGTTCGAGACCGTCTTCCAGGTGGCGCTGCACGTTTTCGACGACGACGATGGCGTCGTCCACCACCACGCCGATGGCCAGCACCAGCGCAAACAGCGTCAGGCTGTTGACGGAATAGCCCATGGCGAGAAGCAGGGCGAAGGTGCCGATCAAGGAAACCGGGATGGCCAGCGCCGGGATCAATGTGGCCCGCCAGTCCTGAATGAAAATATAAACCACCAGGATCACCAGGCTCAGCGCGATGAACAACGTCTCCACCAACTCCTGCAATGAATTGTCGATGAACTTGGTGGCGTCGTAGGGAATGATGTACTGGACGTCGTCCGGAAAACTTTCGGACAGCTCCTTCATTTTGGCTTCGATGCGTTTGGCGACGTCCAGCGCGTTCGCTCCCGGCAACTGGTAGATGGCGAAGTTGACGGTGGGCGATCCGTTCAGCCGCGAAAAGGTTTCGAAGGTTTGTGAACTCAGCTCGACGCGCGCGATGTCCTTCATACGCACCACCGAGCCGTCCGGCTTCGCCAGGATGATGATGTCTTCAAATTCGGAGACGTCGGTCAGCCGTCCTTTCGCCTGAATGGTGTACTGGAATTGCTGGGTTTTCGAAGAGGGGGCCTGTCCCACCTGCCCGGCGGCGGCCTGCAGGTTCTGGTCGCGGATGGCCAGCGCCACGTCGTTGGTGGTGACGCCCAGGTTCACCATCTGGTCCGGGTCCAGCCAGACGCGGATGGAATAATTCAACGCACCGAAGATGGTGACATCGCTCACGCCCGGCACCCGCGCCAACACATCCTTGATGTTGATGGTGATGAAGTTGCTCAGGAACAACTGGTCGTAGGTGCCTTGGGGCGAGGAGAAGGCGACGATCTGCAAAAACTCCGGCGATTGCTTCTGCACGGAGATGCCGGAACGCCGGACTTCCTCCGGCAATACCGGCGTTGCCAGCGATACGCGGTTCTGCACATTGACGGCGGCCATGTCCGGATCGGTGCCGATTTCAAACGTGACGGTCAGCGTGTAGGCGCCGCTGTCCGTGCTGTTGGACGCCATGTAGATCATGCCTTCCACGCCGTTGACCTGCGCCTCGATGGGCGCGGCCACGGTTTCTTCCAGCACGCTGGCGCTGGCGCCGGGGTAGGAGGCGGTCACCTGCACGGTGGGCGGTGCGATCTGCGGGTACAGCGATACCGGCAGTTGCGGCAGCGCCGCCAGTCCGGCGATCACGATGACGATCGAGATGACGAACGCAAAACGGGGCCGCTCTATAAAAAAATTGCTGAACATGATTTATGGGGCCTCAGGTGAGGGCGGGGTGTTGGAAGAGGTCTGCACGGTGACGCCTGGCCGCACTTTTTGCAGGCCTTCAACGATCACCATTTCACCGACTTCCAGCCCCTTCTTGACGATCCAGTTGACGCCTTCTTTGGCGCCGGTGGTGATGTTGCGCTTATGCACCCGGCTCTCGCCATCGACCACCAGCACAAACTTGCCGGTCTGGTCCTGCTGAATGGACGCCTGCGGGATCACCTTCTCGGTGCGGATTTCATCACGCTGCACCCGCACTTTCACGAACTGGCCCGGCAGCAGCAGCCTGAGGGTGTGCGGAATTTCCGCCTGCCCGGGCAACACGTTTTTGGCGGGATTGGGAAATTTTGCGCGGACGGTGACGGTTCCTGTTTTTTCATCGACGGTGTGGCTGACGAAATCCTCCACGCCCGGGTGAGGATATTCGGTGCCATTGGGCAGGATGAGTCTCGGCGTGAACGTGGTGGCCTTGCCGCGTTTGATCTGGTTCTGGAATTCGGTCAGTACGTCGCCGGAGTTGACGGTGAACAGAACGTACATGGGGTGCATCTGCACCAGGGTGGCCAGCGGTCCCGTTTCCGGTGACACCAGGTTGCCTTCATGCACGTTGGCAAGGCTGATGCGACCGTTGAAAGGCGCGCGGATTTCGGTGTAACTCAAATTCAAGTTGGCCTGATCGAGGTTGGCCTTCGCTTCCATCAGCGCGGCTTCCGCTCTCAGGAAATCGCTTTCGGCCTTGTCGAGATCGGATTGCGACACGCCGCCCTTGCGCACGGACTGAAGCCGGTCGAGATAGGTCCGGGCGTTTTTCAGCGTGGCTTCGGCCTCGGCGACGTTGGCCTCCGCTGCCTTCACTGCGATTTGATACGGCGCCTGCTCGATGATGAACAACAGGTCGCCCTGGCGGATGTCTTCGCCTTCCTTGAAGTTTCGTTTTTCCAGGAATCCCTGCACGCGGGCGACGAGGTGGACGGTCTTGACCGCCTGGGTGCGCCCCACCAGTTCGTGCGTGCGGATGATTTTTTCGTGCACGACCGGAGCCACGGTGACAGCGGGAGGCGGGCGTTTGGCTTCCGGCGCGGCGACGCTGTCCTGCCGTTCACACCCGGTCAGCGCCACGGCTGCGACCAGCCATAGAATCCAGTTTTGAGATTTGAAAGATTTCACCGCATGTCCTCTGAAATGAAAGAATCCGTTTTTCATGTTTTCATGATTGGGGTTCCGGCTGCGCGTCCGCCATCAATGGCTTCCAGCCGCCTCCCAGCGCTTTGAACAACCGGATCAGGTTGGACACCACTTTGCCTTCGCTGACGGCCAGTCGATCCTGAAAGGTGAACAGCGAACGTTCCGCCTCCAGCACGCCGAGAAAATCGGACAAGCCCGCGGTGTACAGTTCGCGTGCCAGGTTGACGGCGTTCTCGGCGGAAGCGATGGACTTGAGCAGCGCCTCGCGCCGCACCTGTTCCCGGGCGTAATCGATCAACGCGTTCTCCACATCCTTGACCGCGACCAGTACCGCCGATTCGTACTGGATCAACGCCTGTTCCTGGATTTCATCCTGCACTTCAATGTTCTGGCGGATGCGCCCGGCGCTGAACACGTTCCACGTCACCTGCGGCCCGATCTGAAATGCAGTGGCGGGTCCGGTTAAAAAACTCGACGCGGAAATGGATTCCAGTCCGATCGACCCCAGCAGGGTCAGCCGTGGATACAATTCGGACGTGGCGATGCCCACGCGCGCGGTTTGTGCGGCCAGCTCCCGTTCCGCCTGGCGGATGTCCGGGCGGCGGCGCAGCAGATCGGCGGGCACGCCCACGACAACGTCCATCGGCGTCACCGGTACTTCTTTATAGTCCTCTAATTCTTTATTGATGGCGCCGGGGAACTCGCCGAGCAACACCGACAGGCCATTCTTGGCCTGTTCGATGCCGGTTTTCAGTGTCGGGATTTCCGACTTGGTGCTTTCCAGGTTGTACTTGGCCTGTTCCAGCGTGAGCGTGGTGGTCAATCCTGCGCTGAGCCGGTCCTTCACGATCTGCAGGGTTTCTTCCTGTGACCGGCGGTTGCGCTCGGCGGCTTCGAGCCGGGCCTGAAAGGTACGGATCTCGATGTAATTCAGCGCCACCTCCGCGACCAGCGTGACCAAGGTGTCGTTCAACTGTTCCTTGCGGGCTTCCACCGAGGCTGCCGCCGCTTCCACCGATCTTTGTATGCGGCCGAACAGGTCGATTTCCCAGGTGGAGTCGAAGCCTGCGGAATACATGGTGAACTCGCCGCCGCGCCGGAACAGGGTTTCTTCACTCATGCGCTGCCGGGACGTGCCGCCGACGGCATCGATGGTGGGGAAACGCTCCGACCGGGCGATGCCGCGCCGGGCGCGTTCCTCCCGCACCCGGGACTGGGCCAGCTTGAGGTCGAGGTTGTCCTCGACGGCCTTGTCCACGAGCTGGGTGAGCAGCGGGTCTTCCAACGTTTGCCACCATTCGGCGAGCATCTCCGGCGTCACCAGCTTTGCCGGAATTTCAGGCGTGGCGGAGTCTTCCTGCGACGCCTCGTCGGTTTCTGTTTTGGATGTGAACTTCTTGTCCTCCACCTGGGTTTGGAACCCGGTGGGCATCTTCGTTTCCGGCGGCACGTAGTCGGGACCGACGGTGGTGCAGGCCGCGAACAGCAGCCAGATGGAACCGGTCAGCGCACGCACACCCGGCGTGCGGGAGGCAAGGGAACTCGTGGGAGTTTCTGAAGGTGGCGTCATCGTTGTGGCTCGGCTCATCAGGAAATCATGGCTCCCCGCATGGACGCCGCGCCTGCGACCACGCCTTCCACCGGGAAGGTGATGCGTTCGGTTTTGTCCTGCATTGCGATGATGTAAATCAACGGCAGAAAATGTTCGGGTGTGGGCACCGACAGGCGCGCCGTTTCCCCGAGATGATCGAAGTTCAGAATACTTTCGTGATCGTTTTTTAGCAAAAATTGTTTGATGGACTCATCGAAAGACGCCGCCCAGGGGTAGGGCGAGGTGCTGGGGTTGGGATCGAAGAAATCCAGATTGTGCACGATGTTGCCGCTGCCCAGAATCAGCACGCCTTCCTCCCGCAAGGGTTTCAGTTCGCGACCGATCTCGTAGTGACCCTGGGGTGACAGGTTGCGGTTGAGGCTCAACTGCACCACGGGGATGTCCGCCTGCGGGAACATCCACGACAACACGCTCCAGGTGCCGTGATCCAGCCCCCACGCAAGGTCCGGCAACACCGTTGTGCGCGTGACCAGCGACTGAATCCTGTTTGCCAGTTCCGGGCTGCCCGGAGCCGGGTACTGGAATTCATGGAGGGCCTGCGGGAAATTGCCGAAGTCGTGGATGGTGCGCGGCTGTTGCATCGCCGTCACGTAGGTGCCGTTGGTTTCCCAGTGGGCGGAGATGGAGAGGATCGCGCGCGGCTTCGCCAGGCTCTTGCCCAGCAATTCCCAGCCAATGCCGAACGGATTCTTTTCGATGACGTTCATCGGACTGCCGTGCCCGAGAAACAGCGCCGGCAGTCTGGATTGTCTGGGGTTCGTCGTTTTATTCATAACAGGTCACTTTTTCAAAAAATGATTTCGAGGCGGTTCCCATCCTTAAAAGGACAGCACGAAATCGTAGTTGCCAATCAATGCATCCGCATTTTCTTCAGAAGGATCGGGCCGGTACTCGACGATCAGGTTTTCCTGTTCCTCCGCGGTCAGTTTGCGGTCCCGCAGGATCAGGTCGCGCGCGTTCAACTGTTGGATGAAACCATTGTCCGCGATGTGCTCGCCCTTGAAGTACAACTGCGTCACCAGTTGCGGGATGCCCGGTGCGGTGACCATGAAGTGCAGGTGCGGCGGGCGGTACCAGCCGTTCTTCATGTCCACCGGATAAAATCCGGGGAGAATGGTTTTGAAGCTGTAGTTGCCTTCTTCGTCGGTGATGCAGCGGCCCCAGTACTGGAAATGTTCGTCGTGCGTGCGCTCCACCCATTCGCCGCTGACAGGATGTTTGAAGCGCATGGCTTCGCGGTCGCCGCGGTGATTGTAGCGTCCGGAGGCGGCGGCATTCCACATGATGATGGCCGCGCCCGGTTGCGGTTTGATCTCACCCTGCCAGCGGAACCACACCTTGCCTTCAATGTGGATGACCTGGCCGGTGGCCGTGCCCGCATGGCCTTGAATGAAAGTGAGGTCGTTGTCGTTGGCCTCGCTGATGGGCAGGCGGAAGTCGAGGTTCTCGCGGATTTCGTGCACCGCGTCCCCCTCGTCCGGGAAGAACGGCCCCAGCGTCTGCCGGGGTGTGGTCAACCGCATCGCCTGTCCCCAGGCGGATCCCGCCACCAACGTTCCGGCGAGGCCGCCCAGGGCGCCGAGCCCGGTTTTCAAAAAATTACGGCGTGAAGAGGAATCGGTGTTGTGTCTCATCGTGCTCCCTCCTGAATCGGGTTGTGGGTGGCAACCTGTTCCGAAAACTGGCTGGCGGCGGTGTCGGTCTTTTTGTTGAAAAAAGTCCGGGCGATCCAGCCATCCACCGAGTATTTGCCGCCGCCGGAAACGATCAACGCCACCGCCATGCCCATCGCCAGCAGGTGGTATTCGTAGCCTTCACCAGCCTGATTGCCGGACCAGTTCATGAAGAAACCGTTGTCCAGGTGAACCATGAACATGGCGCCCATCATGATGCACAAAACTCCGAAAGCGCTGAAGCGCGTCAGGAACCCGGCGATCAAACCGAGCGAGCCAAAAAACTCACCGGCGATGACGAGCAGGGCGAAGACCATCGGCACGCCCATGGTCTGGGTGAAAAAACCGAGCGTGCCTTCGAGCCCGTGCCCGCCGAACCAGCCCAGCAGTTTCTGCGCGCCGTGCGGGAAAATCACCAACCCCAGCAACACGCGCAGGATCACCGGACTGGTTCTGTTTTCGGTTTCAAACATGGTTTTTAAAGCGGTCATGGCATTCATGAGAATTCTCCTCAATCGTTTCAATTGGTTTCAGTATAATTATATCGGCTTGAAACTAAAGTATTTTCGTCAAACCGAACAGGGGTCCCCTCCCCACCCCCTGCCCAGCGTATGACGGATCAGTGCATGCTGGAAATACCGTAAGTGTCGTGGATATAACCCGTCAGGGCATCCAGCCCCAGGGTTGCGGGACCGCGCACCCCGCTTTCAAAAAACTGCGGGTTTTTCGTCACTTCCTGTTTGAACAAGTGCCAGCCGTCGGAAATGGAAGTGTTTCGATAAAGACCTTTCAAGGTGAACAGGCGGCAGGCCGCGTCCGATCCGTTGCCCTGATCCTTGTGAATCGCCGCCGAAAGCAGGCAATGCAGGCTGCCGTCATCCAGCGCAATCTCCCCGGCGGACGCGGTGTACGGGGTGAACGGGTTCTGCGCCTGAGGCTCGGCAAGGGCGCGGTCCGCCTGCGTGGAAAACAGCAGGGCCGCCGGTTCTTCCAGGGGGATGCCTTGCGCATGCCCGCCTCCGTGTGACGCGTGGGCGCTGGCGCTGAAGCCCCAGATCAGAAACCCGAACGCGAGCGCCATCCAGAACGCCGGGTTGCTGCGGGAACCAGAAAGGGAATGTTGGCGAATCGGGCTGCGTGCAGTCATGATCGGGTGCCTCCAAAAGGTCTGAGATAGTATTCAAAATCCATTCGCCATGAATAAAGCAAAACCTGGGCCAAACCCGCATAAAATTTAAAAATTCAATGTTTGTAAAGGGTTATGGATTCATGGTTCCATTTTAATAAGAACGGATTTCTGTTTAATAACGAATTTACGTTTAAGTTTAACGGAAATCCGTTATAATGCGGCCATGAATGCGTCCCCCTCTCAGTCTCAGCCCTTCATCAATATGCGGGAGTTGCTGCTGGCCATGCCGCAGCAACGCAGTGTGTCTTCGTTGCTGGAGACGGTGGTGGAGAAGTCCGCCGAAGACCCGTTTCTGGCGCTGACGCGCATCTGGCTCATCCGCCCCGGCGACCACTGCGCGACCTGCCCGTTGCAGGCTCAGTGCCTGGACCAGACGCGCTGCCTGCACCTGGTGGCCGAGCGTTACAGCCCCGGCTATGCGCCTTCTGAAGATTTGGAAGACGATTACCTGCGCATTCCCTTGGGCGTCGGCAAGGTCGGGCGGTGTGCCGTCACCGGCGAAATCGCGGACACGTTGTCGCTGGCAGACGATCTCGATTTTGCGGTGTCGAAGCGCTGGGGCGAGGCGATGCAGGTGATCGGCCTCGCCGTGTTGCCGGTGGTGTTTCAGGGTAAGGTGTTGGGGGTTTGTGGTTTCGTTCCTTTAAAGGAAGTGGACATGGAAGGCGAAGGCCTGTTCTGGGGGCGGCTGGTGGCCGATCACCTGGCGGTGTCCATCACCAACGCCGAAGCCTTCGAGCAGATCGAAACCCTCAACAAACAGCTCACCGACGACTACGAGTACCTGAGTGAAGAACTGGTGGAATCGCAGGCGTTCGGCGACATCATCGGCCAGAGTGTGTCGCTCAACGCGGTGCTCAGGCAGATCGAGATGGTGGCGAAAACCGACGCCAGCATCCTGATCACCGGCGAATCCGGCACCGGCAAGGAACTGGTGGCGCGCGAGGTGCACAAGCGCGGCCCGCGCTGGAAGCGCCCGATGATCAAGGTCAACTGTGCCTCGATCCCGCGCGATTTGTATGAAAGCGAATTCTTCGGCCATTTGAAGGGCGCGTTCACCGGCGCGGTGCAGGACCGCAAAGGCCGTTTCGAACTGGCCAACGGCGGCACCCTGTTTCTGGATGAGGTGGGCGAGATTCCGCTGGAAGTGCAGAGCAAGCTGTTGCGCGTTCTGCAGGAAGGCGAGTACGAGCGCGTCGGCGACGAACGCACGCGCACCACCGACGTGCGCATTCTCGCCGCCACCAATCGCGACCTCAAACGCGAAGTGAAAGAAGGCCGCTTCCGCGAAGACCTCTATTACCGGCTGAACGTGTTTCCCATCGAACTGCCGCCCCTGCGCGAGCGTACGGAAGACATCCCTTTGCTGGCGTTGCATTTCATCGAAGCCGCCCGCAGAAAATTCAACCAGACCGTGAAACCTCCGTCGCGGGCCGTGCTGTCCACCCTGCAGAAGTACTCGTGGCCGGGCAACATCCGTGAACTGCAGAACCTGGTGGAACGCGCCGTCATCACTTCGGCGGCGGGGCGTTTGAAATTCGATTTGCCGGGAGTGAGTGAACCCAGGGAAAGCGCCGCGCAGCCGGTCAGCCAACCGGCGGAAGAAGAAGTGATTCCGGAAGCGGAAATGCGAAAGCGCGAAAAGGAAAACATATTGAGAGCCCTTCAGCAGGCAGGCGGCAAGATTTACGGCGACGATGGGGCGGCGAAACGCCTCGACATCAAACCCACCACGCTGGCTACGCGGATCAAGGCCATGGGCCTGAAGAAACAGTTCCTGCCTGAATAGGTTGCGGCCATATCACAGAAAACATTGCGATTAGGAGCCGGGCCGGGAGCCGGTCGGGGCCCCCTCAAAAAAAATCCTCACGAAGGCCAAGGATAGGGTTGGATTGCGCGCAAACCTGATTTATATTACTCACTTGGCTACACCCTCAAGTGACCCTTTGGGCAACTCCCTGAAACGCCGGTCTGTATCTGGACACAGGCAGGCTTGGAAATTCCGGAGGGGACGTGTGCCGGGAACTGTATATGAGGGGCGTTCCCTGACGTCCTGAAAACTCTACATATTTAAAGCTAAAAAAAGAGTTGACAGCGCGTCGATTTTTTTTAAGTATTTGCCGGAATATCTCTGTAAAATCCATACTTTTGGACTAAAACCAGAAAATTTTAACGGGGTAAAAAAAGATGTCAGACAAACCAGATATTATATACACGAAAGTCGATGAAGCTCCCGAGTTGGCGAGCGGTTCCTTTCTGCCGATCATTCAGTCCTTCAGCAAAGTGGCGGGCTTGAAAGTCGGCACCATGGACATTTCCCTGGCCGGACGCATCATCGCGCAGTTTCCCGAACGCTTGAAAAAAGAACAGCAGCAGCCGGACGACCTGGCAATCCTGGGCGACATGGTGAAGGAGCCCACCTGCAACGTGATCAAACTGCCGAACATCAGCGCGTCCATTCCGCAGATCAAGGCCGTTGTCAAGGAATTGCAGGAGCAGGGCTACGACATTCCGGATTATCCGGACGATCCCAAAACGGACGAGGAGAAAGACATCCAGTCCCGCTTTGACAAGGTCAAGGGCAGTGCCGTGAACCCGGTTCTGCGCCAGGGCAACTCCGACCGCCGCGCTTCGGCATCGGTCAAAAACTTTGCCCGGAAAAACCCGCATCGCATGGGCAAGTGGTCGAAGGATTCCAAAACCGATGTCGCGCACATGACCAGCGGTGACTTCCGGTCCAATGAAAAATCCACCACCATCACCGCGGCGCAGGCCGGCAAGGCGAAACTCGAGTTCACCGACGCCAGCGGCAAAGCCACGGTACTGAAAGAAAACATCACGCTGGACGAGGGCGATGTCGTCGATGCCACCAAGATGAGCGCCAAGGCTCTTGACGCTTTCTTGAAGGCATCGAAGGAAGAGGCCAAAAAGCGCGGTGTGCTGTTGTCCCTGCACATGAAGGCAACGATGATGAAGGTCTCCGATCCCATCATCTTCGGTCACGGTGTGATTTCTTATTTCGAGGACGTGTTCAAGAAGCACGGCGACACCTTCAAGGAGCTGGGCGCCAATCCGAACAACGGTCTGGGCGATGTGCTGGCGCGCATCGAGAAACTCCCGGCCGACAAGAAGAAGGAAATCGAGGACGACATCCAGGCCTGTCTGAAGAACGGACCGGAACTGGCGATGGTGGACTCCGACCGCGGCATCACCAACCTGCACGTGCCGAGTGACATCATCATCGACGCATCCATGGCCGCGGCCATCCGCACCTCCGGTAAGATGTGGGGTTCGGACGGCAAGGAACACGACACGCTGGCGATGATCCCGGACAGCAGTTATGCCGGCATCTACCAGGCCTGCATCGAGTTCTGTAAGGAAAACGGTGAGTTCGATCCGTCCACCATGGGCACGGTTCCCAACGTTGGCCTCATGGCGCAGAAGGCGGAGGAGTACGGCTCGCACGACAAAACCATCGAAGCCAAAAGCGACGGCACCATCCGTCTGGTCGATGCGGCCGGGCAGACCGTCCACGAGCACCCGGTGGAGAAGGGCGACATCTTCCGCAGCTGTATCGTCAAGGACATCCCGATTCAGGACTGGGTGAAGCTGGCCGTCAACCGCGCCCGCGCTTCCTCCACGCCGGTCGTGTTCTGGCTGGATAAAGACCGCGCGCACGATGCGGAAGTCATCAAAAAGGTGAACGTGTACCTGAAGGATCACGACACCAACGGTCTGGACATCCAGACCATGTCTCCGGTCGATGCCATGAAGCACTCGCTGGCACGCGCCAAGAAGGGTGAGGACACCATTTCGGCCACGGGTAACGTTCTTCGTGACTACCTGACCGACTTGTTCCCGATTCTGGAGCTCGGCACCAGCGCGAAGATGCTGTCCATCGTTCCGCTGATCAATGGCGGTGGCCTGTTCGAGACCGGGGCCGGCGGTTCGGCGCCGAAGCACGTGCAGCAGTTCCAGAAGGAAGGCCACCTGCGCTGGGATTCTCTCGGCGAATTTCTGGCCCTCGCGGAATCCCTCGCCCACCTGAGCAAAACGTTTGGCAATAAAAAGGCTCAGGTGCTGGCCGAAGCGCTGGACAAGGCGACCGGCAAGTTGATGGAAACCAACAAAAACCCCGGTCGCGAGCTGGGTGATCTGGACAATGCCGGCAGCCATGTTTACGAGGCGCTCTATTGGGCCCAGGAACTGGCGGCCCAGAACGACGACGCGGACCTCAAGGAACGGTTCACCCCGATCGCCAAGCAGATGGAGGAGAAACTCGACACCATCCTCAAAGAGCTTGCCGATTCGAAGGGCAAACCGATGGATCTGGGTGGATACTTCCACCCCGATGCCCAAAAGGTTGCGGTCGCCATGCGTCCGAGCAAAACCTTCAATTCCATTCTGGACAGCATCTGATGGCGCTGTAGGAATGTAAAAGTGTGTTTGCAGAACGGAAAGAGCCCGGTCCTGGTGACCGGGCTCTTTTTTTGTCTCAAACGGTGCGGGGTGACCTGGAACGATTTTTACCTGTCAGGCGGTTAGCTATGACCGGCCACGCGGTCACAAAAAACGGACCGCATTCACGCTGTGGCACCCATTTCATGTTATGTGGGCGCGGAATAGGTCGAAATATAGCCTGGATCGGCACTTTTAAAACAAAATTTTCCCTGAGCACTCGTTCCATCCGCCATGTCGTGTTATAATCTTTTCCTACCTTACAGTTCCAAATTTATTGCAAACCAAACAGAGGTCCGTTTTGACAAGAGCAAACCCAGAGCAATCGTTCGGGGCCAACCCGAAAGAGGTACGTGACACCAACCACTACCAGGAAGAGTACGTCAAGAGTTTCGTCGAAAAGTGGGACGATTTGATTGACTGGGATCAGCGTTGGAAAAGCGAAGGTGATTTTTTTATCGAACTGCTGCGTTCACGCGGTGTGAAGCGGGTGCTCGACGTGGCCTGCGGCACCGGTTTTCATTCCGTGCGCTTGTTGAGCGCCGGGTTCGATGTGACCAGCGCCGACGGCAGCCCGGAAATGCTGTATAAGGCATTCAACAATGCCCGCAACCGCGGCCACCTCTTGCGCACGGTGCAGGCGGACTGGCGCTGGCTGAATCGCACGGTCCACGAACAGTTCGATGCCGTCATCTGCCTCGGCAACTCCTTCACGCATCTGTTTGCCGAGCACGACCGGCGCAAGGCGCTGGCGGAGTTTTACGCCACGCTCAATCACGATGGCATTCTTGTGCTGGACCAGCGCAACTACGATTCCATTCTCGATCAGGGGTTCTCCAGCAAGCACAAATATTATTATTGCGGGGAAGATGTGATCGCCGAGCCGGAACATATGGACGAGGGTCTGGCGCGGTTCCGGTACACGTTCCCGGACAATTCCATTTTTCATCTCAATATGTTTCCGCTGCGCCGCAAATACGCACGCCGCCTCATGCACGAGGTCGGGTTTCAGCATGTCGAGACCTATGGCGACTTCAAGGGCACGTTCGATGCGAACGATCCGGATTTTCTGGTTCACGTGGCCGAGAAGGAATACATGGAGGACGACGAGGAGGATTAGCCGCGCCTCCCTCTTAAGGGGGGAGGCGAAGCCGGACTGGGATGGCGCAGAGGGTGCTGCTGCGCGTTGGGTCACACGGAACAGGGGTTTGCCGTTTGCGGGCAAACCTCTTTTTTTTCGGACGCCTCCCATACGGGAGGCAACGCGGCGTGCCGCACGGTACGGGGTGCGTGCGGGATCACGGAGGGCCACCATGCCCACACTTTATTTCAGTTTGAACACGGTGCACCTCGAACCCTTGGTCGCGTCCATCACCGAGGAATGCCGGGCGGCGCTGGAGGCGGACTGCCTGTGGGCTAGGGCAAACGAGGACGCGCCGCCGGAATCCTTCCGCGCCCGCCTGGCGCGCAGCGAGGTGCTGGTCGTCGTGCTGGGCGCATCCGCTAGCAACGAGGCCGATGCCGCCATCCCCCCACTCAGCGAACGCATGCGGATGGAGGTCGTCACCGCCGTCCATCAGGATCTCATCCTGGTGCCGGTGCTGGTGGACACCGCGCGCCTGCCTGGCAAGGCCGAGGCGCGGGGCGTCTGGAAATGGCTGCTCAACGCGAAAACGCACCGCCTGCGCAGCGCCCGCTGGTTGGAAGACCTGCACCCCATCCTCGACGACATCGAAACCGAATTGAGCTTCCGCCGCGATTTGATGGAGAAAGCCGCGCAGGCGGGATCGGCGCCCATCCCTGATTTCACCGATGCCGCCGGCAATCCGCTGGCGCCGCCGCGCCTGGGGATGGAGTTTTCCGGCGCACTGGCGTTGCGCCGCACCATCGACACCGAAAATCAAAACCTCGACACCGCACGGCGCAAGGGCGACCGCACCGCCGAGAACAACGCACTCGCCGCGCTCGGACTCGCCTACGCGCAACTCGGGCAGACGCAGCGCGCCATCCAGTGCTTCGAAGAACAACTGCCCCTCGTTCGCGCAACGCAGAACGCCCACGCCGAATGCGACCTGCTCGCCAATCTGGGCGACGCCTATGCCGTGTCCGGCGACCTCACCCGCGCCAAACAGCATTACGAAGAACAACTGTGCCGCGCCGATGCGCTCGGGTCCGCCGCCTTCATCGCCAGCGCCTACAACGGGCTCGGTCACGTGCACGTCAAACGCGACGAACTCGCCCGCGCCATCGACTGTTACCGCAAAGCGTTGAAGCGTTACCGGGAGTTGGAAGACCACGACAAGGAACTGGAGTTGTTGGTGGGCATCGGCCTCAACCAGCAGAAAGCGGGGGAGGGGGCACGCGCCGCCGAAACGCTGGAAGACGCCCTGGCGGCCGCCCGGTTCGTCGAGAACAGAAAGGAAGAGGCCCGCGTGCGCGTGGACCTCGCGGAGATTTATATTCAGTTGAACGACCCCGCCCGCGCTTCGGAACATCTCACCGCCGCCGAAGACATGTTCAGTGTGTTCGACGCCGCCTGGACCGACCCCTGGAAATCCCGCATCACCGCACTGTGGAATACGATAGCTAATTAAGAATCGTATTTTACGAATTAATTTGAAAAGGAGTTGAAAGAACGAGTCTTTAAGATATATTAATCCAGTTAATGATTTTGTCTGGTAGAGCTAAAAACTTTTTACTGGTTTGGTTAATGGCAAGTCTCACTCCTTTAGAAAAAAAATGTTTTGAAAATATTTTGAACATGGCTGGTGGATATGTATTAGATTTTTCCGATAGAAGTTTTGGTGAGTTTTTTAGAGATTCTGTTGGAATAAACATAACGGATGTTAAATACACTTCAAATGGAGGATCAAAAGCAAAAAAGCTAAGAGCTTTTTGGGAAAAGGAAACAGACAGGGTTGTTGGCAAAGCTCTAAAGGAGATGCTTGAAATCTGGTTATATGAAAACCCAAATCAAAAAGAAAATCAGGATTATAAGAATTGTCAAAAAACCATTGAGCGACTGCTCGGTACTAAAAATAAGTCAGATTTAACAGAAGATGAGTTTTTACAAAAAGAATTCGGGGATTTTTCGATTGCAAAACTACCAATTGAGCCAGGGCTACTTCCAGTTCTTGAATCCCGTTTAGAGGAAACTTTAAAATGTCTTAAAGTTGGTTCTCCATTGGCGATTATTTTTTTGTGTGGCAGTATTTTGGAGGGGATCTTATTGTCTATTGCCATAAGTAATCCAAAAGTTTTTAATCAATCTAAAAGTTCTCCTAAAGATAAAGATGGAAAAACTAAAAAATTTGAAGATTGGGGATTAGGGAATTACATAGATGTGGCTTATGAAATTGGAATTCTAAAGCTTGATGTGAAAAAATTTAGTCATGCTTTGCGTGATTTCCGGAATTATATTCATCCTTACGAGCAAATGTGTTCGGGCTTTTATCCGGATATGCATACTGCTAAGATTTGTTTTCAAGTTTTAAAAGCCGCTGTAGCGGAATTGATCGACAGTTCTCGACCAACTCACTAAATTTTATGCCTTTTTCGCGAGGCGCAGTTTAGATGGTCCCCCTTCCGATGCGCTGACTGGTATAAATCCTATTTTTCTTCCTGAGCGGGCAAATCCAACCGCCAAAAGTCAAAATGTTTTTTCAGTGGAACGGGGTGGGGTAAAGGGTTTCGATATTGCCGCTTGCGCGGTTTTTAGTTCCCTTGATATTCTGGGTATTATGGAATTTAACTGGGCTATTGAGGCGTGAAACGGTATCTTAAAGGGAAGGGATCGCCCCCCCGGTGCTGCCTGCGCCGGACCCGGGTTCAAGGCCGCCCTCATAATTCGTGGCATTGCCGAAAAGAGTATGGTAAATCCTCTACTTCGATTTTAGAACACTGGGATCACCCCAACCTGGAACGTCGCTTCCAATCATTATCAATAGACTTCAACGGAGAAATCTATGACGACTCATGACCAAATTGTTGCCGCGTACGAGCAATACATCGCCGAAAGCGAAAGTTTCGAAACCAAAAACGTCAAGGCCGCTGCCGCCCGCGCCCGCAAGGCTTTGGCCGAATTGGGAAAACTGTCGAAGGTCCGCCGGGCCGAGATCCAGGACAAGAAAAACAGCCTGGGCTGATCCGCCCCGCACCGATTTTACAATCCCGGCACCCTGAATGACCACGGACCCGGCCGCGATGGCCGGGTCCGTTTTTGGTTTGCGGCGGGAACGGCGGCAGTTATTGTTTGCGATGGATGTGCGTGGCGCTGCCGTAAAAACTTTCGGCGGATTCCATCAACGTCTCGGACAGGGTGGGGTGTGGATGGATGGCGCGCGCCACGTCTTCCGCCACCGCGCCCATCTCAACGGCGAGGACGCCTTCAGCAATCAACTCGCCCGCACCGGCGCCGGCAATGCCCACTCCCAGCACGCGGCCGCTCTCTTTTTCCAGAACCAGTTTGGTCACGCCCTCCACCCGGCCCAGGCTCTGCGCGCGTCCCGACGCGCCCCACGGAAACTTCGCCACCGTCACACTCACATCCTTTTCTTTCGCTTCGGCTTCCGTCAGCCCGCACCACGCGATTTCCGGATCGGTGAACACCACCGCCGGGATGGCGCGCGCGTCCCATTTTGTTTTGTCTCCGGCAATCGCCTCCACCGCCACCCTGGCTTCGTGCGCCGCCTTGTGCGCCAGCATGGCGCCGCCCGCGACATCGCCGATGGCGTAAATCGATTGTTCCGCCGTGCGCCGTTGCGCGTTCACCGGGATGAAGCCGTGTGAGTCGAGTTCGATCTGTGTGGCGTCGAGGCCGAACCCGTCGCTGTTGGGCCGGCGGCCCACGGCCATCAGCACACGGTCGAACGTGTCTTCACGTTTTCCGTCGTCGGTCTCGAGAGTGACTTCAACGGAATTTTTATTTTCGGTGAGCGACGCCACTTTTGTGTTCAGGTGAATCGCTTCGAAATCGCCTGCGAGTTTTCTCTGCAACGGACGCACCAGGTCGCGGTCCACGCCGGGGAGCAGTCCATCGGTCATCTCGACCACGCTCACGCGGCTGCCCAGCGCCGCATACACCGTGCCCATTTCCAAACCGATGTAGCCGCCGCCGATCACCAGCAAACGTTCGGGGATGTCTGCGATCTCCAGCGCTGCGGTGGAGTCCATCACCCGCCCGCCGGGTTTTGGAAACGTCTGCGGCCAGGTGGGGCGCGATCCGGTGGCGATGATGCAGTGGTCGAAGCGGAGCACGTCATCGCCGACCTTCAGCGCGTGCGCGTCCTGAAACACGGCGCGGCCCTGAATGCGTTTCACCTTTCGTTGTTTGGCAAGCTGCGCCAGCCCGCCGGTCATCTGTTCCACGACTTTGTTCTTCCATTGACGGAGGGCTTCGAGATCGACCCGCGGCTCGCCGAAGTCGAGTCCCCATTCTTTCGCCTGCCGCGCTTCGCCGATGAGCTTGGCGATGTGCAGCAGCGTTTTGGAGGGGATGCACCCGACGTGCAGGCACACGCCGCCGGGGTTGTCCTGTTCGTCGATCAGGGTCACGTCCATGCCCTTGTCGGCGGCGAGAAACGCGGCGGCATAGCCGCCGGGTCCGGCTCCGATGATCACCAGAGGATGTTCGGCCATGACACTCATCCTTGCAGCAAAGTGCCCGTGAAATTTTCCAACCGTTCCGCCAGCGTGCGCGCGAAGCGGGCCGCGTCCGCGCCGTCGATCAACTTGTGGTCGTACGACACGCAGAAGGGAAGGATGAGGCGCGGCTGGAATGTGCCGTCCTTGTAAACCGGTTGCATGCGCGTGCGCGAAAGGCCCACCACCGCCACCTCCGGCGGCCGCACCAGCGGCGTGAACGCCGTGCCCCCGATGCCGCCCAGATTGGAGATGGAAATATTGCCGCCGCGCAATTCCTCCAGCTTCACTTTGCGGTTGCGCGCGCGTTCGGAAAGTTCCGTCAGCTCCACCGCCAGCTCGGCCACGCTTTTTTGATCGACGTTTTTGATGACCGGGACGATCAATCCCGAAGGCGTGTCCACGGCGACGCCGATGTTGTAATATTTTTTGTAGTGGATGACGCCTTCATTGAGATCGACGCTGGCGTTGAACTGCGGGTGCTGCTTGAGCGCCGCCACCAGCGCTTCCAGCACCAGCACCGTCATGGTCAGCTTGCCGCCCTGTTTTTTGATGAACTCCGCCTGCGCCTTGCGCAGCGACTCGAGCTCGGTGATGTCGGCCTCATCGAACTGCGTGACCAGCGGCACCGCGTTCCAGGCGCGGCTGAGGTTGCTCGCGATCTTGCCGCGCAGCGACGGGATGGATTCGGTTTCGACCTCGCCCCACTGCGTGAAGTCGGGCAGCGGTTCCGGTTGGACAGCCGGCCCCGCAGACGGGGCGGTCATCTTCTGTTTGGTGTAGGCCTTGACGTCGTCGAGGGTGATGCGTCCGCCGCGCGCCGTGCCGGCGACCTGACCGAGGTCCACGCCCAACTCGCGTGCCAGGCGGCGCGCACCGGGTCCGGCGGGCACAGGAATCGATTCGTCTTCCGGCTTTTCGGAGGACTTCTCCTTGTCCTCCTTTCTTTCTTTTGACGGTTTCTTTTCCTGAGTAGTTTCCTGGTCCTCCTTGGATTTCTTTTTGGAGGACGTGTCCTCGCTTTCTTCTTTCTCTTCTTCCCCTCCTTCGTCTTCTTTGTCCTCTTTGTTTTTTTTTTCTTTCCGTTGCGAATCCGGTTTCTTTTTTTTCGGTTTGTCTTCGGAATCGGAATCCTTTTCGTCGTCGTCCGTCCGGTCCTCCGATTTTTCTTTCTCTTTTTCTTTTTTGTCCTCGGTGTCCTTTTTCTCCTTGTCCTCTTTCTTCTTTGAATCCTGCTTTTCTTCTTTTTCGGTCTTGGAATCGCCATCCGATCCGCCGGTGTCCACATCGAACAGGGATTGCCCGACCTCGATGGTGTCGCCTTCGGAGATTTTGATCCCGGTGATGCGTCCGGCCACCGGCGAGGGCAACTCGAGCAGCGCCTTTTCCGTTTCCAGTTCGAGCAGCACCGTGTCCACCTCCACCTCCGAGCCTTCCTTGACATGGATCTTCGCCACGTCGCCGGAGTCGATGCCCTCACCGAGGGCGGGCAGCTTGATGTCTTCGCTCATGGACGCATCCTTTTGTTAAGTGGAAAGGGGGTCGGGTTTGTCCGGATCGATGTCGAGTTGGTCGATCGCCTGCTTCACGCGCTTCATCGGGATGGTGCCCTGTTGTGCCAGCGTGTGCAGCGTGGCGACGGCGATGCATTCCGCATCGATTTCAAAAAACCGGCGCAACGCTTCGCGGGATTCGCTGCGGCCGAAGCCATCGGTGCCGAGCGTCGTGTACGGACCCGGCACCCAGGGCGCAATCTGATCCGCTACCAGCTTCATGTAATCGGTCACCGCGACGATGGGTCCGTCCGCATCTTTCAGCACCTCTTTGATATAGGACGTGCGTGGCTTCTCCGTCGGGTGCAGGCGGTTCCAGCGGTCCACCTCCAAGGCGTCGCGCCGCAACTCCTTATAGCTGGTCACGCTCCACACATCGGCGGACACCTCATAATGTTCCGCGAGAATTTCCTGTGCGCGCAGGGCTTCCTTGAGCAGGCTGCCGCTGCCGAACAGGTGCGCTTTCGCCCTGTCCGGTTTATCGGCTCCGGGTTTGAATTTGTAGAGGCCTTTGAGGATACCGTCCTCGACGCCTTTCGGCATTTCCGGCATGCCCTGGTTTTCGTTGTAGAGCGTGATGTAGTAGAACACGCTTTCCTGTTCTTCATACATGCGGCGCAGGCCATCCTGGATGATGATCGCGAGTTCGTAGGCGTAGGCGGGGTCGTAGGTGATGAGGTTGGGCACCGTGGTGGCCAGCAGGTGGCTGTGCCCGTCCTGATGTTGCAGGCCTTCGCCGTTCAACGTGGTGCGTCCCGAAGTGCCGCCCAGAAGAAATCCGCGCGTGCGCATGTCGGCGGCGGCCCAGATGAGGTCGCCGATGCGTTGAAACCCGAACATCGAATAGAAAATGAAAAACGGGATGGTGTTGATGCCGTGCGTGGCGTACGCCGTGCCCGCCGCGATGAACGAGGCCATGGACCCGGCTTCGCTGATGCCTTCCTCCAATATCTGACCGTCCCGCGCTTCGCGGTAATACAGCAGTTGGTCCATGTCCACCGGGTCATAAAGCTGGCCCTGGCTGGCGTAGATGCCGTACTTGCGGAACAGGGTTTCCATGCCGAAGGTGCGGGCTTCATCGGGGATGATGGGCACCAGCAGTTGGGAGAGGTCCGGGTTGCGCAGGAGCTGGCTCAACACCTGCACGAAGGCCATGGTCGTGGACACCTCGCGCTCGCCGGAGCCTTTGAAAAATTCCTCGAACGCTTTGCGTTGGGGTGCAGCCAGGGGTTTGGCGCGCACGGTTCGTTCCGGAATGAATCCACCAAGGTGATCGCGCCGTTCGTGGAGGTAGGTGAGTTCTTCGCTGTCGTCGGCGGGTTTGTAGAACGGCGCGTTGGCGACGTCGTCGTCGCCGATGGGGATGCCGAAGCGTGTGCGGAAATTCAACAGTTCGCTTTCGTTCAGTTTCTTCGCCTGGTGCGTGATGTTTTTGCCTTCGCCCGCCTCGCCGAGGCCGTAACCTTTGATGGTCTTGGCGAGGATGACAGTGGGCGCTCCCGTATGGTTCACCGCCGCGTGATACGCCGCATACACCTTTTGCAGGTCGTGCCCGCCGCGCCGTAAGGTTTCCAGCTTGTCGTCGGTCATGCCCTCCACCATTTTCAACAGCTCCGGATGCACGCCGAAAAAATGATCGCGGATGAAGCTGCCCTGTTCGACCACGTATTTCTGGTACCAGCCGTCCACGGTCTCCATCATGCGTTTCTTGAGCAGGCCCTTGTCGTCTTTGGCGAGCAGGGGGTCCCAGTCCGTGCCCCAGATCAATTTGATCACGTTCCACCCCGCGCCACGGAAGGCCGCTTCCAGTTCCTGAATGATCTTGCCGTTGCCGCGCACCGGTCCGTCCAGCCGTTGCAGGTTGCAGTTGACGACGAAAATCAGGTTGTCGAGTTTTTCGCGGGAAGCGAGGGTGATCGCGCCCAGGCTTTCCGGCTCGTCCACCTCGCCGTCGCCGAGAAACACCCAGACTTTGCTTTCGGCGGTGTCTTTGAGATCGCGGTGGTGCAGGTAGCGGTTGAACCGCGCCTGGTAGATCGCCATGATCGGCGACAGGCCCATCGAGACCGTGGGAAATTCCCAGAAGCCGGGCATCAGCCACGGATGCGGGTACGAAGGCAAGCCGGCGCCGGATTGCAGTTCGCGACGGAAGTTTTCCAGTTGTTGCTGCGTGAGGCGGCCTTCCAGAAATGCCCGGGCATACACTCCCGGCGCGGCGTGGCCCTGAAAATAAATCTGGTCGCCGGGCGCGCCGTTTTTGGGTCCGTGGAAAAAATGATTGAAGCCCATTTCGAGAAGCAGCGCCAGCGAGGCGAAGGTGGAAATGTGGCCGCCGATGCCCGCACTGTTGCGGTTGGCGCGCACCACCATGGCCATGGCGTTCCAGCGAACCAGGCTGCGGACACGCCGCTCGATGTCGGGATCACCGGGATACGACGGCTGGTCTTCGGCGGGGAGGGTGTTGAGGTATGCAGTGTTCGCGGTGAAAGGCAGGTTGTGCCCGGACTTGCGCATTTCATCCTGCAGGCGATGCAAAATGAATTGAGCGCGCTCGGACCCGACGTCGCGCAGCAGGTACTGGAGCGAATCCACCCACTCCTGCGTTTCCGCCGGATCGGAGTCGTCCATGGGAATGTCCGCCCACTGCGTCATGCCCGCCCCCTCATAAAGAGAATATGCGCCGCCCGAATGAGTCCACTGTATTTCCAGATTACTTGATAACATCCCAGACCTCAACGGCACAATTTGTCAAAGACTTGTTGTTTGAAAACTTGGTAGTCAATGGAACAACGGTGTCCTGCCCGGGCTGGGGTAACGGAGGAAACGGTCCTTATAAAGGAAGCAAGGCGGACCCGATGTTGCAGGCCGGGGGGAGGAAGAGGCAAGAATGGGCTCGCCACCGCTCCCTTTTATTAGCGTGATGGGATGGGCGCGACAGGCCCCCACCACTTTTTATGCTTGACTTGAAGGCTATATTTTGAGATTGAAAACCATTAGCAATAAGTTATCCTGCTATATCTTCCAGGTTTCCGAGGCCTGCCGGACCATGCGGAACTCACTGGAAAGGCGGCGCAATGCTTTGCAAATAATTGTTTTTAAATGGTTATGATATGAAGAGAAGTCATTTGACTTCGTTGGTGCAGGCCTTTGAAAGCCATTACGACGAGTTGAAGCGGTTTGTGGCCCGCAGGGTCGGGTGTTCTTCTGTGGCGGAGGACATCGTACAGGAAACCTGGGTGCGGATCACATCGAGTCCTCCCACCGATCCCGTGGAAAACGCCCGCGCGTATCTGTACCGAGTCGCCCGCAACCTGATGATCGACTTTGTCCGCCGCGACCGGGTGCGGTCCCGCTACATCGAAAGCGGCGTCCTTCCAGAAAATGTTTCCAACAACGAACCCCATCCAGAAAGTCTTTTGATTCAAAAGGAACGCCTGGCTCATTTGCTGAAGGCGGTGGAGGAATTGCCTCCACGGTGTCAGCAGGTGTTTCGTCTGCGTAAATTCGAGCACCTGGAACAGGCAGAGATCGCCCGCCGGCTTGGCATCAGCCGAAACATGGTTGAAAAACACCTGCGCAAAGCCCTCGCCCATTGCCTTGCCTCGCTGGAAGAGGCGGAGTAGGCTCATCCCACAGGTTGACAGGATGCAGCACATCCTGTAATCACTACCCATTGCGTCTTAATAGATGAAACCGATTCTGCCTCGCGGCATGATCGGCGTTTGCCGGGCGCAGCGCCAGGTGGAAAAGGCGGGGAAGATACCGCTTTTTTCCGGATCGAAGGGGGGGTCCGTGTCCACATCAAATCAAGACAAAATGCCCAAAGCCATTTGGGATGAAGCCGTCGCGTGGTGCATTCGCCTGGATGCCGAACCGCTTGCGCCGGAGTCGAAAAGGGAACTGGACCGCTGGCTGGAAGCCGACGCGCTTCATAGAAAAGCCTTCGACCGTGCGCAGGAGGTGTGGGGGGAGTTGGATCGCCTTCCGCAGGCCAGCCGGGCGAAGCCGCAATCGCTTACCCAGAACGATTTTGTGTCCAAACGTCCACGGCGACCGATCCCGGCGGGAGGGTTGCTTCGATTCCGCCGAGGGGCGATGGCGTGGACGGCGCTTGCCGCGTGCGTGGCGTTGATCGTGATGACGGTGTTTGCAGGCGACCTGTCTCTGCGGTTCCGCGCGGATCACCAAACCGGAGTGGGCCAGATGCGTGCGATCACGCTGGCCGATGGCTCCCGCGTCTTTTTGAATACCGACTCGGCGTTGGCGGTGGACTATGCAGGCGACCGGCGGAAGGTCCGCCTGCTGACGGGTGAAGCCGAGTTCCAGGTGGCGCACGACCCCGACCGGCCGTTTGTCGTGCACACGGAAGAAGGCACCGCCACCGCGCTGGGCACGGCGTTCGTTGTGCGGCAGGATGGGGGGCGCACCACCGTGAGTGTTTTGGAAAACCGTGTGCGGGTGGCGCTTCATTCGGATTCCATGTCCTTTTCCAAGGCGGTGGTTTTATCGCCCGCCCAACAGGTACGGATGCAAACCGGGCAACTGACCTCGGCGCAACCGGTGTCCCTGGAGAAAGTCAATGCCTGGCGGCGGGGCAAACTGATTTTTGAAAACCGGCCTCTGGAAGAGGTCATTGATGAAGTCAACCGCTACCACCGCGGGTGGATTCGGATAGTGGGAACCGATCTGAAAACGCTCACGGTCAACGGTGTGTTCCGCACCGATCAGCCGGAAGGCATGGTCACAGCTCTGGAAGAGTCTCTGGGACTGCGGGCGGTCCGCATCACCGACTACCTCGTATTTTTATACTGAGATATCTCTTCTATTTATTTTCTCGTCCCCCGTTCTCGCTTTTTTAATTGCAACAACCAGACGGGTTCCTGCCCCCCGGCTTTTTCTTTCCGGCAAGCACAGTTCAATCGAACTCCCATCGAGCCAATTGATAAAAAAGAAGTTTCGCGGGAGAGGTTGCCATTTCCCGGTCCAACCGACAGAAGTGGTCCTAAATCTCTGAAGGCCGCTGCGGGAGGGGAGGGGGCGTGCCTGCCGGACTGGGAATTCCTGACTGCGATTGAACGGCATCCCGATCCATCCAGATCCCTAATTTTGCCACCGGGGAGGAGGGAGTTATAGATTATTTATTAGGTAGTTAGGCTTTAGTTCTTGCCATTTCTCCTGCTCATGCAGTGTAAAAATCCGTAGAAACTTATTGATAATGATTTTCAATTTCTATATAGTGCGACAGGATTAACCACTGTTTCAAGTTTTTGCCTTTCAATGAGCGATTTTTCCTCACAAACCTTGGCCTCCTTGTCCACCCGGTTGGAAACCGTTTTTGAAGACCACCGGCAGGAGTTGACCCGCTACGCGTCCCTGCGCCTGGGGGTTCCGGACCTTGCAGCGGACCTCGTGCAGGAAGCCTTTCTCAAGGCCTCCTCGATTGGCGATCTGAGCCAGATTGAAAACCTGCGGGCCTTTTTATATCGCGTGGTCACCAACCTGGCGACCGATCACCATAGGAAAACCAAGCGAAATCGCCGCATTTTCACCGATGTTCCGGAAGACCGGGTGGCCTCCGTTGCCTCTTCCGAAACCCCGGACCAGCAATTGATCAACGAAGAGCAGGTGCAACGGCTGACCCGGGCCATCCAATCCCTCCCCCCTCAAACCCGCGAAATATTCATTCTTTTCAAGTTGGAGGAATGGAAACAGAAAGACATCGCGGCGCATTTCAAGGTATCCCTCAGCACAGTTGAAAAAAAAATCAAACAGGCTATCATACACTGCAAAAAGCACCTTTCCGAATAATCCGGGAATCGCAGTGAGGCTTTTGCCGATCCAAGCGTCTTACAGTTAGAGCAGGCGGAAGGCCTGTATTCTTTTTCTTGTGGCTGAGCCATGTCAGAGTCCAAAAAGAACCGCTCTTCCCACCGTCCCGGTTTCCTCAAGCGCCGAAATTCAGAGCGAGCCCTCGAGCTGTGGTTGAAGCACAAGCAGGAAAGTGAGGAGGCCGGGGAAACAGGTGCCGATCTCTACGAATCCTGGCAACGCGAACATCCCGATCATGCGCGTGCCGCAAAGGAGTGGGAGCAATTTCTCGAAAGCGGGGAACTGAAAGCGGCTCTGGAAAAAGCCGAACAGGCCGCCCCCCGCACTCCGCGTTTCTCAGCGTCCTCAACCCTTGCATTCTGGAAAAGGGCAGCCTTGTCATTGGTGGCGGCATCCTTTTTGTTTTGGGTGCTCCCCCTGCAGGAATGGATTGCCCTTTCCCAGGCGGATCACTCCACCCAGGTCGGAGAGCAGTACCAGGGCACCCTGCCGGATGGATCGACCGTGATTTTGAATACGGACAGCGCGCTGCAAATCTCCTTTTCCGAACATCACCGCAGCGTCCGTTTGCTAAAAGGCGAGGCGATGTTCAAAGTGACCTCAAACCCGGAACGGCCCTTCACCGTTGCCATGAACCATCAACGGATTACCGTGGTCGGAACCCAATTCATCGCCCGCATTTCCGATGAAACAGAAGAAGTTCTTGTCCTGGAAGGCAAGGTGCGATCGGAAAGCCAAACGGAACCCGGTTCGCCCGGTCGTCTGTTGCAGGCAAACGACCGCTTGGTCCACAAGGGAGACATTGTTTCGGTCACCAAGGCAAAGGGCGTTCCGGCCTGGTTGAACGGTCAACTTGTGTTCGATGCCACCCCGCTTCCACAGGCCATCCAGGAAATGGATCGCTACCTTCCACAAACCCTGTATGTCATGGGCCGTTCGATCCGTGACAGGCGGCTCACCGCTACGTACCATCTTGATAAACTGGATCAGGATGTCAACGTTTTGGCCGAGACCCTGAACATCCAGGTATGGCGAATGGGTCCCGTCATTTTGTTTTATTGATTCGTCCCCCCTTCTTTCCCGCAACTCCCTTTTCCCGGACCGGCTTTTCCGGACACGCCTGCTGTGAACGGCTCCCGCCCACCACAGGAAATCCTCCTCGAATTCTTAAGAAATTTTACGGGTGAAGGACTGCCGCACGTCATACAAAGAAACGCTCGCATCAACCCTTAGAGGATTTCCGACGTATGAAAATTGCAAGCTCTTCAAAGGCTCTACTGCATTGCCTCGCGATCCTTACCCTGTCACTGGCAATGGGGAGCGCCGTCAGTCCAAACGCCTGGTCCGGGGAGAATCACGATTTCAGCGGCAAGCTCGAATCAAAGGAGAAGTTTCATATCCAGGCGCAACCGCTTGATTCCGCCCTCCACCTTTTTTCATCCCAGGGAAATCTTCAGGTCAGCGTGGACTCCAAGTGGACCGCAGGCAAAGAGTCCAACGTGGTTTCGGGGGAATATACGATTCAGCAGGCACTGAATAAGTTGTTGATGGGCACCGGGCTTCACTATTCGTTTGTGGATTCGAATACGGTCACTCTGGAACCGGTTGCGGAACACACTCTCACACTGGAGGTTCAATCCAAAGAGTTGAAGGTGATCAAGCCGGAGCGGTTCGCCGAAAAGGAAAAGGCCCGGGATGATGAAAAGGCCACCCGCCTGCCTCCGGTGGCGGTGGAAGGGGTGAATCCTCTGGAACCGAAGGGATACACGCAGGAAAACACCCCGACTGCTACCAAGACGAATACGCCGTTGATCGAGATTCCTCAATCCGTGTCCATGATCACCCGCCAGCGCATGACGGACCAGAACGTTCAAAGTCTGGCCGAAGTGCTTAGTTATACATCGGGTGTGCAGTCCTCCGTGTTCGGTGTGGATACTCGCGCAGACTGGTTCAACTTAAGGGGCTTTCCATCCAACTTTACAAGTTTGTACAAGGACGGATTGAAACTTTCCTTTCCTTCCGGGAACCTGCATGTGCGGACCGAACCATACGGATTGGAACGGGTGGATGTGTTCAAGGGACCGTCATCGGTTTTATACGGCCAGAACACCCCGGGGGGCATGGTCAACCTGGTGAGCAAAAAACCGCCCATGCAATCGGGACACCAGTTGGCCTTGACGTTCGGAAGTTTTGACCGGAAACAGGTGATGCTTGATACTGGCGGGCCCATAGAAGGTGCGGAGGAATTTCAGTACCGCTTGACCGCTATGGCGCGCGACAGCGACACGCAGGTGGATTTTGTCGAGGATAATCGTTTTTTTGTCGCACCCTCCCTGAGTTGGCGTCCGAACGATAGAACGTCCCTGACACTGCTGACTCACCTTCATGAAGATGACACGGGGAACGTGGTGAATTTTTATCCATTGGAGGGAACGATTTTGCCGAACCCATTCGGCGAAATTCCTACCAGTCGTTTCACGGGAGAGCCCAATTTTGACCAGTATGAAAAAACACAGGCCTCGGTCGGCTACCAGTTTGAGCACGAAGTCAACAATGCCCTGAAGGTGCGCCAAAATTTTCGTTATTATTACATCGATTACACCTGGAAGCAGGTTTTCGCCAGCGGTTTGCAGGCCGACAACCGCACGCTGAACCGGTTCTTGGTTTTTGAGAAGGTCAATGCCGACAGCTTTACGGTGGACACCCACGTTCAATATGATTTTGCGACAGGTCCGCTCCAGCACAAGCTCCTTGCCGGTGTAGATCAATTGACTCAACGGATCGACGTCAGCACTGCTACCCCCGGTGCTCCCACCTTGGATGTGTTCAGTCCGGTTTATAACCAGACCCTGATCAATGATCCCGCGTTCAGTTCGATCACGGATGTCATCCAGCATCAAACTGGTGTTTACCTTCAGGATCAAATCAAGTGGAACCGTTGGATTCTGGTACTGTCCGGTCGGCATGACTGGGCCAGTTCTGAAACCGATAATATTATCTCCGGAACCACGACGAAACAGAGAGATGCGGCGTTCACCGGAAGGGTGGGCCTGGTATACCGCTCAAAATTCGGACTGGCACCTTATGTCAGCTACTCGGAATCATTCAATCCGGCGCTCGGCACCAATCTGTTCGGCCAGGCGTTCATTCCCGAAGAAGGAAAACAGATCGAGGTCGGCGTGAAATATGAACCGGAAAATGTCGATGCTCAGGTCACTTTGAGCGTGTTCGATCTCAGGCGGCAGAATGTTCAAAACCCCGATCCGAGCAACCCGTTCAACACGATTCAGACCGGTGAAGTCCGTTCGCAGGGGATCGAGGTGGAGAGCAATATAAGCCTGATGCAGGGCTTGGATATGGTGGCTGCCTACACGTATCTCGATATGGAGGTCACCAAAACCACCTTTCCAGGAGAACAGGGTAATCGGCCGACGCAGGTCCCGGAACATATAGCTTCCCTGTGGGCGAATTATACGGTTCAAAACGGTCCACTTGCCGGTTTGGGAACCGGCGGCGGCGTTCGTTACCAGGGAACCAGCTTTGCCGATTTCGCCAATACCATCAAGGTACCATCTTACGTGATCTTCGATGCGGCGCTTCGTTACCGGTGGAGCCACTGGGATATGGCTTTGAATGTTCAGAATGTAGCGGACAAAACGTATGCGGCGGGCTGTTTCTCCAGCGCCTGTTTCTATGGGGCGCGCAGAAATGTGATGGGCACCGTTCGCTACAACTGGTGAGGTGAATCATGGGAAGGATTTTATGGGTCAAGCTGCATCGCTACGCGGGGCTGACGATCGCGCTGTTTCTCATCGTATCGGGTTTGACCGGAAGCATCATTGCCTTTTACCACGAACTGGATGAGGGCCTGAACCCGGAGTTGTTCTCACCCGGCACATCCGGCGAACCGCTGTCTCCTTATGAGTGGAAAGCGACCGTGGAGAAAGCGGACCCGCGGGCCCAGGTCACCTTTCTTCCTTTGGAAGTGCACGCGCCGGGGGAATCGGTGACGGTCGTCGTGGAGCCGCGCATCGATCCCGCCACCGGCGCGCCGTATGAGGTCGAGTACAGCCAGGTGTTCGTCGATCCGGTCAACGGCGACATCCTTGGAAAACGATTGTGGGGGGATTGCTGTTTCGAACGCAAACACCTTCTTCCTTATTTGTACACCTTCCACTATTCCCTGCACTTGCCGCACGAGTTCATCGGTGGATGGGAAAATATGTGGGGCCGTTGGCTGATGGGCGGCATCGCCATCATCTGGTTTTTCGACTGCTTCGTGGGGGCTTATCTGACCTTTCCGCCGGGACGTCCCTTTTGGGCGCGATGGAAGCCCGCGTGGAAAATAAGGACGGAGGCGGGACCGTACCGTACGAATTTCGACGCGCACAGGGCGGGTGGCTTGTGGCCGTGGGTCCTGCTTATTTTCCTCTCCATGAGCAGCATCTATCTCAATCTCGGGTTCGAGGTGTTTCGTCCGGTGCTTTCGGCGGTTTCCACGATCACGCCGAATCCTTTTGAAGAGAGGCTGGACCGCATGGAGAATGCGCCCTATGCGCCGAAGTTCAGCTTCCAGGAGATTGAAGCCCGCGCACTGGAGGAAGCCAAGCGGCGGAACTGGTCAACGTATTTGGGAGGTATCGGTTACAGCCCTCACTTTGGAATCTATTCCGCATTTTTCTATCCGCCGGGCGGGGAGCATGCCCCCGGACTGGGCCATTCCACAATGGATTTTGAGGGGAGTACCGGTGAGGTGATCGCGCACAAGGTTCCTGGAGAGGGCACGGCCGGCGATTTCCTCATGGAAGTCCAGTTTCCCATCCACAGCGGACAGATCGCCGGTCTGCCCGGACGCATCGTGGTGTCGATGGCCGGGCTTCTGGTGGCCATGCTGTCCGTTACGGGCATCGTCATCTGGTGGGTCAAACGCAAGGGGCTTCCTGCCAAAACATCCGCAGACACGTCAAGAGAAGAATCCAACGCCAACGTCACAACTTGAACGTCTGCCTCCTCCAGAGGCTTGCCGCTCCTCCGCGGTGGGACAAGGGAACCCACCGCGGAGGGGAGGGCGTGCTTTTCCCGCCGGACAGGCTATCGGTCAATCTTGTTTTTTGAGTAACCCTTTGCGCTTGCGCCGTGCGTGGGGATGGTCGTGAAACGGCTTTGGCTTCCTCCGATGGATGAACCGCGTCCGGCAGGTGTGACGATCTTCGGACGTTTTGCGGAATTGGGTGAGGAACGTTCCATGCCTCCTCCCTTACGTTCAGGATGGCAATCAAGTCCACACTGGCATTGAGTTGTCATTGATCGGCAAGGTCACCCCCGAATGGACCGTGTTCGGCAGTCTCATGTTCCTCGATGCCGAACTGGAGGACATGAATGACCCCGACGGTCGAACGCAACCGTCCCTCCGGAGTGCCCACCCACCTCATGGCGCTGGTGACCGAGGCACCCTGGCCACCCTGCGGGTGAACATCGACAACCTGTATGACACGCGTCACTTTGTAAACATCCGGTTCGGCAATCTCACCCCCGGGCCCCCGCGCACCGTCAGCACCAGTTTGAGCCTCCGGTTTTAGAACAGACTGGAATATCGACCTTGATCGGAGGGTCCAACCGGTCTTTTCATATTTTTTCCACCTTTTTTCAATTAATTTTTGAGATCCACGTCCTGAATTGGGTCCCTCGCCCGTCATAACTTGAGAACGATTATCATTCGCGCTTTGGCCTTGTGCCTTTTGTGCCTTCACCTGACGGGAACGAACCGATGCAATTCAAGGTTATCCATACTGAAAAGAAAACCCGCCGCTCTGCTTTTGGGAGAAGGGGGCTTTCGTTGTTTCTATCCTTCATCATGTTGGCGGGTGCGGGGACCCTGCATGCCGGACAAAGCGGCAATGTGCCGGCGCAGAATGCGCTGTGGGTGGGGCAGACCGAAGAAGTCCGTCCCTTCGACATTCCGGCGGGGCCTTTGGTGGAGGCACTCAATCGGCTGGCCGATGCGAGCGGCATGCAGATCGTTTACGATGCGAAACAAACGGAGGGGTTGACGACGCAGGGATTGGAAGGAACCTACACGCCGAAAGAGGCGTTTGAAAAAGTTCTGGACGGGACGCATCTGAATTTCCGCTTTACGGAATCGAACAACGTGGTTCTGGAGTCGGAGGTCGATCACACGTTGACCCTGGAAGTTCAATCGAAAGAGTTGAAGGTGATTCAGCCGGAGCGGTTCGCCGAAAATGAAGCGGACCCGGAAAAGGAAAAGGCCCGGGATGATAAAAAAGAGGAAGCCACCCGTCTGCCTCCGGTGGCGGTGGAAGGGGCGGGCCAGATCGATCCCAAAGAGTTTGTGGTGAACGAGACCCCCACGGCGACCAAAACCGAAACGCCTTTGATCGAAATACCGCAATCGGTGTCGATCATCACCCGCAAGCGCATGACCGACCAGGCGGTGGTCAACCTGGCGCAGGCCTTGAAGTACGCGCCGGGGGTGCAGTCGGCGACGTTCGGCGTGGATTCCCGTGTGGACTGGTTCAAGCTGAGGGGATTCAACTCCACGTGGAACAGCCTGTTCAAGGACGGACTGCGGCTTTCGATGCCAGCTGGTTTTCTGCATATTCAGACGGAGCCGTATGGACTGGACCGGGTGGATATTTTCCGCGGCCCGTCCTCGGTTCTGTATGGTCAGAACACACCGGGAGGGATGGTCAACCTGGTTTCCAAGAAACCGACGCTGGAGCCACGCCGGCAGGTGGCGTTGATGCTCGGTAGCTTCGATCGAAAGCAGTTGATGGTGGATATTGGCGGCCCGGTTGAAGGGACGGATGAGCTTCATTTCCGCCTGGTTGCCATGGCGCGCGACAGCGACACGCAGTTGGACTTTGTGGAAGACAACCGGTTTTACTTCGCGCCCTCGGTCACGTGGCGTCCGAATGAAAACACCACGTTCACCCTGCTCAGCCATTATCAATATGATGACTCCGGCAACCTGGCGAATTTCTTCCCTGTAAAGGGAACGCTTTTCAACAATCCCCTGGGGGAAGTGCCGACCAGCCGCTTCACGGGCGAACCCAATTACGATCAGTACACCAAAACGCAGGCTTCGGTGGCCTACCAGTTTGAGCACCGGATCAACAATGCCGTCGCCGTGCGGCAGAACTTCCGCTACTTCTACATCGACTACACCAACAAGCAGATCTACGCGTTCGGATTGCAGGCGGACAATCGCACTCTGGACCGGGCACAATTTTTCAACCGGGTGAATGCGGACAGCTTTGCGGTCGACAACCAAATTGAGTACAAGGTTCAAACCGGACCGTTCAAGCACACCCTGCTCACCGGCCTGGACTTTCAGACCCATCGTGTGGATACGCGGGCCGGGGAGGTGATGGCTCCAACGCTGGATCTGTTCAATCCCCGGTACAACCAGAGCGTGTTGAACGATCCGGCCTTCAGCACGGCGCAGGACATCACCCAGTTCCAAACCGGCGTTTATATTCAGGATCAAATCAAGTGGAATCGCTTGATTCTGGTTCTGTCCGGCCGGCATGACTGGGCCAGTTCCGAGACAGAGGACCTGCTGACCGGCGGAACCACAAAGCAGAGCGACACCGCCTTCACCGGGCGCGCGGGAGTGGTCTATGAGTCCAGTTTCGGCCTGGCCCCCTATGCCAGTGTGTCGGAATCGTTTGTTCCCGTGGTGGGTTCCAATTTTCTCGGTCAGAAATTTGAGCCGGAAACGGCGACGCAGATCGAAGTGGGGCTCAAATACGAGCCGCCCGGACTGGATGCGCGGTTCACCGTGAGCGTATTCGATCTGCGTCGGCAAAAAGTGCGCACCGGCGATCCCAACAATCCTCTCAACGTGATTCAGACGGGGGAAATCCGTTCGCGCGGAATCGAGCTGGAAGGCATCATGGCACTGGCCCAGGGCCTGGAGATGGTGGCCAATTACAGCTTCCTGGATATGGAAGTCACGCAGAGCAACGACGGCGATTTCGGCAAAACGCCCTTTGTCACTCCGGACCACCTCGCTTCCGTGTGGACCCATTACACCGTTCCAAGCGGTTTGCTGAAGAACCTGGGAGTCGGAGCCGGGGCCAACTACACGGGCACCACTTTTGCGGACGATGCCAATACCATCAAGGTGCCTTCTTACCTGATCTTCGACGCCGCGGTGAACTACCGCTTGAATCACTGGGAGTTCGCGGTCAATCTGCGCAACGCATTGGATAAGGAATACATTGCCGGTTGTTTCTCCATAGCCTGTTTCTATGGCGACCGCAGGAATGTGATGGGCACCGTTCGCTACAACTGGTGAGGTGAATCATGGGAAGGATTTTATGGGTCAAACTGCATCGCTACGCGGGGCTGACGATCGCGCTGTTTCTCATCGTATCGGGTTTGACCGGAAGCATCATTGCCTTTTACCACGAACTGGATGAGGGGCTGAACCCGGAGCTGTTCTCACCCGGCACATCCGGCGAACCGCTGTCTCCTTATGAATGGAAATCCATCGTGGAGAAAGCGGACCCGCGCGTCGAGACCACGTTCCTTCCCTTGGAAGTGCATGCGCCGGGGGAATCGGTGACGGTCGTCGTGGAGCCGCGCATCGATCCCGCCACCGGCGCGCCGTATGAGGTCGAGTACAGCCAGGTGTTCGTCGATCCGGTCAACGGCGAGATTCTGGGCAACCGTTTGTGGGGCGATTGCTGTTTTGAACGCAAGAATCTCCTGCCTTATTTGTACACGGTGCACTACTCCCTGCACCTGCCGCGCGAGTTCATCGGCGGTTGGGAAAACATGTGGGGACGCTGGCTGATGGGCGGCATCGCCATCATCTGGTTTCTGGACTGCTTCGTGGGTATATACCTCACGTTCCCACCCGGCCGTCCGTTCCTGGAAAAGTGGAAACCGGCGTGGAAGGTGCGGCGCGACGCCGGGGCCTACCGTCAGAATTTCGACATGCACCGCGCCGGCGCACTGTGGCCGTGGGTCCTGCTGATTTTTCTTTCCATGAGCAGCATCTATCTCAATCTCGGGTTCGAGGTGTTTCGTCCGGTGCTTTCGACGGTGTCCAGTATAACCCCCAATCCCTTTGAACAGCGGTTGGACCGGTTGCCCAATGCGCCGTACACGGCGCAGGTCAGTTACCAGGACATTGAAGTCCGCGCACTGGAGGAAGCCAAGCGGCGGAACTGGGCGACGTATTTGGGAGGCATCGGTTACAGCCCTCATTTTGGAATTTATTCCGCTTATTTCTTTCCGCCGGGTGGGGAGCATGCCCCCGGGCTGGGTCATTCCACCCTGCATTTTGAAGGGAGCACCGGTGAGGTGATCGCGCACAAGGTTCCTGGAGAGGGAACCATCGGCGATTTCCTCATGGAAGTCCAGTTTCCCATTCACAGCGGTCAGATCGCCGGAATGCCGGGACGCATTATAGTGTCGATGGCCGGGCTTCTGGTGGCCATGCTGTCCATTACGGGCATCGTCATCTGGTGGGTCAAACGCAAGGGGCTTCCTGCCAAAACATCCGCAGACACGCCAAGAGAAGAATCCAACGCCAACGTCACAACTTGAACGTCTGCCTCCTCCAGAGGCTTGCCGCTCCTCCGCGGTGGGACAAGGGAACCCACCGCGGCGGAGAGGGCGCGTCTTCCTTGCGCACCGGGTCTTGATCACTCCGGTTTTTGAAAAGGAATCATTGGCGCTTGCGCCGGGCGTTTTTCCGGTGGCGCGGTTTGCGCTGCGGCCGGGGGATGACGATGCGCGCCGGCCGGTCATAAAACACGTAGTTCCACGCCCAGTAGAGGAGGACCGACAGCCGGTTGCGGAAACCGATCAGAAAAAAGATGTGCACCCCCAGCCACAACAACCAGCCGACGAACCCGTTGACGACAAAACGACCCATGCGGGCGATACCGGTATTGCGTCCGATGACCGCCATCATGCCGCGGTCGCGGTAGTGGAACGGCTTCGGTTTTTTCCAGCGGACCCGTCGCAGGATGGATCGCGCCACGTAACGTCCTTGCTGGATCGCCGGCGACGCCAACATGGGCAACTCCTGTTCATCCTGGGTGAACGAGGCAATGTCGCCGATGGCGAAGACCCGGTCCTGTCCCTGCAAGCGCAGGAACGCGTCCACCACCAGACGCCCCGGGTGCGTTTTTTCGACTTCGAGTTTTTCCGCCAGCGGAGAGGCCTTCACTCCTGCCGCCCAGATGACGGTTTTGGTGGTGAGGGTTTTGCCGCTGGCGAGCGACAGGGTGTCGTGTTCGTACGATTTCACCGGATCGTTCAGGATGACTTCAATGTCATAGCGGTTGAGGGTGGTGCGTGCGATGTCGGTGGCGTCGTCCGAAAATCCGGTGAGCAGTTGTTTCCCCGCTTCCACCAGCACGATCTGGATGCGGTCGCGCGGCAGTTCCGGGTAATCCTTGACCATGACCAGCCGGACCAGTTCACCCAGAGCGCCTGCGTACTCCACGCCGGTGGGCCCGCCGCCAACGGCGACGAACGTGAGCCAGAGGGCGATGTCTTTTTCACCTTGTTCCTGCAGACGCGATGCGTGATCGAAACAACGGATGATGTGGTTGCGCAACTCCAGCGCTTCGGTCAGGTCCTTCAACCCGTACGCCTGTTCGGCTAGAGGATCGTTGCCGTAAAAATGCGTGGTGCTTCCCGAAGCGATGACGAGGTAATCGTATTCGAAGTCGATATCTTCCACCGTATGGACGCGCATGGCGCTGAAGTCAATGCCGGTGACCTCCGTTTCATAGAACATCACATTCGGGGAATGACGGAACAGCGTGCGTACGGGCACGGCGATGTCGCTCGGATTCAGCAGGGAGGTGGCGACCTGGTAAAGCAGAGGGGTGAACACGTGGTAATTGCGACGATCAAGGAGAGAAACGTCCACCGAGTGACCCGCCAGGGCGCGTGCGCAGTTCAAACCGCCAAACCCGGCGCCGATGATCACCACCTTCGGGCGCTCATCGCCTGCTCGTGAATTTTTGTCCATAACTCCTCCATGTTTGAATGGGAAGTTTTTTCAGATTAAATGAAAATGGAGGGAAGATGCAATGATTCCGAAATTCCGGGTCATTAAATGATACGCCCTTTCAGGCCTAATATGGATAACGGCCCGTAGAGGCCTGCTTTTGTGCTTCAGGTATCACAGTTTATGCATGAACGGGCGACCCGGATGAAAGAGGTGAGGGCTGATTTTTCCTTTTGACCTTAATGAAAGTTTTAGCTAAATTTCTAAAACCCTTGCCCGCGATGGATCGGTGCTGGACGGTTCACTCCGGTTGGCAGGATTTTCAAGTTACTCTTCATTTTGGTTGGTTATGGAAAACAGGAAGCAGAAAGAAAAGTTTGCGATCATCGACTGGTTTGGTTTTTGTATTGGCGTCGTGGTTACCAGTTTTCTGGTATTCATCCTGATATGGCCGCTCATCGACCCCACCCCTGAAAAGTCATCCACCCTGCAGGAAAACGTGGAGAAGCTGTCTCCCAAATAGAAACCGATAAACGATTGCGGTTACGCCCCCGTCATTGCAATCGGTGCGATCCCAATGAAGCCTTGGTTGCAGAGGACAGGACCGCCCCTCAGTCGCGTGAGTCACTCCATTGAGGCTGCCTGAAGGAACTTTACCCTGGTTTCTTGTGGGGATCAGGCGTTTCCCCGGGGTGGCGGGTGTGAAATGGGGTGGCTGTGGGGCCTACTTTATAAGAGGCCGGTAGTCCTTTTCCTATTTCATATAGTCTTATGCCTGATTACAGGTTGTTGCGTTTCAAGTAGATTATAATTGGAATTGTCTATCCTTGGGCAACCTTGTCCGGGTGGAAAAATCATTGATTGATCTTTAGAGGCAAGGAATAAAAACGTGAACGACAAGCCCTATTCGGCACACATCGCCAGGCGTCAAGCCTCGAAAACAACATCGACGATTCTGATTTTTGCTTTGGGTTTGGTGATTTTGATTTCAGACAGCCAGATTCAGCTGGGTGTGGCCAGTGGCCTGCCTTTTGTGGTGTTGGTACTGATTGGATTCCGGTCGCGGCAGAGTCAGGCGGTGTGGGTCGGCGCCATTTTAGGGACGGTTTTAAACTTCGTAGGATTGTTCCTATCCCCTTCGAGCGGCGACTGGGTGTTTGCGTTGATCAACCGCTGTCTTACCGTGCTCATCATCTGGATGACCGCCTATTTCTGTCTCATGGAATTGCGCTGGGCCGAGCGGGCCTTGAAGGCCGGCGAATTGGAAAAAGCTTACAAACGATTGCAGGAGGAAAGCTCTTACCTGCACTTAAACCGGGATATCGCGTTTAAGACCAATATGAGTAAAATCCTGGAAGAGGCGATTGAGTATTCGCTGGAAAGGATCTGCCGCGAGATCGACTGGGTGTTGGGACACTTTTATAGAATGGACGAGAAGAAAGGGCATCTGGTGCCGACCGGTATCTGGTATTGTCAGAATCCACACCGCTATGAAAATTTTATAAAGGCGACAGAGGTTACGACCCTCGACCCGGGTGAGGGCCTTCCCGGCCGCGTGCTTGCCGATTCCACGCCGCATTGGATCCGTGATGTGGAACAGGATTCCAACTTCTCGCGCAACAAGCTGGTGGCGGAGTTGGGTGTGAAAACCGGATTGGCGTTTCCCGTGTTCATCGGTTCCAGGGTGGCGGGGGTGATGGAGTTTTTTTCCAATGAGGTATTGGAACCCAATGCCCGTCTTCTGGAAGTGATGGAAAGCATCGGTATTCTGCTGGGGCGCGTCATGGAACGCCAGCAGGTGGACCGGGATCAGGAAGAATACAACAACCACTTGCGCCGCCTGTATCACCGCCTCGATTCCATTCGTGAAGAAGAAAGCAAGCGCATAGCGCGCGAAGTCCATGACGAACTGGGGCAGGTGTTGACGGCGATCAAGCTGGACATGTCACGGCTGCAAGCCAAAGTGCCACCGGAGCGGGAAGACATCTCGGAGGATGTCACGTTGATTTCCGATTTGATCCAGAACACCATTCAAACCGTTAAACGGATTTCACTGGATCTCCGACCCCCTGTGTTGGATCACATGAGTCTGACGGAAGCGATCGAATGGCAGGGAAAATTATTTCAGAGCCGCACCGGAATTCAGTTCGATTTGTCCACCGAACCGGATATGATCAATCTGGATACGCAACGGTCCAGTACCATTTACCGTATTTTCCAGGAATGCCTGACCAATGTGATCCGCCATTCCGAAGCCAGTAAAGTAAACGTGGACATCATGGACGCACAGGGACTGTTGACGATGAATGTTTCCGACAACGGCAAGGGGCTGGTACCGGAACAGATCAATGAAAACTTTTCATTGGGTTTGCTGGGTATGAAAGAACGGGCGCAGATCTGGGGCGGTCAGGTGCATTTCAACGGCAGACAGAACGAAGGCACAACCATTACCATTGAACTCAAGCATTGAGACAGGCCATGGACTCCTCAACAAAGAATATAAAAATACTGGTGGCGGACGACCATCCTATTTTCCGCCAGGGCATTCATCGTGCCTTTTCCGCAATCAAGGATATGGAAGTTGTGGAAGAAGCGATCAATGGCGCCGAGATGCTGCAAAAAGTGCGCGCCCGCAAGGTGGATCTCGTATTGCTGGACATCACCATGGAGGGGGAGTGGAGCCTTGAATACATGAAGCAGTTGAAGGAAGAGTTTCCCGATCTGCCCGTGGTGGTGGTCAGCGTGTACCCGGAAGAACATTTTGCCATGCGTTATCTCAAGGCCGGCGCTTCCGGTTATGTCACGAAGGAAAGCCCGCTGGATATCCTCATCAATGCCATTCGTAAGGTGGCTGGAGGCGGCAAGTTCCTGAGCCCGGAATATATGGAGAAGTTGACCTTCAACTTTAATGGCTTCGACAAGCAGCCTCACGAATATCTGACGGACCGCGAGTTCGAAGTGTTTTGTCTGCTTTCCGGCGGCAAATCCCTGACCGAGATCGCGCAAAAGCTGTGCCTCAGTGTTAAAACCGTAAGTACGCACCGGACGCATATTTTGCAGAAAATGAATATGAAGACAAATTCTGAACTCACACAGTACGCATTGCTGAATAGACTCCTTTAGAATTTCCTCGATGGACCCCTCAAACATTCCTGTAGCCGCAATACAGTCCAGGCTCCAAGTCGTTATTTTATTTGCGTGTGAAAATGATCCTACGCGCTGATTTGACCGATTTCCTACAAACAGATAGGACCAGATCCCCCGCCATAAACAGCCAAACCTTATCAATCAATAAGGCCCCGCTGATTACCTTGTTTGCGCAAAACCCATAGAATCCCACCAGCTAGAAATAGTTTTGGTTTTTAGAGTAGGCATTTCTTTTGTGCACAAAAGAAATGGTGGAATTTTGTGGCGCGCAGGCTCTTCGCGGTTTTTAGGTGGCGCCATGGTTGTGCAGGTAGAGAGATTTTTAAGCATCCCAATAGTTGGTGAAGGAAAGAAAATTGTGAATCCCCTTTAGCGTATTTTTTAGGGGGACCTTTTTATCTTTAAAGTAGGGAGGTTTGAGTTTATGCGTTTGAATCGAAGAAAATTCTTGCAGGTGAGTGCTGGTGTGGCTTCGGCCATGGCGCTTTCGAGCAAGAGGGTAGGCGCTCAGTTGAAACCCGTCGTCAAGGTGGGCAATCCTCTGGAGTCTTATCCGGATCGGCGTTGGGAAGAAGTTTATCGCGATCAATATAAGTACGAACGTTCGTTTACGTACTGCTGTTCCCCGAACGACACCCATCAGTGTCGTGTTCGTGGCTTCGTGCGTAACGGCATCTTGATGCGGATCGAGCAGAACTACGATCATCACAAGATTCGCGATCTGTACGGCAACCAGGCCGACGCTGCGTGGAACCCGCGCATGTGTCTGCGCGGCATGACGTTTCCGCGTCGTGTTTACGGACCGTACCGCAACAAGTATCCGATGCTCCGCGTTGGCTGGAAACAGTGGGCCGATGACGGCTTTCCGTATCTGGACAAGGAGAATCGGGAAAAATATAAGTTTACCAGCCGGGGCACGGACGAATTCGTTCGCTTGACCTGGGATCAGACCTTCACCTATCTGGCCAAAGGTCACGTCGCTATTGGTAAAGCTTATAGCGGTTCTCGCGGTGCTCAGCGCCTGAAGAACGAAGGTTACCAGCCCGAAATGATCGAAGCCATGGGTGGATCCGGTTCGCGTACCATGAAGTATCGTGGTGGTATGGGTCTGCTGGGCGTCATCGGTAAATACGGCATCTACCGTATTTCGAACATGATGGGTCTTTTGGACTCGATCGTTCGCGGTCGCGGTCCGGGTCAGGTACTGGGTGGACGCGCATGGTCCAACTACACCTGGCATGGTGACCAGGCTCCGGGACATTCCTGGACGCATGGCATGCAGACTTCCGACATCGACTTCGCCGACCACCGGTATGCGAAGCTGACCATTCAGTGGGGTAAGAACCTCATCGAAAACAAAATGCCGGAAGCTCACTGGTACACGGAAATCATGGAACGTGGCGGTACGCTGGTCACGGTTTCTCCGGAATACAACCCGCCCGCAACCAAGGCGGACTACTGGATTCCCACCCGCGCAGGTCTGGCGGATATTTCCATTTTTCTGGGTGTCGCAAAGATCATCATGGACGAGGGTCTCGTTGACGTGGATTACGTCAAGGAGTACACCGACATGCCCCTGCTGGTCCGCACGGACAACCTGATCCGGTTGCATCCCGATGAGTACATCCCCGGTTACAAAAATCAGCCGCTGCCTAAGGATGGTTTTACGACCAAGTGGATGAAGAACTACGATCGCGATAAGATGCCGGACTTCGTAGTCTGGGACACCAACACCGACAAACCGGTCGCCATCACGCGTGAAGACATTGGCGCGAAGATGAAGAAGAAGAACATCGACCCGGCTTTGGATGGTGTTTATGACATCAAGCTGATCAACGGCAAGACCATCTCCGTTATGCCGCTGTACGAGATGTACAAGATCCATCTGAAGGATTACGATCTGGATACGGTTAACCAGATCTGTCACGCTCCGAAGGATCTGCTTGTGCGTCTGGCACGCGACATCGGTACCATCAAGCCGGTTGAGATTCACTACGGTGAAGGTATCAACCATTACTTCCACGCTACCATGCACAACCGTGCATCGTTTGTTCCCCTCATGCTGACGGGTAACGTCGGACCCAAGGGTTCCGGTGCTCACACGTGGTCGGGTAACTACAAAGCTGGTAACTACCAGGGTTCTCACTGGTCGGGACCGGGCTTTGCAGCGATGGTTGCGGAAGATCCCTTCAACCCGGTTCTCGATATCACCAAGAACGTAAGCTGGAAAGATGTCAAGGGCTACGCTAAGGGTGAAGAGCCTGGTTACTGGGCACATCGTGATAAAGCGCTGATCGTCAATACCCCGCGGTATGGGCGTAAAGTGTTCACGGGCCGCACCCATATGCCGACTCCGACCAAGTTGTTGTGGTTCGTAAACGTTAACGTCATCAACAACGCGAAGTGGTTCTACGAGATGGTGTTCAACACCAACAACAACGTAGACATGATCGTGGCTCAGGACATCGAGTTCACCGGTTCCTGCGAGTACTCGGACTTTGTACTGGCGGCGAACAGCTGGGCTGAGTTCGAGTCTTACGAGATCACTTCGTCGTGTTCGAACCCGTTCCATCAGATCTGGGGCGGCACCGGCATCAAACCGGTATTCGACACGATCGATGACAACCTGATCCATCGTGAGTTCGCCAAGCGTCTCGCCCAGATCACGGGTGACAAGCGGTTTGGGGACTACATGAAGGTTTACGAAGGTGAAGCTCCCAACCGGACGAAGGCGCAGATCCGTCGGCTGTTCACGACGGCAACCGCAGGTATGGGTTACAACATCGACGACATCATCAACGGCAAGTACGGTGAGCCGGGATGTTGTCTGTTGCTGTACCGCACCTATCCGCGGTCTCCGTTCTGGGAGATGTACACCGAGTCGAAACCCTTCTACACTGCAAACGGTCGTATCCAGTTCTACAATGATGAGCCGGAAGCGATCGAGTACGGTGAAAACTTCATCGTTCACAGAGAAGGCCCGGAAGCGACGCCTTATCTGCCGAACGTTATTGTATCCACCAACCCCTACATCCGCCCGGACGATTACGGGATTCCGGAAGACGAGCAGGATCCGGATCTGCGTCACGTTCGTAACATCAAGAAGCCGTGGTCATCGGTGCGTACGACCAAGAACTTCTTGTGGGAGAAGGGGTACCGGTTCTACTGCGTCACTCCGAAATCCAGACATACGGCTCATTCGTCCTGGGCGACGACTGACTGGAACATGATCTGGAACAACAACTTCGGCGATCCTTACCGCATGGACAAGCGGTCTCCGGGTGTTGGTGAGTGGCAGGTGCACATGAACCCGTTCCTGTGTAAGGACCTGGGTATCAACGACGGCGACTACGTCTACGTGGACGCGAATCCGGCCGACCGCCCGTACATGGGCTGGAAGCCTTCGGATCCGCGCTACAAAGTTGCCCGCCTGATGCTGCGTGCGAAGTACAACCCGGCCTATCCGTATCACACCGCGATGATGAAACACGCAACGTGGTCGAGTACGGAACGTTCGGTGAAAGCGCACGAAGAGCGTCCGGACGGACGTGCGTTGTCGATGACGACTCCGTACCAGTCCAACTTCCGGTACGGCGGTCAGCAGTCGATCACCCGATCCTGGTTGATGCCGATGCATCAGACGGACAGTCTGTTCCATAAGGCAAAATCCAAGATGAAGTTCCTGCACGGGTACGAAGCAGACAACCATGCCATCAACGCCACGCCGAAAGAGACGCTGGTCAAGTTCTCGAAGGCGGAAGATGGTGGTATGCATGGTAAGGGACTGTGGGAGCCGGTACGTACCGGTTACACCCCGGAGTCTCCGTTGAAAGACCGTTTCGCAGAGATGTACCTGGCAGGTCAGTACGTCCGCGTGAAGATTTAAAGTGTGTGTGGCGGGCCTCCTTTTGGCGGCCCGCCGCCGGCTTTAAAACGGTGTTTCAAACCTAAACAGCAACCGGGACCGAAGCCCTGACGGGCAACGGTTTTAATGGAGGTTACAAGATGCCTGAAGTCTATAACTGGCAGTTGGGTCGCATGATGACCTACATTTACGAAGAGAAGCATCCGAAAGAACAGTTCACGTTCGTGTTCAACACGAACCGCTGCATTGCATGTCAGACATGCACGATGGCGCACAAGTCGACCTGGACGTTTTCGAAGGGCCAGGAGTACATGTGGTGGAACAACGTGGAGACGAAGCCTTACGGCGGGTATCCGCAGTTCTGGGATTGGAAGATCCTGAAGATGCTGGAGCAGTCGAATCCGGGTCAGAACGTATGGAACGTTCGCAAGACGTCGAACAAGGCGATTCACGGTGTGTACGAAGGTGTGACCATCTTCGAGGCGCCGGCCAAGATCGGCTTGAATCAGCAGGCGATCGGTTACGTTCCGACGGACGAAGAGTGGCGCTTCCCGAACTTCGGTGAAGACACCGCTCACGGCCGTGAGTTCACGCAGTCGCGCGAAGGAACGTTTGGCGGCGACAACGGCGTGAAGTCGGTTCTGCCTGAACATAAAATCTGGTTTTTTTACCTGCAGCGGATCTGCAACCACTGCACGTATCCGGGTTGTCTGGCGGCGTGCCCGCGCAAGGCGATCTACAAGCGTCAGGAAGACGGGATCGTACTGATCGATCAGTCCCGCTGCCGCGGATACAAAAAGTGCGTGGAGCAGTGCCCGTACAAGAAACCGATGTTCCGGGGTACGACGCGTATTTCGGAAAAATGCATCGCGTGTTACCCGCGCATCGAAGGACTGGATCCTTTGACCGAGGGTGACCAGATGGAGACCCGTTGTATGGCGGCTTGCGTCGGCAAGATTCGTCTTCAGGGCCTCGTGAAAATCGGTTCTAACGGGGAATGGGCTCACGATCCGGACAATCCTCAGTACTACCTGATCAAGGACCGGAAAGTGGCTCTGCCGTTGTACCCGCAGTTTGGTACGGAGCCGAACGGGTATTATGTTCCGTCCCGCCATGTGCCGCGATCGTATTCGCAGCAGATGTTCGGACCGGGCGTGGATCACTCGATCGATCAGTACATGGTTCCGGACCGGGATCTTTTGGGTGTCTTGCAGTTGTTCCGGACGACGCAGCGCATCATCTTCAAGTGGAAGCGCGAGCCGGGTCCGAAGATCTTCGAGACCAATATTCACGGCAAGAAGTTCGAGATGTACAACGACACCATCATCGGGTTTAACCGGAAGGGTAAGGAGATCATCCGTGTCACGGTTGAAGAGCCTTTCTACGTCCGTCCCGAAGAACATCCTGGTGCGTTCTAAGTCGGGTCTCATCTGCCATACCGGGACAGGGGTTCGCCCCTGTTCCGGGAGGCGGTTTGAAACCCCGGTTTGGAGTGCGAGGGATGGAGCTGGCAAACCCGGAAACTGCTAAACAGGAGGAAAACCGTGAAAATGAAAAAAACCGTTGTATTCGTAATGATTGCCGCGTTCGTTCTGGGCAGTGCGATGGTGTCGTCGGCGGCAACCATCGAAGCCTTGAATGTTGGCAAGCGGGACATTCCGATTGACCCAACCGATCCTTTCTGGTCCAACTATGGTCCGACCAAGGATCGGCACATTGTCATCGATATGGACCCGCAGATGATCACCAACCCGATGTGGCCGAACCCGGCTACGAAGTGGGTGAACGTCAAAGCGGCCAGGAACGATAAGGAACTCGCCGTTCGCCTGGAGTGGAGCGACGGTGACCGCAATGACATCATGGTCCAGTCGCAGCATTACAAGGACCAGGCGGCGCTGATGTTCCCTGTCAAAGCCGGCAGTGAACCTCCGTTCACCATGGGTTCTGATGGCGAGCGCGTCAACATCTGGCAGTGGAAAGCCACGTGGGACAAGGAAGGCGCCGGCAAGGCCGGTAACTCTGGAATGCAGGACATGGAGGACTACTACGCCGACATGGCCATGGGTTCCGCGGGTTACTACATGTATGAGCCGGATGGCGATCTGTTGCTGAAGGGCGCTCTGAAGTCGGATATGACCGGCAGCAAGGACGAGCGCGCTAAAGGCGGCGTTCACACCGGTGGCGCGGGCGAAATCGCCAATCGTTCGACCTATGTGGACTTTGGCATGGGTAAAAACGAAGGTGTTTACAACCCGGGCCGCGCTACACACAATATCCTGTCCGACGCTTCCATGCGCCGGTCTCCGGTGGAAGACCTCAACGCTGAGGGCTTCTCCACGCTGACCACGCAGGCGAACCAGGACGTCGATGGCAAAGGCAACTGGAGCAACAACCGGTGGGCCGTTGTTTTCAAGCGCAGCTTGAAGACGGATGATGCCAACGACGCTCAGTTCTCGAGCGGCAAGGTTCCGATGGCCATCGCCATCTGGAATGGACAGAACAAGGAACGTAACGGCCAGAAAGCCATTACGGCCTGGAATACCCTGAAGTACTAAGCAGGCATCCTTGTATAGAAAAGACTGAAGCGCCTCCCGGAAGTTCCGTTCCCCCGGACTTTCGGGAGGTTTTTATACCAATCCCTCCCTTAGGGTAACAGTCGGCTTAAGAGCGAAGGGAGTCAGGTTTTCTTCTCTTCGGAAAGCTACCCCCTGACCCGGGTACACTTTCCATATTCGTGCATGAATAGAGATGGAGCAAACCTCAGCTCCCTTCCTCAAAGTCGATGTACCTCCTCCCTTCCAATCCCAATTCTGCTGGTTGAATCATTCCTTGGCAAGACCCGCCGGTTTTGATACACGTGTCTTACCAATGTGGCACGAATCCACTCTCTTGCAGAGGAACCATGAAAGAACAATTTTTTAAAATCACAGGCAGCATTGTGCACGAAGGCGAGATTCCCGAAGACGATTTCAGTATGTTCGTCAAGGCGATTGATGACCGGGATGCGGTCCAGAAAATTCGTGAAACCCTGCGTACCCAGGCGCCCAATGTGGCTGGACGGATGTCCGGGCGGGTGGTGATCAAGGGTATAGAGAAACGCAGCGTTCCGGAAGGCTGATATCTCCCTGGATTTTGTCACAAAGCAGTTCTCGCACGGCGCTCATTTCAAGATCTCCTCCTCAAATAAAATAGCTTTAGCCTCCCTCCGCTCTCACCTTTGTAATATAAATAAAATCAATTAATTAAGTGAGCCTGAAGAAGGCGCACTTCGCTACTCAAATTTTACAAAAGATTGATTGAGTAACGGCAATTAAAACAGGTGCTTATTGGTATTCCAATAAATCGGCATTCTCCACTTAAATTTTGGAAGACTCTGTCCTTACCTACATAGCCGCATTCAACAAAAAAATTGAATAAATAATTATTAGATAAGGACTGAAAAATCGGTAGTTAAGGTTCTTTTAACCAAAATTTGGTCAAGAACTCAAAATTCCGCTTTCCTAATTAAAAGGAAAGCCTTAACTTTATATAAAGGGTTTTCGACAAAAGAATATAGATGGAAATTGATATTTTCTAGGGGGTGGTGAATTTCTTCTCTGCAGGAAGGGGGTGCAGAAAGGACCTCGTTCTTTAGAAATGGTTCCAGCGTGGGAAAGGAATTCGAATGATCGCTACTGACTGGTTTTTACAAGGAAAAGCGGCGCAAGCCACGGGTTGTTTGGAAGAGGCTATCGACTGTTACAACAAAGTGCTGGATGAAAACCTCCGGTTGCTGGGGGAGTTCCACCCGGATGTCGCCTTGGTGAAAAACAGCCTCGGCACGGTTTGGTTTAAAAAGGGAGAGTATGAGCGGGCCGTCTGTTATTTGGAAGATGCGCTCAAGGTCTTGTACAAAATCTGTTCGCCGGACCACCCGATGCTGGCGGAAGCCTGCAGTACCCTGGGTAAGGTGTGGAGCCATAATGGTGACATGGATAAGGCCATCCAGTTTTATGAACAGGCTTTGATCATTTATAAAAAAGCAGGGTTGATGGAAAAGGTTCCCGCCCTTGAGAAAAAAGTGGAGAGGCTGTTTCAGAAAATGAAAGAGTCCAGAGTTTGATCGCCATCTGTGCGGGTAAGGAGGCCGGGTGAGGGAAGGCCGGCCGATTCCACGCTGGACTTAAGAAGGGTCCGGTATTTCCGTGCAGGGATCTTTGTATAGATGCATTGCAAAGCAAAACGGCGCATGAAAAAGGGGGGGTGCCTGCAGTAAAAATAATTGAAAAATATATGGTTACTGGACTCTCCTTTTTTTTGGTTTATTTAATTTACATTTATTGTTGATTTAATTATAGAAAGTGATAGAGTTGGCTTATACATATAATAAGGAACCGATATGACCCCCGGTTTCGGCAACGAGGTGGGCGGAGGCAAATCACACTTGGAAATTGTGAGAAAGGCAGGAGGCATTATGAGCTCGAAAGAATGGTTGCAACTGGCTAAAGAAGCGCAGAAGGAAGGGCTGCTGGATAAAGCCTTGGAGTACTACGGGCAGGCTTTGCAGGAGTGCCTGGGGGCTTACGGCGAATTTCACCCTGAAGTCTCTTTTATTTACAATTACATCGGTGGTATCTATTTTAAGCGGACAGACTATTTGCAGGCAGGCCAGTATATGCAACTGGCGCTCAAAGGATTCCACCGTGTTTGCAACCCAGACCATCCCCTGTTGGCTCAAAGCTACAACAATCTGGGTTTGGTGATGACAGCGAAGGGTGATTACGATGAAGCCATTCAGTACTTTGAGCGGGCTTTGCAGATTGCCGGGCGTGCTGGAATGGAAGAGTTGCGTGCAGCGGTTGAGAAACGGATCGATTCACTTTTCGCCCGGATGCGTCCCCAAAAAGCCATCGCTTGATTCAATCCGCACTTTATCCTGGAACGGTCGGGACCCGGAAGCAGGGGGGGAATCAAGGTGAGTCGCGTGTGCCGCGTATGAGTTTTTAGAGAGAGTACACGGAGATTGTTCGTTGCCGTTAGCTCCTCAGAATGACAGCTGAGACCTGAGTTGTCATTCCAAGCGGAGCGAGGAACCATGCTTGGTTCTTTAATCCGGTTATGCAAAGCTCTCTTTAGATAAGAGCGTTCCCCTCGCGATCTTTAGAAAAATAAAGTAACGACTCGATCCTTCGATGAAAAAGCCTTGCCCAACCCCCCGCATCAGGCTGCAGAGAGCCCTCTGCTCTCCGCAAAAAAAAAACGCGTTCTTCTCGCCTGTAATACAAGCCCAGCAAAGGTTGAATGTTCATATTGGCCTATTTGGGCTACTTTCGTGGGGCCTTGGCGGTATCTACCTGAAAGACCTATCCGTATGCCAAAAAAAACTTTAGATTGGAAGAGGAATATGTAAGAATCCATAGTCAGCGGGCAGCAAGAGGAGGGGTGTCCCGATGAGCAATAAAACGTGTGTCGTCGAAGGACGAAACTCAAGCCGGAATCTTGTTGCCATGAAGGTGGGCTGATGACGGGTACGAACTCCCCACGCATATCGCATATTCTATTTCAGAACCTGGCCGTTGCTCTCGCTTATGTTTTGAGCGGGATGCTGATGGTGTCCTTGACTCAAAAGCTGGGTCCCAGCCTGGTCATCCACATCCCCAACGGGATTGCTCTGGGCGCCTACATCTTTTTTTCCTACCGTATTCTTCCCGGCATTCTGCTGGGCTCCGTCACATTTCTGAGCTGGTACATGAATGTCCAGTTCTCGGCATCCGGGCTGCTCGAAGTTTTTTTCCTTCCTTTCCTCCTCACGCTGGGGACCCTGTTCCAGACATGGGTAGGGGGACTGCTGATCCACAAAGGGTTGCGTAAAGACTCCACCCTCGAAAGCATTCGGGAAGTGTTGACTTTTGTGTTTGGCGTGGCCTTCCCGTCCGCCCTCGTTTATTCCACTTGGTCAACCGGCGTATGGATTTTTTGGGATCAGGTTTCCCCGGGTAACATCGCAGTCGTTTGGCTCACGGCCTGGATGGCCAACGTGTTGGCCATCACGCACATCATCCCCTGTTTCCTGATTTTCAAAAGGGCTGACCGGCTGGCTCTCAACAAGCAGGAGGTGGGAGAAGCGATCGCATTGTCCGTGGTTCTATACGTATCGAGCCAGATCGTTTACGGCGACTGGTTGCCCCAGAGCGATTATCCGTTGGTGTACCTGCTGTTCCCGGTGTTGGTGTGGGCGGCACTGCGTTTCAAGCAGCAGGGTGCCGTCGTGGCCATTTTGTTCACCGCGCTCATGGCCACCTGGGGAACGGGAGAAGGGCGCGGCCCCATGGGGACGAAGTCCCCGGACACCGCAGTGATTCTACTTCAGCTGTATCTCTTCGTGTTGGCCACGATGTCTTTCATTTTGGGTGCGTCGGTTTCGACCAGTCGTCAGTTCGAAAGTGAAGCCGCCATGCTCGGTCATCTTTTGGATCGTTCGATCAACGAAGTTTATGTGTTGGACCTGGATGGGTTGAAATTCGTTCAGATCAATCAGGGCGCCTGCAAGAGGTTGGGGTACACCACGGAGGAAATGCTGGCTATGGAGGCTCTGGACTTCACGCATGGCCTGACTCCCCAACAATTCACCGATCTGATCCAACGGGTGGAAAAAGACCCTGACCATATGGAAATCATTGAAACCATCCACCAATGCAAGGATGGCACCCTGTATCCGGTGGAAGCGCAAATTAACATTTCCACGTTTGGCGGCAAAAAATACTTACTGGCCCTTGCGATGGACATCACGCAGAAACGCAAAGCCCAGGAAGCGATCATCAATGCGCGGATTCGTGCCGAGGAGGCGAACCAGGCCAAAAGCATGTTTATCTCCAACATGAGTCACGAAATCCGCACTCCCATGAATGCGATCCTGGGGTATGTGCAGATTCTCAGCCGCGACACCTCCCTGGCCTCAGATCAGCACAAGCGAGTCGAAGGCATTCAGAAAGCGGGCAATCATCTGCTCGGTTTGATCAATGACATCCTGGACTTTTCCAAGATCGAAGCCGGCAAGATGGAGTTGACCATTGTCCGTTTCAGCCTGTCGGGTTTGATCAAGGACCTGGAGCTGATCTTCAAACACCGCTGCGAAAGGAACCAACTGGAGCTGAAGGTGGATTGTAATTTTGGCAACCAGGGGCGCTGGGTGGAAGGCGACCAGGGCAAGCTGCGGCAGGTGCTCATCAACCTGTTGGAAAACGCCGTCAAGTTTACCGACCGGGGTGAGGTCCTGTTCCGCGTTTCCGAAGACAAGCAGGATCGTTACGTATTCGAAGTCATCGATACCGGCTGCGGCATTCCCCTCGACAAGCAGCAGCATGTGTTTGAATATTTCAGCCAGTTTGACGAAGGCCAGCAGCGGGGGGGGACCGGACTGGGGCTGTCCATCTCGAAACGGCAGGTCGATTTGATGGGAGGCACATTGAGCGTGGAATCGGACCCCGGCTGGGGATCGCGGTTTTATTTTGTTCTGCACCTGCCAGCCACCCAGGCGGGTGCGGTGGATGACCTGCAAGATTACGACCGTGTGGTGACGTTGGCGACGGACCAATCCGTCCGCGCGCTCATCGTCGATGACAACCAGTCCAATATCGAAGTCCTGACGGAAACGTTGGAAGCGATCGGGGTGGAATGCCAGGCGGTGATCAGCGGTTGGGATGCCATCGACCGGGCCTTGTCCTGGAAGCCGGATGTGATTTTCATGGATTACCGGATGCCGGGCTTGAATGGACTCGACACTGCAAAAATGATCCAGAAAAACCTGGATACCAGCATCACCAAAATCGTCATGGTCACCGCCTCCAGTTACCGGCATGAACAGGAAAAGTTTTTGCAGGAAGGAGTGCATGGATTCATCGCCAAACCGTTCTTGCGGGGAGAAGTGTTCAAGGTCCTGCACGATCTTTTGGAGGTGGAGTTTGTGTACCAACCGGATGAAGGAGAAGAAGAGGGCACAGCCGTCCCCATAGTGGAGTCTTCCTTCGAATCCCTGTCATTGCCCGAGCCGTTGCTGAACCGGCTCAAACAATCGGCCCGCCTTGGCGTGATGAGCCAGTTGGAGGAAGAGTTGAACGAAGTGAAAGCAATCGGACACCGGGAAGCCGGACTGGCGCGACACCTGCAAACCCTTGCCGACAATTTTGACAAACAGGCGATCCTGAAAGTGTTGGAAGCATGTGCGCCTTCGTCAGCCTGATCTGCCGGTTTGACAGGACGTTGAAGAGGGTGAATAGTAGAAGCTGGCAGTGGGGTGGCAGAACACGGAGGATCCCGGCCGGTATCCATCGAGGCCCGTTGTGGATAGAAACGATTTCGAGGTGGAGCCATAACTCCGGCGGCCAGGAGACAGGTATCCATTTGAACGCAAGCGCACACCGTTTATAGAAAGTCCTTTCGGATGAAGAAAGGAGGTGCATGGTGACCGACCCAGAATCGAAAGATCAAGCCTGGACCGTGTTGTTGGTGGATGACCAACCCGATAACCTGGCCGTATTGCGTGGAACTCTGGAACGGGAGGGTTACCAGTTGGCTTTCGCTTCCACCGGCGAGGATGCCCTGGCAATCCTGCCGGAGCTGAAACCCAATCTGGTGCTGCTCGATGTCATGATGCCGGGCATCGATGGGTTTGAGACCTGCCGGCAGATGAAACAGATGCCGGCGTGCCGGGACATCCCCGTTATTTTTGTCACCGCCCGGAGAGAAACCTATGATCTCATCGAAGGATTCTCTGCCGGCGGTGTGGATTACATCACCAAGCCTTTTCAGCAGGAAGAGGTGTGCGCCCGGGTTCGATGCCAGATCGAACTCGTCATTCTGAGGCAATCCCTCCAGGAACAGTACAGCCATACCCAGGAATTGTTGAGCCAGACGCTGACCGGGAGCCTGCAAATTTTTCATGAGGTTCTGGCGGGTTTCGATCACAATCTGTTCAACCAGGCGGCGCGGTTGTGCCAGTTGTTGAAAGAATGCGGTCCGGCCCTGGGGTTTCCAAACACGAGCCAGTTGGAAATTGCGGCCATGTTCCTGCCCATCGGGCTGGTGTCCCTTCCCCCTGCCACCATGACCCGTTATCGAGAAGGCGAGTCCTTGTCTGCGGCAGAGCAGGCGATGATTCAACGGGTGCCCCAGGCCGGCGCCAAGTTGCTGGAAAAAATTCCTCATTTAAGGAAAGTGTCGGAGATGGTGCTCTACCATCAAAAAGGATTCGACGGCAGCGGCTTCCCGGAAAACTCGCTGAGCGGAGAAGCCATTCCTCTTGGCGCCCGGGCGCTCAAGCTGCTGTCCGATTTTGTGAAAGAAGAGGGGACGGCCCAGTCGGGATTGAGGGCCATCACCCGGCTCCGGCAGCGCTCCCGTCTGTACGATCCGTATTTGATGGAAAAACTGGAAGACTACGTTTTCAAAAAGGAAGAGGAATACGACGCCATGGTTCAGTCGGAGAAAGCCGTTTCATTTCAGGAATTGCGAACCGGGCTGGTTCTGGCTGACAGGATCGAAAATAAGGAAGGCGTAGTGCTGTTGAATCCGGGCCAAATGATTACGGACATGCATTTGTTGCTGCTCAGAAACCACAAGGAATTTGTGGGCATCCGCGAGCCCATTCGGGTCCGGGAAGGATGATGCCGATTCTGGAATTATATAGTAGTTACGATACTAGTCCATTTTTTTAAAGCCGATGATTTCAGGTTCTCCGGGCCGTTCGCCCCAGGGGATAGGGCGTTCGGAATTTAGTTATATCCGAAAAAAAGCAAATCGATTAACCTGAATGGAAGGATTCAAGTCGATACTTTCCCGGGGCATGGAGAGGCCGCGGGTCGGACTTGAGGGGGGTGGGGCCGTTCGACGCGACCACGCGGCCTGGTTGGCAGGAATGGGTTCGCAGGAACTTTCTGAAAAAGTTCTTTGCATAGCACGGTGGTTTTGCGTTGCACGCAGGTTTCGCGCGATCCCTCCATGGTCCCTGTCCAAACCTGTGTGCGAAGTCGGGCCACTTTGATCCCTGTCATGTTTGGCTCTGGTCTTGATAAAATGAGTGATCCCGTCACATCCGGAAAACTGGAAACCCTTCGCGTCAATGGCATGACCGCCGGGGCTTACATCCTGAGCGGTTGCCTGCTGGCCTCCTTCACTCATTTCCACGGCCATGCCTTTCCTGTCTTTTTGCCGCTGGGCATTGCACTGGCGTGCGTGCTGTTGTATGGGCCGCGTATTCTGCCCGGTGTCTTCCTGGGCGCCGTGGGTCTCACCCTCACGTTCTGGCTGGTCCTGCATCCACACCCTAAATCCGATTTGTCGCTGTTGGCGTTGATGGGCGTAGCCACTCTGGTGGGCGTGGGAGCCACCCTGCAAACCTGGACCGGAGGCTATATCCTGCGCCGATGGCTGGGCAACCGGGATCCCTTCGCCCGCGTTCCAGACCTGATCGTGTTCGTGCTTGTTGCGGGTTTGCTGAACAGTCTCATTCATACCAACTTCACAGTCACCGCCTTGATGGGGGCGGATCTCCTCAGCTGGGATCAATATGGCAGGGCGTGGTTGACCGGCTGGTTGGGCGACAGCCTGGGCGTTTTATTGATCGTTCCCATCGTGACCGCATTCCGGCATTCCAGGCTCCGGCCGTTGTCCCTCCATAAAAAGCTGGAAGCCCTGGTGCTTGCCGGCCTGCTCTATCTGGGCGCCAAAGCGATTTTTTACACGCCGATCGATTACCAGGAGTATCCCCTGATCCTGTTGTCCTTTCCTTTTCTGGTTTGGACGGCATTCCGGTTCCGCCAGGTGGGTGGGGTGGTGGTCATGCTGGGCATCAGCCTGCTGGCGATATGGGGAAGCGGCCAGACCGAGCACCAGTTCGAGATCGATCATGATAAAAGCGTTTTGCTGCTCCAGCTTTACCTGTTTGGCCTGATGATGACCACGTTCCTCCTGCATACGCTGCTCAACCAATCCGACCAGGCGACCAGGCAGGCGGTCCGGTTTGGTGCGATTCTGGAAAAATCCTACAACGAAATATATCTGGTGGATGCCAGAACCTTTCGGTTTGTCTATGTCAACGAAGGCGCACGCCACAACCTGGGTTATTCCCTGAAGGAATTGCAACAGTACACGCCGTTGGACATTGCTCCGGAATTCAACGAAGAGCGCTTGGAGGAACTGTTCTCCGCTTTGAAAAACGGCACCGAGCCCCGTCCGGTTTTGGAAACCCTGCATAAACGGAAAAATGGAAGCACCTATCCGGCGGAAGTGCGTTTGCAGATTGCCCGGCTGGAAGAAGAGGAATGGATTGTGGGAGTGGCGATGGACATTTCCGAAAAGAGACAGATCCAACGGGAAATCCTGGCTGCCCGCGAAAAAGCTGAACAGGCCAACCGCGCCAAAAGCATTTTTCTTTCCAGCATGAGTCATGAAATCCGCACTCCTATGAATGCCATCCTGGGCTACTCACAGATTTTGAATCAGGACCCGAACTTGAAAGACGATCAGCGCCGCAAGTTGGGGGGGATTCAGAAGGCCGGATACCACCTGTTGAGCCTGATCAATGACGTCCTCGATTTTTCCAAGATTGAAGCCGGCAAACTCAAATTGAACCCGCAGGATTTCAACCTGGTCGCGCTGGTGAACGAACTGTGCGATATCTTTCGCGTTCGCTGCGAGGAAAAGAAGCTGAGTTTTGAGTTGCACCAGAACCTGGGCAACAAAAACCACTGGGTGCACGGCGACCAGGGCAAGCTGCGGCAGGTGCTCATCAATCTGCTCGACAACGCCCTCAAGTTCACCGATCAGGGAAGAGTGGTTTTCAGCGTTAGCGGGAAGCCCAATAACCTGTACTGGTTTGAAATTCACGACACAGGGATCGGCATCCCGGAAGAAAAGCAGAAGACCGTGTTCAATTATTACGAGCAGGATTGGGTGGGCATGGAGCGAGGCGGGACCGGACTGGGTTTGACCATATCCCAAAAACTGGCCAAGATGATGAAAGGGGAATTACGGGTGTCCTCCGAGCCGGGGACAGGCTCCCGGTTCAGTTTCTCCATTCCCCTGTTGCCGGTCAATACCAAGGAGACGCCTTTAGGGCAGGATTTTACCAAGGTCACCCGTTTGTCTCCGGAATATGAAGTGCGGGCGCTGGTGGTGGATGACAACGAAGCCAATGTCGATGTCCTGTACGAAATACTGAGCGATGTCGGCGTTGAAGTGCGAAGGGCCTACTCCGGGAAAGAGGGGATCGAAATTGCAGGCGCGTGGAAGCCGGACATCGTTTTCATGGATTACAAGATGCCGCAACTGAATGGACTGGAAGCGGCGAAGGCCATCCAGCACGAAGACAATGCGGTTCGAATTGTTATCGTCACCGCTTCGAATTACCGCCATGAACGCGACCGGTTCCTGAATGAAGGCATCGACGGCTTTGTCGGCAAACCGTTTTTGCGCGACGAACTTTTGAAGACGGTGCAGGAGGTGCTGCATGTGGAATTCCAGTTTTCAACGGACGAAGCTTCGGAAAATATAGTAAAGCCGAATTTGATCCCCGGGGAAACCAATTTTTCAGAGATGAAGGTTCCTGATTTTTTGTTACTTAACCTGAAAAAAATGGCAAAATTAGGTATGATTGCTGAAATGGAGAAACAGCTCCCGGAAATTGAAAAGATCGAACCTCAGGGACCGCAACTGGCGTCGCATCTCAAGATCCTGGCAGAGAAGTTTGATAAAGAAGGAATCCTAAAATTATTAGACACAGTTGGGCATGACTGACGAGCAAAAGTTCGACCAATCCAATAAACGGGTGTTGCTGGTGGATGACACTCCGTCCAACCTTGCCGTCCTGCGGGGCGCGTTGGAACCGGAGGGGTACCGGCTGGCGTTTGCCTCCAATGGCAACGAAACGCTCGAGATCGTTCCTGAATTGATGCCCGATCTGATCCTGCTCGATGTCATGATGCCGGGCATCGATGGGTTTGAAACCTGCCGCCGTTTGAAGTCCACCGACATCGGTCTGAATATTCCCATCATCTTCATCACCGCAAGGCGGGAGACCCAGGACGTGGTGGAAGGGTTTCAGGCCGGAGGTGTCGATTACATCCGCAAGCCCATTCAACAGGAAGAGGTCTGCGCGCGCGTTCGCAACCATCTGGAGTTGCTCCATCTGCGCCGCTCCCTCAAACAGCAATACGATAAAACCCGCGAAGTGCTGGAAGAAACCCTCAACGGCAGCGTCTCCATCCTGATGGAATTGCTGACCAACTTTGACAGCAACCTGTTCAGCCGCGGCGCCAAGGTGCGGGAAGTGGTGCGCGAGATCGGCTCGGTCCTCAAGTATGAAGAGGTCTGGCAGTTGGAATTGGCGGCCATGCTGGCGCCCATCGGCAACATCACCATCCCGCCGCACATCCTTTATAAAAAAAGCCGCAAGATGGCGCTTACGGTGCGGGAGGAAGAACTGTTCCGCAACATTCCCAGGACCAGCACCAAACTGCTGGAAAATATCCCGCACCTCAAGGACGTCTCCAAAGTGGTCATGTATCATAAAAAAGGTTACGACGGGTCCGGCTATCCGTCCGGCACGCTGGAGGGCAAATCCATTCCGCTCGGATCGCGTATCCTGAACCTGGTTTTTGATCTGACGGAACTGGAAGGCGGCGGGGTGACGCGAGTCCAAGCCTTGGAAAAAATGAAGGAACGAAGAGCGCACTACGATCCCGATCTGATCCGCACCCTCCACGAACATTTCAAAAATCAGGAACAGAAAAACGAAGAAAAACGCGTGCAGGCGATCAAGCTGGAAGACCTCAAGGTTGGCCACATCATGGCCAAGCGCGTGGATTCGGTGGATGGCACCCTGCTGTTGTCACCGGGTCAGACCATCACCCAGGCCAAACTGCTCCTGCTGAAAAACCACCACCTCATCACCGGCATCAAAGAACCCATTCATGTGGTGAGCGAGGAGTGAGGGCGACGGCGTTCTCTGCCGCCGCATCTTCCGTCTGAAGTCGAATCCCCGCAAGCATTCCGGTCCATCTCAGTCCCCGGCGTTCTGGGCGGGACAACGGATCTCCAGATGGTTGCCGTCCGGATCCTGGAAGTGCACCGATTCGCCCTTGCCCAGCACCAGCGGTCCCCGAAACGGCACCTCCTTCTCCTTCAATTCCGCAACGATCCCGTCGAACCGCTTACGCGTGGTGCCGAACGCGAGGTGCATGCAGCCTTCCTCGCTCAACGTGCGCAGTGCCGCGTCCATATTGAGATCGGGGTGTTCGAACAGATGCAGGCCGGTGCCGCCCGTGTCCAGCATGAGGTGCCGCATCGACTCCGCATAGCGCTCGCTCACCCGGAATCCCAGCACCTGCGTGTAAAACGCTTCCGCCCGGTCGAGATCGCGCACGTTGACGCCGATATGATGAATGCCGTCGAGTTCCATACCCCCAGCATAATCCACAGCCGAAGCCGGGGCAATAGCGTGAGGTGCCGGGAAGGGAAGAGGCGTGCGGTCAGAACAAGTTGGTCCAGCGCGTGGAAAGGCCGGCGGCGATGAACAGATCGTTGGCGGCGTCGTTCAGCCCCACCCCGGCGGAAAGATCGAACTGCCAGTCGGGGGTGATCAACCACAGCACGCCGCCGTTGAAGGTGTGGGCGTCGTCCGCCGGGTCCATCGGCACCGAACCGAACACTTCCGCGAATATCGCCCATCGGTTCGTGAGCGCCAGCGTCGGTGAAAAGGTGTAGGTGTAAGCGCCCAGAGTGTCGGTCCGTCCATCGGCCAGCGTGGTGGTGTTCCATTCCGCGCCCAGGTTGTAGGTGATGCTGAAGCGCTCGGTGATGACGCTGGTGAACAGGAGGCGCATGAACGGATCGTAGCGGTTGCGCGACACCTCATCGTCGCCGAAAGGCAGGCTCACGCCCCAGTCGATGGCGAACTCGGGCCGCATTCCCTGCAGTCCCCAGAAATAAAACTTGGTGCCGATATTGCCGTCGCCAAAACCAGAACGGTCCGACGGGCCGGGGCCTTCCTGGTGCGCGTAGCCGTCCAGTGCGAAGCGCAACTCCACCCAGTCCGTCAGTCCCAGCCGCCATAACGGCAAGGGCTGGGTGTGGGAGATGGCATGACCGCTGTCGTCGTCGTGGGTCAGGTTGTAGCCCAGTTCCATCTGCAGCGTGCCCGGCGCGACCACACTGCTGGCGTCCGATTGCCCGGGCCGGTCGGTGACGATGGGCGCAGGGTCCGCGGCCCCCGCCGCTGCAGGCAGCAGCCACAGCATCGTTGATATCATTCCAATGAGAGTGTGTCGCGCCATGTCAGCCGGTCCTTTCTGTGAGTCAATGAGTCTCAGCCATTTTTTTTAAAGTCCGTGCTACCTGTTGGGCGCTGGTGTCCCACGAATAGTTCAACGTTTTTTCCGGTCCTTCCAGATGGGCGTTGGAACGGAATGCTTCATCGCGGATCAACCGTTCCAGATTGCGGGTCAGGGAATTCAGATTGAGGGGATTGGTCAGCAGCGCCACCTTGTTGGCCACCTCCGGCAATGCCGACTGGTTCGACGTCAGCACCGGCACGCCGCTGGCCATGGCTTCCAACAGGCACATGCCGAAGCCTTCGTACACGGAAGCGTAAACGAACCCGTATGCTCCCGAGTACAGAGCGGGGAGGTCGGCCTGCTCAACATAGCCCAGCCAGAACAATTCGTCCGGGTGGCGATAGGACCGGATCACCGCCTCCAAACGTTCGGCACCCCAACCCTGCGCCCCGATGAGGACGAGCGCGTGATGCGTGCGCAGACTTTTCGACAGGCGGGAGTAAGCGGCGATCAGGTTGGTCTGGTTCTTGCGAGGTTCCAACGTGCCCACGGCCAGCAGGTACTTTGCGGGCAGTTTGTACTTTTTCCGGGTCGCTTCCACGTCCTCCGGTGACCGGGGGTGGAACTCCGGCGACACCCCCGGAGGAACGATGGTGATTTTATCCCGCGGCAGCCCCCACAGGGAGACCAACTCACTGCGCGTGAACTCGGATACGGTGAGGATGTGCGCCGCCCGCTCCAGGCATGCGGGCACGCAGGTTTGCAGCATGGCCCGGTAGGCATCGCGGTGGAACTCGGGGTGACGGAACGGCGACAAATCATAAATGATGGGGATCACCCGTCCGTCGAAAGGGCGATTCAGACACTCGGGTTCCAGATACACCGCATCGGTATGGGAACGGGTCAATTCCCGGAAACGGGCGTCGATGGCGTCACGCGGCGCTTCGCAGATCAGCTCGCGGCAAATCAGGCTGTCGGCGTCGCAGGCCGCGTTCTTCAGGGATGCCTCCACCTCCTCGATCGTCAGCAGCCGGTCGGATCCGTTGAAGCACATCACCGTCCCCGGCGTGGCCTGTTGCCTGAGGCCCTTGAGCAGATGCAGGGTGTAGTTTCCGATGCCGCGCAGAGGATGCGTGAGCGTTTCGGTGTTGACAATCAGCTTCAAATGAAACCTCGCTTCTCTGAGCCAATACGTTATTTGGAATCAATAGGTTATATCCAATTTGAAGGTTTTCCGGCCAATTTGCAATCTTTTTTCAAAAATTGCCGGATTGGGCGCATGGAAGTGGCACGCAGGCGAAAGGGCGCGGCTTCGTGGCAGCATCGCAGGCGGGAAGGCAGGGCAACCAAAGAGCGATCTTCTGGAGTTTCAGCCCTGCCGCCCGCGTTTATAAAAATCCTTGGGAAACCGGGCGGCTGTTGTAAAATGAGGGTTGGCTCACGGGTGCCCGGCACCCTGTTTCGTTTCATTCAGTCCAGGGAGTTTGTTTCAACATGTCTGAAAATGAAAAGAAAACGCAGCTCTGGGAATCGGTGCTCGCGGAAAAAAGCTTTTTGAAAAAGAAAGACGACACCGCCCCTGCGCCCGGCATCAAGTCGAAGGTCGACAAGGTGTACGACGAACTGGAAATCGAAAAACGTTATGAACAGATCCGCGACAAGGACGATGCGACGGACGCTCCGCTGGACGGCCCGCGTGTTTCCTGACCGGCCCAGGCCGTCTTATCCGCATGCAAACTGAAACTGGAACGCACCGGGAGCTCCCGGTCACCCTGTTGACGGGGTTTCTCGGTTCCGGCAAAACCACGTTGCTCAACCACATCCTCACCGGCCGGCACGGCCGCCGCATCGCCGTCATCGAAAACGAGTTCGGCGAGATCGGTATCGATCACGATCTGGTCATCGGCGCCGATGAAGACCTGTTCGAGATGAGCAACGGCTGCGTCTGCTGCTCGATCAAGGGCGACCTGGTGGAAACCCTCAACCGCCTGCTCGCACGTCAGCGGCAGATCGATTACATCGTCATCGAGGCGACGGGGCTGGCTTCGCCCGGACCCATCGCGCAGGCGTTCATGGTGGAAGAGGACATCGCCCAGGGGCTCAAGCTCGACGGCGTGGTGACGCTGGTTGATTGCAAACACATCTGGAACCATCTCGATGAACTGGACGTGGCGTGGGAGCAGATCGCGTTTGCCAACGTGCTCCTGCTCAACAAGACCGACCTGGTGACGGCGGACGAGCTGGAGCGCGTGCGCCAACGCATCGCCGCCATCAACCCCACCGCCACCGTGCATGAAACCAAACATGCCGAGCTGGACCTGGAGCAGGTGCTGGATATCGGCGGCTTCGATCTCGACCGCCTCGACTTCGACGCCGCGCCGCACGATCACGCGCAGGACGATGCAGACGACAGCGATGACGATCCCGGCACCGAACCCCGGCACGGCGACGCCATCACCTCCGTCGGCCTCACCGTGCCCGGTCACATCGACCCGGACCGGTTCAACATCTGGTTGCAGATGCTGCTCCTCACCGAAGGCATGGACGTGTTCCGCGCCAAGGGGATTCTGAACATCGAGGATTCGCCCAACCGTTACGTATTCCAGAGCGTGTACATGATGTTCGGCGGCAAAGAAGACCGGCCGTGGGGCGACACGCCCAGGCAGAACACACTGTTGTTCATCGGCCGCCACCTCAACCGCGAGCGCCTCGAACGGGGCGTGCAAGCCTGTCTGGTGTGACTTCTTCAACGCAAAAAAAACTATTCTGTTTCGGCCTCGGCTATGTGGGCTCCGCGTTGGCCGCGGCGTTGCACGGCGAAGGCTGGGCGGTGGGCGGCACCTGCCGCACGCCGGAGAAGCAACGCACATTGAGCGCCGCGGGTTGGTCGGTGGCGGTGTTCGACGCGCCCGCCGTGGTGCCGGACCTGGCCGCGGCGTTGGAAGAGGCCACGCACGTGCTGGTCTCCATCCCACCGAAACCGGAAATCGGCGATGTGGTGCGGCATCATTTCCATGACGCGTTGGAGTCGGCCAGGCAGGTCGAGTGGATCGGTTACCTCTCGACCACCGGCGTGTACGGCGATCACGACGGCAACTGGGTGGATGAAACCACGCCGCTGATGCCGAAGTTTCCGCATCAACAGCGCCGCGCCGAAGCCGAACGGGCGTGGATGCGTCTCGCTTACAGCGCTTCGTCGCCGGTGCACCTGTTCCGGCTGGCGGGCATTTACGGTCCGGGCCGCAATCCCTTCGTCAAAATCCAGAACGGCACCGCCCAGCGCATCGACAAACCGGGGCTGATGTTCGGCCGCGTGCACGTGGACGACGTGGTGCAGGTGCTGCAAGCCTCCATCGCCCGGCCGCATGCCGGCCGCGTGTACAACGTCGTCGATAACATTCCCGCATCGCCGCGCGAGGTGATCCAGCATGCCTGCGACCTGTTGCAGGTGAAACCGCCCAGGCTGGTGGCTTTCGAAGATGCCGAGCTCAGCGAGATGGGGAAAAGTTTTTACCTGACCAACAAACGCGTGGACAATCACCGCATCAAATCCGAACTGGGGGTGAAGCTGCGTTATCCCGGTTACCGCGCCGGCCTGGACGCCCTGTTCGCCGATTTCAAGTAACCCCGGACGCAGCCCGTTGTATAATCGCGCGACCTGTCGCGCCGTCCGGCGGACCCGCGCACCGTCCAATCGAACGAGGGGAACCATGGAAGACACGCCGTACCGCCTGCTGTCACTGACCGGGTTTTTCGTCATCGCCGCCTTGGCGTGGGTGAACGACGCCCTGATCGCGTTGATCGACGCCTCGCGCCGGGGCAGCGTGTTCCTGTTCGGCCCGCTGGCCCTGGGACCGGGCGAGAGCCGCCCCGACGGCACGCAGTCGATCGGCTTCGTGCTGGCCATGCAGGTGCTGCCCGCCGTGATTTTTTTCGCCGCCCTCATCGCCGGACTGTATCACTTGCGGGTCATGCAACCCGTGGTGCGGTTTTTCGCGCGCCTCTTTTACCGGGGGATGGGACTGTCCGGCGCGGAGGCGCTGTCGGCGTCGGCGAACCTGTTCGTCGGCATCGAGTCCAGCCTCACCGTGCGTCCGTATCTCGAACGCATGACGCGTTCCGAATTGTTGACGCTGCTCACTTGCATGATGGCCACCGTCGCCAGCACCGTGCTTGCCGTGTACGTGCTCGCTTTGCAAAACGTGTTTCCGCAGATCGCCGGGCACCTGGTGTCGGCGTCGCTCATCTCCATCCCCTGCGCCATCCTCATCAGCAAGCTGGCCCTGCCTGAAACCGAGCCACCCGTGACCGCCGGCGAAGTGCCCGACGACACGGCGTACGATGGATCCGAGACGCCGCCGGCCAACCTGATGGTGGCGTTGATGGATGGCGGACGGCAGGGTGTGGGCATGGCGGTGGGCATTGCCACGCTGTTGATCGTGGTGCTGGGACTGGAAGCGGTGCTGGACCTGTTGCTGAGGCAACTGCCCGCCGTGGCCGGGGCGGATCTCACGCTGGCGCGCATCCTGGGCTGGCTGACGTGGCCGTTCGTGGTGCTGTTGGGATTGCGTCCGGAAGAATGGCAGCTGGCGTCCGAGATTCTGGGATCGCGCTTCGTGGAGACGGAAGTGACGGCGTACTTCACGCTGGCAGCCGTGCAGGGCGGGGAGATTCCCGCGTTCAGCCCGCGCTCGCTGACCGTGCTGACGTATGCGCTGTGCGGATTTGTACACATCGCGAGCATGGGGATATTTATCGGCGGCGTATCGAGCCTGATGCCGCAACGCGTGCGTGAGGTGTCGGTGCTGGGCCTGCGCGCGTTGTGGACGTCGTTTCTGGCGACCCTGCTGACCGGGTGCGTGGCCGGGGTGCTGGCCTGAGTCAGGGTTCGCCGCCGCTTATCAGCGACGACACGATGTGCCAGATGAAGGAAACGACGATGACGATGCCGCCGATGATGGCGACGTACACCGAGTAAGCTTCCCGCTTTTCCTTGTCGGTCAAGGGCGTGGAGTCGTCTTTCGATTCGCGTGGAGTGTTCATCGTCTCTGGAGAAGGGGAGTCCGGCGCGGGGTTGCGGGCAGGCGGGGGCGCATGCGTCAGACCTCGTTCTGCCGGTCGATTTCCTGCAGGAACTCGGTGACCGTGTTGACGGCGTTCAGGTTTTTAAACGGGGAGACCATGCCGACGACGCAGGTGTTGAGGATGAAGGGGTCGCCGCGTTCGTGCAACATCACCATGCTGTTGATGTAGCGTTCCCGGAACCACGGCAGTTTCTTGACGTCGATCGGCAGGATCATCTTTTCAAAGTACACCGGCATGCCGTATTTTTCGGTCAGGTAGCGTTCCAGCTCTTCCTTTTCTTCTTCCTGCAGCAGGTTGTTGACCCGGCTTTGGATCCAGCGCAGGTATTGCGGTGCGGATTGTTCCTCGTGCATTTCCAGCGCCTGCGGATAGTCGGCGAGGATTTTGTGCACCGGCAGGGGTTCATCGCGGAAATAGACGATCCACTCGATGCGGATGTCGTCTTCCTCGTGGTCACCCGTCAGCCGCGACGAGGGGATCAGTGAATATGCTTTGTACAGATTCATTCCAGGCCCTTTCGGTTTGAACCTCCCATTATACGAATTCAGATGGGATTTGTCTTCCCGGCGGGCGGATCGATTTCAAATATTTTGCCAATTCATTCAAAACGTGAGGGCCATCCGTTCCATAATGGTGTGCTCCGGGCACCCGGAAGCCATTTCAGGCAGCACGTTGCCGTGCGGGATGGTTCGCTCCGGGGTATGGATCAAATATCGCCGATTTCGTCTTCCTCGAAAAAATCCTTCATGGATTCGAGGTCGGTCTTTTCAGTGAGCCGTTGTTCGGCGCGGTCGATGAACTCGTTGAGGGTCTTCAGGTGTTCGGGCTGGATATTGCGCAAAACGAGTTGCTCCATCAACATTTCTTTTTCAAAGTGATCGAGCAGGCGGCCGATGCAGCCCATCAGGAACGGGGAGAACACGGCCTCCACACCGGTGAAGTCCAGCTTCACCGCACGTTTCGCTTTCAGCTCCGGCAGTATTTTTTCATACAACCGGATGCCGTCGTCCAATGCCATGCATCGCGTTCCGATATCTTCTTTCAATAAAATTTCCATGATTGGTTTCCGGGGGAATAAAGGTTTTTCCTTTTGGAGCGATCCCTTATACTTGAATCAAGACACCACGCGGGCCTTTTCATTCTAAAGAGATCGCCTTGCCATCCGGGAGTCACGCGTTATATGAATATTCGATTGGGCCCGCTGCTCTTTCTACTGGCAGGCATACTGGCATCCCCGGCTCTGGCGGAGCCTCCGCATCATCAGCACCGATCGGGCGCTTTGCACTCCGTTGGACCCGGTGAAGCGCCGCATTTTCATCACGTCGATCTTGACAAACTGATCCACGTGGACGATATCGCCAAAGCACCTGACGTGTTGCCTCCCCCCATTCAACGCAAGAAACCGCAAACCGTCAAGTTCGAGTTGGAATTCCGCGAACTGGTGTCCACCCTGGCGCCTGACACCGAATTCGTTTTCTGGACGTTCAACGGCACCGTGCCGGGTCCCCTGATGCGCGCCCGCGTCGGCGATACGGTGGAGTTGACGTTGACCAATCACGCCACCAGCACGCACTCGCATTCCATCGATCTGCACGCCGTCACCGGTCCCGGTGGCGGGGCGGGCCTGTCCGAAGTCAAGCCGGGCGAGACGCGCACGATTGCGTTCAAAGCGCTCAAGCCCGGTGTGTACCTGTACCACTGCGCCACGCCCAACGTGCCGTCGCACATCACCAACGGCTTGTATGGGTTGATCATCATCGACCCGGAAGAGGGCTGGCCGCAGGTGGATCATGAATTCTACATCATGCAGGGCGAATTTTATACACGCGGGAGCGTCGGCGAGACCGGATTCCAGGACTTTTCTCCCGACAAGATGATGCAGGAGCGGCCGGAGTACATCGTCTGGAACGGACGCGTGAAGTCGCTGACCGGGGACAAGGCCCTGCGCGCCCGGCGGGGTGAGCGCATCCGCATTTTTGTCGGCAACGGCGGCGTGTCGCGCGTTTTGAATTTTCACATCATCGGTGAAATGTTCGACGCCGTGTACCCGGAAGGGGCGATGGGCCCGCCGCGCCACGGCGTGCAGACCACGCTGGTCCCTGCCGGGGGTGCGGCCATGGTTGAGCTGGTCCTCGAAAACGCCGGCGACTACATCCTGCTCGATCACGCCATCGCCCGCATCGACCGCGGCTCTTACGGCCTGTTGCAGGTGGAGGGCGACCCGGCCCCCGGCCTGCTGTTCGTGCCCTGACCTCCCGCCTTCCGCCCCTCCCCTCAACGCCCGGGACTTCCTTTTTTACCTAGGCAGGTGAAGAAAAAAGGAAATTGATATATAATCGGGCGGCATGAATGCTTCTCACGAAATGCTGGATGGAGATGACCCTGCGTCGGGTTCTTCTGACAGAAACTTCGGCTTGGTTTTTGCCGCCGTGTTCACGTTGATCGGCGTGTGGCCGCTGGTTTCCGGCGAGCCGCCGCGCGGCATGGCATTGGTTTTAGCGGCTGTTTTCGCCCTTCTTGCCTTCTTGCGTCCCGGCTGGCTGCATCTTCTCAACCGGGGCTGGATGCGGCTGGGCGCGATGATGAGCCGGGTGATGAATCCGGTGATTCTGGGCATTCTGTTTTTTGGCGTGGTGATGCCGACGGGCCTATTCCTGCGCCTTGTAGGAAAAGATCTGTTGCGGCTCCGGTTCGATCGTCAGGCCAGAAGTTACTGGATCGACCGCGAGGCGCCCGGTCCTGCACCGGAGTCTCTGACTCACCAGTTTTAGCAGGAGGTTGTTGTGACGCTGGTCAAGGAATTTTGGTTGTTTGTGCGCATCCGCAAAAAATACTGGCTGCTGCCGATCATGACCCTGCTTTTCATGATGGCCGGGCTGGTGGTGTTGACACAGGGTTCCGCCATTGCGCCCTTCATCTATACGTTGTTCTGATTCCGCCGGGCCATGCGTGTTCTCGGCATCTCCGCCTATTACCACGACAGCGCCGCCGCGTTGTTGCAGGCGGGGCGGGTGGTGGCGGCGGCACAGGAAGAACGCTTCACCCGCCTGAGGCACGACGCCCGCTTCCCCGAACACGCCATCCGCTACTGCCTCCATCATGCAGGCATCGGTCTCGATGCCATCGATCGCATCGTTTTCTACGAAAAACCCTTTTTGAAATTCGAACGCCTGTTGGAAACCTGTCTCGCGTTCGCGCCACGCGGCTTTCAAACTTTCCAGAAAGCCATTCCGGTCTGGATCAAGGAAAAGCTGTTCCAGAAAAAGATGCTGCACCACCGGTTGCAGGCGCTGGGCTGGGAAGGCGACCCGGACCGCGACCTGCTGTTTTCCGAGCACCATCTCAGCCACGCCGCCAGCGCGTTTTATCCGTCGCCGTTTGAAGAGGCGGCGGTGCTGACGCTGGACGGGGTCGGCGAATGGGCCACGGCGTCGTGCGGCATCGGTCGCGGGCGCGAACTCACCCTGCTCAAGGAAATTCATTTCCCGCATTCGCTCGGCCTGTTGTATTCGGCGTTCACCCATTACGCCGGGTTTCGGGTCAATTCCGGCGAGTACAAGCTGATGGGACTCGCGCCTTACGGCGAGCCGCGCTACAAGGACGCCATCCTCGAAAACCTGATCGACGTGAAAGACGACGGCAGTTTCCGGCTGGATCTGTCCTACTTCAATTACTGCACCGGCCTGACCATGACGAACGAACGGTTCCATCGCCTGTTCGGCGGGCCGCCGCGCCGGCCGGAAACCGAGGCGTTGAGCGAACGCCACATGGACCTGGCGGCATCCATCCAGGCGGTGACGGAGGAGGTGGTGCTCAGGCTGGCGCGGTCTCTGGCTAAAGAAACCGGCATGAAACATCTGTGCCTGGCGGGGGGCGTGGCGCTCAACTGTGTCGCCAACGGGCGCGTGCTGCGCGAGGGTGGTTTCGAGCGCATCTGGATTCAGCCTGCCGCCGGCGATGCGGGGGGAGCGCTGGGGGCGGCTTTTTGCGGATATCATTTGTTCGAGCGGCACCCGCGCACGGTGAGCGCCGGGTTGGACGGCATGCAGGGTGCGTATCTCGGTCCGGAGTTTTCGCAGGAGGACATCCGGACGCGACTGGAAGCCCTGGGCGCGCAGTTTGTGGTGATGGACGACAGCGATTTGGTCGAGGCCTGTGCCGAAGCGCTGGCGGCGGGGCAGGCGGTGGGCTGGTTCCAGGGCCGCATGGAGTTCGGCCCGCGCGCCTTGGGCAACCGTTCCATTCTGGGCGATCCCCGGTCGCCGGACATGCAGTCGGTGCTCAACCTGAAAGTCAAAAACCGCGAATCGTTCCGCCCGTTCGCGCCCTCGGTGCTGCGGGAAGAAGTCGCCCGGTATTTTGAGATGGATGCGGACAGTCCGTACATGTTATTGGTGGCGGAGGTGGCCCAACGCCGTCGCCGCAGCCTGAGTGACGCGGACCGGCAGCGCACCGGCTTCGATAAACTCAAGGTGGCGCGGTCGGATCTGCCGGCGGTGACGCATGTGGATGGTTCGGCACGCATTCAAACAGTTCACAAAGAGACCAATCCCCGCTATGATGCTTTGATCCGGGCGTTTCAACGGCGCACCGGGTGCCCGGTGCTGGTCAACACCAGTTTCAATGTGCGCGGCGAACCGGTCGTGTGCACGCCGGAGGATGCGTTCCGTTGTTTCATGGGCACGGAGATCGACGTGCTCGCCATGGGCAATTGTTATTTGAAAAAGGCAGAGCAGAACCCCGCTCTCAAGAAAAACCATGCCGGGGCGTTTGAGCTGGATTGATCCCATCCCGCCGCCCCGTCCTCCCTGCAAGGGTATCCATTCATGTTACTCGCGGTTGATATTGGCAACACCAACATCGTGTTCGGGCTGTATGACGCGGACTGCCTGCGCACGCACTGGCGTATCCGCACGGAACGCAACCGGACCGTGGACGAATACTGGGTGCTGGCCAATGAGTTCATCCTGCTCAACGACATCACCACCGGCACCATCGACGATATCGTCATCTCCTGCGTGGTGCCGCCGCTTATCCCGGTGTTCGAGGAGTTGTCGCGCAAATATTTCAACACCGAGCCGCTGGTGGTGGGGCCGGGCATCAAGACCGGCATCCCCATCCTGTACAAGAATCCGGCGGAGGTGGGCGCGGACCGCATCGTCAACGCCGTGGCGGGTTTCGAAAAATACGGCGGGCCGTTGATCATCGTCGATTTCGGCACCGCCATCACGTTTGATGTGGTGTCGAAAAAAGGCGAGTACCTGGGCGGCGCCATTTTCCCGGGCCTGCAGATTTCGCTGGAAGCGCTTTACAAGAGCACGGCGAAGCTGTCGCCGGTGGACCTGGTGCGGCCGGAAAAAGTGATCGGCAAATCGACGGTGGAAAGCATTCAGGCCGGAACCATTTACGGCTTCGTCGGCATGATCGAGAATATTGTCACCAAAATTCAGGGGGAGCTGGGGCAGACGGCCAAGGTGATCGGCACCGGCGGGTTGCTCAAGGTGATTGCCGACCAGATGCCGGTGATCGAAGTCATCGATCCGTTCCTGACGTTGGAAGGGTTGAAGATTCTATACGACCGCAACCGGCAGGGAAAATGATTTTCCACAAAAAACCGGCTTTCCCGACTAGAGGAGGGGCTAAAACCTGGGGAGAGGAGGGACCCCAGGAAAATCAGTAGTCGAAAAAGCCGGCAACAACATATGGTGAGTGTCCCTATATATTGTTCAATGCATTTCAGTGTTTTGCTTTTTTGATGAACAGCCGCACCAGCCGGGCGTCCTCATCCCGGTTGGATACCTTATATCCTTTAGATTCCACCCATCGGCCAAACGCTTCGGAAAAATTCTTCTTTTTATCCAGAATTATTTCCAGAATGCCGTTCATTTTGACATCCTTGAAGGCTTGGTTCAGTTGATCGGTTGCGTTGAAGAAAGACAATCCACGAGTGTCCAGAGTTTTGAAAACGGTCATTTGCCCTCTCCTGTTTATTAAGATGATCCGGGTTGGCGAAAAGGTTCTCCCGGAATTACCGGGTTCATGCTTCTAATATAGGACGACAACATTAAAAGAAAATGAATGGTTCATTAATTTTTTTTAATACACAGGGTAGGTTTTAACTATTTGAAAAATATTAATTTAACGTGATTTGTTGGAGAGACCCCCGGTTCTGCCCGAGGTTTTCCCTTTTTAGGGGGCACGGATGGCAGAGGCGTTGCCTGTCGGCGCGCGGCGCCGCCGGCGCCCCGCTAAGGCATTTGGTGCGGACCGTGAATTTGCTATAATCAAGGGTCCGGTGAGAGCATGACCGGTCGTTTCAACCCACCCCGTATTGACAGGAAAGTTGAGAAAGATTTATGGCGATCCGAAGTGACGGAAACACAGAATATGAAGCCAACGAACCCACGTACGAGGAAAAAGCAGCGGCGCTGCATGAGGTCATACAGCAACAACTGGAACAGGACGCCACCCGGCTGGTGCTGACGGGGCGGTATTACGGCACCGACGAGGCTCGCATCATCGCCGAATACGAACCCATGCGGTCGGTGAAAACACTGGACCTGTCTGACAACCAGCTCGCCGATGAAGCCCTGCTGGCGCTGTTTCAGTCGCCCCACCTGGCGCAGTTGGAAGACCTCAACCTGTCCATCAACTTCGTCACCGAAGCCGGTGTGAAGCAGCTGGCGGAGGCAGAGGGAGTCGTGGTGACGCATCTCAAGGCGTTGTCGATGGAAGACAACCGGTTGAAGGATCCGGCGGCGGTGGCGCTGGTGACGTCTCCGCATTTTAGCGAGCTGGAGGTGTTGAACCTGGGATGGAATGAGGTGGCCGACGCCACGGCACAAGCGCTGGGCGGTAGCGACCACATGCAAAGTCTGAAGACGCTCATCCTCGAACGCAATTACATCACTGAGGCCGGGGTGCGCGCCCTGTTTGCAGGCAGCGTGCTGGACCATCTGGAAGAGCTCAACCTGGCGTCCAACAAACTGATGGGGGAGGGGGCCACCGCACTGGCCACCTTGAAATCCTTGCCCCGCCTTAAAATCCTGTGGCTCGGCAACAATGCCATCGACGATGCCGGGGCGACGGCGCTGGGCACCAGCACGCATTTTCCCCATCTGGAAAAACTCTACATGGGCCGCAATTATTTCGGCCAGCCCGGCGGCGACGCCCTGTACTACACGAAGACGCTCACCGCACTGCAGACGCTGGTGTTGACCGAAGGCGTGGAAACGAATCCGGATTTTGTCAATTACTCCCGGCCGGAATTGCTGCGCCCGGATTACGAAGGCGATTGAGCGGGTATTGCCAATCCCTGCGCGGGGATCAGAACACTTTCAGTTTTTCAACTTTGCTGAGTTTGGGGGATTCGCGGAGGGCCCGCTTGGCGTCGTCGGATTTGATGCGGTTGCCACCCAGGTGCAGGTAGGTGAGGTTGGAAAAAGTGTCGGAGCCGGCGAAGGCGTACGCGCCTTCTTCGCCGACGCGGTTGTCCACCAGGCTGAGCGACTGCACCTTCGTCAGGTACGGCGATGCGGCCAGCGCCTTGGCGCCTTCGGGACCGATGCCGTTGCACTCCAGGTTCAGGGTGTGGACCTCGCTGAACATGGGCGACTCCGCCACCACCCTGGCGCCTTCATCCCCCAGTTCATTGGACCCCAGGTGCAGGTAGGTGAGGGTCCCCAGCACCTTGCATTCGGTGATGATGCGCAATGCCTCGGCGTTGAATTTGTTGTGGGTGATGATCAGTGAGGTCACCACGTCGAGCGGTTCGAACCCGGCGATCAGTTTCGCCAGTTCCACCGGATAGCCCGCGTCTTCGGTGTCCATCAGCTTGGTGAAGACGAAATGGTCCTGCAACTTCAGCACGACCTTGTCGCGGATGGATTCGAACAGCGCCTTTTGCAGGGGCGTGAACTCCGCGCCGCGGCCGGCGTAGTTTTCCCCGTCATTGATGAGTTCTTCCCAGTTCTTGGCTTTTTTCGGTTTTGCGTTCATTTGTTTATTTTGACGATGTTGTCGCAGGCGGGCTGATTGCCCATGTCGCAGGCTACTTTGAACCACTTGAGAGAGGCCGATTGCCGGCCTTCGCGGTATTTCAGGGCGCCCAGGTTGAAGCAGGCGGCGTCTTCCTTGGCGTTGCAGGCTTTTTCAAACATGGCGGCGGCTTCTTTCCATTCCGAGCTGTACTGCTTGCCCCGGTTCTGGATATAAATGCCACCCCAGATGCAGGCGGTCATGTAATTTTCTTCGCAGGATTTGCGAAACAGAGGGATGGCGCTTTTGATATCGTTATCAAGCGTGACATATTTTTTCCCCCGTTCAAAACAGGCGGCGGAGTTGCCGCTTTCGCACAGTTTGAGGAGTTCGTCTTCCTCTGCCCAGACGGGAGTGCTCCAGACAGCAAGTAATATTCCGGCCCACAGCCCAACTCCAAAGTATTTTGAAATATTCACGGGATGCCCTTTCTTGAACAAGATGGCGCCACACCTGACCTTGCTATGCGACAAGTTCCGATTATTTTAACATATCTTGGGAGTCTTGTTACCAGTCGATGTGCGTTCCGGAAGTGCGGAGAGCGGGCGGTCTTTGGTTTGCATCGGGCCGGAAAATATTCTAACCTTCACGCATTGTTCGACAACATTGATTTGAAGGAATTTATGGAAAGCCGTGGACGCCGCGTGCGGGCTTTGGCAGGATGACTGGCATGAACATTGTGTTGATGGGCTACCGCGGCACCGGCAAATCCGTCGTGGGCAAGGTCCTGTCCAAACGGCTCAAGCGGCCGTTGTACAGCATCGACCGCATGATCACTGAAGATCAGGGCCGCCCGATCCCGGAAATTGTGGCGCAGGAAGGATGGCCCCGGTTCCGCGAACTGGAGGCGGACATGGTGGCGCGGGTGGCCGTCCGCGATGGATGCATCATCGACTGTGGCGGCGGTGTGGTGCTGGACGCCGGGAATGTCGAAATGTTGAAGCGCAATGGCAAGGTGGTGGTGCTGGACGCCAGCCGGGACGTGATCCTCGACCGGCTCAGCCGCGGTCGCGGCCGGCCCCCTTTGCAAGAAGGCATGTCCTTTGAAGAGGAACAGGATAAAGTGTACGCGGAACGTCAACCTCTGTATGCCGCCGCCGCCGATTTGGTGTGCGACACCAGCCGGGCCCGGCCGGGGCAGACGGTTCAGGAAATCATCGAACGTATGCGCAACGAGGGGTGGATCTGAGTTATGGAAGGTTCCCTGTTTGAAAGCCTGGTGCGCAACAGCATGACCCTCATCACCGACATCGACAAGAGCGAATCGATGATGGTGCACGAAGGGGATATGTTCGCCAATGCGGAAACCAGTGAAGAGCCGAAGTTCAAACTCGATCTCAACGGCAAGGACATCATTTACGACGAGCTCGAAGACCTGATGGGCTACGCCCGGCTGCGGCTGGTCAAGATGCTTTACATGGACGCGAACAGCCTGGGTGACGAGGGGGTGGCGTTGATGGCTCAGACGGCGGCGCTCAGCAAACTGCATACATTATCGCTGGCCGACAACCGGCTCACCGCAGCCGGTGTGCGCGCCCTGGCGGAGTCGCCCCACTTCACCCGCCTGCGCGTGTTGTACCTGCAGCACAACAACCTGGGCGCGGAAGCGATGGAAGCGCTGGGCCATTCGGAAACCTTGTCGGGGCTGACCACCCTTTACATGAAAGCGGTGCCGCTGGGGCCGGAAGGCGCGGAGGCGTTCGCCGCCTCTCCAAAACTTCGTAGTCTGCAGGAACTGTACCTGGACCGCGCCTCACTCGGCAACGAAGGGGTGAGCGCATTGTGCCGGTCGGAGGTGCTCGACACTGTGGAAAAACTCACGCTGCCGCACAACGGTCTCACCGATGCCGCCATCGATATGATCGCCGAAAGCGATCACCTGTCCAACCTGGTGACGCTCGATCTTTACAAGAACCAATTTACCGAAGGCTACGCGCAGAAACTGAAACAGTCTCCAAAACTGAAACGGTTCAAGTTCCTGCAGGTGGACTGATGCCCGCCCAGACGAGGTCCGCCCGCAGCCGCAACCACGTCATCCCCACCGCGCGCCAGATTCTGAAACATTTCGACCGGCAGGACCCCGTTCTCGCCGCCACCATCCGCAAGATCGGCCCGCTGCGCCTCAGGCGCAACCGCAATTATTTTCAGGTGCTGTGCAAGGCCATCGTCAGCCAGCAGATTTCCACGCGGGTGGCGGAAGTCATTCATGGCCGTTTTCAGGCTTTGTTCGAGGGCAGGACGCCGACGCCCGGGCGGGTGGCGGCCACGCCGGAAGCGGCGCTGCGCGGAGTCGGGTTGTCCCGGCAAAAGGTGGCGTATCTGCACGATTTGAGCGCGCGTTTTCTGGATCAAACCATCCGTCCGCATCAGTTGAACTATCTGGACAACGAAGATATCGTGCAACGCCTGATCGCCGTGCACGGCATCGGCCGTTGGACGGCGGAAATGTTTCTCATTTTTTCACTGAACCGGATGGACGTGTTGCCGGTGGGCGACCTGGGGCTGCGTGCCGCCGTTCAAGCGCTGTATCAACTGCCCGGGCTGCCGGGAGCAAAACAGTTGCGATCGCTCGGGGAGGCGTGGCATCCTTTGGAAACCGTCGCCACCTGGTACGCGTGGCGCACTCTCGATGAACAAATCATCAACTATTGAAGGACCGACCCCCCATGGATTTTATCGACGACCGCATCGAACGCTACGCCTTCAACTACACGGAGGACGAGGGGCCACTGCTGACTCAGTTGAAGCAGGAGACGCACGAGAAGCTGGAATTGCCGGTGATGCTGACCGGACGGCTGGAAGGCCGGTTGCTGAAATTGCTGGTGCAACTGCTGCAGGCGAAACGGGTGCTGGAGATCGGCACCTTCAGCGGCTACAGCGCCTTGTCCATGGCCGAAGGGCTGCCGGACGACGGCGAACTGTTCACCTGCGACATCGATCCTCCGGCGATTGAGATGGCGAAAAAATATTTCCACCGCAGCGAGCACGGCAAAAAAATCACGCTGCTGGAAGGCGAGGCGTTGAAATCGATTGAGAAGGTGGAGGCGCCGCTGGACATGGTGTTCATCGATGCCGACAAGGCCAATTACCTGAACTACTACGAAGCGGTCCTGCCCAAGGTGCGGAGTGGCGGGTTGATCGTGGTGGACAACGTATTGTGGAGCGGACGCGTGCTGGACCCGCAGGATGAATCGGACCACGCCATCCACAACTTCAACCGCTCCGTGCACGCCGACGACCGCGTGGAAGGCGTGCTGCTGACCGTGCGCGACGGCGTGTTCTGCCTGCGCAAGAAATGAACCGGTTGCCTATGCGGGCGGCTTCCTGGCTGGCAGCCTCCTGGCCGACGGCCTCCTGGCCGACGGCCTCCTGTCCGCTCTAAAAATACGAGTCGAGCAGTTCCTTCTGCTTTTTCAGGTATTCGTCCTCGCCGATCAGCTTGCGGTCGCGCAGGCTTTTCAGAAATTCCAGTTTCTTTTCCAACTCCGGATTCAGCGAAGGCGCATTGCCGGACGGGGCCGGGGCGGTGGTGTTTTCCGGCGTGGGGTTTTGCGTCGGGTTCTGTTGCTTCATTCCCGTGACCGGTTTCTGCTTCACACGGCGCTTCGTGACCGTGCGTTCGGTGCCCAGTTTGACCACGAGCCAGTTCTCCCAGGTTTTGGATCCAAACAATTTTCCCGAGACGAACAGTTTTTGCCCTTTCTGCGGCAGCAGATGCCAGGCCGTGCCGTAGCGGGCGTTGAAGTTGCGCGTCAGGTTGAACGAGACGCCCTGGATTTTTTCCAATTTCCAGTACAGGCGATCGTCGCTGGCGAAAAGAATGCCCTCGGTTTCGCCTTCTTCGGATTCAATCGTGAAGCCGACGACGTTTCCCATGCTGGCCCTGTTCAGCGCTTTGGTCAAAAGCCGTTTGACCTTCATGATGTCGTCCCGGGTGAACACATGCGTGGGCTCGCCCATCAACGAATTGGTTTCGTATTGCAGGGTCCACATGTGGCGGGCGAGCACGTCTTCACCGATGGGCAGCGGGTGCTGCAGTGTCATCGCCGCCACTTCCTCACCGGCGCTGAACTTGCTGGAGTACCGCAGGGTGAAGCCTTCGGCTTCGAGCGCCTTACCGGAGCTTTTCGGCGGGGTCTGGCAGGCGGTCAGGCCGAGGGCCGCCACGGCCAGCAGGCAGGCCATCCAGAGTGGGAGGGTAAACGATTTCGATTGCGAGTCGGCGGATTGCAGCATGTCACTCCTGTTTCCGTTTGCGGGCGACCAGCGAGGTCACGGCTTTTTCGTTTTCCGGGTCGTCCCATTCCCGGTAATTCAGGATGTGCCAGTCCCCGAACCGTTGCAGCAACTCGTTGGGAGCCAGCACCCAGTCCGGCTTGAACTGGCTGTATTTCAGATAGTCTTCATTGAAGGTCTCGTAGATCAACAACCCGCCCGGCCTCAGCCCACGGCGGATGGCGTCGAACAGGTTGCGGTCCAGGAAGTAAAAGCAGACGATCACGTCGTAGGCGTTTTCAGCGACCTCATAGTGATCCAGATCGGCCACAATCCCTTGAATATTCAGGTTTTTTTCTTCCGCGAGGCGGTGTGCCCGGTCGATCGCGATATCCGAGACGTCGATGCCGGTGACATCGTAGCCCCGCTGGGCCAGGTAGAGGGCGTTGCGGCCTTCGCCCATGGCGATGTCGAGGGCTTTGCCGCCTCCGGTCAGCCGGGGCGCCTGTTCGACCAGCCACTCGCAGGGCGCGCGCCCGGCCAGGCATTCCTTGGCCTCGTACTTGGCGTCCCATTTTTCCTTGTCTTTTGCCGACATGATCTGCAGAATTGGAACTCCGCGCGCCCTCCCTAATAACTGGAAAACAAGCATGGTATGCCATTTTTCGGGCGTTACAAAATAATTTTGACGGGGGCGGAGTCTGGGTTGACTTAATCCGGGGTTTTCGGTATTATCACTCTTTCGTTTTTATCATGTGATAATCGTATTCTCACCAGCCTCACAGGTCCCTGTCACACAGGTATATTGGAGTTTTCGGAATGTACGCAGTATTCAAAACAGGCGGCAAGCAGTATAAAGTTTCTGAAGGCGATGTCATTCAGGTGGAAAAGCTGGAAGGCAACGTCGGCGATAAGGTGACCTTGGATCAGATTCTGCTGGTCGGCGCGGACGAAGACATCCAGGTCGGCAACCCGATGGTTTCCGGCAGTGCGGTGACCGCCGAGATTGTGGAGCAGTATAAAGACAAGAAGATCCTGATATTCAAGAAACGGCGCCGCAAGAACTACCGCCGTAAGAACGGTCATCGCCAGCTTGTGACCCGGCTCAAGATCACCGGGATTTCCAAGTAGCCGCTAAGGAGACGTCATGGCACACAAAAAAGGACAGGGCAGCACTTCAAACGGCCGCGACAGCATTGGCAAACGTTTGGGCGTCAAACGGTTTGCCGGGCAGACGGTCAAAGCCGGCGAAATTCTCGTTCGGCAGCGTGGCACCACCCTTCACGCCGGCACCAATGTCGGTGTGGGCAACGATTACACGCTGTTCGCCAAAGAGGCGGGCATTGTGAAGTTTGAGTGGTTGAGCCGCACCCGGAAAAAAGTCAGCATTCACCCCGCCAATTGAAGTCGCTCCCTCTTTAAAGGGAAGCGTTTCCATTCATGTTTGTCGATCAGGTCAAGATCACCGTCCGTGCGGGCAACGGCGGCGACGGGTGTTGCAGTTTCCGTCGTGAGAAGTACATTCCGCGTGGCGGCCCCGACGGCGGCGATGGCGGCCGCGGCGGCGATGTGACCCTGCTTGCGGTCTCCAACCTGACCACCCTGCTCGATCTCCGTTACCAGCAATTGTACCGCGCCGAACACGGCCGCCCCGGAAGCGGCAACCTGCGCTCCGGAAAGAGCGGCCAGAACCTCATCGTCCGCGTGCCGATGGGCACGGTGGTCAAGGATTTTGAAACCGGCGAGGTGCTGGCCGACCTGACCGAAGAGTTTCAGGAATACGTGGCGGCCAAAGGCGGGCGCGGCGGGTTCGGCAACGATCATTACAAATCCTCCGTCAACCGGGCGCCCCGGCGTGCCGACTCCGGCACCCCCGGAGAAGCCCGCGTGCTGCGGGTGGAATTGAAGCTGCTCGCCGATGTCGGCATCATCGGTTTCCCCAACGCCGGCAAGTCCACCCTCATTTCAAAAATTTCCAACGCGCGTCCCAAGATCGCCGATTACCCGTTCACCACGCTGGTGCCCAACCTGGGACTGGTGCGGGTGGACGACTACCATTCGTTCGTGGCGGCGGACATCCCCGGCCTCATCGAGGGCGCGCACGAGGGAAAGGGACTCGGCACGCGTTTTCTCAAACACACGGAACGTACGCGCGTCATCGTGCACCTTCTGGATTTTTCGGCGCTGTCGGAACGCGACCCGATCGAGGATCACGAGACCATTCAAAATGAATTGAAAGCGTTCAGCGAAGAGTTGTACGGCAAGCCGCAGATCCTGGTGGCGAGCAAGATCGATCACCCGGAAGCGGAAGAAAAATTTGAGCGCTACCGCGAACGGCTGGAGGCGATCAACCCCGACCTGCTTTCGATTTCTTCGGTGACGGGCAAGGGGATTCCGGATTTGATCCACCAGACGTACCGGCTGTTGCAGGCGCAGGCGCCGCTGCCGGATGTGTCGCCCGCTGAGGGCGCCTCGGATGAGAGCGTGGTTGGAGAGGACGACGCGGAGTGATTACTGAATGGCGAAATCGGTGAAGTTGGCTTTCTGGATCTTGCCGTTATTGAGGGATTTGTTGAACACCTCGCGCAACTTGTCGCGCAGTTTTTCCTTGGCGTACACCACGTCTGTGTAAAAGCGCTGCTGGAAAAAACCTTCCACCGTTGAGATCATCATGTCCTCAAAAATGGGCATGGCCTGGCGGATGACGTTGGCCCCGTCCACCGTACCCATTTCGATCTCCAGACGAAAACTGAGAACGCGGATGTCGGTGGTGTTGTAGGCCACCGGCAGGATGGTGTTGAAGGCCACGATGGTGGCATTGGGATCGATCAACTCCGCCAGCTTCTCTTCCTGCTTCACGGCCTGCTCGATTTCCTGCTGCGATTCCTGAAGAATCTGCGACTGTTCGAGTTCTTTCAGCAGTTCGTTGTCCTCCGAGGGTTCAAGTAATTTGGTGGCCTCTTCCAGCTTTTCGCCCGGTTGCGGAGCGGGTGTTTTTTCCGCAACCACCGTTTCCGGCTCGGGTTCCGGTTGGGATTGGATGGGGCCGGTGGTGTCCATCAATTCGTCGATGTCCAACTGCTGCTCCGCTTCGGTTTCGCTCAACAACTCCTGCATCTCCGGATTCGTGGTGACAGGCGGGGTTTGGGCGCCGGTGTTTTCATGCGGGACCATATCTTCCGGGATATCGCCGTCGGCCACCATGAAGTCGGTCAATTCGTCCGGTGTGAAGGTCTGCATGACAAAGTATCCGGTTCCGGCCAACAGCAAGAGGCCAACCACGACCGATACGATGATGAGGTTGCCCTTGCGGCCATGGGGAACGGCAAAGGGACCCACCTTGCGCGGCTGAAACGCCAGGTCGTAATCGTCTTCCCCCTCGTCGTAGTCTTCATAGGCGGACTCATCGACGCCTTCAAATCCCTCTTCCTCCTCGTAGCCATCCCCGTATTCACTGTCGATCACCAAGGGCCGCGCGTCTTCGTCCTCGTCCGGGTAGTCCTCGTCCTGGTAATCATCCTGATCGGAGACATCTGAGAATGGATCGTCGGCATTCACGGCGACAGCCGCCTGGTCTTCAGGCTCCTCCTCCCCGTACAGATTCCCTTCTTCATCTTCTCCGAGGACAGGGAATTCGCGTTCCCACAGTTCTTCCTTGGTCAGTTCCTCATCCTCGTCGTCGAGGGAATCCGTCCAATTCATGTTCGGAGCGGTGTTTTCGCCTTCCGACGTTTTTTGCGGCTCGGCGCCGGAACCCGGACCCGGCTGACCGCTTTGCCCGAAAAAGGTGGCGGTGAAGTCGTCCGGCTCTTCGCTGGCGAGGGTTGCGGTGGAACTGCCTGCCGGTGCATCTTCCGATCCCATCCCCCAATCCTCCATGCCCGCACCCAAATCGTCGAACATGGCTCCTCCTGCAGACAGGGTTTCGGCATCTTCTGATTCCAGGTGGCTGCTCTCTGAAAAATCCGCGGAGAGGTTTTCGAGAGCGCTCAGTTCGGGCTGAAGCGGGGTGGATGCAAACTGCTCGGCGGCGGAAGTTTTCTTTTTGGGTTCTTCCCTGGATTCCTCATCAACCACGTCCTCTGAAATCGGTTCCGTCACTCTCTCGGCGCTGACACCCGGCCTTTCATCCTGCGATGTTTCGTCCCGGTCGATTTCAACTTCCGTCGAATCGTCTGCGGACTCCCCGGTCGATGCGGGCTGGTATGGGGAGCTGCCTGCACTGGCCCGGGCGAATTCTTCATCAAGGCCGATCACCTCTTTCTCCTGGTCGGCCAATTCCTCATCCAGCCCAATCACATCCAGATCGTCGTCCGGCATATCCACGGTCGGGAGGTCGTCATCGGTCTCAGGCGGAGAAACCGCCTCCACCTCTGGGGGCTCCGTTGCAACCGTGTCGTCCAACTCGGACGCAGGCGTGTCGCTCCGATACGCTTCGCCGTCCTCCTGCTGCCGTTCCAATTCCTGCATCAAGCGCTGGTCTTCCGATTCCTTCGGTTCGTCCTGGGAGCGCTGATTTTTGAGCTGCCGGCGTTGAGCTTCGACGCTTTCAAGCTCCGACTCCAGGTCGCTCATCGATTTTTCTTCCTCGTCCTCTTTCGGTTGCGGCGGCACCTCCGATGGAGGGGCGGCACTTCTTTGGGCGGCGGCGGGGGGCTTTTCCGGTTCGGGGGACTTCCTCCGGTTCTCCAGGTGGCACCTCTTGCGGCTGGGGCGGATCCGCCGGCGTTTCCTCCTGGGCAGCAGGTTCCGGAACGATTTCATTTTCGGCTACGGCCTTGTCCCAGAGAGTGTCTTCGGGAGTCTCCTCCGCAAACATTTCCGCCCAGGCGTCGGCGGGATCGATCATTGCCTCATCGTCTTGCGGTTCCAACTCGACAGCCGGTTCGCCGGTGTCCGGTTCGGGTGTGTGCGCGGCTTGATCGGCAAATGCCTCGGCCCACATTTCCGGGTCTTCAAAGGGTTCTTCCTGCGCGTCGGGGTGGGTCCCCCCGGTGGCGTCGAGAGTGGGTTCGTCGGAAAATGCGTCCATCCAGATTTCAGGATCGACCACGCCGTCCGCGCCTTCCGCGGTGTTCTTCTCCGGTTCCGCCGAGGTCTCGGTTTCCGGAGCGGTGGCGCCGTTGGCAAACTCTTCTGCGTGTTGGGCGGCTTCTTCGAGTTCCTGATCTTCCAGCGCCTTCGCGGAATCGGCCACCTCGTCCCAATCCTTGGTTTCAGGCAGGTCCCGTAATTCCATGGAACCCGCAGCGGTCACCTCGTCAGGCAAATCCAGATCGAGCGATTCATCGTCGAAGTCGAAAGGATCCGGCGCGTCCCCCGCTGAATCATCGAGGGACTGCATGCCTTGAGGCAATGAGGCCGATACGTCGTCCATCGGAGGGTGTTCCGGCAATTTAGCTGGGACCGATGTGCCTGGGGCGGCACCGGTGGCGCGCTGGGACGGCGCAGGCTTGGAGGTTTTCTTTTTGATGCGGAACGGGTGATGACAGACCGCACATTTCAACTCGATGCCCGCTTCGCCCAATGGAGGCAGGGCGACTTCGTAATTAGCGCGGCATTTCGGACATGCGATCTTCATAAGAGTTTGCAAATAAAGGTTTAATCACTATTATAAGGCAACCGGGGGTCACTTCCAAACCCTCTTGTCAAAATCGCCATAAACCCCGGTTTGACAGGTATTTTAAATGAATATATAATCCTTTTCAGCCGCAGCCATCTTTTTGGTAGTGGTTAATTTAAACATAATGGTTTGCGGTCTCTTTCTCGCGCTGTCACGCTGCTCTAATCGATTTCTCTGACCTTCTGCAAACGTATCGCTCCGCTTCTGAACTCGAACCGGTTGCATCACTGAACAGCTACTGAACTTATGAAGGCACTTCATCGACAGGGCAGTCTTCTTTCGTTGGTCCTCCTGTTAACTCTTTTCGGTATTTTTCCTGATAAATCAAGGGGAATAGAAGGAATTTCCGCACATTCCCGGACCTTGATGAAGTTGGAAAAACGGACTTTCCGTGACATGGTCCTGAAGGCTCGTTTTGAGACCATCCGTCAGGAGCGCCGTATCAAAAATCGCATCCATGAGGTCATGCGCAAATACAACTCGCGCCTGGACAAAAAACGGATGCGCCGCATTTCCAACCGGATATTCAGTGAAAGCCGTAAAAACGGGCATGATCCGTTGCTGTTGACGGCGTTGATCGTCACCGAAAGCTCTTTCAACCAGCAGGCGGAGTCCCATAAAGGGGCCCTGGGATTGATGCAGATCCGCCCGGCGACCGGTTCGGCCATGGCCACGGAAGCGCAGATGGCGTGGAAAGGTGACTTCAGCCTGCTCAATCCGGACACCAACATCGCGCTCGGGGCGTTGTATCTCAAAAAAATGCAGAAGCGGTTCCGCGACCTGGATCTGGCGCTGGAAGCCTACAACCACGGCCCGTCTCAACTGTCGCGCTACCTCCGTCAGGGCAAAAAGCCGAAAACCTATTCCCGCAAAGTCATGAAAATGTACAGCCAGTTGCGGTCGAAAACCACTTGAGCGGTTCCTGTCGTTTCTTCGGGTCATTCTCTGTTAGATTTTCCCCCTCCTCTTTTTGTAAACTAATTTCATGATAACGTATTGCCGGGTAAAAAAATGGGTCCGCTCCGTTGTTTCAGCGGGAAGGGCAAACGGGATTCGGGGCGCTGCTGGCTGGACTCTCTTGCTGGGTTTGTTGATCGGAACCGGCTGCTACACGCTGAAAATTGAGCGTGCGTTTGAGGGGGAGTTCCAGTCCTTCGAAAACAACCGCGTCATCAATGAATACTGCATAAGTTGCCACCTGCACCGGGATTTCAGTTCGACGACGCACGTCGAAGAGGTATCCCTGAATTACAACCGCAAGGTGTTTCGGTACGCGACCGAATGCCGTGTTTGTCACTATCTGGAAAAACACTGGTACCTGAACGATTTCCTCCGCAAGACCCGCCGACCCGAAAACGCGAACGAGGGTGAATACAAACTCTTCGAGCGCGAGTTTCTCGAGTCGCAAAAAGAAATCCTACCGGACGCGGAAGGCCCCGCTTCCTGATCCCACGGCCTACCGCGGAAAACGCTCCCTGATTGTGCTCCAAGTAACCGATTTATAGATGCTTTTGGTTTGCGGAGCGGCGATGAAAGGGGAGCCTTTTTAGGCACAAAAAAACCGCCCGGGAAGCGGGCGGTTTTTCGTTCATCTAATTCGATGGTGGGGGGGTTACAGCGAATTCTTCATGTTGGGTGCGGGTTTGAAGCCGACGGTTTTGCTGGCCTTGATTTTGATTTCATCCCCTGTCTGCGGATTGCGGCCTTTGCGCGCTTTCCGGCTCCTCACAGTAAATGTTCCAAATCCGGGGTAAGCAAAACGTTTGTCCTTTTTGATTGCCTTGGCGATGACATCGAACGTTGCGTCAACGACATCTCCAGCTAATCGTTTACTGAGATTGGAATCTTTTACGGATTTAGTTACGCTGGCGATCAGCTCATCTTTAGTCAATGATCATCCCTCCTTTCGAGATTTTTTTTTGAGACGGGACCTTAACGAAAAGGTGAGTTAGGTGTAGGACATCAAGCGGGGTCATTATAAAAAATGGGGTCTAAATGTCAAACAAAAAATCCTGAGGGGACCCCTTCCGCCGCCCAATAATTAAGGTCGATCCGGGGTATGCCTGTTTTCAACAAGGCAAGGTTTGATGAGAACAGCGGTTCGGAAATGCAAAATAATCCGCATCGTTTTTCATTTTTGATTGGACTGCCTGCACATCATGGATACAATGTTCTTATAAAACGCAGTGATTTGGGAGAAGCAATATGGCTGTATTATCCATTGCACATTTGGGCCATCCGGTTTTGCGGCGGATCGCCGACCCGGTGGACCTCGACGCCCTGACGGCGCCGGGTGACAATGCATTACAGTCCTTCATCGACGACATGATCGATACGATGCACGCCGAGGGCGGTGTGGGCATTGCTGCGCCGCAGGTTCAGCGTTCCCTGCAGATCATGGTCGTCGAGTACCAGGGCAACGAACGTTACCCGGACGGCTCCGAAATCCCGCTGACTGTGTACGTCAACCCGGTGATCACCCGCACCAGCGACGATCTGGTCCCGTTCTGGGAAGGCTGCCTGAGCGTCAAGGATCTGCGCGGGCTGGTGGAACGCCCGTCCGCTTGCACGATGGAGGCCTACACCCGCCAGGGCGAAAAAGTGGTGGTCGAGGCCAGCGGGTTTCTGGCGGTGGTGTTGCAGCACGAAATCGACCACCTGCTGGGCAAGGTGTTTCTCGACCGCATGACCGATCTCACCAAGCTGGCGTATGAGAAGGAATTTGTCACCTACTGGGCTCCGCAGCCGGAAGAAGCGGCCACCGAAAACCCGTAAAGGAAATCATGAGCTGGCACGCGGCATTGGAACAGGAAGTCCTGCATTTGTACCAGGAACCGGTCATCGGTTCCGGCTACAACAACACCTATGGCGAGGCCAATCTCGTCAACCTCGTCAAAAAATTCCACAGTCTGGAAGCGGAGCAGATGGAGTACATGAAGTCCATGATCGTCACGTATTCGCAATCGGGCGATCTGTCCTCCAGTTACGTTTCTGTCGGCGTGTTGCACGCTCTGGGCATGAGCGACCACGTGGCCAATGCCTACCAGTGGGCGGAGGGACGCGACGACAGCCAGATGTTCACTCACCATTTCGACATCGGCAAGTCCCTGGCCGAGCACTTCGTAATCGACACGCCGTAACCGTTTCTTCTCAATAAGACGAAGGCGGCAGTTTGCTGTCGCTCGGTTCCACCGGGCAGACGGAATCGACCGCATCCCGTTTGCGCATCTGTTTGCTGACCAGCAGGAACAGGCCCCAGCAGACGCCCGGCAGCAGGAACGCCCCGGCGAGCCCCAGCGTCACCTCGTGCAACGTCCACCCCAGGCGGTCGATGGCGTACCCCACCCACCAGTTGCTGAGTCCCATGATCAGCGTCAGCATCGCCATTTCCGTGCTGAACACACGTCCCAGGTAGCGGTCTTCCGCTTTGAGGTGGATGAGGGCGGAGCTGAACACCCAGATGATGGAGCCGAAGAACGTGACCAGCCCGATGCTGGCGGCGGCGGTCCCCAGATTGAAAGAGTGTGACAGCAGGTAGAAGCCCGCTGCGCCCAGGAAAAACGCGGCCAGGATGGACAGGTGCAGCACCCGTGTGGAGTCGCCGAAAAAACGTTTGACCAGCACCGGTCCCAATGCCGCGCCCAGTCCCCGCGCCGAATACATCAATCCCGTAGCCATGGAGATGGCGGCTTCGGTGGCGAACATTTTGTTGGCGAACAGCGGGATGAGGGTCATCATGCCGCCGCCCAGGGCCAGCCCGGTTTTCAGCATGGTCAGCACCCCGACCAGCGGCTTGCGGATGAGATAACGCAGGCCATCCACCCATCCGTTGTCGTGAGGCTTGCCGGATGAAGTCGCGTCTTCGCGGGCTGCCGCCGATTTCGGAAACTGGATGCGCGAGACGAACCAGGCGGAAACGAGGAAGGTGCAGGCATCGATGACGAAGGCGGTCTTGATGCCGAACAGGCTGACCAGTGCCCCGCCCAGAGCCGCGCCCAACGCCAGCATCACCGACCAGGTGGAGCCGCTCAGGGCGTTCGCCGTCACCAGGTCTTCGCGCGTTGTGAGCGACGGGATCACGGCGCTGCGCGCCGGCTCGAAAAATCCTGCCAGCGCGATTTCCACCACCGCCAGCGTGTACAGCAACCACAGGTCGTTGGCATCTTCCACCAGCAAAAACCCCAGCACCACAACGAAGCGCAGCAGGTCGGAGACCATCATGATGGTCCTGCGGTTCATGCGGTCGATGAGCACGCCCGCCAGCGGACTGACGAAAAAAATGGGCAGCAGCTTGGCCATCATCGCCGTGGCCATGGCCATGCCGGTGCCGCTGACCTTGAGCACCAGCGCGAAGATGGCGATGCTGTTCAGCCAGTCGCCGAGTTCGGAGACGACCTGCGCGTACCAGAGATTGCGGAACGGACGGTTGGTCTTGAGCAGGCGGATATATCCTACCGAGCGGTCGGAGGCCATGGTCAGAGATCGGAACCAGGGTGAACCGGTCGCGGCAGGACGCGCGGCCCGGTTTCGCACCGGGGACCGGTCAGAGGGTGCTGGACGTTTTGATTTCCAGAACGCGGGCGACGAGTTGGCACAGGGTCTCCGCCGGAATCGATTGCGTGTTCAAGGCGATGTCGAAATGAGACGCGTCCTCGATGTCCCGCTTGAAATGATGCTGGATGAACTCCTGCCGCTCGCGGTCGATGTGCCGGACCACCGCTTCCGCCTCGGTCTGAGAAATTTTCTTGAGCCGGGCGATGTGGTTGGCCCGATACTCGAACGAAGCTGTGAGCTTCACAAACACGCCGTGCGGCTTGTCGGCGAGAATGTAATGGGCTCCGCGCCCGACGAAGATCGCATTTTCGTGGGTGACGATCACTTTCATCAGTTTGGACAGTTTGATCAAATATTCGTCCGGCCGGACCGATCCGGAAGAAATGAGGTACTGAACCCAGCGGTCCAGTTGATTGACGTGGTGCTCGTCGAGGGTTTCGATGAAGCTGCGGTTCAAGGCGTCCCGGCTGGCGATGTGGTCGAGCAGGTTGCGTCCGTACACCTTCCACTGGAACGTTTTTTCGAACAGCGGGATCAGTTTTTCTTCCAGACATCCGTAATCCCGGGAGATGGCAATGAAGGGGAAGGCCCCGATGGCTGGCCGGGTTTGGCTGCGCCCGGATTTCTTCGCTTCCCATTCAACGATTTTGTCTTCAATGATTTTTTCCGCGACGGTTTCAGGCAAAGTGGCCGACATGATTCCCTCCTTGAGCTTTGAGGAGGCCCGGTTGTTTTGATTCCATCAATAATATAGGGTATCCCCGGACATTCCTCAATGTTATTTGCCGTGGTTTTCAGGCGGATGCGAGAAAGATCCTGCCGGAAAAATCGCAAATACGATAGAATATACGGATGTGTTAAAATCTCCCGAAACTCTCAACTCCCGTTGGCGATATGGAACAAACTCCGCAAGAACTTGACGACAAAGTGGACCGGTTGGTAGGAAAAATCTCGCTGTGGACCTCGCTGCTGCTGTCGGTCGCCGTGACAATATGGTATGCCATGGCGAATCCGCCGGACAGCGAGGAGTTGAAGCGCATGCGGCTTTTCTTCAAGGACAACGCCATCGAAGTGGGGGAGTTTCTCCGCCTTTCCTATGAGGACAAGGAACAAAAGGCCGCCAAGGCGACGCACCCGTTTTACCAGAACTACATGAAGGCGTCCGAGGTGGAGAAGGGCAAGATCCGCAAAATCTACCACGAATCGATCGATTACACGCCCTACCAGTACTGGTTCAATATGTTTGGGTTGTGGATGATTTCGTTTTCCACGTTCTGGTTCATCGGACTGATGTTCCAGGGTGTGGTCAACCTGGTGCGTCAGAAGCAGCCGCAATGATGACCTGAGACACCCGCCCCACCAAAAGGCTTTCCATGAACGTCGATCAGATCCGGTTCCTGATTTTCATCGGAGTGTTTGCCGTGTTGCTCGGTCTCGAGCGGCTGATCCCGCGCCACCCGACGGTGGACTCGAAACTCAGGCGGATGGGCATCAATCTCGGTTTGACGGGGATCGACATCGTCGTGGTCAAGCTGCTGTTGAGCACGGCCGCCGTGGGCGCCGCCGCCTTTGCCGCCGAACGCGGATGGGGCCTGTTCAATTACCTGGACTGGCCTGCGTGGGTGGAGGTCGCCCTCACCGTCGTCTTCCTCGACTTCATGATTTACCTGCAACACGTGGTGGTGCACATGATTCCGTTTTTCTGGCGATTCCACATCGTGCACCATTCGGACCTGGATCTGGATGTCACCTCCGCCCTGCGTTTTCACCCGATAGAAATTCTGGGTTCGATGCTGTTCAAGATGGGGTTGGTGCTGGCGCTGGGTCCGTCGGTGATCGCCGTCGTCATTTTCGAAGCGGTGCTCAACGGCATGGCGCAGTTCAGCCATTCCAACATTCGCCTGCCGGACGCCCTGGACCGGATGCTGCGCCTGCTGCTCGTCACGCCGGACATGCACCGCATCCATCACTCTGAAGTGATGCGCGAAACCAATTCCAATTTTGGATTCAACCTGTCCATCTGGGACCGCATGCTGGGCACGTACATCGCCGATGGGCAAAAGCCGCAGCCGGAAATCGTGATCGGCGTGCCGCAGTACAAGAAGCCGGAGCAATTGACCTTCGGCCGCGTGATGCTGTTGCCGGTGCACGCCGCGCCGCAGGGCTCGCCCCCCGCCTCGTCGTAGGCGGCAGGTGTCCGGGCGGAGGGCGCTGGAAACGCGTTCAGGACGCGCGGGGCTATGGGTTCTCCATTCCGACGCCGGTCAGATTTTTTCCCATTCGCCAATTCATCCTTGATACAATCCGAAAATGTCTGCCAGGTATTACTGGATCAGCTTCATCGTGGTGGTGGTGTTGACGGTTGTCATCAGTTGGCTCCGCGGCACCCGCACGAAGAAGGAATTTTTCATGATCATGGCCGGAGTGACGGCAGGGCTGGTTTGCATCGGCCTCTTGCTGGTCGGCCTGGGAAAACTGCTGGAGAAGCTCGGGATCGCCCAGTCGGGATTCCTCCTGTGATGCCGCGGTGCAGGCCACGCCCCACGCGGGCGACCGATCCGATCCCGTCAACTCTTGTGGAGTGAGGCATGGCCAACGCCAACATGGAATTCAGTCCGATCATGTTCGTCATCATGGGACTGGCGTTTGTCTTCATTTCCTTTTTCATGGGAATGATGATTCACTCCGCATGGATGTATGAAGACTCGGCCAAACTGCCGCGCAACAGCCGCAAGGCCTGGGTCCTGTGCATGGCCGCGGGCGCCGGGGTGACCGGGTGGATGTTCGCCTACGGGTATTATGTGAATTTTTGAAAGTTCCCGCCGGGGAGGGGAGGCGGGCGTCAAAGCGCCCTGCCTGACTTCAACTCGCCAAAATATCGATCAGCCGCTCACACTCGTTGATGTACTCCTGGATGTCCTGCTTTTCCTGTTCGTCCAGATCATCCGTCATGTTTTCTTCCAGAAGCTCGATGGCATCGTTCAGGCCGCCGGCGGCAATGTCCAGCTCGTGCTCCACCAGCGCGTAGATGGAAGGGTTGGCCCGCAGTTTGTCGTAAACGCGGCTGTAACGGGATTTATACTCCATCACTTCCCGCTTCTTCTTTTCGGGCAGGCTGTTTTTCAATTCCATGTTGATATCGGAAATGGCGTCGTTCAGGGCCATCTTGATGGTTTCGATATCTTTAGCATTGATCGATGCCAGAGATTTCATTCGGTTCCTTCCAATCGTATTGAGGATGGGTTGACGATGCGTCGGATTAGCGGGTCCCCAAAACCCCCTGCCGATGCCCACATTATATGAAGAAAACCGGCGAAAAAAAAGCCCGCGTTTCCGGAGAAACGCGGGCTTGGCGTCGGGAGGTTACGCGTTCTTGACTTTGACTTGAACCGATCTCGGTTTCATTTCTTCCTTTTTCGGAAGAACGACGGTCAACACGCCGTTGTCCAGAGTGGCTTCGACGTTTTCCGGATCGATGCCGTCACCCAGGGTGAACGAGCGTTCGAATCGGGTGTCGCTGAACTCCCGCAGGTGATAAGTTTCGCCTTCTTTCTTGTTTTCTTCTTTGTGGTGTCCCTTGAGGGTCAGGCGACCGTCATGGATACCGATATCGATGTCATCCTGTTTCATGCCCGGAACCGCGGCGCTCAGGATGTAGCGGTCTTCTGTTTCCTCGATATTACAGCGCACGGACTCCTGTCTTTTCGAGACCGGCTCCCAGAAGGGAGTCCACGGCGTCATGCGGCCGAACAGGTCGGCGTCATCGAAAAACTTGTCCATATAGGCTTTCGGGTCGTAGTGAATCACTTTATTCATGGTTATCCTCCAAAGGATACGGGTTGATACGTTGCGTTAAAGGTTCAAATGGAGGATTCGGTACCGAATCGATCGTCCCATGGTTCTATTGAATAAATAAAATGCCGCGCGAGGGTGTCAAGTTGGGGGGTGAAAAAATTTTTGAAGGGGCGTTATAAGGCTGAAAATGGGGCGGTGCCGGGGGGTGACCTGAAGGCGGGGAAGGGGGTGAACGTGGGCCTCTTTGCATTCCAAAACGATTCCCACTCCCCTGGGCGCAGTCCCGTCAGCGTTCCTGCCGGGTCTCGTGGTACACGCGGTCGATGACGCTCCGCACCCGGGAGCGGTCGGATTCCGAGGCGTGCAGCAGTACGAACCAGAAGCGGTCCAGCAGTTCCCGGGTCTCGTCCGGGTTCATGCCGGGAGTCAGGCGCTTGGGTTCCTGACCTTGCATGATCCATTCGTAGCGCAGGTTGTAATGGCGGCCGATTTTTTCGGCCCACGCCGAGGGAAAGCGGCTCCGCTTTTTCGCACCGGATACGGAACTTTGCCGAATGCCAAGAAACCGCGCCAGCTGCTCCTGCGTTTGCAAATCCGTTTCGAGGCGAATGCGGTTGAACGCGTCTTTAAATCCCATGCGTTGACTTGGTGGTTTCCGGAAGCTATCTACCGGGTTGTATGGATCCCTGTAGATATTGCCGTTGGCGTTGCGTTGCCCGGAAAGTTAAATGGTGCGGCGTGGAATTTTATAGGGTCGGGCTATAAAACTTCGCCTCTGTTCGAACGTTCCGTTTCGCACTCTCATTTGCCTGTTGCGGCGCAGTGAAAAGGTCTTAATATTAAAGTTATCAAGTTTCATCAACCCCGTATTTGCCCCGACCGGGCGGAGGCGTCAGATGTCTAAACGATGGAGCGGGTGGGTGTTGTGCGTGCTGTTTGTTTTCGTGATGGGAGTGGGTTGTTCCGGTATCGCCCCCAGCCAGGTGGCTCCCTCGCAGTCCGCGGATTCCAACAACGGAGACAAAAATCTTTACAAGCACCCTGAACATGATTTCAAAGAAAGCAGGATGGATTGAACGGGCCGCGTGAGCCTTGCGGGTTCACGTGGATCGAATCATCGGCAACAGAGGTCTGCGGTTCCCCCGCCGGCCTCTTTTGTTTTCACGGCCTGTTTGCCGTGACGCCTTCCGTCCGTGACAGCTCCCGTCACAGACGGCTTCCGTCACAGACGGCTTCCGTCACGCACCTTCCTTTTCCTTGATTTGCGGACTTTCGGTCATGGCCCCGATGCGCGCGATGCGCTCGGCGAACGACGGGTGGCTGGCGGATTCCGTCTCCGGCGCGTCGTTGAGGTGCGCCTGCATCCACTTTAAAAAATCCACATACTCGGCCTGGCCGAGCCCCAGTTTATGCAGGTAACGCACGGCCAGACGGTCGGCTTCGAATTCGTGTTCTCGGCTCATCGCGGCGATTTCCGGGTCCATGGCTCCGGGCACCTGACGCGCGCTGTTTTTGTATTTGTCGTGATCGAACAGCGACTTGAACCACTGCACGTAGGTTTGAGTCGCTTTCTTTAGAAAGTGGTCGGCCTCGATATGCGCCATCTCGTGCGCGGCGACACTCAACAGATACGTCTCACCCACCCGGCTCAAGCCATGCAACAGGTCTTCCGTGATGTGCACGCGGTGATCGAAGGTGGTCCACGCGTTGGACAGCCGGTCTTTATAGACCACGCCTTCAAACTCTTCGCCGGGAAAGTTTTTCGCGGCGATCTGGTCGATGCTCTCCTGCCAGCGGTTTTGTCCGGCGCAGGTATCGGGTCCGCAGGGCAACTGCGCCATCTGCGCCGCACAGGCGGATTGCATCAGCAAGGCCGCCATCAGCAGGAATTGGTTCAGGGTCCGTTTCATGGACCTTAATTTCGCGCACCTGTGACAGGGTTTTATGTGGGGATTGTGAGATTTTCGTTTGGGCGCGAAAAAGAGGAGGGGAGGGGGCGGGCGGGGAGCCAAAGCCACGAAAAAAGGCCTGAGAGCGGGGAGCGCTCAGGCCTTTTTTGATGCTCTATAAGTGAGGTGAGTGCTAGTCAGGGTTTTTAAAAAGTGAATCGAAGGCCTAAATTAAAATCGTGACTCTGAAGTTTAGCCTCTATAGGGACCCCGGACACCTGAAACTCCGGCTCCACAGCATCAAAAAAGCGATAGCCAATCGTCAATGCCGTTTTGGTAGTGATGTCATAACCGAGGCCTATCATGAATTGATAGGCAAAAACCGTGTCGCTGTCATCTCCCAATACATTAATTTCAGCATCGACATTGGCCATCCCCAAGCCCCCTCCCAAATACAACTCCCATGGGTCAGGCAACCAAGGTGGAATCGAATATCCATTTAGCATAAAGCTGAGCGATGAGACATCTCCCTCTACTGATGCGGAGCAGGGACACCCGGTAATAGTTGTACCTCCGATAGTCCCTGGGACCGTAAACGTGTCCATGTCCCAGCGGCGATACATAACTTCGATTTCAGTTCGGACATCGTCAAAATCGTAGCCAAAAGCGCCACCTCCGCTAAAGCCGGGATCGAAACTGATTGTGGAAAAAGTAACGTCGTTGAAGGAGACATCGGAATCCGATAAAAATGAAAACCCGCCATTGAGTGAGATATAGGGACCGGTGACTTTATCTTTTGCCTGGACGGCGGGGGTAGAAACCATCAACACAAAAAATGGAATTAATATGGTATGGATTCGTTTCACGGTTCCCCTCCCTTTTTAATGGACTGTTCGCTTTTCCAAAAACGAGCCGTGGATTGGCATTTCCTGATTTATCCTTGAAAAAACCCCATAACCCTAGCAGGTTTTCCTGAAAATTCAATATGCCAAATTTGAAATGCTTTTGTACGGGTAAAAACCAAGGTGAAGGCATAGGAAGGGAAGGCTTTGGTTTTTATCGGGTTATGAAGAATGGGTGGAGGGTGGAACCGAAATACAGAAGGCCCGGGAGCGCGGGGCGCCCGGGCCTTCTTCCTTAATATAAATCTGTAGCGTATGTGGTGGGCCCACCAGGATTCGAACCTGGGACCATCCGGTTATGAGCCGGGGGCTCTGACCAGCTGAGCTATGGGCCCGAAAGCGGTCAGCCCTCTATGAAACTGCGCAGTTTCTTGGACCGGCTGGGGTGCCGCAGTTTGCGCAGCGCCTTGGCCTCGATCTGCCGGATGCGCTCGCGCGTGACGGCGAAATCCTGGCCCACTTCTTCCAGCGTGTGCTCGGAGTCGAGGCCGATGCCGAAGCGTTTGCGCAGCACTTTTTCCTCGCGGCTGGCCAGCGTGCCCAGCACCTTCAATGTCTGTTCCTTCAGGTTCTTTTTGACCACCGAGTCGATGGGCGAGAGCACTTTCTTGTCTTCGATGAAATCGCCCAGGTGGCTGTTCTCTTCCTCGCCGATCGGCGTTTCCAACGAAATCGGCTCCTTGGCGATCTTGAGCACCTTGCGCACCTTGTCCACCGGCAGGCTCATCTTTTCGGCGATCTCTTCCGGCGTCGGTTCGCGTCCGAGCTCCTGCACCAGGTGGCGGGAGACGCGGATGAGTTTGTTGATGGTCTCGATCATGTGCACCGGGATGCGGATGGTGCGGGCCTGGTCGGCGATGGCGCGGGTGATGGCCTGGCGGATCCACCACGTGGCGTAGGTGCTGAACTTGTAACCGCGGCGGTACTCGAACTTATCGACGGCTTTCATCAGGCCGATGTTGCCCTCCTGGATGAGGTCGAGAAATTGCAGGCCGCGGTTGGTGTATTTTTTGGCGATGCTGACGACCAGCCGCAGGTTGGCCTCGGCCAGTTCGCGCTTGGCGGTCTTGTCCTTCACCCGGCCGCGGGCGATGGTGCGCACGGTGGCCAGCAACTGGTCCTTGGCGGTGTTGGTTTCTTTCTCGATTTTCTTGATCTTGCGGCGGCAGCCCTGCGCGACTTTCATGTGCTTGTCGTACTGGGCCCGCGTGATGACTTTATTGGAAGGCAGCTTGACGCTCTTCTGCTTGGCCCAGTTCTTGGCCAGTTTCTTGACCTCGGCGAGCGACACGCCGATCTCTTTTTCGATCATGCGTTCCTGCTTGCCGGCTTCGCGGAAGCGGGCGGCGATCTCGTAAATTCTTTCGATGATGCCGTCCATGACCTCGCTGCTCAGGTTGAGGTCCAGCACCATGTCCTCCAGTTTCTTCTGCTGCTCGGACAGTTCCTTGTCCACTTTTTCCTGCACCTTTTCGGACAGTTTGGTCTGACTGCGCTCGCGCAGGCGGAACACTTTTTTCTCCTGTGTCAGCAGATTGCGGATGGCTTTCAGCAGGCGCTTGGCTTCTTCCTTCTCGTCGATTTCTTTTTTCTCGTCGGGATCGCCCTGGTTGATGACGTCGAACACGTTGATCAGGCCTTCCTTGACCGATTCACCCAGGCAGACCACTTCGTAAATAGTGACGGAACAGTTGGCGACAGCGGAGAGCACTTCGTTCTGGCCGTCCTCGATGCGCTTGGCGATTTCGACTTCGCCTTCGCGGGTGAGCAGTGAAATGGTGCCCATCTCGCGCAGGTACATGCGGACGGGATCGTCGATGCTCACGGTCTCGGCCTTGGCTTCGGGGATGTTCTCTTCCACCGCGGCATCTTCCTTTTCGGCGTCCTCATCGTCGTCGCTGGGTTTGTCTTCCTTCAAAGCGGAATCGACGATGTCGATTTCATTCTCTCCGAACAAATGCATCAGATCGTCGATCTGGTCGGGTGCGACGAGATGTGACGGCAGCACGTCATTCACCTCTTCATAGGTGAGATAGCCCTTTTCCTTTCCCAGCGAGATGAGCTGGTTGATTTCCGAAACATCTGCGGTTTTGTCAGCATTGGACATGTGATCCCACTCTCCTGTTATATGAAATTCAACGGTTTCTAATAAATAGGATGCAAAATATTCAATCCGGTATCAGGGAGAATTGCATTTTCCTCACCCGGTCGTGCAATTCCCGGGAACGGCCGGTTTCTCCCGCCTGTTCCGCCGCGTTGCGCTGGCGTCTCAAATCGTTGATCTGCTCCTGGATAGACCGTTTGCGGATCTCCAGAATGCAGTCGTTGAGGGCCCGTTTCAGGTTGTCGAAGTCCATCGGTGCGAGACAAACACGGGTGAGCACCGATTTGACGTCTGCGTCCTCGACGTGATCCAGCAGGCGGTGGACCTCCAACGGCTGTCCGGCGTCGATCAATGCGTAGAGAAAACGGGCGGTCTTCTGGCACTCCGGACGTTGGAAGGCCTCAGGTTCGATCTGGCGGCGGATTTCCACCGCCGCGTCAGCGTCTGCCAGCAGAATATGGACCAGGTACCATTCCGGGCTGTGTGTGGCCGGTTTTTCCCGCACCGGGGGCGACAGCCGTGGCTTGTTCTCAGCCAGCGCTTTCCTCAACTCGTCCAGCAGGGCCCGATCCTCGACGCCCACGGTTTCGGCGATGTAGCGGACGTATTCGCTGCGTTCCACGGCGTTGGAGACTTTGGTCAACAGCGGCAGCAGGCGGTTGATCAATTCCAGCTTGTCCTGCGGCGTTCTGGGCGGCGATTCCTGCAGGGTGCGTTGCACCACGAAGTGGATGTAGGGCGCTGCCTGTTCGACCCGTGCCCGCAAGGCCCCGGCGCCCTGTTTCTGGATCAGCGAATCCGGGTCTTCACCTTCCGGCAGGGCCACCATGAACACGTTCAGCCCCTGTTCCTTGAGCACCTCGAAGCCGCGCGCGGCCGCAGCCAGACCGGCGTTGTCGGCATCGAACACGAGCACGACGTTCTGGGTGTACTGTTTCAGGAGCGATGCCTGCTGCGGCGTCAACGCCGTGCCGCAGGTGGCGACGGTGTTCTGCATGCCTGCCTGCCAGGCGCGGATCTGGTCGAAATAACCTTCCACGATCAGCACGCGGTCGTGCTGGCGGATGGCCGTGCGCGCCAGGTTGAGGCCGAACAGGTGATTGCCTTTTTTGTACGCCGCCGTTTCTGAACTGTTCAGGTATTTGGGTTCGCCGTCGCCCAGCACGCGCCCGCCGAAACCGATCACCTGGCCGTGCGTGTCGCGGATGGGAAAAATGAGGCGGCCGCGAAAGCGGTCGTACACCACATTCTTTTCCTGGTTGCGGATGATGAGGCCGTACTTTTCCAATTGTTGCGGCGTGCACTTCGTCTTTTTTTCGAAATGCGTCAACAGCCCGCGCCATTCGTCCGGCGCCCAGCCCAACTGGTAGGCGGTGATGACCGCATCGTCGAACCCGCGCGATTGCAGGTACTGCCGGGCCTGCCTGCCGCTTTGCGGATGAGTCAGGTGCTGGGCAAAGTATTCGGTAGCGAGGGTATTGAGATGAAACAGGGTTTCGCGTTCGGAAGGCACGCCGGAGGAACGCAGCGCCGATTCCGGCAGCGGCACCTGGTAACGGTTGGCCAGCTTTTTGACCGCCTCGATAAAGCTCAGGTCTTCCGTTTCCATGAGGAACTTGAACACGTTGCCACCGGCGCCGCAGCCGAAGCAGTGGTAGATCTGCTTATCCGGACTGGCGGTGAACGAAGGCGTCTTCTCCTGATGGAACGGACACAGGCCTTTGTAGTTCTTGCCGCTCTTTTTCAGATGGACGGCATCGGAAACGACATCGATGATGTCGGCGCGACGGCGTACGTCTTCAATGATCTCTTCCGGGATATGCTGTTTCAAGGTTTAAGAACCGACTCGCCGCGGATTGATGGATGAGAACCGCCGGTTGCGGGGCTCCATTGCCAATGGGTTGTGCGTGGGACCGGCCTGGAATCCCGGTAGATTCACGAAGCCAGCATTTCAGTGACAAGCGATTTGATCTGCTCTCCGTCGGCCCGGCCGCGGAACTCAGGGGCGACCACCTTCATGACCTTGCCCATGTCTTTGGGATGCTGTGCGCCGGTTTCCGCGATCACCTGCTGAATGCGTTGGCGCAACGCCTCTTCTCCAACCTGTTCCGGCAGATAACCGGTCAGAATGGCCATTTCCTGTTCTTCTTTTTCTTTCAGATCGGCACGATTGCCTTTTTCGTAAAGGACCGCGGCTTCTTTTCTTTTTTTTATCTGGGTGGACAAGAGGGCGGTGATTTCTTCGTCCTCAAGCTCTCTGCGGAGATCGATCTCCTTGTTTTTGATTTCAGAAGAAACCAGGCGCAAGGTCTCGACCTTGAGGGAATTTCTCAATTTTTGGGCCTCTTTGAGGTCCTGAAGGAGCTTGTCTTTTAGTCCCATAACCCTTTTCAAACAAAATGGAAATATAGGTCCCGCCATCACTTTTGTCAATAGACGCGCCGGATAATGAATATTTTGTACTGAGAATTCCTGCAGGCGTATTTTAATCTATTGAAAATAAAGGCGATAATTAAGTGCCCTGAGAAAAGCACTGTCAAAAGAGGGCTTTCCCGGCCTAATTTAGATGATAGTTTTTGGGATTGGTTGCAGGGCAGCGGTAAAATCGAGGGCTAGTTTGATAAAACCTTGTATCTGCAATACGAGTTGCAACTATTTTGGTTGGGGAGGTCTCTTGAAACGACATTGCTTTTGGATTCTGCTGCTGGTTGGATGGGCACTGGCGGTGCCTGCTGCGGCCGCCGAATCGGAAGAAGAGGGAAAGATGATTTTCCGGGCCATGGAAGAAGAAATGGCCCGGTCCCTGAAAGAATTGAAGATCGATACCTTCGGTCCGCCTTACTTTATCAATTACCAGGTGCGGCATCACGACCGCGCCGAGGTGGTGGCCACATTCGGGGCGCTGTTGTCGTCCGACATCAAACAAAAGCAGACTCTGTTTGTGGATGTGAAAGTGGGCAAGCCGGAGTTCGACAGTTCGCATCCGCAAAGCCACAAGTACGTCACCGAATCGTTGATCCCGCTGGACAACCAGCCCGATGCCCTCAAGCGGGCGTTGTGGTATGAAACGGATCTGCGTTACAAACAGGCGATCGTCAATTTCCTGAAGAAAAAAGGCCGCTTCATCAGCGGTGTGGAAAGCCATGATCTGGCGGACTTTTCAGTCGGCAAGACGCCGCAGGTACGCTTTGGGGAAATCCCCCGGTGGGCGCCTCGCATGCAGGACTGGGAAGGTCTCGCCAAAACGGTTTCCGCCCGCTTCCAGCACGCCCCGGATATTGAAAAATCCAAGGTCCAGATTTATGCCAATCGCACGCTGCGTTACTACTACGATTCAGAGGGCAACAAGATTCGCGAAGGCAAGCTGTACTACGGGGTGGCCATCGAAGGCTGGGTGCGCTCTCCGGAAGGCGACCGGTTGCACGACGAGGAGTCGATTTACCTGCACGAGGGCGACGCGTTCCCCACCGAGCAGGAATTGCTGGAACGCACCGATCGCCTCATCGCTTCGCTGCAAAAATTGAAACAGGCACCACGCATGGACCCGTACATCGGTCCGGCCATTTTCAGTCCGGATGCGACGGCGGTCTTGTTTCATGAGGCCATCGGCCACCGCCTGGAAGGCGACCGCCTGCGTGAAGACGGCGATGGCAAAACCTTCCTCAAGAAAATCGGACGGCCCATCCTGCCGGAATTCCTGACGGTGACGGACAATCCGGAACTCAACCGGTTCGAGGGCACGCCGCTGCTGGGCCATTACCGGTTTGATGATGAGGGACAGGAAAGTGAGGAGGTGGTGCTGGTGGAAGACGGCACCCTGCAAAACTTCCTGCTGACGCGCATGCCGGTGCTAGGATTCAGCCGCACCAACGGTCATGCCCGCGGCGATGGCATCCATTCCCCCATGTCGCGCATGAGCAATTTCATCATCACATCCAAATCGCAGGTGGACGCGGCGACGCTGAAGCGCAAACTCATTGAGGAAGTGGTGCGCCAGGGCAAGCCGTACGGCCTGTTCGTCAAAAAAATCATCGGCGGTGAAACGCAGACCGAGCAGGGCCGCTTCCAGGTGTTCAAAGGCGAACCGTTGTACCTTTACAAAGTGTTTCCCGATGGCCGCGAGGAGATGGTGCGGGGCGTCGATTTTGTCGGCACACCGCTGTCGATGATCGGAAAAGTCATGGTCACCGGCGAAAACCGCGAAGTGATCAATGGTTTCTGCCATGCCGAATCGGGATCGATCCCCGTCACCAGCATCGCCCCCAGTGTGCTGTTGAGCGAGGTGGAACTGCAAAGCGCGAAAAAGATGCGGGTGCGCCCGCCCATCCTCACGCCGCCCGCCGTGACCCCGGTGGCTCACTGATCCGGAACACGCTCACTGAACAAAAAAAACGGCCGGGAGAATTTCTCCCGGCCGTTTTTCCGACCATACTTCCCTATTGGGGTCCGCTTCCCGGTTGGGGAAAGTTCAGGCGTTCGGTTTTAAGCCTTACTGATCGGAAAGCAGACCCGGCCAAACTGAATCAACTTATTTGCAAAGGATCTTCAGTTTGGCGTGGCCCATCGTGGCGTTTACGATACGGGCCTCGTCAAAAAGAGGGCCGCTGTTCGGTCCCCGTTTACCCGGGGCGATGGCAAATATCGAGACACCGCCTTTTTTGTAACCGAGTGTCTCATTGGGTTCCAACTTGTCCCAATCGTAGTTGTCGCCATTACCCCGGGCGATCCGGACACGGGCCACTTCATCCTCGCTCAAATTCTGAACGGTGATGTCCTTGTTGCAAAATGCAGTGGTGCCCGGTTCCAGGATCATTTCCTCGTTGTTAAAGCCTTCCACAAACCAGGGCTCGACGGTCTTCTCTCCTGCGCCCAGAGCCGTGGTGGCACCGAACGCCATCATGGAACAAATCGTGACACAGGCAAAAAGAGTTTTCGTCGCTCTCATGAATAACCTCCAATTCTATATTCAAAGATTGACTCAATGTTCAAGCCAGGTTCAAAAAGTGACAAGGCCAAACAAGCCAAATGGTGTTGACTTACTTGCAAAGCACTTTCAAGTTTGCACCGCCCATGGTCCCGTTGACGATGCGGGTTTCATCGATATGCTGGCGGGCTCCAGCGTCTCCAGAAAATACAGATGTGGCGTCCTTTTTGTAACCCAAGGACTGATTGGGCTGAATCTGATCCCAGTCGTAATTGTCGCCATTGCCCCGGATGATCTCAACGGTCGCCTCTTCACTCGGGCTCATGTTGTGAACCGTGAAATCCTTGTTGCAGTAACCTGTGGTGCCCGGCTCCAAAACCATTTCGGCCTTGTTGTAGCCCTCTACGAACCAAGGTTCCACCGTCATCTCTTCCGCCACGGCAGAATTGGCACCCAATGCCATCGAACCGATCAATGCAAATGCCAAAACTGCTTTCATGTTTCTCATGGAAGTACCTCCATCCTCATAATTTAATTGTGATGTTGCTATTCAGGCAGGCTAGTCCCCCACTGGGGGGAAATCCTCTTTGCCCTAAGTAATACAATTTGGATGCCAAACCGGCGTGCTCCTGTAACTCCCTGATTTGATTCCTTTTGTAATTTGGGTAGTTAGATGAGGGGAGGCGGACCCCGGCCGAAATTTGCCCGATTTGGGTGGTACTTTTGCAATCAATTGATTTTAAAAGGATTTTTGATGGCGGGATTCAGCCGCCCTGACGAAAATTGGCCGGAAGCCTTTACGGTACATATATTGATTTTATGTATCTAATAAAAGGCACCGGGGAGTGCCTCCCTGTTTTAAAAGGTGATCGTATATGAATTTCAATTTGAACCAGGTCCTCGATTCAGCGCGGGATGGCATTTTCATCGTCGCCCGCGATCATCGGCTGGTTTTGTTCAACCATGCTTGTGAGGAGCTGTACAACGTCTCCCGCGAAGATGTGATCGACAAGGCCTGCTGGAAGCTTTCGGATTTTGAAAAGAGTTGGAACGAAGCGGCGCGGTCCGGCGGCCGGGTCACGTACGGCGAACTGGGCGCGAAAAAGGAACGCATGATCCTGCCGCATAAAAGCGGTAAGCAGGTTTGGGTCGAGACCATTTACACTCCGATCTTTGACGAGCAGAAAAATGAGATCGCCTATGTGATGGGCGTCATCAAGGACATCACCGAGTTGAAGGTCATGGAGCAGGAGAAAGAACGCCTGCAACAGGAAATCGGCAAGATGCGCGGAGAGTTGGGATCGCAGTACGATTTTTCCAGCATCGTCGGCCGGTCCGGGCCGATCATGCAGGTGCTGAAGCTGGCCGCGGAAGTGGCGCAGGAAAACACGACGGTGATGCTGGTCGGTGAAAGCGGCACGGGCAAGGAACTGGTGGCGAAGGCGATCCATTACAACAGCCACCGCGCGGGCAAACCCTTTGTCGCGCTCAACTGCTCGGCGTTTCCCGAAACCCTGATCGAAAGTGAACTGTTCGGTTACGAAAAGGGCGCGTTCACCGGTGCGGAAAAAAGCAAGCCCGGCAAAATCCAGATAGCCTCGGGCGGCACGCTGTTTCTGGATGAGGTGACGGAGATGACCCCGGCGACGCAGGCGAAAATCCTGCGCGTGATTCAGGAGCGCGAGTTCGAGCCTTTGGGCTCGGTCAAACCGCAGCAGGCGGACATCCGCATCGTCGCCGCCAGCAACAAGGATCTGGAACCCTTGGTGAAGAAAGGCCTGTTTCGTGAGGATCTGTTTTACCGGCTGTTTGTGTATCCGATTGCGATCCCGCCGTTGCGCGAACGTCCGGAAGACCTGGAGCCGCTCATCGAACACCTGTTGACGAAATTCAACCACCAGATGGCCAAGCGCATTCAGGGCATCGCCCCGGCGGCGATGGAGATTTTGAAAAATTACGACTGGCCGGGCAACGTGCGCGAATTGCAGAACGTGATGGAGCGGCTCATGATTCTGTCGAAGGGAGAGGCCATCCAGGTGGATGACCTGCCGCGTTACGTGGTGGAAACGATGAAGCTCCACACGAATTCGGGCCACGACAGCAACGACCGCATTCCCGCCGGGTTTTCGCTGGAGCGCACCGTGGACCAGTTTGAGAGCCGCATCATCCGGCAGGCGTTGAAGCAGTGCGAGGCCAACAAGTCGCGCGCGGCCAACCTCCTGGGCCTGTCGCGTTCCACCTTCCGTTATAAAGTGTCGCGGCTGAAGAATTATCTCAATCAGAGCTGACGGGCGTCAGTACATGAGGTAGTCATGGCGTAGCGGCAGGAAATCCTGCGTATCCGGTTCCCACGACTGCTCGATGTCGAGCAGAGACAGGTCGGCGGAGAGCAGGCGTTCGCGCAACTCGGCGTTGCCGTACAACAGGTCGATGGCCGGGATATCGCGGACGAATTCATAAGCCTGCGTGCGCCATGCGAACACGTCGGGAAACCATTGCGAGGTGGCGCGCAACACGGCGATGCCGGTGATGAGCGGTTTGAAGGCCTGCCGGTTGGTGACATGCAGGAACACCCCCGCGCAGATCCGTCCCGCGTGTTTCTGAAAACCGGGTTTGAAGTATTGCGGACGAAACTGCACACCGGGCAGGTTTTTTTTGTTCAACAGGGAGGCCAGCTTGTGGGCGTCGAGTTCCGGCGCGCCGCATTGCTCGAACGGCTGCGTGGTGCCGCGTCCTTCCGACAGTTGCGTCGCCTCCAACAAACACATGCCGGGATACACGGTGGCGGTGGACAGGGTCGGCATGTTCGGCGACGGCGCGATCCATGTCAGTCCCGTCTGGTCATACCACATGTCGCGCTGCCAGCCCTCCATGTGGATCACACCGAGGTCGCAGCCGATGCCGAACTGTTCGTTGAACAGGCAGGCCAGTTCGCCTGCGGTCATGCCGTGGCGGTTCAGGATCGGATACTCCCCGACGAAGGAGCGGCAGTCGTCCCCGACCCGGTTGCCTTCGACCTGTCTGCCGTTGATGGGGTTGGGCCGGTCGCACACCAGCATGCGCACCCCGGCTTCCTTGCAGGCCTCCATACAGAACGCCATGGTGTAGATGAAGGTGTAGTATCGCGAGCCAATGTCCTGGATGTCGAACACCACGGTGTCGAGGCCGGCAAGCAGGGCGGCATCGGGTTTCAGCGACTGCGCGTCCTTGCCGTAGAGGCTGTGTGTGGTCAGGCCGGTAGCCGGTTCGAGAGCCTGGTTCACCGCTTCCATGTCCTGGGCCACGCCGTACAATCCGTGTTCCGGCGCCAGCAGCGTCGTCAGTTCGACGTCCGCATGCTCCTGAAAATGCAGCCAGCTGTAACGCCCGTCGGCGGCGACGGACGTGTGGTTGGCGACCAGCCCCAATCGCTTGCCCTTCAGGTAATGAAATGGATCCGCCAGCAACCGGTCCAGCCCGGTTTTGACATGAATCATGGGGTGCCCGCTTTCGAAGTGATCCTTATGCGGTTTTGGGAAACTGGTATCCCTTGGGTATTACGATGATATTGGATTCCTGATCCACATGGAACCGTTTTTGATCCTCGGCGGGATCGTAGCCGATCACGGTGCCGCGCGGCACGTACACGTCCTTGTCGATGATGGCCATGTTGATCGTGCAGTCGGGGCCGATGTGCACCCGGTCGAGCAGGATGGAGTTGATGACGGCGGAACCGCCTTCCACCATGACGCTGCGCCCCAGCACGCTGTCCTGCACCACCCCGCCGCTGATGATGCTGCCCTCCGACACCAGGCTATTGACCGCCTGGCCGCGCCGCCCCTCCATATTGAAGACAAACTTGGCCGGCGGCAGGCTGAACGAGGTGGTTTTGATCGACCACTTGCGGTTGTACAGGTTGAAAATCGGTTTGATGTTGCGCAGGTCCATGTTCGCTTCCCAGTAACTGCCGATGGTGCCGACGTCGCGCCAGTAGCCGATCTCTTCCTCCGTGATGTCCGGCACGCGGTTGGTGGCGAAGTCGTACGCGTAAACGGAATGGTTGCCGAATACGGAGGGCAGGATATCTTTGCCGAAGTCGTGAGAGGACTCGGACTTGTCGGCATCGACGAACAACACTTCGGTCAGGAACTTGGCGTTGAACAGGTAGTTGCCCATGGAGACATAAGCCAGGCCGGGCCGGTCCGGAATGGGGGTGGGGTTTTTGGGTTTCTCCTGAAAACCGATAACACGGCTGTGTTCGTCCACCTGGATCACGCCGAACTGGTGCGCCTGATCCAAAGGCACCGGGATGGCGGAGATGGTGACGTCCGCCTCCTTGTCGTTGTGGAACTGCGCCATATGCTGGATGTCCATGCGGTAAATATGGTCCGCCCCGAAGATGGCGACGAGGTCGAAGTCCCGGTCCTGAACCAGGTTGATGTTCTGGTAAATGGCGTCGGCGGTGCCGCGGTACCAGCTTTCGCCCGTGCGCTTTTGCGCCGGGACGGGCAGGATGAAATGATCGGGCAGGATCGAGCTGAACCGCCACCCTTCCTGCAGGTGTTCGGTCAGCGACTGGCTCTTGAACTGGGTCAGGACGTAGATCGCATAAATGCGCGAGTTGATGAAATTGCTGAGGACGATGTCGATCAGGCGGTATTTGCCGCCGAACGGGACGGCGGGCTTGGCCCGCTCCGCCGTCAAGGGATACAAACGGCTGCCCTCGCCTCCAGCCATGATCATGCCCAGAATTCTCATAGAGTGCGCGCTCCTGTTGTCGGATAGGGTGGATGGCGTTGCCCTTTCATTTTAATGTTTTTAGGGGAAATATGAAACACACAGCTCGGGGATTCGACTTGATTTCCGGGTTTCATATTGGATACAATCGCGCTATGAAACTGAAAAGGTGGATCAGCACAGGTTTATTCCTTTTGGTGTGTGCAGGGGCATCGTTTGCCCAGGCGTCGCCGCATGACCACACCATGAAAAGCTCGCCTTTCATGAAGAAGGACGGGGGGCATGCCCTGCACTGCGCCCTGATGGGCCACGATATCCATAAACCCTGCCCGCATTACCAGAAACGCGGCAGCGGGGAGTTGGAAATCCGTGTGCCCTGTCACCAAAAACCGGTTCCGGTTTCCGCCGGAGTGGGTTCCGGCAGCCTGGTTTTTCTCCCGGCCACGCCTCCCGGCAGCGCCGCTTACGACCCGGTCTCAACTGGGATCGGTGGCTCCTCTTTTCAGACGGTTTCCCTCTCTTTTCCTTTAAAGCATCCTCCCCGGTTCCTCTGAACCCGATCGCTGGCCCTTAACGGGCGGCTGTGTACCCGGTGCAGCAAACAATAGCGCCATGATATCCATTCAGGCATCGCACCGGTACCTCTCTTAAGCGATTCGACGTCGTCGTCCGACGATTCCGATTTTCAAATTTTTTCAACGAATCATCGGTTGCTTCCGTGCGGCAGGTCCCTCATCCGCCGGGGTTTCTGTAGATTCTCATAAAGAGTTTTGATCCGTTCAAGATCTTTGAGAGGTTTCCCTAATGTTTTGCAGAATAAAACGACCATCCATTTTCCTGTTGTTTCTGCTTGCGGTGCTGACCGGGCCGGGCGGCGGAGCGCTGGACGGCCACATGGCGCAGGCGGAAACGGTGTCTTCCGCCGGGCCTTCGATTGAATGGGAACCGGCGCCCAAAGCCATCGGTCAGGGCAACAGCGGGCAGTTGAGCATCAGCGCCTCGGAGGCGATCAAACTTCTTTATGCCGGAAAAGATAAAGGTAAGACCCGCATCCTGTATTCGCATTCGCACAACATGGGCGACTCGTTTTCTCCCGGTCACGCCGTGCACGGTGAAGCGGAGAAAGTCAGTTCCCACGGCGAGAACGGGCCGCAACTGGAAACCGGGCTGGGCATTGAAATTTACGCGACCTGGGAGGGCAACCAGGATGTCCGCTTTGCGCGGTCCATGGATTTCGGACGCAATTTTTCCGAGTCCGTGCGCGTGAACGACGACGAGGGCGACGCCTTCCAATCGTTCTTCGATACGGAAGTGGCGCCGGATGGCGCCGTCTATGTGGCCTGGCTGGATGGACGCGACAAGGCCACCAACAAACCCGGCACCTTTTCGCTTTATATTTCCCGATCGCAGGATCGCGGCACGACGTTTTCCAAAAACGTAAAAATTGCGGGCGACATCTGCCCCTGCTGCCGGCCCTCGATCACCTTCGGTTCCTCCGGAGAAGTGTTTATCGCCTGGCGTCATGTGTATGACAACCACGAACGCGTGGTGGTGGTGGCCGCCTCGCGCGATGGCGGCCAGACCTGGGCGGAACCGGTGCGCGTGACCCAAACCGGCTGGGTCATCGACGGCTGTCCGCACGCGGGCCCGTCCATGCGTTACATCGGCGGCAAGCTCTATGTGACCTGGTACACGGCGATCGACCGGCGCGCCGTAATCAAGCTGGCGGTGTCCGACGACCAGGGACGTTCATTCAAACACGTGAAAGAAATTCAAGGCGGCGTGCTCGATCCAACCCATCCTTACATCGCGGAATCGAAGGATGCGGCCTACGTCATTTTTCAGGGCCGCGACCCGCAACTGAAAAGTGGCTGGGCGCCTGCCCGGGCGTGGGTGGTGCAGGCCCATGGAGATGGCAGCGTTACGGATCCGCAGGGCCTTCCCTCCAAGGGCAACGGAGTCGCGTATCCCTACCTGTTTATGGGAAACGGCGGACGGGTGTACGCCACGTGGACGGAATTTGGCGAGCAGGGGGCGGAAGTGATTCTGTGCCGCGGTCGCATTCAACCTCAGTCTTAGGGATGAGAGCAAGCATGCACACGCACATCAACACAGCGGATAGCGGCATCAACTGGCCTCTGGCCATCGCGGTTTCGCTCGGCATTCACCTGATGGTGATCTCCGGACTGCCGTTGTTGAAAAGCAACAAAGTGATCCCCGAACCGGAGGTGCAAAAGCACAAGGTACGGATGACGATTAAGGAGAAGCAGCCCGTTCCGGTTTCTCCAGAGAAAAAAGCCGGCCCCAAACCCAAGGCACTTGAACCGCAGGTCATGAAGCAGGCACCCACTCCGGTGAAGACGCAGGCGAAACCGGTCCAGCCGATGGTCACGCCGCCTCAATGGACCGCATCCACCAAGGCGCAACCGGTATCCGCAAAGGTCGTGCATCAAACGCCGGTGTTGAAACCGCAAGTGCAACCGCAGGTATTAAGCCAGCCGGTGGCCACGCAGAAGGCGATGCTGATGGACCGCACCACGCGGCAACGGAAAACGGGACAGGTCATCCATCCGGTGCATCTTGAAGCTTCGGTAACGGATTCCAGGCCGTCTTCGCAGGCCGCCGTCATGCAGACGCCGGTGGCGACGCACGTGAAGCAGGCAACGATTCAACCGGTGGCGCCGCCGCCGCTTTTTGCTTCCAATGAAAATCCCGCGCCGGTCACCGGCGCACAGCCGGTGTCTCATTTTGAAAAGCATGCGACCGCTTCGGTGTCCCCGTCGTTCACCCAGCCGGTGCAAATGGAAAACTGGGGCGATGGGGGATTGTCCGAAGGGGAGCGGCGGCGGATTCTGGGACTGTTCGTCCGTGGTATCCAGCGACGGATCGCCAGCCACCAGGTGTATCCGGATGTCGCCCGCCAGCGTGGTATGGGAGGCCGCACTGTGGTGGCGTTCAAGCTGGCGCGTGACGGCAACCTGGTGCACGTTTCGGTGGCGCAGTCGTCCGGTTTCGACGTGCTCGACAATGCCGCGATGAAGGCCATCCACGACGGCAGTCCCTACGAGGCCATTCCGGCCAGATTGGGCGATGCTTCGTTGTCCTTCAAGTTGCCGGTTTCATTTTTCATCGAGTGACGGCATGAAAAATAATTTTTTGTGGAGAACAGGAGCGACACCATGACAGTGTTTCAATCGGCCATGGATCTGATCACCAAGGGCGGGTTGATCATGATCCCGATCCTGCTTTGCTCGGTGATCGCCGTGGCCATCATCCTTGAGCGAATGGTTTATTTCAAAAAAATAAAAGAGAACCCGGAAGCCCTGTACAAGGCGGTGCAGGAAACGTTACGCAAAAAGAACAACGCCCGGGCGCTGGAATTGTGCCGCGCTTCCAAAGGTCCGATCGGCCGCATCCTGGAGGCCGGTGTCTTGAACCAGAACGCTCCCAAATGGCAGTTGGAGGAAACCCTGTCGATGGTGGGGCAGGAGGAGATGCAGCATCTGGAAAAACATATCAAGGGGCTGGAAGTCATCGCCGCCATCTCGCCGCTCATGGGGCTGCTCGGCACCGTCATCGGCATGGTGCAGGCGTTCAACCAGGTCGCGGAGTTCAAAGGACAGGTCAACCCCAGCCTGTTGGCCGGGGGCATCTGGGAAGCGTTGCTCACCACGGCGGCGGGGCTGGCGGTGGCCATCCCGGTGCTGGTCATGATGCATTACTTCGATAAAAATATCGAACGCAAGGGTTTCGCCATGGAACGCTTTGCGCATTACTTCGTGCATTCCAGAGAAGAAAGCCGGTCCGCCGCGAAAACCATGGTCGCGTCATGAACATCCGGAGAGCCCACAAGAAACGGTCGCGCGTCGATCTGGCGCCACTCATCGATGTGGTGTTCCTGCTGTTGATTTTTTTCATGCTGACCTTTGCCGTGCAGGGGCAGGGCATGGACATGCTGCTGCCGAAGGAGTCGGCGGCGGCAGAGCCCCCGCAGCAGCCGGTCGTCATTGCCATTCAAACCGATGGCACCCTTCAGTTGAATGGACAGATGCTGACACTGGATGCCCTGCTGGGCGACCTCAAGCAGGTCATGCAGAATCGCAATGAAAAACAGGTCGTCATCGAATCGAACCAGGACGTCCGTTATGAAGTGTTCGTGCAGGTGCTGGACATCACCCGGCAGGCGGGCGTGAGTGATTACTCGATTGTGATGTGAGGGGCGCCGCATGATCTCCATTCGCAAACCCAAAGACAAATCTTTCGGCCTCGACATGGCGCCCATGATCAACGTCGTGTTTCTTCTGCTGATCTTTTTCATGCTGACGTCGTCCGCCATGCAGGCCGGCAATGAGGTGGAGCTGCCGGAGTCGCAGTCGGCCCGGAAAATCGAGAAGGACACCCTCCCGCTCAAGGTGTATCCCGATGGCGCACTGACCTTCAATGGCAGGAATATGGAGATGGGGGAGCTTGCCGCGGAGCTGGCAAAGGTGATCGGGAACAAAGAAGACACCGTGCTGGAGATTCAGGCGGACAAGCAGGTTCCGTTCAAAATCTGTGGAGAAGTGATCCGCCTCGCCAACGGCGTGGGCATCCGTGAGTTCGTGTTCGCCACCGACCTGCCCGGGAACTGACATCCATTTTTGAAGATGGTAAAACGTAAGGTGAGGAAACCGGTCAGCGCGGTTGCGGCCAGTAAGTCTGCGGCGGCCGGGCGGGGTCCGGTTGTTTTTTGCTGAAGTAGTCTTCGAACAGGGCGAAGCTGTCGCGCCAGGTCACGTTGATGTGGCCGATGTGCTGGAACTTGTCGAGGATGTGCTGGGCGCGGAAATCCGCGGTGAGAAAAATATTGTTCGCCAGCGTCCAGGTTTTGATGACCCCCACCTCCTGAAAGTCCGCGCTCTTGTAAAACGGGTCGCCCTTGGCCAGCGGCACGCCGGGCTGGGTGGAGTCGCCCCGCGCCGAATTGAAATCCTGACTGCCGCCTTCCCAGAACAGTCCATACACATAGGTGTCCCACACCGTGGTGAACACCCGTAATGCCACGCCTTCGTCGTCCACCTGCGGCAGCCCCGGCGGATCGTCCTGATTGACCAGGTAGTGGAGGGTGAAGCCGATGTTGTCGAAAAAACTGCCCGGATGCGCCACCTTACTGTGGTGATAGGTGTAGCCGGTGCCGAAGCCGTAACTGAAATTGTTCCACACGCCGGGACCGCTGTTCTTCTGGCCACCCAGATGCACCCAGTACAACTGCGCGTCCACCATGAATCCCGCCGCCTTCAACTGCGTGTAGTTGCCGACGGAAAACTTTTCGCGCTGCGTCTGCGTTTCGCGTTCTTCCCAGCTCAGCCAGGTGTCCTGCAACAGGTGCCGGGTGTCGGCCCGTATTTGCAACCCCTGCTCGATGGGATCGATGTAGCGCAGGTTGTCGTTGAACAACGCGTCGTGCAAGGGATGGTTCCGGTCGATCGTTCCGGCGGTGAACTGCCAGCCCGGCGCAAACCCCCAATGCAGGGAGACGATGGGATCGACAGACGAAATGCGGTCGTCCTCGCCGAAGGGAAAATCGAAAAACGTGCCCACGTCCACCACCACGCGGGGCGCGATGGCGTAGCGGAAGTAGGTCTTGGTCTGGTTGCCGATCAGGGTGAAGCCTTCGTTGATGACGTCGATGTTGGTGTGTTCCTGATTGTAGAAGAATGTCTGGTTCTCGATCACGAAGTGCAGCGGGGAATCGGCGCGGGCGCTGCGCGGTGCGGCCAGCACCAGCAGGGCCCCGGCCATCAGGATGCACAACAGCCGCAGCCGGGCGCGAATGCATCTGCGGGGGCGTGTGGTTTGCTTGCGGTGAAGGGTCACGGCTGCCTGAAAATCGAAACGCCGCAGGGGTGCGGCCGGGTCAGTAAAAAAACAGAGCGGTACCTTACCATAGAAACGGGACGATCAGGGAGGGAAAGGTGGCCGTTTGAGCGGGCCGGACGGACCTGGAATCCGTATCCTCTCCAGCGGGACGAGTGGGTTCCGGCGTAGGCCGGACTCTCATAAGTAATTGATTTTTAATATTCTATTTTATTTTCTTGGGGAAGTCAAAGAATTTTATGAGCGGAAGGTTCGGGGTCCTCATTTTTTTCCTGGCTGAAACGGGCCAAAAAAAATCCCCGGTCCGCGAGGGACCGGGGATCGCATTTCACTGAGAAGTGAGGAAGCGGGGAAGGCTTACATCATGCCGCCCATACCCCCCATGCCGCCCATGCCGCCCATACCACCGGCCGGACCATGGTTGTGCTCGTCCTTCTCTTCCGGCAGGTCGGTGATCATGGCTTCCGTGGTCAACAGCAGGGCCGAGATGCTGGCCGCATTCTGCAGTGCCGTACGGGTGACCTTCGCCGGATCGATGATGCCTTCCTTCAGCATATCGACGTACTCACCGGTGCGGGCGTCGAAACCGTTGGCGCCCTTCAGAGTTTTCACCTTTTCGACGATGACGGTGCCTTCTTCGCCTGCGTTGGCCGCGATCTGACGAATCGGCTCTTCCAGCGCGCGCCGGATGATCTTCACACCCAGTTTGTAGTCGTGGGTGCCGTCCAGCTTGTCGAGCGCAGTGAGGCAGCGCAGATAGGCCACGCCACCGCCGGGCACGATGCCCTCTTCAACGGCTGCGCGGGTTGCATGCAGAGCGTCTTCCACGCGGGCTTTCTTTTCCTTCATCTCGGTCTCGGTGGCGGCGCCGACTTTGATGATGGCAACACCGCCAACCAGCTTGGCGAGGCGTTCCTGCAGCTTCTCGCGGTCGTAGTCGGAGGTGGTTTCATCGATCTGGGCGCGGATCTGCTTGACCCGGGACTGGATTTCCGCCGGCTTGCCTTTGCCGTCCACGATCACCGTGTTGTCCTTGTCGATGGTGACGCGCTTGGCGTGGCCGAGATCGTCGAGCGTGATGTTTTCCAGCTTCACGCCGATGTCTTCGGTGATGACCTGGCCACCGGTCAGAATGGCGATGTCATTCAGCATGTCCTTGCGGCGGTCGCCGAAGCCCGGTGCCTTGACCGCGCACACGTTCAGGGTGCCGCGCAGTTTGTTGACCACCAGGGTTGCCAGCGCTTCGCCTTCCACTTCTTCCGCCACGATAACCAGCGGCTTACCGCCCTTGGCCACCTTTTCGAGGACCGGCAGCAGGTCTTTCATGCTGGAGATTTTTTTCTCGTGCAGCAGCAGGTAGCAGTCTTCCATCACCGCTTCCATGCGTTCGGGATCGGTCACGAAGTAGGGCGACAGGTAACCGCGGTCGAACTGCATGCCTTCCACGATTTCCAGAGCGGTTTCCATGCTCTTCGCTTCTTCCACGGTGATGACGCCGTCTTTGCCCACTTTGTCCATCGCTTCGGAGATGATCTCGCCGATGGCGATGTCGTGGTTGGAGGAGATGGTGCCGACCTGCGCGATTTCCTTCTTGTCCTTGGTCGGCTTGGCCAGCTTCTGGATCGCCGGGACCACGGCGAGCACGGCATCCTCGATGCCTTTTTTGATTTCCATCGGGTTGGCGCCGGCGGTGACGTTCTTCATGCCTTCGCGGAAAATCGCCTGGGCCAGAACGGTTGCCGTCGTGGTGCCGTCACCGGCGTTGTCGCTGGTCTTGCTGGCGACTTCATTGACCATCTGCGCGCCCATGTTTTCGAACGGATTCTGCAGCTCGATTTCCTTGGCCACGGTCACGCCGTCTTTGGTGATCAACGGAGAGCCGAATTTCTTGTCGATGATCACGTTGCGGCCTTTCGGGCCGAGGGTCAGCTTTACGGTGTCGGCGAGCTGGTTGACGCCGGACAGAATTCTGTGTCGTGCTTCTTCGTCATAAATGATTTGTTTTGCCATCGTTATATAAGTCTCCTCGGAAAATAGGGGATTGTCATTAAGGTTACTTGCTGTCGATCACGCCCAGAATGTCGTCTTCCCGCATCAACAGGAAATCTTCGGCATCGATCTTGACCTCGGTACCGCCGTACTTGCTGTACAGCACCTTGTCGCCGACTTTGACATCGGGTTTGACCCGCTTACCGTCTTCACCGATCCGGCCCGGACCCACGGCCTTCACCCGACCCTCGGTGGGCGCATCCTTGGCGGAATCGGGAATGATGATTCCCCCTTTTCGGACTTCTTTCTCCCGAATGGGTTGCACCAAAATTCGGTCTTGCAATGGACGAATGTTCATATACCTGTGCTCCTTCCCAAAAAATGATAAACTTGAAAATCCAATGAAATTGGATTCGTGTTGGATTGGCGTTTTTTCAAAAACGCGGTAAAATCAAAAAACTCTATATAAAGCAATCGATTATGGGTTTCGGCCTGAGTCGAAAGAGTGGATTAGCACTCCCTGAGGTTGAGTGCCAGCAACGTTGGTCTTATATAATACGTCTTGCCGCAAAGGCAAGGTGTCTGGTAAAAAAAAGTTAAAAATAGTTTTGAGCCCCCCTAAATGACTAAAAAACAATCATCTAAAGACTTGGAAGTGTTCACCAACCCGAATCCGGACCGGGATTACGAGATCCACATGGAATGCCCGGAGTTCACCTGCCTGTGTCCGAAAACCGGCCAGCCGGATTTCGCCACCATCGAGCTCACTTACATTCCGGATAAGTTGTGCATCGAGCTCAAGTCGCTGAAACTGTACCTGTGGTCGTACCGGGACGAGGGGGCGTTCCACGAAAAGGTGATCAACCAGATCCTCGACGACCTGGTGAAGGCCTGCCGTCCCCGTTACATGCAGGTGTCCGGCGAGTTCAACGTGCGCGGCGGCATTTACACCACGGTGTCGGTCGAACATTTCGGCAAAAGCGGACCGAAATCCAAAAGCAAACGCCCGTCGTGAACCTGAGGACGGCGGAACGGTATCGACCATCATGATTTTATCAGTGAGGTTTTATGTGGGTGAGAGAGGGCGAGTGCCATCAGTGCGGTGAGTGTTGCAAAACGGTGAACGTCACCGTGGTGCGCGACATCACCTTGCGCCAGCACGGCACGATCGAGGAATTGGAGCGCTATCTGAAATACCGCGGCATTCAACTGGTGGGCGAGGATGTGGACAACAACTACCTGTTCTATGCCATCCCCATTCCCTGCGACCAACTGACGGCAGACAATCGCTGCCAGGTGCACGCCACGCCGGACAAGCCGCTGCTCTGCCTCAAATATCCGTCGCAGCCGGATGACATTGAGCAGTGCGGCTACACCTTCCGCCGGGCGACGGTGCTGGATCGGGTGGGTTCATGACGGAACGGTTTGTCGAAAACGAAAACGGCACGGTCACGGACACGGCCACCGGGCTCATGTGGCAGCAGAGTTACCACTACGCCGAGACCGGCAACTATTGCTCCTGGTACGATGCCAATGAGTACATCGAGCATCTCAACCGCACTCAACTGGGCGGCCATGCCGACTGGCGTTTGCCGGACCGGTTGGAGATGCAGAGCCTGTATGAGGTCGCGCACACCTTCGAATCGCGCGGGCGTACCTACGTGCTGCACATCGACCCGGTGTTCGAGTTCGGCTACGGCAGTTGTTTCTGGACCTGGCGGTCGCGGTTGTCCGGGGCGCTGGGTTTCGGCTTCGATGTCGGCGACCGGCACTGGTTTCCGAAAGCCAGTTTTTCCGGCACGGTGCGCGCCGTGCGCGGCAACCTGAATCCTTTTTCACTGCTCAAAGAAAATGAAACGACCGCGCACATCGCGAAGTAAACAGACCACACCGGGCGAGGCGCCGAAACCGGAGCAGGTCGAGCGCGAAAAGCAGAAGGCGAAGGCGTTGCGCCAGACCGCCTGGTGGCACAGCCAGCTCGATCGCGGCGTGTGCCATTATTGCGGGGAGACGTTCGCCAAAAAGGATCTGACGATGGATCACCTGCTGCCCTTGGCGCGGGGCGGTAAAAGCACCAAGGGCAACGTGGTGGTGGCGTGCAAGCCGTGCAATTCCGAGAAAAAGTATTACACACCGGCGGAAATGATTCTGAAAAACAAGCTGGGCGGGGACGTCCAGTTTTAATTCAACAGGAAAGGAATGCGAACGGTATGGAAGACGACAAAATGTTGAAGGTCATGGCCTGGGGCACCCTGGCCGTCATTGTGCTGGGCGTTGTGCTGTTTGTCTTCAAAACCTGATTTGCCTGCGAGCCGTTCGAGGCCCAGGCGCCGCAGTCTTTCCGCACCCGCTTCCCGGAGGTCAACTCGGGATGTCCATGCTCTTGGGCGGGGCCTGGATGTTCGGGTTGTCCTTGGCCATGAGCGCCTCGTAACGCGGGTCCACGCTTTCTTTCTTTTCCGCGTCCCGTTTGCTGATACGCGACTCACACACCAGCACGATGTGGTACCCCAATTTCGAGCGGATGGGTTCCGGGATCGCGAACTTTTCACATTTTAAAATTTCGTCGCGCAATTCCGGCGTCATGATCTCTTCCGACACGTCCATGTTGGGATAAATCCACTCGAGATCGCCGCCGACGGCACGGCTGGCGCAGGTGCTGTACTTCTTTGCGAACTTCCCGAAAAACTTTTCGATCTTGTCGCGGTCGGCGAACTCTTTGTCGGGATCGTTGGTCGGCTGGCTCTCCAACTCTTTCTGGAACTCAACGATGGTTTGCCGGATGAGATCCGCCGCTTCCTTGGAGGACACCAGGATGTGGCGCGTGCGTTGTTCCAGCGGCTTGCTGGTCTGGATTTTCGCCTTCTTCGGTTTGAAGATTTTACGTGGCGCTTTGGCCGGGGGCTTTTTGGGTTTTTCGCCTTCGGCCTTTTCCGGAACCTTGGGTTCTTTTGCCGTCAAATCCCGCTGGTATCGGGTCTGTTCCGGTTCTTGGGGTTGTTCCGTATCCGACATCTCAACACCTCAATCCAGTTTGCCGTTTTTTTATTGATGATCGATGATTCATTTTATCGCACCCCGGCCCACCTACGATACCTTTTTTGAAGATCCGTACCACACCGATTCCAGGTAATTCAGGACGGCACCCTCGGCGTTGCTGCCGATCACTTCATGGGCGGCCTGTTTCACCTCCGCCAGAGCGTTGGCCATGGCGATGGATTTGCCGGCGATTTTGAACATTTCGAGGTCGTTGAGGTAGTCGCCGAACACGGCCACCCGCTGCATGGGGAGGTCCAGGTGCTCCGCCAGCCGCTCCAGCATGCTCCCCTTGTTGGCTTCCTTGTGGAACGCCTGCAACCAGTAATAGCCGGGATGCGCGATGTCTTCAGCGAAGTACAGGTTGAGGTCCCGCGGGAACTGCCGCTTCAAGGTGTCATGCACCGGTTGCAGGGCTTCCGGGGTGTCGATCAGAAGAAACCCGGCGATGGCTTCGTTTTCCAGAAACGTGTATTCCTCCACCCGGTGCAGGCGTCCGTCGCCCTCCAGACTTTTCAGGTACTCGCTGGAGCCGTGGTTGGTGGCGTTGCGGTAGTACAGACGGTTTTGTTCTCCATACGCGTACACAAACGGATCGTCGTGCAGGTGGTCCACCATCTCGATCATGGCGTGCACCACAGGGTGTGGGATGAAGTCACACAGCTCCAGGTTGCGTCCGGAATGGAAATCCGTCAGGTACACGCCGTTGAACAGGATCACCGGCAACTCCAGGTTGACGTCGCGCAGGATGGGGTGCGTCGATTCGTAACTGCGCGCGGTGGCGATGGTGAACATGAGGCCGTCGTCGATCAGGCGGTTGAGCCGCTCCACGGACTCGGCGGAGAATTCGCTGTGTGGGTCCAGCAGGGTGCCGTCCAGATCGGAGACGTACAAACAATTTTTGGGATCGTTGATCATCGTTTTAGAATAGGGTGTAAGGGATCAAGGTGGCCGGGGACTAAAGCTCCAAAAACCTGCATGAGAAGCGGAAAACCCTCAAAGGAGATGTGTGCATGAATCCGAAGCCAGCGTTCAGGAAGAATGGACATCCCAAACGCGCTATCAAACTATCAACGTTACGGCACGGGATCAAATTTTTTGCGGTGCTGTCGTTGCTGTTGCTGTGGACTCCGGCGGCTTGGGCGTTCGACTATTCGGCGTGGGAGGCATTGTTGAAGCAACACGTCAAGCCGACCACGCTGGACGGCGTCCGCCTCAACGCGTTGCCTTACAAGACTCTGAAAACCGACCCGGCGTTCTCCAAAGTGGTCAAACAGTTCGAGGACTTTTCGCCCGCCGACCTCAAAACCCGCAACGAAAAACTGGCGTTCTGGATCAATGCCTACAACGTGTTTGCCGTCAAGATGGTGCTCGACCATTACCCTGTGGACAGCATCAAGGATGCGGGCAGCCTGTTTGAATCGGTGTGGAAAAAGCGGGTGGGGACGGTCGGCGGCCAACCCATCACGCTCGATGAAATCGAACACGGCATTTTGCGCAAAATGGGCGAGCCGCGCATCCACATGGCCATCGTCTGCGCGTCGGTGAGTTGTCCGGATATCCGTGAAGAGGCCTACTGGCCGGATCGGCTGGAAGCGCAACTGGCCGCGCAATCGCAGCACTTCCTCATGAATCCGGGCAAAGGCCTGCGCGTTGACAAGGAACGCAAGACCGTTTACCTGTCGTCGATCTTCGATTGGTTTAAAGAGGACTTCGCGTCGAAGGGTGGCGTGCGGGCGTTCCTCGCACCCTATGCGCCGGAGCGCAACCGGGCCGCACTGCAAAACAGCGATTACGGCATCGCGTACATGGATTACAACTGGGATTTGAACACGCTGTAGAGGAAAGGAGGGGCGGGAAGGAAACCGGTGGTGCTTGCATGGTTTCCTCCCCGCCTGGGCAACACGTTCTGGTTCCCGGACGTGCCAGCGGCCTAGTCGGCGTGCTTGCGCAGAAACGTCGGGATGTCGTAGTTGGACTCGTTGGCCACCGAATCCGGCGATTCCTTGCGGATGGAGGCGGCCAGTTGTTTCAGTCCGCTTTTGCGGAACAGCGGCGCGCGCGGGCTGGGGCTGTCGGCCTGCGTGTCGCCCCCCACCACCTTCTTGTAAGGCAGGGTGTTTTCGTGCGGCGCAGCCACGGTCAATTCCCGCTCTTCGGGCATTTCCTGCTCGTACGGTTTGTCAAACCCGGTGGCGATCACCGTCACCCGCATCTCGCCCTGCAGATGCTTGTCGATCACCGCACCGAAAATGATGTGCGCGTCTTCGTGCGCGTTCTTCTGGATCAGCGATGCCGCTTCCGTGACCTCGTGCAGCGTCAGGTCGTCGCCGCCGGTGATATTGATGAGCACGCCTTTCGCGCCATCCACCGTGGCTTCGTCCAGCAACGGGCTGGAGATGGCTTTCTCCGCAGCTTCCACCGCGCGGTTTTCGCCCGTCGCCGTGCCGCCGCCCATGAGAGCCTTGCCCATGCCGGACATGATGGTCTTGACGTCGTTGAAGTCGAGGTTGATGAGTCCCGGAATCACGATCAGGTCCGAGATGCTGCTCACCGCCTGGCGCAACACGTCATCGACATGACTGAAGGCGTTGGTCAACGGCGTGTCCTTGGAGATGAAGCTCAGCAGCCGCTGATTGGGGATGACGATCAAGGTATCGACCGCGTCCTTGAGCGCCTGCAAGCCTTCTTCCGCCTGCCGCTCACGCTTGCGGCCTTCAAACACGAACGGCTTGGTGACGATGCCGACGGTCAACGCGCCCAGCTCGCGCGCGATGCCGGCGATGATCGGCGCGCCGCCGGTGCCGGTGCCGCCGCCCATGCCGGCGGTGATGAACACCATGTCCGCGCCTTCCAGCATGGTGCGGATCTGGTTTTTGTTTTCTTCCACGGCGAGGCGGCCCATTTCCGGATTGGAGCCCGCGCCCAGCCCTTTCGTCACTTCCGCACCCACCTGCACCTTGCTCTGGCAGGGGGAGGCTTCCAGCGCCTGCACATCCGTGTTGACGGTGATGAACTCCACCCCCTGGATGTGCGAACGCACCATCGCATTGACGGCATTGGAACCGCCACCGCCGACCCCGACCACCTTGATGCAGGCGGAGTACTCATTGTCCTGTTCAAATTCTATCAAGCCCATTTGTTCCTCCTTGTCCATTAAAAGAACTCTTCCATCCAGCCTTTCATCCGGCTGAAAATTTTATCGAACAGATTCCTGCCCTGAAGCTCCGTGTACTTGCCCGCCTTGAAGCACCGGTCTCCGTAAATGATCAATCCCGTACACGTCGCGTACACGGGATTGTTGACGACGTCGATCAATCCACCCAGGCCCATGGGGGTGCCGATGCGCACCGGCGCCTGGAACACTTCCTCCGCCAGCTCCGCCATGCCGGGCATGGACGCCGAACCGCCGGTGATGACCAGCCCGGAGGAGATGTGTTCCTCGAAGCCGGAGTTCTGGATTTCATGATTGAGCATTTCAAACATTTCGCGCACGCGGGCCTCGATGATCTCGCTCAGGATCTGTCCGGAGACCTTCATCATCGGGCGGCCGCCGACGCTGGACACCTCGATGCCCTCTTCGTCGCCGAGCAACGCCGAGTAGGCGCAGCCGTAGGCGTGCTTGATTTTTTCCGCTTCCGCATTGGGCGTGCGCAGACCGATGGCGATGTCGTTGGTCACCTGCGCCCCGGCGATGGCCAGCACCGACGTGTGCTTGATCGCACCCTCATAAAAGATGGCCAGGTCCGAGGTGCCGCCGCCGATGTCGATCAGCGCCACGCCCAGTTCCTTTTCGTCGCTGGAGAGCACCGATTCGCTCGACGCCAGTTGCTGCAACACGATGTCCTGCACGCCGAGCCCCGCCTTGTTGACGCACTTGACGATGTTCTGCGCGGAGGTGACGGCGGCGGTGACGATGTGCACCTTCGCCTCCAGTCGGACACCCGCCATGCCGAGCGGCGTCTTGATGCCGTCCTGATTATCGACGATGAATTCCTGCGGCAGCACGTGGATCACTTCGCGGTCCAGCGGGATGGCGATGGCCTTGGCCGCATCGATGACGCGATCGATATCCTGCTGGTTGATCTCCTTGTTCTTGACGGCGATGATGCCGTGGCTGTTCATGCTCTTGATGTGGCCGCCGGCGATGCCGACGAACACGGACTCGATCTCCGTGCCCGCCATCAATTCCGCTTCTTCCACAGCGCTGCGAATGGATTCCACGGTGCCGTCGATGTTCACCACCACGCCTTTACGCAGTCCGCGCGAGGGCGATTGGCCGAGCCCGATGATTTCGATTTCACCCTGCGGGCTGACCTCGGCGATGATGCAGCAGATCTTGGTGGTGCCGATGTCGAGGCCCACAACATAATTTTTCTTTTTGGACATGTGCGGGTTTCCCTCCTGTTATGACTTCTTGATCGGTGTGGCTGCCCCGCCCGCCGGATCGTCGCGAACCACCACGCGGTCCGCGAAGGACAGATCAATGAACCGAACCGTCGCGATGTCGGATTGCAGTGCTTCCAGAACCATTTTGAAATTGCCGAAGCCTTCCGCCAGCCGGTCCACCGCCATGCGCACCGTCACCTCGCGGGTGCCGGACGTGAACATCAGATGATGCGGTTCGGTGAACCGCACCGCGTTGAACGGGCGTTCGCGGAACGCCTCCAGTTGATTGAGCGAGTTCATCGCCTGCAAACCGGGGACGACCCAGTCGATGTGCACCGGTTTGCCCAGCTCCACACGGTCGAGAGCGCCCGCCTGGATCAGCGGCAGGGCGTCGTAGCCGCCGGAATCGAGGGCGATGAGAACGCCGTAGTGATCCATCAGGTACACCCGCTCCAGTTGCAGGCGCGCGTACGGCACGCGTTCCTGCAAATGGATATGCAGGCTCTGCGGCAGCTTGCGGATCACCGACACATCCTGCACCCAGTTGTCGCTTCGGATGGGCGTCAGCACGTTTTCGAGATCGACATGAAAGATGTTTTCGCCGAACACCGGCGCCGCCACGGCGTACAGGTTTTCGGCGCTGACCGTTTTGTTGCCGTGAAAGGTGACGCGGCTGATGTTGAACTGCGGCGCCGTGGTGAAAAACAGGTACCCGTGGAACAGGCCGTACACCAGCACTGCGGCCAGCACGCATTTCGCACCCCAGTCGAGACCGATGCGCAACACCGTCTGCACGTTGACCTCGCGTTTCGGTGAGGTGCGGTAGCGCACGGCTTTCGTCTTCTGCCGCTTCGACCGCTGCGTGTGCGCCTGCTTCCAGCCGGAAGACCGGTTGCGCGGCGATGTGGAGGTGTAATCGACCATGATAAAATCTCAGTCCGTGTAATCGCGTTGTGCGGTTTTCAAAATTTCCAGTACCAGGTCGTCGAACGACAGGCCCGCCTCTTTCGCCGCCATCGGCAGCAGGCTGGTCGGCGTCATGCCCGGCACCGTGTTCATCTCCAGCACATATGGCACGCCGTCGTCGGAGAGGATGACATCGACGCGCGGGAAACCGCGTCCCTTCAGAATCTTGAACGTGCCGGTGGCCACCTGCTGGCAGGTTTCCCGTTCCACCATGGTCAACGCCGCCGGACAGAGGTACTCGGTCTTGCCTTGCGTGTACTTCGATTCGTAATCGTAGAACCCCGACTTGGGCCGGATGTGCACGATCGGCATCGGCTGTTCGCCGTGCATGCCGATGGCCAGCAGTTTGCCGTCGATGAACTGTTCGATCACCACTTCCTCCGTGTAGCGGAACGCCAGGTCGAGCGCCGCCTCGAACTCTCCCGCCTCGCGCACGATGGTGACGCCGAGGCTCGATCCCTGGTCCGACGGTTTCACCACCACCGGCAACTCCAACTGCCGCTGGAACGCGTCGCGTTCGCCCTGGCGCAGGACCTGGTACGGTGCCGTCGGGATGGCGTTCTGCATGAAAATCTCCTTGGAGGTGACCTTGTTGTAGGCCACCGCGCTGCCCAGCACGCCGGACCCGGTGTACGGGATGCCGGCGTATTCGAGAAGGCCCTGAATGGTGCCGTCCTCGCCGTAGGTGCCGTGCAGGGCGACGAATGCGAGGTCGATGGACGCTTCTTTGATCTTCGTCATCACATCGTGATCGGCGTCGATGCCGACCGCCTTCAGGCCCAGCCGCTGAATTGCGTTCAGCACTTCGCGGCCCGTGGTCAGCGACACCTCCCGTTCCTGCGACAGGCCGCCCATCAGGACGCCGATGGTTTTGTCGTTCAATGACTGCACACGCGTTCCCGGCTTTCTAAAAAATTACTGGTCCGCCCCCGACCCGGCCAAAGGTCGGGGCAAAGGAAGGAGGGGTGCCTTTGTGCTGCGGACCATATTCGGTTGTTCATGCGGGCGTCCCTCATTCCACCCGCGTTTTCATTCCACTCAATCCCAGTCGCCGGTGACCACGATCTCGGTTTCGAGATCGATGCCGGTTTTGTCTTTCACCACCTTCTGCACGGTTTCGATCAACTCCAGGATGTCGGCGGCTGCGGCTCCGCCCTGGTTGACGATGAAGTTGGCGTGCTTGATGGAGACCGCCGCATCGCCGATGCTGAAGCCTTTCAGGCCCGCCTCTTCGATCAGTCGCCCGGCGGTGTCGCCTTCCGGGTTCTTGAATACGGAGCCGGAGTTGGGCAGCGTCAGCGGCTGTTTTTGCCGCCTGCGGTCGAGGTGCTGGTCGATGGCTTTCTGCACGGCCATGTGGTCGCCTTTTTTCAGTTTCAGTTCGGCTTCGATGACGATGCCGCCCGGTGTGGGGAAGGTGGTTTTGCGGTACTGGAACACCAGTTCCTCACGCGTCAGCACTTCCACTTCGCCGTCGTCGTTGATGCGCGTGACGCTGCGGATGACGTCGCCGATCTCGGTGCCGTCGGCCCCGGCGTTCATCACCACCGCGCCGCCCAGCGATCCCGGGATGCCGACCAGGTCTTCGATCCCGGTCAGCGAGTACTTGGCCAGGTACTTGACGAGGTAGGACATCTTGGCGCCCGCGCCAACGCGCACGGAGGCGACTTCCTCGCCGCTCGACAGGCGCGAGAAGATCGGCGTCTGGATGGCTTTGAATATTTCCTTGATGGAGATGACGATGCCGCTGATGCCGCGGTCGGCGACCAGCAGGTTGGTGCCTTCTCCCAGCACGAAGACCGGCATCTCGCCCCGGTTCTTCAAAATGGTTTTGATGTCTTCAAGGCTCTTGGGAATGATGAAGTAGTCGGCCGGGCCGCCCACGCAAAGAGACGTGTGCCGGGACATCAGTTCGTTCTGGCGCACTTCTCCCTGAAGGGTATCCAGCCATTTCATGGATCGGGTCATGGCGTTTCTCTTGAAAAATTTTTTCCCGAGTATGGTTTTGGGCACATCGGTGACGGTTGCAAAGTGGACGTTGTGCCCGTGATTCATGTGGGCGAAACGGATGAGTCTGGATTTCCAGGGATCGTTCAGCATGCAGAGGCATCCTTTCCTGCGTTCCCGCCGCGGAGCCCGGCGGGGAGGTTGGCGATCAGTTCCCGTCCCAGTTCCCAGATGTTCCCCGCGCCCAGCGTCAGCAGCACATCGCCGGGCTGGAGGAGGTGGGTCAGGCGGTCCTGAGTGTCGTTGCGGTCCTTGCGGTGTTCCACGTGCTTGTGGCCGAAGTCCTTGATGCCTTCGACCAGGCGTTCGGCGGTCACGCCTTCGATCGGGTCTTCGCCTGCCGCGTAGATGTCGTTGACGATCACGTGATCGGCGTGGTGAAACGAAGACCAGAATTGTTTCAGTAAAGATTTCGTGCGCGAGTAACGGTGCGGCTGGAACACGACCACGAGGCGGCGGTCCGGCCAGACTTCGCGCACGGTGCGCAGCGTTGCCTGAATTTCGACCGGGTGGTGGCCGTAATCATCGACCACCACCAGCGGCTCGGTGTCGTGAATGATTTCGAAGCGGCGCTGCACGCCGCGGAACTGTTTCAGGGCGTCGGCGAGGATGTCGAAAGTCAGGTTGAGTTCCATCGCCACCGCCACCGCCGCCAGCGTGTTGAGCACGTTGTGGCGTCCGGGCGCGACGGAATGCAGCGTGCCCAGTGATCGGCCCTGATGGAACACGTCGAACCAGGTGTCGAGACCTTTGAAGCGGATGTTGCGCGCCGTGTAGTCGGCCTGGCTCGTCAACCCGTAGGTGATGAAGCGTTTTTCCACGTGCGGGATCAGCGACTGAATTTCGACCTCGTCGAGACACAGCACCGCCGTGCCGTAGAACGGCACCTTGTTGATGAACGAGAGGAAAGCTTCCTTCATGGTGTCGAGCGTTCCGTAAAATTCCATGTGTTCCTCGTCGAGGGTGGTGACCACGACCACCGTCGGCGTCAGTTTCAAAAACGAACCGTCGCTTTCGTCCGCTTCGGCGACGAGGAACTGGCTCTGCCCCAGTTGAGCGTGGCTGCCGACGCTTTTGAGCTTGCCGCCGATGACCACCGTCGGGTCGAGCCCGCCTCCGGCCAAAAGCGTCCCCACCAGCGAGGTCGTCGTTGTTTTGCCGTGTGTGCCGGCGATGGCGATGCCGTATTTCATGCGCATCAGCTCGGCCAGCATCTCGGCGCGGCGGATGACCGGGACTGATTGGTCGCGCGCCGCCTTCACTTCCACGTTGTCCGCCTTCACGGCGCTGGAGGTGACGACCACCTGGCAGTCGGCGACGTTCCTGGCGGCGTGGCCGTAATGGATCGTCGCGCCGGCTTTTTCCAGATGTTCGGTGACCGGCGAGCGCGACAGGTCGGACCCTGTCACCTCGTAACCCTGGTTGATCAGCACTTCAGCAATGCCGCTCATGCCGGCTCCCCCAATACCGATGAAATGAATGCGTCGTGTTTTCCCCAGAAACATGGGAGCTCATGATCCTTCCTGTTAAAAAGGGCGGCCTGTTACGTGGCCGCGCCCATCAGTTGACGGCACACATCGCGCACCCGCAGAGTGGCGTCGCGCCGTCCCAATCGATAACTGTTCATGGCCTTCTCCTGCAATGCCTCGGGATGCTGCATGGCGTCGAGGATGGACTGGGCCAGTTTGTGTCCTTTGATGTTGCGGTCGAGGATCACCTCCGCCGCGCCCGCCGCTTCCAGCACGCGGGCGTTGTGTTCCTGATGATTGTGCGCGGCGAATGGAAACGGGATGAGCACCGAAGCCTTGCCCGTCGCCGTCACTTCCGCCAGGGTGGTGGCCCCGGCGCGGCAGATCACCAGTGACGCCTTCCTGTACTGCTCTTCCATGTCGTACATGAATGCCTCGGCGCGGGCGGTGAATCCCGCCTGTTCGTAACCTTGCCGAACCCGCGCTTCGTCCTTTTCTCCGGTTTGATGCACGATGTGGAGGTCGTCCTTGACGCCCTGCAAAGGTTCCAGCGCTTCCATCATCGCCGCGTTGATCGACTGGGCGCCCTGGCTGCCACCCAGCACCAGCACATGGAACGGTTGCCCCGGTTGCCACGCTTCCGGCTCCTGCTCTTTCGCAAATTCCTCGCGGATCATGTTGCCTGTCTCCACCACCTTGTCCGCCGGGAAGTAGCGTCGCGACTCTTCGAACGACACGGCGACCTTGTCGGCCATTTTGGCGATCAGGCGATTGGTGACGCCGGGTACGGTGTTTTGTTCGTGCACGAGGATGGGGATGCGCAGCAGCCACGCCGCCACCGCCACTGGACCCGATACGTAACCGCCGACGCCGACCACCAGGTTCGGGCGTTTGCCCATCAAAAATCCCAGCGATTGCGCGAGGCCCAATGGCAGCTTGCACCACGACACCCAGCGCCCCAGTCCCTTCTTGCCCAGCAAGCCGCCAGACAGGATGGTTTTGAGCGGCAGGCCTTCGCGCGGCAGCACGCGGGCTTCGATCCCGTGCCGGGTGCCGACGAATGTGATTTCGATCGTTGCGTCCATGGCTTTCAGCGCTTTGGCGAGGGCGATGCCGGGATACAGGTGTCCTCCCGTTCCGCCTCCGGCTATGACGACGTAGTTCGCCATCGTGTTTGCATCAACGTCGGACCGTATGTTCCGAGATGTTCAACAAAACCCCCATGCACAGCATGGTGATCAATAACGACGACCCGCCCAGACTGATGAACGGGAGCGTCAATCCCTTGGTCGGCAGCAGCCCCACCGCCACGCCCATGTTGGTGAACGCCTGAATGGCGACCAGCAAAGTCAGGCCCATGGCCAGGTGTGTGCCGTACATGTCCTTGGCGTGGTAGGCGATCTTGAAACCACGCCACAACACCAGCAGGAACAGAGCCAGAATGCCGAGCGTGCCGATAAATCCCAGTTCCTCCCCGACGACGGAGAAGATGAAATCGGTGTGCGCTTCCGGCAGATAAAACAGTTTCTGCCGGCTGTCGCCCAGCCCCAGTCCCCACAGGCCGCCGCGTCCGAAGGCGATGAACGACTGCACCGCCTGGAACCCCGTGTCCGAGGGGTCGGCCCACGGATCGAGGAACGACAAGAGGCGGCGTTTGCGGTACTCGGCGCTCAACACCGCCGAGATCAGAAACGGCGCGGCGGCGGCCACCGAATAAATCAGATAATTTTTTTTCACCCCGGCGATGTACAGCATGGTGAAGCAGACAATCGAAATGATGAGTGCCGTGCCGAAATCCGGCTGCAGCAGAATCAGCATGAAGAAGATGCCAAGCACAATCAGGTTCGGCAAAAAACCGTAAGCGAAGTTGCCCAGTTTGTCGGCGCGCTTGACCAGCGACTTGGCCATGAACAGGATGACGGCGAACTTGGCCAGCTCCGACGGCTGGAACGAAAAGCCGCCGATCACCAGCCAGCGCCGTGCGCCGCCGACTTCCTTGCTCATTTGGGGAAACATGACGCCGATCAGCAGCAGCACGGTGACCGCCATGATGATGTAGGTCGCGCCCTCGAGTTTGTGGTAATCGACCGACTTCGCCGCCAGCAGCAGCGCCGTTCCCAGGATCGCCCACAGGATGTGGCGCTTCAGGAAGTACCAGGAGTCGTGGTACTCCTCCATCGCATACACCGCGCTCGAGCTGAACACCATGACGATGCCGATCAGCACCAGCAGTGCCACGGCGAAAGCGAGTATGCGGTCGCATCCCTGTTCTGAGTTGTTTCGTCCCATAACGCATCATTCGTGAAGAACCCCCGATGGGCTCTGTCATTCCATTTACAAACGGTTCACACAATCGCGGAAACGATCACCGCGGTCCGCATAATCGCGGAACATATCGAAACTGGCGCAGGCCGGCGACAGCAACACCACGTCGCCCGGCTCCGCGGCCGCGTAGGCCGCTTTGACGGCGGCGTCCATGCTGTCTGCCTCTTCATAAACGAACGAGCCGTTCAACACGGCTTGGATTTTTTGCCGGGCTTCGCCGATCAGCACCATGTGTTTGACACCGCGCCGGAACGCCTTGGTGAGCAGCGAGAAATCGCTCCCCTTGTCCTTACCGCCGATGATGAGGATCACCGGGCGATCGAAACTTTTGAGCGATTTTTCGACGGCGCCGATGTTGGTGCCTTTCGAGTCGTTGATGAAATCGACACCGTTCAACGTGCGCACCCATTCCAGCCGATGCGGCAGGCTTTCGAATTCGCGCAGGGTCGGCAACATGGCCGCCGGGTCCACGCCAGCAAGGTAGGCGGTGGCGATGGCCGCCAGCACGTTTTCCATCTGCCGGGCCAGCGCCGGTTTCAAATCGTCCAGTTCAACCACCGGGATGGCGGCGCCGCCGCGTTGCAGGCAGGCGGTGCGCTCTTCCATGTATGCGCCCGCAAGGATTTCGCGTTGCGTGCTGAACCAAACCGGTTCCGCTTTTTGGTCCTCGGCCATTTTTTTCACCCAGGGGTCGTCTGCGTTGACCACCATCCAGTCGTTTTCGGTCTGGTTGGCGGCGATGCGCCCCTTCAAGGCGGCGTAGTGTTCCATTGAGCCGTGCCGGTCGAGGTGATCCGGAGTCAGATTCAGGATCACGCTGATGAACGGATGAAACGTGCTCGCGCCTTCCAGCTGGAAACTGCTGACTTCGAGCACCATGTAATCTTTCGGCGGCGGATCGATCAGCGCGACGAAGGGCACGCCGATGTTGCCGCCCACCTTCACGTCGTAGCCCGCGTTCTGCAGCAACGCCGCGATGAGCGACGTGGTCGTGGTCTTGCCGTTGGTGCCGGTGATGGCGATGATCGGCGTCGTGCAAAGACGTGACGCCAACTCCAGTTCGCTCACGATGTCCACGCCGCATTTCCGGAGCGGCTCCAGCGCCGGGTTGTGGATGTCCACACCGGGACTGAGCACGATGAGGTCGAGGGCGCTGCCCTCCGGCGCGTCGCTCTCCGGAGCCGAGGTCTCGAACCGGGCGTCGATGCCGTCCGCCAGCTGCGCCACGGCGTGTTCCAGTTCGGCGCGCGGTTTCTGGTCGTACACCGTCACCTTCGCGCCGTGCGCAGCCAGAAAGTTGGCCGTGGCGATGCCGGTGCGCGCGAGGCCTACGATGGCGATGGATTTGCCGTTCAGGTCCATAAGTTCATCTCAATTTCAATGTGCTCAGGCTGAGCATGGCGAGTACCACGGCGATGATCCAGAAACGGACGATCACCTTGGGCTCTTCCCAACCCATGTGTTCAAAGTGATGGTGCAATGGGGCCATCTTGAAAAACCGTTTGCCCCCGGTGTATTTGAACCAGGCCACCTGGATGATGACCGACAGGGCTTCGATGACGAAGATGCCGCCGACCAGGATCAACAGCAGTTCCTGCTTGGCGATCACCGCCACCGTGCCCAGGATCGCGCCCAGCGACAGCGAACCGACGTCGCCCATGAACATTTGCGCCGGGTAGGCGTTGAACCAGAGAAAGCCAAGGCTGGCCCCGACCATGGCCGAGGTCAGCACCGCCAGCTCGCCGGCGCTGCCCACGTACTGGATGTTCAGGTAGCCCGCAAATTTGAAATGCCCGGTGATGTACACCAACGCCGTGTAGGTCAATGTGGCGATGATGATGGGACCGATGGCAAGGCCGTCGAGTCCGTCGGTCAGGTTCACTGCGTTCGAGGTGCCGACGATGACGATGACGATCAGCACCACGTACCAGCCGCCGATGTCGGGCGTGAAATCCTTGAAGAAGGGCACGTACAGATTGGTGGCGAAACCCATGCGGTTGGGATCGAAGTAGGTGCAGAACAATCCCACCACCGTGGCGACGAGGATCTGCCAGAAAATTTTGGTGCGCGCCGTGAGGCCGTTGCCTTTGCGCAGCTTCAGAAAGTCGTCCACGAAACCGATGAGGCCGAAACCGACGGCGACGAAGATCAGCAACCAGATGTACAGGTTGGTCAGGTTCGCCCACAGCAACGTCGCCAGCAGAAAGGTGAACAGCACCAGCAGGCCGCCCATCGTTGGCGTGCCCGATTTGGTGATGTGCGACTGCGGACCGTCGGTGCGGATGGTCTCGCCGATTTCCAGCTTCTGCAGAGAGCGGATGACAATGGGGCCGAAGATCAGGCACAGCAACAGCGCCGTGATGCCGGCGTAGGCCGAGCGGAACGTGATGTAACGGAACACGTTGAAGATCGAATAATCAGCGCTGAGCGGATAGAACAGGTGATAGAACATGGTTTGAATTTACCGGTCCGAGCCGGTGAACCTTTCAATCACGGTTTCCATTTGCGATCCCCGGGACCCCTTGAACAGCAGGCAATCGCCTTTGCGTGCGTGGTGCGTCAGATATTGCGCGGCCTCGTCGTGCGTTTCCGCGCTGTGCACGTGGTCGCGCTTCATGCCCGCGTTGACGGCGGCATCGGCAGCCAGTTTTGCCAGCACGCCGACGCTGACGAGACAGTCGATTTCGTTTTCCTCCGCCCATTGTCCGACCTTCCGGTGCGCGGCTTCTTCCTGTGCGCCGAGCTCCAGCATGTCGCCAATCACCAGAAAGCGGCGACCGGAGCAGGGCAGGGCGCGCAGGGTCTTGATGGCTTCCAGCATCGAGCGCGGGTTGGCGTTGTAGGTGTCGTTGAGCAGCGTCATGCCCTGGTGTTCAAAAATCTGGCCGCGTTGGTCGAGGCCCTGTGTGCGTTGCAGTCCGGACGCCATGCTGTTGGCGTCCATGCCCAGCGCTGCGCCCACGGCCAGCGCCGCCAGGGCGTTGCTCACATTGTGCATGCCGGAAAACGGCAACCGCACCGGCACGGTGGCGTCGAACACGTTGGCGGTGAACTCGATGCCGCCGACGTCAGCGGAACGGATGTCGCGTGCCTGCACATCGGCGGTCGGATCGAGGCCGAAGGTGATGATGCGGGCGCGCAGGTTGCCGACGAGTTCCCGCACCAAGGGGTCGTCGGCGTTGACGACGGCGGCGCCGGTCTCCGGCAACGCTTCGAACAGTTCGCCTTTGGCGGCCTGCACGTCGTGGATGGTTTCCAGGTGCACCATGTGCGCTTCCGAAATATTGGTGATGACGCCGATCTCCGGACGCGCGATTTCGGCGAGGCGGCGGATCTCGCCCGCCGCACTCATGCCCATCTCCAGCACCGCGACCTCGTGCTCCGCGTTCAGGTCGAGCAGCGTCAAAGGCAGGCCGATGTGGTTGTTCAGGTTGCCCTGCGTCTTCAGCGTCTTGAATTGCGTGGAGGTGATGGCGGCGATCATTTCTTTTGTCGTCGATTTGCCATTGGTGCCGGTGACACCGACCATGCGCACTTTATGTTGATTGCGGTGAAACGCCGCCAGGTCCTGCAACGCCTTCAAGGTATCCGGCACCTGCACGGCGAACGGTCCGTCGGCCATGCGATCCAGCGGCAACCGGGCGCGATCGGAAACGATGACACCCGCGGCCTGTTTGGCGATGGCGTCGTTCAGGAAATCGTGGCCATCGAAGCGGTCGCCCTGGATACAGAAGAACAGTTCGCCCGCCTTCAGCGTGCGCGAATTGATGGACACGCCGGAAAAGCGCGCCGACGCTTCGCCCCGAACCTGTTCTCCCTGGGTGGCTTCGAGTACGGTATTCAAATCGCTATCCATTCACATTGAACCTTTGTTGCAACGCGGCGACGGCTTCTTCGCGGTCGTCGAAGTGAATTTTTTCCTTACCGATGATCTGGTAATCCTCATGCCCCTTGCCCGCGATCAGCACCAGGTCGCCGGGCTCGGCCTTGTTGATGGCGAAGCCGATGGCGGCGCGCCGGTCCGGCAGCACCATGTAGCGGCCTTCCGGGTCGATCTCGTCGGGGATGCCGGCGCAGATCTGGTCGATGATGTGGTTCGGGTCTTCCGTACGCGGGTTGTCCGAGGTGATGACGGCGAAGTCGGCCAGTTCCACGGCGATCTTTCCCATGACCGGACGCTTGGTGGCGTCGCGGTCGCCGCCGCAGCCGAACACGACCAGCACCCGGTTGGTCGTCACCGTGCGCGCGGCCTTGAGCGCGTTGACGAGCGCATCGTCGGTGTGCGCGTAATCCACGGCCACGATGAAATTCTGATCTTCATCCACCTTTTCGAAACGGCCCGGCACCCGGGCGAGTTCGCGCACGCCGCGGGCGATGGTGTCGAGAGTGATGCCCTGGATGACTCCCACGGCAGCTGCCGACAGGATGTTGTACACGTTGTGGCGGCCCAGCAGCATCGACTTGATTTCTGTGGCGCCATAAGGCGTTTTCAACCTGAACTGCACGCCGTCGGGTCCGATCTTCAAATTTTCCGCAGTGACGTCCGCCGACTGATCGATGCCCGTTGTCAACGTGACCTGTGGCAGCTCGGCGGCGAGTTCGCGGCCGACGTCGTCGTCGATGTTGATCACCTGTTTGCCGACGGTGCAGTCCAGGAACAGGCTCTTCTTGCTTTTTTTGTAGTGGTCGAGCGTCTTGTGATAGTCGAGGTGGTCGCGCGAGAAATTGGTGAACACGCCGATGGCGAATTTGAGTTCGCGCACGCGTTTCAGGGCGAGGGAATGCGACGACACTTCCATGACGCCGCGTTGAATGCCTGCCGCCCACATTTCCGCCAGCATGCGATTGATCTCAAGAGCTTCCGGCGTGGTCATCGGCGCCGGGCGCAGGGTGTCGGCGTAGCGGTAGTTGATGGAACCGATGACGCCGCTGGGTTCGTCGTTCGCCTTGTAAATGCTTTCCAGCAGGTAGGTGAGCGTGGTTTTGCCGTTGGTGCCGGTGATGGCGGTGAGTTCCATGTGGTGTGACGGATCGCCGTAAAACCGCGCCGCCACCCAGGCGAGGGCGTGGCGCGCGTCGGTGACGTGAATACCGGTGGCGTTCTGGCCGCCGATGCCCTGCTCCATCAAGTCTTCGACACTGGATTCGGTGATGTAGGCGCCAGCGCCTTTCTGTAACGCGTCGTCGATGAACCGGCTGCCGTCGTGATGCAGCCCCGGCATGGCCACAAACAGCGCGCTCGGCTCGACCTTGCGCGAGTCGTAGGCGATCGAGCCGATCTCGCGGTCCAGCGTCCCCACCAGATTCTGCAGGGGAAATCCGTTGATCAATTTGGCGAGTTTCTGGTTCATCACAAAGTGGACCCTACAGTTTGCAGAGGGTGAATGTTCATTTGTCCCCGTGTTCGTTTTGACGACAATCATGTCCGGTCCAGAACAAAAACACGCTCCTTGCTGGATGGAATGTGCAGGTAGCGCAGGGTTTTTTCCGCGAGGCGCTGGAACACCGGCGCTGCCACCTCTCCGCCCCAGTACGATTTCTGCGGTTCGTCGATCATCACCAGGATCACCAGCCGGGGCGCGTCTGCCGGCACAAAGCCGATGAACGAGGCCAGGTAGGCGGAGGTGGAATACGTGTGCGTTTCAGGATCGATCTTCTGTGCGGTGCCGGTTTTGCCTGCCACCTCGAATCCGGGAATGGCCGCCTGTTTGCCGGTGCCGTTTTTGACCACCTGCTTCAGCATGTCGATCATCTGGCGGCTGGTGTGGCGGGTCAGCACGCGGCGGATGACCTGCCGTTCCGGTTGCGCCACCATCTCGCCGTCTTTCAGCATGGCGTGGGTGAGGTGCGGTTTCAGCAGCAGGCCGCCGTTGGCGATGGCGGCCATGGCGGCGGTCATCTGCATGGGCGATACCGAAATCTCGTGGCCGAAGGAAATGGACGCCAAAGACAACCCCGACCACTGCGACAGATCGCGCACCGTGCCTGCGGTTTCGCCGGGGAGATCGATGCCTAACCGGCTGCCGAAGCCGAAGTTGCGGATGTATTCGTGGAAACGGTTCTCACCCAGTTTTTCCGCGACCTTGATGGCCCCGATGTTGCTGGATTTGGAAATGATTTTCTGCAACGTCAGCCAGCCGAACTTGTGGTTGGCGGCTTCACCGATGTGGACGCCGCCGACTTCGTAGTTGCCGTTTTCGCAGAAGAAAATGTCGTTGGGGCGGGCGATGCCTTCTTCCAGCGCCGCGGCGACAACGATGGGCTTGAAGATCGAACCCGGCTCATAGGCGTTGGACACGGCGGGGTTGCCCCACAGCGTGCGCGGAAACGCGGCGAAGTTGTTGGGGTTGAATCCCGGGTACGAGGCCAGGGCATAGATGCCGCCGTCGTTGGGGTCCATGACGATGACCAGGCCGCTTTTGGCCTGCGACGCGCGCACCTGTTTTTCCAGCTCCTGCTCGGCGTAAAACTGAATGACTTCGTCGATGGTCAGGACCAGGTCGCGATTGCGCTGGCCCAGCGGGTCTTCACCCAGCCCGGTTTGCAGGTAACGGCCCCGCGCGTCCTTTTCCACCACCTTGCGGCGCAGCTTGCCTTTCAATAGAGAGTGCTGTTCGTGCTCGATGCCGGCCAGACCCTGATTGTCGAGGCCGACGAACCCCAGCGTGCTGGCGGCCAGCTGGCGGCGCGGGTAAAACCGTTTGCTCTCTTTAATGAAGCCGACGCCGGGCAGATCGAGCTGGTGCAACCGGGCGATCTCATCGAGACGGCCCTTGCGCTTGATCCAGACGAAGTGTTTTTTGGACTGTACTTTTTCCAGCACGTCTTTCGGGTCCAGGTTCAGGGTGCGGGCCAGGGTGGTGGCGGTTGCTACCGGATCGAAGATTTCGCGGGGATCGATGTAAACGGACTCGACGTCGAGATTGGTGGCCAGCAGGCTGCGGTTTCTATCAAAAATATGGCCCCGGCCGGTGGCGATTTCCACCGTCCGCACGTATTGTTTGCGGGACTGCGAAAGCAGGTCGTCGTGCTGGAAGATCTGCAAATGCACCAGCCGCCCCGCCAGCGCCAGGCCGAAGCCGACGATCAGAACCGAGACCACGGTCATGCGTCCCTTCAGGGCGGAGTACAGGGATTGCGGTGAATTTTTTTTGATGCGGCGCATGCGCGTGGCCTCACTACTTTACGAAGATCGTGACGATCTGTTCCGGCTGGGGGTGTTGCATTCCCAACCGGTGTTCGGCCAGGTACTGGACCCGGTCCAGAGACAGCAGGCTGTCCCGTTCCAACTTGAGAAGGGTGTGTTCGCGGAGCAGCTGGGTGTGAAGGCGTTGCTGGGCCTGGAACTCGTACGACAGCTTGACCATGCGCACGTTGGGCCAGACATAGAACAGCGCTCCGAATAAAAACAGCGTCAGCACGATGACGACCACGCGGAACTCCGCGGGCGACAGGTGAATCTGGTTGCGGGCCCACCTCAGCCACGGGCGTTGATCAGACATGGATGCGCTCCGCTGCGCGCAACCGCGCGCTGGAGGACCGGGGGTTGGCCGCGATTTCTTTTTCCGACGGCTTGACCACCTTCCGGGTCAGAATCTTGAGCCTGCTTTTGCGTCCACACACGCACACCGGCATCTTCGGCGGACACACACAGCCTTTCGCCTCGGTGCGAAAAAAATCTTTAACAATCCGGTCTTCGAGAGAATGAAAGGAGATCACCACCATGCGCCCGCCGGGCGGCAGGCATTCGAGAGCGTCTTCGAGCGCTTTCTGGATGTGGTCCAACTCACGGTTAACCGCAATGCGCAGGGCTTGGAAGGCTTTGGTGGCCGGGTGTATTCGGGGAACACGCGACGGTTTCGCCGCGCTGGAGAGGATTTGGGATAGTTCGAAGGTTGTTTTGATAGGATGTGAGCCCTGCGCTTTGCGGATAAACCGTACGAGTTGTCTGGGTCGTTTCTCTTCTCCATACTTGCGAAAAATCGTTTCCAGCTCGCCATCGGAGAGCGTTGCGAGCAGGTCGGCTGCCGTGGGGCAGTCCTGATTCGGGTCCATGCGCATGTCCAGCGGCCCGTCGTGACGGAAGCTGAACCCGCGCTCGGGGACGTCCAGTTGCCGGGACGACACGCCCAGGTCCAGCAATATGCCGTCCATCGGCGTCTCCGGCGTGTGCCGGGCCAGTATGCTTTTGACTTCGCTGAAGCTGCCGTGCACCAAAATGACCCTCTCCTCGAATGCGGCCAATCGTGATCTGGCCCGTTCCAGAGCTTCGGAATCCCGGTCGATACCCAGGACCCGCAATGACGGCCCGGCGTTTAGCATTGCCTGCGTGTGCCCCCCGTCCCCCAGGGTGCCATCGACAATGAGCCTCTTGCTGTGGGGTTCTATATAATGAAGGACCTCCTCTAACAGAACTGGCGTGTGGTAATTCACCATGGCGGAATCGGCCCTCCACGATCCCCTCAAATCTCAAACCGGTCGGTGGCCCAGATCTCAAACGTTTTGGACATACCGACCAGAGTCACTTCTTTCTTCAGCCCGGCGCGCTCGCGCTGGTGCTGGGCGATCAGGATTTTCCCGGACTTGACTTCGCATTCGCTGGCCTGTGCGTAGATTTCGCGCATCTTGTTGCGATCGTCGCCGTCCAGCCCTGACAGGTGGCTGAGCTTCTCCTCATTCACCAGCCATTCTTCCTGAGGAAAGGCGATGAGGTATTCGCGGTCTTTACGGCCTTCCTTGTCCGGCATCACGGCCACCACCAGATTGGGGTTGTCGTATTGCTTGTCCATAAGGCCCTTGAACTTCGCAGGCACGTTGAGACGGCCCTTTTCATCCAAGCTGACCTGATATGTCCCTAGAAAACCAACCATTTGTACCCTGCCAAAGGTAAACTGCCTGCCCACCATAATATGACACTATTAGACACATTTCGACACTATGCTAGCATAGCGTGACATTCTGTCAATAAAAAAAGAAAAAAATACGAAGGCGGCGAGGCGGGATGAGAAGGCTTGAGACCGGCAATTTGCCGTTGCCGGGGAGGGGAATTCGCGACCCCTTTGCGACCCTCCAAATGAGCCGGCAAAGAATTTGGAAATTTAACTGGAATCCGGGGGGCGGATTGGGGGTAAAATAGGGAATGCAGTGGATGCTACCGGGGCGTTCTCCAGTGAGTTGGATGGGGGGGAATTGCTTTGACAAATTTTACATGCGAATGCTACTATGGCCCCAATCGAAAAGGATTGGATTCATTCAAGTTAACCCTTATATTTAAAGAGATTGCAAACCCATGCAACACAGAAAAATCAAGTTCGCGGTGGGCGCTTTTTTAATTGTGGGAGCGATTGCCTATCTGATCACGACCAGCATCAGCAGCACGTCCAAATTTTTTGTGACCGTCGATGAGTTGACGGAGGGTCTGGATGAGTTTCGTGGCGCCGGGTTGAAGGTAAAGGGAACGGTTGTGCAGGGTTCCATCGTCCGCGATCCGGACAACACGCTGGATGTGGCCTTTCAGATAGAGGAAAAGAAATCGGTATTGCCTGTCACCTACACGGGCGTGACTCCGGATATGTTTGAAGACGGTCGCGAGGTGGTCGTCGAAGGCACCATCGACCACAACGGGGTGTTTCATGCCAACACCCTGCTGACCAGCTGCCCGTCGAAGTACGAAGCGGAGAAGGAAGCGGGGAAATCCCACCCGGGCGACATCCCGATAGACGGGAAACAGAAACAGCCTGTTTTGGAAAGCCCGAAAATTCTGACCAAAAAGACCGCCATCTGAACTGTCCCTGTGGGATGAGTGGCCGGAACGATTTTCCGGTGTCTTCCCGTTTCGGTGTGTCGGGCGCTATTTAATGAATAAGGAACCGAAAGCATGAATGAATTGGGCGAATTTGCATTGATGGTGGCGTTGGCCACGGCCCTGTACGGGGTGGTGGGCTATGTCATGGCCTTCCGCGGCAACCGCGTCGATCTGTACATGAGTGCGGACAAGACACCCCTGATCGTCTGGACCTGTGTGGCGGTGGCGTCCGTTTCATTGTGGTACGCGTTTCTCACCAACGACTTCAGCGTCGAATACGTGTGGGCGTACTCCAACCGCGAGCTCGACATCTTTTACAAATTTTCCTCGTTCTGGGGCGGACAGAAGGGATCGCTCCTGTTCTGGACCCTGATCCTTTCCACCTACATGCTGATCGTGTATGTCCAGAACCGGAAACAGAACGTGCGTCTGGTGCCGGTGGGGCTGGCGGTGATGATGGTCATCGCCATTTTCTTTCTCGGCCTGCTCAACTTCAGCACCAATCCTTTCGAGCGCATTCCGCTGCCGCCGGAAGACGGACGCGGTCTGAATCCGCTGCTTCAAAATTACTGGATGGTGATTCATCCGCCGACGCTGTACCTCGGTTATGTCGGCTTCACCGTGCCCTTCGCCTTCGCCACGGCGGCCTTGTTGACGAAGAACCTCGACGACGGCTGGATTCGCATGACCCGCAAGTGGACGCTGGTGTCGTGGTTTTTCCTGTGCATGGGCAATCTGTTCGGCGCGCAGTGGGCGTATGTGGAGCTGGGCTGGGGCGGTTACTGGGCGTGGGATCCGGTGGAAAACGCGGCCTTCATGCCGTTGCTCATTGCGACCGCCTTTCTGCATTCGGTGATGATTCAGGAAAAGAAGGACATGATGAAGGTCTGGAACATGTCGCTCATCCTGCTCACTTTTGTGATGACCATCTTCGGCACTTTCATCACCCGCAGCGGGCTCATCCAGTCCGTGCACACGTTCGACGAAGCGACGTTGGGATTCTATTTCCTCGGGTTTCTCGGGGTGATCATTGTGTTTTCCACGGTGCTGATTCTCAAACGCCTGCCTCTGCTTAAAAGCAATAACGAACTGGATTCGTTCCTGTCGCGTGAGAGCAGTTTCCTGTTCAACAACCTGGTGTTGCTTGGCATCACCTTCTCCACGTTCTGGGGAACGATTTTCCCGATCATTTCGGAAGCCTTCCGCGGCGTGAAGATCACCGTTGGCCCGCCGTTCTACAACCAGGTGAATGTGCCCATCGGGCTGGTCTTGCTGGCTCTGGTCGGCATCGGTCCGGTCATTGCCTGGCGCAAGGCGACGTGGTCCAACCTCAAAAAGAATTTCACAAAACCGGTACTGGTGGCGCTGGCCGGAGCGGCGGTGCTGTTTCCCTTCGTGCCGTTGACGGACAAGGCGGAAATCTATTCGTACATCACGTTCATCCTCTGCTTTTTCGTGCTGGCCTCGATCCTCACCGAGTTTTACAAGGGGGCCATCGCGCGCCATGCGGCGCATGAGGAATCGTATCCGTCTGCATTGTCGCAACTGGTCTGGAAGAACAAGCGGCGTTACGGCGGCTACACCGTCCACATCGGCGTGGTGCTGCTGTTCGCGGGCATCGCCGGGTCGCAGGCCTACGATACGGAAATGCAGAAGCACGTGCAGATCGGTGAAACCGTCAAGCTGCGCAATTACGACATCACTTACGAGCGCTTGATGGTCAAGGAGCAGACGTCGGTCAAGACCCGCGTCATCGCGCAGTTGGGCATCTTCCAGGACGGCCGCCGCATCTGGACCGGCAACCCGGAAAAGGAATTTTACAAGGGACAGAAACAGCCCGTCACCGAAGTGGACCTGTTGTCCACGTATAAGGAAGACCTGTACCTGATTCTCGCGGATTTCAATCCCGACACCAGTGCGGCGACGATCAAGATTCACATCAACCCGATGGTGAGCTGGATGTGGACCGGTGCCTGGGTCATTGCCTTCGGCACGTCCATCTGCATGTGGCCGGACCGGTTGGAGTCACGCCGCCGTCTGGAACGCCTGAAGCGTCAGGAAGCCATTTTCATGCCGGCACAGGAGTGAAGGTCATGCGCATCAAAATCATAACCGTTGCATTGTTTGTCATGTGGGCGGGCGGGTCCGTTCCGGCATTTGCGGCGACGCAACTGGAAAACCTGGAAAACGCGTTGATGTGCACCTGCGATGACAAGTGCGGCAAAGTGCTCATCAATTGCAGTTGCGATCATTCTGAAAAAATGCGCGGCACGTTGACCCAGCAACTGGAATCGGGATTGACCGTCAAGCAGATCGTCCAGACCTATGTGGACAAGCATGGCGAGACCGTCCTGTCCGCTCCCACCAAATCCGGATTCAACCTCACCGCATGGGTCACGCCGTTTGTAGCGTTGATGGTCGGCGGTTTTGGCGTGCGCAAGGCGATCGTTGCCTGGACGCGCAAACCCGGCATCGTCTCGACGGACGCGGCATCCGGCAACGGCGACAGCGAGGACGCACCGCAGAAAAAGGCTGAGGACCGACCGTATCAGAACCGGTTGAAAGACGAACTGGATCGGTTGGAAACTTGAACTCATGAGCGGTGTTCACATTCTGGAATTCATCGTTGTTGCGGCCGTATTGATTGCGGTGGGCATTCCCCTGTTCTCCAAACTCAGCGGCAAAAGACTCTATTCCCCCCTCGATCCCGCCGGTGAAGAGTACAAGCACCTGCTCGTGCGCAAGGAAGAAGTGCTCCTGTCCATCAAGGAACTGGAATTCGATTTCAATACCGACAAAATTTCAAAAACCGATTACGACAATCTCCTCGCCAAGCTGGAAGAGGAAGCATTCCAGATTTTGAAACGCATCGACGAACTGGAAGAGCAGTTCAAAGCCGACAAAAAAAAGAAGCCCAAGAAGTCCAAGCAGGTGGATGCGGCCTGACTGGACACAAACCGGTTTGCCGGGTCCGGCAATCCTCATCCTTTGAAAACCGCCAACCATGCCCGAAGCCTCCGCCGCCCAGTCGAACGACATCGCCCTCGCTGTGCGGGGCTTGCGGAAAAGTTTCGGACACATCGAGGCGGTGCGTGGCATTGAGTTCGACCTGAAGCGCGGCGAGTTCCTGACCGTATTCGGCCCCAACGGTGCCGGCAAAACGACGCTCATCCGCATGCTGGCGTCTCTGACGCGTCCCACCGGCGGCAGCGCCACGGTGGCGGGTTACGATGTCACCGCCAACGATCCCCTCATGCGGCGCGAGATCGGGGTGATCTCCCACGCCAGCTTTTTGTACGCGGACCTGTCGGCGTTCGAGAACGTGCGGTTCTACGCGAAAATGTACGGCGTCGAGCACCCGGCGGATCGCGCCAAACAGGTGATCGATGAAGTCGGCCTGCTGCCGCGCCTGCACGACCGCGTGCGCACGTTTTCGCGCGGCATGCTGCAACGCCTGTCCATCGCCCGCGCCATCGTGCACAACCCGTCGATCCTGTTTCTTGACGAACCGTACACCGGGCTGGACCAGCACGCGTCGCTGAAACTGCGCGAACAACTGGAAACGCTGCACACCCAGCACCGCACGGTGTTGATGACGACGCACGACTTTGCGCGCGGACTGGAAATGTGCGACCGCGTTGCCATTCAGGCGCGAGGCCGGTTTGTGTTGCACGAGCCGGTGCACAACATCGACACCCGCTGCTTTGAAAAACTGTATCTGGAGCAGGTCGGCCAGTCCGGTTGAAGGCGGCACGGCGCCGCAAGGGCATGGCGGCACCGGATGGAATGAGGCATAATGAACGATAGAAAGAATAGCGCATGAACGGATATTTTCAACAGATCGGCGCCATTGCCGGCAAGGATTTCAGCACCGAGTTCAAGACGCGGGAGTTGTTCAGTTCGATGTTCGTCTTCGGCCTGCTGGTGATCCTGATTTTTATTTTTTCCGTCGATCTCAGTCTGGTCAACGCCAACGCCGTCGGCCCCGGTGTTCTCTGGGTTGCCATCCTGTTTGCGGGCACGCTGGGCCTCAACCGGTCGTTCACGCTGGAAAAAGAAAACGGTTGTCTGCAAGGGTTGATCCTGACGCCGGTCGATCGGTCGGCAATTTATTTCGGTAAAATGCTGAGCAACCTGGCGTTCCTGCTCATCATGGAAGCGTTTCTGCTGCCCGTGTTCATGGTGTTTTTCAACGTCGATATCCTGTCGCATCTGGGGCCGCTGCTGGTGGTCCTGTTTCTGGGGACGCTCGGATTCAGCGCGCTGGGCACGTTGCTGTCGTCGTTGTCGTCGAACCTGAAAACGCGCGAGATCATGTTGCCGATCCTGCTGTACCCGCTGATGGTGCCCATCGCCATCGGGTCCGTGCGCATGACCAGCCAGATCCTGATGGGCAAGTCGCTTGCCGACAACCTCAACTGGCTTGGATTGACCGTGTGTTTCGATGTGATCTTCATCGGTGTGTCCATCATGACCATCGATTACATTTTCGAGGAGTGAAGGAATGGACAACCTGGGATTTTTGTTTGCCGCCAACCTGTTCGTGTGGGGCGGCATACTCGTTTACGTGTTCACTCTCATGAAGCGCAACCGTTCCCTGAAGGCGGACCTGGACCTGCTGAATGAAACCCTCAACAAGGACAAGCGGAATGACTGACCGTGACGAGGCCGCATCCGAAAACGGCGGCAACGGCGGCGTCCTGCTGGCGTTGACGCTGGGGGCTGTGGTGGCGATGCTGGTGGCCATTTTTATCTATGTGCCGACCGAGGCCACCGAGGGCGTGGTGCAGCGCATCATGTATTTTCATATCCCGTCGGCGTGGATCGCGTTCTTCGCGTTCTTCGTGGTGTTCCTGTGCAGCATTCTGTTCTTATGGAAAGGGGATCGCGAATGGGATATCTACGCGCATGCTTCGGCGGAAGTGGGCGTGCTGTTCTGTTCGCTGGTGCTCATCACCGGACCCATCTGGGCCAAACCCATCTGGGGCACCTGGTGGGTATGGGATGCGCGGTTGACCTCGACCTTGGTGCTGTGGCTGATTTATGTGGCGTACCTGATGCTGCGCGTGCAGACCGATGCCGGATCCACTCGCGCCAAGTACGCGGCGGTGGTCGGCATCGTCGGGTTTCTCGACATTCCCCTGATTCATTTCTCGGTCCTGTGGTGGCGGACGTTCCATCCCAAACCCAAGATGATCACGCCCGAAGGATTTGGCGCCGGCATGGACACGCCCATGATCATCACGCTGATGGTCGCGCTCGGTGCGTTCACTCTTTTATATTTTCTATTGATGTCGCAGCGCGTGGCCATCGAACGGATGAAAGATGAAGTCGATCGACTCAAAAAAGAAAAGCTCTACTCTCATTAAGAAGTATGCTGCGATCTATGTGGTGTTGTTCATCGGCGCACTGATGCTGTTCGTCAGCCATTATTATGAAACGCCGGTGACGACGGAGGACGTGCAGGTCGCTTCCGTGCACACGCAAGAACGTTCCGCGGTGGGCTACATGGCGCCCGGTTTCACCGTGCGCAACCTGGATGGCAACCGCATCAGCCTTGAAGATTATAAGGGCCAGGTGGTGGTGCTCAACCTGTGGGCGACGTGGTGTGGCCCTTGCCGAATCGAGATGCCCGGATTTGAAAATCTGTACCGGCGCTTCCGTTCCGAAGGATTGACCATCCTCGCGGTCAGTCTGGACAAGGACAACGATCAGAAAGTCCGCGACTTCGTGAAGGAATACAAGCTGTCGTTCCCGGTGGTGCTGGACCCGCAGCAGAAGGTGGAAAGCCGGTACAACACGTTCACCATTCCGACCACGTATGTCATCGACCGGGAAGGGCGGATCGTCGCGGTGGTGGATGGCGCGAAGAACTGGGAATCGCGGGAAACCTTCGACGCGCTCGAACTCCTGTTAAAAAAATCCTGAAATCCGGGGCTCCGGTCCCACGCCTTCAACGGTTCGCATTATGGAAACCAACGCCCTGATTCTGGAAGCCAACAACGCATTTTACGAGGCTTTCAACAAACAGGATCTGGACGCAATGAAGGCCCTGTGGCAGGACGATGGGGCGGCGGTGTGCATCCATCCCGGCTGGCCGGTGCTGCGCGGCTATACGCCGATCATCCAGAGTTGGAAGGACATCTTCGACAACACCGACCACATGGAAATCCGATTGAGCGATGTGGGCGTGTTGGTGACGGGTGATCTGGCGTGGGTCGGTTGTCAGGAAAACCTGTTTTCCATTCACATGGCCGGTGTGCAGACCTCGCACGTGCACGCCACCAACCTGTTCCGCTCGGTGAACGGTGCATGGAAAATGATTCTGCACCACGCCGCCTCGGTGCCGCCACGCTCCCAGCCTGGTGGCGAAGAACGCTAGTCCCCTCCATCACGTCCGCAGGTGACACGCCACCCAGTGGCCGGGCGCGACTTCCTTCAACTCCGGCACTTCCGTTTCGCAACGCGCTTCCTTGATCGGGCAGCGGGTGTGGAAGGCGCATCCCGCAGGCGGCGCCGACGCGCTGGGCACATCGCCGGCGACGATTTTCTTTTTTTGCGAACGCACACCATCCATTTTCGGAATGGCTTCCAGCAGTGCTTCGGTGTAGGGGTGCCGCGGCGCGGCGTACAACGCATCGCTCGCGGCCAGCTCGACGATCTTGCCGAGATACATCACCGCCACCCGGTCGCAGAACGTTTCCACCACCCCCATGTCGTGCGAAATGAACAGGTAGGACAAGCCCATTTCATTTTGCAGATCCTGCATCAGATTCAGAATTTGCGCCTTGATCGATACGTCGAGTGCCGATACCGGTTCGTCGGCGACAATGAAGCGCGGCTTCAGCGCCACGGCACGGGCGATGCCGATGCGCTGCCGTTGGCCACCGCTGAACGCGTGCGGATACCGGCTGGCGTCGTCCGGCGACAACCCCACCTTGCCGAGCAGTTCCGCCACCCGCTCCGGATAGTCCGTAGGGGTGCCAACGTTGTGGATGCGAAACGGTTCCTCCAGAATGCGGCCCACAGTCATGCGCGGATTCAGCGATGCATAGGGGTCCTGAAACACCACCTGCATGTCTCGGCGCAACGGCACCATCCCGGTGTGCGACAGTTGGGTGATGTCGCGGTCGTCGAACAGGATGCGCCCGGCGGTCGCATCCAGCAACCGCAGGATGGTGCGTCCCGCCGTCGATTTGCCGCAGCCGCTCTCGCCCACCAGCCCCAGCGTGCTGTGCCGGGGAATGGAAAACGAAATGCCGTCCACGGCGCGCACGCCGCCGGGAAAGGTTTTTTTCAGGTTTTCCACTACGAGCAACGGCCTGTTGCGGGTGGTGGTGAAGTGGGCTGCGGAATCGTTCATGGTTCAGTCATTGGGAAACCAGCAGGACACCTTGTGTCCGGGTTCGATGTCTTCCAGCATGGGTTTCTCGGTTTCACATTTTTTCTGCGCCGACGGACAGCGCGGATGAAACGGACAGCCGCCGGGCAAAGCACCCGGCGCCGGGACGTTGCCTTTCATTTCGTGAAAACGTTGGTGCGCGGACTTGGCACCCGGACGCGGGATCGACTGGATCAATCCGAGCGTGTAAGGATGACGCGGTTTCCGGAACAGGTCGCGCACCGGCCCGCTTTCAACAATTTCTCCGGCGTACATGATGAGCACGCGCTGGGCGATGTTGGCGACCAGGCCGAGGTCGTGCGTGATCATCAATACGGACATCTGACGCTGTTGCTTGATCTGATCGAGCAAGTCGAGGATCTGCGCCTGCACCAGCACGTCCAGCGCCGTGGTCGGTTCGTCCGCGATCAGCAGACTGGGATCGCACGAAAGCGCCATGGCGATCATGGCGCGTTGCCGCTGGCCGCCGCTCAGCTCGTGCGGGTAACGTTTCCATTGGGTCTGCGGTGCGGGGATGTCCACCTGCCGCAGCAGTTCGATCATCTGATCGCGGGTTTCCCCGGCAGTGAGGGATTTGTGAGCGCGCAGGGTTTCCATGATCTGTTCGCCCACAGTGAGCACCGGGTTCAGGGACGTCATCGGTTCCTGAAACACCATGCCGATGTCGTTGCCGCGGATGCGGCGCAGGCCGGGAGCGTCCAGTTGCAACAGATCGCGTCCGCGGAACAAAACGTTTCCGGATACAATGCGCCCCGGCGGTTCCGGGATGAGGCGCAGGATGGACAGGGCGCTCACGGTTTTGCCGCTGCCCGACTCGCCCACGACCGCCAGCGTTTCTCCCGATGCCAGTTGGTAACTGATGCCGTTGACGGCGGGCACCTCGCCTCCGTGGGTGCGGAACGTCACTTTGAGATTTCGAATTTCGAGTTCCGGTGTGGCTGGGGTCATGGGTCCGGGATGAAAGGTGTCAGGGAGATGGGCGCTATCCGGTCACTCGCTGTCACGCAGGGATTTGCGCCAGCCGGCCGCCTGGGCTTCCGCTTCACTGCAAAACCAACGCTCGCCGCGCGATGCATCGACAAAGGTTTTGTCATACCATTCGGTTTCCGGCAGGTGATAGATCATTTCCTGCCGGTCGTTGATGTTGCCTTTGATGTCGCACACGCGGACGGGAGGCGATTGCTCGTCTCTGGTCACCCACTTGCCGACAACGCCGACGGCCACCACCAACGCGACCGTGAGCAGGATCAACCTGCCTCGGCGGCGGGGACGGGGTTGATCGACGACGGTTTCTCTTTCGGCTTCGTCGTCTTCCTCCCCGTCTTCGCGCAGAAAGGGGAGGCGGATGATTTTTTCTCCCAGTGCGCGCAGGGTTTTTTGCTGCTCCTTCATGCTGACGCGTGACTTGGGGTCGTCCATCAATTGATGGTGAAACTCCCGGATCAGGTCGCGCAGCATTTCCTGGACGCCGGGGTCGCCGTGCTTCAGGATCTGCTCGAGTTTTTGTTGCAGTTCGCGGGTGTGGTCGTTTTTGGAATCGTTCATGGTTTATCTGAGTGTGGATGAAATTCCCCGTCACCCAATTCTAATTCCTGCGGGCGTATTTGCAAACCGGGAAAACACCGGTCGGCGCCTCTATCTTGAACCGGATGCCGATTTTGGATATGCTTGACCCCTTTCATGAACCTGGTCTGAAAGCACATACTTAATATGTTGATTTACAGTTGGAACGTCAATGGCATTCGTGCCGTGGCCAAAAAAGGTTTTCCCGAATGGATGGAATCGGCCGCCCCGGATGTGGTGTGCCTGCAGGAAACCAAGGCGCACCCGGAGCAGGTGCCGCCGGAGGTGGCCTACCCGGCAGGCTATGAGGCCTACTGGTGCCCAGCCCAGCGCAAGGGATACAGCGGCGTCGCCGTGTTTTCCAAAATCAAGCCCAGGCAGGTGCATTACGGCATGGGCCTCGAGCGGTTCGACAGCGAGGGCCGCTACCTGCGGCTGGAGTTCCCCAAATTCGACCTGCTCACGGTCTATTTTCCCAATGGCACCAGCGGCGACGAGCGGCTTCAGTACAAGATGGAATTTTACGACGCGTTTCTGGAACATTGCGAAGCGCTCCGTAAAAAGGAGAAGAAAAAGCTGGTGATCTGTGGTGACGTGAACACCGCACACAAACCGATCGACCTTAAAAATCCGAAACAAAACGCAAAGAACTCCGGGTTTCTGCCCATGGAGCGCGCCTGGGTGGATACGTTCGTCGAGCACGGTTACGTGGACACGTTTCGGGAATTTTGCCAGGAGCCGGACCGGTACACCTGGTGGACCTACCGCGCCAACGCGCGGCCCCGGAACATTGGCTGGCGTATCGACTATTTTTTCGTCACCCGCGACCTGCTTCCCAAAGTCAAAAAATCCTTTATCACACCGGAAGTTTTGGGTTCCGATCACTGCCCGATCGGACTCGAAATCGTTTGACGCAGAAATCTGTCTGCACCTGTGATACTCTGGACAGCAATAAGAATCGGACCCTCACCGGGCCCCAGGCGGCCCGTTTTTATTAGAAAGGATCATTCATGAGTTTCGAAGTGGATCGCTCCTACCACGGCTTCAAGCTGGTAAAACAGGAAAAATTGAAGGAATTGAACTCGCTCGCCCTCCAGTTCGAGCACGAAAAAACCGGAGCCGAACTGCTGGTTTTGGAAAACGACGACGACAATAAGGTGTTCAGCGCCACCTTCCGCACGCCGCCTTTCAATGACACCGGCGTGGCGCACATCCTCGAACACAGCGTGCTGTGCGGTTCCAAAAAATTCCCCATTAAGGAACCGTTCGTCGAACTTATGAAGGGCAGCCTGCAAACCTTTTTGAATGCCATGACCTTTCCGGACAAAACCATGTATCCGGTGGCCAGCCGCAACCGCAAGGATTTTTTCAACCTGATGACGGTGTACCTCGACGCGGTGTTTCATCCGAATATCACCGAGGACACGTTCAAACAGGAAGGCTGGCATTACGAACTCGACGCACCGGAAGGCGACATCACCTACAAGGGCGTGGTGTACAACGAGATGAAGGGCGTGTTCTCCAATCCGGAAAGCGTGCTCGACCGCCATCTGGCGCACTCGCTGTTTCCCAAGACGGCTTACGGTTATGAGTCCGGCGGCGATCCGGTAAAAATTCCGCAACTGACGTATGACGAGTTCAAGGAATTTCATCGCAAGTATTACCACCCGACCAACAGCCGCCTGTTCATTTACGGCGACGGCGACACCGATGCGTACCTCAAATATTTGAACGAGGAATACCTCGGCCATTTCGACCGCCTGGAAGTGGATTCGCACATCGGTTTGCAGCGGCGTTTCAGCAAGCCCAAATGGAAGGATGTTCCCTACACGATTTCCAAAAACGAATCGGTGGAAAAGAAAACCTACGTCGTGGTCGGAATGAAACTGGGTAAATCCTCTGACTACGAACACTGCCTGGCGATGGAGATTTTGAGCCATATCCTGCTCGGCAACGCCGCCGCGCCGTTGCGCAAGGCCTTGCTGCAATCCAACCTGGGAACCGAAGTCATCGGCGGCGGCTTCGACGACAACCGCGCCGAGACCCTGTTCGCTGTCGGCATGAAGGGCGCGGAGCGCGAAGATGCGCAGAAGATCCTCGACCTTGCCTTTGCCACGCTGAAAGATCTGGCGGAAAACGGCATCGATGCAAACCAGATCATGGCATCGGTCAACACCATCGACTTCAAGCTGCGCGAAGCCAACTTTGGCGGATTTCCCAAGGGCATCGTGTACAACATTCAGGCTTTGGGATCGTGGTTGTACGACGCGGACCCGATGGGGCATCTCAAATACGAAAAGTTGATGAAAAAAATCAAAAAGAAGATGACCGAGGGTTATTTCGAAGACCTCATTCGCAAGCACCTGTTGGACAACAAGCACCGCAGCGTACTGGTGCTTTATCCCAAACCGGGATTGGGGGAACGGCATGAGGCGAAGCTGCGCAAAGAGCTGCGCCAGCTCAAGGCGAATCTTTCCGACAAGGACATCGAAAACCTGATTCAGGAAACCAAGGCACTCCAGGAAATGCAGATGGCGCCGGATTCCCCGGAAGCGTTGGCCACCTTGCCGCGCATGCACCTGAACGACGTGGAAAAAAAGGTGCCGTCCTTCCCCTGCGAGGTGAAACGAAAAAGCAGCCCGACTGTGCTGTTTCACGACCTGTTCACCAACAACATCGCGTACACGCAGATGTGTTTCAACACCGCCGCGGTGCCGCAGAAGCAGATTCAATATTTATCGCTGCTGGGGCGGATCATTCTGGGGATGGGCACGAAGAAACGCGATTACGTGGAGATGTCGCAGCAGATCGGCATTCATACCGGCGGCATTTCGTCCTCACATTACACGTCCGTCGGGTTTCAGGACCGCAACCGCCTGATGTCGTATATGAATTTCAGCGGTACGGTGTTGATGGAAAAACTTGACGCCTTGTACGACCTGTACGCCGAGTTGTTCACCGAACGCGATTTCAGCAACACCAGCCGGCTGGTCGAGATCATCCGCAGCGCCAAGGCCAACATGGAAGCGTCCATCGTGCCGCATGGCAACCAATACGTTCTGTCGCGCATGCAGGCCTATTATTCGCAGCTGGGCCAGTTCGACGAGTGGACGGACGGCATCACTTATTATCGTTTTCTGGAAGACCTGAATGAGCGCGTTCAGGACGATGCGGAAGGCGTGGCGGAGGAATTCCGCCAGGTGGCGGACAAGGTGCTCACCCGCGACAACCTGCTGATCAACATCACTTCCCCGGCCAAGGATTTTTCGCGCATCGACAAGAAAACGAATCACCTGGTGGACCTGCTGCCGAACGCCTCCCTGCCTGCCGCGCACTATGAGTTCGAGCCGCCTCCCCGCAATGAAGGGTTTTTGACCAGCAGCACGGTGCAGTATGTCGGCAAGGGCGCCAACCTGTATGAGATGGGATACACGTACTCCGGTACGTTCGAGGTGGTCAAGGCGCTGTTGCGCACGGCGTTTCTATGGGACCGCATCCGCGTTCAGGGCGGGGCCTACGGCAGCATGATCAATTTCGATCTGTACACCGGCGACCTCGGACTGGTGTCGTACCGCGATCCCAATCTCAGTGAAACGCTGGACGTGTACGATGAGATCGGCGACTTCCTCGCCAACCTCGACCTGCCCGGCGAAGAATTGGAGAAGATCATCATCGGTTGCATCGGGCGCATGGACCCGCCGCTGACTCCGGATCGCAAAGGCTCGATCTCCCGCGCCGAGTACATGACCGGCATGACGCAGGAGTTCAAGGAAAAGCGGCTGGACGAGTTGATGGCGACCACGCTGGACGATGTGCGCGGCTACGCCGACCTGTTCCACGAAGTGAAAGAGAAGGGCGCGGTGTGCGTGCTCGGCAACGCCGCACGCATCAAAAAAGATGCGTCGCGCTTCGACCATCTGGTCGATGTGTTCAAATGACCGGCCTGTGATTTACGTCAGCGAGCGGGCCGTGTCGAACGCGCGTTCCATGTCCGGCAACTGACCGAGGTCCGGCACCACTTCCATGTAACGGATGACGCCGTCCTTGTCCAGCACCAGCACGGCACGGGCCAGCAGACGGTTTTCATCGATCAACAGACCGCTGGACTTGCCGAAGGTGGCTTCGCGGTAATCGGACAGAAACAGAATGTTGTGGATGTTCGCCTCGTTGGCAAACCGTTTCTGCGCGAACGGCAGGTCGCGGCTGATGGTCACGAGCCGCGCGGTTTCATCCAACCCCTTGTTTTCCTCACTCAAAATGTGCGTCTGCTTCTCGCAGACTTTGGTGTCGATGGACGGCACGATGCTGACGATCGTCACCTTTCCCTTGAACGCGTCTTGAAGGTTCACCATGCCGAGTCCGGTGTCGGGCAGTTGCACGTCCGGCAGCGGTTGGTTGATCTTCAGCGGTTCTCCGGTCAGCGTCAACGGCTTGCCCCCCATGGTGACATTGAAGGTGATCCCGGCCTGGAGAGACGTTGCCAGCAGCGCTGCGGTGATGAATGAAAACAAAATCAGTGAGATTGTTTTTTTCATGATGGATGCCTCGCAAAAGTTGGTGAAAAAGAGTGTGGTTTTGGGCTTAAAGTTGGGATGCCTTCCCGCCATCCGGAGGTTCGGAAAAAGTTTTAATTTTAAAATGTGACGATGGTTGCGCCGTCGCCGCCCTCGTGGCGCTCGCCGGGAGCGAACTCTTTGCCGATGCCGCTGGATGCCAGGTAATCGCGCACCGCCTGTTTGATCTTGCCCATACCGTGACCGTGGACGATGGTCACCTTGGCCAGTTTGTTGACCACCGCCTGACTGAGGAACAGCTCCAGCGCTTCCGTCGCCTCTTCCACGCGCATGCCGCGCAGATCGAGCGTGGTGCGGGGATGCGACTGCGACTCGGTTTCGATCTTGATCGGCGCGGACGCTTGCGGTTTTGCGGAGGGCGAACGCCGGACGTGTCCCCGCAAGCGTTTGGTTTCGACCACGGTGGTCAGGTTGCCCAGGCGCACGCGCACCCGGTCTTTTTTCTCTGGGTTTTCCAGCAGCACGCCGCAGGCATTGTAATCTTCGACCAGAATCTCATCGCCTTCCCGCAACCGGTCCGGCGGCACGTCCCAGCCGTTGCGGTCGGGACCGCTTTCTGCCAGCGGTGTGTGGCCGATGTGGCGCACCTGTTTTTCCGCCTTGCGCAGCGTGGGCAGATCGCGGCTTTGGCGCACGCCTTCGATCAGGGTGCGCAGTTCGCGTTTGGCATCGCGCACGTAATTCTGGATGCGTTTCGCCTTGGTTTTGGCATACTCCTTTTCCTGTGCGCGCAGCGTATCCGTCAACTGCTGCTGCTCGCGTTTGAGCGCTTCGGTGGTTTCCCGGTCGCGGGAGACACCGGCTTTTTCATTTTCAAGGTCGAGTTTTTGCCGGTTGAGTTCCTGCAATAGTTGTTCGGCGCGCCGGTCCTTTTCCGCGTAGATGCGGCGGGCGCGGTCGATGGTTTCCCTAGGCAGGCCGAGCCGCTGCGCCGTTTCCAGTGCCGCGCTGTCTCCGGGCACGCCGAACACCAGCCGGTACGTTGGAGACAGCTTGTCGATATCGAATTCCATGCAGGCGTTCAAAAACCCTTCCTGCGTTTGCGCCAGTGTCTTCAGTGCCAGAAAATGTGTGGACACGAGCGTGGTGAAATTGCGCGCCTTCATCTCCAGAAGGATGGCTTCCGCCAGCGCCGCGCCCTCCTGAGGGTCGGTGGCGATGCCCAACTCGTCGAGCAGGATCAAGGCGCCGGATGCAGCGCGGTCGAGGATGTGGATGATCTTTTTGATGTGGCCGGAAAAGGTGGACAGGCTGAGTTCGATGTTCTGCTCGTCGCCGATGTCGGCGTACACTTCCGGAAAGAAACGCATCGCCGAGCGCGGAGCCACCGGCAGGAACAACCCGCAGCGCGCCATCAAGGCCATGACGCCGACGGTTTTCAGTGTCACCGTTTTGCCACCGGTGTTGGGGCCGGAAATGATGATGATGCGTTTCTCCGGGCTCCAGGCGATGTCGTTGGCGACCACGGCGGTGTCGTTCAGAATCAGTTCCGGATTGCGCGCCTGATTGAGCGTGAGGGGACCGTCCTCGTGCAGGGTGTAGGGGTGCGCGTCCATGCGCCGGGCCAGCCGGGCGCGGGCGTGGATGCCGTCGAGCGCTACCAGTTGGTGTTGGTTGAGGCGCAGGGTGTTCTCATGTTCCTTGATCTGCAACGCCAGGGTTTCGAGGATGCGTATGCGTTCCCGCTGCACGGTGAGGCGCGCCAGTTTGACCTGGTTGTTGAGCGTCACCACCTGCGTCGGTTCCATGAACACCGTCTGGCCGCTGCCGGAGGTGTCGTGCACGATGCCCTCGATGCGTGAGCGCAAATCGGTGCGCACCGGCACCACCAGCCGCCCATCGCGCTCCGTGAAATACGAATCCTGCAACGCGTCCTTGTAGGTCGAACTCGCCATCAATTTGTTCAACGTCGATTCCAGGTTGTCGCGGGCGCGCGCCGCGTCGCGCACCGCCTGCTTCAATTCCGGCGAGGCGTCGTCCTTGATCTCGCCGTCGTCATCGATGCAGCGCTCGATCTCGCGGATCAACTCCGGCACCGGTTCCAGTTGCGCCGCGTAAGGCGCGAGGTGAGGAATCGATTCCTGTTTGCCGAGGTAGCGTTTGAGATCGCGGACCAATCGCAGCATCGCCGCCACCTGCAAACAGTCTTCGGCCTCGACCAGCAGGCGTTCGCGCATGGAAACGAGGGCCGGGGTCAGATCGGAGAAAGTACGCAGCGGCAAGGCCTCTACCGTGTGGAACAGCGCTACCATCTCCGTGGTTTCCGCCAGCCAGCGTTGCGCGGTTTCGATATCGGAGGTCGGCGTTTGGGCGATCAACTGCGAGCGGGTGAGGGCGGACATCGCCTGTTCCGCCAGGGCGCGTTGAATCCATTCCCAGCCGAGCAGGGCCATGGACTGGTTCAGTGTGATGTCAGATGTGGAGTCCTGCGGGTTCATGGCAGTGCGGCAAACTGGACCTTTTCTTCCAGATTGATGTTGATACGGGCGTCGAACAACATGTGCGGGTCCCAGCGTTGCTTGAAGCCGGAGAGCAGGACTTCAAGGTCGGGTTCCACCTTTTCGTGGAAGCTGACCCGTTGCGGACCGGTCTCGAACTTGCCGTCCTGTTCTTTCAATTCCTGAAACGTGACCAGGATTTTTTTGTCGAAGTCCACCTGCTCCGCACTCAGGTACACCTCGTGTTCGAGCAGATTCTTGGCCACGATCTCGAACAGGTTCGGTTCCTTGTGCACGGCGAGCAGGGTGGTGATGGTGCCGTCGCGGATGTTCATGGATTCTTTTTCCGGCCCGGGCAATTGCAGCGCGGCCATGCGGACGCCGCGCGTCACCTGCACCCAGCTGATGTTGTCGAGGTGGTTGCCTTCACGCACCATGCGCAGGATGTTGGGATGCGGATCGCGCTGCTGTGTTTTCAACCACGCCACCAGTCCGGGCACCTCCGACTCCGGCAGGAAATGTCCGCCATGCGCCAGGCCCTGTTCCCGGTGTTCGTGGTATTCGAGCGGGTATTTCAAATCGTTCAGGATGGTGCGGATGCGGCGGCTGTACTGGATCGGGAAAATCGGGTCCTGCGTGCCCTGAATGCTGTAGATGGGCGTGTTCTTCAGGTTGACCAGGAAATTCAGGTAGCGATCGGTGATGGCTCCGGCGATGGGAACGATGCCGGCGAAGCGGTCCGGATAAAACATGCCGATCATGTATGCGCCGATGGCGCCATTGGACAGGCCGGCGAGGAACACGCGGTTGTGATCCACCGGGTACTGGCGCTTGGTGTTCTGGATCAGGCCGAACAGCATCTCTTCCGCTTTCAACGACCACCATGCGCCCGCCGGGTAGCTGGGGCAGAGGATGATGAAGTCTTCATGCTTGAGGCGTGGCAGCCAGCTCTGGAGAGTGCGGTCGCCGCTGCCCCCCATGCCGTGCAGGATGACAACCAACGGATAGTCGCGTCCCGGCTCCAGCGTTTCCGGCGCGTACAGGGCGTAAGGGTAGGACGAGCCGCCGTTGGAGATTTCGAGATCCGTGTGCAGGCCGGGGGCGCCGCCTTTCCCGCGCGCTTTTTGTTTCAGGTATTGCTTGATGACCGCGTGCGAGGTGTCATTGGTTTTGAGCCGGGTCAGCGCCTGCTGTTCCACTTCCGGGTCGGAGGTGGACAGGTACAGGTTCACGTCGCCTTCCACATCGTAAGACGGCGGCATCACCTGCGGCGCCTTGGGCGGGGGCACACAGGCCATCACCAAGGCGGTCATTAAAATGCCGATCAAAACAGGTCGCATACTCTGATCTTGACACAAATCCGGGTGTCAAGTAAAGGTCGGGAAGGGATCGGTTGCCGAGAAAAAAGTATTGATTTTAAACGAAAAGCTCAATACTATTTTGAATAGTGACGGATGTCCAACCCATTCTTCAACACGTTCTTTCGCCTACCCTTATGACCGCAATCGCAACGCACACTCCGACGCACACCATCAAACCCGGCACCGTGGTTCTGGGAGAAGGCCGGTTTTCCAGCGCCGAGGCCTACCGCGCCCTGTTCCGCGTGAAAAAAGCCGGCTTCGAGTTTCTCGGCCAGGTGAATGTGCAACTGGACGCGGACGGCGTCCGCTTCGAAATGTTCAACGCCAACTACTTCGAGCTGTTTGAAGCCGAGCCCGAAGCGGTGATGGAAACGCTGGCGCGGCACGTGCTGAACCAGGTGCTGGGACGCGACACGCTCAACGACCGATTCCGCGACATCATTCATTCCCGGCTGGAAGAATCGATTCTGCAACCGCTCGTTGCCGAGGAAGAGCCGGAAGCGGAGACCGATCCGCGCGACTTGCAGGGCATTCTGGAGCGGCTGAACGCAGAGTATTTCGGCGGGCAGGTGGACGCGGTCATCGAGTGGTCCAAAGAAACGAAACTCACCAACCGCCGTTCCGTGCGGTTCGGATCTTACGATTCCAAAAAGAAACTGATCCGCATCCATCCCCGGTTGAAACAGGATTTTGTTCCGGTATCGGTGCTGGAGTTGACCGTGTTTCACGAGATGTGCCATCAGGCCGTTCCGCCGGTGCGCGGCAACGGTCAGTGGAAAAGTCATCACAAAGCATTCAAGGCCAGGGAAAAAGAGTACAAGCACTACAGGGAAGCGATGCAGTGGGAAAAGAAACACTGGGCCAAGCTGCTCGCCCCCTCCCCATCCGAATAGATTTCCTTCACTCCAGACAACAACGCTTCGAATCAGGCATGCGGCTCGCTCTGCGGCGGTGATGCTGTGGCGTCCACCTGTGACGAAGCTGTGGGCAGGGTGATGATGAAGGTGGTGCCTTTACCGGGCTGCGATTTCACATCGATGCGGCCGCCGTATTTTTCCACCACTTTGTGAACGATGTTGAGCCCCAACCCGGTGCCGGACCCCTGCTCCTTGGTGGTGAAAAAGGGATCGAATATGCGGGTCAGGTGCTCTTCGGCAATGCCGGGGCCGGTGTCGCGGACGGAGATCATGATGTTGTCGTTCTGCAGGAAGGTTTTCAGCGTGAGTGTGCCTTTGCCTTCCATGGCCTGCACGGCGTTGCGCACGATATTGAGAAACACCTGTTGAATTTCTTCCGGCTTGGCGTTCAATTTCGGCAACTCCCCGTAGTGCTTTTCCAGTGCAATGTCATCCGAGTACGATGCGAGCAGCGCGATATCGAGGGCGGCTTCAATGCGCTCGTTGAGGTCCACCACCTGGTCCTCATCCTTTTCACTGGTGCGTGCGTAACCGGACATGTTGAGGATCACGTTGGACATATGCCGGGAGCGGTCCAGCACCTTCTGCGCGTAGGATTTGATTTTCGGCTCGCTGGAGTTGTCGAGAATGGCCTCGGTGTAGCCCATGATGGAATACAGCGGGTTGTTCATCTCGTGGGCGATGCCAGCGGTGAGCGTGCCCAGGCCTGATAACTTGTCCGCCTGAGTCAACTGGTCGAGCAGTTTCTTTTCCTCTGTGATGTTTTTCATGATGAGGCCGATGCGCCGTCCTTCCTTTTCCTTGAATTTCATTTCAAAAAACTGGTAGGCAAAAAACAGGTCACCCAGCTTGATCGTCGGTTGCCATTCCTTCTGATGAGCGGTGGCGGGTGCCAGTGGGTCCTTGGCGCGGTAGGCGTCGCGTTGCGTCTGGTGCAGTGTGGGAGGTTGCCCGGTGCTGTAACTGGTCAGCTCCATCGCCAGGAATGTCCACTCCTCGTGTTGTTTCATCGGCACATCCTGCAAACGTTTGCCGACATAGTCCGCGTGCTTGAGACCCGCGATTTTTTCAAACGCAGGGTTGGCGTACTCGATTTGCAGGTTGGCGTCGAAGATCAGAATGGATTCCGGCACGCTCATCAGGATGCTTTCGGTGTATTCCCGCAGGTAGATCACTTCCCGGCTCTTGGCCTCCACCTGCTGTTCGAGTCCGGTAAACGTCTTACGCAGCAACGCATTCATGGTGTTGATTTCATCCGCGAGCAGTTCGATTTCATCACCGGTCTTGATATTCAACGGTTTCACCGCTTCGCCGCGACCGATGGATTCCGCCGTTTTCTGAAGTTCGCGGATGGGACGCACGATGCGGTTGGCGCCGATCGATCCCATGGCCGCAATCAGCAGGATGGATACGAAGCCTGCCGCCGCCATCCAGATGCGCAACTTCCGGGTGGGGGCGAACAGTTCTTCCGATGACTGCCAAGCGAAGGTATAAAGCCGCGGGCTTCCGCTGTTGACCACGATCTGGTTGGTGGCCGCAAGGGGGGAGTAACCGATGATGGACAGCCGGTCGCTGCCGTGGCCATCGCTCTGGGTTTCCACCCAGTTGGCTACGGGGCCCGTCACACTCTGTACCAGATCGGGTTCGGTCAACTGATGGCCGGTGGGCAGGATCGGGCAATCCAGCACCACGCCGTTGGAATTGATCAGCATCACGTGCCCGGTCTGACCGAACAGGATGTTTTCAATGGAAGGAGAATAGAAAGTTTTGGCCGAGTACAACCGGTGCAAAACCCCCATACGGGTTTGGTCGCGGGTGCGGATGGGAACGGCGATTTCGAACAGGTAGTTGTTGAGCTTCTTGTCGAAAATCAGTCCGCTCAGCACACGGGACAGACCCTGTTCCATCACGCCTCTCCAGGAGGCGCGCTCGCGGTTGTCGCGGTCCGGGTAATCGTTGATGGTGGCGACCAGGTTGCCGGAGGCATCGGTCACGAACAGGGCTTCCGTCGAATCGACCGAACTCAGGTCGTCGCGCAGGAAATTTTTCAAAACGCGGCTGGCCCCGTTTTCAAGAATCTCTTCGTAGGTGGGAGGCGGCTCGATCAGACTCTTCAGAGAATCGGCGGGTCCGGGCGAGGTGGCCTTGTTCTGTTCCTTGACGTTGATGATCAAGGTGGGGTGTGAGGACCAGTGCCGCATTTTCTGGAATTCGTCTTTGAGCAGCAGGTCGATCTTGGTCGAGGTTTCGTAGGCCAACGCTTGGAAGCTGGAGCCGATGACCTGCGTCAGCGATTCGTTGCCCTGGAAAAACGACCACATCATCGCCAGCACCAGCGGAATCGTCCCGACACCGATGACCATGCCGATCAGTTTTGTCTTCAGGCCGGAATGCACCCGGGTGCGTTTTTTGGCCGATGGTGCGCTGGCAACATTCATAAGGAAGAGGGATGCCGGCAAAAGCCTGAGCCCGCCGATGGATGCCTGGCACCGTGACCCCGAATCCCTTCGATTTCAACCTCTTTGGAAGCCAGTCGGAACGGTGCCCTTCTGCATTTTTAATATAGGGCCTCCATGGGGAATTTTCACATTTTTCCCCAAATAAAGTGGCTGGAACCGGACCGGCGGCTTATTTTTAATGCTGAAGTGTCGAAGGCCGTAAAGGGGGAACCGCACGGCCGCCGCTTTCTCTCTGAAATTCCAAAACAGAGGAAGCGATCCCAAATTACCCGATTGGAGGGACCTATGGTTACCGGAAAAGTTTTGGTCATTGATGACGAACAGGATGTCCGGGATGTCATTCGTTTGCAACTGGAACAGCACGGGCTGCATGTGCTGGAAGCGGAAAATGGAGAAGAAGCGATCAAGATTCTCCATTCTGAAAACAACCTGGTGAATATCGGGGTGATTCTGTGTGACATTCGCATGCCCAAAATCAACGGCATCGAAGCGATCGATTACCTCAAGAAGAACGCGCCAGGCATTCCCGTCGTGGTGATCACCGGTTATCCGGATACAGAGTTGGCCGTTGGTTTGTTGAAGAAGGGGGTCAAGGACTATCTGGTGAAACCTGTTGAGAAAGAGAAGCTGTTTCAGGTGGTGGATGATATCATCGCCGCCGGTAAGGATTTTGACTTCTGATTGGTTGCCCGCATTTCAGGAAAAAAGGGCTTTGTGGCCGCAAGGTTGCAAAGCCTTTTTTTTTCGATTACATTGCAAAAGGCGCCCAACCGCGCCGGATACACCCATCCGTAGCTCTTTTCCCCCTTTGCAGTCGGCCCGGCTTTCTAATGAGCACCCTCTCGGACAACCTGGAATCGATTTGCCAGCGCATACGCAATGCAGCCCTCAAGGCGGGGCGCGATCCGGAGTCGGTGCGTCTGGTGGCGGTCAGTAAAACGGTGCCGGAAGACCGCATCCAGGAGGCGCAAGCGGCGGGGGTTCACGTGTTCGGCGAGAACAAGGTGCAGGAAGCGCTGCGTAAAATCGAGCAGCTTGGGCACGATGGTTACGGCTGGCATTTCATCGGACATTTGCAGAAAAATAAAGTAAAGTATGTATCCGGTCAGTTCGAACGGGTGCACTCGGTGGACAGTGCGGGCCTTGCCGAAAAGTTGAGCGCACAGAGCCAGGAGCAGGGCGTGGTCACGGCCGTTCTGGTTCAGGTGAACGTTTCCGGAGAAGCGTCCAAATTCGGCGTCGAGCCGGATGCCCTGGAAGACCTTCTGATGAAGGCCGGGCATTTACCGGGGATCGCAGTAAAAGGCTTGATGACGATTCCGCCGTTCAGTGAGAATGCGGAAGCGTCGCGCAAATACTTTGCCGCCCTGCGCGCGATGCGCGACCGCTTGCAGGCCAGGAACCTTCCCGGTATTTCGCTGGACGAGTTGTCGATGGGCATGTCCCACGATTTCGAAATCGCCATCGAAGAAGGCGCGACCTGGGTGCGTGTCGGCACAGCCCTGTTCGGCCAACGCGTCCAATAAAAATACATTTCATTTTGAATTGAAACTGGAAACACAACGAGGAGGGGTGCGGTGCTGACCCACAAACGCATTGGATTCATCGGCGGCGGCAACATGGCGGAGGCCATGATCAAGGGACTGCTGTCCGCGTCGTTCATCGAAGCGAAGAACATCATCGCCTCGGACGTGGTCGCCGAACGTCTGGAATACCTGAAGCATGAATTCAAGATCAAGACCACCACGGACAATCATGAACTGGTGCAGAAAAGCGACATCGTCATCCTGGCGGTCAAGCCGCAGGCGATGAAAGCCGTGTGCACCTCCATCCACGAAGTGGTGGATGAAAAAAAACTGGTGATCTCCGTTGCGGCGGGCGTGCCCATCCACACCATCGAGTCGTTGTTGAATCCGGAGGCCGACAAGAAGGTGGGCGTGGTGCGCACCATGCCCAACACCCCGGCCTTGGTGCAGTCCGGCGTCACCGCGCTGTCCGCCAGCGATCATGTGAGCAAAACCGATCTCAAGGTGGCGCACCGCATCTTTGAAGCCGTCGGCCGCACGGTGGATGTGCCGGAAGCGCAGCTCGACGCGGTGACGGGGTTGAGCGGCAGCGGACCGGCGTACATTTTCATGATCATCGAAGCCTTGTCGGATGCCGGCGTCAAGATGGGATTGTCGCGCGACGTGTCGAACATCCTCACCCTGCAGACGGTGCTGGGTTCGGCCAAACTGGCGCAGGACAGCGGACGCCATCCGGGGCAATTGAAGGACATGGTGTGTTCGCCCGGCGGCACCACCATCTCCGGCCTGCACACGCTGGAAAAAGGCGGACTGCGCACCACTCTGATCAATGCGGTGGAAGCGGCGACACAGCGGTCGATCGAGCTGGGCCAGAACGCCGAGAAGAACAATTCGCAGAATGGAAACGACTCTCAATAAGCTGCGCCCATTCCGGAAAATTCCGCGCCCCGCCCGTGGTTTTCGCTCCTGGAACCGTTGACGCAAAGGCAAGGCGATACCATATTAGTATTGGAAGGCGGCAAGGTCGGCTTCCATACAACCGGCGATTCAGCTGGAAGAAAACCCGAGCAACTGGGTGTGAAGACAAAAAAGAGGAATCGCGACCGGTTGTATGCCAACCGGGGTAGGCAAGTAAGAAAAGGTTGGCCTACCCCGCGGCGGCGGGGAGTCTTTCTGGGATGAAGGGAATGTCCAGAAAGGCTTTTTTTATTTGGCGCGGAACTTCTGCACTTCGCCCCAGCCCGCCAGCCCCAGTCCGAGAAACATCAGCCACACCGGGTGCAGCACTTTTTCCGGATCCTTGAACATGAGGATGAGCATGATGATCACGGAAGACATGGCGAGAATGATTCCCCAGTACAGTTTTTCCTGCCCTTTGATGAACAGGTCGGGGTTCTTCAGTTCTTTCCTGACTTCGGGTCGCAATTGAAAGTTAAACATGGCGGGGGAGGACTCCGTTCAACGCAGGACTTCGTTCAGGCTTCCGGAGCGGAAACCGAGGATATCGACGGTGACGTATTGAAATCCGAGTTCGCGGAAACGGGTTTCGATGCGGCGCGCCTGTTGCGGGTCCAGCAGCATCGGCAGGTCGTCCTGCGGCACTTCGATGCGGGCGACGTCGCCATGATGCCGCACCCGGAGTTGGCGGAATCCCAGGCCGATCAGAAAATCTTCCGCCTGTTCGATCATTCCCAGTTTTTCCCGCGTCACCTCCTGCCCATACGGCACGCGCGAAGCGAGGCAGGCCATCGCCGGCTTGTCCCACGTGGGCAGGCCCAGTTGTTGCGACAAGTCGCGCACGTCCTGCTTGCTAAGCCCTGAGTCGGACAGCGGACTGATCACCTGCGCCTCGTCCGCCGCCACCAGTCCTGGACGGTGATCCCCCAGATCGTCGGTGTTGGTGCCATTCAGAATGTAAGGAATCCTGCGTTCGGCGGCAACGCGTTTCAGATGGCCGTACAATTCCGATTTGCAGAAGTAACAGCGGTTCGCCGGGTTGGCGGTGTAGTCGGGCGAATGGATTTCCGCCGTGTCGAGGATCACATGTTCCGCGCCGATGTGCGCGGCCAAGTCCCGCGATGCATTCAGTTCGCGTTCGGGCACGCTCGGCGAGCGGCCGGTGACGGCCAGTGCGCGTTCGCCCAGCTCGGCGTGTGCCACGGCGAGCACCAGTGTGCTGTCCACGCCGCCGGAAAACGCCACAAGGGCTCCCGGCATGGCGCCGATCTGCGCACGCAGTTGGTTGTGTTTGTCCTGTAAGGTCATCGTTCGGAGGGTCCGCACGCCGACATGGCATGTTCACTGCTTACAACTTACCATGTCCACGGAACAAAAAAAAGATCCGGGAACAGGGGGGTGATTCCCGGATCTCTTAAGAAGGAGGTAAAACCAGATTGATTAGCTGCTACACGTCATTATAAAACTCGCATAAGAAGAGGGGGATCATGATCCTGGGATAGGCGATGGGCGGCAGGCAGGGTGTACCATAACTCCATTTGGACTGCTGTTTCTAACTTGAGGAAAAGCGGGTTTCAATGGCCGGATTTTATCTATAAAGGGTAAGTGCGGCGGTGCAGAAAGTGCAAATAGCGGAGACTAGGAGATGTTGGGTGCGCCCGGGTTTCGAATACGCTTCGGTCAACCGCCGATGGCGTGCATGGCGCGTGCAGGGCGTTCGAAATCGTCGAGGTTGATCTTGTGCCCCGGTTCCTTGATAACGAGGGCGGCGCGGATGCGCTGTTCGATGTCGGCGTCGGTGGCTTCGTCGTGGCGCACCAATTCCTTGAGGTCGTGCTCGTTGGTGGAAAACAGGCAGGTGCGCAGTTTGCCGTCGGCGGTCATGCGGATGCGGTTGCAGTAATCACAGAACGGATTGCTGACCGCGGTGATGATGCCGATCTTGCCTTTGCCGTCGGCGAATTCGTATTCGCTGGCCGGTCCGATTTCGAGCGAGTCTTTGATCGGCATGATCTCGAACTTCTTGCTGATGAGGTCGATGATCTCGTGACCGAACAGCACCTTGTCGCGTTCCCAGATGTGGTCTGCGTCGAGCGGCATGAATTCGATGAAACGGATTTCAAACCCTTCCGAGCGACCGAGATCAACCAGCTTCAGAATTTCCGGTTCCGAGAAATTGCGCATGGCGACCGCGTTGACCTTGATGGGGAATCCCGCTTCGCGTGCGGCGTCGATGCCTTCCATCACCTGGTCGAGGCAGTCGCGGCGGTTGACGTGGGTGAACTTGTCCTTGTCCAGGGCGTCGAGGCTGATGTTGAGCCGGTCCAGTCCCGCGTCCTTGAGCGCCTTCGCGTGTTGTTTCAGGAAGAAGGCGTTGGTGGTCATGGCGATGTCTTCAATGCCGTTCACCGTATTGAGCATGCGCACCAACTCCGGCAGATCCTTGCGCAGCAGCGGTTCGCCGCCGGTCAGACGCAGACGGAAAATGCCCATTTTCGACACCACACCGACGATGCGGGTGAGTTCCTCAAATGAGAGCAGGTGCGAGCGGTCCATGAACTCGACGTTGTCCGCAGGCATGCAGTAGGTGCAGCGGAAATTACAACGGTCGGTGACGGAAATGCGCAGGTTGACGATGCGGCGGCCCATGCCGTCGATCAGGATCGGGCGTTCTTGGCTCTCGGAGATGGACATCGGGCTTCCTCTCGCGTCGGGTGTGACGCCCGGTTTATCAGCCGGCAGGCCCCGGGCGGGCATTGCCCGCAAACAGCGCAGGCATGAGTTCTTTTGTTCGAATTATACCCTGTTTGAAAAAGCGATGTACACCCTAAATCATGGTCCGCCGGGGGCTGGGAGGAGGGCGCCGGGGGGATGGATTCGGGAGGCTCAGCCGGCACGTCGCGGGCGGCGCCGGCAAGGACACCCTGGGGACGGTCTGCAACCCTGGATACGCTGTGCCGCCCCGGACCGGGGAAAAGCCGAAAAATCCTTAAAAATATGAAGATTTCGGGTATTTCGAAGGAACCTGACAGGCCTCTGTGCATCTAATCTTACAAGAGGCCCTGAAAGGCCTCGCAAGTTTGCCCTGATTTTCCCAGTGGTTTGATATACAATGGAGCTCATCTGGATAGAGGACTCAACGTGTTTTCCCGATACGGGGAAATATTTGTAAAACGTTTAAACATAAAGTTTTACTATGTCTGTTGCCGAAGAAAAGTTTTCCGCAAAATTTGAAGAGGCCGCATCCAAGCCGAAACACCGTGGGGCTTTCTACCAGGAAGACGCCACGGAAAAGGGCATGGCGTTGGTCGAAGCCAAATTCAAGGATATGAAGTTGTACTGGCTGGTGGACGTGGGCGAAAGCCGGGTGTACAGTGCCAAGTTCTTTGCTTACGGCGGCAAGGTGTCCGTCGGCATTTGCGAACAGTTGTGCGCCATGGTCAAGGGGCTGACCCTCGACGAAGCCTGTTCCCTTCTGGGAGCTGATGTCGAGCGTGCCCTGCGTGACGATCCGGATGAACCGGCGGTGCCGGAGTCCAAGAAAACCGCGTTCGGCAATGTTCCGGAACTGCTCAAGATCATCAAGGAAAAGTTCCCCGAAGCCCAGGCCGTGGCCCAGGCCTCCACGTCCATCAAGGACAGCGGCGCCGGCAAACCGAAAAGCGCCCGCGAGTTGACCATGCAGGAGCAGGCGTGGATGGATTTGGACGAAGCCGACCAGATCAAACAGGTGGATCTGGTGCTGGATGAAAAAGTCCGCCCGGCATTGATGGCCGACGGCGGCAATATACAGGTTATGGAAGTGGTTGACGGCGAGCGGGTTCTCGTCCAGTATCAAGGGGCTTGCGGTAGTTGCGGCTCCTCGCTGGGGGCCACCCTGTCGTTTATCGAGCGGACTCTCAGGCAGGAGCTTTACGGCGACCTGCAGGTCGTCCCCAATATGTAACACGTTTATCGAATCCGTCTCTTAAGGAGTTGGAATATATGTCAAAGGAACCCACCCGGAGCGTCACAGACGTCGATGAAGTCCTGGAGAACCGGGGTGAATACAAATACGGCTGGCGGACCCTGATCGAATCCGAAACCTTCCCCAAGGGATTGAACGAGGACGTGATCCGGGCCATCTCGAAGAAAAAAGAAGAGCCGGAGTTCATGCTGGACTTTCGTCTCAAGGCCTACAAAAAATGGCTGGAGATGAAGGAACCGAAATGGCCGAACGTGCATTACCCGCCGATCGACTATCAGGCAGTGTCCTACTACTCCGCGCCCAAGCAGAAGGAAAAACTGGAAAGCCTGGATGAAGTCGATCCGGAAATCCTGCGCACGTTCGAGAAGCTGGGCATCCCGCTGGAAGAGCAGAAGCGGCTGTCCAACGTGGCCGTGGACGCGGTGTTCGACAGCGTCAGCGTCGCCACCACGCACAAGAAGAAGCTGATGGAAGTGGGCATCATTTTCTGTTCCATTTCCGAAGCGTTGAAGGAGTATCCGGAACTGATCGAGGAGTACATTGGCACCGTGGTGCCGGTCGGCGACAACTATTTCGCCGCGCTCAACAGCGCCGTGTTCACCGACGGATCGTTCGTGTTCATTCCGCCGGACACCATCAGCCCGATGGAGCTGTCCACGTACTTCCGCATCAACACCGAGGAAACCGGGCAGTTCGAACGCACTCTGATCATCTGTTCGGACAACAGTTACGTGTCGTACCTTGAAGGCTGCACGGCGCCGCAGTTCGATACCAACCAGCTGCACGCGGCGGTGGTCGAGCTGGTGGCTCTGGACAACGCCGAAATCAAATACAGCACCGTGCAGAACTGGTATGCCGGTGACCCGGAAACGGGCAAGGGCGGCATCTACAATTTCGTCACCAAGCGCGGCAAGTGCCAGGGCAAAAAATCGAAGATTTCCTGGACGCAGGTGGAGACCGGTTCGGCCATCACCTGGAAATACCCGAGCTGTATCCTGCAGGGGGACGACTCGCAGGGCGAGTTCTACTCCGTGGCGCTGACCAACGGCCACATGCAGGCGGATACCGGCACCAAGATGATCCATATCGGCAAGAACACCCGGTCGAGCATCATCTCCAAGGGCATTTCCGCGGACCATTCCAGCAACAGCTACCGCGGCCTGGTGAAGGTCAACAAGGGCGCCACCAATGCCCGCAACTACACTCAGTGCGACAGCATGCTGGTGGGGGACAAGTGCAGCGCGCACACGTTCCCCTACATTGAAACCGGCAACAGTTCCGTGCAGGTGGAGCACGAAGCCTCCACGTCGAAGATCAGCGAAGAACAGTTGTTCTATTTCGAGCAACGCGGCATCTCCCGGGAGAATGCCATCGCCGCCGTGATCAACGGCTTCTGCAAGGAAGTCTTCAAACAGCTTCCCATGGAGTTCGCCGTCGAGGCGCAAAAACTCCTGACCCTGAAGCTGGAAGACAGCGTCGGCTGAGTCCCATCATTTGGCAACACCGTCCAGCCAGGCATGGGGACCCTTCCCGGTCGATGCCTGGCTGGCTTGTTTTGAAAATCAGAGAGGAACAGGCTAATGCTTGAGATCAAGGATTTGCACGCCGGATTTGAAGGCGTCGAAATCGTCAAGGGTGTGTCCCTGACGGTGAATAGAGGAGAAGTTCACGCCATCATGGGTCCCAATGGATCCGGCAAGAGCACGTTGTCGAAAGTGCTGGCGGGCCACCCGGCGTACGAGGTGACCGCGGGCAGCATCACCTTTGACGGCAAAAACATTCTGGATATGGACCCGGAACAGCGGGCGCTGGAAGGCATCTTTCTGGGATTTCAGTATCCCGTGGAGATTCCCGGCGTCAACAACGCCGAGTTTCTGCGCATGGCGTACAACGCGCAACGCGTGCACAAAGGCGAAGACGAACTCGATCCGCTGGAATTCGACGACCTGCTGGTAGAAAAAATGAAGCTGGTGTCCATGGACCCGCGTTACAAGGACCGGGCGCTGAACGACGGCTTCTCCGGCGGTGAAAAAAAGAAAAACGAAATCCTGCAGATGGCGGTGCTCAATCCGCAGCTGGGGCTGCTCGACGAAACCGACTCGGGGCTCGATATCGACGCCCTGAAAGCGGTGTCCGCCGGGATCAACAAGCTGGCCAGCAAGGACAATGCGCTGATCCTGATCACGCACTACCAGCGTCTTTTGAATTACATCGAACCCCATTTCGTGCATGTGTTCTCCCATGGCAAAATCGTCAAGTCCGGCGATAAAAAGCTGGCGCTCGAAGTCGAGGAGCAGGGTTACGATTGGGTTGCCACGGCGACGAAGTGAGGAGAGGGTATGTCCACGACCATAGATGTTCTCAGTGAAAACGAGCAGGCCGTTCTCGACCTGCACAAACAGTTTCTGCAACAGGGCGCCGTGCCGGCGCTCAAGCCGCTCAACGAAGCGGGCATCCAGCGTTTTGAAACGCTGAAATTCCCGCACCGCAAGCACGAGATGTACACCTTCGTCAACACCACCGATCTGGCCGCCACCGCGTTTCAACTGGCGGGCACGGGCGAGGTCGATGCGAAGGCGGTGCAGGCGGAAATCTACCCGGCCTGCAAAGACCGGGTGATCGTGTTCGTCAATGGCGTTTACGATGAGGCCTTGTCCAACACTTCCGGACTCGAAGCGGGCGTGACCCTTCAGCCGCTTGCCGACGCGGTGGCCGATGCACAAATCAAAGATTATCTGCTGCACACGGTGGACGAGGAAAACGACGTGTTCGCCGCCATCAACAGCAGCTTCGCCAAAGATGGACGGGTGTTGACCGTTGCCGAAAAGAGCGTCATCGAGAAACCGGTGCAGGTGCTCTATGTATCGACCGGCACGGCGAACGGCGCCGTCACCTCGCATCCGCGCCTGCTCGTGCGCTTGCAGCCTCTGGCTGAATTCAAGCTGTCGGCCAAGTATGTGGGGCAAGGTACGGGATATTTCGTCAATGCGGTTCAGGATTTCATCGTTGAACCGGACGCGGGGTTGACCTACTGGCAGGTGCAGCGGGACGAGCCCGGCGCCTGGCATGCGTCGAAAATCCGCGTGCAGTTGCAGCGCAACAGCCGTTTTGTGTGCACCAACGGTTCTTCAGGCAGCCGCCTGGCGCGTCACCACTACGAGGTGCGGTTGCAGGACGAAGGCGCGGAACTCAACATGCACGGCTTTTCCGTGTTGAAGGATCAGGAGCAGGCGCACAACTTCGTGCGTGTGCATCACGAAGCTCCGCATTGCACCAGCAACCAGTTTTTCCGCAACGTCATCAATCACAAATCCCGTTCCAGTTTCGACGGCACCGTGATCGTCAACAAGGACGCGCAGTTGACCAACTCCGACCAGTTGATCAACAACCTCATGCTGTCGGATGAGGGCAAGGCGGACGTCAAGCCCAACCTGATGATTTTCGCCGACGACGTCAAATGCACGCACGGCGCCACGGTCGGGCAGCTCGATGAAGACCAGTTGTTTTATTTGAAGACCCGCGGCCTCTCGGAAAAAGTGGGCAAGTCGATGCTGACCACGAGTTTCGTCGCCAGCATCATCAACGCGGTGCCTTTTGCGGATGTGGTGCAGGATTTTAACCAACACTTGTTGAAAAAACTGGAGGCCGAACATGTCTGATTCCGGCACCGTGACGTCATCCAAACCGGTTTTGGATGTTGATAAAATTCGCAAAGATTTCCCCGTGCTGTCGCGGCAGGTCAATGGGAAACCGCTGGTGTACCTGGACAACGCGGCCACCACGCAGAAACCCTGGGCGGTGATCGAACGGGTTCACAAATTCGATTCGGAAGAGTACGGTACCGTGCGCCGGGGCGCGTACAAGATGAGCGAAGGCTCGACGCAGATGTACGAAGAAGGCCGGCAGAAGGTGGCCGATCTGCTCGGCACGCCGGACCGCAACGAGATCATTTTCACCAGCGGCACCACGCAGTCGGTCAACCTGGTGGCGCAGAGTTACGGGCGCAAGTTCCTCATGGAAGGCGACGAGGTCATCATCTCGCAGATCGAGCACCACGCGAACATCGTGCCCTGGCAGATGATCACCGAAGAAAAAGGCGCCACGCTCAAAATCATTCCCTGCAACGACAAGGGCGAACTCCTCATGGAGGAGTACGAAAAACTGCTCAGCCCGAAAACCAAAGTCGTCGCCGTCAACCACGTGTCGAACGCGCTGGGCACCATCAACCCGGTCAAAGAGATCATCGACCTCGGCCACAAGGCGGGTGCGGTGGTGTTGATCGACGGGGCGCAGAGCACGCCGCACATGAACCTCAACGTGCGCGAACTGGATTGCGATTTCTACACGTTCTCCGGCCACAAGATGTACGGCCCCAGCGGCATCGGCGGCGTTTATGGCAAGATGGAGATTCTGAAATCCATGCCGCCCTATGTGACCGGCGGTGACATGATCCGGCAGGTGACGTTCGACAAGACCACTTTCAACGAGCCGCCGTCGCGGTTTGAGGCGGGCACGCCGCCCATCAGCCAGGTCATCGGTCTCGGTGCGGCCATCGATTACATGCAATCGGTCGGCCTCGACAAGATTGCCGAGTATGAACACAGCCTGCTGGAGTACGGCACGCGCCTGTTGCAGGAAATCGACGGCTTGCGCATCATCGGCACCGCCGACAACAAGGCCAGTATCCTTTCGTTTTATCTGGATGCGATCCATCCGCATGATATGGTGACGCTGCTCGATCAGGATGGCATCGCCGCGCGCGGCGGGCATCATTGCGCCCAGCCGACGATGCAACGGTTCAAGGTTCCGGCGACGACGCGCGCCTCGGTTTCGTTTTACAATAAAACCGAAGAGCTGGATCTTCTGGCCGAAAGCATTCGGAAAGCGATCAAGATTTTTTCCTGACCGGGAGCCCCGCTCCTGGCGTCGGAAACGGTTTCGTCACCCGGCACCCCACACGGATAGGGGGAGCTGTTTGTTATGAAAATGATTTGAAGGTGTTTGGGGATGTCATACAGCAACGAGTTGTACCAGCAGGTCATACTGGATCATAACAAGAAGCCCCGCAACTTCCGGGAAATCGACAACGCCACGCATCAGTGCCACGGCTTCAATCCGCTGTGCGGCGACGATTACACCGTGTTCCTCACTGTGGGCGATGACGGCATCATTCAGGACATCAGTTTCATGGGATCGGGCTGCGCCATTTCCAAAGCGAGCTCCTCACTCATGACGCACAATCTGAAAGGCAAATCGATCGACGATGCCAAGATCATGTTCGACGAGTTCCACCGCATGGTGCTGGGCGAATTCGATCCGGAAAGCGAAGACAATCACCTGGGCAAGCTGTCCCTGTTCAAGGGCATCCGCGAGTTTCCGTCGCGGATCAAGTGCGCCAGCTTGTCCTGGCATTCCATGGTGGGTGCGCTGGAGAAGAACGAAGATATCACCACCGAGTGAATCCGGAACCTCCCCCGGCACTCCGGCGCTCCTGAAATTTTAGGAGGTGGATGTTGCCAACCCTGACCTTAACCGATCTCGACGCCAAAACCCGTCCCGGCGACCTGTTCCTCCCGCTGGATGACGGCAAGCTGATCTGCACCGCCTGCGGTCACCGCTGCACACTGAAACCCGGTCAGCGCGGCGTCTGCAAAGTCCGTTACAATCTGGACGGGCACCTCCTTGTGCCTTTCGCCTACACGGCGGGAGTGCAGAACGATCCCATCGAAAAAAAACCGTTCTTCCACGTGCTGCCGGGCAGCGAGGCGTTGAGCTTCGGCATGCTGGGCTGCGATTTTCGTTGCGCCTATTGCCAGAACTGGTTCACCTCGCAAACCCTGCGTGACGACCGCGCCACGCAGAGCAGTCGCCCGACGACACCCGGCGAACTCTGCGACCTTGCAGTGCGCCACGGCTCAAAGACCCTCGTCTCCACTTACAACGAACCGTTGATCACCAGTGAATGGGCGGTCGAAGTGTTCAAGGAAGCGAGAACACGCGGGCTGGTGACGGGGTATGTGTCCAACGGGCACGGCACCCCGGAAGTGCTGGACTACGTACGGCCGTGGCTCGACCTGTTCAAGATCGACCTCAAATGTTACGACGACAAAAAGTATAAGCTCCTCGGCGGCAATTTTCATGAGGTGCTGGACACCATCCGCCAGGTGCACGCGATGGGGTTCTGGACGGAGATCGTCACCCTCGTCATTCCGGGTTACAACGACAGCGACCAGGAATTGAATGCGATCGCCGAATTCATTGCTTCGGTTTCCCTCGACATTCCCTGGCACGTCACCGCGTTTCATCCCGATTACAAAATGGGCGACACCGGCAGGACGCCGGTCGAGACGTTGCAGCGGGCGCGGAGTATGGGCCATGCGGCGGGACTGCGCTATGTGTACGCGGGCAACCGGCCGGGAGAGGTCGGCGATTCCGAAAACACGGTCTGTCCCGGCTGCGGCAAAACCCTCGTCACACGGTATGGATTCAAGGTGCTGGACAACGGCCTGGTGGATGGGGCGTGTCCGGATTGCGGAAAGAGAATTCCCGGCAGGTGGACGGGAGTGGATGCGGGAACGGCTCCTGCGGCGTAGCCGTCAGGTGGCCGGGTGGCGGTCGATTTCGAACAGGAAGGTCGAGCCCTTGCCCTGTTCGGTTTCGAACCAGATGCGGCCCTGGTGCAGGTCTTCGATGATTTCACGGCAAGACAACAGGCCAAACCCGTTGCCGTCCGGCTTGGACGTGTACACGTCCTTGAACAGCACCTCTTGGATGTCGCTGCTGATGCCGCAGCCGAAATCCTGAATGGCCACCTGAAGACGGTCCCCCACATTTTTCATAAACACGTGGATCTCTCCCTCCGCCTCTGTGACGTAGCCGGCGTTGATGAGCAGGTTCTGCACCACCCGTTTGATGTCGAGATAATTGAACCTGCCACGGTGTGAGATGCCGTTGTTCTGGATGAGAATGCGTTTGCCATCGAGATGCTTGTGCATGTTGATTTCCCGGATGGTTTCTTCCAGCAGCAATGACATGTCGTATTCCGATTTGATGCACACCACCTGCTTGCTCTTGATGCGCGAAAGCCCCTGTTCGACCATGGTCAGCAGATCGCTTTTGACGGAAGAAATGGTGTCGTGGCATTTCTGCGCGGTGTCCCAACCCTGACGCGGCCTGTGTTCGTGCTCCGTGCCGCGCAGGTTGCCCAGCAGTTCGAACGCCCAGAACTCGGCGTAACCGAGGGGCGTCAGGCAGTTTTTGAGATCGTGGGTGAACGTGCGGAGCGACATGATATCCTGTTCGAGAGAACTCAACAGGCCGCGGATGTGCGCCGACAGAATCTGCAGCATCTCCCACAGGGCTTCCGGATTGCTGCCCACCGAGTTGCGGAACTGTTCTTCGGTGACTTCCAAAAGCAGGCTTTCCTGCAGAGCGTGGGCGTTGGCGGAGCGCGGTTTGAAATCGATCAACGCCATCTCGCCCAGAAGGTCGCCGCTGTGCAATGTGGTCAGCGTTTTTCCGCCACGGCTGACCTGGATCTCCCCCGAAAGAATAACGAACAACGATTTGCTGGTGTCGCCTTCATGCAGGAGAACGTCTTCTTCTTTCAAATGCACTTCCCGGCTTTCCTGCAACAGCGTTTCCAGAACGGAAGCATCGAGCAAACCGAAAACTTTGGTCTTTCGCAAAAGCGCCAGTTTGGAATCCAGAGTGTCCCAGGACGGATTCGGTTGACTTGTATCGGACGCCATAGGATAAAATCCCGTAAACTTTTAGAGATTGGAAGTTGATTCCCATCCTAAAGAAATTTGAAGAGAGGTTCAATGATTTAAGATCGACTAAATACTTTATAGGAAGTCTGAAGCCATTGAAATATAAGGAGTTTTTATTTTAACTTGATTTGGTTTGCGGAAAGTATGTGAGGGGGAGCAGGCTTCTACGCTGGTCAAACACGTTGAATTTTAGGACAATAAAAGAAGTTAAGTTGAGGTTTCCAGTAGAGTTCGTGTTGCAATTATCAACTTGTGCGAAATTTTTAATTTGGTTTCGTCTATTTGAGAAAAGGAGTTCGTTTTGCGCAACAAAAAACAGATCGGCAAGGCCCTGGGCCGGGTTCCCAGCGGATTGTTCATTGTGACGGCCGCACACGAAGATCACGAGGACGCGGTGCTGACAAGCTGGGTCAATCAATGTGCGTTCGAACCTCCGGCATTGAGCGTTGTGCTGGCGACAACGCGTCCGGCGAGATTGCTGGTCGAGGCCTCCGGCGTGTTCATCCTGAACATTCTGGGGAAGGAGTCCAACAGTCTGCTCAAGCATTTTTTCAAGCCACCCACGGATGGCGATATTTTTAAAGGGTTGAATGTCAGCAAGGGGCACAAGGGGATCAAGATTCTCGATGATGCGGTGGCCTGCCTGGAATGTGAGGTGAAAAATCAGCAGAAATGCGGCGATCACATTCTGTACACGGCGGAAATCGTCGGTGGCAAATCGTTGAAAGGCGGGGAGCCGTACGTGCACGTGCGGGACACGGGGTTCAGCTATTGATGGGGGGCGGGCGGATCACTCCAATCCCAGCATTTGCTTGAAATCCGTCCGCGTCCACAACCAGTAGAACAGGGTGACGACGAAGATGAATGCCGACACGCTGCCGATGATGGCGAACACCAGGCGTTTTGGGTTGGTCTTGTAGTAATCCTTCACGTCCACGGCGAAGCTTTCGACCACGCCTTCGTCCGGGCGTTTGCGCCAGGTTTTGTCCACGACATCCTTGCTGTAAATGATGCCGATGATGACCAGGATGATCAGAATTTCAATAGCGCCGATCATGGTTGCGCGATTCCTTCCCGTGTTGAACGGTTCAGGGTTTCGGGAGCCGGTGTGGGGTCAAACGAAATGAGTTTTTTCGGAGTCTGAATTTCGGGGGTGCTCCAGGCACAACGGAATCCGTAATCATCCACCATCGCAGCGGGGGAACCGTTGTTGCGAAAGGAAGCGTACACGAAAGACCGAAGGTCCCGCCACGAACCGCCCTTCAATACTTTGAATTCGCCGCCGATTTGACCCTTTGGATTTGTTTTGTGATTTTCTTCTTTATAATACTCCCGGTCATACCAATCGTCCACCCATTCTTTAACATTTCCCAAGAGGTGAAACACGCCATACGGGCTCTGCCCTTCGGGCATGGAATCCACCGGGACCATGACGCGGTGGCGGATGTCTTCACTCCATTGCAGGTTGTAGCGGCTTTTTTGCGGTGTGATGGGATCGTTGCCCCAGGGAAACAGAAATCCGTCAGGGCCGCGCGCGGCTTTTTCCCATTCCGCTTCCGTGGGCAGGCGTTTGTTTTTCCACTGGCAATAGGCGGCAGCACCGAACCAGCTGACGTTGTTGGCGGGAAAATCTTCCAATCCCCGGCGTGGCACGAAACGGTCCGTTTTTTCGATGGTGCTGTACTTGTTGACGCTGTGAAACCGTTTGGTTTCCGGCATGGCGTTTAAGAATTCCGCAAACTCGGCAGCGCTGACTTCGTATTTGTCGATGTGGTAGGCGTCGAGGTACACCTTGTGTTGCGGCGCTTCATCGTCGCCGTGGTGGTCCTCTCCCATGATGAAGAATCCTTCCGGCACGTTCACCATGTCCGCAGGCGCCACCTCGCCGATTTTTTTCAACAGGGCGCGGGCTTCGTCCGCCAGTGGGCCTTTCGGCTGTGCGGAAAGAAATGCCTGCAATCTCGGGTGCGCCGCCTCGGCCTGTCCGTTCTCAAAGAAAATCCATCCGGCAAAAAAATCGAGTTCGGCCAGGTCCGGAAACGACCCGCGGGCATCCGTCAGGTCACCGACCATGCCGTCCACCGCCATCGCGTCTTTCGCCTCGAAGGCTTTCTGATACCAGGTCCGGGCGGTCTCAAATTCTTTTTTGATCACATGATAGAACCCCAGGTTCATGTGCGCGAGGGTGGTGAAACGGTTCACGCGCGGGCTGGCCTGGAGACCGCGCTCGGTCCACTCCACCGCCTTGTCCAGCTGGCCCATGCGGTAGTGAACCCATCCCATCTGCACGTAGCCCGGCAGGTGCTGCGGGGCGCGTTCGATCAGGTGTTCATACTGCACGATGGCCGTGTCGTAATCGCCCATCAGGTAATAGGCCTCGCCCATGCGTTCGTTGATTTCCAGCCGTGCAGGGAAAGTGCGTTGCATCCATTCGAACACGCCCAGCGCCAGTTGACCTTCCTCCATTTCGAGCAGGATGTTGCCCATGCGCATGCGTGTTTCAAACTGGCCGGGTTGCAGGCGGTCCAGAAGCTTGGTGTGCAGCAACGCGGCGATGTAGTTTCCCGTTTGCAGGTAGAGCCGCGACAGGATGTCGTGCACGGCGGGGAACCCGGGATCGCGCTCCGCCACCTGCAGGAACAACTCGATGGCTTCGTCCGTGCGCTCGGCTCCGGCATACGCCAACCCCAGGTTGAACATCGACGACAGATTATCCGGGTCCGCCTTCAACGCTTTTCGGTATTGCTCAATGGCTTTGTCCTGCTGGCCCATTTCCGAGTAGATGTTGCCCAGGTTGTTGAGCGCATCGAGGGATTGCGGATTGATCTCCGTGGACAGGGTCAGGTAGAACACCGCCTCCTCCGCATGCTGGTTGCGGTAGAAGGTGATGCCGACGTTGGAAAAGTAAGCGCCCAGCGTCTGCCGCGTGTTCAGGTTGGCCATGAAATAGGGCGCCTGCTCGCCGACGCGGAAGCGGTCGCGATAGTACGGGTCCGGCAACTGGGTGCCGCCCTGCGTGGTCTCGATGTTGGCGCGGTACTCAGGCGATTCGTAACGCACGAAAAAATGATTGGGCAGGGCCACGCCGTGCAAAGGCAGGTCGAGCCGCTGGCCGAGGATGAGGTACAAAAGCGACAGGTTCATGCAGTAGCCGCGTTGGGTTTCCAGCAGCCCGTGCAGAAACAACTCCGCCGGCACCGTCGGCATGCCCGCCTCATCGACGGAATCCGTGAATCGGTAGCCTCCTTCTTTGTGGATGAGGTCGGTCAGGATTTCTACCGTCTGTTGCGGCGTCGGTTTGGCACCGAGGCGCAGCCGGGCTTTTTCAGTGAGCCCGTCGAGCTGCTTGCGCAACCGGTCCAGATCCAGCGCCGGTTGCCAGTGCCGCGAAATCTGGAGCAGGGTTTCGGCGAGGTCGATCTGTTCCGGCGGTCGCTTCACCGCGTTCTGGATCGCCTCTTTGGGATCGGTGGCAGCGGTTGCGGTCCACGGCATCCACACACTGAACACGAGCAGGAAAACGAGAACGGGCCATCGGGACAAAAGGAGTGTCATAGCAGTGCCGGAACCTTTCGTTGAGGAGAAAACGGGTTTTGTTGAAGCGCCTTCATTATAACAAATGAACCGGCCTTGGCGAGGGGCCGTCTTCGCTTCATTTAGGGCCTCATTCGCGCCGGATCATCCAGCCTTCCACCATAAACATGCAGGCCAGCAGAAACAGGAACGGGCCGGCCAGCGGCATGCCGCCATCCACCTGGCTGGACTGCTTCATCTCCGTATCGCGCGTCACCGTCACCGCGATTCCCGGCAGCAGTTTGGCGACCTCTTTCGGCGTCAACGTTGTGGACACCGACTCGGCGGTATCGAGATTCACCGTCACCGTGCCGATGTAGCGTGCGTCGGCAGGCAGTTGATTGACGCGCGTCCCGGTTTCCCCCTCGACGCGTTTTTCTTCCGGCGCGGTGGTGGACTGATGCAGCCGGTACGCGCCGGGCGTCAGCGTGGACTCGAACCGGATCAGGCCTTCGTCCGTCTTTTCGAGCGCGGTGATGAGGCCGCCGGGCCCGGCGATGTAGGCATACGGCGCCACGTCTTCCAGTTCGATGGCCTGCCCCACCTTGAGGTCCTGCTCGGACAGGCTCTCCAGGCTTTGCGCGATGTATTTCACCCAGCGTTGCAGCCACGGCAGAAATGTGGGTTGGATGGGAAACTGGTTCCAGTCGCGGTCGAGACTGCTGAGGTACAGCAGCACCTTGCCGCGCCCAAACTCCGATTCGATCAGCGCCGGGTATTCGTTGGTGAAACGCATGGGCACGCGGTAGTCGCGGTCCGGGCGCGGTTTCACGCTGAACAGCGCGTGAAAGGGCACCTCGGCGATTTGCTGCATGGACGCGCCCTGGAAATTTTTGAGTACCGGGTGCGGGCTGTCCGTGCCTTGCAGGTGAAAGGGTTGGGCCTTCGCGTCCACCTGGTTCAGGGTTTGCAGCGTGACGGGCAGCAGCATGCCCATTTTTTCGTTATAAAACTTGGCGTCCACCTGGTCGCCCAAAGCGACGAACAGGCCGCCGCCGCGTTTCACAAACTCTTCCAGCTGGCGTTCGTAATCGAAAGGCAACGCCCGCACATTGCACAGGATGATCACCGAAAACGGGTCCAGCTTGCGGTCCGCAAGCTCGGCGAGTGTCGAGACGGTCGGTTGGATATCCGTCACCGTGGCGTGGAACGGATTGAGCGCTTTTTCCACGTAAAACGATTCATTCTGGTGCGACACACCGCGCGGGTCGCCGTCCACCACCAGCACCTGGATTTTGCGGTCGGGCTGAAACGAAAACAACCGCCGGTTGTCCACGTTGAGGCCGTCGTCCTGGATTTCGATGTAGCCCTGCACCGCCTCGCGGCCGGTGTACGGGAACGAGAAGGCCTTGTCCACCTTGCCGCCGGCGGGCACGTCGATGAAATCCTCGCTTTGGGTTTTACCATCGACCACCAGCGTCACCCGCAATTGCGAGATCGGCGTGTCCGGCATCAGGTTCATCACCCGGGCGTTGACGCGCAGGATGCGGCGGTTCGTCAAAAATTCCTGCGTGAGGTCCACGTGCTCCACCAGCGCCCGGTTTTTTTCCATGCGGTGCGCGGAGAAATCGATGATTTTGACGGGGACCGAAGACGGTCCTTCGGCAAGGTCCTCCAACGCGTCCTCCTTCCAGCCATTCTGGTCGAGATCGGTCAACACGAAAATGCGCCGGTTTTCTTCCTTGGCATTGTCCAGCAGATGAAAGGCCTGCTGCAAACCCTGGCCGATGTTCGTGGTCTGGAACGACGGTTTGGAAAGTTTGAGCAGCTTGACGATCTGTTCGGGGTCGCCGGTCCAGTCCTGCACCACCCGGGCCGGATCGCCGGCGTAAACGAGACTGAAGCTGTTGTTGGCGGGCAGGCGTTCCAGCAAGGACGCCGCCAGCTCCACCGCCTTGTGGTACAGCGTCTGATCTTTGGCCTGCGCCGCCATGCTGTAGGAGTTGTCGAGGACGAGCACGTTGGCGGCGGGTTTGGAAGGCAAAAACTCCTCCGGTCCGCCGAACGAGAAGATCGGGCTGGCCAGCGCCAGACTGAGAAAGGCGATCCCCAGGCAACGGAACAACAGCAGCAGGAGCCGGTTCGGTTGCGAACGGCGGATGCTGCGTTTCTGTGCCTGCTCCAGCAGGTACACTGCGGAAAACGGCAGCCGCTTCTGCTGGCGGCGCGTCAGCAGGTGCACCATGACGGGCAGGGCGATGCCCAGCAGGCCCAGTAGAAACATCGGCGATAAAAACTGGAGATTCATAATTTAAGGAGGCTGTTGCGGCGCAGCAGGTAATAACGCAGCGCCTGTTCCAGTGGCGTGGCGGTGTTCAGAAACTGGTAATCGATGCCCAGCGACGGACAGTTGGTTTGGAAATGGCTGATGAAATCCTGCACGGTGGCTTTGTATTGGTCGCGCACGTCTTCCGGGTTCAGCCCCACCGGCGGGTCGTCCTCCAGCGATTCAAACACGATGTCGCCGTCGAACGGCAACTCGATCTCGTCCGGGTGCAGCACGTGGAACAGCAGCACCTCCAATCCGCGCGAGCGAATCAGGTTCAATGTTTTCAGCACATCGTCATCGCGCACCAGCAGGTCCGAGATCATGACCAGCATGCCGCGTCCCGGCAGGCGTTCGATGATGTCGCCGACCACTTCGCTGACGTGGGTTTCGCCTTCAAAGCGGCAATTGCCCAGAGCGTGCAGGATGTGCTGGAAGTGCGACGGTTTCGAGCGCGGCGGGATGTGCGTGGCGATCGACCGGTTGAACGTGAGCAGGCCGACGGCGTCGAACTGCTTGAGCAGCAGGTACGAAAACGCCGCCACCAGCGTCCGCACGTACTCGGCCTTGGGGGAAGCGTCCTGCTTTTTGAGCGGCGATTGGTACCCCATCGAACCGCTGGTGTCCAGCAGGATGGTGCATTTCAGGTTGGTGGCCTGTTCGAACTGCTTGACGTGGTATTTGTCGGTTTTGCCGACGACCTTCCAGTCGATGTGGCGGATGTCGTCGCCCGGCGAATAGGCCTTGTACTCGGCGAACTCGACGCTCGATCCCTTGTGCGGGCTGCGGTGCTGGCCGGAGAGCAGGCCCTCGACCAGGGTGATGGCGCGCAGGCTGAGTGACGATATCTCCGCCAGCGTTTCGGCGTTATAAAGGGACTGGGAATCTTCCGCCATCTCGTCGGTGTCGCGTCGGTCGGTTGAAAGGATTGCGTTGACCTGCTCATCATCTCATAATTACCGCCCGGCGGGAATAGGGTCCCTGCCTTCACACCGTCGGAACGGCTCTCGGAATGAAACCGTGGAGGTGCAGCCCTTGGTTGACAAAATAGCAAGGGGGACTACAATTGACGACGACTCAGACGGGTCCGGGACGACACCTCGGTGTGAATCTGACCGGCCCCCGGGATTGGGTATATATCGGGGTTCCAAAACCAACCAAGAATGCTTATACTGAAATGACTAGACCGTTTAACGATCAACCCGTGGACGCTCTCATTGGGAAACTGTTGAGCGCCGACGGCACCACCCTCGACCTGCATGTGAAGTACATCGGGGACGACGGGGTCAAACAACTGGCTCAGGATGCACGGCTGAAAAACCTGAGGCAACTGAACCTCGAACGGAACGAACTCACCGTCGAGAGCATTCGGGCGCTGGCGGACTCGACCGTCATCACTCAATTGACCTGGCTGCACCTGGAGCGGAACAATCTGGAGGACGACTCGATCCAACTCCTCGCCGGATCGGCCAACTTTTCGCAGTTGAAGCAATTGAATCTGTGGAAGAACAAGGTGGGACCCGCAGGAGCCCGGGCCATTGCCGAGTCGCTGCACCTGTCCGGGCTGGAAGTGCTGGACCTGGCGCAGAACCAGGTCGGCGACGAAGGCGCCCGGGTGTTGTCGGAATCCATGACCCTGACGGATTTGAAATACCTCGATCTGTTCGGAAACGGTCTGAGCGAGGAAGGCCAAAAGGTCGTTAAAAACTCGGAGACTTTCGCCAAAATCAAGGATCTGATCCTGGCCTGAAACTCTCCACAGGAGGGGACAATGCAAACCTGCCAAACAGTATCTCTGCGTGCGCGGTTTTCAGGCTGGATGGGGTTGATCCTGATAGGGCTCCTGATTTTTAATGGAGCGATGTTTTCTGCGGAAACGGCGTTTTCCGCCCGGAACACGGAAGATGTGTCGAAGCGGGATTTCGACAGCGAAACCACCGATGCGTCCCGGCAGGCCAAAGAGAAATTGGACGGGGCCACCAGTGGCATCACCGGCATTTTCACCGACATCAAGAACTGGTTTGTCGGCATCTACACCGGTTTTGACAACTGGATGAAAGGGGTCTTCGGTTTCGACCGCGGCGAAGGCACGGAAGCCTTTTTCGGCAGCATCATTTATTTCTTCCTGATTCTGGTGTTCCTGTTCGTGGGCAAGTTTGTGTACAACATCTTTTCGGGTCTCTTCAAATACAAAGGCGGCCGCTCCCGGGAGCGCTAACGTTTCCGCGGGGATGGACCCGCCGCATCCTATCCCGCATTCAGCGCAGCGGCGCAGCCGCCGGGATCCAGCCGTTGTCCTGCAACCGCAGCGGACGACCGTCCAGTCCTTCCCGAAACGCCCGCACCCGGGCCATCGCCTCCGCGTACGCTTTTTGCGCGAACAGCGCATGCCCCGGTCCCCGATAGCGTTGGGCAAACACGGACAGCCGTTGCGCCGTCCGCACCTGAAACCGGCGTTCATAAAAAAGCCTCTCCTGCGGCGTCACCCCGGTGAGGGGCGGCGGCCGGCCCACCCGTGCCAGCAGTAAATTCAGAAACGTTTCATCGGTGTCCTGCTTGAGCGGCGGCACCAGCACCGCCTGGGAATGTTCGAGGATGCGGTTGTCGTCGGTGATGACGGGGACGCTGGTCAGCATGAAATCGAGCTGGTCAGCGCTTGTGATGTAAAAATCCATGGCGTCGATGAAGCTGTTGAGGCCGATCTCCACCGCCAGCGTTTTCAGTTTTGGATGCCGGGCGACCGCATCGAATCGCTGCTTGTCGAGCGTCACTGGATTTTCGGAACCCACCAGCAGCACGATGCGTGTCAGAAAACTGTTCCACACGGAGACGTGCGGGAACTCGGCGCGGAAGGTCTTGAGGATGGCGCGCGCGTCCTCGGGCGTCACCAGGTGCAGCGGCAGCCATTGCATCATGAGGCCGCCGTCTTTCAACTGTGCCCGCGCTTCTTTATAAAACTCGCGCGAGTACAGGTTGTTCACGCCCGCCTGCACGGGCGACATGGGTTCCAGCGTGATCACGTCATAGCGCCGGTCTGTCCAGCGGATGAAGCGGCGCGCATCCTGGATGTGAAGATCGACGCCGGGTTGCGTCAGCGCCTGGTGGTTCCAGCGTTCGAACCAGGGCGCCATGTCGAGCACATTGCGGTCGATCTCCACGCCATCCACCTGCACGGCAGGAAACTGCGCCACCGTGCCCAGCGTGTTGCCGGTGCCGAAGCACATGACCAGCGCGTCTTTCGGGTCGGGGTGCAGCAGCATCGGCACAAAGCCCATGGCCTGCATGTAGGCGCTGCCGCTGATGGAGTCGGAAGCGGTGGCGGTGCTGAATCCATCGACATACAACGTGCGGCCGCCTGTGCGTGTGTCCTCGACCACGCTCAGCGTGGAGAAATCGCCTTCCTTATAAGCCAGCAATTTCAGCCGGTCGGGCGGCGTGTCGATCTCGATGCGGGCGAGGTTGCGTTCGCCGGGCGCGTGTGTCGTCACCGACGGAGGGGAGGCGGCGAAGACGACCGCCAAGATGGCCGCGGCCGCGGCATACGCTTTGGCAAAACGACGCGGTTGCGCACCCCGCTGCCACACCCAGGCCGTGGCGGCGAGCATCAGCAGCCCGCCAAAAAGTAAAAACAACGAACCGCGGATGCCGAACAGCGGCACGAAGACGAACGGCGTCAGCACGGTGCCCAAAATGGCACCCAGCGTGTTGACGGCGTAGCTGTTGCCGAGCGTCCGCTCCACCGTGCCGAACAGGGCGAAGTGGATGTGGCCGGCCAGCGGGAAGATCATGCCGAAACCGAGCGTTGGCAGAATCATGAGGCCGAACGCCATGAGCGATCGCATCCACAAGGTGCGCGTGGCGGTGGCGTCGAGATCGTAAAACATGCGGTCGAGCTCGTGGGTCCATACGGTCAGGTGGTCCAGTGCCGGGATGGCCAGCAATCCCAGCAGGGCGACGGCGATCTCTACGGCGACGAACTTGACCACCCAGTTGCCGGGACCGAGGATTTTTTCCGCCACCAGGCTGCCCAGGCCGATGCCGAACAGGAACGTCGCCAGAATGATGGCGAAGGAATAGAGCGAGTGCCCGAGCGGAAACACGAGGATGCGGGTCCACAGGATTTCACTCGACAAGGCCACCATCCCCGAAAAGAAAAACAGGAACAAAAGCAGCCACGCCAGCCGGCGGTCGAGAGGTGTTTCCGCTTTCCGTTTTTTGGATTTGGTTTCGGATTTTTCAGGGGCGGGCTTGGCGGTGTCCGTCTTCGGTTTCCACAGCCAGCAGGCGATGCACACCAACAGATTCAGCGCCACCGCCGTGAACAACGTGTTCTCAATGCCGAGCAGGCGCGTGCCCACGAACTGCGTGTAGAGCACGCCGCCCGTCGCCCCCAACGTGTTGACGCCGTACAACAGCGACAGGTCGGAGAAGATGCGGCTTTGCTGATCGCCGATGCACCAGCGACCGATCACCGGCAGCGTCGCGCCCATCATGAAGGTGGCGGGCAGCATCAATAGCGTGGCCAACACGAACTCCCAGAAATGCAGCAGCGTCTCCGAGCCGAATGACAGGTTGAGCAAGAGCGGATAAGCGATTTCCAGCAGGTGCAGCAGGAACGGAAACGCCAGCGCATACAGGGCGATGATGCCTTCGAGAACGCCGTAAAAGCGTACCAGACCGTGGGGCGTCGAGGTGAAGCGCGGCAGCACGCGGGCGATGCCCCACGCGCCCAGCGCCAGGCCCGTCATGAACGCGCACAGCACCGCACTGATGGCATACAGCGTGCCACCGATGAGGAGGGTGATCTGCTTGATCCACAGCAATTCGTAAGTCAGGCTGGTCCAGCCGGACAGGAACAGGCAGCCATAGAGGATCAGCCCCCGGGAGTGAAGTGGGTTCCAACGCATTGAAAGAATTGCCTCAAAGTGCGGGGTGATTCTCACACAATCGGCAGGGGGAGTCAACGTTGAGGCGTGTGACGCCGTCGGACAGGACGCGGGCGTCGTGCCGACTGTGCCTTGCCTGCCTCATCCGGGAATGCTATTCTCTTTTTCATCTTTTCATTCAAGTGCCTCCACCGCCAGGTGGCCGGGTTCCGATCAATCGATTTAAACATGAAGGACGCTATGAGCATGTGGGTTTCGTATTTTAGAAAGTGGGCCGCCCTGGCGGTATTGGGACTGGCGCTGGCCGCGGTGCCGGTGGCAGCGGAACCTGAATATTTTCAGGAAGATGTGACCGGAGACATGGATCTCCCCAAGGTGGTGGCCCGGGTCAACGGGGTGGACCTGGAGTCCAAGTACATCAAGTTTGAGATGAACCGGTTGTTGCAGAACCGCAAGGAACCGCTGCCGCTGGTCAAGCGCAAACGCATGGCGGTGGACATTCTCGACCGGGAGATCAATCGCGAGTTGATTTACAAGGAGGGCGGCAAAGCCGGGTACAGCGTCACGCCGGAAGCGGTGCAGGAGCAATTCGACAAGCTCAGGGAAAACTATGAGTCGTATGGCGCCTTCCAGCAGGCCCTCAAGCAGCGCGGTCTCACCGAAGCCGAGATCAAAAAGTCGATCGAGGTGGATCTGACGGCCAATGACCTGTTGCGCGACCAGGTCAAGGGCAAGATCCATGTCACCGACGAGCAGGTGGAGCATTTCTACAAGGAAAAGAAAAGCGTGTTCCAGCGGCCCGAAGCGTTTCGCGCGCAGCATATTTTCGTTCCCCATATTCCGGTCGATGTGATCGAGAAGGCGTCGATGGACCAGTTGAAAGAGGTGATGGCGGAGTACAGCCGGGAGGCCAAAAAGAAAATCGACGCGGTGTATGAAAAGGTGAAGGCCGGGGAGGATTTCGGCGACCTGGCGCGTCAGCACTCGGAAGATGCGGCCAGCGCGGAAAAGGGCGGCGATCTGGACTTCATGTACAAGGGCGTGCTCGATCCGGAAATCGATGAAGCGGTCTCGAAACTCCAGGTCGGCGAGGTCAGCGGTGTCGTCAAAAGCAAGTACGGCTACCACATCCTGAAGCTCAACGACACCAAGCCGTCGGAAGAGGTGCCCTTGGATGAGATCCGGGGGTCCATCCAGAATTACCTGTTCACCACGGGAGCGGAAAAAATGATCGAGCGTTATATCGATAGCCTGCGCAAGAAGGCGGAGATCGAGGTGTTTTACCAGCCGGTTTTGCACGAACCCGTCCGCTGAAGAAGCTCTTCGACCCGCCCGGCGGCCTGTGCTAGAATGTGGCCTTCATCGCTGGCTGACAGGAACCTGAGGTGAGGGCGCGCGCGGCGCTCCCTGCCATCAAAAAATATATTTCGCCACGTTTTCTAAACCATTTGGAATACCAAGGAGTTCGATCATGACCACCTACACCAAACCGGAAGATGTTCAAACCGCCGCGGAAGACGATCCGCAGGCCCGCAAGGCGATGGAAGAGGTGTTTTCCAACACCGCCCGCTGGGATGCCGACTTCAACGGGTTCACCGCCGATGTGACGGTCAACCTCAATGGCAAGGAAGAGAAGGGCACCGTCACCGTCAAAGGTCCGAAAGAAATCGAGACCAGCCTGAAAGACGAGAAGCTCAAGGAATTCGCCACGGAAAACCTGGCGTCGATCGCCATGCACCGTGGCCCGCGCTCGTTCGACCAGTCCGACGGCAAATACAAATTGTCGTTTGGCGACGACGGCACGCATCCCCTGGGACGCATCGTCAGCATGGGCGGCGACGGCATGAGCTCGTTCTACCGCATCAAGGAAGGGCGCATCCGCCAGATCAACCGCAAGACGCCGCACATGGCGTTTTCGATCAATATCGAAGACAGCGTGAAGAATCCGGAAGGCAAGTTCCTGACCAAGAACTACACGGTGTATTACTTCAACCCGAAAGACAACGCGTTGAAGAATGTCGAAAGCTACACCGACGACTACACCCGCGTCGGCGGTTACGATCTGCCCCAGCAGCGCCGGGTGATCGATTGCCAGAACAGCGAAGTGGTGGTCAGCACCCTGACTTTGGAAAACCACAAGACGCTGTAAGACGCTTCATACCAAAACGCAAAAACCCGGCGGGGTCCTCCCTGCCGGGTTTTTTTTATTTAAAACAAGTTGAGTCGTTGTCAGGCCTTCGACGCCCGCGTCTGGTCCTCGCAGCGTTCTCCCGCCGGCACCGTCACCCCGTCGCCCAGGATGGAGTGGCTCACGGCCGCCCCTTGTTGCAGCGTGACCCGTTTCCAGCACACCGTATTGTCCACCCGCACATCCTCTCCCACCACACAGCCGTCGCCCAGCACGGTGTAGGGTCCGAGTTGTGCACTGTCGGCGATGGTACAATCCTTGCCGATGTGCACCGGCGGGATGAGGGTGGCGCGGCCGGGATCGGCGGAGCGTTCGGGATGCCGCCAGCGCGCCGTGCCGTCCAGCAGGTCACGGTGGATGCGCCGGTAACTGGCGGGTTGGCCGATGTCGATCCAGTAGTCCTCATGGATGTAGCCGTACACCGGCAGGCCGTCGGCGATCATTTGCGGAAACACGTCGCTGGTGGTGCCGGAGAACACGCCGCCGGGAATGCGGTCGAAGATCATCGGGTCCATGATCTGGATGCCGGTGAAGGTGAATCGATGCGGCAGGCCTAAGGCGGAGGTCGAGGGCACGCCCGGCATGTGCACGATGCGGCCGGTGTCGTCGATCTCGATGGGGTCGCACGCCTCTGGCGAGTCGCCTTCCTTCAACACCAGCGTCAGCACCGATCCCTTTTCCTGATGGAATGCCAGCACGCGTTCGAAATCGATGTCGGCGACCACGTCGGAGTTCATGACGAGAAACGGTGCGTCGTCAAGAAACCGTTCGGCTTGTTTGATGCCGCCTGCGGTGCCCAGGATGGCGTCTTCCTGCGACCAGTTGATGTGCACGCCGAAGCCGCCGCCTTCGCGGAAATGCGCGATGACTTTTTCGGGCAGGTGGTGCAGGTTGATGGTGAGGTCGGTGATGCGCTGCTCGCGCAGCAGATCGAGGCTGTGTTCCAGCAGGGGGCGGTTCATGACCGGCACCATGGGTTTCGGCACCGTGAGGGTGAGCGGTCTCAGGCGCGTGCCGAAGCCCGCCGCCAGGATCATCGCCTTCATGCTTTCCCGGCCAGGGCTTTCAACGATTCGTTATACGGCGGCCGGGCGATGCCCTGCTCGGTGATGATGGCGGTGACGAATTCGTTGGGCGTGATGTCGAACGCCGGGTGCGCCGCCTCCACCCCCTCGGGCGCGATGCGGTGCTTGTTCAACGTCACCACCTCGTCGGCGCTGCGTTCCTCGATCGGGATGTCGTCACCGGAGGCGAGCGTGAGATCGAGCGTCGAAATCGGGGCGGCAACGTAAAACGGAATGCCGTGCTGCCGCGCCATCACCGCCACCATGTAGGTGCCGATCTTGTTGGCGACGTCGCCGTTGGCGGCAATGCGGTCGGCGCCGACCACCACCACGTCGATTTCCTGCTTGCGCATGAAATGCCCGCACATGTTGTCGGTGATGAGCTTGACCGGGATGTTGTCCTCTTTCAGTTCCCACGCCGTCAGGCGCGCGCCCTGCAGGAAGGGGCGCGTCTCGTTGGCCAGCACGCGCACGTTCTTGCCCGCGTTGACCGCCGCCCGCACCACGCCGAGCGCGGTGCCGAACCCGGCGGTCGCCAGCGCGCCCGCGTTGCAGTGGGTGAGGATGGTGTTGCCGTCGGCGATCAACGACTGGCCGAAGCCGCCCATCTTTTCATTGGTGGCGATGTCCTCGTGGTAGATCGCCATGGCTTCCTGTTTGAGGCGCTGCTTGAGTTCGGCAACGGGCAGATGGTTGTGCGCTTTCGTCACCGTCAGCATGCGGTCGATGGCCCATTTGAGATTGACCGCCGTGGGGCGCGCCTGGCCGAGCGCGTCGCATTGCTTCGCAAGCTGTGCGAAAAACGCGTCGTAGCCGGTGGCGTTGATCGAGTTCGCGCCCAAGCTGATGCCCATGGCGGCGGCGACGCCGATGGCCGGTGCGCCGCGGATGATCATGGTGCGGATGGCGTTGCCCACGTCTTCGATCGTTTTGCAATCGACAAATACGGTTTCGTTGGGCAGGCGGGTCTGGTCGATCATCCTCACCACGCCGTCGAGATATTCAATGGTTTTGACCATGTTCAGAACCGGTATGAGTGAATGAGTTCAGGATAAGTGGGGACGCAGTTGCTCGCGGAACCGGGCTTCGTCGAGGCCCTCCACCTGGATCACCTTGCTGCGGCTGCTGGCGCCATTGACGATGGACAGCTTCGACGGAGCGACGCCCAACACCTTGCCCAGCAGCTGCAGGCAGGCTTTATTCGCCGCGCCTTCCACCGGTGGCGCCGTCAGTTTGATTTTCAGGGTGTCGTTGTGCACGCCCACGATTTCGTTCCGCGACGCCCGGGGTTGAATCGTAACAGAAAACTGGAGGCCGTGGTCATTCTTTTTGATCGGGAGGGACATGGCGCGAACCGGTCAAAGAGGCCCGCTGCGCAGGGAGCACGCGGTCATTGCATCTGCAAAGCCAGCATGCGGATCGACGTCACCAGGAATTCCTGCAGGAACACGATCGCCAGCAGAATGATGATCGGCGAAAAATCGATGCCCATGCCGCCGCCCATGCCGATCCATTTGCGCACGCGGTTCATGACGGGATCGGTCATGGTGTGCAGAAACTGCACGATCGGGTTGTGGGGATCGGGGTTCACCCACGACAGCAGCGCGCGGATGATGACAATCCACATGTACAGATTGAGGGCAATGCTGAGAACGGTCGCAGTGGCTTTTAAAAATTCAGCTAGAATAAACACGGGTGGATGCGGTGGCCCTGGACTCGCGCAGGCGGTTGCCGGGTGCAGAGGGTCCAGGTTGGGTTTCAAGTGTTCAACCAGTCATAAACTATCCGAAAACCCCTGCCATGTCAACATCGCCCGCCTGCGGCGCGCCTTCGGCAGTTTTCTCTTTTCATGGAATTCTTAAAAAGATTATAGTGGTTGCACGAGCGAGAGAATTCGCCCCCGGTGCCGGGGGACGGAGTTATTTTAAACCGCATCGAGTACCGGGATCATGGATAAAAGCAAACGCGCCCGCATCCGGGAATTGTTGAAAGAAGGGACGCCACGCGAAGACGTCATCATCGAAGGTTGGGTGAAAACCCGCCGCGATTCCAAAGGCGGCTTCTCGTTTCTGGAAATCAACGACGGCTCCTGCCAGAAAAACATTCAGGCCATCGTCGATCATTCCCTCGATGCGTTCAAAGAGAACGAAAAAAAGATTTCGACCGGCAGTTGCCTGGGCGTACGGGGCAAGCTGGTGGCCTCGCAGGGCAAGGGGCAGTCGGTGGAGATCCAGGCGGGCGAACTCTGGGTGTACGGCGGCGCCGATCCGGACACCTACCCGTTGCAGAAGAAATACCATTCTCTGGAATTTTTGCGCGAGATCGCGCACCTGCGGCCGCGCACCAACACCATCGGCGCGGTCATGCGCGTGCGCAACCGCCTGGCGTATTCCATCCACCGCTTCTTCCAGGAGCGCGGCTTCGTCTATCTCCATACGCCGATCATCACCACCAGCGACTGCGAAGGCGCGGGCGAGATGTTCCAGGTGACCACGCTCGACCTCAACCAGGTGCCGAAAGACAACGGCAAGGTGGATTACGGCGAGGACTTTTTCGGCCGCAAGGCCAACCTCACCGTCAGCGGCCAGTTGGAAGGCGAGATCTACGCGATGGCCTTGTCGCTCATCTACACCTTCGGCCCCACGTTCCGCGCCGAAAACTCGAACACCAGCCGCCACCTCTCCGAGTTCTGGATGGTGGAGCCGGAGATGGCGTTCTACGATCTGGACGACGACATGGACCTGGCCGAACAGTTCATCCAGTACTTGTTCAGGGACGTGCTGGAGGAATGCGCCGAGGACCTGGCGTTTTTCAACGACCGCATCGACAAGCACCTGATCGAAACGCTGACGCACGTCGCCGAAAACCGGTTCGAGCGCGTGACCTATACCGATGCCATCCAACTGTTGGAACAGAGCAAGGAAACGTTCACCTACTCGGTGGAGTGGGGCTGCAACCTGCAGGCCGAGCACGAACGGTTTCTCGCCGAGAAACAATTCAAGAAGCCGGTGATCCTCTACAACTATCCGGAATCGATCAAACCGTTTTACATGAAGCTCAACGACGACGGCAAAACGGTGCGGGCGATGGACGTGTTGTTGCCGAGGCTGGGCGAGATCATCGGCGGCAGTCAGCGCGAGGACGACCTGGCCACATTGGAACGGCGCATTCAGGAGAAGGGTCTCGACCCCAAGGAATACTGGTGGTACCTGGATTTACGACGCTTCGGCAGCGCACCGCACAGCGGGTTCGGTCTCGGTTTCGAACGCCTCGTACAGTTCGTCAGCGGCGTCGAGAACATCCGCGACGTCATCCCCTTCCCACGCACTCCCAAGCACGCGGGGTTTTAACGCGCCCCATTCCTCACTCGCGTTCCAGCAGCACCGCGGTCTCCACGTGTTGCGTTTGCGGGAACATGTCCACCACCTTGATGGCGCGCACGGCGTAGCCTTCCAGCAGGGCCAGGTCGCGCGCCAGAGTCGCCGGGTTGCACGATACATAGACGATGCGTTCCGGCTGCAAATTCAAAATGCCTTCCACCACTTCCGGCGAACAGCCTTTGCGCGGCGGATCGAGGACGATGGTTTTCACCGCCGCCAGATGGTCCGCATTCTTCAACGCGTGTTCCAGCGACTGTTGCACGAAGCGGCAGGTGGTGAGGCCATTCAACTGCGCGCTCTGCTCGGCATCCCGGATGTTGGAGGCCGAGGAATCGATGCCGATCACCTCGCACCCGGCTTTCGCCAGCCACAGGCTGATGCCGCCGTTGCCGCAGTAGGCATCGAGCACCGCGCCGTCTCTGGACTGCACCCAGCTTTGCACCAGGCCGTACAGCTTCACCGACTGGTACGGGTTGATCTGAAAAAATGACGGCAGAGACAGGTGAAACTCCAGATCGCCCAGCTTCTCGCGGAAAAAATCCTGCCCCCACAACGTGCGGTTTTCGGTGCCGAGGATGACGTTGGTCTTGCTGTTGTTGATGTTGTGCACGACGCCCTGAATGCGAAACCGTTTCAGCGTCGATTCATGGGTGAGGTCCGCCAGGAACTTCTGCGGAAAGTCGCCGTTCGTGGTGACCAGTCCCAGCAGCGCTTCGCCTGTCGTCGCCGATTGACGCACCACCAGCCCGCGTATGAATCCGGCGTGGCGACGTTCGTTGTAGATCGACAGGCCATGCAGTTCGATCAGCACGCGCAACCATTCTTTGATGGATGTGATCGGTTTCATCAGCGTGTGGCATTCGGCGTGATCCACCACGTGGTGCGTGCCCTGCCGGTAGAAGCCGATCGATGGTTTCTTGCCGCGCTTCTCGATGGCGTAGCTGGCCTTGTTGCGGTAATGCAGCGGCTCATCCGCCGGAATGGATTCGATTGGCACGGCGACATCGACCTTGCCGATGTGCGCCAGCGCGTCCTGCACGAGCTGGACTTTGAATGCCATCTGCCTGGTGTAACTCCAGTCCTGAATCTTGCAGCCGCCGCATTCCGGAAACACGGCGCACGGAGCCTCGACGCGGTCGGGCGTCGAGTGCAGGCGTTCGACGACGCGCGTCACGCCGAAGCGCTTGGTGGTTTTGGTGATACGCGCCCGCACCCGGTCCTCGGGCAAGGCGTGGGGCACGAACAAAGTATAGCCGCTGTGGTGGCTGACGCCGTCGCCGCTCGAAGCCAGCGATTCGATATCCAGTTCGACATCGTCGCCGACCTTCACGGGGATTTCCAGTTTCTGTTTGGCCAAGGGGGTCTCCATAGATTGAAAGGTTCGGGATCATACTACCGCAAACCGGGCCGCGTCAAAAATGCATTCAATCGGCTGGGCGAACAGAGTACAATCGGGCGCATGGAACATCATTTGTGCATCATTGGAGCCATCCGCGAGGAGATCGCCGGCATCAAAGGCCGCATGAAGATCGACGGGTCGGTCCCGCTCAACGGCGCGACGGCCTTCGTCGGCCAGTGGCAAGGCTACCGCCTCGTGCTGGTGCGTTCGGGAGTGGGACGCCACCGCGCCGTCAACGCCTTGCGGCGGGTGTGCGACCACTACCCGCTGGTGCAAGTCATCTCAATGGGTTTTGCCGGGGGACTCGATCCGGCGTTGCAGGTGGGCGACCTGCTGATCGCCGACATCATCACCAAGCCCGCACCGTCCGATGACGGAGCCGCCGTGACCGAATCGATGGCCATCCCCACGGCGTTGGTGAATCAGGCGATGGTCGTCGCCGGTCCCGAAGGGGTGGCGGCGTACCAGGGCGGGCTGGTGACGGTGGACGAGGTGGTCAGTCAGCCGGAAGACAAAAAGCGGTTGGGGCAGACGCACCGCGCCCTCGGGGTCGATATGGAAACCTTCGATCTGGCCAAAGAGGCGGAACGGCGCGACCTGCCGTTTCTCTCCGTGCGCGCCATCACCGACACCGTCGAGCAGGAACTGATGAACTGCTCGCACCTGGTGGATGACGACGGCAACGTCTCGACCTTAAAAGCCGGATGGCATGTGCTGACGCATCCCGGCGACCTCACCGGCATGATCGAGCTGGGCCGTCATGCCCGCATCGCCACCGCCAACCTGACCGCCTTTATTGCAGAATACGTCTCTAACCTTAGATAAAATAAAGCTTTATAAGTCCTCCTCTCAGATTGTGGATAAAATTTGAATAATTTTTGTTGATTTTGGCAATATTGTGTGTAATGCTTTATTTTAAAATGGTTTGGTTTAATAAATTTGAGGAAAAAATGCAAAAAATCACTGAGGAAGAAGCCATTAAGATATTAGATCCTTATAGGGCGCGAATTTTTGAGTGTGCTCAAAAAGGCTTTGAAAGTTACCGGAAAAACTTTTCCATCTTTCAATGGATGTATGAACCCAGAACAAAAGCGGGAATTATTAGGGATCACATTGTCGCTAACATAAAAGGGGAATTTGTAGAAACACCAGGTATTGGTTCTATCGACGTTAAGGGAAGGTTTTTCTTGGACATTGAAGGTAAGGTTTTATTGCAGTTTAAAAAGTTAAACAAAAACCTCATGCCTTCAAACTTTCAAACTCAGCAGCAAACTTCTATCGATTTTCAATGGGAGGTGAATGAGCAATTCGAGTTTGATGAAATTCCTCATGAATTGCCGGTCTTGACGGTGGGATATATCCCAAATGACCTTTGGACAGATGTTGAAAATTGGTGGATAACCTACTCGTATGCGAAATCTGTCGAATGGCATGTGCCGTTATTAGACATTGATGACACACTTACCAATATTGAGACGATTCCATTGGAACCAGTTGAGACTCCTATTGGTACTAGAGCAAAACCGAAAGACAATAAAAACGATGAGAAGGAAGTGAATGAAAGATAAATCATGAGTGAAAACCTACATAAAGAAACGCCCATCAATACGGATATGATCGTGTTGGCGAGGGAATGTAGAGGCTTTACGCAAGGTGAACTTGCAAAAAAACTGAATACTTCTCAAGGTAAACTGTCAAGGATTGAGCATGGTTTGGGACATGTTTCAGAAGAAATTTTAAATAAATTAGAAGATGTTTTAGGGTTTCCAAGAAGATTTTTTTTTGAAAATTCTGAAGTATATTGGCCGCTTCATGTGTGTAATAGGAAAAAATCGAAGCTTCCGCAAAAGACTTATTTAAACTTAGTTGCAAAAGCAAATGTTCGGCAAATACATATTCAGAAATTGTTGAGGTCTGTTGAAATTCCAAATAGGATTCCAGATTGGGATTTTGATGAATTTGATAGAGATCCTTTGAAAGTTGCTCAGGCTTTGCGGCATTTTTGGAATATTCCCCGGGGTCCAATAAAAAATGTCACAAAAATTTTAGAGGATGCAGGAATATTTGTAATTCATTCGGACTTTTATTCAAGTTCTATAGATGGCTTTACAATGTTTTTTAAAGGAATATCCCCTATCGTGTTTATCAATAGTAGATTGCCCGGTGATCGGTTGAGATTTTCCTTGGCGCATGAATTGGGTCATATTGTTATGCATAAAATTCCCAATAATTTTATGGAAAACGAAGCAGATGAATTTGCCAGTGAATTTTTAATGCCATCAATGGAAATCAAATCTTCTTTATCAAAGTTGACCTTTGAAAAATTGGCAAGTTTGAAGTTGTATTGGATGGTTTCAATGGCAGCGCTTTTGATGAAAGCAGGGCAACTTGGAAAAATTAGCTCTCGGACCCAGCGTTATTGGTTTATGCAACTAAGTAAGCGTGGTTGGCGGCTAAGGGAGCCAGAAGAGCTCGCTATTGACCAAGAGAAACCTTCTTTACTTAAAGAAGTCCTGGGAATTCATCTTCAAAGTCTAAAGTTTTCTGTAAGTGAATTATGTGAATTACTGGGTGTTTTTGAGGAGGAGTTTCAGCTTATTTATTTAGAAAATGATAAAAAGATGAGGGTTGTAAAATAAAATTGATGACATTGAAAATAATAATTGGACTTCTATTGTTAAATTTTGCATTTTCACCTTCCGCCGTCGCGCGGGAGACGCGGCAGCCGTGGCAGATATTGATCGACTCCGTCACCTACCTGCGCGGCCTGCCGGAAGTGGCGTGGCTGCGGGCGGAAGGGCACAACCTCATGATCGGCTGGAGCAAACCGCCGCGCAAATTCCGCGCGCTCAACCTCACCGCCGCACGCAACGCCAGCCGCGTTTTGCCGAAAGAAGAGGTGCGCGTCATCAGCCTGCGCGCCGACCAGACCGGCTGGCATCCGGGCAGCGAACAGCCGGTGATCTGCCACACCACCGCCCACCACAACGAAATTTTAGAGACCAATTGTTAGGATGGTCTGTGCGTTCCGTTGCTTTCCGATGAAAATTTTGAAAACGCTGGCAGCGAGCAACCTGATAGATTTTTCGCGGGTCCTCGGAATGACAGTTGAGGTGGTTTAAAGCCATGACCCCACCCCAGCCCGTCACTCCGTGAGTGCCTCCTGGTAAGGGGAGGGGGATGTTGTGTGGTGTATTTGTAGCGGGCTACGCCCGCTGTCATTCTGAGGAGCCGGGCCACGCCCGGAGGCAACAAGTGATATCGGAACGCGCCCTCGGACCATCGTTTACCCTGTAGGCCATCAGCCAGTTGCCACTCCCTGCAAGGGTGGCGACGAAGAATCTATGTTTTGATTTTTGTGCTATGGAATGGGCTGGAAGGTCATCGTCCGCCCGCAAGGCACTACCCCTTTGGCTCGCCCTGCAAGGGCGGCGTGAACACCTGGTGGTAGTGGCTGCCGCCGCCACCGGGGTGGGGGCCGCCGGTGATGAGGTGGATGCGGCCGTTGGCCACCGCCGAGCCCAGACCGTGGCAGGAGTTCGGCATCGGTTTGTAGGCTTTCCACGTGTTGGTGGCGGGATCGTAGGCTTCGTTTTCATCGAAGGTGCCGTTGCCCGACTCGCCGCCGAACACGAAGATGTTGCCATTCAACGATTGCGAGGTGATGCCGCTGCGTTTCGTCGGCACTGGCGCGAGCGTCTGCCACTGGCCGGTTTTCGGATCGAAGGCTTCGTTGAGATCGAGGTTGTCGTTGTAATCGACGTCGATACGTCCGCCCAGCGCGTAGAGTTTGCCGTTCATCACCGAGACGGTCAAGTGATCGCGCGGCGTCGGCAGGTCGGCCGCTTGCGTCCATGTGTCGGTCGCCGGATCGTACACCTCGTGCGCGCCGGTGTTTTTGAGGCGGAAGAATTGTTTAAACGCGCCGCCGACTGCATGGATGTTGCCATCGATCACGCCCGCCGCCAACGCGCCGCGTTCCGTCGGCATACGCGCTTTTTCGCTCCATGAATCGGTTGCGGGGTCGTAGGCGTAGGTGGTGCTGACCGGCGTCCACATGCCGGTGGCGAATCCGCCGACGACGTAGATTTTTCCGTTCACCGCCGCCACCGCGACATGATGCAGGGCGCGCGGCAGGGGCGCGGCCTCCAACCATTCCTGCGTCGCCGGATCGTACACCTCCACCCGGTCGGCGATGCCGTCCGGGGTGAAGCCGCCGATCACGTAGATTTTTTCGTTGAGGACAGCGACACCGACTTCGGTGCGTGCGGTGGGTGTGGGCGCGAGGACCTTCCAACTGCCCAGGCCTTCGGCTTTCGACAAAGAAGGATGGGCGGCAAACGTCAGGCTCAGTGCCAACAGCAGAGCAATTGTTTTCCGTTGCATCCCGCACCTCCTGGAAGAAGGAATTGAAGCGGCTCAGGGAAGCCGCAGCGCGTCGAGTTGTTTGATCTGTTCGAGCATGGCCGGCAGCGTATCGAGCCGCAGCATGTTGGGTCCATCGGACGGCGCGCTGTCGGGGTCCGGGTGCACTTCCATGAACAGCATGTCGCATCCCACCGCCACCGCGCCGCGCGTGAGGTAGGGCACCAGCTCGCGCTGGCCGCCGGAAGTCGTGCCCTGTCCGCCCGGCAACTGCAAACTGTGCGTGCAGTCAAACACCACGGGATAGCCCAGCTCGCGCATCAATACCAGGGAGCGCATGTCCACAACGAGGTTGTTGTAGCCGAAGGTGAAACCGCGCTCAGTGAGCAGGATGTTTTCGTTGCCGGTTTCCTTGACTTTATCGACGACGTTTTTCATGTCCCACGGCGCCATGAACTGGCCCTTCTTGACGTTGACCGGTTTGCCGGTCTTGGCGGTCTTGACCACGAGGTCCGTCTGGCGGCAGAGGAACGCCGGAATCTGCAAAATATCCAGCACCTCGGAGGCGGGATCGATTTCCTCTTCCTTGTGCACGTCGGACAGGACGGGCAGTCCCAATTCGTCTTTGACTTTTTTCAGAATGCGCAGGCCTTCCTGGAGGCCCGGACCGCGGTACGACTGCAACGACGAGCGGTTGGCCTTGTCGTACGACGATTTGTAGATGAACGGAATGCCCGCCTTCGCAAATACCTTCTGCAATTGTTCGGCGGTTTCCATGGCGTGCTGTTCCGACTCGATCACACACGGCCCGGCGATGACCGCCAGCGGGTGGCCGTTGCCGACGGCGATCGGGCCGATGTTCACTTCCTGCGTTTTCAAACTGGATTCCATAATGAGAGTGTAGGGTTGCTCGGTTGAGGATCAGGGAAGGGGCACGGGATGCGGCGTTTCCGGACGCGACTGCAATCCGTCCGGGGCGAGATAGCCATACGCGATTTCGCGGACCTTCTCGTTATTGGTCGCGGTGAAAATATTCTCGAACCCCATTTCCCGGTACGGGTCCAACTCCACCTTCTGGTCCATGTGCTGAACCATGAGGATGAAATGGAGGCTGCGGTCTTTTTTCTTCACCCTCTCCAGCGCCTTCATGTCGGTCTGTCCCTTGCGCAGGATGTAAATGAGCAGATCGCACTGGATCGGGTTGCGCTTGCCGAACGCATTGGCCAGGCTGACGAATCCCATGACCGTGAAGCTCTCCTGCTTGAGAAACTTGGCCAGCTGGAGGCGCTCGAACTTGACCGGATCGACGATGAAAATGGTTTTGTAATTCACGAATAATACCTGTTTTCTCAATTGGTTCAGTGTAACACCAAAGGCGGGGAGGGGTGAACCAAAATTCCTGGCACTCCGGCTCGGCCTGTATGGGCGCGGGGTTTTGGTTTGACTTTAACTGGACGGTCTGAAAAAATATTTATTATCAATCCTTTACTCCGAGCGCGCGATGTACTGGAAACCATGGATGGCGGTGTTCGGATGCGGTCTCCTGCTGGCGGCGGGCGGAGCTTTGGCCGAGCTCAAAGGGTCGGACACGGCGCAGCCTCCCCCGCAGGCGTCGTCCTCAGGCCGGGTGCTGGTGGTGGAAATCTCCGGCGCCATCAATCCCGTCTCGGCCGCCTACACCAGCAAACACATTCAGGCGGCGAACGACGCCGGCGACGCGCTGGTGGTGTTGCAGATGGACACGCCGGGCGGTCTCGACACCTCCATGCGGCAGATCATCAAAGCCATCCAGGCGTCGAACGTGCCGGTGGCGACCTACGTCGCGCCGAGTGGATCGCGCGCCGCCTCCGCCGGAACGTTCATCACCATCGCCTCCCACATCGCCGCCATGACGCCGGGCACCAACATCGGCGCGGCCCACCCCGTCAACATGATGGGCGGCCAGCCCCAGGACAAAGAAGGCAAGCCCTCGCCGATGGAAGAGAAAGTCGTCAACGACGCCTCGGCGTACATCCGCTCGCTGGCCGAGAAGCGCGGACGCAATGCCTACTGGGCGGAAAAAGCCGTGCGCCAGAGCCAGTCGATCTCCGCTGAGGAAGCGAAGAAGCTGGGCGTCATCGACCTGGTGGCGGGCAGCCTCGATGCCCTGCTGCTGGCCATAGACGGTCGCGAGGTGAAGCTCGACGACGGACGCACGGTGACTTTGGACACGAAGAACAAGGAAGTGGTTCACCTCAAGATGACACCGCGTGAAGAAATTCTCGATGTCATCTCCAACCCCAACGTCGCCTACATTTTAATGATGATTGGCATGGTGGGATTGTACTTTGAGTTGTCGAACCCGGGGCTCATTCTGCCCGGCATCCTGGGCGGCATCAGCATGATCCTCGCCCTCTACGCCATGCAGACCCTGCCCATCAATTACGCCGGACTGTTATTGATCCTGCTCGCGGGCATTTTGTTTGTGGTCGAGCTCAACGTGCCGACGTTCGGGTTGCTGTCGGCAGGCGGCACGGTGTCGCTGCTTTTGGGATCGATCATGCTGATCGACAGCGACGACCCGGCGATGCAGATTTCGAACACGGTGTTGATCCCGACGCTGGCGGTATCGATCGCGGTGACGGTGGGGGCGCTGTGGCTGGCCACGCGCTCGGCCGGGCTCAAAGCGGTGAGCGGGCACGAGGGGCTTGTTGGCGAGCACGGTACGGCGTATTCGAAGCTCAATCCGCAGGGCAAGGTGCGGGTGCACGGCGAAATCTGGCAGGCGGTGTGCGATGGCAGCATCGACAAGGGCGACGCGGTGGTGGTGGAAGGGCTCGACGGCCTCACGGTCAAAGTCAGAAAATCCGGTTGATGTGTAGATGAAAGGGAAACGTATTTTCGAGACGGCGGCGGCTCTTCTGGCCATCCTGATTTTATACGCGGTGGTGTTGATCGGTTGTGAGAACAAGATCATCTACCACCCATACAAATACCCGGCGGGAGAGTGGGAAGCGGTGGACGGACTTGAAGTGGAGGACGTGTGGTTCCACGCCGCAGACGGAACCCAACTGCATGGCTGGTATTTTCCCGCAACCGGGGCGCGCGCGACCTTATTGTTCTTTCACGGCAACGCCGGCAACCTGACGCACCGCGTGGACAACATCCAGCGCCTCACCCCGCTCGGCCTCAACGTGTTCATCTTCGATTACCGCGGCTACGGCAAAAGCGAGGGCAGTCCCGATGAGGCCGGCATTCTGCAGGACGCGCAGGCGGCCTACGACACGCTGGTGACAACGCGCCGGGTGCCGCCGGAGACGGTGATCCTGTTCGGCCGCTCGCTGGGCGCGGCGTTCGCCACCGACGTCGCCCGGCACAACCCGGCGGCGGGATTGATTCTGGAAGCGGCGTTCACCAATGCGCGGGACATGGCGGGCGAGATGTTTCCCCTCCTGCCCATCGGCTGGGCCATCCGCTCGAAACTGAACGCCATCGACAAGGTGCCGCACATCGCCCTCCCCAAACTGTTTATTCATGGCAGCGATGACGAAGTGGTACCCTATCGGCTCGGACGCAAGCTGTACGCCGCCGCGGCGCAACCGAAAGCGTTTTACGACCTGCCCGGCGCGGGCCACAACGACACCTACCGCGTTGGCGGGCAGGCGTACTTCGGTCGCATTCAGCGTTTTGTGGACGAGGTGTTGAAGCAACCGCAACCCAAACTTTCCAATGAATGAATGAACGCCATGAAACAATTTTTCAGCCTGTTGATTGCGGTGGTTTTGATGTGGGGGGGACTCGCCGCCTGCGGCAACGAAGCCACCAGTCACCTGCATGAAGCCGCGAAGATCGGCGCCGTCGGCATGATGGACAAGCTGATCGAGCAGGGCGAAGACATCAACATCAAGGATGCGTTCCACCGCACGCCCTTGCACTGGGCCGTGGCGCGGGGTCACATCGAGGCGGTGCGGTACCTGGTCGATCACAAGGCCAATCCCAATGCCCGCGACCGCGAAGGCTTCACGCCGCTGCACCTGGCCACGCAGCTGGGCGAACCGGCGATGGCGCGGTTGCTCATCGAGAACGGAGCCGATCTGGATTTGAAAGAGTCGTCGTGGCAGAAAACGCCGCTGCACTTCGTGGCACAGTTCGGCACCGAGGACCTGGTGAAGCTGTTCATCGAGAAGGGGGCGAACGTCAACGTGCGCGACGCGCTGGAGCTGACGCCGCTGCATTACGCGTCGTTGAGCGGACAGCAGGGCGTCGTCACCCTGCTGGTCGATCATGGGGCCGGCATCCACGCCAGGGGACAGGATCCCTTCACCCGCCAGCCCAACACGACGCCGATGCAACTGGCTGCCGACCCGCAAATGCGCCTCCTGCTCAAATCCTTGGGCGCGAAGGAGTGAGCCCCGCATTGCCCACTTGTACGGGTCCCGTGGATGTTTTATGATGCCTTCCTTTAACTGTCATGGTTTCCAGATATTTGCATAACCCTAATTGGGTTCCAAATTAAGGGTTTGATGGATACCCAAACAATAGAAGAGTCATGAATCCCCCTCATCCTAACCTTCTCCCACCAGGGGAGAAGGAACCTTAAGTACTCCCTCTCCCTTGACGGGAGCACTCCTTGAGTGACGGGCTGGGGTGAGGGGTGGCTTCCAATAATTTTTGCTAAATTTTTTTATTTACGGAACAGGTGAATGGCGACACGGGCGGGGGCGAAGGAAAAAGAACTGCGGCGGGAAATACTGGCGGCGGTCAAGCGCGTGGTGATCAAGATCGGCAGCGGCGTGATCAGCGATCACGAGTCGGGCCGCACTGCGCTGGAACGGGGTCTCAGCCAGAAACGCATCCGCAGTTATGCCCGGCGCATCAAGCACATCACCGATCTCGGCGTCGAGGTCATCGTCGTGTCCTCCGGCGCCATCATGGCCGGACGCCAGCGCCTCAACCTGGTGCGCTCCACCCTCGACATCCCGGAAAAACAGGCCTGCGCCGCCATCGGCCAGAGTTTCCTCATGCGCACCTATGAGAATTTTTTCGACAAGCAGGGCCTGAAGGTGGCGCAGATCCTGCTCGGCCACGACGACCTGGAGCACCGCAAACGCTTCCTCAACATCAAGCACACCATGGAAGCCCTGCTGGAGCGCGGCGTCATTCCCATCGTCAACGAAAACGATTCGGTGACGGTCGATGAAATCAAGATCGGCGACAACGACACGCTGTCGGCAAACGTCGCCTGCATGGCGGGAGCGCAGCTTTTGATCATTCTGTCGGACGTGGACGGCCTGTACAACGGCGATCCGGCGCGCGTCCCGAAAAACGCGGCGGACGCGCCGCAGTTGATCTCGCACGTGGACCGCATCACTCCGGACATCGAACAGCTGGCGGGCAAAAGCCGCAACCCGCTCTCCGTCGGCGGCATGTACACCAAGGTGCTGGCGGCGAAAAAGACCATGAGCTTCGGCATTCCCACGCTGGTGGTCAACGGGCTGGATGGTAAAATACTGGACAGGATCTTCGCCGGGGCGGCGGTGGGCACGCTGTTCTGGTCGGGGAAGACCAAAATCCGCGACCGCAAGCACTGGATCGCGCACACGCTGAAACCGGCGGGCACGTTGACCGTCGATGCCGGCGCGTGCCGGGCCATCGTCGAGCGCGGCAAAAGCCTGCTGCCGGCGGGGGTGGTGACGGTCGAGGGAAAATTCGAGTTTGGCGCGTCGGTGCGCATCGTGTCGGACGGAAGCGAGATCGCCCGCGGCCTCGTCAATTACAGTTCCGCCGACCTCGAACGCATCAAGGGCATGAAGACGTCGGCGATCCGCAACCTCGTCGGCACCGCATTTTATGAAGAAGTCGTGCACCGCGACGATCTGGTGATTGTGTCATCATAAAAAGATTTTACAAGAATCATCAAAAGACAAAGGAAAGTTCCCCTCGTCTCCCCTCCTTTCCAAGGAGGGGATTAAGGGGAGGTAGTGGTAGTGGCAACCCGTGAATACGGGTTGCGCTCCAAAACCCCACCCCGGCCCTCCCCTTGGTACAGGGGAGGGAGAGAGTCAGGATGAGGAGGCGTGACTCTTCCTTATGTTCGGGTATAGAGTCAAACCAGTGGTTTTCGAATTTATACAAAGGTCTCGCAATCATGGCGAAATGGTGGGAAAAGGAACCGGTCCGCTTCGAATGCCAGGAAGGGTGTTTCAAATGCTGCATGAAACCCGGCGTGGTGTATTTCGATCAGGACGACGTGCACCAGGCGGCGCATTACGTCGGCCTGAACCCGGCGGAGTTCCGCAAAAAGTACAACCTGCGCCGATTCGAGGGGTACTGGGAAATGGAAGTGGAAGAGGGTTCCGCCTGCACGTTCCTCACCATGCAGGGCTGTTCCATCCACCCCGCCAAGCCGAAACAGTGCCGGGCGTACCCGTTCTGGAAAGAGCACCTCGATTCGAAAAACTACTGGACCCTGGTGGCGGGCTTCTGTCCCGGCATCAACGAAGGTCCGCCGGTTCCGGCCAGGGAAATCAAGCAGCACCTGCGGGATTTCAAGCTCTGACGCGCCGTTCCCGCCGCCCCGAAAGCGGTTGACATTGCCCCGGCCGAAGCCGATAATAACATCCCGGTCAGGACCCCCAGTCTCAACCCCGCACGACCGGCCTTGCCAGCCTGTGCTCGTTTCCGATAACACAACAATGAAGGGATAGTCATGCCTGTTTCCGTAGTGGTGGGAATGCAGTGGGGCGATGAAGGAAAAGGAAAAATCATCGACCTGCTTTCCGAAAAAGCGGATGTGGTGGCGCGTTACCAGGGCGGTCACAACGCCGGTCACACCATCTGTTTCGGCGATCAAAAATTCATTCTGCACCTTATTCCTTCCGGGATTTTCCACGAGGGCAAGCTGTGCATCATCGGCAACGGCGTGGTCATCGATCCCAAAGCGCTGGTCGAGGAGATCACCCTGCTGGAGAAGGCGGGGATCGATTTTGCGGGCAAGCTGGTGATCAGCAACCGCGCCAACATCATCCTGCCGTACCACATGGTGTCCGACCAGAACAAGGAAAGCACGTCGGGCACGCGCAAGATCGGCACCACCGGACGCGGTATCGGTCCGTCTTACGCCGACAAGATTGCGCGCGCGGGCCTGCGCACCTGCGATTTCCTGGAAGAAGACGCGTTGAAGGAAACCATGCGCGCCAATTACGAGGAAAAGAAAAAAGTCCTCAAGAAACTGTACGATCACGATCTGCCGGAGTTCAACCGCCTTTACGACGAAACGCTGGTGTACCGTGAGGTGCTGCTGAAATACATCGGCGACACGCAACGGATTTTGCGCGACGAGATCGCCCAGGGCCGCAACATTTTGTGCGAAGGCGCGCAGGGCACCATGCTGGACGTGGACCACGGCACTTATCCGTTCGTCACCTCGTCCAACGCCACCTCCGGCGGCGCGTGCACCGGCCTCGGCATCCCGCCGACCCAGGTGGAGCGGGTCATCGGCGTCATCAAGGCCTACACCACACGCGTCGGCGAGGGGCCGTTCCCGACCGAGTTGTTGGACGGCTTCGGCGACCAGTTGCGCGACAGCGGCGACGAGTTTGGCTCGACCACAGGGCGGCCCCGGCGTTGCGGCTGGTTCGACGCGGTGGTGGCGAAGTATGCGGTCGAGTTGAACGGCGTCGATGCCATCACGCTGACCAAAATCGACGTGCTGGACCAGTTCGACACGCTCAAAGTCTGTACCGGCTACCGTTATAAAGGCAAGGTGCAGGACGGCATGCCCGCCTGTCCGCGGATTTTGCAGGAGTGCCAGCCGGTGTACACGGAGTTTCCGGGCTGGAAACAGAGCACCTCCGGCGCGCGCTGTTTCAGCGACCTGCCCGACAACGCCAAGCGTTACATCGACGCCCTACAGAAGATGCTGGATGTGGACGTGCTGATGGTCTCCACCGGGCCGCACCGGGATCACACGATCCTGCAAGGCGCGTTGTTTTAAATGGCAAGATTGAGGTGAGACGATGAAAGTGGACGTGGCCGCGGAGGTTGCCGACTTTCTCCAGGCGCTGGGCAAGGCCGATGTGACCGTTGATGCGGCCGACCTCGACAACTCCAGCTGCGTGAGCCAGATGCCGGAGTTGCGGGTGACCTACAACCCGCCCCTCAACCGCAACCGTTACAGCCATTTTGAGGCGGGCGGCATCACCCTCCATGTGTCCACCTTTCTCAGCACCGGCGACCGGGTGAGCGTGTCCGTTTCCGGCGACGGCCCCCTCAAAAAAATCAAAGTCTCTGGCATCCATCTCATTATGTAATTTATAATAAGAGCAGCTTCATTTTCTTATTCAAGTTCTTCGCGGACGCTCAGAACACAGATTGAGGAAAAAGCCCCCAGCCCCCTTCGGAGAAGGGGGGGGGCCGGGTGATCCCTTGGACAAGGTAAGATGTAGCATTTTTAAAAAAACAGAGATTCTTCGTCGCTCACGCTCCTCAGAATGACAATGCAATATGAGAGGTGCATTCTGAGCGAAGTCAAGGATCTATGTTTTGCTGTTTGAATGATTTGGATAATCCTTCGGGCGAGGCCTGTTAAAACGTTATGCTGACCTGGACCATTCTCATTGGATCCTGTCTGTTTTTCTACTTCGCCGGCTACCGGTACTATGCCGGCAAGCTGGACCGCGAGGTGGTGCGCCCGGACGCCGGATCGCACACACCGGCGGTGGCCGATCACGACGGCGTCGATTATGTGGCCAGCAAGCCGCTGGTGCTGTTCGGTCACAATTTCGCCTCCATCGCCGGGGCCGGGCCGGTGATCGGTCCCATCATCGCCATGCACCATTTCGGCTGGGCGTTGACGCTGATGTGGGTGCTGATCGGCAATGTGTTCATCGGTGCGGTGCACGATTATTTAACGCTCATGATGTCCGTGCGCAGCCGTGGCCGCTCGGTCGCCGACATCGCCGAGTCCACCATGGGCTTGCGCGCCAAATCCGTGTTCTCTCTATTTCTCGTGCTGGCCATGCTGCTGGTGATCGCCGTGTTCGGCGTGGTGGCGGCGAAGACGTTGATCGCGCAGCCGGAGATGGTCATCCCCACTTTCGCCATCATCCCCATCAGCGTGCTCCTGGGTTGGTTCATCTATAAAAAAGGCGGCAACCTGACGACGGCGTCCATCATCGCCGTGCTGGCGCTGCTGGCCAGCATTTATGCCGGATTCAAACTGCCGCTGCCGCTGGAAGGCGACGTGCTGGGCATGTCGCCCTTGTTGTTCTGGTTCATCGTGCTCATGCTGTACGCCGGGGTGGCGTCGGTGTTGCCGGTGCACGTGTTGTTGCAGCCGCGGGACTACCTGTCCACGTATGTTTTGTTCGGCAGCATGGCGCTGGGCATTGCGGCGTTGTTGTGGGTGGCGCCGGGATTGAACACGCCCGCTTACATGGGCGGTTATTCCGAAGAGCAGGGGCCGGTGTGGCCGATGCTGTTTGTGCTGGTGGCGTGCGGCGCGGTGTCGGGCTTCCACTCCCTCGTCGCCGGAGGCACCGTCTCCAAGCAACTCGAAAACGAAACGCAGGGCCGTGTCATCAGTTACGGCGGCATGCTGACGGAAGGCGTGGTCGCCGTGGTCACCGTGCTTCTGGTCGGTGGCGGTCTGTACTGGGTGGCGCCGGTGGGCGGCGGCATCGACATGGCGGAACTCGGATTCCGCGAAACGTTGAAAGCGGGCGGCTGGATCCACGCCTTCGGCCACGGCTACGGCAACGTCGTCCACCAGATGCTGCCGGTGCTGGGCTTCACCCTGGCTTCGATGATCGCCGTGCTGGCGCTCAACACCTTTGTCATGACGACGCTGGACACGGCGGTGCGCATCACCCGCTTCATCGTGCAGGAATCGCTGGGGCAGCGCGTGCCGCTGTTTCTCAACAAGTACGTGACCACGGTCAGCGTGGTGGCTGTGGCCTTTATCATTGGTGCGAGCGACGGCTGGCAAAAGATCTGGCCGATTTTCGGCGCAACCAATCAATTGATCGCGGCGGTGGCGCTGTTTGTCATCGCCACCTACCTGATCGGCATCAAACGGCCTACAGCCTATGCACTCTATCCTGCGGTGTTCATGGTGATCACCACCATCGGCGCGTTGTCGTGGCAGGCGTATCGTTTTTTCACCGCACCGGAACCGCACCTGTTTCTGGGCACGGCGGCGCTGGTGTTGATTGGGCTGGCACTGTTTGTCGGCCATGAAGGCTTGCAGGCGTTGAAAGGCCGCAAAATCAGTCCCGAACCCGCCGCCAGCGAAGCTTGAAAACAAAACGGTTGGCATTTCTGTTGGGTTCCGGCGCGGTGCGAGGTTGATTTTCCCCCGGCGGGGGATGTATGATGAAGCAGAATCCACGCATCCGGTTGAAAGGGGAAGCTTTATGAAGCTCAGCGAGGTGATAGCGCGTCAGACGGAAAAGAAAACCGGCGGCCAGACTCTGGGCGACCGGCCCCGCACGCCTGTGGACAAGCGGGCGCTCAAGGTGATCCGCACCCGCGAAACGCCGAATCCGAACGCGCTCCAGTTTGTGCTCAACGCCCAGATTCTGGAAACGGGCAACAAATCGTATTCTTCGCTGGATGACTGCGGCGACGACAAGCTGGGCCGCGCCCTGTTCAAAAACGATGCGGTGAAGAACGTGTACATCATGAAAAACTTCGTCACCGTCACCAAGCAGGACACGGCAGGGTGGAATCCGCTCAAAACCCAGATCTGGAACCTCATCGACGAGCTGGTCGAGGTCTATCCCAGTGAAGAGGCGGCGAAAACGGCGAACGTGGATGTTTCGGATTTCAACAGCCTGCCGCACGAGAAGAAGCTGGAAGCCATCGAGATGGTGCTGAACCGCTCCATCCGCAGCCAGTTGGCGCAGGACGGCGGTGGTGTGGTGTTGCAGGGGATGGAAGGCAAAGAGGTCCAAATCCACTACCAGGGCGCCTGCGAGAATTGCCCGTCGTCGATGACCGGCACGCTGCAACACATCGAGAAACTCATCAAGCAGCAGTTGGACCGCGACCTCGTCGTCAAGTCGGTCTGATCCCAACGCCGTCAACGCACCCGCAACGAAACGCCTCCCGTCCGGGAGGCTTTTTTTATTTCCCTGTGACGGCTCCGCCCGTTAGCAAGTCGCCCAATGTTTCGAGAATGCGCTTGGGTTTGGCGATGATCGATTTGGCGGTTTCCATGTCCACCTTGGGATCGGAGAACGATCCCTCCAGTGCGAAGTAGGTTTCCACCAGCCCTTCATCGGTTTTGCTTCCCGCCACCAGCTTGCCGAGCAGAGGCACGCCCTGCAGGATTTTATCCAGGTCGCCCATGGGCAGGGCCTTGCCGTGCATGTCGAGTTTTTCGGTATTGAGGTTCGCCGTGCCTTTCAGGTACACCTTCAGATACTTGCCTTCCAGCCCCACTTGCGGCGTGGTGACGACGCCTTTTTTGATTTGGAACGTGCCGCCCATGCGGTCGAACAACAGGCCTTTGTCGCTCAATTTCTGCAGGGCGGTGGGATTGAGGATGGTGAGGATGGCCTTGACCGCTCCCAGTTCCTTGAGGCTGCCCTCGGTGACGAGCAGCTGGAGATCGCCGTTGAGTCCCTGCGTGGCGGGGCCTTTTTTGGGGATATCGCCTTTGAGGGTGCCGACAAATTTCATGATGCCTTTGAGGTGTTTCTTCTCGTAGTCCTCAATAGACAGGCCCTTGCCCCCGAAGGAAAAATCATATTTTTGTTTGGCGGTGTTGTACACCCCTTTGATGCCCAGTGTCCCATTGGGTGGCACGAAGGCCGAGCGGCTGAGCACGACTTTATCTTTGGGCAAAGCCACCTCGCCGGTGATGCGGTTGAAGGGGTACCCCTTGGCATTCACCTTGGTCAATTTGAATGACAACGTGACCGGCACCTTGGGCGGTTTGGAATTCACTTTGACGATGGCATCCTGAATGCTGAAGTGGTGGTCCTTTGGCGTCAGCACCATCTTCTCGCCCTGCAAGGTTCCCCGCAACTTGATGCGGTTGATGGCGAGCGGTCCGGTTGCCTTCACGTTGCCGGAAAGCACCGTTCGGATGAGTCCCCAGTCCATGGGCCATTTCACCTGAGACAGGTCCAGGCTTTTGAGTTTGAAATTTGAGTCGAGTTCCGTCACCGAATTTTTTTTGCTGGAATCCGGCAGGATAATGTCGCCGTCCTGAGTCAGTTCCCCATTCAGGACCGCGGCCTTGATCGTGCTGCGCAGGGTGCGGCCCTTCAAGGTGGCGTTGGCATCCACCCGCTGAATGGGCAGGGCCATGTTGTCGAGGTCTTTCACCGTCAGCCGGAAGTCATCCCCCACCAGCGAGGCCTGGTACGTCAATTTGTCAGGGTCGTCGGCCGGCCCGGTCGCGTCCACCGTTCCGGAAAGCGTTCCCTGGTGGATGCCTGCGGCTTTCGGGATGGGCAACTGGGTGACATCGACACGGGTCAGGGAAACGGTGGAGTCGAGCATCCACGCATCCTTGTCGGACGCAGGGAAGGTGAGGTCTCCCTTCTGCGTCACTTCACCGCCGAACGCGGTGACTTTCAGGGTGCTGTGAAGGTTGCGTTCTTTCAGTGCGGCGTCGGCCTGCCAGCGTCCCAGGGGAATCTGCATGTCCGGCGGCGTGATCAGCAGTTCGTCTCCGGAAAGGGAGGCGTTGGCCGTCATCGCGTTCAGCGATGCAGGTCCGGTGAGCTGAAGGGTGCCGGAGACCAGACCCTGTGCCCACTTGGAAACTTCCGGGAATCCCAGCCGGTTCAACTCCAGATTGTTCAGGCGCAGGGTTGTGTTCAGGACCGGCGGCGCGTCGTTATCCGGGAAACGCACGTCGCCCTGCTGGTGCACGGACCCTGCCCCCACTTGCAGCTTGAGGTTGTGATTCAGGTTGCTTTTACGCCACGCCACCTGGCTGTCCATGTGATCGATGGGGAACCTGCGCCCGGCGGCCCGGAACGAGATGGCGTTGCCGATCACATGAGCCGCGATGTCGGACTGGCCGTGAAAGGCATCGCCGTTTTCCAAAGAATCCAGCGGGGCTTTGAATTCCAATTGCAGCAATTCAATATTCCCCTGCGGCGCGTAGGCGGCGAAGGTTTCCGACGGATCTTCCGGAAAGAAAAAATAAATATTTTTGAGATCTTTCGCGGAAAAAGATCCGAGTTTCAGCCGGGCTTCCAGGACCGCCGTTTTCGTGAGGACTTCGCGCACGACGATGTCTCCCTGCAAATGCAGCTTGCCCAGGCGGATGCTGATGTCGTCCAGCGTCAGGTTCAGTTGTTCCCGGTTGGGCCGGGAGATTTGGGTGACTCCGGACACCCGCATCATCTGCTGATCGACGGCTTTGCCGTTGCGGCGCTTGATCAGGTAAACGCGTCCCTGCTCGATGCCGATGTTGCGGATGGCCAATTCAAAGTTGAAGAAGGTGTCACGGATGGTATTGACCACGGTTTGGGATTCCGCATCGTCCGTTTTTTTATCTTCCACTTCCCCTTCGGCGGGAGTTTTTTTATCCAGGTACACCGTCACCACCGGCTGGATCAAATCGATGGTTTTCACGTCCACTTTGCCGGCCAGCAGCGGCATCAGGTACACGTGGACGAACAGGGATTTGGCGGACACGAATTTTTCCTTGCCGTCCAGGGACTCGATGTTGACACCGTCGGCTTTCAAGCCGAAGCCATCATGAAAATCGTAGGCGAGTCCATCGATTTCCACTTTCATGCCGCTGGCGTCGGACAACTTCTGAATGAGCGGCGCTTTCAACGACTCGATATCGACGAAGTAGGCCACTCCAGCCAACACCACGATGCCCAACAGGACCATCGCCGCAAACCCGAGCAGGATTTTTTTCACCCGCCCCAACCGTCTTTTTGTCTTGGCCGATTGCCGGCGAGGTCGGGGGGGCTTGGACGGCCCTTGGGACGCAGACGGGCGCTTGCCCCCGGCGGATGGCTTGGAGCCGGAAGTGGGCTTGGCCGATCCCTTCTTGCGTGGCGGGTTCGGTGTATTGGGAGAATCTGGCATACCTTTAATTATAAAGGCTTCGGAGGCGCGGGGGAACCTGTTTTCAGACTAATTCGGGGTGGGGGAGAGAGCGCAGAAAAAGGGATGGGGCAAAAAAAAACGACCGGATTCAAAAAGAATCCGGCCGCATCCTGCAAAAACCTTGTGGTGCTTAGAACGTCCAGCTGCCGTGGTTGGCAACGATCATGGCCATCAACATGGGAATGGACAGGATGGCGTTGGTGCGGCTGGCCATCAGAGCGGTTTTCTTCGCTTTGGCCAGGGCGTCGCCTTCCAGTTCTCCGGCGATGATCTTTTTCTGATTGGGCCAGATAAAAACCCATACGTTGAGCATCATGATGACACCCAAAAGCATGCCAATATGAATCGTCATGCTGGGAATGCCTTCCACCTGACCCCGGCCCACAACGTAATAAATGATTCCGGTCACTACGGTCAACCAGGCCGTGTGGCGAAACCACCACAGGGCTTTGGGAAGAATGATCTGGGTGTAAGGCTTGGCGGCTCCCGATTCCGTCATTTTGGGCATGCTGGGGACCTGAATGATATTGAAAAACCAGAGAAGGCCTATCCAGAAAATCCCGAATAAGACGTGAAAGAATTCAGCTACCCACATAAATGTGCCTCCTTTAGATGCCTTGAAATTGTTGGTTTATAGAATTCGGATTCTTCAGAATTAAATTCTGGGCCGATCGAGGACGGACAGACAATTTATTGAGTAAGATGGGAAATCGGGATCGGGGATTCAACAATTTTGGTAAAAATCGGCAAAAAGCGGCGGAATTAAATGCGCCCGAACGGTTTCATGGCCATTCAGGCACGATTCCTGCGGGGGGTCAGCGTTGCGGAAGCAGGGCCAACAAAGCGCCCAGAGCGGCCAGGTTGAAGAGCAACAGCGCCCAGGCCCAGCTGCGAGGCAGCATGGGTGGGGTGGGGGGTGCGGAGGGGTGTGGCTCGGACGCGCCTCCGCTGGCGGCCTTGGGCATGGGTGCGGTTTTTTCCTGCCGCAGGCGTTCGTTCTCCGCGCTCAGCCGCTCCACTTTTTTCTGCAGGGTGTCCACCCGGTCGCGCAGTTGCAGCCGTTCCACCTTGAGCGCCTTGGAGCGGGCGATTTCCCGTTCGAGCGCCTCTTCCGGGCCGCGTGTGATGCCTTCGCTTTCTGGCAGGTCGTCCCACTCTTCGTTCATGGTTTGCGGCTTTCTCCCGCCGGCGGCGGAGGTTGCCTGGCGGGACCCTTTCAGGCCAGTTGGTTGTCCGTGTGGAAGCGGTCGCTGACATGAGTCAGCCGCGTGAGGTGATCGACCGACAGCCGCAGGTTCCCCGCCTCGGCACATTCCCGGATCTGTTCGGGTTTTTTGGAACCGACCACGGCGGTCATCACATTGTCCTGCGCCAGCACCCAGGCCAGCCCCACTGTGACCGGCGGTACATTGAGTTCATCGGCGATGGCGTTCACCTCGTCGCGAACCGGTTTGGAATTCGACAGCAACGGTTCCTGGTAGAGATAATATTCCTGCCGGGTCGGCGCTTTGCGGGCGGCGTCGTCGGTGCGTCCGGCAAGCAGGCCGCGCGCCGTCGGTGAATACACCATGTAACCGATCTTGTGCTGCTTACAGAGATCCAGGGGACGGCCTTCGTACTCGCGTTGCAGCAGGTTGTAGGGAATCTGGTTGATCTCAAACGTGGAAGCGCGGTCGCCCAGCAGTTGCAGGTCGGTGGCGTCAAAATTAGACAGACCCACGATGCGGGCCTTGCCGCTTTGTTTGAACGCGTGCATGATCTCGCACAGTTTGCGTGACTTTTCCGGCGAATTGAAAAAGGTTCCCGGCCAATGGACGAGGTACACATCGACGTGATCGCGGTCGAGGGCACGCAGAGTGCCGTCGAGTCGCTCTTCGTAAGCGGAGCGGGTCAACTCCGCGTCGGGCCAGATTTTGGAAACGATGATGACATCGTTCTTTTTGCCGCCCAGGGCCTTGCCGAGGCGCCGTTCGGATTCGCCGTCGCCGTACCCTTCGGCGGTGTCAAAGGCGGTGATACCACTGTCCAGCGCAGCCTTGACGGACGCGTCGGCATCTTGCGGCGTGGCGTAATCGCCCCACCCGCCGCTGGGCGCGATCTGCCAGCAGCCGAAGGTGATGACGCTCCACGGCTTGTCCAGTCCGGGGCGGGTGATGGTGCGCATGTTACCTCACGATCATGGTGAAACTGCGGTGCCGGTAATGGGGGCCTTCCGTCTTGATCGTGGCGGCGAAGGGTTCCTCTTCCTTCTCCACCTTTTCAATGTGCTTCTTGAACCGGTACAGACGGTACCCGCCGATCAAGGCCATGGCGCCCACCATGAGAATCAACGTCGCAAATAAAATTCCGAGCAGTGCCGGATACAGAAAGATCAGGACTGCAAGCGTAATCAAAGCCGCGCCAAAAATCAACACCGACCGCTGCAGGGAATTGTAGCCTTCGGTGAACAGGTCACGGGGTTGATGGGGTCGATTGAACATACGTCCTCCTTTGTTGGAAAGGCCGCATTGCCCTTCTACTTATTCAATAAAATCGGGAGGGTGCAGGGTCAAGGTGGGTAAACAGGCCGGATTCGGCAAAAATAGACGGGTCAGGCGCTGTCTGCCAGCAGCCGGAGGATTTTGTTGAAGTCCCGTTTTTGTTGTGCGAGGGGGCGCCGCGTGTTGACGACGCGCGGGCTGGGGTGGTACAGCGCCAGCAGGGTGAAGGCATCCAACTCCTGCGGTTTGGCGAGGATGTTGCCCAGCTTGAAGCGATTGCCGGTCAGCCGGTTGATCGCTTCCAGCCCCACGCTTCCCAAGGTGACCACGATTTCTGGCTGGATGAGGTCCAGGGTCGCTTTCAGATACGAGGCGCAGGTGTCGATCTCCTGCGTCGAGGGGCGGCGGTTGTTGCCGTTTTCGAGGGGATTGCACAGCACGGCGTTGGTGATGAACACGTCGTCGCGGGTGAGGCCGATGTGCGCCAGCAGGGTTTCAAAGTTGCGGCCCGACTGGTCTCCGGAAAAAGGGATGCCTGTGCGGGCGGCGCCGAAGCGTCCGGGGGCTTCCGCGACGAACACGATGTGGGCATCGAGGTTGCCGTTTTTCAGGCTGAGAATGGCTTGCTCGGAAGCCAGCCGCGGGCATTCCATACACGTGGCGGCGCGGTCGGCGAGTTGAAGGAAGCGGCGGCGTTTGTCCGGGGTGCCCATGCGGTGCGGGTCCGCTTCAGGAGTTTTCGGTTTTGTCGCGGCTGGCCGGGGTGTGGGCGAGGTCTTCATCGTCCTCGTCTTCTTCGTCATCGTCGCTGGTGCGGCAGATGACGAGAAACCCGACGAGCAGCAGAGCGCTGGCAATGATGGTGAACAGAATATCCATAACGTCCCATCAGAACGGTTTGACGGTGGCGAAATAGATCATGCCGCCGCCAATGAGGAAAATCGCAATATGGACCATCATAGCGTATTTCTTCGGCAGGGTGTCTTTATTGATCTGCACGCCGTTCTGGAATCCCAGCCCGATCAGGACCAGCAGCAGCCCCAGCTTGGGGTAAATCCATTTGGATTCGTCGAACACGCCGGTTTTGACGGCGAGGTAGATGCCGGACAGGATGGTGACACCCAGAATGGGGTAGTAGATGAATTTGTGAATGCGCTTCTGGGTTTTGCGCAGGCCGTCGCGTTCTTCGGCGGTTTTCAGGCGAAGCCGGAACACCACCGTCAGCGATTGCAGGAACAACGTCCCCACCACGAGGCACATGGAAATCATATGAAGCGTCAGGAAAAAATTTTTCATGGACTCGATTCGTTCCGTTGGATGAGAATTTAACGACGGGTTTACGCGGCGATTTTATCGGGCCGATTTTTCCAGTAAACCAGACTGGAGACGATCAACGCAATGCCGATGCCGCAATAAATGGCGGCGACCACGACATAGCCGCCCAGGTGTTCGTTCCAGTGCCGCAGCATGTAGCCGACGCCCATCATCAACGCGATGAACAGGTAAAACGGTTTGGCGTAAACCTGATGCATCTTGAGCGGCGGGTCCAGTTGGTCGATACGGTTTTTGTTGCGGCGCGCGGTTTTGGTGAGCACGAATTTGCCTTTGGCGCTGCCGATCAGCAGGGCCGCCACGAGGGAAATGATCACCGCCTGCCGGGAAGACCCCTGGCTGTTCATGGCCAGGAAGTACATATCGATGCCCCGCACCAGCAAAAACAGTCCGACCAGGCCCCAGATGCCTCCCGCCAGCCGGTATAGTTGGGTTTTATTCATATTTTCAAAGACTTTCTAATGATCTTCCAGTGACATGGGTTTAGATGACGGGCTGGGGAAAAGGGTTTTTCAGGCCCCCCCCCGCCCGGTTCAGGGATTTTTGGCGCGTTCGCTGAACGGTTTGCCCCGTACCGGGCGCGCCGCCATGCGGCCGCTTTTGCTTTTGTACAACAACCGGGTTTCACCGTTTCGGAGGTCCACCAGGTAGCCATCCTGGCCGATGCCTTCAGTGGTCCACATATAGGGCAGGGGGCCGGGCGGGAACGCCGGATTCAGGTGGATTTCCTTTTCGTACTTGTCCTGGCTGGTGTGCTCCGGATCGTACAGGGACTTGCATTCTTCGATTTCAGGAAGCCGCCATTCCTTGTGGCCGGCAAACTTGTGGGTCGTCATTTTTTTGCAGTACTCAAGCGCTTCGTCCCAGGTCAGCCATTTCTGCATGGCCTGCCAGGAATCGTCCTTCATCCACATCAAATCATTGTGTGTGTCGAGTATTGTGCCGTCGCCGTTGTCGAGGAATCGCGGTTTGTCGGTCATGATTTTAGAAAGAAAGTGCGGTTTCGTTGTCGTGCGAATCGAGGGCCATGTTGTCCAGCCGTTCGTGTAGCGCATCGAGGTTGAAGCGGGGCGGGTTGTCCAGTCCGGCCCGGTTCTTGATCTCACCAAAGGACCATTTCAGCATGAGGTCCGAATAGCACAGCCAGCGCGTACGGCGCACAATGCGGCGTACGGTGGCGCGCGAAATTTTGACCGGGTCGTCCGAGTCGAGCAAGGCTTTGTTGTTGTGCAGCACGGCAACGGTTTCCATGGCCATCCACAGCGGCCAGATGCAGAACAGGCGGATGCGCGTCTCGCTGCGCGGGATGGCGAGAGTGAAGCGCAGCGCGTCTTCCAGGTGCCCCAGTGTCTTGTGCAGCAACCGTTCCATGACCTCGAGGTTTTGGTTGAGTGAGGTGCCGGCATTGAACTCGTCCACCGTCAGGCCGCGGTCGAGGATGTACGAGCGCGGGATGTAAGACCAGCCGCGTCCGCGATCGACGATGATATCCTTGGAAATGTTCGTCATCTGCAAACCAAGGCCGAAGGAGACGGCGGTGCGCCGCATGGTTTCTTTGGCGCTGGACGACAACCCGGTGATTTCCTGCAAAAACAGGTTGCACAGCATTTCGCCCACCAGTCCGGCGACGAAGTAGCAGTATTCCTCCAGTTCGTGTTCGTCTTCGAGCAGGGTGATTGCGCTGAACGAGAATTTCTGCTGGAAATAGGCCATACCCCGCGCCATGCGCGAGACCGAGGGGATGATCTGTTCCCGGTGGTTGGCGGGTAGCGAATCGAACACGTTGAAGACGCGCGGCGTGTTGAGCAGCAGGTCGAGGTCGTTGCCGGTGCCGTCCACGGCGCGGCAGTCCGCCACCCAGCGGTCGAGGTGGGCGGTGCGGTGCTCCGGCTCCTCGATGATGCGGGAGAATTCCTGCAGCAGCCGGATTTTGATTTTAGGGTCGAGCTCGGCGGCATCTTCGACGGTATCGACGATGCGGCAGAACAGGTAGGCGGTCAGGATGCTTTGGTGGAGGTCACCCTTGAGGACGGCGATATTGAGGGCGAAGGTGCGGCTGACCTTCGGCAACATCTGTTTGCAATATTCCCAATCCTGCATCATGTATCCAAAGTACGGGACCCATCTGGGTTTCCCTCCGGGATCAGTTGGCCGGGTGTGAGGCCTGCTTCAACTCTTTCACTTCCTGCGCGATTTTCAAGATGGCGGTATGGACTTCGTTGATCACGTATTCCGGAGTGCTGGTGCCGGCGGTGATGCCCACGTGGCTCTTGTTGTTGAACCAACTGCGATCCAATTGAGTGGCGGCTTCAATGTGGTGTGCTTCGACGTTTCTCTCGTCGCACACCTGCACCAGCTTTTTGGTGTTCGAGGAATTGTAACCGCCGATGACGATCATCAGGTCCACCTGGTCGGCCAGGTCGCGCACCGCAATCTGCCGGTCCCGCGTGGGCTGGCAGATGGTATTGACGAAGGCGACATCCTCCACGCAGTCCATCTCGCGGATTTTGCGCACGAGATTTTCCACCTTTTCCATCTGTTGCGTGGTCTGGCTGACAATGCCGAACCGCTTGGTGGGGGCGGAGCGCAGTTTTTCGAGATCTTCTTCGTTGTTGATGACGATGTAGTCGTCCAGGTCGCCGACGATGCCCTTCACTTCGACATGCTCTTCCTGGCCGATGACGACGGGAAAGTAATCCTGCTCGACCATGCTCTTGATGGTTTTGTGCACGCGCATGACCAGCGGGCAACTGGCATCGTAAACGATGAATCCGGCATCCACCAGCGCCTCTTTCATTTTCTCGGCGGCGCCGTGGGCGGTGATCATGACTTTCTTGCTTTTGATTTTGCTCAAATCATCGATGCCGTTGACCAGATCCACCCCGTTGCGCTTCAACGATTCATTCACCTGACGGTTGTGAACCAGCTGGCCCACGATGGTGAGGTCGGATTTGAACTGGGGTTCCATCGCCAGATTGATGGCGTCTTTGACACCGAAACAGGTACCGAGCGCGCTCGCGAGGGATACTTTCATCGTCCGTCCTTATAGAGTCGAAATGTGGAGAGAAAACCCGGAAGTGGGTTTGTCAGTAAAGGTTTAAGCTCAAAATGATAGCAGAATGCCGGCTTCAATGAAATAAAAATCGGTCCGGCGGCGGTTCCGGAATCACTTGAAAATGAGGTTCTTGATCATCTGAAACGTGGTTTGGCGGCCGATTTCAGCGATGCTTTCGGTCAGCGGGATGTGTTTCGGGCAGACTTCCACGCACACCTGGGCGTTGCCGCAGTCGGCGATGCCGCCTTTGCCCATCACCGCGTCCAGCCGCTCTTCTTTTTCCATGGCTCCGGTGGGGTGCATGTTGAACAGGTGCACCTGGCTGAAGGTCGAGGCTCCCAGAAAATCGTTGTCCAACGCAAACTGCGGGCAGGCCTCCAGGCAGCAGCCGCAGGTCATGCACTCGGACAGTGTGTAGGCGGCGTTGCGTTGTTTTTCGGAAATCAACGGACCTTCGCCGATGTCGTGGGTGCCGTCGATGGTGATCCACGCGTGGACTTTTTTCAGGCTTTCAAACATGCGGGTGCGGTCCACCGCAAGATCCCGCACCACCGGGAATTTTTTCATCGGCTCCAGCACGATGGGTTGCTCCAGTTGATGCACCAGTGCCGTGCAGGATTGACACACGCGCCCGTTGATGTTCATGGTGCAGGAGCCGCACACCTCTTCGAGGCAGTTGCAGTCCCAGACCACCGGGTTCACGGTTTCGCCCTTGCAGGTGACGGGATTTTTCTGGATATCCATGAGGCAGGAGATGACGTTGGCGTTTTCCCGGTCGGGCACGTCGAACTCCTGCCAGTACGGTTTTGATTCCGGCGTGTCCTGGCGTTTGATTTTAAGTCGAACCGTTTTCGTTTCTTTCATGGCACAGCCTCATTCGTATTTGCGCGGACGCGGTGTGATCTGCGAGGTGTCCACGTCTTCGTAATGGATTGTAGGTTCGCCGTCCCGGTGCTGGGCGATGGTGGTCTTCAACCATTCTTTGTTGTTGGCCTCGAAGCGTTTCATGTATTCGAGGTGACCCGGTTGGAACTCGGTTCCCGCCACCTCGCCGTACTGGAGTTTCTCCAGATAATCGACGTACTCGTGCGGGTCGAAATTGTCCGGCTGTTTGAGATCGAACTCCGGCTTGTAGTGCGCGCCGCGGAATTCGTTGCGCTTGAGTGCGCCGACGGTGATGATTTTCGCCAGGTGGATCATGCAGTGCAGCTGGTTGATGAAGCTGGGCGCGGGGTTGGACCAGTGCGTGGTGTCGAGGCATTTGACCTCGCGGAAGCGGACCTGGATGTCGTTGATCAGGGTCAGCGCTTTTTCCAGCTTGGGGTTTTCGCGCACGATGAGCACGTTGGACAGCAGCACGTCGCCCAACTCCCGGTGCAGGACGTGCGGGTTTTCCCTGCCGTTCATGCGTTTGATGTCGTCGAACCGACCCTGCCATTCTTGCCGGGCGCTCTCGAACACGCGCGAGGACACGTCCTCATAGTGCAGGTTGAGGTTCTTGCCGTACTGGACCATCCCCGGCGCCATCATCTGCCCGGTGTAGATGCAACTCAATAACGAGTTGGCGCCCAGCCGGTTGGAGCCGTGGAACTGGTAATCCGCCTCGCCCGCCGCGTACAGGCCGGGGATGGAGGTCATCTGGTTGCGCGGCGAGCGGTGATCGATGAGGCCGTGGCCGTCGCCTTCATAATCCGTCCAGATGCCGCCCATCGAGTAATGCACGGCGGGAAAGATTTTCATCGGCACCTTGTGGGGATCGTCGCCGGTGAATTTTTCGTAGATTTCGAGGATGCCGCCCAGTCGTTCCTTGAGGTATTCCACCGTGTGGTGCGTGAGGTCGAGGTACACCATCGGTTCGCCGCCGACGCCCAGTCCCTGGTTGATGCAGACATCGTAGATTTCGCGGGAGGCCACGTCGCGCGGCACCAGATTGCCGAACAGGGGGTGGTTTTCTTCAAGGAAGTAATAGCGTTCCGCTTCCGGGATGTCGAGCGGGTTGCGGTCGTCGCCGGGCTTGCGCGGCACCCAGATGCGGCCGCCTTCGCCGCGCGCCGATTCGCTCATCAACCGTAGCTTGTCCTGTCCGGGGATGGCGGTGGGGTGGATCTGGATGAATTCGCCGTTGGCGTAGCGCGCCCCTTGCAGGTAGGCGGACATGGCGGCGGCGCCGTTGCACACGGTGGAGCCGGTGGACCTGCCATAGACCTGTGTCGGGCCGCCGGTGGCCAGCACCACGCCGTCGCCGCCCAGCGTGAAAATTTCCGAGGTATGCAGGTCGTGGATCACCGCGCCGCGGCAAACGCCGCCTTCATCGATCACCGCTCCCAGGTATTCGTGCGACTCCAACTTGGTGACGAGGCCGTCGGCTTCGTAGCGCCGCACCTGTTCGTCCAGGGCGTACAGCAACTGCTGTCCCGTAGTCGAGCCGGAAAACGCGGTGCGGTTGTACAGCGTGCCGCCGAAGCGGCGGAAGTCGAGGTGACCCTCCGGCGTGCGGTTGAAGGTGACGCCCATGCGGTCCATGAGGTGGATGATGGCGGGGGCCTGGAAACACATGTCGCGCACCAAGGGCTGGTGCGCCAGGAAGTCGCCGCCTTTCACCGTGTCGTAAAAATGAATGTCCGGTGAGTCGCCCTCGCCTTTGGAATTGATGGCGGCGTTGATGCCGCCCTGCGCGCACACCGAATGCGACCGTTTGACCGGCTGATAGGACACCAGCACGACCTCGGCGTTGTGTTCACACAGCTTCATGGCGAGCGACAGCCCCGCCAGCCCGCCGCCGATGACGATGAATTTGCCGCGCCGCTTCGCCATCACAGACCTCCCGCTTTGGTGGGCGCCACCGGTACCGGGTTCAGTGAAAACTCAAGCACGGTCGCCAGCCCCATGATGGTCAGCACCAGGCCGACCAACATGAAAGCGATGCCTGCATTCCTCTGGGCTTTGGGACCGACGATGAGGCCCCACGATATGCAGAATCCCCACAGTCCGTTGCCGAAATGAAACGTCGCCGCCACAATGCCGATGAGATAGATGATGCGTCCCGTCCAACCTTGAAATTCTTCGTTCATGACGCCGATCAAAAACGGCGCCGCCTGAAACTCATGATAACCGAACCACAACTTCGGCGCGACGGTGGTGCCCATGTGGTAAACCAGAAACACGAATACGATGCCGCCGGACAGGCGTTGCAGGGTGTACAGCCAGTTGCGCGGGTAGCGGTAGCGCATCGGGTTGTACTTGGCGATGGAAGTCAGATAGAACCCCATCACTGAATGAAACAGTATGGGGATGTACAGCACGAAAATTTCGATCCAGATCAGAAACGGCAGATTGTTGATGACGTCGATGCTGAGCTGGTAGGGGAAAACGCCGACGGTGCGCAGGCTGTTGATCGCCAGATGGAAAACGAGGAACAAACCAATGGGGATGAGACCCGTCAGGGAATGGATTTTGAGCAGCAGAAAATGCGCCTGGTCTCGTTGGATCGCGCCCATGGTCTCGTCCGCAGGAAGTAGGTTGGAACCGTCGCGCTTGCAGGGCCGCTTCCCGCATCCGTCCGCATAGCAGCAACGAGACCGCGATCGGGAAAACCGCCGGATCCGAAAAACGAATCACGATTTTTATTTTACGCGATTGCAGGGCACAGAGGAACGATTTAATTGCGCCGCAAACGACGCACGGGGTGGGAACGAAGCGTGGAAGGAAGAGCGGTTTCGATTCAGAAATCGTATTCGAGCAGCGGCCGGTGTTTGTAGTCGGGATCGACCGGCTTGTCATTGCGGGTGATCATGAGTTTTTGAGGTTCTTCGACGAACAGATCGACGAACCCGCACTTGCCGCACACCTGCGGCTGGAGCGGCACCTTTTTTTCGATGCCGTGGTCCGTGCGCACGACCATGATGAGTTCGAGGTCGCGGCTGGTCCGAAGGCCGATGTCGCCTTTCAGAATGCTTTTCTCGCCGCACTTGGAACAGGCGTTGGGCTCGCTCATACCGGCCTCCTCTTCCTCGGATGAAGGGTTGATTGAAAAGGGGAGGGAGGCCTCCCCTTGCAATCAAAATTCAATCGCCAGATTATACCACAACGGCCGGGTCCCCCGTAAGGGGATTCCCCGGTCAGGGACGGGCGACGTACAGCGGCGCCGACTCCACAAACACGCGTGCGATCGGCACTTCCTTGGACTCCCGATTGATGAGCGCGTTCAGTTCCTTGCTGGCATGAAACACCGGTTTCTTGCGTGCCGGAATTTCAATGGGTTCGCCGGTCACCGGCTTCTTGCCGATACGGGCCGGGTATTCGCGTACCCGGAAGGAACCGAATCCCTGGATCACAACCCGGCCCTCTTTCTCCAGATTGGTCATGATGCCGTCAACGAAGGTCAGCAGAATGCGGTCGGCTTCCTGCTTGGAAATGTCCAGTTTTTGAGCTAACTTGTTGGCCAGATCGGATCGAATCATTGCTACCCCCATTTTTTAAAAGTTGGTTTTGCCCCTATAGACTTCAAGAACTGTGCCAATGAATCTTTAACGGCATAACCCTTTGATTTCTGAATAGTTTGAAAAAAGCCGTTTTAACCGGGGGGTGAAATGTTTATCTTTTTTCATAAATTGGCCTGTAAGAAAGTGAACAGTTGATACTCGTTGTATTTGGCTTATGAAAACCCTGCTGACCTACCTGACCCATCCCCATGTCGAGGCGTGGAACCTGCAAAACCGGCACATTGAGCAATTAAGTGCACAGTTTCCGGGGGTTCGGGTCCTAAACTGCCTGCATTCAAAGGATTTTTTGGACCAACTTTCTCAGGCGGACGGGGCGATCGTCTGGTACTTCAAACGTGAATGGCTGGACCGGGCGCCTCATCTGCAATGGATTGCCACTCCGGCGGCGGGGCGTGACTGGATCGATCTGCCGCCGGACTCGCAGCTGCCGGTTCACTTCGGCGGCTTCCACGGCATGATGATGGCGGAGAGCGTGCTGGGCGCGATGCTGTATTTCTGCAAGGCGTTCGAGGCGTCGCGCGCGTTGCAGAAACAGAAGAAGTGGGCGCGCATCAAGCTGTCGCAGCAAATCACCTCGCTGTACGGTGCGCGGGTGACGATTTTAGGGCTCGGCCGCATCGGCCAGACCATCGGACGGGTGTTGAAACCCTTCGGCTGCACGTTGACGGGGGTTCGGAGCCGGCTGATGGAAGCGCCGGATTATTTTGCGGAAGACGACCGCGTCGTGACCGTGGACCGTCTGCCCGAGGTGTTGCCCGAGACGGATCACCTGGTCCTGGTCCTGCCCGGCGGGACGAAAACCGACAGCCTGGTCACGGCGGACCATTTCCGCCTGCTTCCCAAACACTGCCGCCTTTATAACGTCGGTCGCGGCAACGCCTACCGCGAATCCGATCTGGTGCAGGCGCTCGCCACCGGGCAGATCGCCGGGGCCTACCTCGACGTGTTCGACACCGAACCCCTGCCGGAATCGTCGCCGTTGTGGGAGTGCGGCAACGTCCTCATCCAGCCGCACCTGTCCGCGGCCTCGCCCCAGTATCTGGATTTATTCATTGAGGAGTTGATTGGAAAACTGAAGGGATAAGTGGCTGTTAGTGGATCATGGCCGCTGGAAGCACAGGAATTTTTTTATATTCGCTAAAAAATAACCCATAGATTCTTCGTCACCTTGCGGCTCCTCAGAATGACACACTACCCCTGCATGTCATCCTGAACGCAGTGAAGGATCTATGTTTTATTTTTTCAGTAGGGAAGATACGGCGCGATCATCGGCAAGCAACTGGCCGGTTCAGTCGCCGAGAAACGGATTGTTGATGCCGCTTTCGAGGTTTTCGGTGATGGCCTGCGTGCGCCAGATGATTTCGATGATTTCGAAGATGCGGTTGGCGATGGAGTCGGCCTTGGAACCGTAGCGGGAAATGACCACGCCGGCGTCGCCGATCAGGCCCCAGATGGAGTCGAGGTTGACGGATTTTTTGTGCAGGATTTGCAGCGACCGCTGGATGCGGTTCATCAACCGGTTCATGTGGTTTTCGTCGAGGTAGTCGGAGCGCGATACGATGTGCCCCAGCAACCGGAGCAGGTTCTGGGTTTTACGCAGGTCGCCGTCGGAAAACTGGTAGGCGAAGCTGCGGCCGAACTTCTGCGCGTATTCGTCCTTGATCAACTGGAAGTCCAGTTTTTCCTGCACCATCTTCAATTGATGCAGCTTGGTCTTGGCGTAATGATTGAACGCCTTGCTGATGTTGAGGACGTTCTCTTCCTTGTTGTTGACGTTGAGGTCGGGGAAGACGATTTTCAGGTCATGCGCCTCGGAATACGCCTGCAACACGGCGTAGGCCTTCAGCATATCCGGATAATGCCCGTTGAAATCCGGATACTTCTTCATTTTGAAACGGTTGGTGCTTTCCCACTCCTGGAATTTTTGGATCATTTTTTCCAAGGCTTCGACAGGATTGTCGGGAAGCTTTTCCAGAAACTCGTCTGTAAACATAAACAACTCCACCCAAAAAGGGGTGTAAATATACCGATTCCAATCCCCTATCGGTCTATTAATTATATACTTGAACGCTTTCTGTCAGTAGAAAAATTGAAGTCCGAAAAGTTCGGAGTTTCTATGCCTTAAAGGGAGGGCGTGTGCAGGTGGTGTTCGGTGGTCAACTGAAAGCGGTGTCCCACGTTCAATAACATCGCTTCGTCGAAATGTGGGCCCATCAATTGCAGACCGATGGGCAAGCCTCCCTGGGACAGGCCGCAGGGAATCGATAGGGCCGGAATGCCCGCCAGGTTGGCGGACAGGGTGTAGAGATCGGACAGGTACATCTGGAGGGGATCGTCCAGCTTTTCGCCCAGTTTGAACGGCAACGCCGGCGACACCGGGGCGGCCATAACATCGCAAGTCCTATAAGCGGCCTCGAAATCCTGCTGGATCAGCGTGCGCGCTTTTTGTCCCTTCAAATAATAGGCGTCGTAGTAACCGGAACTGAGCACAAAGGTGCCGAGCAGGATGCGGCGCTTCACTTCTTCGCCGAAACCTTCCTCGCGTGTCTGCGTGTACATGTCGAGCAGCGTGCCGGCCTCGGATCGGTAGCCGTACTTGACGCCGTCGTAGCGCGACAGGTTGGTGCTGGCCTCGGCGCAGGCGAGGATGTAGTAGGTGGCGACGGCGTACTGCGTGTGCGGCAGGCTGATTTCCACGCGCTCCATGCCGAGCGATTCCAGGTGCCGGATGCCCGCTTCCACCGCGTGCAACACTTCGGGGTCGATGCCGCCGGTAAAATATTCTTTGGGCACGCCCAGTTTCAATCCCTTCAGGTCGCGGTCGAGCGTGGCGGTGAAATCCGGCCGCTCCACGTTGGCGGACGTCGAGTCCATGGCATCGTGGCCGCCGATGACGTTCATCAGGATGGCCGCGTCTTCCACCGATTTGGTCATGGGACCGATCTGATCGAAGGATGAGGCGAAGGCGACGAGGCCGAAGCGCGACACGCGTCCGTATGTGGGTTTGAGACCGGTGATGCCGCAAAAGCTGGCGGGTTGACGGATGGAGCCGCCGGTGTCGCTGCCCAGAGCGGCGACGCATTCGTTGGCCGCCACGGCCGCCGCCGAGCCGCCGCTGGAGCCGCCGGGCACGCGTTCGGTATCCCACGGATTGCGCGTGATGTGGTGATACGCCGTTTCGTTGGACGAGCCCATGGCGAACTCATCCATGTTGGTCTTGCCGATCAACACCGCGCCCGCCGCTTTCAACCGCGTCACCACCGTCGCGTCGTACGGCGACACGAAGTTGTCGAGGATGCGCGACGAGCAGGTGGTGCGCGTGCCTTCGACGCAGATCAGATCCTTGAGCGCGATGGGCACGCCGAGCAGGGGCAGGTCGCCGCCTTGGGCGATGCGCTGATCCGCCGCCTCGGCCTGCGCTTCCGCCAACTCGCGCGTCAAATGCGCGTAGGCCTGCACCGCAGGCTCCACCGTGTCGATGCGCCGGTAATACTCCTCCAGCAATTCGAGGGAGGAATAGGCTTTGGCTTTGAGATGTTTGCGGGCTTCGGCCAGGCCGGGACGCTGCATGGCTATTGGATGATCTGCGGCACGGCGTAGTGGCCCTTGTCCTGCCGGGGGGCCAGCGACAGGTAATCGGCTTCCGGAAAGCGCGTCACCGTTTCGTCATTACGCAGAACGTTGTTGAGGGGCAGGACGTGGGACGTCGGTTCCACGTTGCCGGTATCGAGTTCGTTGAGTTGGTCGATGTAATCGACGATTTGCTGGAACTGCCGGCCGAGCTTATCCGTTTCCGCCGGGGTCAGTTTGAGGCGCGCCAGCAGGGCGATCTTTTCAATGTCAACATCGTCGTGGGACATGATGCCTTGTCACAAATAAAGAGAAGTGGGCGAATCCGGAGTGGCGGCGTGATCAGCTCTTTTTCTTTTTGCCTTTTTCCGCCAGCATCTTTTCCTTGTAATCGATCTTCGCGGATTTGCGGGTCAGGCGTTTGAATTTCTTTTTGGATGCGCGCAGGCCGGTGTCGTATTTGTTGTCACCGGCTTTTTTGACGGCTTCGTCCTTCTTGGTTTTGGCCTTTTCAATATGGCCTTTCAACTGCTCCTTCGTTGCCATGCGTGTTTGCCTCGTTGGGATAAAGGGTTTAGATTGGGGCACTTTTATACCAGATTTCGGGACAATCCGCAAACCTTCTGAGAGGGGCGGCAGGAAAAACAGGGTGGGTTTCCGGGCTGGGTGGCGAGGCAGGCCCTGGTCTTTCATTTCCCCTTAAAGCTCCTCGTGGGTCTCGATGCGCCAGCCTCGGCCCTCGGTGGACAGGCACAGGGCGCCATGGAGGTCGGTGCGCCACACCCGCGTGCCCTGCGTTTCATACCGTTTCAGGACTTCATCGTGCGGATGGCGGAAGGGATTGACGTAGCCCGCCGACACCAGGGCGTCTTTCGCCCCCACGGCTTTCAGGAAGGCCGGAGAACTGGAATAACGGCTGCCGTGGTGCGGGACTTTCAGCACATCGGCCCGCAGCGGCGCGCCGCTTGCCAGCAAATGCGCCTCGGCCTGGGCGGTGATGTCGCCCGTCAACAGCAGGCTGAACTCACGGTAATCGAGGCGCAACACCCACGACAGGTCGTTGTCGATGCGTTGGGGGGTGAGGCCGACGGTGCGTAGAAAGGGTGGGGCCGGGTGCAGGACGGTCAGCCGCACCTCGCCAAACGCCCGGCGCTCGCCGGGGGCGAGTACGAGGCGGCGGGTGCCGCGTTCGACCAGATTGCGGCGCAGACGATCGATCCGGGCGTCGGCGATGGGCGGGGCGCGGTCGAGGAAGTGGCCGACGTCCATCAGTTCTGACAACGACAACAGGCCGCTGATGTGGTCGTGGTCCGAATGCGTGGCGATGAGGTAATCCAGCCGCCGTTCGCCCCGGTTCCACAGGAAGCGTCCGACCACCGCCTTGCCGACATCGAGCGCGTCCTTGTAAAAGCCGCCGCCGTCGATGAGCAGGGTTTCGCGGTTGGGGAACTCGATGAACACGCTTTCGCCCTGCCCCACATCGAGCACAGTCACGCGAAGGGTGTCGCTCTGGAACTTTGGAAACTGCGGCCACATCCACCAAACGAATACGCCCACCGCGCAAACCGCGAGTCCCGCCGCCTGACTGCGTTTGGGTGTCAGAATTTTTTGGGGCGGCGTCTCCTCTGTTTTTCTTGCCATCAAATAAAAACCGTGAATGTATGCGGGGAGCCCCAGCACCAGCGCGGCATACAACAGCAGCCAGAACTCCGGCGGCGTGGGAACGTAGAACGACGCGTACGGAAAGGACGCCACCCACACCGGCAGCGTCACAAACACGCCCAGCACCGCATCGACACCCGTCATCAATAGACCGGCCAGGGTCGGCGACAGCGCGCTCACCAAAGCGATCAGGAGTGCTGCGGGGATGAGGATCGAGGCCAAAGGCACCAGCAGCAGGTTGAGGAAAAACCCAGCGAGGCTGACGCGGTTGAACTGATACACCAGGGTTGGGAAGGTGCCGAGGATGGCGGCCAGCGACACGAACGCGGTGCCGTAGAGAAAGCGCAGGGCGCGGGCGGGGATGCCGTCGTCGTCTTCCCGCAGGCCCGGCAGGCGGCGGTACCACGGCTTTTCGCCCAGCCGGTCGATGGCGTCGCCCTCCGGTTGCAACAGCATGCGGTGCAGGTAAAGGATGGTGAACACCGCGCCGAAGGAGAGTTGAAAACCGGGCGTGAGGAACGCCCCCGGACTCCACAAGAGGATGCCGAACGCCGCCACCAAGAGCGCGTTCAACACGCTGCGTTCGCGGTCGGCCAGCACCGCGATCAAAAACAGGATCACCATGCTGCCCGCGCGCAAGGCCGACACCTTGCTGCCGACCAGCATCATGTAAAGCAGCACCGGCAGAAAGCAACACGCCACCGCGGCTTTCTGCGTCCACCCCAGGTACACCCAGCGCGGCCGGAACTTGAGAAACAATCGCCACAGCAGGGGGTGGATTAAAAAATACGTCGCCGCGGCGACGAAGCCGATGTGCAGGCCCGATACCGCCATCAGGTGCGCCACGCCGGTGGCGCGGAAGGCTTCCTGCAAATCCTCGCTCAAAAATTCTTTTTCGCCCAGCACCATGCCGCGCAACAGCGCCGCCCTGTCTCCGTCGAGATGGCGGTCGAACAAATCACGCACTGCGTGCAGCATGCGTTCACGCAAGGCGGTCAACGCCGAAGTCCGCACGTGGGTGATGATCTGCATGCGGTCGGCTTTGGAGATGCCGCCGGTGACGTCCAGGCCTTCGGTCCGCATGTAGTGTTCGTAATCGAAGCGACCCGGATTTTTGAAATTGCGCGGCCGTTTCAGACGCACCCTGTCGAAACGCACACGGTCGCCGGTGCGCACGTTCGACTCCGCTTCGTACAGGGTGATGCGGGCGCGTCCGCTGACGGCGACGGGTTCCTCGCCGTCGTAGTGCAGGGATTCGACGTCGATCGCATAACGCACGCGGTCGGGATAATACCGCGGCGGTTGGGTGACGATGCCGGTGAGATCGGCGCGGCGTCCGTCTTCGATGTGGTTCAGGATGTGGTCGGCGGGACGCAGGGCCGTGTCGCGCATCGATGCCGTCGCGCCCCACGTTATGAGCAATGCGAACAGGAAGTATTGCCACCAGCGGGTGGCACGGTGTTGCCGGGTGAGCCACACCGCGGCCGCCAGTGCCACCCCAGGCAAAGCCCCCGCAAACAGAAAATCATGAGAAGCGGGGTAGGCCGCAAACAGGCCCGTCAAATAAAACAGGAAGTAGGGGAGCAACGCCACCATAGCGGTCTGCCGGAAGGCGCTAACGGGTCACCAGCGCCAGGTCGATCTGTTTTTTGGCCAGGTCCACACGCTGCACCCGCACCTTGACGGCATCGCCCAGCCGGTAGGCCTTGTGTTTGTGCTGACCCTTCAACGCGTGTTCGTGCTCGTAGAAGATGTAGTAGTCGTCGGCCAGCGTGGAAACGCGCACCAGTCCTTCGACGAACACATCGGCCAGCTCCACGAAAAACCCGAAGGACGTGACGTTGGAGATGAATCCCTTGTAGGTCTGGCCGATCTTGTCGGCCATGAATTGCACGCGGCGCAGGTCGCTGATTTCCCGCTCCACGCCCATCGCCTTGATCTCCATGCTGGTCGATTGTTCGGCGGCCTCTGCGGTTTTCGCCATCAGTTGCTTGCGTTCCTTGAGCGAGCATTTTTTGCGTCCGTGAAACTGTTTGATCACGCGGTGGGTGAACAGGTCCGGGTAACGGCGGATGGGCGAGGTGAAATGCGTGTAATGCTGAAAGCCGAGGCAGTAATGACCGGGGTCTTTCTCCGAGTACACGGCTTTTTTCATCGACCGCAGCAGCACGTAGTTGAGAGCGCGTTCCTCCGGTTTGTCGCGGGCGCGCTCCAGCAGCTTTTGCAGGTGTGTCGATTTGACCTGGCGCTGCGACGGCAGGCGGTATCCGAAATCCTGCGCGAACTCGCCGAAACGCTGAAGGCGGTCGGCGTCCGGTTCCTCATGAATGCGGTGGATCACGGGCAGGCTCTTTTTGGTCAGGTCTTCGGCGACGACGCGGTTGGCCGACAGCATGAACTCCTCAATGATCTCGTGGGCGATGTTGTGCGGCGCCTTGCGGATGGTTTGGATGTAGCCGTCCGGTGTCATCAGGATTTCCGCTTCCGGCACGTTGAAATCGACGCTGCCTTCCTGAAACCGTTTCTTGCGCAGGGTGCGGCTCAATTGTTCCATGTCCTTCAGCATGGGCAGGACCTCGGTGAACCGGCCCTCCAGGTCGCCGTCTTCCAAGAGCGAGGCCACCTGCGTGTAGGTGAAGCGGATTTTGCTTTCGATGATGGAGTCGTAAATTTCGTAATCGATCACCTCGCCCTTTTTATTGAACACGATGTCCGCGCTCAGGGTCAGGTGTTCCTCGTTGGGACGCAGGCTGCACACCTCGTTCGACAGTTTGAACGGCAGCATGGGGATGACGCCTTCGGCGTAGTAGATGCTGGTGCCGCGCAGGAACGCTTCCTCATCCAAAGGCGAGCCTTCGATGACGTAATGGCTGACGTCGGCGATGTGCACACCGAGCCGGTACGTATCTTTTTCGCGCGTCAGGGTGACGGCGTCGTCGAAATCCTTGGAGCGTTCGCCGTCGATGGTGAAGATCAAATCGTCCGTCAGGTCGCGGCGGCGGGCGCGTTCTTCATCGCTGATGGCGAGGCTGAGTTTTTTGACCTGGCGCTCGACCTTGGGCGGGAACTCCTGCCGCGCTTCGTGTTTGTGGAAGATGGAACGCAATTCCACTTCCGGATCGTCCGCCGGGCCCAGCACCTCCACCACGCGCCCGACCGGGGGATGGTGGCGCGTCGGGTAATCGACGATCTCGACCCGCACCATTTCATTCGACTTGGCATCGAGCGTGTCCTTGCCGGGGATGAACACGTCCTGAAAGTATTTGGCGTCGGAAGGCACCACCCAGCCGTCGCGGTTGAGGGCTTCGAACAGGCCGACCATTTTTTGCGTGCGCCGTTCGAGGATGCGGATGACCCGGCCTTCCGGCCGGGAAAATCCCCGGTACTGCGACTCGATGCGCACCACGATCTTGTCCTGATGCATGGCGCCGCCCATTTTCTGGCGGCTGATGTAGATGTCCGGTTCGTCGCCTTCGCGGATGAGGAAGCCGTAGCCGTCCGGGTGACCGTGCAACTGGCCGGAGACGAGGCTCATCTCGTCCGGCAGGCCGTAGCGTCCGCCGCGCAGTTTCACCACGGAGCCTTCGTTGGCGAGGTCCTTGATCAGGTGGCGGAACTCGCGCCGTTGGGTTTCGGGAATGCCGAGCGTTTTCATCAGCTCGGAAAACTTCATCGGCCGACTGGTTTTTTCGTGAAGGAGTTTGAGAACGATGGCTTCGCTGAGTTCCATAGAGGGCAGGCCGTAGGAGAATGTTATCCCATCGTAACACCAAGCCCGTCACAGCGAAACCGAAACCCATCGGCGGCGGCAACTCTTTCGACCCGCTCGTTCACCCGCGGCTAAGGTCTTTTGCTTTTTAAACACAACTCTCATATAATCCCTGTGCATTTTATGAATCAAGGGTTTGAAATATGAAAGTCCAACTGGACTGGTTGAAAGAATACGTTGATTGGGATATGTCCAAAGAGGCGCTGTGCCATCTTTTGACCATGAGCGGGCTGGAAGTGGAGGCCGATGAGCCGGTGGATCTGGGCGGCGGCAAAACCACCGAGGTGGTGGAATTGAACGTCACCCCCAACCGCGGTTACTGCCTCAGCCACATCGGCGTCGCCCGGGAAATCGCCGGCATCACCGGCAACCCGTTTCATCCCCCCGATCCCGATCCGGAACTGGAAAAAGCCTTCGTATCGAGCCCGGCCCAGGACCGTTTGCAGGTGGACAACGAGGAACCCGGTCTGTGTCCGCGTTATACGGCGCTGGTCCTCGACAACGTGAAGGTGGGGCCGTCTCCCCAGTGGTTGCAGGAACGGTTGCTCGCCATCGGCCTGCGTCCCATCAACAACGTCGTCGATATCACCAATTTCGTGATGATGGAATACGGCCAGCCGCTGCACGCGTTCGATCTGAATCTGCTTAAAAACCGCCGCATCCGCGTCCGCCGTGCGACCCAGCAGGAACCCTTTGTGGCCTTGGACGGCACCCAGCTGCGGTTCGATCCCGACGCACTGGTCATCGCCGATGACGAAAAACCCATTGCGCTGGCAGGCGTCATGGGCGGGGCCAACAGCCAGGTGACGACGGACACCACTACCGTGGCGCTGGAGAGCGCCTGCTTCGATCCGGTTTCCGTGCGCCAGGCGTCCAAGAAATACGGACTGCGCTCGGACTCGTCGTTTCGCTTTGAGCGGGGCGTGGACATCGAGGCGGTCATCACTGCGCAAAGCCGGGCGGCACTCTTGATTCGCGAACTGGCGGGCGGCGAGATTTTAAAAGACCGTTTCGATGACTATCCGAAACCGCGGATGCGCAAACAGATCGACCTGCGCGTTGCCCGCGCCCACCAGGTGCTGGGTACGGAACTGGGAACGGAAAAAATCCTGGGCTATTTGAAAGGCCTGGGCCTGAACGTGGTGAACAACGATCACGCCGCCGAAACCTATTGCGTGGAGGTGCCCGCATTCCGCCCGACGCTGGAACGCGAGATCGACCTCATCGAAGAAGTGGCGCGGTTGAATGGTTATGACAACATTCCCGTGACGCAACCGGTGGGATCGCTGTCGCCGGTGCTGCCGACGCCGACGCGGCGGATCATCCAGGAAGCGCGGGCCCGGCTCTGTCACCTCGGTTACGCCGAGGCGGTGAACTTCAGTTTCACTGAAAGCGAACACGCTCTGAATTTCAAAACCGCGTTCGCTCCGGCCGACGCGACGCCGATCGATCTCGACAACCCCATCAGCGCCGACCTCAGCACCATGCGCACCAGCCTGCTGCCGGGGTTGGTGAAAGCCGCGGCGAGCAATTTCAATAAAGGCAATAAATCGGTCCGGCTGTTCGAGGCGGGTGGAATTTTTTACACGCCGAAGGATCAGAAGGACGCGGTGCAGGTGTCGTGTTTCGCGGTGATGGCCACCGGTCCCCATGCACCTGGAGTGTGGAAGTCCACAGGCCAGACGCACGACTATTACGACATCAAGGGGGTGCTCGAATCGCTGCTCGACGGATTCGGCGTGGCGGTGGCGATGCGTCCGGCAAGCCGGTCCTTCCTCGACGCCGATCGGTCGGTGGCCTGTTTCGCCGGGGAGCGCGAGGTGGCCTACTGCGGTCTGCTCGATGCCAAACGGGCGGCGGCGATGGGACTCGACACGCCGGTCTGCGTGTTGGAGATTCACGTCGAAAACCTGGCAGCGGCCGTGCCCGTGCGCAAAAAGTTCCACCCCTTGCCGAAGTTTCCGGAAACCTACCGCGACATTTCGATCCTGGTGGACAAGCCGGTGGCTTCCGGTGAGATCAGCGACCTCATCCGCGAGGCCGGGCAGCCCCTGCTCAGCCGGGTGGATCTGTACGACCAGTTTGAGGGCAAGAAGCTGCCCGAAGGCAAAAAAAGCCTCACTTACGCGCTGGCGTTTCAGTCGCCGGATAAAACCCTCACCGATGCCGAAGTGACCCCCGTTTTCGAGAGCATTGTGCAGGCGTTGGGCGAGCGTTTGGGCGCGTCCTTACGCGACCAGTGAGGGCGCGCCCGCCCGTTCGGGCCGATTGACACCCCACCCCCGCGGTGATAGGATTCGCGCATGTCCACAGACCCGGTTGACAAGCTGGAGCGCCTCGTTGCCGAATGGATCGAGGAAGCCCGCCTCCTGCGGGAGGACCAGGCTCGCCTGCAAACCGAAGTCCGGCAACTGCGCCAGCAGGTCGAAACCCTCTCCAGTCAACAAAACGGCGTGCAGGAAAAACTGAGTCGTCTTGCCAAACTGGAAGCCGAGCACAAACAATGGGAAGAAGAGCGCCGGCAGATGCGCACCAAGGTGCGCCGTATTCTGGAGCAACTTCACCGCATCCCGGTTGAGTGACTACCATGGCCCCAGGCATCCAGATCCAGATTTACGGAAAGAAATACACCGTCAAAGCCACCTCTTCCAGCGTGTCGCTTGAGGAACTGGCCGCCTACGTGGACGCCCGCATGCGGGAGCTGTCCGCCTCCAGCCGCACCGTTCCGGGGGATGTGGCGGTGCTGGCGGCGCTCAACATCGCGCAGGATTTATTTGAATTGAAACAACAATTTGCAGCGTTGGAAGCGGAGCAGGGCACACGCCATCAGGAGTTGGAGCAACGCACGGCGGCGCTGGCTGAACGGCTTGAAAACGAGCTTCGGCAGCTTCGAGAAACTCCCGGTAAATGACACAAAAGAATAGACTTGAGGGGGTTCGGGGGTTGTGCTAGGATTGAACAAAACTGGGATACAGTGCTTCCCTGTGATGCTCGAGCACAACATCAATTCTTGAGCCAACATGAATCAACGGGATCGAAACTGGCTGTGGTGAGCATGCCTCTTCGGAGGAAGCCTGAAACAGTTCACGGAGAACCCACCTGTCCTTGGCAGGTTCAAAAACTGATTTTGGCACGGCATACGCGGGGAAGCATTTCTGAATATGTTTGTGGGTACGAAGGTCAAAAACAGGGTGTTGGCACAGGAACAGGCGGCCCCCGCCGGGTTGGCCCCCGCCGGGTTGGCCCCCGCCGGGTTGGCCCGGTTTCAAATTGGAAGGATCAACGGATCTTGAATCAGGGATGCGTTTTTACATATAAACTCAACACAACTCCCCAACGGTTTGCGGGCGAACTCTCTGCCTACAGTCAAATGCACCGGGCCATGCGCCGGAGCAAACCCGATTCTTTCCTTGGTTCGGCAGAGTCCGGTTGATGGACCCCCGGTCGCAACCGGCTCTTCCAGTACCAGACCCTCTTTGCAGTTGTTGTCCCACAGGATATTGAGGGCTCTTTGCATTCGAAAGCAGCGATCCGGAAACAGGTTCTGGACCGGCGTCAAACGCTCGACCCGGAAACCCTGAAAGAAAAAAGCGGCTGCATTGCCCGAAAGGTATTGACGCTGCAAGCGTTTCACCGGGCGGCCACGGTGCTCGTCTATCTCTCCATCCCCGGCGAGGTGGATACCGATGCGTTGGTGACGGCGGCGCTGGATGCGGGCAAGACCGTGTGCGTGCCGGTCATCGATGCCGCGACGGGCGAGCTCAATGTCTCGCATTTGCCGGGGTGGGACATCGGATTCAAGCGGGGGCCTTTCGGCATCCGCGAACCGGAGGACCGGTTTTTGAAGTGGCTGCCGGTGGAGCAGGTCGATCTCGTGCTCATGCCGGGATTGGCTTACGATGAACAGGGAGGACGGATTGGGTATGGCAAGGGGTACTTCGACCGGCTTCTGGATCGGTTGAGCGGCTCCGCCAGACGGGTGGGGCTGGCTTTCGATTTTCAGATTTACGACACCCTGCCGCAGGACCCGTCGGACCGGCGCGTCCATCAAATCATTACCGAGACAAAAATCATTGATTGCTGAACGGCCTCCGCCGTTGAGGCAGGATAGTTTGGAATATAAACGAGGTAAATCATGGGTAATTCAGTGAGTGGCATGGAACTGAGTCTGGTGACGTTGATTGTGAGCCTGGTCGGGACTCTCGGCATCGGTTTTTTCGGAGGATACCTTCTGCGCAAAAAGTTCGCGGAGTATCAGTTGAAGGAGTCGGAGGCCCTGGGCGAAAAAATCATTCAGGAAGCGGAAAAAGAAGCGGAGACGCGCAAGCGTCAGGCCGAACTCGAGATCAAGGAAGAAAAAATCGCCACCCGGGCCCGCATGGAAAAGGAACTGGAAGGCGAGATGGGCGAATTGCGTGAACAGGAAAAAGCCCTGCGCCAGAAGGAATCGGAACTGAATAACCTGATCGAAAAAAACCGGCAGGCCGAACGCAGTTTCGATTACCGGGGCAAGGAGCTGGACGAGCGGGAAGCGGAAGCCAAAAAGCAGAAACAGGAATACCAGGTCCTCGTTGCCGAACAGATCAAGCAGCTCGAATCCATCAGCCATTACACGGCGGAGGAAGCCAAGGAAGCCATCCGCAACCAGATGCTGGAGGAAGCCCGGCAGGATGCGGCGCGCCAGGTGAAACGCATCGAAGAGGATGCCCGCATCCACGCGGACGACGAGGCCCGCCGCCTCATCTCCATGGCGGTGCAACGGCTGGCTTCGGACCACGTTGCCGAAACGTCGGTGTCGGTGGTGGAGTTGCCCAACGACGATATCAAAGGCCGCATCATCGGCCGCGAAGGCCGCAATATCCGCGCCCTGGAACAGAGCACCGGTGTCGATCTCATCATCGACGACACGCCGGGCGCGGTGGTGCTGTCGAGCTTCGATCCCATCCGCCGGGAAATCGCCCGCCGTGCTTTGGAGAAACTGACGCTGGACGGGCGCATCCATCCCGGCCGGATCGAGGAAGTCGTCTCCAAATGCAAAAAGGAAATCAACCAGGACATCATTGAGGCCGGTGAGCAGGCGGTCATGGATGTGGGCGTGGACCGCATGCATCCGGACATGGTGAAGCTCCTGGGCCGCCTCAAGTACCGCACCAGCTACACGCAGAACGTGCTCGAACACTCCAAGGAAGTGGCGTGGGTGTGCGGTTCCATGGCTTCGGAAATGGGCCTCGATGTGCAACTGGCCAAACGTTCCGGCCTTTTGCATGACATCGGCAAAGCGGTGGACCGCCAGACCGACGGCACGCACACGGCGCTGGGCGTGGACATCGCCAACCGTTACAACGAACACAAGTACGTGGTCAATGCCATCGGCGCGCACCACGAGGACATCGAACCGGAATCCATTTACGCGGTGCTTGTGGCCGCAGGCGACACCATCTCCGCGTCACGGCCCGGAGCCCGGCGCGAAATGCTGGAGACCTACGTCAAACGCATGTCGCAACTGGAAGAGATCGGCGATTCATTCAAGGGGGTCGAGAAGACCTACGCCATTCAGGCCGGGCGCGAAGTGCGCATCGTGGTTGTTCCCGACAACATCACCGACGACGAAGCCATCCTGCTGTCGAAGGACGTGGCCAAGCGCATCGAAAAGGAAGTCACGTATCCCGGCGAGATCAAGATCACTGTGGTGCGCGAATCCCGCTTTGTGCAGATCGCCCGCTGATACTGGAACGCCGGCGGGCTCAAGCCGGGCGGCTCCGGCAGGTCGGTTCCGGCAAGGCGGTTGCGTGCGGCACCCAGGCATACATACCCATGGCGCCCTTCATGATTTTTGAAGGCTGCATTCCCAAAATCCCATAACCTCCGAATTCATGGAAGAATCCAGCAATTTTCTACAGCAGCGCCGCGACAAACTCGATGAGTTGCGGCAGCTGGGCGTCAATCCCTACATCAATCGCTTCAAGGTCAACGCGCAGATCGGCGAGCTGCTGGCCGCGCACGAACACAAAACCAAGGAAGCTCTCGAAGAAGAGAATTTGAGTTTCATCGTCGCCGGGCGTGTCATGACTCGCCGTAAACACGGCAAGACCACCTTCTGCACGATCAAGGACGGCACCGGCCAGTTCCAGATCTATGTGAAAAAGGACGACATCGGCGCGGACAACTACGAGTGGTTCAACAAGGTGGACATGGGCGATTTCCTCGGCGCGGAAGGGCGGCTCTCGAAAACCAAGACTGGCGAGTTGACCCTGTTCTGCACCACGGTGACGCTGCTTTCCAAATCGTTGCTGCCGCTGCCTGAAAAATGGCACGGCCTGAAAGACGTCGAGTTGCGCTACCGCCAGCGCTACGTGGACCTGATCGTCAACCCGGAGGTCAAGGAAGTGTTCGTGGCGCGCAGCCGCATCATCCAGGCCATCCGCGGCTTCCTCAACGAGCGCGGGTATCTGGAAGTGGAAACCCCGATGATGCAGTCCATTCCAGGCGGCGCCACGGCGAAACCGTTCAAGACACACCACAATGCGCTCGACATGGACCTGTATCTGCGCGTCGCCCCGGAGTTGTACCTGAAACGGCTGGTGGTCGGCGGCATCGAGCGCGTGTACGAGATCAACCGCAACTTCCGCAATGAAGGTATCTCCACCCAGCACAATCCCGAATTCACCATGCTGGAATTCTACACGGCCTACGCGGATTACAAGGACCTGATGAACCTGACGGAAGAGCTGTTCCGCTACATCGGCACCGCGGTGTTCAACACGCTGACGTTCCCGTGTACGCTGGCGGACAAATCCGGCCGCACGGAAACCCTCGATCTGTCGCAGCCGTTTCAGCGTTACACGTTTTTTCAATCGATCATGGAACTGGGCGGTGTGCCCGCCGACGTGCTCCAGGATTACGACAAGATCACGGACTACGCGTTGCAGCACAAGGTGCCATTGGAGAAACGCGACACGCTGGGCAAGGTGCAGGGCAAGCTGTTCGATCATTTTGTCGAGCCGAAGCTGGTGCAGCCGACGTTCATCATCGATTACCCGCTGGCCTTGTCGCCCTTGTCGAAGAAGAAGGAAGACGATCCGAATCTGGTGGAACGGTTCGAGTTTTTCGTCGGCTGCCGCGAGCTGGCCAACGCCTACACCGAGTTGAACGATCCCATCGACCAGAAAGCCCGGTTCGAGGAACAGGTGGCGCAGAAAGACGCGGGCGATGATGAGGCTCATTGGATGGACCTCGATTTCATCCGCGCCCTGGAATACGGCATGCCGCCGACCGCCGGCGAGGGCGTTGGCATCGACCGGCTGGCCATGCTGTTCACCAATTCCACGTCCATCCGGGACGTGATCCTGTTCCCGCAGTTGAAAAAGGAATCCTGAACGCCTTACTCTATAGGCCCGGGCCGCGGCCCGGTTTCGGTCAACCTCTTCCGTTGAAATCATGGGTTACGAATTACGAGTCAGCTGGCGTCATCTCTGTTCCCGCAAATCCCACAAGTTCATTTCCCTCATCACATTCATATCCGTCGGCGGTGTGGCGTTGGGGGTGATGGCTCTCATCGTGGTCATCGCCGTCATGTCCGGTTTCGGCAAAAACCTGCGCGACAAAATCCTCGGCACCAACAGCCACATCGTGGTGACGAGTTTCGAACGCAACGGCATTGTCGATTATGAAAAGGTGGTCACCACGGTCAAGGAAGTGGAAGAGGTGCGCGCGGCGGCGCCGTTCATCCTCAAGCAGGTGATGTTGACCTACGGCCAGCGCACCTCCGGCGTGGTGATCCGCGGCGTCGATCCCAAACGCGAAGCCAGCATCTCCGATCTGGAAAAGAACATGATCCAGGGCAAGCTGGAAGATCTCACCGGCGCGCCTTCGGGGGCATCGAGCATTCACCGCAAGGGCATCATTCTGGGCGTGGAGTTGTCGCGCTCTTTGGGCGTTTCGGTCGGCGATGTCATCGGCATGCTTGCGCCTTCCGTGCGCATGACGCCGCTCGGCGTCATCCCCAATATCAAGATGGTGCAGGTGGTCGGGCTGTTCGAGTCGGGCATGTATGAATACGACGCCAATCTCGCCTTCGTGTCCATCGAAGCCGCGCAGAAACTGTTCAACATGAAAGAAACGGTGACAGGCATCGAAATCAAAGTCGAGGACATTGACCTCGCCTGGAAAACCGCCGAGAGCATCCAGAAGAAACTGGAGTTCCCCTACGTCACCCGCGACTGGATGCAGATGAACAAAAACCTGTTTTCGGCGTTGAAGCTTGAAAAGATCACCATGTTCATCATCCTCATCCTCATCATCCTGGTGGCGGCGTTCAACATCATCAGCACGCTGTTCATGGTGGTGATGGAAAAGGCCAAGGACATCGCCATTTTGAAATCGATGGGCGCGACCAGCTCCAGCATCATGAAAATTTTCAGCATGCAGGGATTGATCATCGGTCTCGTCGGCACCGGCCTGGGCGTGGTGGCGGGATTCACCATAGTGCCCAACCTGAACGAGATCGTCGGCTTCATCGAAACCGTGTTCAACATTCAGGCGTTCCCGAGCGACGTGTACTACCTCGACCGCCTGCCGTCGGAGATTCAGTATTTCGATTCGTTTTTGATCATCGTGTTTTCAATCCTCATCTGTTTTGCGGCGTCCTTGTACCCCGCGTGGCGGGCGGCGCGGCTGGACCCGGTGGATGGGTTGCGCTATGAATGAGAACGAGGGCGGAATTTTGTTGAACGTGACCGGTGTCTGGAAGGCGTACCAGCGCAACGCCAAGTCGGTGGAGGTGCTCAAGAACGCCGACATCCAGGTGCAGGCGGGTGAGGTGCTGGGCATCGTCGGCGCCAGCGGCGCCGGCAAGAGCACGCTGCTGCACATCATGGGCGGACTCGACCGGCCGCAGAAGGGCAGGGTCGAGTTTCAGGGACGCGACATCTTCGCCCAGAAAAACGGGTATCTGGAACAGTTCCGCAATCGCCACGTCGGCTTCGTGTTTCAGTTGTTCAACCTGCTGCCGGATTTCACGGCGCTGGAGAACACCTTGTTCCCCGGCCTCATCGCCGGGCAGGACGAGGCCAAACTGCACGAGCGTGCGGTCGAGTTGTTGACGCAGATGGGATTGAAAGAACGCCTGCACCACAAGCCGGGCGAGCTTTCCGGCGGCGAAACCCAGCGCGTGGCGTTGGCGCGCAGTCTGGTCAACGCACCGAACCTGCTATTGGCCGACGAGCCGACCGGCAACCTGGATTCCCGCAGCAGCGACGCCTTCATGGATCTGGTGCGCGACCTCAACCGCCGTTTCAACCAGACCTTCGTGATCGTCACCCACAGTCCGCGCATCGCCAAAAGCCTGGACCGGGTGCTGCAACTGGTGGACGGCGAGGTCAAGCCCATCGACAAGGAATTGATTCTGTAATCTTTAAACACCCAGAGGCGGTATGAAACTAGCGGACATCATCCAACAGGTGGGCGGCACCGTAGAGGGCGACGACCAGATCGAGATCACCGATGCGTCGGGACTGGAGCACGCTGCGGCCGGGCACATCACCTTTATCGCGGATAATAAATATAAAGACAAGCTGGCCGCCTGCGCCGCGTCGGCGGTGCTGGTCAAAGCACCGATGGAAACGGACAAGGTGCAGGTCATCCATCCCGCGCCGCAACTGGCCTTCGCCCACATCCTGGCGGCGTTTCATCCCGAACCCAGACCGGCCGCGGGCATCGACGCGCGCGCCGCTGTGGACGAGACGGCGAAGCTGGGGCAAAACGTGACCGTCTCGCCATTCGTCAGCATCGGCAGGGACGTCAGCATTGGCGACAACACGGTGCTGTATCCCGGGGTGGTGGTGCACGACGGCTGCCGCATCGGCAACGACTGCATCCTGCACGCCAACGTCGTTCTGTACCGCGGCGGCATTGTCGGCAACGGCGTCATCCTGCATTCCGGGGTGGTGGTGGGGGCGGACGGGTTCGGCTACACGCCGAACGAAAAGGGCGAGCACGTCAAGATCATGCAGGTCGGACGCGTGGTCATCGAGGACAACGTGGAAGTCGGCGCCAACACGTGCATCGACCGCGCCGCGTTCGGCGAAACCGTCATCCGAACGGGGACGAAAATCGACAACCAGGTGCAGATCGCGCACAACTGCGACATCGGTCCGCATTCCATTCTGGTGTCGCAGGTGGGATTGTCCGGCAGTTGCACGCTCGGGCATCATGTCATCCTGGCGGGGCAGGTGGGGCTGGCGGACCACGTCAGCCTCGGCAACCAGGTCATCATTGCCGCCAAGGCGGGCGTGAACAAGAGCATTCCGGATGCGGGATTCTACGGCGGCAGTCCCGCCGTTTCCGGCATGACCTGGAAAAAATACGTCACCACGCTGCCGAAACTCCCGGAAATGGCGCAAAAACTGCGCGAACTGGAAAAGCGTTTGAATGCGATTGAAAATAAATGAGTGCGCTTGCTAGAATGAATTCATCAATGGATTATAGTAAAATCCGGTTTTTGAATGAGGTTTGCTGAAATTATGAAATCGACCTGCAAGGCACTGTTGTTGTGGGTGGGCCTCGGGATCATGACGTCCGGCGCGGTCTGGGAAATGACGCCGGAGGACCTGGGCCAATATATAGAAAAGAAACTGCGCCGCAATGACCAGACCCTGAAGCTGAATGAGAAAATCATTCACAACGACGGGGCGAAGTTTCTTGCTAATTCGCCGCTGCTGGAACACGTCACCGTCCTGAAAATTTACAAGGGCGCAGTGGGTGATGAAGGCGTGCGTGCGCTGGCGCAGTCGCCGTACCTGAAAAACCTCAGGGAGTTGTCGATCGAAAACAACCAGGTGACGGATGTGGGAGCGCGTTATCTGGCGGAGTCGCCGGTGTTGGGCAACCTGGAAACGCTGAACCTGTTCAACAACCAGATCGGCGACGCCGGGGCCAAAGCGCTGGCGGAGTCGGACACGTTGTCCCGGCTGGTGGAGTTGAATCTGAATTACAACACGGTGGGCGATGCGGGGGCGTTGGCGATTCTCAACTCTGCAAAGTTCACGCGGCTGACGCGCATCGGTCTGGCGTATAACAAGCTGGGCAAGGAAGGCGCGCAGGCACTGGATGATTTTCGTCTGCGGCAAAAAATCAAAAGCTGGAGCGATACCGACTCGCTGGAAAATCTGGAGAAAAGTTACATCGGCGATCGCGGTGTGTTGATCCTGCTGGAATCGCCTTACATCGGCCAGATTAAGGAGCTGAACCTGAGCAGCAACAACTTGACGGACGATGCCATTGTGGCTCTGGCCAATTCGCCCAAGGTGAACCAGTTGAAGTCGCTCAGACTGGCGGGCAATTACATCACCGACCGCGGTGCCGAGGCCCTGGCCAATTCGAAATCGTTGGGCAACCTCAAAAACCTTGATTTGAATTTCAATTACATCGGCGATGAAGGCGCGTTTGCGCTGGCGAAAGCGGAACACCTGTCGCAGTTGGAAATGTTGCGGCTGGGGCAGAACCGGATCGGATTTGAAGGCGCCCGGGCTCTGGACCAGTCCCCTTACCTGAAAAATCTCATTTATCCCATTTTTGGTTTTTACTGATCCCGGACACGACTCATGGTTCAAATTCTCGATTTTGAAAAAGAAATTTTCTCTGTAGAAAACCAGATCCGCGAACTGGTCTCGCTGTCACACATGTACGACAGCATCGGCGACATCTCGCACGAGATCGCCAAGCTCCGCAAAAAATTGCGGCGCATGAAGTACGACACCTTCAACAACCTCGACGGGTGGCAGAAAACGCAGGTGGCGCGGCATCCCATGCGCCCGTACACGATGGATTACATCAACGCCGTGTTCACCGACTTTCAGGAGTTGAGCGGCGACCGGCATGGTGGATTGGGCGCGTCCATCATCGGCGGCATGGCCAAGTTCGGCGACCTCACGGTCATGATCATTGGTCACCAGAAAGGCCGCGACACCAAGGAAAAACTGCTGCGCAATTTTGGCATGTCGCAACCGGCGGCCTACCGCAAGGCGTTGCGCCTGATGGAAATGGCGGAGAAATTCAATGTCCCGATCGTGACCTTCATCGACACGCCGGGCGCATACCCGGGCGTCGATGCGGAAGAAAAAGGCCAGTCCGAAGCGATTGCCAGGAACCTGTTCGTGATGGCGGGCCTCAAGGTACCGATGATCGCCACCATCATCGGCGAAGGCGGCAGCGGCGGGGCGCTGGCCATTGGCATGGGCAACAAGGTGCTCATGCTGGAGCATTCGGTGTATTCGGTGATCTCGCCGGAAGGCTGCGCGTCCATCCTGTGGGACGACAAGGAAAAAGTGAAGCAGGCCGCCGATGCCCTGTGTCTCACCGCGCAACAACTCATCACGATGAAGGTGATCGACCAGGTGGTGGCCGAACCCCTGGGCGGTGCGCACCGCAACCACAAACGCGCCACCATCCTCCTCAAAAAAGCGCTCCGCTCCAACCTCAACGCGTTGACACAGATGACGCCTGATCAACTGGTCCAGCAGCGGCATGAAAAATTCCGCAACCTCGGCGAGTTTGTCACCGGGACGGTCAAAGACTGAGCGGTTTCTTTTTCTAGAGGTGAAGCTGCGACCGGAACAGGTCGGCGTATCGGGTGTCGCCCTGGATCAGGTCTTCATGCGTGCCGGACTCAACGAGCGTGCCTTCCTGCAGGACGAAGATGCGATCCGCCCCTTCCAGCGTGGACAGCCGGTGCGCGATGATGATCGTCGTGCGGTTGGCCATCAGATGGTTGAGCGCGTCCTTGATCTGGAATTCCGTTTCCGAATCGACGGAGGCCGTGGCCTCGTCCAGCACCACGATCGGCGGGTCTTTCAAAAACACGCGGGCGATGGCGAGGCGGTGACGCTCGCCGCCGGACAGCTTGACGCCGCGTTCGCCGATCAACGTGTCGAAACCGTTCGGCAGTTTTGCAATGAAGTCGGCGGCGTTGGCGGCCTGGGCGGCGCGATGGATGGCGTCGTCCGTGGCCTGCAAATCGCCGTAACGGATGTTGTCGGCCACGGTGCCGTTGAACAGGAACGGTTCCTGCGACACCAGCCCGATCTGCTCGCGCAGGTACGACAGGCTGAGCTCGCGCAGCGGGTGGCCGTCGATGCGAATCTCCCCGGCGGTTGGATCGTAAAACCGCATCAGCAGCTTGACCAGCGTCGATTTGCCGCTGCCTGTATGCCCCGCCAGCGCAATGGTCTCGCCCGGCTCGATGTGGAAGCTGACGCCATGCAAGACTTCTTTGCCCTGCACGTAGGAAAAATGGATGTCATGCAGTTCGATCCGGCCTTGAACGTGCGTCGAGGGCACGATGGGATGCGGCGGTTCTTTCACTTCCGGTTCGGCGTCGATGATCTCGAACAACCGTTCGCTGGAGGCGAGTGCGTGTTGCAGCATGTGGTTGAGCGAATGCAGCTGGTTGATCGGCGTGTAAAACAAAGCGAGGTAACCGATGAAGGCGACCAGCGTGCCGACGGTGATCTCCCCGCCGCGCACCAGGCCGATGCCGTAAAGCACGATCAGCACCGTGCCCATCGACCCCAGAAACATCATGCTCGGTGAATAAAACGCCCACAGCTTCATGACTTCCAGCGTGCCCTTGCAGTAGGCGCCGCTGCGTTTTTCGAACCTCTTAATTTCATGGTTCTGCCGGTTGAAGGCGAAGGTCTCCTTCATGCCGGAAATGGTGTCCTGCAGGATGCCGTTCATCTTCGCCGCGCGTTCGCGCACCATGTGGTACAGGTCGTGGGCTTTGAACGTGTATTTCCACGCGCCCAGGATCAAGAGCGGCAACGGCAGCAGCGACGCCAGCGCCAGCTTCCAGTGCAGGAAGAACATGATGATGGTGATGCCGATGAGCGTCAGGAAGGCGGTGACCAGTTGCTCGATGCCGTCGATGAAAATACGCTCGACGTAAGTGACGTCGTCGTTGACGCGGGACATGATCTCGCCGGTGGCGCGGTTCTCGTAATACTTGAGCGACATCTTCTGCAGCGAGCGGTACACGTGCGAGCGCAGATCGAAAACGACTTTTTGTTCGAGTTCGTTGTTGAGACGGATGCGTTTGTAATTGGAAAAATTACGGCCGAAGTAGGAAAGCACGAGCGCCAGCACCACCCCGTAAATCATGTCTCCGGACTGTTCTTCCACGAGCCGATCGACGATGAGTTTGATCAGCCACGGCGGCACGAGGTCCAGAAGGGTGGTCAGGATGGCGAAACCCAGCGTCCACGCCACATAGGATTTGTAAGGTTTCAGGTAACCCAAAACCCGGATCAGTGATTTCATGAGGGATTGCTGTCGGAATAATCTTAAAAATGCATGAGTCGGTCATGGCGACTTGACCCTGTTGTGGTCCTTGGTTCACTATTAGAACAGACATTTGCGGATTCATAAATAAAAACTTCCGGTGGAGTGGGGAACGTATGGAATATCGAAAGTTAGGATCGAGCGATTTGGAGATTTCGGTGCTGGGGTTTGGCGCCTGGGGCATCGGCGGTTCTCCGTTCTGGACGACGGAAGGCGACCGCGCCTCGGAGAAAGCCTTGCTGAAGGCGGTGGATCTGGGCATCAACTTTTTCGACACGGCGCCGGTATATGGATTCGGCCATTCCGAATCGTTGATAGGAAAAACTTTGAAACCGCACCGCGACAAGGTGCTTTACGCCACCAAGTGCGGCCTGCGCTGGGAAAAGGAATCGCTGGGTTCCATCCGCAAGGTGGCCACGCGCCAGTCGATTGAGGAAGAGATCGAGCTGAGTCTCAAACGCTTGCAAACGGATGTCATCGATCTGTACCAGGTGCACTGGCCGGATGGGGAGACGCCGCAGGCGGAAACGATGCAAACGCTGTTGCGTTTGCAGGAACAGGGCAAAATCCGCCACATCGGTGTCAGCAATTACAGCGTGCCGCAGATGCAGGAATGCCTGGAGGTGGGACCGATCGTTTCGCTGCAACCGGAGTACAGCCTGCTGCAACGTTCCATCGAAAAGAAAATCGTGCCGTTCTGCCAGGAAAAAGAAATCGGCGTCGTTGCCTACAGTCCACTGGCATCGGGAGTGTTGACCGGGAAGTACGGCAGGGATACGAAGTTCACCGACTGGCGCAGCAAAGGCATCATCGGTGAGTTCACCGGCGAAGCCTTCCAACGCAATGTGGAAAAGGTGGAACGGATGAAAGCCGTTGCCGACGAACTGGACAAAACCTGCGCTCAGGTAGCGGTCAACTGGGTGACGCACCAGCCTGCGGTTGCCACCGCACTGATCGGCGTCAAAAATGAAAAGCAGATGGAGGAAAATGTGAAGGCCGCGGGCTGGAAACTGAATGACGAGGCAATGGGCCGCCTCGATTCCATTTTTTCCGTGAAATGATTACGGCTTGGGTTCGACCAGCACCTGCTTATAGGACTCCACCATGGCCGCGGCATTTTCCTTAACGAGGTCCACCTTCACCCGCAGCATGGGGCTGTTGGGTTCCAACAGCGACAACGAACCATTGATGCCCGTCACCGTTTCTTCCAACCGATTCAGTTTTCCGGGGTGATCGACGGCGGGTGTGGTGTTTTGAGGGGTCATGACTTTTTCCATCACCTGTTGCAAAGCCGCTTCCAGCGCATGGATCCGTTCTTCCGTGGTTTTCTGTTGGACACCCAGGTTCAGTGAGGCCTGATTCTGAGACAGGGTCAGTTGGGTGCCGAGGTCCTGAAGTTTCAAAACCTGCGTCTTGTTGATGGCGTAATACATCACCACCAGCACGACGATGAAGCTGAGGTAGAGCATGGTTTTGACGATGGTGATTTCCCGCCGGTTTTTTTTGATTTCCATGCGCAGGGCTTCCAGTTCCTCTCCCTGATCCGTAATGGGGCCGGGCGTGGAGGTGGCGGTGGTAGCCGGTTTGTGGGGGGTGTCATCCTTGTCCGCGGGAGAAGCCGGCGCGGGTTGAGCTTCGGCCTCTTCCTCATGCGAACGATCGGGTTCCAGATTCTCGTCGCGCGATTCCATGGTTCTCCTCATGTATGGGGTCTTCAGGATCGGCGTTATTGTTCCACAACCATGAGGCTCAGGTAAAGGTCTAAAATATCATCGCCAAAGAAAATGGAAATGATCGTGGCGAGGGCGAGAAAAGGTCCGAACGGAATCTTGCTGAGGAAACTCAGTTTCTGCGTGGACATGCCAATGCTGCCGAACAGCGCTCCGGCGATGGACCCCATGAAAATAACGAGCAACACCTGAGCCCATCCCAAAAGCGCTCCCGCCGCCGCAATGTACTTGATGTCGCCGCCGCCCATGCCCATGGCGCCGCGTACCTTGAAATACACTTCCGCTAAAAGCAGAAACAATCCGCCGCCCACGGCGAGGCCGATCAGCGAATCCATAACGCCATTCAGATAACTTCCGGCAAGGAGGCCGAAGCCGATGCCGGGCAGGGTGATTTTATCCGGAATGATCTGGTGTTCGATATCGATGGCGGTGATGACGACGAGTGTGGGCATGACGATGGCATAAATCACGGTGGCCCACGACACGCCGAATTTGTAAAACACCGCGGCCCACAACAGCGCGGTCGTCAGCTCCACCACCGGATACACCGGAGAGATGGGGGCGTGGCACTGGCGGCACCGGCCTTTCAGGACCAGGTAACTGATCACGGGAATGTTGTCCCAGGCGCGGATGGCGGCGTTGCAGTGCGGGCAATGCGATGCGGGAAAGGCGACCGATTCTTTTTTCGGCAGGCGCGCGATGCAGACGTTGGCGAAACTTCCCACCACCAGGCCGAACACGAAACCGATCCCGGCGAACAGGGGAGGGGGAATGAGAGCGAGACTGGAAAGGTTCATGTGGGTTCCGCGCGAAGGGGAGTGATCCGGTTCATGGGCTGCAAGGTTTATTGTCAGGCAGAACTAGTAAGGAATCAATCGTTCTACCGTATCAAAAACGGTTTCACTGCTGAATCCCTTGCGTTGCAGAAACCCGGCGAGGCGTTGGCGTTGTTTGGATTTGTCCAGGTTTTTCCATTTCGGGAGTTTGCGCACGGCGGCGTCGCGGGCCAGTTCTTTTTCATCGTGTTCGCCGTAAAGCTGCCGTAAGGTTTCTTCGATGAGGGCGTCGCCCAGTCCCTTGAGGCGCAAGTCCTGCTTGAGGCGAAAACGACCGAACTGTTTGGTTTCGATGCGGTAACGCCCCCATTGCAAAGCGAAGCGCGCATCGTCCACATACCCCAGCCGCTTCAGGTAATCGACGACGAGGTCCACCGTGGGTGCGTCGAACTCCTTGCCGGCCAGGTAGGACCGCATCTCGTGTTCCGTGCGGTCGCGGTAAGTGAGGTAACGCAGGGCGCGGTTGCGAGCCTGTTTGAGGACGTCGTCATCCGGCATCGGTATCGTGTCCGAACGCGGCTATTTTTTTTTGCCTTTGCCCGCCGCCTTGGGCTCCTGTTCCTCGCTGGCGTCCTCTACCGGGAGCGGTGCGCCCGAGACAGGCAGGTTCAGCTTTTGACGGATCTGGGTTTCGATTTTTGAGGAGATGTCCGGATTCTCTTCCAGGAAGTTTTTGGAGTTTTCGCGGCCCTGGCCGATGCGATCGTCTCCAAACGAAAACCAGGTGCCGCTTTTCTGGATGATTTCGTTCTGCACGCCCAGGTCCAACAGGTCGCCGTAGCGGGAAATGCCCCTGCCGTAAATGATGTCGAACTCGCATTCGCGGAACGGCGGGGCCAGCTTGTTCTTGACGACTTTGACGCGGGTGCGGTTGCCGATCACCTTGTCGCCGTCCTTGAGTGCGGAAATGCGGCGGATGTCGAGACGCACGGAGGAATAAAATTTAAGCGCGTTGCCGCCGGTGGTGGTCTCCGGGCTGCCGAACATGACGCCGATTTTCATGCGGATCTGGTTGATGAAGATCAACGCCGTGCGCGATTTGTTGATGACGCCGGTCAGCTTGCGCATGGCCTGCGACATGAGCCGGGCCTGCAAGCCCATGTGTGAGTCGCCCATCTCGCCGTCGAGTTCCGCTTTGGGAACGAGTGCGGCCACCGAGTCGATGACGATCACGTCCACCGCGTTGCTGCGCACCAGCACTTCGGCGATTTCCAGAGTTTGCTCGCCGGTGTCCGGCTGCGACAACAGCAGATCGTCGAGATTGACGCCGAGCGCCTCCGCATATTTCGGATCGAGTGCGTGCTCGGCATCGATGAAGGCGGCGACGCCGCCCGTCTTCTGGGCTTCGGCGATGATGTGCAGGGTGAGGCTGGTTTTGCCGGACGCTTCCGGTCCATAGATTTCGATCACGCGGCCTCTCGGCACGCCGCCGATCCCGAGGATCGCGTCGAGCGACAGGGAACCGGTGGGAATCGTGGCGATGCCGCGCTGGGCTTCGGCCTGACCCAGCTTCATGATGGATCCTTTACCGAATTGTTTTTCGATCTGCGAAAAAGCCAACTCGAGGGCTTTTTCCTTATCCTGATCGATGGACATGGCGTCTCCTAATATAAGGTAAGGTGTGAATGGTTCAGGTGTCCGGGGTCTGGCCCTGGAGTGAGATTTCTTCCAAAACGGTATATACGGACCCTTTGGGGGTCAAGTCGCTCCGGTACAAACGAATCGAATTGACCTCGAACGGGCTCGGGTCTATGGGGTCGAGCGATGCCACTTCGCTCTGTAACCGGTCGCATCCCTTCGCGGATTTGATCCGGCCCAGAGTCAGGTGCGGTGAAAAGGGCCGGGTTTCCCGGGGATATCCCAACGGTTCCAGAGCGGTTTCCAACTGCGATTGCAAGGCGACGAGATTGCGATCCGGGTCGTGCAACCCCACCCAGATCACCCGTGGTTTTTTCCAAGCGGGAAACACGCCCACACCTTCCAACGAAACCCGGAACGGCGCTCGGGACCGAGCCCGGGTCAGTGCGTTTGTGATTTCGGGTAGGCTCTGGGGATCGATATTGCCGAGAAACTTCAGGGTCAGGTGCATGTTGCCGGGGCGCGTCCAGGCAGCGTGCAATCCCAGCGTTTTGAACCGGCCCTGGAGTTCGCTGATCGTTTCCAGCGTAAATGGCGGAACGTTTACGGCTACAAAGGCCCTTATCGCCTGCACAGTTTACAAATCGCCTCGAAGGTTGTCAATTTGATTTACCCGGCGCTCCAACCTGCCCACGCGACCCATGGGATCGGGCTAACGATAGTTTTTGGAAGACGTGCCGGGCTCTTCCGCCGGCACGTTCCAACCATTGGCCAGATGAATGGTGGAGGTGGGGAATGCGACTTCGGCGCCCTCTTGTTCGATGATGTCGATGATCTTCAGCAAGACGTCCTGTTTGATCTCGTGGTAATGCGTCCATTTGGTGGTTTTCGTGAACGCGTAAATGAAAAAGTCGAGAGACGACGCGGCGAACTTGTTGAAGTTCACCATCAGGGTTCTGTTGGTGTCGATCTCCGGGTGGTTTTCCAGCATGGATTTCACTTTGTCCACGATGGGTTTCATTTTGGCAATGTCGTCGTAACGAATGCCGATGGTTTCATGGAGGCGCCTGTTTTCCATGCGGTCCGGATTTTCCACGGCGATTGAGGCGAAGATTGAATTGGGAACATAAAGGGGGCGTTTGTCAAACGTACGGATGCGCGTCAGCCGCCAGCCGATGTGTTCCACCGTGCCTTCGATCTCGCGGTCCGGCGAACGCACCCACTCGCCGACGACAAAAGGCCGGTCGAGATAAATCATCAACCCGCCGAAAAAATTGGCGAGCAGGTCGCGGGCGGCAAAACCGATGGCGATGCCGCCTATACCGCCGAAGGCGAGCACGCCGGAAATGCTGAATCCCAGCGTTTGCAGCGCCACCAGAAATGCCGTGATGACCACCGACAGTTTTAACAACTTCGAAATAGCATCTGCCGTGGTGCGGTCGAGGTTGGTGTCCTCTTTTTTGAGCAGGACTTCCTCGCCGTTTTTGATAAGGCGGACGATGAACCAGGCGATGCTGGCGACGATGAGCGTGTCCCGGGCCGGACCCATCATGTTGAACACGACGGAACTGATGGACTCCTCGATCACTTTGGACGCCATGTAAATGCCAACGGTCCAGATGATCAACCGGAGGGGTTTGCGCACGGCGTCGATCAGGGCTTCGTCCCAGATCTTGTCGGAGGTCTCAGCACGTTTCTGGAGGCGGTCGAACATCCGTTTCTGGAAATAGTCGATCAACAGGGTCACGAACACCACGATAAATGTCTTGAAGATGTAAACGTGGTCTTCGGTGATGTACTTGATGACGGATTCCAAATCCATAGAACGGCCTCCTTTGCGGAATGAAAAAAACAGACTGATGCATTCCTCTCAAGGAAAGCAAGCCTGTTTTCCATTGAAGCAAATATACCCGCGGATTTCAAATCCGACAGCCATGAATGCCGATCAGGAACCTTGCGGAAGGCGCTCAGGAGTGCACGCAGACACCGGTTGCGGCGTTTGGATCACTCCATTTTTTTGGAGGTCGGCATGGGAAACGGCTGGCCCAGCTCGGGTTGCGCTTCCGGCTCGCCGCCGTTGTTTTGCGAGCGCGTGTCGATGAGGCGCCGTTCGCGGCGCAAAATAGTGGCCATCTTGCTCCAGACCCGGTCAACAGGGTGGGTGTAGTCCATGAAGAACTGGCTCACCATCTGCCGTTTCAGGGTTTGCTTGAAGATGGTTGGTGTGATCTGCCCGGAGCGCAGGCGTTTTTTGAGGACGTGGACCCCCGTCGGGTCCAGATAGCGTTTGAGATCGGTTGTGGAAGTCATGGCGTCATCCAGAGTCATCATTAGGGTTCCTGTTCTAAAAAAGTTCAATATCTTGGCGCGGCTCTTTATAATTGAATAAATAGCAATATCTGTGCCACGGCAGAAACCCCTATGAGATGGGCCTTGTCTCGCAGGGAAGCCGTCAAAAAAATGGAATGTGCGGGGTTTGGGTGCGATTTTTGGCGGTGAGCTGCACTCCATCCATCAATTATCGTGATTTTTGGCCGATGTAGATAAAGGACTTCTTTACGCGGAAAGGCAGCGCATGGTTGAAACTCAAGGCAGACCTCCCAAGCCGGAGCGCCGCTCTTATTTTGAAGAGGAGGAGGCGCCGCCGCCTCCCGCCCCGATCTGGCAAACGCCCAAAGCGCCCAAGGGTATGGGTTGGCTGATATTCTGGACGCTTCTGGCGGGCTTTGCGCTGATGTTCTGGGTCACGCGGGAGGAACCGCTGGAATTGAAGCCCATTGTGGTGAAACTGTATAGCGAACCGGGACGCAAACCGCAGGCCGCTCTGCAAGATCAAAAGGAAAAGCCCCCGTCGCTGCCGGAGGACTGGCAACAACGTTTCGAGCCGAAACTCAGGTCCTACCCGGGCGAGGATCGGGCGGTCCAGACCCAAGCCGGCCACCAACGCGTTCCGCGTTATGAATTCCTGCCGCAACTTTTAATGTCTTCTCCCCGGAAAACCGTGACGGTGCCGGAAAACCGCTCCGTTTTGCCCACCCCACCCATCCGCGGCAAGGAGTTGGTGCTGGCCGGGCGGGGTTATGAAATCGGACGTTTCGAACCGGATCGGGGACTGGGATTCCGTCTCAACACGTTGCCCTTGCCCGAGGCGCAGGCGGTGCCGCTCGAACAGTTGCCCGCGTATGGCAATGAGCTGCCCCGGGAAGACGAAAAGAATGCGCGGAAACTCATGATTCTGCATGCCGGCGCAACGGGTGTTCCGCCTGCGGTCACTCTGGAGGCGTCGGACGAAATGAAGCCGCCGCCCGAGCTTGAGATGCAGGATGCGGATGCGGAGCCGCTTCCGGAAACGCGCCTGGTGCTGGGCACCGGCCGCGAGACGTTGCTGCTGTTGACCCCGTCGCAGGAAAAACCGGTGGACCTGCTGAACGGCAACCCCGCCATCAATCGCCATGAGTTTGAGAAACGGGAAACGCGCCGGAAATAAAAGGGGGGAGTCAGGGCTGATTCCAGTGGTAGTAAATGATCCAGAAGCCGACGATGAAGAGAAACACCAGAAGCCGGCGGAACCAGTGGATCTTGTAGCGGCCCCCCGTCTCCAGATCTTTGGAGAGTTCCTTTTTGCGTTCTCGAAACCGGTTGCCCATGCAAACCTTCCCGTTGAGGCCCGTCAGGGCGATCCGGATTGCGCCGCCTTGTGCGGTTGTGCGGACAGCGCGCAGCGGAAGCCGAAGCTGTTGTTGCGCACTTCGGGATTGAAGAAAGCGCGGTTGAACGTCGGTGCGCTCAAGCCACAGCCGTAGGACAGGCAGTCAAACCACGATCCGCCTTTGAGAATTCGTTTTTCGCGGCCGTATTCCACTTTCGGGATGGGGTTGCCCGGATGCGGCAGGTAGTGGCTGTCCACCCATTCCCACACGTTGCCCGACATGTCGAACAAACCGTAAACGCTGCGTCCGTCCGGATAACTGCCAACGGGCTCGGTGCCGGTCGAGCCTTTGTACGGGTTGTTCGATTTGGTCAGCACCCACACATTGCCCCAGGGATAGATGTTGCCGTCCGGTCCCCGCGCCGCCTTTTCCCATTCCTGTTCAGTGGGCAGGCGTTTGTCTTTCCATTTGCAATAGGCATCGGCATCGGGCCAGTTGACGTAGATGACCGGATGGTCCTCCTTGCCTTTGGGCAGGTTGCCGTTGGGCCAGTGAAACGGCGCCTCGTGACCGGTGGCCTCGACGAATTCCTTGTATTTGGCGTTGGTCACTTCATAAAGATCGATGTAGAACGCTTCGGTCAACGCGATGTGTTCCGGCGACTCGTCGTCCCAGCGGTCGTTGGAACCCATGACGAATTCCCCGGCGGGGATGGATACCATGCCGGGGATGGCCTTGCCGGGGGAGGCGGCGGTTTTCTGGGTTTTCGTGCCGGAGGCCTTGCCGGTCTGCACCGGGCCGCGGTCCGATCGCACGCGCCGGTTGGGCGCAAAGTCTTCCGCTTGCAGATCGCCGCCGGGCGCGAGGAAGGGATTGTGTTTCGCCATGGCGTTCCCTCCCGTATGACAGGCGCGGCATTCGGCCTTGCCGGTTTTGTCCGTTCTGGCGCGCAGGATGTTCTCCGGCTGGTGACACGCGGTTTGGCAGGTGGCGGCGCTTGTTGTATGATCTTTAAAATGTTTGAAGGCAGCGGCCGGGGTCGCGCTCGCAGCGATCACCGCAAAGACGCACGCGGCTCCCATAAAATGTTGCAACCAGTGACGGATCATGATTTTCCGGAAAAAGCCTGTTATTGGGCCGTTTTCCACCTTCCTGCAAAAAACGGGTTTCATTGGATTCTATAATAAGGAAAAATAACCCGTCAAAATTAAATGGTGGAGGCAACGCGTGAGCGAGTGGCGGTATATCGAGGATGACAGGCAGGACGGAGCCGTCAACATGGCGGTGGATGAGGCGCTGCTCCGCACCTGCGAGCAGGACGCCTCGTTTGTGCCGACGCTCAGGCTGTACGGTTGGCGTCGGCCGACGCTTTCCATCGGCTACTCGCAGCCGGTGGAAAAGGAAATCGATCTGGAGCGCTGCCGCGAGCGGCAGGTGGACTGGGTGCGGCGTCCTACCGGCGGCCGCGCCCTGCTGCACATGGAGGAGTTGACGTATTCCATGGTGGCGCCGGTGACGCATCCTCTGTTTTGCGGCGGCCTCAAGGCCACGTACGCCGCCATCAGCCGGGCCCTGTTGCGGGGACTGCACGAGTTGGGCATCGCCGAGGCCCATATCAACCGGGAAAAACTGCGTGGCGGCACGCACGACCGCTCGCCCGCCTGCTTTGCAGCCCTCAATCATTGCGAGATCACCGTCCACGATCGCAAACTCATCGGCAGTGCGCAACGCCGCACGCAACGGGCCTTCCTGCAACACGGCTCGGTGCTGATCGCCACCGATCACGACCTGTTCCATTCGCTGCTGATTTACCGCAACCGGGAAGCGGGAAGTGAGCCCCTGGAGTGGTTGAAAACCTCGACCATCACCCTCAACGACCTGTCCGGCAGCCGCATGGAGTTTGAATCCGTGCGCACGGCCTTGCATCGAGGCATGACGGCGCATTTTGGCGGAAACTGGCAGACAGCGGGGTTGACCGCCGCCGAACAGGATTTGCGTGAAGACATCCTGCAACGTCCGCCCCCTGTAGCGCAGGCGGGTTTGTAAACGCGTCGCAGAACAGCGGGAAAAGGAGAGTTCGTATCCGGAAATTCATAGCAGGAATGTTGAGAGGATGGGGGTTGGTGGTTCTGTTGGCAGCGTTGTCGGGCTGCGCGCAGGGCGGGGTGTTTAAAAGCAATCCCGATGCGCAACGTTACCTCGATTTGACGGAAACGTTTTTCCCCGGTTTGCAGGAAAAGCCGATCCAGCATGCGTGGTTTGCATTTGTGAACCGGGACCGGTTTCCCGACATGCTGGTGGCGGAGTTGGATGCCGACGGCACGCCTTCGGTGCGCGTCTGGCTGAACCGCAAAGCCGAACGCTTTGCGAAACTGGAAAGGCCCGGCTGGGTGGGCACGCCCGGCGACACCATCCTGGCCATGCGGGCGCGTGATCTCAATCACGATCGCGCGGCGGACCTCGTCCTCATCGGCCGTTTTCAGGATGGGGACACGGTGAAGGTGCTCATCAACAACGGGCGCGGCTATTTTTACACGCCGCAGGGCTACCGGCTGCCGCCGTTCAAGCCGGGGCTGGACCGGGTGGACATGGTGGACGTGGATCAGGATGGCAACATCGACCTGTTTTTCACCGGGCATCATGTGCTCAACCAGGGCGATCCGGATACGCACCAGGTGCAGTTTCTGCTCAACAACGGCAAAGGCGAGTTTCGCGATGTCACGCAACTGCTGATGCCGCTGTTGCCCGCGGGCATCCGCGGCACGTCGTTCGCCGACTACGACGGCGATAAGGTGATCGATATTTTTCTGGTGTACGACACCGGCCGCAACCGCATACTCATCAACAACGGTCTCGGCCAGTTCACCGACCGCACCCGCGATCTGCTGCCGTTCGTCCGCAGCCAGAGTCTTTTTGCGGACTGGGCGGATTTCGATATGGACGGCGACAACGATCTGCTGGTGGTCAACGAGGCGATCGATCCCCGTTCCCGTACGTATGAAAATGAATACAGTTATGTGCTGGTCAACAACGGCTCCGGTTATTTCCGCAAGGGGCCGCTGCGGGCGTTTCCAGCCTATCCGTCGCGGGCGGTTTACCTGCTGGATGCCAACGCGGACCAGATTCCTGATATCATAATACTGAGCCGCCAGGGCATTCATTACCAGCGCGGCCTCGGCAAATGGCGTTTCCTCAAGGAATCGTCCAAACGTCTGCCGGCCAACCGGCATTTTGAAGAGCTGACTTTCACCGACGTCAACAACGACGGCCATCTCGACTTTTTCGGCATCGTGCGGGGAGAAGGGCGCGGCCACCTGTGGGTGAACAGCTTCAAGTGAACCAATCTGAAATAAAGAGTTTGATATGGCTACTGTGAAAAACCTGACCCTGCTGAAAACCTTAGCCGCCATTGCCTGGGCCGATGGCGAGATGAGTGAATCCGAAAAAAATATCCTGAAACGGTTTTACCGCAAGTTCCACCTCAGTCAAAAAGAGATGGACAGCTTGAAGCCGTACCTGCTGTCGCCGGTGCCGCAGTCGGAGCAGGACCGCTTGCTGAAAAAGTTGTCGGCCGAGTTCGGTTCGAAACAGGAACGCGAGCAGGTGGTGGACGTGCTGGAGGAAATGGCGCGTGCCGACAAGAATCTCAAGGACGAGGAACGCGAGTTGCTGGAGACATTCGCCCGGCACCTTAAAAAATCCTCCATCACAAAACGCACGGTGGGCAAGATCCGCAACTTTTTTGAGTCCACCATCTTCCAACCGGCCTATGAAAAAAATCCGGAGTTGCACCAGTATTTCCGCAACCAGGTGCTGAAAAGTATCGAATTGAAATCCAACGATGGGTTCAAGAAGTCCCGCCTTGCCGAAGACGATGTGTATTTTCTCTGCCTGTTCGGCACGCTGCTGGCTTCGGTGGCGCATGTGGATGAAGATTTTCACGAGGAAGAAAAGAAGGCGCTCCTGCGTGTGTTGAAGGAACGTTTCGAGTATAAAGGCAAGGAGTTGGAGTTGTTGCTGGAGGTCGTTGCGGAGCAGGCCGAGCGCGGTTTCGATTTCGATGAGGTGACGCGCGAGTTCAACAAGCTGTATTCCTACAATGACCGCGTGGCGACGGTGGATTGTTTCTTTGCGGTGGCGGCGGCGGATGGTGACATCTCGCACGAGGAGGCGGAGGAAATCCGGCGCATCACCAAGGCCCTGCGCATTCCGCACAGCGCGTTTAAGGATTCGAAGGTACGGGCCTTGAACAGGCTGCGCGGACGGTGAGAACCCACGCATTGCCGCGGGGTCCGGTTGCGGCGGGCCGGGCCGGTTGTGAACGAGCATGAATCCCGATCAGAAGAAAAAAAAATTCCTCGGCATTTTGTTTGAATGCTGCAACGTGTATCGGCGGATTTACCTGAACAAGGAAGAAACCGCGTATGAAGGACGTTGCCCGCGCTGCTCCCGCGAAGTGTGGGTGCTGGTCGGTCCCGGCGGCACCGACCAGCGCTTTTTCCGGGCGTATTGACCAACCTTCTCTTTCCAAACAACATGAAACTGGTGGTGCAGAGGGTCTCGGCTTCGGCGGTCTCGGTAAAGGGTAGCGAGATCGCGCGCATCGGGCATGGCCTGATGATCCTGTTCGGCGCGCACAAAGGCGACGGCGACGGTCAAGTCTCGTGGCTGGTGGACAAGGCGGTGAACCTGCGCATCTTCGCCGATGAGGCGGGAAAAATGAACCGGTCCTGTCTGGATATTCAGGGGGAGGTGCTGGTGGTCTCGCAGTTCACGCTGGCGGGGGATTGTTCGCGCGGTCGCCGTCCGGGATTCGACAACGCGGCGCCACCGGAAGAGGCGCAGCGCTTGTACCGCCTGTTTGTGGACCACTGCACTGCCACCGGATTGAGTGTTCAGGAAGGCCGCTTTGCCGCCGACATGCAGGTGGAAATCCACAATGACGGCCCCGTCACGTTTATCCTCGAACGGTGACCGGGTTCACATCCAGATCGTGCTGCCGCAGCAACCGTTTCAGATCCTGCCGGTTGTAATGGTATTTGCGTGAAAATACGTTCAGGTTGTAGTGGCTGGTTTCGGCCTCTTCCTGCAGGCCGTTTCGGTTGAACTCCTTCTCCGCCACCGCCATGTACAGCACCGCCTTCTCTCCGTTTTCCAATTGATCGTACAGCAACGCCAGCCGGTAATACGCCTGGGGCTGGTCCGGGTCCAGGCTGATGGCCAACCCGTAGGAATCGACGGCTTTTTCGATTTGCTGATTGAGATGGTACAACTCGGCCATTCTTAAATGAGTGGCCGCGTCGGCGGCGCGGGTGCGTAGCGACACTTCGTATTGTTCCACCGCCTTGTCGTATTTTTTGAGTTCGGCGAACGCGCGGCCCAACCCGATGCGAATGGTGGCGTCGTCCGGCGCCAGCAACTTGGCTTCGTGCATGTGGCCGAGCGCCAGCAGCTGGTTGCTGTTGCGGGCATGATACGTGCCCATATTGTAGTGCGCCGTGGCGTTGTTCGGGTCCAGCTGCAACGCCCGGTTGAAGTGCTTGAAGGCATCGGCGTGCATGTTCAACGATTCATACAACGCGCCCAGGTTGGTCTGCGCCTGCGCCGATTGCGGCGCCCGTTCCGTGGCAAGGCGCAACTGTTCCACCGCCTTGGTTTTGTCACCGAGGTGGTTGTAGGCGATGGCGAGGTTGTTGTGGATTTCAAAACGGGTTGGACCGTTATTCAGGATTCCGGTCAGGACTCCCACCGCTGCGGCATAACGCTCCCCGGCGATCAGCACTGCCCCCAGGTTGGCGACGGTCTTCGGGTCGTTGCGATCCAGTTGGTAGGATTGCCGCAACCATTTTTCAGCGGCGGCATGATCTCCCAGTTGATACAACGCCCAGCCCAGATCGCGCAATGCCTGCGTGTGATTTTTATTGAGGCGCACGGCGTCTTTGAGATGGTTGGCTCCGGCTTTCCAGTTGCCCGCCGAAAGGTACGCCACGCCCAGCCAGTAATGCGCGTCCGCATCCTCCGGGTCCAGTTGCAGGCGCGACGCGTACTCGGCGATCTGCCGCTGGTACTGGGTGCGCGGGTCGGTGCAGGCGGTCAGGGCCACCGCCAGCAGGACGATGCCTGGTATCAGGTAACGGGTCATAAACAAAGGATCGCAGGGTTCAACAGGGACTGCAAGGTCTTAACGGCGGAAGGGGGGCGGTTCTTGAATGCGCCGCTTAATGCGGCAGCGACGGGATGGCGGAGAGAGCCAGCTGCATGAAGGTGGAGGGGAAGATGCCCATGAGCACGATGGCGGCGGAACTGACGGTGATCAATGCGGTCATGCCGCGGTTGGAGGCGACCACGGTTTCCGGCTCGCTTTCGTGGAAGTACATCATCACGATGATGCGCAGGTAAAAGTACACGGCAATCATGCTGGCGACCACGGCGAGGATGGTGATGAGGATGTAATCCTGTTTGATGGCGGCGACGAACACGTAGAGCTTGCCAAAAAACCCGGCGGTGGGCGGGAACCCGGCCAGAGACAGCATGAACAGGCTCATGGCCGCGGCCATCAACGGCTTGCGTTTGGCCAGACCCTTGAAGCGGTAAATGGAATTCGATTCTTTGCCTTCGCCTTCCACCATGTACACCACGGCGAACGCGCCGACATTCATGAACAGATAGACGGCGAGATAGAAGATGATGCTGGCCACGCCGTCCTGGCTGTTGGCGACGATGCCGATCAGCAGGTACCCGGCATGCGCCACGCCGGAGTACGCGAGCATGCGTTTGACGTCGTCCTGAAAAATGGCGGCGATGTTGCCCACCAGCATGGTGACCACCGAGACGCCGAACAAAAAGGGCATCCAGATGGATTGCAGATCCGGCAATGCGATGTAGAACACGCGGGCGATCAGGGCGAAGGCGGCGGCTTTCGTCGCCACCGACATGAAACCCGTGATCGGCGTCGGTGCGCCCTGGTACACGTCCGGGGTCCAGGAATGGAACGGCACCAGCGAGACTTTGAACGCCAGCCCGGAGAACATCAACGCCATGCCGATGAAGACCAGCGGATTGTGCGTGTACGGATTTTCGTGCAGCAGTTTGCCGATGGTGCGGATCTCCGTGGTGCCGGTGCCGGCGTACAGCAATGCCATGCCGTACACGAGGATGGCGGAGGCGAACGCGCCGATCAAAAGGTATTTGACGGTGGACTCCTGCGAGGCCACGGTCTCCCACGGCAGCGTGTCCACATCGCCCGGCTGTTCGCGCCCGGTGCCGTGCTTGGCATTGAAGCCGCACAGGATGTAGAGGGAGATGGAAAAAATCTCCAGTGAAATGAATGCGGTGATCAGGTTGCCGGACTTGGCGAGGAACATCATCCCCACCACGGTCATCAACAGCAGGGCAAAGTATTCGGCCTTGTTCTCATGATCCGGACGCGGATAGCGGAACGAGGCGGTGATCGCAAACAGCGACATGATCAGAAAGATCAGGTTGAAGGTCTGCGAAAAGCGGTCGTGGATCAGGGCGTGGCTGAACATTTCCGGATTGGCGCCGTCGGCAACGGTGGGTGCGATGCCCCACAGGTAGCATGACAGCAACAGCGCGGTGACGATGCCCGCCGCGGCCGCCTTGGCCAGGTACGCGTTTTGGTTGTACGTTTTCTTCAACCCCACCAGCAGCAGTAGAAACGCCGTCACCATCAGAATCAGTTCGGGCGACACGGCGACCCAGTTCATGTCCTCAAGGTTGATGGTGGCGGTCATAATGTGCGGGATCCCGGAATGCAGGGGTTAGAAATGAAACGAGGCTGGTGAGCCTGTTCACGCGTAGTGCGTGTTTTAAATCATTTCCCGCGGATTTTCAAGTAAAGTTTGGATAGGCTGGAAGCCGGAAAAATGAAGGAAAGGCCTGTCAAATCCGGTTATTAGCAGCCGGGGCTGGAGGGTGCGGAACCCTCGTTGGCTCCCAGTTCGGGGTAAACCTGCCCGGCTTCGAGGATCACCCATTTGTCCGAGGTGTCGCCGACCACGAGATCGAGGCTGTCTTTCAGGCGGATGAGTTCGATGATGTCCAGCGGCAGCCGCACCCGGATGGGGTCGTCGTGGTTCTGCCCTTGCAGGTGGATGAAGTCGCGGTCGATTTTGGTGACGAGGAAGATATCGTTGATGGTCTCGACGATGTGCGTGATGTCCTGCAAAATCTCGCCGGTGGCCTCATCCAGATGGTGGCTGAGCTTCAGGCAGCGGTCCTGCGATTCGGTCAGTTTGAGGATGACCGGCTCCATTTTGATGCTCCGCAGGCCGTGGTCGATGTCCCGCTTGTCCAGCCAGCGAAAAAACGAGTACAGATCGAACAGCACTTCGTTGGTTTCGGCGCGGGTGGAAATGGAATTGAACGGCAGGAAGCCGACGACGAAACGGCTGAGGTGAGGCAGGCTGATTTCCATCGGCGACGACACCACCTTGCGGCCGTCCGGGAACTCGACGTATTCGAGGCCCGATTCCATCAGGCAGGCGTGGAACAGGGACAGGCTTTTGCCGAGTTCGGGCGTGGGCTGATCGTGCGCCGGGGCCACGCCCTGCGACTTGGCGTAGGTTTTCATCAACTCGTGCAATTCCATAGAGGTCAGCCCCGCAGTGAAGGCGACTTGACCAGGCACGCTTTCAACACGTCCAGCAGGCGTTGAAACTCCTCGGTGCGGATATCACCCATGTTGGCGATGCGGAAGATGGACTGCTTGAGCCCGCCCTGTCCCGCATAAATGACGTAACCCTGTTTCTTCAATTCATCGTGCAGCGTTTCGTAAGGAATGCCGTCCGGCAGCTTGAGGGCGGTCAGGCTGTTGGAGCGGTGAGCGGCATCGACCAGGTATTCGAAGCCCATGTCGTTGAACCCGTTGCGCAGCATGCGGGCGGCGGTGGCATAGCGCTCGATGCGTGCGGGCACCGTTTCTTCGATCAATTCGTCCAGCGCCGCGTCCAACGCATAATGCACCTGCACCGCGGGCGTGAACAAGGTCTCGCCCTGTTCCTGCGCCTTGAGGTTTTTGTAGAGGTCGCAATAGACCGAGCGCGCCGGGTGTTGCGCCAGCGCATCCATTTCCTCCTTGCGCACCAGCACGAAGGACACGCCGGGGAACCCCTGCAGGCATTTGTTGGCGGTGCCGACGCAGTAATCGACGTGGCTGCGTTCGAAATCGAGGGCGTCTCCAGCCAGGCTGCTGATGGCGTCGATCAATAATTTTTTGCCGTGACGGTGTGCGAGTTCGCCGACCTCGTGTACGGGATTGAGCAGACCGGTGGTGGTTTCGTGATGCACCAGGGCCACCACGCCGATCTCCGGATGCGCTGTGAGTGCCCGTTCGATGTCGTCCAGCACGGGCGGTTGGCCCCATTCGTAATCGAGCGTCACCGTCGGCATGCGGTGGGCGGCGGCCATGGTGGCGATGCGCTCGCCGTACACGCCGTTGCGGACCACCAGCAGCGACTGCCCGTCGCCGAGACAGGAAGACACGGCCATCTCCAGGGCCGCGGTGCCGGAGCCGCTGATGAGCGCGGTCAGAAAAGTCCGATCCAGCCCGAACGCCGTCAGCAGTTTCCTGCGGATGGATTGAATCAGCTGAGCGCATTCCGGTTCGCGGTGGCAGAGGTCCGGTTGCAGCAGGGCCTGGCGCACGCGCTCGGTCACATTGACCGGGCCGGGATTCAGTAGGATGATGCGGTTCATATAAGGTAACCTTTAAGAAAATCGTTCCACTATAGCACCCCAGGCGAGACCGGGCCAACCGAATTGAAATTGAGTCCGGGGGCTTTGTTAATTTGCTAACATTATTATATGATTCCTTTGCGACGTGCATGCCATCCGAACCGGAGTTTTCCGTTGTCCTTTTTGAAGTCGTTTGTGTGTTGGGCCCTCATCATCGGGTTCGGGATTTTTTTCAGTGAAGCACCGGTCCGGGCCGAGGGCGAAGGCTCGAAGCTCATCATCCCCCAGATCAAGTATCAAGGTGGATCGTACCGGCCGCGGCCCGATGCGGTGGAGAGTCTGCTGGCGCAGGTGGCGAAGCGCACCTCCATCGAGGTCAAGCGCGAGGTGCTGGAGCTGGCGCCGAACGATCCCAACCTGTTTCACCATCCCTTCATTTATATGGCAGGCGACCGCGCCTTCGATCCGTTCACGGACGACGCCATCAACGCGTTGCGCGATTACCTGAACTTCGGTGGATTCCTGTTGATCGACGACAACTCCGGCCAGTCCAACTCCGGGTTCGATGCGTCCGTGCGCCGCATGCTGGAGCGGGTGTATCCCCACACGCCGCTGGAACGCATCCCGCGCGACCACTCGATTTTCCGCTCGTTCTACCTCATCAATCAGGTGGTGGGGCGTGTCGTGGTGAAACCGTACCTGGAGGGCATCACCAGTAAAGGCCGCACGGTGTTGGTGTATGCAAACAATGATCTCGGTGGCGCCTGGTCGAAGAACAAACTCGGCCACTGGAATTTCGACATGGTCGGCGGCGGTTACCGTCAGCGCAAACTCAGCCTGAGGCTCGGCGTCAACATCGTCATGTACGCCTTCACCCTCGATTACAAAAAGGACATGGTGCACCTGCCGATTATTCTGGAACGGCTCAGGAGGTATTCCGGCCGATGAATTTCATAGGCAAGCTGTTCGGGCAGAACTGGGAACAGTACAACGCATGGGAGGTGCACTGGGCGCTGGAAGGCAGCCGCTGGATACTGATTGCGCTGGGCGTGCTGGCTCCGCTCATGCTCTGGTTTTTCTGGGCGAGCCTGCGCAAGGTGCGGAACCTGCCGCGCAAACTGTTTCTTTATGCCCTGCGTGTGGCGGTGCTGGCTTTATTGACGCTGGTCGTCCTGCAACCGCGTCTTGAATTGAAGAACATCCAGCCGCTCAAAAACTCCATCGCCGTACTCATCGACGACAGCAAAAGCATGACTATCAAAACCTTTCCCGAGGAAGTGCCGCGCATGCAGCCGGTACAAAAGGCGCTGGAGGCCAATCAACCCTGGTTGCAGCAGCTCGGCGGGAAGTACAACGTCGATTACTACTTCGTGTCCGATCACATCGATGCCGTCCGCGCCGGGGAGGTGGCGGTGCGCTACCAACCCGCCAACGTGAACACGGATCTGGCCCGCGTGTTCCGCGAGGTGGTGAAGCAGTACGAGAAAAAATCCTTGCAGGGGGTGATGCTGTTTTCCGACGGCGCCGATCTCATTCAGGATCCGGCGGCGTTGTCCGAGGGTTTTCAGCAGACGCTGGTGCGGCTGGCCGGCCCCGTTCATACCTTGCAGGCGGGGAGCAATGAAAACTTCAAGGACCTCGCGGTGGAGAATGTCGATGCCGCCGATTTCGGTTTCGTCAACCAACCTGTCAAGGTGACGGTGGACCTGGGCGCGTACGGCATCGGCAACAAAGGCATTCCGGTAGTGTTGCGGGAAGGCAACAAAATCCTGGTGTCTCAGGTGGTGTCTTTGAAAGAAGGGGTTGAGGATTATACGGTGGAGATGGAGTTCATGCCTGCCAGAATGGGCAAGCATATTTATTCGTTGACGGTGCCGGTGTTCGCCGGGGAGGCGGTGGACACCAACAACCGCTGGGATTTCCAGGTGAAGGTGGTGCGCGACCGCCTGCGCGTGCTGCACCTCAACGGACGCCCTTCCTGGGACTCGCGGTTCCTGCGCGAGGTGCTGATCAACAACCCGAAGGTGGACCTGCTGTCGTTTTTCATCCTGCGCACGCTGACGGATGACGTCGATGCGCCGACCACGGAACTCAGTCTCATCCCGTTTCCGTCGAACCTGCTGCTCAGTGACTACCTGGGGTCGTTCGATCTGGTGGTGTTTCACAACTTTCGTTTCAAACCGTTTCTCGACAAAAAATACCTGTCCAATCTGAAAACCTACGTGGAGGAAGGCGGCGCGTTTCTCATGATCGGCGGCGGCCTGTCGTTTCAGGGCGGCGGCTACGAACGCACTCCGGTGGAAGAAATTCTGCCGGTTCAACTGCGGCACGCCTCGAACCCGTTTGAAGACAAACCGGTCAAGATTGAAATCGCCGATCGCCTCGGCAACCATCCCATCCTGCAACTGGAAAGCAGCAAGGAGACAAACCGCAAGGCCTGGCAATCGCTGCCGCCGTTGCAGGGCTTGAACCGGGGACTGGTCCGGGCGCAGGGGGCGCAGGTGCTGGCCTCCTCTCAAGGCAAAGGGGGAGGACAGCCGGTGCTGGCCGCGCGCAAGGTGGGCGAAGGGCGGACGTTGATGATCGCCACCGATTCTCTGTGGTACTGGAATTTCCGGCGCGTGGGCGAGGGCGGCAGCGGTCGCCATTACCAGAAGCTGTGGGAGAACATCCTCGCCTGGTTGACAGGGGATCCGGAAACGCGGCTGCTGAAAGTCGAGACCGACAAGGAAAAATACCGCGAGCACGAAAAGGTGCTGGTGCAGTTCAAACTGGTGAACGAGGATTACAATCCCCTCGCCGGCAAAAAGGTGGACCTGATGTTGACCACCTGGCCCGATCAGACTTCCATCGTGCGCGAATCGGTGGTCACGGATGAAAACGGCGAAGGCCGCTACGAGTTCCATCCCGGTCGTGAAGGCTTTTATGCGGCGCAGGTTTCCGCGAAAGTGGGCGAGCAGACGTTGACCGGAAAAGAGCTGTTCAGCGTCACCAGTCCGCGGGTGGAATTCCAGAAGCCGCGCGTGCAACCGCAACTGTTGAAGACGCTGTCGGAGGTGACCGGCGGCCGCTACCAGGTGTTGCGGGCGGACACGCGTCTGGACAGCCTGACCTTCCCCAACCCGGACGTGGAGATCAAAACCAGCAAGCTGTTCGTATCGCTTTGGGACACCTGGGGCGCGTATGGGTTGATCCTCGGCTTCCTGTTTCTGGAGTGGTTTCTGCGCCGCAAGTCAGGACTCAGTTGAGGAAGCATTAGAAAGCTGTGAGAAGCGCTCAACCGTCTTGTGAATCCCCGTAGGTTGCTGTAATATCGAGGTCCAATCAATTTACCCGTTCAGGCTCATTTAAAATGATCGAAAACAAGAAAGCTGGAAAGGGCCCGACCCTCCGGATGTGGATCCGCGACCGCGTGGTGTTTTTGGCGGTGATGATTTTCGTCGCCGGTGGGGCGACTTACATCCTGGCTCCGGAAGTGTTTCCGGAACACAGCATCTGGCTGCATCCGGTCAAGGAGTTCGCCCTGTTGATCGCCATGATCGGCGTGGTGTCGCTGGGCTACGAATTGTTCCTGCGCGAGCTCACCTTCAATGAATACAAGGACGCGCTGGAGGAGATCGTCAACCCCGACGCGGTGCGCCTCGGCATTCAGGGCATTTACAAGAACCGGTCGGAGCTGGGCAATGCCACGTCGTTCGAGGAGTTGTTCCGGCGGGTGAAGCATGAAATTTATATCGGCGGCACGTCGCTGCTCTCCATCTCGACCGGCAGCCGCGAGTTGCTGCGGGAAAAAGTGCTGAGCGGCGTCAACGTCAAGCTGTTGATGATGGACCCGCAGTCGCCGGTGGTCGATCTCATCAGCCGTCAGGCATTTGGCAAATCGACGTTCCTCAACGAGATCAAGACCTCGATCCTGCTGTTGCAGAAATTGCAGGAGGAGATCGAAAGCGTCGAGTCGCCGGCCAAGGGCAAGTTCGTCGTGCACACCTACCGGTTCATTCCGTCACACTCGTTCATCTCCCTCGACGCGAAAGAGCCGGGAGGGCTCATCGTCGCCGACATCGGTCCCTACCTCGGGCGCAATTTCCAGCGGCCGAGCATAGTGCTGATCAACAAGAAGCACGGGCTGTACGATCATTACCGCGACCTGAACGACGTCATGTGGCAGGAAAGCAAACCGCTCCCGCCAAGCTGGCAGGTGGGGGAGGGGCCGAAGACGCGCACCCAGGTGTTCGTCAGCGGCAAGGATACGGAGGTGTACGATCCCGAAACCGAAGGCTGGCGCACGGCCGAAATCTGCGAATCCAGCGACGACTGGCGCGGCATCAAGGGAAGCATGTGGGTGTGGATCCGCGAACGCCTGACGCTGGAGGAAGCCAAGACCGGCAGCCAGCACGGCTTCCGCCTCAAGTTCGACATCCCGCCAGGAGTCAAAGCCATGCCGCGCGCCGAGTTGTTTCTGCGCGCCGACGATGTCTGCCGCATCACCGTGAACGACGTCGGCCTGAAACAGGATTACGGTGGAGCGGAGTACCCGGAACCGTTCATCATTAATTGCGACGACTTCCTGCGCGAGGGCACCAACGAAATCCATTTCGAGGTGATCAACTACGCCAATCCAGATGCCGCGGCCCCGGAAGACAACCCCTCCGGCCTCATCTACCGCCTCCATCTCGAATACATGGAAGAGTGACCGGCGGCAAGCCGGAATCGCTTCCCTCCACTGGGGAAGAGTGCCCGCCTGTGCCGGAAACTGCAGGTGGCGTACGCGCCCGCTGCCTTCGAACCGCTCCTCTGCCTCTTTTACCGCAGCCAGAGGGTGGCTTTTTTTGCAGCCTTTTTTGATAAAGCCCTGAATTTCCGCTGATTAGGCATTGGGTGCGCCAGGGAGGGGTTCCCCAGCCCGGAAGGGAAAACAGCAATTGACAGGGTATGGTGAGGCTAATATAATCGCCCATTCCAGTAGTTTCTGGAACCCTCGATCGGGTTTTGGGTAGAATGGGTTTGTATGGATGGGAAACGCCTTGATACCGCCTTCCCGAAACCTTGGTGCGGAAGGTGGAGTTGTTTGAAATTGCTGTGTTTGTTCCGGCAGCCCCTCTTCCCTGAAGATATAAACGGAAATTCCACGTGACCGAATATATTTTTGTAAGCGTATTTGCCGTCGTGGCGCTGGTTATCGTTCTCGGAATCCTGTTTCTTTCCATGATTCTGGGTCCGCGCAAAGCCAATGCCGAAAAGAACATCGCCTACGAATGCGGGATGCTCCCCTCCGAAGAGGCTAAAGGCCGGTTCCCCGTCCGGTTTGCCACCATCGCCATGCTTTTCATTATCTTCGACATCGAGGTGGTGTTCATGTACCCTTGGGCCGTCGCACTGGACCAGCTGCAACTGTTCGGCTTGGTGGAAATGGTCCTGTTTGTTGCGATTCTGGCTGTCGCCTACATCTATATATGGGGGCGAGGAGGTTTGGAATGGGATTGATGGATGAAGCGGTCGATAACATTGAGACCGAAGTCAATAATTTGAAATTGAATGCCCAGGATGCCTGGGAGCAGTTGTCCGCCGATTATTCCGGCGCCATGTACGACACCATCCTCACCACGAAGCTGGGGAAGGTGATCGGCTGGGCCCAGAAGAATGCATTGTGGCCCGCGACTTTTGGGCTGGCCTGCTGCGCCATCGAGATGATGGCCATGGCCAACAGCCGCTGGGACGCCGCCCGGTTCGGGGCGGAAGTGTTCCGCGCTTCGCCGCGCCAGGCGGATTTGATGATCGTGTCCGGACGCGTGTCGCAGAAGATGGCGCCGGTGCTCAAACGCATTTACCAGCAGATGCCGGAACCCAAGTGGGTCATCGCCATGGGTGCCTGCTCCTCCTGCGGCGGCATTTTCAACAACTACGCCATCGTGCAGGGCGTGGACCGCGTGGTGCCGGTGGATGTCTATGTGCCGGGGTGCCCGCCAGGTCCGGAAGCCCTCATCTACGGGATCATCAAGCTGCAGGAAAAAATCATGAACGACGCCGGCACCGATCGGGCGAAACAGAGGGTGGCATGACCGCTGAGGAACTCGTTGAAAAGATCAGGGCTTCCCTGCCGGACAGCATCATCAAGGCGGAAGTCGCTCTTGGCGATGCCGTGGTGCACGTGGAGGTGGAGAACCTGCTGAAGGTTGCGGGTTTCCTTAAAGAGAGTGCGGAACTGGATTTCCATTACCTGTCGCAGATCACCGGCGTCGATTATCTGAACATGGAGCGCGAGCCGCGTTTCGAGGCGGTGTACGAACTGCACAACCTGGACCGCGGCGACAGCATCCGCCTCCGGGTTGGATTGGATGAAGACGACCCGAAGCTGCCGACGGTGTCGGAGTTGTGGAAAGGCGCGCTGTTTCCGGAACGCGAACTGTTCGACATGTTCGGGTTTCAGGTCGAAGGGCATCCCAATCTCAAGCGGCTCATCATGCCGGAAGATTGGGAAGGGCATCCATTGCGCAAGGATTACCCGCTGGTGGTCGAGGAGGTGGCGTTCTCCCACAACCCCGAACACAAGCAGGAATTGATCAAAGACAAAAAGGATATGAGTCCATTGCCATGGGAGTAACCGAACAAGGCCTGCTGGAACGCGAAAAAGACACCATGACCCTCAACATGGGTCCGCAACACCCGAGTACCCACGGGGTGTTCCGCATGGTGATGGAGATGGACGGCGAACTGGTGCAGTCGTCGGAACCGGACATCGGGTTCCTGCATACGGGCATCGAGAAGACCGCCGAAGCCAAGCGTTACGAGCACTGCATTCCGATGACCGACCGGCTGGACTACCTGAGTCCGCCGCAGAACAACCTCGCCTTCTGCCTGACCGCCGAAAAGCTGTTGCAACTGGGAGAACTGCCCGCGCGCGCCGATTACATCCGCGTCATCATGGTGGAACTCAACCGCATCGGCAGCCACCTCATCTGGCTGGGCACGCACGCCCTCGACATCGGCGCCATGACGGTGTTCCTTTACGCCTGGCGCGAACGCGAGATGATCCTCGACCTCAACGAAATGATTTCCGGCGTGCGCATGATGACCAGCTTCATCCGCATCGGCGGCGTCGCCAAGGACGCGAGCCCGGACTGGATCAACAACGTCAAACACTTCGTCGAAGTGTTTCCGTCGAAGGTCGATGAATATGAAAGCCTGCTGACCAGGAACCCCATCTGGCTGGACCGCACCCAGGGTGTGGGGACGTTCAGCCGCGAAGACGGCCTCAACTGGAGCATGAGCGGGCCCGTCCTGCGCGCCTCCGGCATCAATCTGGACTGGCGCAAAAATCGCCCGTATTCCCGTTACAACGAATTCAAGTTCGATGTGCCCGTGCAGGAGCATGGCGACGTGTACGATCGCTACCTGGTGCGGATTGAAGAGATGCGGCAGAGCCGCGAGATCATCAAGCAGGCAATTGAAAACCTGCCGGACGGACCTTACCGCATTCAGGACAACAAAGTGTCTCTGCCCGCGCGCGACACCCTGCACTCCAGCATGGAAGCGTTGATCCATCATTTCAAGCTGGTGTCGGAGGGCATCAACGTGCCCAAGGGGGAAACCTATGTGCCGACGGAAGGGCCGCGCGGTGAGGTCGGGTTTTACATGGTCAGCGACGGTTCGAATGTTCCCATGCGCATGAAGCTGCGCGCGCCGTCGTTCATGGCCATTCCAGGCATGTGCAAGATCATGGAAGGCGCCTACATCGCCGACGTGGTGGCGATCATCGGCAGCATCGACATTGTAATGGGAGAGGTGGATCGCTGATGTTTGTGTTCACGGATGAAGCGGAAAAGAAAATCGAAAAGATCATGGCGAAGTACCCGGTCGAGCGCAAGCAGTCGGCCATCCTGCCGTTGTTGCACCTGGCGCAGGATCAGGAAGGGTACGTGACGCCGGAGGCGATGGTGGAAATCGGGCGTAGGCTGGATGTCTCCCCGGCGTATGTGGAAGGGGTCTGTACCTTCTACACGATGTATTTCACCAAGCCGGTGGGACGCAACGTGATCCGCTTCTGCCACAACATCAGTTGCAAACTCAATCGCTCGGATGAATTGATGCAGTACACCGCGGGCAAGCTGGGCATCGAGATCGGCGACACCACACCGGACAAACGCTTCACACTGCTGAAGGAAGAATGCCTGGCGGCCTGCTCGGAAGCGCCGATGATGATGGTCAACAAGACCTATCACGTGAACCTCAACGAAACCAGAATCGACCAGATTCTGGAAACGTATAAATAAGCCATGGAATCCCCATTGATCCTGTTGAAAGACATCGATACGCCCAACCTGACGTCGATCGACGTCTATGAAAAACTGGGCGGCTACCAGTCGCTGAAAAAAGCATTTCAGCACCAGCCGGAAGAGATCGTGGAAATGGTCAAGGCATCGGGCCTGCGCGGTCGCGGCGGTGCGGGGTTCCCGACGGGCCTCAAGTGGTCGTTCCTCGCCAAGGACGTGTTCCCGCGCTACCTCTGCTGCAATGCGGACGAAAGCGAGCCGGGCACCTGCAAGGACCGGGAACTGCTGATGAAGAACCCGCACATGTTGATCGAAGGCATGATCCTGTGTTCCTACGCCTGCCGCATCAACACCGCATACAATTACCTGCGCGGCGAGTTCTGGGAACTGGCGGACGTTTTTGACAAGGCCGTCGAGGAAGCCTACGCGCGCGGCTACCTGGGCAAAAACATCATGGGATCGGGGTTCGATCTCGAAATGCATTCGCACCTCGGCGCGGGCGCGTACATCTGCGGGGAGGAGTCGGCATTGCTGACCTCGCTCGAAGGCTGTCGCGGCGAGCCGCGCCTCAAGCCGCCGTTCCCGGCGGTGGAAGGGTTGTACAGCAAGCCGACCGTGGTCAACAACGTCGAGACGTTGTGCGCGGTGCCGTTCATTTTCAACAACGGCCCGGAAGCATACTCCGCCATCGGCACCGAAAAGAGCAAAGGCACGAAACTGGTCAGTGTGTCGGGACATGTCAACAAGCCGGGCAACTACGAAGTGCCGATGGGAACGCCGACGCGCGACATCATCGACAAGTGGGCCGGCGGCATGCGCAACGGCAACAAACTGAAAGCGTTCATCCCGGGCGGCTCTTCGGTTCCCATGCTGCCTGCCGACAAGGTGGACGTGCCTTACGATTACGAATCGTTGATGGAAGCGGGCAGCATGCTCGGCTCCGGCGCATTGATCGTGATGGACGAAACCGTCAACGTGGTGGAAGAGACGCTGCGGCTCACCTATTTTTACATGCACGAATCCTGCGGCAAGTGCACACCCTGCCGCGAAGGCACGCGCTGGATGCACCAGATCCTGTCGCAGATTCTGACCAAGCAGGGCCAGCCCAACCAGGTGGACCTGCTGAACGACATTTGCGACAACATGGCCTTCAAGTGTTTCTGTCCGCTGGGCGACGCCGCCGTCGGTCCGGTGGCCAGCAGCATTCAGTATTTCCGTGAAGATTACGAAGCGTTGATCGAATCCATGAAAACCGCCGACTCCGTCGGTTGATTGATACAGGTTTATAATTTATGGAAACCCAGACTCGGCAGGAAACCGTCACGCTGACCATCGACGGTCAGGTTGTCACCGTTCCCAAGGGCATGGTGGTGGTGGATGCGGCCAAGACCGTGGACATCGAAATCCCCGTTTTCTGTTATCACGAAAAACTGGGGCCGTTCGGCTGCTGCCGCATGTGCATGGTGGAAGTCGAAAAGATGCCGAAGATGGCCACCGCCTGCACCTTGCAGGTCAGTGAAGGCATGGTGGTGCGCACCAACACGCAGAAAGTGGAAAAGGCGCAGCAGGGCGTGCTCGAGTTCACGCTGCTCAACCATCCTCTGGACTGTCCGGTGTGCGACAAGGGCGGCGAGTGTCCGCTGCAGGACAACACGTTCAAGTTCGGCCCGCCCGACACGCGCATGCAGTATGAGCGGTTCAACCGCGACAAGGCGACGCCGCTGTCGCCGGTCATCACCATCGACCGCGAACGCTGCATTGCCTGCCAGCGCTGCACGCGTTACAGCGACATCATCGAAAAGGATCAGGCGCTGGTCATGCGCCATCGCGGGTTTCAGAACCGCGTCTCTACCTTCAACGACCGCCCGTACGACACGCGGTTTTCCGGCAACGTCATCGACATCTGTCCGGTCGGCGCGCTGACCAACACCGATTTCCGGTTCACCGCCCGCACCTGGGATTTGGACAACACCAAAACCCTGTGCGGTCACTGCGCCTGCAACTGCAACATGATCCTCGGCACGCGCCTCAACGAGATGCGCCGCGTCACCACGCCGGAAACACCGAACGATGCGGTGGACGATGGCTGGATCTGCGACAAGGCGCGCTGGGGTTACGATTTCACCAAAAGCAAAAACCGCATCCCGCATGCGCGCAAAAAAGGATTGCACGATCCGATTTCGGCGCAGGATGCCTGCCGCGAGGTGGCCGGGGGTCTCAAGAAGATCGTCGAGGCGCACGGACCGAACAGCGTCGGCTTCATCGGTTCCGGTTACGGACTCAACGAAGAGCTGTACCTCTACCAGAAACTGTTCCGCGAACAGTTGGGCACGAACAACATCGACCACAAAACCTATGTGGACACGCCGGGTCTGCCGGTGCCGAACTTCGACATGCTCGACATCGAGTCGAGCAAGCTGATTGTCGTGATCGCCAGCGACCCGACGGAGGAGTTGCCGATCCTCGACCTGCGTCTCAAAAAGGCGGTCACGCAACTGGGTGTCGAGATGGTGGTGTTGAACGATCAGAATACCTTGATGGATAAATACGCCTCCTTGTCCCTCCGCTACGACGTCGGCACCGATGCCGTGTTGTTCTCCGTCCTGCAGGATGCACTGGGTGGCACGGCCCCGGCGGGCGGGGTGCAGACGCAAACCGGTGTGGCTCCGGACCGTATTCAGGCGTTGGCCGATAAAATCCGCGCCAGCAAAAAAGTCAGCGTCGTGTACAATCCCGCTGCGTTGACGGGGTCCTCGGTGAAAACGCTCAAACAGTTATTGAAAACGATCAACGAGTTGCCGGATGTGGACTGTGGCGCGCTGCCTGCCGCGCCGGTGACCAACGCGTTGGGGGCCATGGACATGGGCGTGCTGCCGGATTGTTATCCCGGCGGACTCGACCTCGCGCAGGCCGATGTGATCCGCGAAAAGTGGGGTGAGACGGCGCCCTTGGAACCGGGACTCACCGCCTTGCAGATGATCGAGAAGGCGGCATCCGGCGAACTCAAGGCGCTGGTGGTGTTCCGCAACAATCCGGTGGTGGATTTCCCCGGCGCGGACACGGTGCAGCAGGCGCTTTCCAAACTGGATCTGCTGGTGGTGCACGACATGATGGAAACGGAAACGGCGGCGTTGGCGGATTACGTGATCCCGTCCAACGGTCCCGGTTTCGATGAAGGCACCACGACCAGCATCGGCGCGCGGGTGCAGATGCGCAAAAAAGGCCTCAACGCCGAGAACCCATCGGACTGGAAGATCGTGTCCACGCTGGCGAAGGCGCTGGGCGCGGAGTGGAAACACAAGACGGCGTGGGAAGTCACCGCCGAAATCGCGGAAAAGGTGAATGGCTACGCCGAGATCCGGCAGAAGACGATCCGCAAAGCCGGACTCAACCGCGCCGCGGTGGCTCATGCCAACGGCGCAGCCCCGGCTCCGGAAAGTACGGCGGCGAACGCCTCCGGCGACCTGCTGAAATTGCGCATGGCCGAGGTGTTGTTCCGTCACGATAAAATTCTGGACGCGGAGTCGCATCTTGCGCATCAGTTCCAGCCGTCCACGGTGCACCTGCACGCCGAGGATGCCGCACGGCTCGGCCTCAAGGCCGAGCAGGAGGTGACGGTGGTCGGCAACGGTCACGAAGTGAAGGCGGAAGTGGTGATTTCCAACCGTTGCAATCCCGGTTCGGTGGTGTTGCCCAGGGTTTCCGACGAGCAACGCGTGGCGGGTCTCAGGGCTCCGGGGCAGAACGTTGCCTGGGTTCAGATCAGAAAGTAGTCAGGGAAAGGGAAGTCACAATTGATCGACAGCATCACTGAGTTTCTGGCGTCCTACGCCTATCTTTGGATCGGGATCATCAAGGCGGTGATCATCGTGATCGGCCTGCTGACAACGGTCCCGGCTCTGGTGTGGCTGGAGCGGCGGTTGATGGGGCGTTTCCAGGTGCGGCTCGGACCCAACCGCGTTGGGCCGTTCGGCCTGGCGCAGGGATTGGCCGACTCGATCAAGCTGCTCTTTAAAGAAGAGATCATTCAGAAGTCCGCCGACCGGTTTCTGTTTTTATTGGCGCCGTCGATTGTGGTGTTCACGGCAATCGTTACGTTTTCGGCGATTCCGTTCGGAGAAAGCATCACCATCTTCGGACAGGAAGTCGGCATGTGGGGCGCCAACCTGAACATCGGCATCCTGTTCATCTTCGCCATTTCGTCGATGGGCATTTACGGCATCGTGCTGGCGGGGTTGTCGTCGAACAACAAGTATTCGCTGATGGGCGGGCTGCGCTCCTCGGCGCAGATGATCAGTTACGAATTGACGCTGGGCCTGGCGGCGTTGAGCGTCATCATCATGAGCGGTTCGCTCAGCCTGATCGATATTGTGAACGACCAGGCGACGCTGCCCAACATCGTGACGCAGCCGTTGGCGTTTCTTTTGTTTTTCATTGCCGGCGTGGCGGAGACCAACCGCGCCCCGTTCGACCTGCCGGAAGCGGAGCAGGAACTGGTGGCCGGGTTTTTCACCGAGTATTCGGGCATGAAGTTCGCCATGTTTTTCATGGGCGAGTACGTCAACATGATCACCATGAGCGCGCTGATCACGCTGATGTTTCTGGGTGGCTGGCACGGGTATGTGCTGCCGGACGTGCCGTTCGTCTGGTTCGGCCTGAAAGTGTTCGGGCTGTTGTGCGTGTTCATCTGGTTGCGCTCCACGTTCCCGCGCATCCGTTACGACCGGTTGATGGCGTTCGGCTGGAAATTCCTGCTGCCGCTCTCGCTGGTGAACATGCTGGTGTACAGTTTCATCAAAGTACTCTGAATTTTTAGGATTTTTTTATGTTACAAGCCGTATTCAATGGAGCCAAGAACCTGTTGATCGGTATGGGGGTCACCTTCCGCAACATGGTGTCCAAGCCGACCACGTTCAGCTATCCGGAAGTGAAGCGCATCATGCCGGAACGCTACCGCGGACGGCATTTCCTGAACCGCGACGAAAACGGCCTGGAAAAATGCATCGGGTGCAGCCTGTGCTCCATCAATTGCCCGGTCGGCTGCATCCATGTCGTTGCCGCCGAGAACGATCCCGATCATCCGGTTTCTCCCGGCGAGCGCTACGCCGAAGTGTACGAGATCAATCTGCTGCGCTGCATTTACTGCGGGTTCTGCGAGGAGGCGTGCCCGGTGGATGCGGTGGTGCTGCGCGAGCATTACGAGTTGGCCGATTATGATCGGAAGCAATACATTGCCACCAAGGAAGACCTGCTGGTGTACCCCGAACCCAACGAGTTCCGGGTGAATTTTCTCGGCAACACCAGCGTGGTGAACAAGAAATGATTCCCGCCTAGGGAACGGTTTCTTCCACAAAAAAAACAAGCGGGGCGGCGCAAGCGCTTCGCCATGACGCGATCATCGTCCGGAGAGGGTCCCGGACGTTCACCCAACTGGGGATTTTTTTTATTCGCTCCCGGGCGGTTGAAGGAGAGGAGAGCATCACATCGTGATGGAAATGCTGGAGCAGGCATTGAATTTCAACCTGCCGCAGGAAGTCGTCTTCGATCTGTTTTATCAGACAGTGATTTTTGCCGTCGGCATGACGGCCCTTCTGGCCTCGCTGGGCGTCATTCTCTGCACCAATCCCGTCTATTCTGCGCTGTTTCTGATCGGCAACATGGTTTGCCTGGCGATGTTGTTTCTTTTATACAACGCCGAGTTCCTGGCCGCCGTGCAGGTCGTGGTGTATGCCGGAGCGGTGATGATTCTATTCCTGTTCATCATAGCTCTGCTGGGCGCGCACAAGGAAGCGCCGGAATTGAACCTGCAAACGATGGCTGGATTCGCCTTCGTCGGCGCGTTGTTCTGCGAATTGCTGATGACGCTGCGCATCGGCGGCAACCGCCCCGTCACCGGCAACATCACCCCGGAATTGCTGGATGAAGTCGGGTCCGCCAAGGCCATCGGCATCGAACTGTTTTCCAAACACATCGTCCCGTTCGAACTGGCTTCGCTGCTGTTGCTGGTCGCCGCGGTCGGCATCATCACCCTGGCCAAGTTTCATTACCGCCCGATCCGAAGGCGCACCACGAGGTAACTTTATGGAAACTGAATTCGTCCTGTTCGTCAGTGCCGCCATGTTTTCCGTGGGCGCGGTGGGTTTTCTGATCCGCAAGAACCCGCTGGTCATGTTCATGTCGGTGGAGTTGATGCTGAATGCGGTCAACTTCCTGCTGGTCGGGTATTCGCGTGAGTTGCAGTCTTTGGACGGACAGATTTTCGCGTTGATCATCATGACGGTGGCCGCCGCGGAAGTGGTGGTCGGTCTGGCAATCATCCTTACGATTTTTCGAACGCGCCACGATCTCAACGTCGATCACATCGACGTGTTGAAAGGATAAGCCGTTGCATTCGATCGCCTGGCTCATATTGTTGTTTCCGCTGCTCGGATTTCTTGGCCTGAGCTGGTTCGGATCGCGGCTGCCCAAAAGCTGGGTGGGCTGGATCGGCAGCGCCTCCATCGGCGCGGCTTTTGGCGTGGTTCTGCTCATCTTCGCGGGCATGGCCGCAGGCGAAGGCGAAGCCGGCGGTTCTGTCGAGGTCCTTTATCACTGGATCGAATCCGACACCTTCAAGCTGGACCTCGCCATCCTCGTGGACCGGCTTTCCATTTTCATGCTGCTGGTGGTGACCGGTGTGGGATTTGTCATCCACGTCTATTCCATCGGTTACATGCACGACGACCCGGAATACGCCCGGTTCTTCTCGTACATGAACCTGTTCATCTTTTCGATGTCGGTGCTGGTGCTGGCGGCGGATTTCTTTTTCCTCATCGTCGGCTGGGCGCTGGTCGGGCTGGCCTCGTACCTGTTGATCGGGTTCTGGACGGAAAAACGCTCGGCGGTGCTGGCGGCACGCAAGGCGTTCGTGATGAACGTCATCGGTGACGTCGGCATGGTGATCGGTGCGTTCATGATTTTTGAACGGTTCGGATCGCTCCGCTACACGGAAGTGTTTCAGCAGACGCAGACGGGCTTCATCCCGAATGAAGGTCCGATCCTGATGATCACCCTGCTGCTGTTGCTGGGTGCGTTCGCCAAGTCGGCACAGTTGCCGCTGCACACCTGGCTGCCCGACGCGATGGAAGGCCCGACGCCGGTCAGTGCACTCATTCACGCCGCGACCATGGTCACCGCAGGCGTGTACCTGGTGGCGCGTTGCCATGCACTGTATTCGCTGGCTCCGTGGGTGATGTATTTCATCGCGTTTGTCGGTGCGGGCACCGCGATTTTCGCGGGCACCATTGCGCTTGTGCAATACGACATCAAACGCATCATCGCGTATTCGACGATGAGTCAGATCGGTTACATGTTTCTGGCGGTGGGCGTGGGCGTGTTCAGCGCCGGCATGTTTCACCTGATGACGCACGCCTTTTTCAAGGCGTTGTTGTTCCTGGGCGCAGGCAGCGTCATCCACGCCATGAGCGACGAACAGGATATTCGCAAAATGGGCGGCCTCATGCGGTCGATGCCCATTACCTGCGGCACGTTCCTGGTCGCGTCCCTGGCCCTCACCGGGTTTCCGCTGACCGCCGGATTCTTCAGCAAGGAAGCCATCATCATGCACTCGCTCTTCGCGGAAGAGTACGGCAACTGGCTGTTCTGGCTGATGGCGGTGGTGGCGACGGGATTGACCGGATTCTATACGTTCCGCCTGTTCTTCTACACGTTCCTGGGCAAGCTGCGCACGCCGACCGCACATCCGCATGAGTCGCCTTTGGTGATGACCGGGCCGTTGTTGATCCTCGCCGTGTTTTCCATTCTGGGCGGCGTGTTCGGGCATTCCGTGGATTCGTTTCTCGCACCGGTGTTCGGCGGCGCCATCCCGGTGCATCATGAAAACATCGTTCTCGAAACGGTGCCGCTGGTTGTTGCCCTGCTCGGCATTCTCGGCGCGCTGGGGTTGTTCATGACCGGCAGCGGTCAACTGGGTTTCCTGCAGCAGGTGCTTGCTCCCGTGCATGACCTGCTTTACAACAAATATTATGTGGACGAGTTGTACGATCTGTTGATCGTCAAACCCGTCAAGGCCACCGGCAAACTTCTGGAAGAACGCGCCGAGAAATACGGCATCGACTTTTCGGTCGATCAGGTGGGCGCGCAGATGCGCGAGGTCAGCCGTCAGATCAGCCTCTGGCAGTCCGGCAACGTGCGCCTCTATGCCCTCAATATGGTTGCAGGGGTGATCACCGTGCTGCTGTTCGTGATTTTCCTGTAACGAAAGGAATTCGGAAACGTCATGTTGACTACGGTTTTATTGATACCGCTGGTAGCGGCCATCCTGATCCTGTTCACGGACGGGAACAAGGCGGCGACCATTCAGAAGACGGCGACCATCGCCGTGCTGCTGACGTTTCTGGGCTCGCTGGTTCTGCTGTTCGGTTACGATGCGACCAACCCGGAGATGCAGTACGTCAACTCCTTTCAGTGGGTGGCGTTGCTGAACATCCATTTCATGATCGGTGTCGATGGCATCAGCCTGTGGATGGTGGTGCTGACCGCGTTCCTGTCGATCATGGCGGTGCGCTTTTCCGCCGGGCAGGCTGAGAATCCGAAATACTTCCTCGCTCTCATTCTGCTTCTCGAAACGGGTATGCTGGGCGTGTTCGTTTCCCTCGACCTGATTCTGTTTTACGTGTTCTGGGAAGTGATGTTGATTCCCACATATTTTCTCATCGGTTTGTGGGGCGAAGGCCGCCGCGTGTACGCCACCACCAAGTTTGTCCTCTACACGCTGGTGGGCAGCCTGTTGATGCTGGTGGGCATGATCTGGCTCACGGTCATGCACTACACCGCGACGCACGAATTGACGTTCGACATCCAGACCCTGGTGCATACCGCCGTGCCGGCCGGCAGCGAGCAGCTGATCATGTTCCTGTTTTTCTTTCTGGCGTTTGCGATCAAAGTGCCGGTGTTTCCGTTTCACAGCTGGCTGCCGCACGCGTATGTCTCGTGTCCGATTCCGGTGCTGATCCTCGTCACCGGCGCCATGTCCAAGACCGGCGCGTACGGACTGATCCGGTTTTGCCTGCCGCTGTTCCCCGATGTCATTCATGACTGGGGCACGTGGATCGCTGCCGCTGCGGTGGGTGGCATCATTTATGGCGCCTGGATCGCCATCGCGCAGAAAGATCTGAAAGCGCTCGTTGCGTATTCCAGCATCAGCCATCTCGGCTTTGTGGTGCTCGGCATCTTCGCGGTCAATGGCAACGGCATGGAAGGCAGCGTGTTGCAGATGGTGAATCATGGCATCATCGCCGCCGCCCTGTTCATCATCGTTGGCATCATTGAGCAACGGCTGGGCACGCGCAACCTCGACGAATTTTCCGGGCTCAAGAAATCCATGCCCATCCTGTACGGCATGTTCATGCTGATCACGCTGGCGGCGCTGGGCCTGCCGGGCCTCAACGGGTTTGTCGGCGAGTTTTTGATCCTGTTAGGCGTGTGGACGTCATCCATCCTGAAAGACATGGCGGTGCTGTTTGTGCTGGGCGCGGGATTGACCATTGTCTTCGCAGCCATTTACATGCTGTTCATGTTTCAGGGCGCGATGCAGGAAAAGGGTAAAAACCTGCCCGCCGGTCTGAAGGACGTCAGCGAAATGGAAGCGGGCCTTTTGGTTCCGGCCTGCATCCTGATCCTGTTCATCGGGCTCTATCCCAAGCCGTTCATCGACACCATGACGGCCTCGGTTCACAAAGCCCTTCACATCGAGAAGACCGTTCAAATCCATTCGGAAGGGGGAGGGGGCGGACATTGATGCCTTTTCCCACCCTGCCCTGACTTTTCAACTCCAGACATGAAACTGGGACCGCGCATTGTGGACGGCACGTTTCAGGAACGGCCCAACCGCTATCTGGCGCACGTGGTGGTGGACGGAAACACCGTACCGGCGCACGTGCCCGATCCCGGCCGCCTGCCCGGTCTCATGATACCCGGCCGCCACGTGCGATTGATCCACAACCCCGGCCCCAAGCGTAAAACCGATTACAGCCTGGTGCTGGTACGGCACGGCCGCATCTGGGTCTCGGTGTATCCCGTGTTCGCCAATGCACTCATTCGCGATGCGTTGCAGCGCAACGTCCTCGATGGGTTGCAGGGATTCGACCGCTTCGATGCCGAGGTCAAGCACGGCAAAAGCCGTTTCGATTTCCGGTTGCGGTTTGGCGAACAGGATTGCTACGTGGAAGTCAAGTCGGTCAGTTGCGTGGAGAACACCGTCGGCAAGTTTCCGGACGCGCCGACGGAACGCGGCCGCCGTCATCTCGAAGAGTTGATCGAGCTCAAGGGGAAGGGGAACCGCGCGGCGGTGGTGTTTGTGTCGCAACGGTCCGACACACGGCGCATCACCAGTTACGACGCCATCGACCCGCAATTCGGCGAGGCCCTGCGCCGGGCACGGGCCGCCGGGGTGGAGTTGTATGGTTACAACTGCCGTGTCACCGCGTCCTCGGTTTCGCTCCACCGGCAGGTGGAAGTGGTGGTGTGACGGCGGCGATTATTTCAGAAAGGGGTCGAGATCGGGCACCAGCACCCAGCGTCCGTTTTCAAGATACCAATGCTGATCGTACACCACGGTGCGAACGCGGTTGCTCGGTTTGGTCGCCACTTCATAGCGCATGGTGATCACCGCCTTGTTGAACGGAGGTTGATCGGCATCCAGCACCTGTTCCGTCAAGGGTACCAGTTCGTCATCTTTGTACAAGGCCTGGTTGATGCGCTGGCTGGGGCCAAACGTCACCCGGTTCTTGATTTGGGCGTATTGCATGAGGTATGTGGCCTTCAAGTCGTCCCGCACATAAGCGACCCCCCCATCGGGATGCCGGCTTTCAAAAAAGTTGTTGTACACGCGGGTGATGGTCTCCAGGTCTTCCAGCCGTTCCTGCGGCACCGTGGCGCAGGCCTGGAACGTCAGGACGGTCATGAAGGCAAGCAAACTGCCGAGCAGAATGCGCAAAGGGGTGTGGCGTTTCATGTTCGAACCTCGTGTGGTAAGATTGACGAGCCCGGTCATTATTTTATTTCAATAACCCTTTGAATTATAAAGCGTTAATTTTTAACTGGCAAGCCCTCTTTTCGAAAGGGATGGCACTCTTGGCAAAACCCCCGAAATCTTCAAAGTCTCCCCGTCCGCGCCGTGACAGCGGCCGGGATGCTTCAACGCGTCGTTCCTCCAGCCGTTCTACGGCAGGGCGCAGTGGTGAGCGGACGAACTCGCCGCTGTGGGATCAGGCGGCGCGCTGGTACGACGCGCTGGTGGGGTTCCACGGCAGCGACTATCAGCAGAACATCGTTTTGCCGGGAACCGAGCGGCTGCTCGATCTGAAAAAAGGGAGGGAGGTGCTCGACCTCGCTTGTGGTCAGGGCGTGTTGTCGCGGCACCTGTCACAAAAAGGGATGAAGATGACCGGCCTCGATGTGTCGCAGGAATTGATCCGGTTGGCACAGAAACGAACCGCGCGCGGCATTCGTTTTGAATGCGCCGATGCCGCCGATCCGCAGGCACTGAAAGGAAGGACGTTCGATGCCATTGCCTGCCTGCTGGCCATTCAAAACATCGAACACCTCGAACCGGTGTTCCATAATGTGCGCCGCTGGTTGAAACCGCAGGGGCGGTTCGTGATGGTGGTCACGCATCCGTGCTTCCGCATTCCACGACAGACGCACTGGGGCTGGGACGAGGAAAAGAAAATCATGTACCGCCGGGTGGATTTGTATCTATCGTCCAACACGATTCCCATTCTGACGCCACCGATGGCGCGGTCCACGGTGTACACGACGACCTACCACCGTTCGCTGCAGGAATATTTCACCGCGCTCAATGCCGCCGGATTGCAGGTGGACATGCTGGAGGAATGGACGTCACACAAAAACAGCGAGCCGGGCAAACGCGCCAAAGCGGAAAACCGGGCGCGGCAGGAGATCCCATTATTTCTTGCGCTGCGGGTGCGGGCGGGAACAAGTGTCGTGGTGGAACCGGCTGCAACCTCCACGGCTCCCAAGGCATCGAAACCATAAACCGGTAATAAATTTTTATGCGACGCAATAGAAGTTATACCTACGAATTGATGGACGGGGGCGAGCTCCTTTCACGGGTGAGGCAGGCCTTGAAAGAAGAGCCGGGTTACTGGCAGACGGCGATCGAATGCCTGCCCTCCGGTATGGTCGAATACAAACCCATCCGCAATAACCCCATGCGCGCCGGGGCCGCCTACCAGTACAAACAGGCGGGACTCGATCTGGTACTCTACTTCCCCGAAAAACAATTCGGGAAACTGCTGGACGATTTGACGCAGGACAAGGTGCTGGAGTTGAAGTCCGTCATCCAAAGCGTTCTCCCCGAACGCTCCGGTTACATCCTCAACGAGTTCAAGATCAAAGGCGTCATCGACGATCGCAAGCCCGGCTCCGCCTGATTGTTTCAGGAGCCGTTGTTGCCGGAGTCCTCGGATTCGGGAAAGCGCCAGTCGAGAGGGCGGCCGTCCGCGATGGCGCGGCGGATGCCGCTCATCCACGTTTGAAAAAAAGCGATGTTGTGCAGGGAGTTGAGGCGCATGGCGAAGATTTCATCGGCCACGTACAGGTGGCGCAGGTAGGCGCGGGAATAATGCGTGCAGGTGTAGCAGGCGCATTCCGGATCGAGCGGCAGGTCGCTGGACCGGTGGCGCGCGTTGCGGATGTTGACTTTGCCCCGGCTCGTGTACAGCGTGCCGTTGCGGGCGTTGCGCGTGGGCAGGACACAGTCGAACATGTCGATTCCCATCTTCACGCAATCGATCAGATCATCGGGCGTGCCCACACCCATCAGGTAACGCGGCGCCTCTTCAGGTAGAAGCGGCGCGGTGTGTTCCGCCAGTTCCAGCATCACCCCCTTTTCCTCGCCCACGCTCAACCCACCGATGGCGTATCCCTTGAAGCCGAGGTCGATGGTCTGCCGCGCGCTCTCCGTTCTCAATGATTTGAACATGCCGCCCTGCACGATGCCGAACAGCGTTTGCCCGGCTCGCGTGTGCGCCTGCCGGCAACGTGCGGCCCAGCGCGTGGACAACTCCAGCGACTTCAACGTCTGCGTCTCGCTGGCATCGGGCGGCGTCGGTTCGTCGAAGGCCATGATGATGTCCGCGCCCAGCGCCTGCTGGATTTCGACGGCGAGCTCGGGCGATAACAGGTGCAGCGATCCGTCGAGGTGCGAGCGGAAAGTGACGCCGTCCTCGGTGACCTTGGCGAGATCGTTGAGGCTGAACACCTGGTAGCCGCCGCTGTCGGTGAGGATCGGCCGGTCCCAGTTCATGAAGCGGTGCAGGCCGCCCAGTTGTTCGATCAGTTTGTGTCCGGGCCGCAGGTACAAATGATAGGTGTTGCCCAGAATGATTTCCGCGCCGCAGTCCTTCAGGTCTTCAGGCGACAGCGCCTTCACCGTCGCCTGCGTGCCGACGGGCATGAACGCGGGCGTGTGGATGGTACCGTGCACCGTGGTGACGGCACCCAGCCGCGCCCGCGATGCGGTGTGCTGTTTCTGGATCTCGAATTCAAACACGGGGGGGTGGCTCGTCTTTCCGGGGAGATGTGGTTCCCAGTTGTTGTTTCAGGCTGTCGGGCAGGCTGACGGTAAGCTGGGTGAAGGGGATGCGCAGTTGCTGCTCGTTGCAGATGCGGACCAGCGCCGTCTGGATTTCCCGTTTGATCTCGTCATAAAACTCGGCGCAGCGGCCGTGCACGTGCACCACGATGCGCAGGTTCAGGGAACTGCTCGCGGCTTCGTCGAAGGTGATTTCCAAATGCGTGAAGTCCGGCGACCCGTCCTGAAAACGGTTTTGAAGATGTTGACGCAGTCCCTTGTCGAACAGTTCAGGGATCTCGTCGCACACCCGTGGCTGGGTTTCGTAATCGAGGCCGAACACGATGTCGTAACGGAATCCGCGCGAAATGTTCTTTGGCGTTTTCGATAAAAAATCCGTGGTGGTGTAAAAAAGTTCGGTGCCGCCCTTGAGTTCCAGCACCACCTGCTCCATGGTCTGGTGGCGGACGCGTCCGTAGGTGCCGTCGGCGAGGATTGCCCAGTCGCCGACATCGGTCGGGAACCAGGGTTCGGATTCGACTTCCGGGCGAGAGTGCTGGCCGACCAGTTCACCCACCGGCAGCAGCACGCTGCCGCCTTCCAGCGCCGGGTTGGTGAGCGCCGCCTGCAGGCCGATGCTTTCCACGTGCCAGGGCACGCCTTTCCAGATCAGCCGTTCGGTTTCCTTGACCGTGCCCAGGTTGAGGGCGAGGCGCATTTCCTGAAACAGGCGCGGGATGAATTGCCGGGATGCCCACGCCACCGCCAGCAGGAACAGGATGACGATGCTGAGCAGCAGCCAGTCGTTGAGCAGGTACAGCGACACCAGACTGGAGATGACGCACAGCACCAGCACCAGGCCGGTGTAAGCCGTCATCAATACCTTCTGCATCCACGGTTCGAAGGAAAGCAGGCTTTTTTCGCCGACGATGTACAGGCGCAGTTTGATGAGGATGTACCAGATGGCAACGAAGATGCTGACCGAGATCAGCAGGTTCATGCCGCGGTGTTTGAAGAAATTTTTGATGGAGCGCGTGGCGGTGTCGATAAAAGGTTCGCTGTTGGCCAGTTCCTTTTTCAGAGTGCGCCGCGCTTCCTGGAGTTTCAGCCGGATCAGTTCCGGGTTGTATTTGCCTTTCAGATTTTCCAGCCGCGACAGGAACTGTTCTTCCTGCTCGTTCAGCGATTTTCTTTCCTGCCGGGCTGTGGCCAGCAGGCTCTCGATGTTTTTGCGGCCGTCCTCGTAATTACGCAGTTGCGTTCCCAACAGTTCGATCCGCGTTTTGAGGTTCTCGATTTTACGCGGCTTCTCGGTCAAGTCGCTGGTTGCCTCCAGCAGAGGCATGATGAGCGACTCCAGCTTCTGGCTCCAGTCGGATTTTTTGGGGTCGCCTTCGAACAACTGGTCGGTGCTCAGTTGCGTCGCCAGTGATTCAAAGTTGCGGTGAAGGCCATCGATCTGCGTCAGCAGGTCCTCCCGCTTCTTGTTCATGGAAGGGGTGGCGGGCATGTCATTCAGGTCTTTCAGGCGGGATTGCAGTTGTGTGATCTGCTTGGAAAGCAGGAACAGCATTTTCTGAACATTGTCCTGCTGCTGAACGGGTGTGTCCGACGTGTTCGTTTCCTGTGCATGCGCGACGGGGAGGGTGTGCAGGCAGGCGGCGACAAGAAAAATCGAAACCAGAAGGCCGAGCGGTGCGCGGCCGGATTTCTTTGAAGGATGAATTCGAATGTTCTGGTGCATGTGGAACGTCCTCCACAAGCGGGTTGGCGGCCGCTCAGGATTCCAGCCGCGACAGGCTTTCCGACAGGGTCCGGATCAAAGTGTCGATTTCTTTTCGGGTGATGATCAAGGGTGGCAGAAACCTCAAGGTCATGCTCTGCACACAGTTAATCAGAATTCCCCGTTCCATGCAATCGTTGAGGACGGGCGCGCCGGAAACCTTCAGTTCCATTGCCAGCATCAAACCGATGCCGCGCACTTCCTTGACGACGGTGTGCTTGCGGGCCAGGGCGTGCAGTTGCTTGGCGAAGTAGTCGCCCGTTTCGCGTGCTGTTTTGAGAAAACTTTTTTGTGATACCACGCTCAGCGCCGCCTGCGCCGCGGCGCACGCCAGTGGATTGCCGCCGAAGGTCGCCGCGTGTGTGCCGGGGACGAACGATTTCATCACCGGGTTGGTCGCCATCATGGCGCCGATCGCGACACCGCCGCCCAGCGCCTTGGCGAGGGTGATGACGTCCGGCTTCACGCCAAACCGTTCGTAGGCGAACAATGCGCCGGTGCGACCGAAACCGGTTTGCACTTCATCGAAAATCAGCAGCAGGTTGTTGTCCCGGCAGAGTTGTTTCAGTTCCTTGAGAAACTGTTTGTCCGCCAGGTTGACGCCGCCTTCGCCCTGCACCGGTTCGACCAGGATGGCGCAGGTTTTATCCGAAACGGTTTGGCGCACCGCTTCGATGTCGTTGAAAGGCGCGTACTTGAAACCGGAAAGAAGCGGTTTGAATCCCTGATGAAACTTTTTTTGCGCGGTGGCGCTCAAGGAACCGAGGGTCCGTCCGTGAAACGAGTTGGTGAAGGTGATGATCTCGTGCCGCCCGCTGTATCCCTGATCGGCGGAATGCTTGCGCGCCAGTTTGATGGCGGCCTCGTTGGCCTCGGTGCCGCTGTTGCAGAAGAACACCTTGTCGGCAAAACTCAGCCGCGTCAGGTCCCGGGCCAGCAACGATTGCGGTTCGATGTGGTACAGGTTGGAGACGTGGATCAACTGTCCCGCCTGTTTGCGCAGCGCCTTGACCACTTGCGGATGGCAATGGCCGAGGTTGTCCACGGCCAGACCGGTGACGCAGTCGAGATATTTTTTGCCCGCCGCGTCCCAGACGTAGCAGCCCTTGCCCTTGACCAGGGCCAGGGGCAGGCGGCCATAGGTGTGGGCGACGTGCTTGTCGGTGAGCTTGATGATGTCTGCATTCTTTTTCATGGCTGCGGTTCGCTGGAGGTGAAGGGGGCCGCCCGAAACGGATTTTCCGTGCTTAACAATAGTCCAATTAACATATAGTATTTTGGGCGAATTTTAAAAATATTTTTGGGAGCGGGGCAATGGCCTGGGTGCAAAGTTTACTGGACGTTTTGTTTCCACGCCCCTGCGTCGGGTGCGGCCTCGACCGCAAAGGGCAGGGCGAGTTCCTGTGTGAACTGTGCCGCGACCATGTACCGTTCATCCTGCCGCCGTTCTGCACCACCTGCGGCCGCCCGGCGGAGATGGAGTACGCATACCCCACTGAAGAATTCGAATGCGGCCTGTGCCGCAAGAACACCTACCGGTTCGACCGGGCGCGGTCGCTGGGCGTGTACACCTCGGTGTTGAAGGAACTGGTGCACTTTTTCAAGTACCGCAGTCATCCCGGCGCCATCCGCGAAATCACCTCTCTGTTGGAGCAGCACTTCGACCCGTTGGAGGAACGCTATCAGGATATGCAAGTGGTCTGGGTGCCGTTGCATCGCAGAAAACTGAAGGAGCGGGGATTCGATCAGTCCTACGTGCTGGCCCGGCAGATGGCACGGTTGTGCCGATTGCCGGTGGTGGAGGGAACGCTGGTGCGGGTGCGGGACACTTCACCGCAGGCGCGCAAAAACCGGACCGAGCGCATGGCCAACGTGCGTGGCGCGTTCCAGGTCGCTCAGCCGGAAGCGGTTGCCGGCCGCCGTCTGCTGGTGGTGGACGACGTGTTCACCACCGGGGCGACGGTCAACGAAGTGACGAAGGTTCTCAAACAGGCCGGCGCGGAGAGGGTGGATGTGTTCACCCTCGCCCGCGCCTGATTTCAACGCAGGGAGCCGGTCACCAGATACCAGGTGACGAGGCTGGCGGCGTAGCCCAGGGCGATGGTCCACGACCATTTCAGATGGCTGATGAAGGTGTAGTTGGCCCGGTCCACACCCATGACCGCCACACCGGCGGCGGACCCGATCGACAGCAGGCTGCCGCCGGTACCCGTGGTCAGCGTGATCAGCAGCCACTGGTCCAGTCCCATTGCCGGGTCCATCTTGAGGACCGCGAACATGACGGGAATATTGTCCACGATGGCGGAAAGAATGCCGACGATGATATTCGACCAGGTGGGGCCGATGGCCTGGTACATGTTTTGGCTGACCAGCGCGAGGTATCCCAGATACTGCAAGGCACCCACCGCCGTCAACACGCCGAAGAAAAACAGCAGCGTGTCGAATTCCACGGTGGCGATTTTGTTGAAGATGTCGAAACGCTTGGTTTCACTTTTATGGATCTCCCCGTAAAGGCCGGTTTCGTATTCTTTTTTGTCCGGCCGGATTTTCAGGAAGTATCCATAGACCATCAACGCGCCCAGCCCGAACATCATGCCGAGGTAAGGTGGCAGGTGCAGGAAGTGATGAAAACTGACGGCGGTGGCGACGGTGAGGATACCCATGACGATGACCACTTTACCGCCTTCCTTGATCGGGATGCTTTCCTTCGGTACTTCCGGAAACTCTTTCGGCAGAAACGGGAACATGCAAAGCGCCGGGATGATCCAGTTCACAAACGAAGGCAGGATCAGGTAGATGAATTGCTGCGTCTCCACCTTGTGGGCGGTCCACACCATGAGGGTGGTGATGTCACCGAACGGACTGTAAGCGCCACCGGCATTGGCCGCCACCACGATGTTGATGAAGGCCAGCGTGATGAATCGACGGTTGCCCTGGCTGACAGCGAGCGCGACCGTGGACATCAGCAGGGCGCTGGTCAGGTTGTCGGCGAGGGGCGACAGGAAGAACGTGATGATGCCGGTCGCCCAGAACAGCTTGCGGAATCCCAGCCCCCGGCTCAACAGCCAGGCGCGCAGGGAATTGAAGACATTGCGCTCTGCCAGGGTATTGATGTAAGTCATCGCGGCCAGCAGAAAGAAAAACAGTTCGCCGATTTCGGCGATCAGTTCTTTGATGTAGTGGTGCGCCGCATCGCCACCAATGCCGTTCAGGGCTTGATAAAGGCCGACGATGAACCACATGAAACAACCGGCCAGGATCACTGGTTTGGATTTGCGCATGTGGATCTTTTCTTCCAGGACCACAAGGGAGTATCCGGCCACAAATGCGATGAGGCAAATGTAACCGGCCCAGGTCGTTGTAAAGTCTTGCATCAAGTGCTCCTGTCTTCATCCGGGGGATGAGTGCCAATTGGCAGGCATCAGGCAATTCGATACCGGAGGTTTTAGTTGAAGTTTATAGTAAAAGAAAAAGAGCCCACGGCCCTTCATTGCATAAATTAAGGCAACGATTCTAACGTAAAACCATGCGGACATAACACCCCATAATTTTATTAAGCTGTCAGCGAATTAGTTGGTTTTTTCTATCCAAGTTTTTCGAGAACGGGGTGAAGTTTCAGGAGGGGAGGGTTGCGGTATTTCCTGGCTGGCGGGAAACGGCGGCCTGCGCAACAATGAGGCCTCGCCTCACCGTGTAGCCGGTGTGCCGCGGACGGGAGCGGAAGCAACCAGGGGGCAGAGCCCGATCGGGCAAAATACAGCTTCGATTCCCAAAGCGGATACGATTGTAAGGACCCGGTACCGGTTCCGACTACATCTAGGGAAAACTCTAGAAAAGGTTATTTTTCAATTAGTTTCGTGTTAGATCCTGAGCGGATAAAGGTTGACTGCCGTTGAAAGTGTGTTACCATCTTATTTTGTAAAATAGTGGATAAGTATTACTCCCGTAAATTTAATAAGATATAAGGGAAAAACGAAGCATTGCCCGCCGAAGATTATTTAGCCGAATGCAAGGAAATTATCGATGAGGCGATTCCCTTATTTCTTCCGGACGCAGACACATATCCGGTAAGCATCCATGAGTCGATGCACTACAGCCTGTCCGCTGGGGGGAAACGGCTGAGGCCCACCTTATTGATTGCCGCAGCGGAAGCGGTGGGTGGCGACCGCAATCATGTGCTTCCTTTTGCGGTGGCGGCGGAGTTCCTCCATACGTACACGCTGATTCACGACGACCTTCCTGCGCTCGACAACGACAGCCTGCGGCGGGGAAAGCCGACGAACCACAAGGTGTTTGGGGAAGCCATCGCCATTCTGGCGGGGGATGCGCTGCTCACCCAGGCGTTTGTGCTGATGACCAATGCCTTTTTGATGGAGGCGGTCCCACACGAGAACATCCTTCGCGCATCCCACGAAATGGCTCAGGCGCTGGGTTCGACCGGGGTGATCGGTGGCCAGGTTGTGGACCTGGAATCGGAAGGGAAGCCCATTGAAGCTTCCACGCTGGAATACATTCATATTTACAAAACGGGCTTCTTTTTCAAATCCTGTGTCCGGGTCGGCGCGATCCTGGGCCGGGCGGATGGAAAGCAATTGGGAGCTCTGTCCCGGTTCGGGGCACATATTGGTTTGGCCTTTCAAATTATAGATGATATCCTCGATATCGTCGGTGACAAGGCAACACTGGGTAAGGATGTCGGCAGCGATGTCAGTAAAAACAAGGCAACGTATCCGGCTTTGTTCGGCTTGGAGGAATCCAGGAAAAAAGCCGACAGTTTGGTGGAGGAGGCCATCAGCAGTTTGGGTGATTTTGATGAACGCGCTAATCCTCTCCGGGAAATCGCCCGCTTTTTTGTTCAACGGAGTTTTTAAATAAATTAAGTGGAATCGTTATGAGCAAATTCTTGCAAAAAATCAACAGTCCCCAGGACGTGAAAAGTTTGAACCGTGAAGACCTGCCGGATCTGGCAGCGGAAATTCGCGATGCCCTGTTGAACACCATTTCCAAAACGGGGGGGCACCTGGGTTCGAACATGGGCGTGGTGGAGTTGACCATCGCCCTGCACTATGTCTATGAAAGCCCCAAAGACATGTTCATCTGGGATGTGGGCCACCAGAGTTATGTGCACAAACTGTTGACCGGACGCAAGGAACGGTTTCACACGCTGCGCCAGTACGATGGATTGAGCGGGTTCACCAAGCGTGAAGAGAATGAACACGATCACTGGAATTGCGGCCACGGCGGCACGTCCATTTCCGCGGCGGTGGCCTTCGCCAAGGCGCGCGACCTGAAAAAAGAAGATTACAACGTGCTGGCTGTCATCGGCGATGGGTCGATGACTGCGGGCATGGCATTTGAAGGCCTGAATCACACCGGTCATTTGCAGACCGACATGGTGGTGGTGCTCAACGACAACGAGATGTCGATCTCGACCAACGTCGGCGGCATGTCGGCGCATCTGAGCCAGATCATGACCGGGCAGGTGATGACCAAGATCAAGCGCGAGATCGACCAGCTTTTACTCGCCATTCCGGGCATCGGCAAAGATATCTCCCACTATGCGCACAAACTGGACGAAGCCATCAAGGGTGTGTTCATCCCCGGGCGGTTGTTCGAAGACCTCGGATTCCGTTACATCGGGCCGGTGGACGGACACAACACGGAAGCGTTGATCGATTGCTTTGAGTCCATTAAAGATTTGAAGGGACCGACGCTGGTCCATGTCATCACGCGCAAGGGCAAAGGTTATAAAGTGGCTGAAGATGAAGCCGATGTGTGGCACGGCGCTTCTCCGTTTGATATCGAAACCGGAACGTTTCACAAGAAAGCCTCGAACCCGAACTACACCTCGGTGTTTGCACAGGCCATGATCGATCTGGCCAAGGAAGACGAAAGCATCATCGGCATCACCGCCGCCATGCCGGACGGCACGGGCATCAGCAAGTTCGGCAAGGAATTTCCGGAACGGACCTTCGACGTCGGCATGGCCGAGCAGCACGCGGTGGACTTCGCCGGGGCCATGGCTCTGAAAGGACTGCGTCCGGTTGCGGCCATTTATTCCACGTTTCTGCAGCGGGCCTACGACCAGGTGGTGCACGATGTCTGCCTGATGAACATTCCGGTTGTATTCGCCATGGACCGCGCCGGTATCGTTGGTGAAGACGGGGCCACGCATCAGGGTCTGTACGACATCGCGTACCTGCGCACGTTGCCGAACATGGTGATCATGGCGCCGAAAGATGAAAATGAAATGCGTCACATGCTGAAAACCGCCATCTATCACGATGGCCCCGCCGCACTGCGTTACCCGCGGGGAGCGGGGTTGGGTGTCGATCTCGACCCCAAAATGAAGGAACTGGAAATCGGCAAGGGCGAGGTCATTCAGGATGGCAAGGACATCGCACTCATCGCCTATGGCCACATGGTGCGCCCGGCGGAAGAGGTGGCGGCGAAACTCGAAGAAAAAGGCATCAGCGTTGCGGTCATCAATGCCCGCTTCGTCAAACCGTTGGATGAAGAACTGGTTCTGCGTTATGCGCATTCCACGCAGTGCATGGTGACTCTGGAGGAACATTCCGTGCAGGGCGGGTTCGGTTCCGCTGTGCTGGAAGCGCTTCATAAGGAGCCAAGCGAACGGGCGTTTCAGGTGAAATGCATCGGTGTGGGCGATCTCGTTGTCGAGCACGGAGCGCCTGCGCTGGTACGCCGGGATCTTAAAATAGACCACAACGGCCTGCTCGAAACCATTTCCGACTTTTATGATCAGGTCATGGAAATTTCCCCGGTTGCGGGAATGGGGCATCAGGGCAATGGCAATCACAATCATTCATCCAACGGAAATAAAGAAAACGTTGCAAACCCCCCTCTCAGGAGCGACCTGAGAAAATCGGCTATCTTGTAAATGGACAGATGCTCCCAGATCAAACGCAAAACCAGCGAAACCGAAATTGAAGTCAGCCTGGTCATCGACGGCAGCGGGCAAAGCGAGATTCAGACCCCCATTCCGTTCCTCGACCACATGTTGGCGCAACTGACCCGCCACGGATATTTCGATCTTCAACTGAAAGCCAAAGGTGACATCGAGATCGATTTCCACCACACGGTGGAGGATGTCGGCATCACCCTGGGGCAGGCCTTCGACAAGGCGCTGGGCGATAAAAAAGGCATCCGCCGTTTTGCCAGTTCCAGCGTTCCTCTCAACGAAGCGCTGGCCGAGTGCGTGGTGGATATCAGTGGACGTTCCTTTTTCGTGTTCAACATCGACCTCCCCAAAACCAAACTCGGTCAGTTCGACGTGGAGTTGGTGCCGGAGTTCTTCCAGGCGTTTTCCGCCAACAGCGGCATCACCCTGCACATGAACTCGCCCTATTGGAGCAACCTGCATCATATCGTCGAAGCGTCGTTCAAGGCGTTTGCGAAGGCGCTCGACCAGGCCTGCGCGCTGGACCCGCGGTCGGACGTGATTCCCTCCACCAAGGGCAAATTGTAAATGATCGCCATCATCGACTACGGGATGGGCAACCTGCGGTCGGTGCACAAAGCCTTCGAGGCCGTCGGCGCCGATGCCTGCGTCACCCGCGATCCGGCGGCCATCGCTTCCGCCCATTCCGTTGTGCTCCCCGGCGTCGGCGCGTTCAAGGATTGCATGGCCAATCTCGACCAGCTGGGCCTGATCGATCCCGTTCGCAAGTCCATCCAGAGCGGCAAGCCGTTCCTTGGCATTTGTCTCGGATTGCAGTTGCTGTTCGAACAGAGCGTCGAGTTCGGCACGGTGCCGGGACTGGGTGTGCTGCCGGGCAAGGTGATCCGATTCGACTTTGACGACGCCAGCGATCTCAAAGTGCCGCACATGGGCTGGAACACGTTGAACCTCAAAAAGAGTTCGCCGCTGTTCGACCCGGCGGAACCGCATCCTTATTTTTATTTCGTTCACTCTTACTACGTGATGCCGGACAATGCAGATACCGTGGTCACCACCACCCAGTATGGCCGCGAGTTTGTGTCCGGGATTGAATATCAGAATATCCACGCCTTCCAATTCCATCCGGAAAAAAGCCAGAAAGCCGGCCTGAAATTGCTGGAAAAGTTCGCGCAGTTGAACTGATCCTCATGCCCGGAACCGATTACACGCGCGGGATCTTTTTTGCCCTGAGCACAGCGGTGTTGTGGGGCCTGTTGCCGGTTTTCATGAAAATCGCGTTGCAGGATTTTTCTCCCGGCTCGATCGTCTGGTTCCGCTTTGTGTTTGCCTTCCTGGCGCTGTGGTTGTTTCTGCGCGTCAAACGCCAACCTCCGGAACGCATCCTCACCCGGCCGCCTTTGTTTGGAATCCTTGCGGGCCTGTGCCTGTCCGGAAACTACTATTATTTTCTGCGCGGCATCAGCGCCAGCTCCCCGTCCAACGCGGCGGTGCTCATCCAGATTGCGCCGGTGATGGTGGTGTTGATCGGCGTCGCCGTGTTCAAGGAACGGTTCTCGCGCCAGCAGGCGGGCGGACTGGGCATTGCCGTCTTGGGCTTCCTTTTGTTTTTCAGCGACCAGCAGTCGCAGGCGACGGACCTCGGCCTCTATACCGCGGCCAATGGTTTCGTGCTGATCGCCGGGGCGTTGTGGGCGGCGTACATGACTTTCCAGAAGTCGCTGGCGCCGCAATACGCGGCACAGCAGTTGAACCTGTTGGTGTATGGCGTCGCCGGAGTGGTGCTGGTCAGCACGGTGAGTTGGGAGGATTACAGCGGAGCCGGTGTGGTGGCGTGGGGGCTTTTGGTTTTTCTCGGCATCAACACGTTGTTGGCCTACGGTTTTCTGGCGGAAGCGATCAAACACATTCCATTGTGGTTGATCAGCGTGATCGTCACTCTCAACCCGTTCATCACGCTGGTCGTGATGGAGGCACTCCCCCATCTCATTCCAGGGCTGGTGGAGCCGGAACGGATCGGCCTGCTGGGTTACCTGGGCGCGGCGACCGCCATCGGCGGGGTCATTCTGGTGATCCTGCGAAGAGAGGCCGGAGCCGAACCTCCGGTTGTCGGGCCACGCGGTTCCGATTGATCACTTGAGGTCGCCCTTCATGGCCTTGCGGATTTCGCGGTCGGCGTCGCGTTTCTTGATGGTTTCGCGCTTGTCGTGCTGTTTTTTGCCTTTGGCGATGGACAGCTCCACCTTGGCGATGCCCCCTTTGAAGTAAATCTTGAGCGGAATCAGGCTGCATCCTTTTTCCTGGCTGGCGCCGATGAGGCGATTGATTTCTTTCCGGTGCAGCAGCAGCTTGCGTTTGCGCATCGGGTCGTGGTTGAATTGTGTCGCCGGCGTGTACGGGCTGATGTGGCAGTTGTACAGATACACCTCGTTGCGTTCGACCCAGGCGTAGGCGTCCAGCAGGCTGGCGCGGCTCTCACGAAGGGCTTTCACCTCCGTACCCATCAGCGCGATGCCCGCCTCCATGGTTTCCTCGATGAAATAATCGTGGCGGGCTTTTTTGTTCTGGCAGACGATTTTGATATTGTTGTCGGTCATGCGAGCCTTTATTACCGGGCCTGGGTGACGCGCACCGGGGTCCCGATTTTAACTTTTAGCTTTTCAGCCGCATTGTTTTCCCGATAAAAAATTTCGAGGGCATGCCAGCTGTTGATGATGACTCCCGGTGAACCTTCTCTTGCTTCGGAGTAACTGTTGACCGGGCCTTTCAGCGTTTTGCGCGCCAGTTGCACTTCCAGACTTTCGGGATGTTCAAACACACCCTCCAGCAAACCGGCGTCGATGTTGGTGGTCAGGTTGCCGAAGTGATCGACATAAATGACTTCCCCTGAAATCGTCTTGCCGTCGAATTTGGGCAGCGGCCAGTCCAGCGTTTCCGGATCGGCGATCTTGTGGCCGAATGCCCGCAAGGTTTTGCCCTGCGCCAGCCATGCCGCCACCGGCGAAAAGATGTCGCGCCCGTGAAAGGTGGTCGAGACGTCTTTCAAAAAATACTTTTCAGCGGTCAGTTCGTAACACAGGGCCTGTGAATCGATCACCGATGTGAACACGCCGTTGTCCGGGCCGACAAACCAGTAACCGTTGTTCTTGATCCCAATGGGCCGGCGTACGCCGCCGACGCCGGGGTCCACCACCACCACGTGCACGGTGCCTTTCGGGAAATAAGAGTGCGCGGTTTTCACCACCAGTGCCGCCTGTAAAATATTCTGCGGACGGATCTGATGCGTGAGGTCCACCAGTTGTGCATCGGGCGCAATGTTCAGGATCACGCCTTTCATGATGCCGACGTACGGATCGTTGAGTCCGAAATCCGTGGTGAGGGTGATTACAGGATGCATCCGGAAACCTGTTGGCCGTAAACATCCTGAATGTGGACTGGCACGATCTGATTCATCAGTGTGTCTTCTTCGTCGATGAGAACCGGGATGAAGTTTTCGGAATGACCGCGCAACCGGCCCGTTGCGGGATCGCGGCTGCTTTCAACCAGAACAGAAAGCGTGTGGCCCTCCAGCCGTTGCCGGAAAGCCAGCGCCTTGTCCCGGCCCAGTTCCGTCAGCCTCCGGTTGCGTTCTTTTTTCACTGCCTTGGGCACGTCGTTTTTCATGCGAAACGCATCCGTTCCCTGGCGTGGTGAATAGCTGAACACGTGCAGGTAGGTGAAGGGCAACTCCTCCACCAACCGGTATGTGTTCTCGTACATGGCATCGGTTTCTCCTGGAAACCCAACGATGACATCCGCACCCAGACCGAGGTGGTCAATGCGCTCGGCGGCCCGCTCGACCACGGTGCGGTAATTGCCGGAGTCGTAGTTGCGTTTCATCCCGGCAAGGACCGTGTCGTCCCCGCTTTGCAACGGGATGTGAAAATGCGGGCAGATGTTGTCGCGCTCCGCCATCAGGTCGATCAGATGATCGTCGATCTCCATCGGGTTGATGCTGCTGATACGCAGGCGGAAGTCCCCATCGAGATTGGCGATGTCTTCCACCAAAGAGGAAAATGTTTCCGGCGGCGATTTGTCCATGCCATAGGTGCCCAGATTGATGCCGGTCAGCGTGATTTCCTTGAAGCCGGCATCGAGCGAACAGCGCACGTTGTTGAGAATGTTTTCCCGCTCGTCGCTGATGGAGCGGCCGCGCGCCCGCGCTACGGTGCAGAACGTGCACGATTCATCGCACCCGGTTTGAACCTTGATGAAGGCCTTCGACTTGCCACCGAATTCCGTCACCGGAATGGTTTTGAAATCCCAGCTCTTGGTGATGTCGGTCATCACCACTTCGGGATCGCCGAACACGTCCCTGCTTTGGAGGTGTTCGAGCCGCCGGCGGATGGCTGCAAGGATTTCCAGCTTGTTGGCGTTGCCCAGCAGCACGTCCAGTCCGGAAATCTGCCGGACTTCTTCCGGGTTGTTCTGCGCGTAACAACCGGTGAAGACGACCATGGCGTCTTCGTTGATGGCCAAAGACCGCTTGACCGCCTGCCGGGAACTGGCGTCGCTTTTGGCCGTCACGGTGCAGGAGTTGATGACGTAAATGTCCGCCGGGTGGTTTGCATCGACGATGGTAAACCCCTCATTTTCCAGAAGCGTTTGCATCTCCGCGGTGTCGTTCTGGTTGGTCCGGCAACCGAGTGTGCTGAAGGCGACTTTCATGGTTCATGCATCAACAGAAATTCATATTGAAAATTCATATTAAACGAGGCGTTTATACCGAATCAACCGATAAATCCCCGCCTTGTCCCGGCTTGGGGCTTTTCGGTTGACCCCCCATGGGGAGTTTGCTACATTGCTTCCACCTTACCCCATCCCTTTATAAATTGACTGTCACCAACGTATCCGGGCGTCTTCATGGATAAAACTTCCAAAGATATTCGCTGTTTTTTGGAAAAATGGCTCCATAAGAGTGTCAAGCAATACGTCTCCGAGATGGATGGGAATGAAAAGGGAGATCTTTACGGCCTCCTGGTTTGTGGATTGGAAAAACCCCTTCTTGAAATTGTGCTGGAAGAAACCCAGGGCAACCAAACCAAAGCGGCCAACATTCTGGGGATCAACCGCAACACTCTCCGTAAAAAAGTTCAGGAATACAGGATTCAATGCAAGGCCAAGGTTTAGCGGTCATCATCCTTGCGGCGGGGCAGGGCAAGCGCATGCAGTCGGACCTGCCCAAGGTGCTGCACCCGCTGGCAGGGCGGCCGCTTTTGGTCCACGTCCTGGACGGAGTGCAGGCTCTGGCCCCGGAGCGGATATTGATTGTAGTGGGCTACCAGGCCGACCGCGTGCGCCCGGTCTGTGCGGGCTATCCTGTTGAGTTTGTAGAACAAACTGAGCAACTCGGTACCGGTCATGCGGTGATGCAGGCCGAGGCCGCGCTTCAGGATTTCACCGGCGATGTCCTGATTTTGTGCGGGGACATGCCGCTGATCCGTCCCGAAACGCTGCGTCCCCTCCTGCTCAGTCATCGCGCATCCCAGGCACCCTGTACGCTGCTGAGTCTGAAATCCAACGAAAAGAAAGATTTCGGACGGGTGATCCGGCAGGCCGATGGCAGCGTCGGGCGCATTGTGGAAAACAAGGACGCCAGCCCCGAGGAAAAAACAGTTGACGAATACAATTCGGGAGTTTATTGTTTTGAAAAGAGTATTCTTTTCAAGGCTTTAAAGGGTATTGGCCATCGCAACGCCCAACAGGAATACTACCTGACCGATACCGTCTCCCGCATCACGGAGGGGGGGCAGGCCATCCAGGCCATTCAAACCGGGGACGCCTCCGAAATTTTTGGTATCAATTCCATCGAGGATCTCAACACCGCGGAGCAACTTTTTTCCGAGCGCGCCTCGAACTCCTGAGCAGCCTGTCTTCACGTTTTGTTCTTAAGGAATCATAGATGAAAGCGGTCATCCTTGCGGCAGGAAAAGGCAACAACCTGACTCCTTTTTCCGATACCCGTCCCAATCCCATGCTCTGTGTGGCCGGCCGCTATCTGTTCAACCACTGCCTCGACCTGTTGCAGAAAGCGGGCATCAGCGATGTCTATGTGGTGGTGGGGCACCAGAAGGAAAAGCTGTTGGAAGAGGTGCATCAGCACGCGCTCAATGGCGTCAACCTGAACGTCGTCGAACAGAAAAAGCAGGCGGGCATTGGCGATGCGGTCATGCAGGTGCGCGACAAAATTTTGCACGGCGAATACTTCATGCTGATTTACGGGGATATCGTCACCGCCGAGAACATTTTCAGTAAAACCCAGCAATCGTTCCACACATTCAAATCGCCGGTGGCCTCGATCTGCCTGCCGCCGTCCAACGACATGTTCGGCAACGTATTTCTGAACGCGAACATGAAGATCACGCGCATCATCGAAAAGCCCAAGGGCGACAATCTGGGCAATTACGTGTTGTCCGGGGTGTACATTCTGCCCGAAACGTTTTTCGACCTCCTGCAGAAGAACAAGCGGTCGATGGAGAAAACGATCAAGGCGCTGGTGGACGGTGAGGGCCTGCGCGCCTCGATGTGGGAAGAGGACTGGCTGGATATCGTGTACCCGTGGGAGATCCTCACCGCGAACCAGATCATCATGGATTGCTGGGAGGAATCGTCCATCGCCAAAACGGCGAAACTGGAATCCAACGTCACCATCACCGGCACCGTGCGCATCGAAGAGGGCGTGCGCATCAAAGCCGGGGCGGTGCTGGAAGGGCCGTGTTCCATCGGCGCGGGCAGCTACATCGGCAACAATTCGCTCATCCGCAGTTACACGGCGGTGGGCGCGAACTGCTCCGTCGGCTACGGCGTGGAATTGAAAAACTGCGTCATCCACAAAAATTCCCGGGTTGGACGTTTGTCCTTCATCGGTGACAGCGTTCTGGGGGAGAATGTAGATATCGGGGCGGGCACCATGACCGTCAACCGCACCATGACCTGGGAGCCGGTGGAAGTGAAGTATAATAAGAAAACGTTCAAGACGGGACGCAACAAGCTGGGCGCCTTCATCGGCGACAACGTGGTCATCGGTGCGGGCAACACCATTGAGCCCGGCATTGTGATCCCTTCGGGCAAATTCCTGCCTTCTCATTATTCTGTCAAAAACAGCTAGCGGATAAACTATGTGTGGCATCACCGGCGCGGTCGGACTGAAGGACATTTCGAATCAACTGTTCGAAGGCATTCGCAATCTCGAATACCGGGGGTATGACTCCTGCGGGGTGGCGATGATGAACGGACAGCGGTCGATCGTCGTCAAAAAGAATGTCGGTTACGTGGAAGACGTTTATAAGAAAGAAAACGTCCTGCATCATAAAGGCAATACCGGCATCGCTCACACCCGCTGGGCCACGCATGGCCAGGTGACGAAGGGCAACACGCATCCCTTTCTGTCCTGCGACAAAAAATTCGCGGTGGTGCACAACGGCATCATTTCCAATTACCAGGCATTGCGCAAGCAGCTTCAGGCCGAAGGCCACAAGTTCGGTTCCGACACCGACACCGAAGTCGTGCCACACCTGCTCGAAAAATATTATCAGGAAACCGGTGCGGTGGAGGCGGCGTTCGTCAGCACGCTGCGCCAGTTGGAAGGCTCGTTTGCGATCGCCTTCATCTGCCTGCCGCAGCCCGACCTCATCTACTGCGCCCGCCGGGAATCGCCGCTGCTTCTCGGCATCGACGATGAGGTGAAGTACGTCGGCTCCGATTTCAACGCCTTCATCGATCACACCAAAAACGCGGTCATCCTGGACGACGATGAGTACGCCATCGTTTCCAAGGACGCCTACATGGTGAAGAGCAGCATCACGCAGGAAGAAGTCTCCAAGCCGGTGACCCGTATTGAATGGGACAGCGAGACCACGCGCAAGGGCGGTTACCCACATTACATGCTGAAAGAAATTTACGAGCAGCCGCAGACCATCAGCAACGCGCTGGACGTGGACGAAAAAAACCTGGATGCTTTTGTGGACCTGCTGGACCGCAAGCAGACCTCGCACCTGGTGGGCGTCGGCACCACATTTTACGTGACCATGTATGCGAACTACATTTTCAGCCAGGTAGCGGGGAAGTACATTCCGGCCATCAGTTCGGATGAATTCGTTTCCCTGTCGCCGGCGGACAAGGAAAGTTTTGTGCTGGCCATTTCGCAATCCGGCGAAACTTACGACACCATTTCCGCGCTCAAGCATGCGAAGGCGCAAGGAGCGGCAACGGGCGCCCTGGTCAATGTGATGGGATCGACCATTTCGCGTCTGGTGGATCGAGTGATCCTGCAAGGATCGGGGCCGGAGATCTGCGTGATCAGCACCAAGGCGGCGTTGGCACAGATGGTGATCCTGACGCACATGGCGCTGAAGCTGGGGCTGCGGCGCAAGCGTCTCACCGAACGCCAGTACAAAACATCGCTCAAGGCGTTGCAGGACTTGCCGGAAATCATCAACGGCATCCTCAACGAACGTTCCGGGTTCATCCATCGCATCGCGCACCAGCACCGCAACGTCAAAAACTGGCTGTATCTCGGACGCGGCATTTACTACCCCATCGCGCTGGAGTCGGCGCTCAAAATGAAAGAAGTCGCGTACGTTCACGCCGAGGGCATGCCCTGTGGATTTCTGAAACACGGCACCCTGGCGATGATCGACGACGACGTGTATTCCATTGTCTTCGTCCCGCCCAAAAGCGACAAGACGATGTACCAGGCGACGCTGGCCAGCATCGCGGAAATCCGTGCGCGGTCGGGATTCGTGCTGGGCATTCATTTCGATGAACGCGGCAAGGACAAGGAACAGTTCAGCGAAGAGTTGATCATCCCGCAGGTTCCCGAAATCGTCGCCCCCTTCATCCATCTGGTCATCTCCCAACTGTTTGCCTACTTCACCGCCACCTCGCTGAAACGCAATGTGGACAAGCCGCGCAGCCTTGCGAAATCGGTGACAGTAGGCTAGGCTGTGCATCCGTTCCGCCAATGATCTCCCTGCAAAGGGAATCCCGTGTGGCGGCGACCGAACTCATTCATCCAACCCATCACCATGAATAGCTCATGAAAACCGTTCAAACCGTACTGACCGTTGGCGGCTCGGATTCTTCCGGAGGGGCCGGGGTGCCTGCCGATATCAAAACCATCACCGCGCACGATTTGTTTGCCACCTCGGTGATCGCATCCATCACCATCCAGAATTCGCAGGGCGTCAAAACCGCCTACGACCTGGAAGAAGCGGTGGTGGCGGACCAGTTGCAAACCATCCTCGAAGACGGCAAACCCGCTGCGGTCAAAACCGGCATGCTGGGCAACGAAGAAATCGTTGCATGCGTTGCCCGCCTGTTCAAAAAATTCAGAGTGAAACATCTGGTGATCGACCCGGTGATCCGTTCGTCCAACGGAACGGCGTTGTTGTCCAAAAAGGGCGTGAGCATTTTGAAGGATGAATTGCTGCCGTTGGCGCAATTGGTGACGCCGAACCTGCCGGAAGCGGAAGCGCTTTCCGGCGTTCGCATTCGCAACGACAAGGATATGAAGAAAGCGGCGCGGGAGATTCTAAAGACCGGCGTCAAAAGTGTGCTCATCAAGGGCGGTCATGCCAAAAAGAACGCCGACGACTGGCTGTTCGACGGCAAGCAGTCGTGGGTGTTTGCTTCCGATCGGCTGGCCAACGAAAACCTGCACGGCACCGGTTGCGCCCTGGCTTCGGCGATTGCCTGCGGACTGGCCAAGGGCCGGCCCCTGCATGAGGCGGTGGAGCATGCCAAGGGATTCATCCAGGCGGCGATCGGCGGCGGCGTGCAGGCGGGGAAGGGCAAGGGCCATGTCGATCCCTTTGCGCAGGCGACGCAGGTGCGTCAACGGTTCGAGTTGTTGCAGGGGGTGTCGGCGGCGCTGGAAGTGTTGAAGGCCAATCACATCGGCCACCTGATTCCGGAAGTGCAGTCCAACCTCGGCGTGGGCATTCCGGAAGCGAGCCGGGTGGAAGACGTCATCGCCATTCCCGGGCGCATCATCAAGCTGGGCGATGAAATCCGTACCGTGGCTTCGCCGCAGTTTGGCGCATCGCGGCACGTGGCCAAGATCGTGCTCACGGCGATGCGGTTCGATCCCACCATGCGCGCGGTGATGAACATCAAGTTCAGCGACACGATTCTCAACGCCTGCAAGCGTCTCAAGTTTCGCATTGCCTCGTTCGACCGCGCGAAGGAACCGAAGTCGGTCAAGCAGTTGGAGGGGTCGTCCCTGGAGTGGGGCACCTACAACGCCATCGAACGGTTCGGCAAGGTGCCGGACATCATTTACGATCTGGGCGGACAGGGCAAGGAGGAGATGATCCGCGTGCTGGCGCCGGACATCGGAACGCTGCTGGACCGGATCTTAAAAATTCACCAGACCGCGTTGCGCATCCGTCCGGCCAAAGAGACCGACCGCTGGCGCAAACGCTGACGGTCGATCAGAGCAGCGTTTTATCGACGAGGATATTGGCTTTCGCCTTGGCCTGGTCCAGCCAGTTGCGGAACACGATGTCGGCCTTCTGCTGTTTCAGGCGTTTGTACATCTCCTGAATTTCTTTCTTCGTCGGCTCTTCCGCGTTCTGCAGGTCCACCACCTGGATCAGATAATAAGCCTGCGGCGACTCACCCATGGTGGTTTCGCCGGGCTTCGTCTGAAACGCCTTGTTCTTGATCGACTGGATATTGCCGATGCCGGGGATGGAGTCGGTCTGGCTGAAATAAGGCGTCTCCTGCACTTCCAGCGAGTTGGTCTTCGCCAGTGCTTCCAGACCCCGGTTCTTTGCCAGTTGTTCCCCCATCTGCTCAAACTTGGCCTTCGTCACTTCGACATGGCGGCTGTTCATGAACGCGTCTTGTACTTGAGAGCGAATCGCGTCCAGTTCCGGAACGAAGGGCGGCTTGCGCTCGACCACCTTGATGAGAAAGGATGCTTCGAAGGTATTGAGCGGTGCGCTGACCACGTTGTCCTTAAGGGTGAAGGCGGTGTTGAAAAATTCCGGGACCATGCCGATGTTGGGAATATCGTGATCCTGCCCTGAAAAGAAGCCGGTGGTTTGCGTCGTTTGCTCGAACTTTTGGGCGCCACGCGCCAGATCGTTGTCCTTCTCAGCGGAGTTGAAGATTTTTTTGGCGATACGGCGGATGCGTTGCGTCGCTTTCATCTTCTTCAATTTTTCGACGATCTCATCCTTCACCTCTTCAAGCGGTTTCAACCGTTCCTCGTGCATTTCCTCCAACTTGATCAGGTGAAAGCCGAACGGCGTCTGCACCGGCTGGGAAATGTCCCCCGGCTTCATGGTTTCCAGCGCCGCTTCGAACTCCCCGACCATGGTGCCTTTGGGGAACTGCCCCAGGTCGCCGCCGTTGGCGCCAGACGTCCTGTCGTCGGAGTGTTCCTTCGCCATCTCCTCGAAGGACTTGCCGTCTTCTTTGATCTTTTTAAGAATGTCTTCCGCCTTGGCTTTGGCCTTGGCCTCCGATGCGTTCAGCTTTTTCTCTTTTTCATCGACCGGCAGGTCGTCGCCGCCCAGCGTGTTCAGCTCGGTGCGGACAAGGATGTGTTTCGCCTTGTAGCGTTTCTTGATCAGATAGTCGCCCTGGTTGTTGGTGTAGTAATCCTTGGTGTCCTCATCGTACACCTTGATGTCATCCAGCACCTGGTCCGGCGTCAGCTTGACATACTGCACCTTGATCTGGACCGGAACTTCGAAGTCGCGCTTGTGCGCTTCATAATATTGTTGCAACTGCGTGTCGGTCGGGGTGATCTGTGACTGGTAGTAGTCTTTCGGAAACTCCGCGTAGTTGATTTTGACCTTGCGCTTTTCCTTAACGAGCGCTTCCCGCACTTCGGCGTCGGAGACCTGCGTGTTGTCCTTGATGATCGATTCCACTTTTTCCATGAGCAGCAGCTGGCGCTGGTTGTCTTCAAACTCCTGAGCCGACATGCGGTTGTAGGTCAGGAAGTTGTCGTAGATGCCGCGGCTGAATTTATTGTCTCTCTGGAAATTGGGATTGCTCAAGATGCGGTCGGCCAGTTCCGCATCACTGATGTGGATGTCCTGCTTTTTGGCTTCCATGAGCAGCAGTTTTTTCTGGATGATGGCTTCCAGCGCGGAGTTTTTCAGATCCATCTTCTCGATCATGTCTTCCGAAAAGCGGCTCTGAAACTGGTCGCGGTAAAAACTGACGAGGTTGTCGAACGAGCGGTCGTATTCCGCGAGGGTGATGTTCGTCCCGTTAATACTGCCCAGAATTCCGCTGCGGCCCGCGACATTGCCCCCCATGCCCCAGGAATAAAAAATGGTGCCGAGGAAGGCGAAAACGATGAGCCACAGGATGCTCTTGATCATCCACGAATCCGCATGTTGTCGGATCAAATTCAGCATGCAAACACTCCAAGTCCCGAAAAAATAATGTTAAAATCGACCTGTCATCTTATAGAACCCGGTTTCCGGACGCAAGTCTTTATTCCCAAACCGCTTCCGCTACGGCACTTGGCCATTGTACCGCATCCACCGGCAGAGGGGGAGGGGGCCATTTTTAGTGATTGCATTTTCGGCATCTGCTTGTTATATATTAAGTTCTAAAAAAACAAGTATTTACCAAGCCTTTACTCACTCCTACAGGATATTTGCGTGTTCAATTTATTCGCCGATCTGTTTTCCAACGACCTCGCCATCGATCTCGGGACCGCGAACACTCTGGTTTACGTAAAAGGCCGGGGGGTGGTGCTGCGCGAACCGTCGGTGGTGGCCATCAACAGCCATAACAAGGAAATCCTGGCGGTGGGCGAAGAGGCCAAGCAGATGCTGGGCCGGGCGCCAGGGAGCATCCAGGCCATTCGGCCGATGAAGGACGGGGTCATCGCGCATTTCGAGGAAACCCAGCAGATGATCAGCCATTTCATCCGCAAGGTGCACAACAACCGCAAGACCTTTGTGTCGCCGCGCGTGATCATCGCCATTCCGTCCGGCGTGACGCAGGTGGAAAAGCGCGCCGTGCGCGATTCCGCCCATTCTGCGGGCGCGCGTGAGGTGTTTCTGATTGAGGAGCCCATGGCCGCCGCCATCGGCGTCGATCTACCCATTCAGGAGCCGACCGGCAACATGATCATCGACATCGGCGGTGGCACCACGGAAGTGGCCATCATGTCGCTGTCCGGCACCGTGTACAGCAAGTCCGTGCGCGTGGCGGGCGATGAAATGGACGAGGCCATCGTCAATTACGTCAAAAAGAAATACAACCTGCTGATCGGCGAACGCACGGCGGAGAGCGTGAAAATCCAGATCGGCACCGCTTACCCGACCGATCCGCGGCAGACCATGGAGATCAAAGGCCGCGACCTGGTGGCCGGAATCCCGAAAACGCTCGTCATCTCCGACGAGGAGATCGCCGAAGCCCTGCAGGAAATTTTCGGCACGATTGTGGAGTCGGTGAAGATCGCGCTCGAACGCACGCCGCCGGAGCTGGCGGCGGACATCGTGGACAAGGGCGTGGTGCTGGCTGGCGGCGGCGCCTTGATCCGCGGCCTCGACACCCTGCTGCGCGAAGCCACCGGGCTGCCCGTCACCGTGGCCGACGATCCTCTGTCTGCGGTGGCAAACGGTGTCGGCAAATTGTTGTCGGATCCCAAACTCCTGAAAAAAGTCGCCTTGTGACGTGTTGAAAAAAGGACTCAAAGACCGGAAAAAGACCGTCGTATTCGTCGCCATCTTTTTGCTCTCCCTGATCCTCATGACGGTCAACATCAAACGGTCGGAGCAGCCCACCTTCTTCGAAAAAATCGTTCTCTGGGTGGTCTCACCGCTGCAAAGCGCGGTGACCCAGAGCGTCCGCGCCGTCACCGATGTGATCGATGATTACATCCTGCTGGTGGACACCGCCAAGAAAAACGAAACCCTGAAGCGGCGCATCCACAAATTGATCAAAGAGAAGACCGAACTCGAAGAAGAGGTCGCCCATCTCAATCGCATTCACCGGCTCACCGAGTACAAGGTGGAATACGAAGCGGACTCGCTGGTGGCGACCGTCATCGCCTACGACGCTTCACAGTGGGCCAAGACCATCGTCATCAACAAAGGGTCGAACGACGGACTGCGTGAGAACCTGCCCGTGGTCACCAACCAGGGTGTGGTCGGTCACATCATTCAGGTCGGGTTCAACTCATCCAAGGTCATGCTGGTCGTCGACAGCCGCAGCGCCGTCGATGCCTTGTTCCAGCAGGACCGCGCGTCCGGCGTGGTGGTCGGCACCGGCGACGAGCATTGTGAAATGAAATACGTACCCATCAACGCCACGGTGGAGGTGGGCGACGTTGTGTTGTCCTCGGGACTAGGAGGCGTGTTCCCCAAAGGACTCCGTTTGGGGCAGGTGATCCAGGTGCAGAAGGCCACGCAGGGGTTGTTTCAGGAAGTGACCATCGTCCCCAGCGCCGACCTGTCCCGTCTGGAGGAAGTCCTGATCCTGTTACTCTGAGAGGCACGCCGTGTGGTGGCGCATTGCAATCACATTCCTGGTTCTGTTTACCTTCCAGACCACGCTGCTGGACACATTCTCCGTGTACGGCGTGCGGCCCGATCTGGTTTTGATCCTGGCGGTCTATTGTGCGATCATTCTGGATGAGAACGCGGGCGTGGCCATGGCCTTCGCTCTGGGCTTCGTGCAGGACTGCCTGTCCGGCGACCTCCTCGGGGTCAACACCCTGTCCAAGAGCCTCATCGGCTTCGTCTTCGCCAATCTGAAAAGCAAACTGGTGCTCGATGGCGTCGGCCCCATCAGCACGTTTCTCGCGCTGGCCTCGCTGTTCGACGGGTTGATCTACTATTTCGTTTCGCTGATCCTGTTCAAGGCGCAGCCGTCGTTCGGGGTGTTCTTCCCGTCGTTGATGGTGTTCACGATTTACAATGCAGTGGTTGGCGTGATCGGATTTTACCTCCTCAACTGGTATCGCCGCCGGAATCCCAGCCGGCAGGCGGCGTGACCGGATTGCGGAGAAGGGTGGGTTTGTGAGCAAGTACCTGTACAGCCACGATGTTTCGGATGAGGTTCGCCGCAAGGTGCGGCTGTTCGTCATTCTTGTCGGCGTGTGTTTCCTCGCCCTGGGGGTCCGGGTGTGGTACCTGCAGATTCTGAAAGGCGAAAATTTCGAGACGCTTTCAGAGAACAACCGCGTGCGCCTGGTCTCCCTGCCGTCCTTCCGCGGCAAGATTCTCGACCGCAACGGCAACGTGCTGGCCTCCATCCGTCCTTCCTACAATTTGTATGTCACGCCGGAAGACGCCGGCAACCTCAACCAGACCCTGCGCGCCCTGCACCGTCACCTGAAATTCGACATCGACCGGGTGCTGGAGGATGCGCGCCAATCGCGGCCCTTCAAGCCGGTGCTGGTGCGGGCGGACATCGACCGCGACGTGGTGTCGTTCATTGAAGAAAACAACCGCCTGCTGCCCGGCGTGCAGATCAAGGTGGAGCCGCTCCGCAACTACCTGTACGACAACCTCGCCTCGCACCTGATGGGCTATCTTGGAGAAATTTCCGAAGCGCGGCTGGAGGCCATGCGGCAGGCCGATTACATGATGGGCGACATGATAGGCCAGTACGGGCTGGAACTGTTTTATGAATCGGAATTGACCGGCAAGAAAGGCTACAAGGAAATCGAGGTGGACGTGGCAGGACGGCAACTGCGCACGCTGCGCAAGTTGACGCCGCAAAGCGGACGCAACCTGGTGCTGACGCTGGATTTTGAACTCCAGAAAAAAATGGAAGCGTTGATGACCGGCACCGAAGAGGAGCCCATTATCGGTTCCGCCATCGCGATGGATGTGACCAACGGCGAGATCCTGGCCATCGTCAGCAAGCCCAATTTCAACCCCAACCTGTTTGCCCGCGGCATCACCCGCGACGAATGGAAGCAAATGCAATCGGACCCGCACAAGCCTCTGCAGAACCGGGCCGTGAACAGTGTGTATCCCCCCGCCTCGACCTACAAGATCGTGGTTGCGCACGCGGCGTTGGAAGAAGGCGTAATCAAGCCGGAAGACACCGTCCATTGCCCCGGCTTTTTCACGTTTGGCCGCGGCAAAGGACGCTTCCACTGTTGGAAACGCGCCGGTCATGGAGACATGACCCTGCACGACGCGCTGGTGCAGTCCTGCGATGTGTACTTTTACCAGGTGGGTTATAACCTGGGGGTGGACCGCATCGCCAAATACGCACGGCAGTTCGGACTGGGCGACTTCACCCAGGTGCGCATGATAGGCGAACGTCCGGGACTGGTGCCGACGGTCAAATGGAAAACCACCTCCAACCGCGGGCTGTGGCTGCCCGGCGACACCATCGCCGCCACCATCGGCCAGGGCTATAACCTGGTGACGCCGATCCAGCAGGTGCGTTTGGTCGCCGCCGTGGCCAATGGTGGCACGCTGTTTCGCCCCATCCTGATTCGCCAGGTGAAGGACAAGGACAACCAGATCATCGCCGCCAGTCAGCCGGAAGTGGTGGGGCAGATACCGGCGCAAACGGATTCTCTGACGCTGATCCGCAAAGCGTTGTTCGGCGTGGTGAATGAAAAGGAAGGGACGGGTCGCCGCGCCCGCCTGCGTAAAATCAAGGTGGCGGGGAAAACGGGAACCGCGCAGGTGGTGTCATTGAGCGCCATCAGCGAGTACAAGGAAAAGGAAGACATCCCCTTCGAGTTCCGCGATCATGCCTGGTTCGTCGGTTTTGCGCCGTATGAAAACCCCAAGATCGCCGTGGCGGTGATTCTGGAGCACGGCGGCTCGGGCGGCAAGGTGGCGGCGCCTCTGGTGCGCCAAATCATCAACGCCTACGACAAGCTCAATCCGCTGGAAAAACCCACGACCCCCGACGGCCTGCCGCCGGAAATGGCCGGTTCCACCGTGCGCGATTCCGGCAGTGCCGCCCGCGAAGACACCTGACGCCGTCCCGGCCCCCGTCTCTCAGGAACCGACGCCCAGCTCCTTTTCTCTGAGCGTGTTGATGCGGTCGCGCAACGCCGCTGCTTTTTCGAACTCCAGATTTTTGGCGTGGGTGTGCATGCGTTTTTCCAACTGCGCGATGAAACTGAGCACGTTGCCGCCCGCCATGTATTCTTCCTCTTCTTCCTGCACCACCGGCACCATCGCATGGCGCTCCCAACCGTCCATCGTGTCCTTGATCGATTTCTGAATGGACGTGGGTGTGATGCCGTGCAGCTCGTTGTATTCGGTCTGGATGGCGCGGCGGCGCTGGGTTTCATCGATGGCCTGCTGCATGGAAGGCGTGATGCGGTCGGCGTACATGATGACGTGGCCGGACAGGTTGCGCGCGGCGCGTCCCGACGTCTGGATCAGCGACGTCGCCGAGCGCAGGAAGCCTTCCTTGTCGGCGTCGAGGATGGCGATCAGCGACACTTCGGGGATGTCGAGGCCTTCGCGCAGCAGGTTGATGCCGATCAGAGCGTCGAACTCGCCCAGCCTGAGCTCGCGGATGATCTGAATGCGCTCGATGGTGACGATGTCCGAGTGCAGGTACTTGACCTTCATCCCCATCTCGGTGAAGTGTTCGGTCAGGTCTTCGGCGAAGCGTTTGGTCAGCGTGGTGACCAGCGTGCGTTCGTTGCCCTCGGCGCGTTTTAAAATTTCGTGGTACAGGTTGTCCACCTGGCCGCCGATGGGGCGCACCTCGATTTCCGGATCGACGAGACCGGTGGGACGCACGATCAACTCCGCCACCTTGTCTTTCGACTGGTCCAGTTCGTAACGGCCGGGGGTGGCGGAGACGTACAGCATGCTGTTGTCGCGCGCCGCGAACTCCTCCCATTGCAGAGGCCGGTTGTCGAACGCCGACGGCAGGCGGAAGCCGTAGCGGATGAGCGTTTCCTTGCGGGCCCGGTCGCCCTTGTACATGCCGTGCAGTTGCGGGATGGTGACGTGGCTTTCGTCGATGACGAACAGCGCGTCATCGGGAAAATAATCGAGCAGCGTCGGCGGCGGGCTGCCCGGCTCGCGTCCCATCAAATGCCTCGAATAGTTTTCGATGCCCTGGCAATAGCCGATCTCGCGAATCATTTCCAGATCGAACATCGTGCGCTGCTCGATGCGTTGCGCCTCGATGAGCAGGTTCTGGCTGCGGAAATACTGAATGCGTTCGCGCAACTCGTCCTGGATGTCGGAGATCGCCCGCTCCAGTTGATCTTTAGGCGTGGTGTAATGGCTGGCCGGGTAGATGGCGATGCGGTCGATCTCGTTCAGCGTCTCCAAGGTCAACGGGTCGAACGTGGACAGCCGCTCGATCTCGTCGCCGAAGAACTCGATGCGCACCGCCTCGTTGCGTTCGTAAACCGGCAGCACTTCGACGATGCCGCCGCGCACGCGGAAGGTGCCGCGCTGGAAATCGATGTCGTTGCGCTTGTACTGGATATCCACCAGTTTGCGCAGCACCTTTTCGCGGTCGGTTTCCATGCCTCGTTCCACGAACAACAGCATGCCGTGGTAGGCTTCCGGCGAACCGAGACCGTAGATGCAGGAGACGCTGGCGACGATCAACACGTCGCGCCGCTCGAACAGGGCGTGGGTGGCGGCGTGGCGCATCTTGTCGATCTCATCGTTGATCGAGGCGTCCTTCTCGATGTAGGTGTCGGTGGTCGGCAGGTAGGCTTCCGGCTGGTAGTAATCGTAATAACTGACAAAATAGCCCACCGCGTTGTCCGGGAAGAAATCCTTGAATTCGTTGTAAAGCTGGGCGGCGAGGGTCTTGTTGTGGGCGATCACCAGGGTCGGGCGTTGCAGTTTTTCGACCACGTTGGCCACGGTGTAGGTCTTGCCGGAGCCGGTGACGCCCAACAGGGTCTGATGGCCGCCGTCGCGGAACTGGTTGAATAACTGGTCGATGGCCTCAGGCTGGTGCCCGGCAGGCTCAAAATCGGCGTTCAGTGTGAAGGGTTGCATGCGAAAATTGCGTTATTGTTTGGGTTTCGGATATTGTGTTACATTAAAAGCCGAAAACTTGTTTTAAAATCAAAAAATTATAGCCTCAGCACCCTGCTGGAACCGCCCCGGAAACAACCGGTTCCCGGCCGCCTCCGCTGGCTGGCCGCCGGTGCCGACGGACACGCAACGAAGGCCGACAGACACCCGTACAGTTTACGATACCTCCAACCCGCTAAGGAAACCTTTTTGTGGAAACCGCTTCCAACGCCGATGTGATCAAGACCCTCCAGGTCAACGGCTCGACGATCACGTTGGTCGGCACCGCACACGTCTCACAGAAAAGCGTCGAACTGGTGGAGGAAAAAATCCAGACCGGCGACTACGACTGCGTCGCCGTGGAGCTGTGCCCGCCACGTTACGAAAACATGGTCAACCAGTCCTGGTGGAAGAATCTGGATATTTACCAGATTTTGCGCAGTGGCCGGGGCTCGCTGCTGCTCATCAACCTGGCGCTTTCCGCGTACCAGCGGCGGCTGGCGGACAAACTGGGCATCGAGCCGGGTAAAGAAATGGCGCGGGGCATCGAACTGGCGAAGGAAAACAACCTCAGGCTGGAGGTCATCGACCGCGACATCACCACCACGCTGCAACGCATGTACCGGCGGGTGACCTTCTGGCAGAAAATGAAACTGGTCACCGGCCTCGTCGCCAGCATCTTCGTCGGTGAGGAGGTCACGGAAGAGCAGATCGAAAACCTCAAGGAAGGCGACATGCTGCAATCGCTGGTCGAGGAATTCGGCGAGGAGTTGCCGGAGATCAAACAGGTGTTGATCGATGAGCGCGACCAGTACATGGTGGGCAAGCTGGTGGAACTGGCGAAGTCGTCCGACGCGCCGAAGAACATCCTGGCCCTGGTTGGGGCGGGACACCTGATCGGCATGATGCCGGCCTTTGAGTCGCCGCCCGACGCCGGACAGGTGCAGGAGTTGGAGCAGAAACCCAAACCCAGCCGCGCCGGCTATTACGTCGGCTGGGGCATCGGCATTTTCATCCTCAGCATGTTTGCGGTGGGCTACATGCGTTCTCCGGAACTGGGCACCGACCTCATCATCACCTGGGTGGTGTTGAACGGCAGCCTCAGCGCACTGGGCGCGGCACTGGCGTTCGCGCATCCCCTGTCCATTGTCACCGCATTCGTGGCGGCGCCTTTGACCTCACTCAATCCGACCATCGGTGCGGGCATGGTCGTCGGTATTGTCGAGTCGTTCCTGCGCAAGCCGCGCGTCAGCGATTTTGAAACCATCCGTTCGGACATCGCCCAGCTGTCGTTGTGGTGGAAGAACCGCGTGGTGCGCGTGTTTCTGATTTTCTTTTTCGCCAACCTGGGATCGGCGGCGGGTACCTTTCTGGCTGGTTCTTCGATCATCCATCAACTGGTCCAGTGATGGCGGCGCAGCATTCCCCCCAGGTGGCGGTGACTCCGCCTGCGATCTGCAAATTCCCGGCCCTCTGCAAGACCCTCACCGACGCCTTTCCCGCGACCCGCTTCAACGACTCCGGCCAGTACCTGAGCGAAGATGCGTTGATCGACTTCTGCGGCGACGCGGAAGTGTTGTTGATCGGGCGCGACCCGCTCACCGAACGCGTGCTGGCGGCGTTGCCGAATCTGCGCCTGGTCGCCAAATACGGGGTGGGGTTGGACAACCTCGACCTTGCGGCGTTGGAGAAGCGCGGCATCCGTCTCGGCTGGACGGCGGGGGTCAACCGGCGCTCGGCGGCAGAGTTGGCACTGGCGTTCATGCTGGGGTTGTGCCACAACGTGTTCCCGAGCGGCATGGCCCTCAAACAGGGGCGATGGGAAAAAGACGGCGGCGTCCTGTTGCAGGGCAAGACCGTCGGCATCATCGGCTGCGGCCATATCGGCTCGGAGGTGGCGCGCCTGCTGCAACCGTTTGGGTGCCCCCTGCTGGTTCGTGATATTCTGGATAAATCAGAGATGTGTGGGGAAGTCGGAGCCCGGCAGGTGGATTTCGACACCCTGATCCGGGAAGCCGATGTGGTGACCCTGCACGTGCCGTTGACCGATGAGACACGGAACCTGATCGATGGTTGGGCGTTACGGGAAATGAAGCCCTCGGCATTTCTGGTCAACACCAGCCGCGGCGAGGTGGTGGACGAACGCGCGCTCAAGCAGGCGCTGACTGCGGGGACGATCGCCGGGGCGGCGCTGGACGTGTTCGCTCAGGAGCCGCCGGAGGACATGGAACTGCTGGCCTGTCCCAATCTGTTCGCCACGCCACACATCGGCGGCAATGCAGTGGAAGCGGTGGAGGCGATGGCGCGGTCGGCCATCGCGCACATAGTGGATTACTATAAGGAACGCGGATGGATTCTGTGATGGTTCGAAAAACAAAACGGTCTGTGTCGATGTTGGCAACCGGCCTGGTTTGCCTGGCGTTGGCGGTGACGTCCACGGCCCAGCCGATGGACCCGATGCAGGCGCTGGAGTTGCTGCGCCAGAAAAAAGAGTTTGAAGAACAGGAATTGAAGCGGTTGTCCAGCATGCAGAAAATCCCCGCCGGAGAGTTTTTGATGGGACGCAACGGCGTCAACAAAAACGAAGCGCCCGTGCACAGGGTGTATGTCGATGCATTTTTCATCGACGTGTACGAGGTGACGCAACTGCAATACATGGAAGTGATGCGGGACAACCCCAGTTACTTCAACGAATGTCCGTTGTGCCCGGTGGAGAAGGTGACGCATTTCCAGGCGGTGTCGTATTGCAGCAAATTGAAGAAGCGCCTGCCGACGGAAGCGGAGTGGGAAAAGGCGGCCCGGGGCGGCACGGAGGGTACTTATTATTGGGGTAAAGACCTGATCGATTTCTATGCGTGGTACGGCAACAACTCCGGAGGCCGCACGCAACCGGTGGGCCAACGCAAGCCGAATGCCTTCGGCCTGTACGACATGACCGGTAATGTCTGGGAATGGGTATCGGACTGGTACGAACGCGATTACTACAAGACCCGCCCCGCGCGCAATCCACAGGGACCGCAAACCGGCACGTTGAAGGGGGTGCGCGGCGGCGGATGGGGGCACCCCCCGGAGTTGCAGGCACACGCCTACCGCGATTACAAGGAACCGGACACGCGTTATATCAACGTGGGATTCCGCTGCGCCAAGGACGCGAAACGATGAGCGATGAGTTGACCGATCTGACCGGCGACGGTTACGCCGCTGCCGACTGGCAGAAGCATTACGACGACAACGACATGCCGTGGGATCTGGGCGAGGTGGCGCCGCCGTTTGTCCGCCTGTGGGAAGAGGGGCGCATCACGCCCGGCCGCATGATCGTGCCCGGCTGCGGGCAGGGCCACGAGGTGAAGTTTTTCGCGGACAAGGGGATGGACGTGACGGCGGTGGATGTGGCCCCCGGCGCGGTGGAGCGGCTTCGCACGCATCTTAAAAATGCCGGAGTGGATGCGCGGGTGGTGCACGCGGATTTTTTTTCGCTGAACGGCAAGCATGATGCGCGTTACGACGTGTTTCTGGAGCAGACCTTTTTCTGCGCCATCCATCCCCACCGGCGCGCCGATTACGCGGACACGGCGCATCGCATTCTAAAACCGGGGGGTGTGCTGGCAGGATTGTTTTATGAAACGGGAGAGCAGGGCGGACCACCGTTCAACACCACCGCCGACGACATCCTGCACCATTTCGGCGACCGGTTCACCATCCGCCATCTGGAAAAATGCGACCATTCCGTCGAACGCCGTCAGGGCAAGGAATGGCTGGCGTTGCTGGAACGGAAATGAAACGCCGCTTCAATCGTGCAGGGGCTGCTGGCAGTCCGGGAGGTCGTTTTTGGGCGAGTTGACGGTTTTTGAAATGGCGTGGAACGTCAGCTTGTCGCCGGCAAGCGGCTGCATCAACGCTTTCAGGGATGGCGACGTGGCGGCGGGATCGAGCCAGCCGCTGTAATCCTCCGGCATCAGGATCACCGGCATGCGGTGATGCAGGGATTGCAACGGGCGGTTGGCTTCGGTGGTGAGGATGGTGAAGGTCTCGATCGGTCCCGCGGGTCCCCGCCATGCCGACCACAATCCGGCGAAGGCGAACAGAGCGCCGTCTTCCATAAAAATACGGTGCGGTGTCTTGCCGTTGTCGTCCTGTTTCCATTCGTAGAAGCCGTCGGTGGGGACCAGGCAGCGGTGCTGGCGGAACGAGGCTTTGAAGCTGGGCTTTTCGTGCACGGTTTCGGCGCGGGCGTTGATCAGCTTGTGTCCCAGTTTTTCGTCCTTCGCCCATGCGGGCAGCAGGCCCCAGCGCATGGGACGCAGAGTGCGTTCGCTGCCGTTATTCACCACCACGGGCAGGGTCTGGCTGGGCGCGATGTTGTAGCGAGGCTCATGGAACAGGCCCACGGGCAGCGCGGCGAAATGGTGCTGAATGGTTTTGAGGGGTTTGGTCAGGCTGTAGCGTCCGCACATGATGCTGTCCGTTTCCCGGTTTGTTTCAAAAGGGGGTTTCGATCATCGCCCTATGAATATAATATAGAGCCACACGTTGCAACCGATAACCGAATTGATAACGCTCCCAACAGGGTTTTGAATTTATGATGCAGAAAGCAGGCAAAAAAATATATTCCGGCATTTTTCGCGACGGCGACGCAGGCAACCAGGCCAAGCGCCGCTTCCGGAATCGCCGTAAAGAATTGATGGACGCGGAAAACATGCTGATGGTGCTGACCGGTGTGCCGTACGGCCCCGGCCAGGAAACCTTGTGGACCTACGCCTTCGTGCCGACTTATCAGGAACCGAGCCTGATGTACCTGACGGGGATCAACCAGACGGAAGTGATCCTGCTGCTGGACCCGCACTCGAAGCAGTCCGACGAGATCCTGTTCGTCAAAAAGAAAGATCCCAGCAAGGAGTTCTGGGACGGCATCCGTTTCGGCGTCGGCGACCCCAAAAGCGTGAGCGAAGCCAAGCGCGTGACCGGCATCGCCGATGTGCGTGACATCGACGACTTTGAAGCCGTGTTCAAGGAACGGTTTGAAAAGCAAAAAAGCAAAAAGGTCGGCGCGTTCTGGCTGGAAGGCCTGCGTAACGGCACGCGCCACACCATCGAGTCCGATCACAACTGGCATTTCAAGAAACAGATCGAACGCATGCTGCGCAAATGGAAAGCGCCGAAGGACGCGTTGCACAACATCATGGACACGCATTTCGACCTGCGCCTGCCGCTGGACAAGTACGATGTGGCCAACACGCTGAAGGCGAACCGCCTGACCGGCGCGGCGTTTGAAGAGACGTTGCGGCGCTTCGGAGAGTTCAAGACCGAATACGCGGTGCAGGGGTTCATCGAGGGGCAAATGCAGATGCGTTCGCCTTACGGTTTGAGCTTTCCTTCCATCATCGCTTCCGGACCGAATGCGACGGTTCTGCATTATGTGAAGAATGACGATGCGTTCAAAAAAAATGAGATGGTGCTCCTCGACTTCGGCGTGCGCTGGATGACGATGCACGCCGACATCAGCCGTACGATTCCGGCTTCGGGGAAGTACAACCCGTTGCAGAAGGTGTTGTACGAGATCGTGTTGAAGGCGCAGCTTGAAGTGCAGAAGCAGGCGCGCGCCGGGCGCACGATCCAGGAGATCAATGAAACCTGCTGGGAGACGGTCAATCATTTCCTGAAAAAAGATTTCCTGGACCAGGGCGGCAAGTGCAAGCTCAAGTACAAAGAGCGGCCGCACGGGGTGAGCCATTTGATCGGCGAGCAGGAACACGACGGCGATCCGTTCCGCAATTACGCGGTGCAACCGATGAAGCCGGGCTGGCTGATCAGCAATGAACCGGGGCTGTACGGTTCGTTCAAAATCCGGCTGAACGGAAAAACCTACGACCAGGAAATCGGGATTCGCATCGAAGACAACCTGCTGATTACGGAGAAGGGGTGCCGCAACCTGTCACAGTCGATCCCCAAGCGGGTCGAGGACATTGAACGGTTGATGAACGGAGGCTGAGCCGGTTATTTCAACTCTTTGAGGGAGGCCAGCACTTCTTCCGCGTGGCCCTTGACTTTGACCTTGGGCCAGATTTTGCGCACGACGCCCTGCTTGTCGATGAGGAAGGTGCTGCGTACGATGCCCATGAAGGTTTTGCCGTAGAGTTTCTTTTCCTGCCAGACGCCGTACTTTTCCACCACCTTCTTGTCCACGTCGCTGATCAGCGTGAAGGGCAGGTCGTACTTCTCGATGAATTTCTGGTGGCGTTCGGGAGCGTCGATGCTGACGCCCAGCACCTGCGTGTCTTTGAACTTCTTGTGCAGGTCGCGGAAGTCGCAGGCCTCGGTGGTGCAGCCGGGGGTCATGTCTTTCGGATAGAAATACAGGACAACGTTTTTCTTGCCTTTGTAGGCGCTGAGTTTGACTTTATTGCCGTCCTGGTCAGGCGCCGTGAAGTCCGGGGCTTTATTGCCTTCCTTGATCATCGGTGCGCCTTTAAAGTCCGAGTTGGCCGTAAGCCTTATCGAGACTCTGATTGAGGCCTTTGATCATTTCCATGAGTTTCTGAGGCGGGGTGCGTCCGGGAGTTTTGTTGACGATCTGACGGGCCTGCTCCAGGTTCGAAGCGATGATGTTGTAGGTTTCCTGCGGGGGAGCTTCCTTGGCACACAAGGTTTCCCAGTGGGTCACGAGACGGGCCAGTTTGCCGTCCACCTGGAAACCGAGCATCGATTTTTTTTTCAACGAGCTTGCTTTCTCCATGTATCCCCAAATTCCGCCCTGAGACTGAGTCATTTGCAAGCTTCCACGCAGTTGCTTGGCGGCTTTCTCGCAAGGCGACTCGTCCGCCAGCCCCACATCCGCGAAGCACAAAATTGAAATCAACAGAAAACCCACGAGACGCATGACGGCGAAACCTGGGTGGCGTTTTCTTGCATTGATATACATCCCAACCTCCTTTGGGGGCGGTCCTTAGGTTCAAACTCGTAATTTGAGCGCTTACACTTTTATGATTAACTTTGCCTCATCTAATCATTTATTGACCTTTTATGTCAAATTTTATTTCTTGCTGTAATGCGATCAAAACATTGAAAAAATGAGCCGTTTGAGTCTTCCAACCGGTCAGCGGAACAATTCCAGGTGCCGGTAGTTTTTGAAAGCCGGATCCAGTTTCAGAGTGACCAGAATCTCCGGTTTATTCTCTTTGACATATAGCAGGTTACGCACCATTTGCGGTTCGTCGCCTTTTTGCGCGTAGCACTTCGCCAACAGTACATGGTGTGACAGGATGTACGGATGGTTGGGATGGCGCATGGAAATCTTTTCCAATATGGAGATGGAGCGTCCATATTCCCCGGTGTTGTAATGGGTGGCTGCGGTGTTCAACTTCGCCATGAGATGGTTTGGGTCCATGCGCAGCACCATCGAATACACGGCGAGAGCGCGTTTATGCATGCCGTAGTGGGAAAACAGTTCGCCCCTGCGGTTCAGCGCTTCCGCAGGCTGGAAAAACAATTCGTCCGGGTGCAGTGCGCCGGGGATATCGTGCTGGTTGGGCGGCAGCTCCGACAGGCTGGTCTTGGCCAGGTTGTCCGGGTCGCCCAGTTCCATGGATTTCTGATAAAACGTGCGGGCTTCCTTCATGTTGCCGCGCAATGCATTGAGGTCCCCCAGTTCCTGATAGGACTTGGCCCGCAGGATCGGGTCGTTATCGATGTTGGCAAGCAGGGTTTCGATCGCCGACTCGGTCAGGTCCAGCCGCAGCAGCAGGCTGGCGAGACCAACGAGAATTTCCTGCGTGGGTTTGTCTTTGGGGTTCAGCCTGGCCGCCGTCTGGATTTCAAACAGCGCCAGCCCGTATTCGCCGGCCTGGTACAGAGATCGCGACCGGCTGAGGTGGTACTCTTGCGGGATCACTCGTTTCGGCAATTCATCGACGCGGCCCTTCTTGATCATTTCAATCAGTTGGCGGGCGGAGTCCACCTTTGGATGGCTGGTACGCATGCCGTAAAGCTGTTCCAGGAAGGACTGCGCTTTTTCCAGGTGATTCTGCACAGCGTGCAGGTAGCCGAGTTGATACAGCGAGTCGATATGTTGGGGATCGCGCTCGAGAGCTTTGAGAAACGCCTGTTCCGCGGCGTGCAGGTCGTTCAGATAAAAAGAGTTCATGCCCTGTTCGTACAGGTAAACGGGGTCGGTCGCATCCTGTGCGGCGGCCTCTTGCAGTGCCCGGTTGGCTTTGCTCATTTCCCCGTTGGCGGCCAGAGTGAGCGCGTACTCGTAATGCGCTTCCGGAACCTGTGCGTGCTGGTGCTGATTGATGGCGATTTCACAGCTTCGCTTGGACAGATCGACGACGCCCAGCTTGCGGTAGATTTCGCAGTTGGCGTAATGGATGGCCGGATGCCGCGGCTGGATGTTGCGTCCGTGCAAAAGAGTTTGATGCGCGTCGCGGTACTGTCCCAGCTCATAGAGCAGGAGCGCTTTCAGGATCACCGGCGTGCCCTTGCTGGGCCGTTCCTCATGGAGCCGGTCCACCCATTGCATGGCCTCGGTGAACTGCCCGTTTTGAGCCAGTTCCAGCACCTTCAGGTATTGCGGGTCCTTCCGATCATGCTTGGCGAAATGGGGGTCCCAGAGCGCGATCTCGATGCCCGGCCAGGTGGCGGCGGCGGGGGTTGCCTGCAACAGGAGGGCGAACAGGACGCCTCCCACTCCAATCCAATGCGTGATTCGTTTCAAAATAGTCATCCTTTATTGATCGAGGTATTTCTTGCGAAATTCGGGGTTGTGAATGATTCGCACGGCACGGGTGGCTTTGCGGCCGCGTGAATTTTTGTTGGCGGAGAACCGCGTGCCTGTATTGAAGATCAGGCCGAAAGAGTTGAAGTGACCGTTCGTCTCCGACGACCACAGCGAGCCGCAGCCTTCCCTGGCGAAGATTGGGTCGATGTGAATGATCATCTCGCGTCCGACCTGGGCGCTGTTGGTTTTATCGGCTTCGTACAGGGTCTTGAGTTCGTCCACCGTAGGCATGCGCCAATCGATGTGTCCGGCGAACGTGTCGTCGTTCAGCTTCTGCACATAATCGAACGATTGCCGCCAGTCGAGCCAGCGGCCCGTATCCAGATAGGAATCCTTCTTGAGCCACATGAGTCCCGTCTCTGTGTCGCTGACGGTGCCGTCGCCGTGATCGATGAAGCGCCGGTCCTGAGAGCGGGCCTCCGGACTGTCGGAAGCGGCATGGCCGTCGGTGCTTCCGGACGGAGCCAGCAGCATCCAAAGGACCAGCAGAACCCATCCGGCTCCCTGCGTTATCCATTGCATGTCCCTCATACTATAAAATCCACCGCCGAAACGAAAGCCCCGCGTCATCAGGACCGGCTCAGCTTGTCTTTAAAGAGTTGATTCAGCAAACCCGGATTGGCCTGGCCCTTGCTTGCTTTCATGGCCTGGCCGATGAAATAACTCAATACCTTGTCGCGTCCGGCCTTGAACTGCTCGACCTGCTCGGGGCTGGCGGCGATGATGTCATCCACGATCCTGCCCAGTTCGCCCTCGTCGGAAATCTGCGTCAGCCCCTGTTCCTTGATGATGACCGCCGGTTCCTTGCCGGTCTTGTACATGGTCTCGAACACCGTCTTGGCCATCTTGCCGCTCAGGGTGCCTGCGTCGATCAGCTTCAGCATGCCCGCCAGTTGCGCCGGCGTCACCGGGCAATCGCGGATGTCGCGGTCGTCGAGATTCATCAGCCGCATCAGGTCGCCCATGATCCAGTTGCTGACCGGCTTCGGCTGGTTGAACAGGGCCACGCATTCTTCAAAATAATCAGCGAGTTGGCGCGAGGTGGTCAGCACCCCGGCATCGTACTCCGGGATGCCGTACTGCTCGACGAAGCGCAGGCGTTTGGCCTCCGGCATTTCCGGCAGGGTCTGGCGGATGGACTCGACCCATTCCGCGCTACACACGATCGGCACGAGGTCGGGTTCCGGAAAATAACGGTAATCGTGCGCCTCCTCCTTGGAACGCATGGAAAAGGTGAGGTTGCGGTTGGCGTCGTACAGCCGCGTTTCCTGCACCACCGGGTCGCCCTGATTGAGGACCTTGGTCTGGCGCTCAACTTCGTGCTCAATGGCCTTTTGTACGAATTTGAAGGAGTTGATGTTTTTCAATTCGACGCGGGTGCCGAATTCTTTCTGGCCGACGGGGCGCAGCGACACGTTGGCGTCGCAGCGGAAACTGCCTTCTTCCATGTTGCAGTCGCTGACCTCGGCGTACTGGAGCACGGATTTCAGGGCGACGAGGTATTCCCGCGCGTCCTCGGCGCTGCGCAGCTCCGGCTCGCTGACGATCTCGATCAACGGCACGCCGGTGCGGTTGTAATCGACATAGCTCTGGCCCGCCTCGCCCAGGTTTTCGCCGTGGATGGATTTGCCGGCGTCTTCTTCCATGTGGATACGGGTCAGGCCGATGCGTTTGGGGCCGTCCGGAGTCTGGATGGTCAGGTGTCCGGCCAGGCCGATGGGCAGGTCGAATTGCGATACCTGGTAGCCCTTCGGCAGATCCGGGTAAAAATAATTTTTGCGCGCGAACTGGTTCATCGGCTGGATCTCGCAATGCGTCGCCAGGCAGGCTTTCATGGCATACTCCACCACCCTGCGGTTGAGCACCGGCAGCACCCCCGGCATGCCGAGGCAGATCGGGCAGGTGTTCTGGTTGGGCGCTTTCCCGAATTCCGTGGAGCAGGAACAGAAAATCTTGGATTGGGTTTTCAGCTGGGCGTGGACTTCCAGTCCGATGACCGTTTCGTATTTCATGCGGTGTTTGTGTCCGGAGACGGGTTCCGGATTCCGTTTCGACCGAGGGCCGGGTAATGGGTTGATTTCAGGGATTCTAATACAAGCGGGAAAAAGCCGTCAACTTTCTCTACATGGCGGTGAATCCCCCGTCCACAGGCAGCAGGGTGCCGGTGATGAAGGACGACTCGTCGCTGGCGAGAAACAGGCAGGCGTTGGCCACTTCCTCCGGCCGGGCAAAACGGCGCATCGGGTAGTAATGCTCCTTCCAGTCTGTCATCATGTCCTCATTGGCGCGCAGTGCTTCGGTCATGTCGGTTTCCACCATGCCGGGACAGATGGCATTCGAACGGATGTTCATGGGGCCGTATTCGACGGCGATGGAGCGGCACAATTGGTTGAGCGCGCCTTTGGAGACATTGTAAGCCCCGGTCTGCGGCACGGCGACCAGGCCGAGGATCGAACTGACGTGGACGATGGAACCGGACTGCTGTTTCACCATCTGCTGCAATACCCGGCGGGTGAGCAGGAACAGGCCGCGCAGATTCGTGTTCAGCACCTCATCCCAGGCATCGCTGCTGGTTTCGTGCAGCGGCCAGCCGCCGAGCGTTCCGGCGTTGTTCACCAGCACGTCGATCCGGCCGAACTGCTTCAGGGTGAGTTCGACCAGCATGTCCACATCGTCCTCGCGGGTGATGTCCCCCGGCACCGCGAGGACATCCGGGCCCAGGCGCTTTGCCGCCGCTCTCAGTACTTCCTTTCGGCGACCGAACAGGGCGAGGCGCGCGCCTTCCTTGTGAAACCGCTCCGCGCAGGCGAAGCCGATGCCGGTGCCGCCGCCGGTGATGATGACGGTCTTGTTTTCAAGTCTCATGGCCGATTCCCCGTACAAATTTGGAGGCTTCATATATATAATGGTTCATTCTGGAATATACCATTTCATTCCACCAGACAACACAGCAATTCCCCAGAAACAGCCCGGAGAAACCAGCATGTCCAATTTGAAATACGTTTATTACGCCTTCGGCGGGTTCATTGGCTTTGTCTGTGGACTGATCATTCAGATGATTTTCATGATGCTGGAACGGTCGGGGACCCTGGTCCTGGGCAAACTGGCAGAGGACCTCGGCGTGGTGGGCCGTATCGTCATTTACCTCATTGAGGGGATTCCTTATATGGGGATTGCTTTCGGCGTGCTGCTGGTGCATTACCTGTTCGGCCACCAGTTTCAGCAGGAAAATCAAAACGATGGCGGCAAAGAAAATTGAAACCAAAAACTACAACGTTTACAATAGCTACCGATTGAATCAGTGATACAATATAAATATCAATATCTTCTGACAAAGAATTCATGAACAGAAAGTTCAACGAGAATATTCTGAAGGCGCTCGATAAGACAGAAGAGGCGCTTAAAATCTGTAAAGAGGCCATGGAAGACGCCAACGATGAAACCTGCCGCGCCATGTACGCGGCGATGATCAAAGATTGCGAAAAACATGTCCAGATGTTGCAGGGGGAGATCGATCTCCACAAGGTCCAGAAAAAATGGGATGACACGAAAAAGTAGAGGATATGCGTATCTTGATCGTTGAGGACGAGAAGAAGGTGGCCGGGTTCATTAAAAAAGGTCTGGAGGAAGAAACCTACGCCGTCGATGTCGCCTCCGACGGCGAGGAAGGGCAGAGCCTGGCCGAGTTCAACCACTACGACCTCATCATCCTCGACCTCATGCTGCCGAAGATCAACGGTCTCAATGTGCTGTCTCATCTGCGTTCGAAAAACATCAACACGCCGATCATTCTGCTGACTGCGAAAGATTCCGTGGAAGACAAGGTGAAGGGTCTCAATCAGGGCGCCGACGACTACCTGACGAAACCGTTTGCCTTTTCCGAGTTGCTGGCGCGCATCCGGTCGTTGCTGCGCCGCGGTCAGAGCGAAACCAAGACGGTGTTGCAGGTCGGGGACCTGACGCTCGACCTGGTCAGCCACAAGGTCAAGCGGGGCGAGGAGGAAATCGAACTGACGGGCAAGGAGTACAGCCTGCTCGAATACTTCATGCGCAATGCGGGCAAGGTGCTGACCCGGACGATGATCGCCGAGCACGTGTGGGACTACAATTTCGATACGTTCACCAACGTCATCGACGTGTACGTCAATCACCTTCGAAAAAAGATCGACAAACAGTACGACCAGAAATTATTGCATACCTTGAGGGGCGTCGGATATGTGATGAGGGAATAGAACATGGTATTCAATTCCATCCGCTCCAGACTGACCGCCCTGTACGTCGCCCTGCTCGGAATCATCCTGATTCTGTTCAGCATCATTCTGTACTATTTTCTCAACAACCGCCTGTACGAAAGCATCGACCACTCGTTGAAGTTGTCTGCCAGCGTGGTGCGCAAAACCGCGCAGCTCGGGTATTCCCGCACGCCCCTGCCGGGCCTCGAATTTTTCTTTGAGCAGTTTCTGGGCTACGGCAACCTCAACAAGTTTTACCGCATTTACGACGGCTCCGGCAACGTCGGCTCGCGTTCCAAAAACATCGACGCCTCCAAGTTCCCGCTGTCGCAGGACGCCTACGCCCGCGCCTTGAAAGGCGATATGACCTACGAGACCTTCACCGTCGCCGACGGCCATCCCATCCGCGTCATCACCATGCCGGTGTTGCGTGACGACACGCTGGTCAACCTCATCCAGGTGGGCACGTCGCTCGAAGGCGTTAAGGAAACCATGCGCAATCTGCGCATCTTCCTGTTCACCGGGGTGCCGACGGTTCTTCTGTTGAGCGCGTTGGTGGGACGCTTTCTGGCCCGGCGGTCGCTGGAACCGGTGGCGAAGATCACCCACACCGCCCGCGACATTGCCAGCGGCGGCGACCTCAGCCGGCGCATCCCGGTGCCGGCGGTGCAGGATGAAATCGGCAACCTGGCTCTCACCTTCAACGAGATGATGGGCCGGCTGGAGCGGTCGTTTGCCAAAATCCGCCAGTTCAGCAGCGATGCCTCGCACGAATTGCGCACGCCGTTGACCGTCATGAAGGGCCAGAGCGAGCTGGGACTCAGCAAGCTGCGCAAACCCTCGGAGTACCAGGAAGTGCTGTCGAGCAATCTGGAAGAGATCAATTACATGTCGCACATCCTCGACGATCTGTTCATCCTGGCGCGGGCGGATGAAGGCCAGTTGCCGATGGAAACCGAACACGTCAACCTCGTCACCGTGATCGAGGACGTTTGCCGGAATGTGGAAATTCTCGCCGAGGACAAGGCAATTGAAATCAAGATCGCCTATCTGGAACCGGCGGAGGTGATCGGCGATGGCCACCGTCTGAAGCAGATGGTGTGGACTCTGCTGCACAATGCGGTCAAGTACACACCGGAAAGGGGCCTCATCAAGATCACCTTGCAGGACCTGGGCGACTACGCGTTTTTGAGCATCCAGGACAACGGCATCGGCATCCCGGAAACGGATCTGCCGTGGATATTCGATCGGTTCTACCGGGTGGACAAGGCGCGGTCGCGTTCGGAAGGCGGCAGCGGTCTGGGTCTCAGCATCTGCAAGCACATCGTCGAGATGCACAACGGCACCATAGAAGTCGAAAGCACGGTGGGGCAGGGCACGCGTTTCAAAATCCGTCTCCCCAAGGACCGGGCGGCCAACCGCAAAATCGCCTGATTTCCATTCTTCCCATGCCATCCCTGTTACGTTCCCCTTCCTTTCCTCCAACTGAGGCTGAAAGAAGGCGCAGAAAGCGGTACGGCGGAAATTATTTTGTGTTTTTTGAGGTGGTGAATTTTAAAATAAGCGGATACCCTTTGGGCTGTAAATTATTTTGTTATTCCGGAAAGAGGAGGACAGTGGCTTATGCGGGTGCATCGACCTTATGGACCGGTTCTCGTCATGGGCGAGGTCTTATTCGACAAATTTGAAAATGGCAAACGGCTGGGAGGCGCACCGTTCAACTATGCGTTTCATTTGCACAAGATGGGATTCCCGGTTCATTTTATCAGCCGTGTCGGCGACGATGCCGAAGGACGCGAGATCCTGGAATTCGCCCGGCAGCATAATTTCCCCACCGCCGGTATCCAGGTCGATGCCGAACACCCGACGGGCGCGGTGACGGTGACCCGCGATGCGGAACGCGGACATAAGTTCGAAATCCTTGCGGACCGGGCTTACGATTACATCGAGATCGATCCCTATCTGCAAAAACGGTTTCGGGACGAAATTCCTTTTGCTTATTTCGGCACGTTGGTGCAACGCAACCACGTGTCCCGTGAGACCCTGAAAGAAATTCACAAAAAACTGGGATCGAAGTCCACATTCCTGCTGGACATCAATCTGCGTGCGCCGCACTACAACCGGGATGTGATCGAGGACTCGCTCAAGCACTGCGACATCCTGAAAGCCAGCCGCGACGAGTTGCAGATCATCAAGGACCAATTGGGCATCGACAAAACGCTCTGGGAACTCCCCCGCTACCTGGCGGAACGCTACAAGCTGGGTTTCGTCTGCGTGACCAACGGCGGCAAGATGAGCTATATTTTCGAAACCGGAACTCGTAAGGTTTTCGAATGCATGCCCGACAACACGGCCGAGGTCATCGACACCGTCGGCGCCGGGGATGGGTTCAGCGCCACACTGTCGGCGGGTTACATGGCCAACTGGCCGAAGCAGGCGATGCTGGAATGGGCCTGCATGTTCGCAACCGGATTGACCCGGATCGAGGGGGCGTTGCCGCAGGACGACTCATTTTACGAACCTTATATAATTAAAAAATAAATGGGTCAAAACAGCCAGGGTTTGTACATCATGATGTTCAGCATCCACGGACTGATCCGCTCCCGCAACATCGAAATGGGACGGGACGCGGACACCGGGGGGCAGGTGAAGTACGTCATCGAGCTGGCTGAAGAGCTGGGCAAACGCCCGGAAGTGCGGCGCGTCGATCTGTTCACGCGCATGATCCGTGACCGGAAAGTGTCAGAGGAGTATTCCACGCCGGTCGAGAACATATCGGAGAAAGTCCGCATCGTGCGCATCCCCTGCGGCGGCGGCAAGTACATCCGCAAGGAATTGTTGTGGAATCATCTGGATGAATTCATCGACAAAACCGTCAAGTACATCAAGCGCGAAGACGACATCCCCTATCTGATGCACGGTCATTACGCCGACGGCGGTTATGTGGCACGGCACCTGGCTTCGTTGTTCGGTGTGCCGTTCGTATTCACCGGGCACTCGCTGGGCAAATCCAAAAAATCCAAACTGCGTGATGACGGATTGTCCGATGAGGACATGAATAAAAGATATCAGATGGATTACCGCATTCAGATGGAGGATGACATCATCGGTTGTGCGGACCTGGTGGTCACCAGCACGCATCAGGAGGTTGAGCAGCAATACGGCATGTACTCGCACAACACCGTTCCGGAATATCTGGTCAACCCGCCCGGCCTCGATCTGGAACGGTTCTTTCCTTATTATGCGGAAGATCAGGAAAACGAGCACAGCAAGCAGGCCCGGGTCGCCATCGACAACGAGCTCAACCGGTTTTTCCTGAACGCGGACAAACCGTTGATTCTCGCCCTGTGCCGTCCCGACAAACGCAAAAACGTCAGCGCCCTCATTCAGGCTTACGGTGAGAGCAAGGAATTGCAGGCCATCGCCAACCTCGCCGTGTTTCTCGGCATTCGTAAAAACATCATGGATATGGGCGACAACGAGAAATCGGTCCTCATCGAAACGCTGCTGTTGATGGACAAGCACGATCTCTACGGCAAGCTGGCCATCCCGAAGAAACACGATTTCACTTATGAAGTGCCGGAGCTGTACCGCATGGTGGCGCTGCGCCAGGGCGTGTTCGTCAACCCGGCATTGACCGAACCGTTCGGCCTGACGCTGCTCGAATCCGCGGCCTGCGGCGTGCCGATTGTCGCCACCAGTGACGGCGGCCCGGTGGACATCACCAAAAACTGCCAGAACGGGATTCTCATCGATGTCTCGGAACCGGACAACATCAGCGAGGCGGTCAAGCGCATCCTCGTGGACCCGGAATTGTGGAAGCAGTATTCCAGTAACGGCATCAACAACGTGCGCAAACACTATACCTGGGATGCACACATCGATCGTTATCTGGAAAAAGTTCAGCAATTGAAAGGCGATGCGCACAAGGATCTGTACGCCACAGACGGCAATCCTATTGCTGTGAAGATGTTGAGCCGCAACAAAATGATTGTCTGCGATATCGACAACACGCTGACGGGCGATACCGAATCCCTGCAAAAGCTGCTGACATTGATCGAACCGCATAAAAAGGCCATCGCCTTCGGGGTGGCCACGGGGCGGACCATTGACTCCGCTCTGGAGTTTCTGAAAGAAAACAACGTGCCTGTCCCGGAAATTTTGATCACTTCCGTCGGTGCGGAAATTTATTACGGCAATGCCGGCAGTCCGGACAAGGGGTGGGCCATGCACCTCAGGCAGAAGTGGAGTAAAGAAAAGATAAAAAAACTTCTGGCCACGCTGCCGTTTCTGAAACCGCAGGAACCGGAAACCGAGCGCGAGTTCAAGGTCAGTTATTACATGGAGCCGAAGGAGGAGTACCTGAAGGAAGCGCACGACCTGTTGACCCGCAACGGCTGCCGCTACCAGATGATTTATTCGCACCAGCAGTTTCTGGACATTCTGCCGCAGCGCGCGTCCAAGGGCAAAGCCCTGCGTTACCTCAGTTACAAATGGGAAATTCCTCTGGAAAATTTTCTGGTGGCGGGCGATTCCGGCAACGACGAGGAAATGATGCGCGGCGATCCCAAAGGCGTTGTGGTCGGCAATTACAGTGCGGAAATGGAAATCCTGCGCGGCAAGCGCGGGGTGTATTTTTCCAAACAGAAATACGCCGCCGGGGTGATCGACGGTATCCATCGGTACCGATTCCTGGAGACCTGATTTGCACGATCCGAGTTTTCTGACAGCCTTGCTGAAGGATGCCGAGGTTCGGTGTTTCCGCGAGTTCATTTATGAACTGGATCACGAATCGCAAAAGCATTTTCTGCGTAACGACATCGTTCTCAAGTCGGAAGCCTATCTCAGGCAGAAGCGGCAGGCGCATCCGGATCTCGGAGATTTCAGAAACTTCGAACAATTCCTCTCCCGCACGCAGGAAATGCTGCTGCTGGATCAGTACGCGATTCTGCTTTACCGCGCCAAGGTTGGCGAGTACCGGTTCTACCGGTTTCATAAAAATGAAGAGACGGTGGACGAACTGACGCCGGAAGAGTTTCTGGATTACCGGGAAGTGGTTGCGGGGTACCCGCACGAGCCGGTCGAAAAAAAACTGGAAATCAATTTCGGCCCGTTTTACAGCCTGGGCCCCGTGATCCGCGATCATCGCAAAATCGGAGCGGGACAACGTTTCCTGAACAGCTTCATGGCGGGCAAACTGCAAGGCGAATGGAACACGTGGCAGGCGCACCTTTGCGACTTCCTCAAAATCCACAGCATCAACGGCGAGCAGATTCTGGTGGACGGACAGATCATCCAGAATCCGCATCAGTTGTTCGAAGCTCTGCAGAAAGCCATCAGTTACCTGGAAATGCAACCGGCGGATGACCTCATTCAGGACGCCAAAAGTTTTTTGCGTGGGCTGGGACTGCGCGACGGATTCGGCGATACGGTGGGGCGGGTATTGAGCACGTTGCAACTGTTGGCCAACCTTCAGGAAGAACCGCGTGCCGAAAACCTGGAGGCGTTCATCAGCGCCATTCCGATGGTGAGCCGCGTTGCGGTCATTTCACCGCACGGTTGGTTTGGTCAGGAAAACGTGCTGGGCCGGCCGGACACGGGCGGACAGATCGTGTACATCCTCGATCAGGTCAAGGCGCTCGAAAAATATCTGAGTGCGTCGCTGACGGCATCCGGCCTGTCGGTACAACCCAAGATTGTCGTCGTCACCCGCCTGATACCGGAAAACGAGGGAACCACCTGCGATCACCGTCTGGAGAAAATACACGGCACGCAGAACTGCTGGATCCTGCGCGTGCCGTTCAAGGATGCCAACCAGAACATCGTGCCGCACTGGATTTCGCGTTTTCACGTCTGGCCGTATCTGGAGCAGTTCGCGCTCGATGCGAAGCACGAGCTGCTCACCGAACTGGAAGGCAACCCCGATCTCATCGTCGGCAATTACTCCGACGGCAACCTGGTGGCGTCGCTGCTCGCGTCGTGGTTGCAGGTCATCCAGTGCAACATCGCGCACGCGCTGGAGAAACCGAAGTACCTGTTCTCTGCGCTGTACTGGAAGGACCTCGAGGCGGATTACAATTTTTCGCTGCAATTCACCGCTGACCTGATCGCGATGAACAAGGCGGACATCATCATCTCCAGCACGTCGCAGGAGATCGCAGGCACCGAAACCAGCATGGGGCAGTACGAATCGTATCGCCTGTTTTCCATGCCCGGACTGTACAAGGTGAGCAACGGCATTCACCTGCACCACCCCAAGTTCAACGTGGTGTCGCCGGGCGTGGACGAATCACTGTACTTCCCGTACATGCAAACGGAGCGGCGCCTCGAAAACCAGACGCGGGAAGTGACCGGCAGGCTGTTCGCGCAAGCCGGCGCGCATTGCTATGGAGAGTTGAAAGACCCGGACAAGCCGTCCATTTTCACCATGGCGCGTCTCGACAAGATCAAAAACCTGACGGGACTGATGGAGGCGTTCGGGCAAAGCCCGGAGTTGCAGGAGCGGGCGAACCTGATTGTGGTCACGCGTTCCATTCGCGAGGAAGGCGTGGTGGATGAGGAGGAGCTGCATCAACTCAAACGCATGTATGAGTTGATCACCCAATACGATCTGTATCACAATATCCGGTGGGTGGAAAACTCGTCGCGCCGGGATGGGGCGGAGATGTACCGCATTGTCGGCGACCGCGGCGGCGTGTTCGTGCAACCGGCGTTGTTCGAGGCGTTCGGGCTGACGGTGCTGGAAGGCATGGCCAGCGGCCTGCCAGTGTTTGCCACCCAGTTTGGCGGTCCCTTGGAAATCATCCAGAATGGAAAAAACGGGTTTCTCATCAACCCCACCCAGCCGGATCTCATCAGCGAACCGATTTTAAACTTCCTGTCACGTGCCGCGGACGATGCATCCCATTGGCAATCCATTTCAGAAGCGGCGATTGCCCGCGTGAAGGAGGCTTATACCTGGGAATTGTATTCGGACAAACTGCTCAAGTTCGCCAAGCTGTATGGCTTCTGGAATTATTCGGAGTTGTCGGAGGAAAAAAAGGAGTTGGACCAGTACTGCAATCTGCTGTTTCACCTGCTCTACAAAAAAAGGGCGGGGCGGTTGTTGAAATCCTGACCGCCCGTCTCCCAGCCAAAACAAACCCGGCAAGGCGCCGTCACCGAATCCAGACCAGTGGCTGGTAAACCCAGGCTTTGTCGCCCACCGCATCGAGAATGTGCACCCAGTTGTTTTCGACCTTCAGCACCTTGACGGAAAAATATTTGTCCACCGGGCTCCAGGGCACGCGGGAATGATTGGTGCCGGGGCCGGTGCGCATGTTGGTTTTATTCTGCTTGATGACGGCACACTTGAATTCTTTAGTAGTCAGCCGCTCGTGAATCCAGTAGATGTCTCCGTCCACATCCTGCACGCGCAACCATTCCCCTTTTTTGGCGAGTTGCTGGAACGGCATGTACTTGAACACTTCCCAGAGTTTTTCGTAGTTCAAGCCGGGACCTTTGCGCAGGTTGGCCTGTTTTACATTGACGCACAGCGCCTGCGCTTCGCTGGCTGGCATGGAAAGAGAAACGAAAGTCAGTGCGAACATCAGCAGAGAGACCAGAGGCAATTTAAGACGATGCATGGTTGTTTCCAGATTTGAAGTTGAAAGCAGATTCTCGGATTGAGAACATCGATACGTTCTGAATTGGACAGACCGCATTGGGATCGCAGCCTCCAGGCCGGTGCGGGAGGTCCGCGTTCGCGAGCTTGTTGAAGCCCCACGAAATCAAAATGTTGCTGTCAGCTTACCACCATTGCCGGACAGATTCAATTCCCCCCATCCGCACACGAACCCGTTCAACGCCGCCCCCGTTCCAGCCAATAGAGGCCTCCGGACAGCACGAGGTGGATCAGCCCCACCTGCAGGAGAAACCGCGGCAGGCTCCAGAACGAAACGATTTCATTGTTCACGCGGTAGGTGAACGAGAACAGGTCCTTTTCGATGCGGTCTCCGGTTTGGACGTGCGCGTACAGGTCCGGCTTCACGCGCTTTTGTTTGACGGTGCCCGCATCGTTTTTAACCGACAGGTAATAGGATTGCGTTTGAAACAGTTTTTTCTCGATGTTCTTGTCCGTGACCTCGCCCGCCATCGCCGTAAAAAATTTAAAAAAATACAAAGCTCCGAATACCGCCATCATGAAAATTTTTGGATTGAGAAACAGACGCCGCATGCGTTCCCTGGGGTCGGGCGCGGCGGCGAGATCGCCGACAAAAAAGGAATGGATGAACGGGGTGATGAAGTCGAATTGAAAATAGGGATAACCGGAATAGTGCGGTCGATAAAACGGCCGTGCGCCCTGTGGGGTGGAGTGTGGTGGTGTGTTGAACAGGCGGTTGTCGTAGTCTTTTCGCTTTTTCAGATTGGACAGCACCCGGTAGGCCTCACTGATTGCAGCGAAACGCTCATGCTGTCCTTCGCGGCTGTCGGGGTTGGCGTCGGGGTGGTGTTGCTTTGCCAGCGCGCGGTAGGCTTTTTTGATTTCCGCATACGTGGCATTGGGGGCGACGTCCAAAATTTCGTAAAAGTTTTTTTCAGTCATAAATAACCGGGCAAGGTGAACGCCCATATCAGGAGCGGCGCGACGGGTCGAGGGCCCTCTGCGCTATCCAATACAGCGCGATGACGAAACCGAGGGTGAGGGCCACGTTGCTCCATTCCAGGTCTTCCAACGCGGCGAGGAGGAACGGACCCGCATAAAAACTCGCCCCGGTGTAGGCCAGCGAAAATAAAACGTTGCCCACAAAAGAATACAGCACATAACGGCGCACGTCGTAATGGATCATCCCGGCGAAAGGGGGGATGATTTTTGACACCGCAAACAGGAAGCGGCCGAGGATCACCACCAGCGCCGGACGCGTCTGGAACATGCGGTGCGTGGTGGTGAGGGCGGTTTCCATTTTGCGCACCCAGGCAAACTGCATCCAGTAAGCGAGGCCGGTTTTGTGGCCGAGGAAATACAGAAACAGGTCGGCAATCCAACCTCCGGCGAAACCGCACAACAGCACGCCGTACACATTCAGGACGTCCTTGGAGGCGGCGATGCCGCCGAACACCAGAAACAGGGGAATGCCGTAATGATCGAAGTAAGTGCCGACAAGGACAATGCCATAGCCGTAGTCTGCGACCAGACCTTCAATGGCCTCGGGAGACATTATTCACAGGCGTCGCACAGCAGGTTGGAAATGGCGTTCATGCAGCAACACCCGGCATAGGCTCCTGCGCCGGAAGTGGCGCTGTTGACGAAGGTGCTTTTCAGGTCCGGTCGCTCGTAGTAACCCGGAGGCATCTGCGGGTTCTGTTGCTGCGGTGGACCGGGCTGCTGGTACTGCTGCGGCGCGCGGAGTTCCGGATTGTCCACGATCTGCGTGCCGCAGCGCGTGCAGAAGTTGGCCTGCTCCGAGTTCTCCGCTCCACAGTTGGGGCAAAACATAGCGTCTCCTCTTATTTAAAAATCCTTGCAGTTGAAAAACATCTTTTCGGTAACGGGGCGTTGCAGCACCATCGCCTCGAAGGCCTTGCGGCTTTCCCGGTCGAGGCTGTGGCTGAGAATATTCTGCACCAGCGGCCAGGAATCGCGAAGCTCCAGCGCCGGCAACCGGTCGAGCAACGTGTCGCGTCCCGCCTGGATTTTTTCAAGGTACTTATTATAGGTTGCCTGCAGGCAATTTTCATCGGTTAAATTCAGATCCGGTTCGGCGCGCAGAATCGGATTGAACCGGCCCGCCGCGTGGTCCGCATGCAGATCGGTCATGGCGTCGAGCAGGTTGATGACGCGGCCCAGCTCGTGGAAGAACGCGTACAGCGCCTCAAAGCGGTCCTTGGCGATCCTGTCCAGAAATGCCTGCGTCATGATGTGGGCGAACACCGCCCCCCACTGGTCGAGAAAGCGGTCGAGGTCGCGCACCGCCGCATCCTGTTCCAGCCGGTGCAGGGCCTGGATTTCCGCCTCGACGTATTCGAGGTCGATGCGAAAGCGGTCGTACAGCCGGCGTTGTTTGCGGAAGGTACGGAGAAGGCGGCGCTGGATCCAGCCGTTGTACTGCCGCAGCCAGAACCCCGACTCGTCCTCAAGGTTGTCCTGCGACTTGATGACGAACGCCAACAGCGACACCGCTGCACCCAATTGCACGGCTTCGTGATCCGGCGGCAGGGCGGCGACTTTCACCATCGGCAACCCCGAGCAGCGGTCCTTGACCGCCTCGATGTCTTGCACTACCATTTCATTGAAGATCATGGCCAGCAGCGTGCCTTCGTAACTGTTGATGAAGGCGTACGCCCGCGAATGGTTGCGCACCAGGTGGCGGCAGACACTACAATAGTACAGCTTGTAGTACGTGCAGTCCTTGACCAGCAGTTCCATTTTGTAGGGTTTGATCAGTCCCAGCATGGCGTGCGTTCCGTCTCGACAATCGCAGAGTTTCACATTTTTCCGGTATTGTAACAGATGGCCTGGCTGACCGTTTTGCAAATCGTTCTGGTTCTTGTGGTGATGGTTTATTTCGGATCGAACCTGCTGCATTTGGCACGGGTGCGTCCGGCAGCGGCGCCGTTGCCCCGCATGCCGTTCGTCTCCGTCTGCGTGCCGGCGCGCAATGAAGAGCGCGATCTGGAAGCCTGCCTGACGTCGCTGCTCAATCAGGATTACCCCGATTATGAAGTCATTGTGGTCGATGACCATTCCACCGACCGTACGCCGGAGATCATTCAGGCGTTGAAGGCAAAGCATCCCAATTTGAAAACCATTCATAGTGCGTCCCTGCCAGAAGGCTGGTACGGCAAACCGTTCGCCCTGCACCAGGCCAGCCAGCAGGCGAAGGGCACGCTGTTGCTGTTCACCGACGCCGATCCCGTGTTTGAGCCGCACGCGCTGGCCTCCGCCGTGCATTTCATGCAGCTGCGGCGATTGGATATGGTGACGCTGATGCCGCGCGCGCTGTTCGGGTCGTTCTGGGAACGGGCGGTGCAACCGATCGTTTTCGGACTGATCGCGGGCCTGAGCCGCTTCCGCCGCATCAACGATCCAAACGATGCGCACGCCATGGGATTCGGCGCGTTCATTCTGGTCACGCGCGACCTGTATCGCAAGATGGGCGGACACGAAGCCGTGCGCGCCCGCATTCTGGAAGACATCAGTCTGGCCCGCGTGGCCAAACAACACGGCGGCAAAATGATCGCCGCCGACGGCAAACGCCTGTTCTCCATCCGCATGTATCATTCGTTCCGCGAAATCTGGGAAGGGTGGCGCAAGAACGTGTTCCTCGCGTTCAAGCAGTCGATCCCGAAAACGGTTTATTACGCCGCGATGATCCTCGGTTTCACCGTGACGCCGTGGCTGTTGTTGCTGTGCAATGCGCTGCTGGATTCCGCCGACTGGGTGCAGGCCTTGTCCACGGTGGCGCTGCTGCTGGTGTTGTTCACCGAAGTCAGCCTGTGCGAGGAGTTGGGGCTGACGGGCTGGACGATCTGGATTCTGCCGCTCGGCGGCGTGGTGGTGGTGGGCATTCTCGTCAACTCCATGATTCATGTTCTGTTCAAAAAACAATCCATGTGGCGCGGCCGCCGTTACGCCCACCCCACGTGAACCGTCACGGATGCCGCTGTGGAGCGCGGATAATGGGTCGGAACTCTCACTTTTTTTGAGGGTGAGAGGGAGCCTGCGTGGATGCCGGGAGTCAACCGGTCTCACTGCGATCAACCCGAAATGAGCAGTCGGTGTTTTTCTCATACACCGGAAAATTCCGGAACGTTAAGCCGGTTGGGTTATGATGGAACCGGCTGACGCGTCCATCGATCCCATTCAGTCTTCTTACTTCGAGTTGCACATGGAAAACCCCTCCTACATCGATTTTGTGTTGGAGCAGTTGCAGGGCCTGGGGCCGGTGCGCGGCCGGGCCATGTTCGGCGGTCATGGTTTGTACCGCGACGACGTGTTTTTCGGCATCGTTTACGAGGGCGTGCTCTATTTAAACACCGATGAGGCGTCGCGTCCGCAGTACACCGAACAGGGCATGCAACCGTTCCAACCCCGGCGGGGGCAGACGCTCAAATCGTATTACGAAGTTCCTACCGAGGTACTGGAAAACGCCGATACGTTGGTGGAATGGGCCGGGAAAGCCGTGCGCGTGCCGGATCGCAAAAAGTGAGGGGCAGCCCATTAAAGTGGAGACGTTTTGATGAATGGGGCATCTAAGGTTTTAAGGCGTGGGCCCTGCCGGTCCCTGCCAACTTTATAAAACGAGGTGGTTATGAAACTCACTCCGGGTAATTGCTGGGCCTATGTGCTGCTGTTGATCGTCACCGCCGGGTACAACGTGATGGTGATTTCCGGGCTGGCGCTGCTCAACCAGCATCTGGAAACCATCGCGCCGGTGGCGCACTGGCCGCACATCACGGTGGTGTTCGCCAATGAAGGCACGGTGATGCTGTGGGTGGCGCTGGGCATTGTGTCTTTGATCGGCAACGTCGCATGGGGGGTGCACCGTGCGGGCGACACGCGCAACCTGGCACCGCACGCGCTGCCCATGTTCTGCCACCTGGCTTGGATCGTCGCCTGCTCACTGTGGCACATCGCCGGCGCCATCGCCCCGTTCATCCTGATGGGCGAGCATCTTTAAGGTTAAGAAGGGGAGGGGATGGATGGGCTACGATTTCTTTTTCGATTCCTGCCAGTAGCGTTCCATTTCTTCGAGAGGCGTGTCCTTCAGCGTCTTGCCTTGCTTTTCCACCTGTTCCTCAATGTGATGAAAGCGTTTCACGAACTTGTTGTTGGTTTGCCTGAGGGCTTCTTCGGCATCGAGTTTCTTAAAGCGGGCGACGTTGGCCAGCACGAATAGAATGTCGCCCAATTCGCTTTCCACGTGCGCCGCGTTGCCGTCCCGTACCGCTTCCTTGAACTCGGCGATCTCCTCATCCAGCTTGGCGAACACCTCATCGATCCGGTCCCAGTCGAAACCGTGCTTGGCGGCCTTCTTCTGTAATTTCTGCGCGCGTTTGAGTCCGGGCAAGTGCAGCGGCACGCCGTCCAGCACCGACTGGTGATCGCGGCTGGCTTTCTCCGTTTTCTTGATCTGTTCCCATTGATCGACCACCTGATCCGGCGTGTGCAGTGCGCCTTCCTTGAAGACGTGTGGGTGCCGCCGCACCATTTTCTCGGCGATGTTGTGGACCACGTCCTTGATGTCGAATTCCTTCTGCAACTCGGAGATCTTGGCGTGAAACAGAATCTGGTACAGCAGGTCGCCCAGCTCGTCCTTGATTTTTTCCGGATCGTTCTGGTCGAGCGCTTCCAGCGCTTCGTAGGTTTCCTCGACGAGATAAGGTTTCAGCGACTCGCGGGTCTGCACCCGGTCCCACGGACAACCGTTTTCTCCCATCAACCGATCGACGATGGCGACCAGCTCTCCGAACGCTTTGGCGGCGTTTTCGTTCATGTTGCCTTCCTTTCCGAACTTAGGTCACTGTCAGGGAAATACAATCACTGTATATATTATTAGATAAATGCGATTATTATTGCTCCCCAGGCTATGATAAATGCGGTAATAGATACAAAAAATACCGGTCGGCTTTTATTCAATCCATACCACAATAAAGAACCCAATATGGAATAATAAATAGAATTAAGGAAGGCAGAGAAAAGTATTAAAAAAACAATTGAATCTTCTGAAGAGGCTCCTATAGAACCCATAGAGGCTGGAAAGAAAAAAATATACAAAATAAACCCAAACCCTCCCAAGGGGGCAGAGTTTAAAGCCGCAAAGTGGAATAGAGAAAATACTATAGCTAAAAGAAAACCAACTATTGCAAAAACTAATACAAATTTTTTCATTTTAAATTCCTGTAGCAAACCTTATTCAATTCATTAAAAAACTCTTTTGACTCAATATTGTCCGGAGCATCCATCCTTAAAACTCAGTTGTTGTATTGGAATGGTTCATTCGATGAATTCGAGAATGACCGAGTCGGCGAGAAACAGGCCCCGGGGCGACAAGGCCAGGCGATCGCCCTGCATCAAAATGAGATCTTGTTTCAGCAGGCGTTCGAGGACCGGGCCGTACACCCGGCTGAACGGCACGTCGAAGCGCCGTTCGAACTTCGGGATGCTGACGCCGCGCTTCAAGCGCAGGCCGAGCATCAGCGTTTCGCCCATGGCGCGGCGGGCGTCGAGGGTTTCTTCGGTCTGCACGGCGTGACCGTCTGTTTTGACACGGTCGATGTAATGAGCCGGTGTGTTGAAATTTTTGAAGCGCACGCCGTCCAGGTAGGACGAGGCGCCTGCGCCGAGGCCGAGGGTGTCGCCATTCTCCCAGTAAATGATATTGTGGCGGCTTTCGCGGCCGGGGCGGGCGAAGTTGGATATCTCGTAATGGTCGTAGCCCGCCTGCTGCAACCGTTCGATGGTGTATTGGTACAATTCCAGCTGAAAGTCGTCCTCCGGCAGGGTCAGTTGCCCCGCTTCGTGCAGTTTGTGGAAGGCCGTGCCCGGCTCGATGGTCAGGTTGTAGGTGGACAGGTGTTCCGGATTCTTGGCGATGGCTTGTTCCAGATTGTCCTGCCAGCGTTCCCGCGTCTGCCCCGGCAGGGCGAACATGAGGTCGAGCGACAGGTTGTCGAATCCGGCGGTGCGCGCCCGTTCGACCGTCTGGTGGATCTCTTCGACACTGTGGACGCGGTCGAGAGCTTTCAACTCGTCCGCGTCGAACGATTGCACGCCGACGCTGAGGCGGTTGATGCCGGCGGCACGCAGGCATTTGAGATTTTCCGTTTCGACGGTAGAGGGGTTGGCTTCGGTGGTGATCTCGGCGTCGTCCATCACCTCGAAATGGCGTTTGCAGGCTTTGAGGATGCGGATCTGATCGCCCGCCGGCAGGGTGGTGGGGGTGCCGCCGCCGAAGAAAATCGTGCCCACCCGGCGGCCTTGCAACCGGGGCGCGTAATGCCGTATTTCATCGATCAGGGTCGGCACATACACCTCCCGCTCCGCCGCATTTTCCGGATGCGAGTTGAAATCGCAGTAGCCGCATTTGTGCAGGCAATAAGGAATGTGAATGTAGAGGCCGATCGGGTCCATTACTTTAACGACTTGGTTTCTGGTTTCACCTATAATACAATCTAACGTTTTCGGCGTATAGCCCGCATTTTCTCAAGGAGTGACCACAACATCACCACCAACGACCCAGGATTCAAGTCCGGTTATGTGAGCCTGATCGGCAAGCCCAACGTCGGCAAATCGACGCTGCTGAACCGGCTGGTTCGCGAAAAGATCGCCGCCATGTCGTGGCGGCCCCAGACCACGCGCAACAAAATCACCGGCATCTGCCATCTGGAGGGCGGGCAGATCATCCTGATGGACACGCCAGGCATCCACAAAAGCACGCGCAAGCTGAACGAAGTGATGGTCAAAACCTCGCTCAGCACCTACGGCGATGTGGACCTGATCCTGTTCATGATCGACGCCCGCCAGGGGTTCGGCGACGAGGACGCGTTTGTGCTGGAATCGATGCAGCAGTCGCGCACGCCGAAAATTCTCGTGATCAACAAGATCGACCTGATCCCGAAGGCGCGCATTCTGGAATTGACGGGCGCGGTGAACGCGAAGGAGACGTTCATCGAAACCGTGCCCATTTCGGCATTGAAGTCGGATGGACTGAAACTGCTGGAGCAGGTGCTGCTCAAACACCTGCCAAAAGGCCCGCGCTATTTCCCGGAAGACATGATCACCGACGCGCCGGAGGAATTTCTGATAATGGAAATCATTCGCGAAAAAGTGTTCAAGCTGACTGCAATGGAAATTCCCTATGCGGTGGCGGTGCTGGTGGAGAGCCTGCGGGAAGGAAAACGCGGAATGTTGGTGATTGATGCAACCATTTTCGTAGAAAAAGCATCTCAAAAGAAGATCGTCATTGGCAGTGGGGGGACTTTGCTCAAGAAGATCGGCACCCACTCGCGTGAAGAAATCGAGCGGCGGCTCGGCAACAAGGTATTCCTCAATCTATTCGTTAAAGTGAAAGAGCGCTGGCGCGATGACGTCCGCGCCTTAAAGGAGTTTGGATACACACATGGTCTCCATTAAAACGGATGAAGAAATCGAAAAGATGCGGGTGACCGGGCAACTCGCCGCCGAAGTGTTGGTGATGATCGAACCGTACATCAAGCCCGGCGTGACGACGGACGAGCTCAATCGGATCTGTCACGACTACATCATCAAGAAGGGAGCGATCCCGGCACCTCTGAACTACCGGGGATTCCCGAAGAGCATCTGCACATCGGTCAACGATGAGGTGTGTCACGGCATCCCCTCCGACCGCAAGCTGCGCAATGGGGACCTGGTCAATCTCGACATCACCACCATTGTGGACAAGTATCATGGCGACACCAACAAGACGTTTTTTGTCGGATCGCCCCGGAAAAACGCGGCCAAGCTGACCGAGGCCACCAAGATCGCCCTGCACAAGGCCATCGACGTGGTGAAGCCAGGTGCGCGGCTGGGTGATATCGGCGCCACCATTCAACAGTATGTTGAGAAGCAGGGCTATTCCGTGGTGCGCGAGTTTTGCGGACACGGAATCGGCATCAAATTTCACGATGAACCCCAGGTGCTTCACTTCGGCCAGTTTGGACAGGGCATGGAGTTGAAGCAGGGAATGACGTTCACCATCGAGCCCATGGTCAACATGGGCGGCCGCCAACTGCGGATCCTGGATGACAACTGGACCGCGGTCACGTTGGACGGCTCGCTGTCTGCACAATTCGAACACACCATTCTGGTCACCGAGGATGGAGCGGAAGTTCTGACCCGAACCGAAGGAACCACATTTTAAACCTTAAACGTTGAAGGAGAGCGATCATGAAAGGTGATAAAAAAGTCATCGACGCACTCAATGAACTCCTGACTGCGGAACTGACCGCAATCAACATTTACTACCTGCATTACAAGATGCAGGAAAACTGGGGGTACGAAAAACTGGCCGAGCACAGCAAGGCAGAGTCGATGAGCGAAATGAAGCACGCCGCTCAATTGATCGATCGCATTTTGTATCTGGAAGGCGCCCCCAACATGGCCCGCTATGATGAAGTTCCTGTGGGCAAGAACTGCGAGGAGCAACTGCAAAGTGAGTATAAGTATGAGAAGAAACACGTGGACAACCTGAAAAAACACATCCGGCTGTGCCTGGACAAAAACGACTTCGGCACCAAGGAAATCCTGGACGGCATTCTCGTGGAGTCGGAAGAAGGTTGCGACTGGCTGGAAACTCAGTTCCAGCGCATCCAGGATGTGGGCATTCAGAACTACCTGACCGAGCACATGAAAACGGAATAGGCATTTCTCACAAAGGTCCCTCCTCACACAACAGTCAGACTTGTATGAATTACGGCGTCCGGAGAGTACTCTCCGGGCGCTTTTTCATTGCCTCCTTTTATAGACTTCCCCTCCGTATAGAGTCGTCCCAAACCAACTCCAACCCCCATTTGAGGCCCTGATTACGCCCCCATGGACCCTCGTAAGTTATTATATTTAAATGACTTTATAATTATGTTGAAAAAATGTTGGGATCTTGTTGACATTCGTTCTCAATTCCGTTAATAATAAAGGAGTGAATTTGATAATGAATTTCAAAATCTTTGATTGAGGGAGGCGGTCTTCCCATGATGAGTCGGGATAAATCGATAAAGGTTTGCCAAGGGCCGGGCTGCAGAGCCTGGGGGTCGAAAAGTGTGTTGCGTACCTTGCAGTGCCATTTTCGGCAACATCCCGAAATGATGGGGCAGGTAGGGACCTCACGGTGCATGGGCCGTTGCGGAGGTGGCGCGGCAGTGCAGATTGACTCCCCGGATCGAGTTGTCAAGGTACGCAAGGTGGAGGAGATCCTTCGCAAGTTGTTGCGTATTTTCTGAACGCACATTCCAACCCAGATTCGAACACGCAGTTTGCCAGGAAAAAAAAGCCGGCTTCCCTTTAGGGAGCCGGCATTTTTTTATGGGGGCACTCGCCTTTGTAGGGCGATGTTCATCGACAAGGTCGAAGGCATACTGGGTTGACGCCGGGAGGGAAGCCGCCCGGGATGCCCGGAAGTGGGGAGGCCGCAGCCGTGTCGCGGGCTAGTCGTCCTGGCCCGGGGTGTAGCGGAACTGGCAGAACGTGCCCAGCTTCGAGAAGGTATTGTTCAATTTCAGGGTCGCGTAGTCGGTGCGGGCTTCCGCCGGGATGCGGTCGAAGTTGCAGGCGGTTTCAATGTAGTCCGATCGTCCGAACCGGATGAAGAAGCTGTGGAACCAGCAGGCCTTCATCTTGAACTGCCATTCCGTTTCGCTCGCCTTTTTGGTTTCCATCTGGAAATGCCGCCAGCTGAAGTAATCCTCCATACGCGGCGCGTTGTTGTCCACAAACGCCTTGAAGGGGTTGTCCGTAGCTTTTTCTTCCGCCACCTGGGCATCGGTTTCCGGCGCTTTCCAGGCCGTCAAGGCTTCGGTGATGATTTTGCGCGACTTGATCAGGTTGATGTTGTAATCGTCGAGGGCATTGTGACAGGTGTAGATGAACAGCCCGAGGGTGGTGAAGTACTGTTCTTCCTCCGAGAGCGTGTCGCCGTCTTCAAACTCCCACAATTGATTGAAGTGGTTACGAATGCGGTCAAAGTCAACCTGCGGGCCGTCCACCTTCAGGTGAGCCAGCATCGGTTCAATGCGGTCGGAAGCTTTCGGGGTCTGTGTTTCGGTCTGTTCGGATTTTTCTGACATGGTCCACCCTGAAAAAATCGTGATGAGAATTCCTTGCCGTACCGCCACAACCATTCAAAACCGAAGGTTTCGGAAAGCTGGGAAGGAATACGGAGACACTTCAAAAAGTACCACATCCCGCGCTGTCAATTCAAGGAAACTCCCGCCTCATCCTCAGGCCGCCCTTTTCCGGAATCCATACAACGCCGGGGTCTTGTTATGGTCTGCCCTTGAAAAGTCGTATACAATGGGCGCTGAAACCGAATCAGGAACAGGGATAAACGCAGATGTCGCACAACGACGTGGTGATCGTCGGCGCCGGGGTCATCGGCCACAGCATCGCCTTCAAAATAAAGCAGGCCCGCCCCGGCTGGAGCGTCGTGGTGCTGGGCGATCCCATGCACTCTCTGGCCGCCTCGCGCGCCGCTGCGGGCATGCTGGCCCCATTCTGCGAGTGCCGGGAGGCCAACCGTTTTTTCCATTTTTGCCGCGAGTCGCTGGACAAGTATCCCGATTTCATCCGGGACGTTTCCGCCGTGAGCGGTATCGGGGTGTACCTGTCCACGGACGGCTCCATCATGCCGGAAAACTCCATCGGCGAGCAGTGGGACGAACGCCTGCAATTTTTTAAAGAGGAAAACGTTCCGCACGCCGTCTGGTCCCCCGCCACCGTCCGTGAAAAACTGCCGCACCTGTCGCCGCATGTCGGCGCCTGCATCTGGGTCGGCGAAGCGCAGGTCAACAACCGGCAACTGCACGATGCGCTGGCGGCGGCTTCGGCGAAACTCGGCGTGACGGTGGAGACGGCGAATGTCACCGGCTTCCGCCGCGACGACTCAGAGCTGTTCGCCGCCGTCACCGACACAGGCGAGGTGACAGGCAAACGGTTTGTGCTGGCCGCCGGAAGCTGGTCGCAGCAACTGGGCAGCGTGCTCGGCGTTTCCCTGCCCGTGCGCCCGATCAAGGGCCAGATGTGCCGCGTCGATGTCGATGACCTGACACTGGCGTACACCATCCACGGTCTGTGCACCTACATCGCGCCGTGGCGGCAGGGCAATGGCATGGTGCTGGGTTCGACCATGGAAGACCGGGGCTTCGACGGGTTGATTCAGGACGACGTCATTCAAGCCATCATCGACCGCGCAGCGGTGATCCTGCCCGCCCTGAAAGACGCGCCGCTCATCGAAACCTGGGCGGGGCTGCGTCCCGCCGCCGAGGACCGCATGCCGGTCATGGGAGCCAGCAGCCGATTCCACAACCTGTTTTATTCCACCGGACACTTCCGCAACGGCATCCTGTTGACGCCCAATCAGGCCGACTACATGGCCGGGATGGTGACCGGAGAGATGCCGGACCGGATCGCCGAGTTCGATCCGGCGCGTTACGGTTTGTGAATGAGGTTTGATGATTTTTTATGAACGCCACACATGAGTCATAGTGTGCGAAGGAATATCCTGGTATGACACTGCCGCGCTCCACAACCCAACGCGACGAAGACCTGATCCGCGATTTCCATTATATCTGGCATCCGTGCACGCAGATGAAGGATCACGAAGCGGAGCCGCCGTTGTTGATCGACCGTGCGGAAGGCTTGCACCTGTACGACCGCGAAGGCAACCGCTACCTGGATTGCATCGCGTCGTGGTGGGTCAACCTGTTCGGCCACAACCATTCCCATATCAATCAGGCCATCACCGATCAGTTGCAGAAGATGGCGCACGTCATGTTCGCCGGCATCACGCACCAGCCCGCCGTCGATCTGGCGCACAAATTGATCGAATGGTCGTCGCCGAATCTCAGCAAAGTTTTTTTCTCCGACAACGGTTCCACTTCGGTGGAGGTGGCGCTCAAGATGAGCCTGCAATTCTGGGCGCAGACGGGCAAGCCGGAGAAAAAGCGCTTCGTCTATTTGAAAGGCGCGTACCACGGCGAAACGCTGGGCGCGCTCTCCGTGTCCGGCATCGACCTGTTCCGCAACCGCTTCGAGCCGGTGCTGATGGACAACCTTGAGGTGGAAGGACCCGACTGCCTGCGCTGTCCCTACGGCCTCACGCGGGACACCTGCAAGGCCGAGTGTTTCGAGCCCATGGAGAAGGCGCTGGTGGAAGAACACCAGAACATCGCCGCCGTCATCGTCGAGCCCTTAGTGCAGGGCGCGGCGGGGATGAAGATGTACCCGCCGGTGTATCTGGAAAAACTGCAAGCCACCTGCGAGACCCTGCGCGTGCACACGATTTACGATGAGGTCGCGGTCGGCTTCGGCCGTACCGGAGGGCTGTTCGTCTCCGAACAACTGCGCCACAAACCGACGTTCCTGTGCCTGTCGAAGGGCATCACTTCCGGTTACCTGCCGCTGGCGGCGACGCTCACCGAAGACCGCATCTACCAGGCGTTCTACGGCGATCACGACACGTTCAAGTTGTTCATCCACAGCCACAGTTACAGCGCCAACCCGCTGGCCTGCGCCGCCGCCAACGCCACCTTTGAGCTGTTCGCCGCAGACGGATTCTGGGACGCGCTCAAGGAGCGTATCGCCACCCTGAAAGAATGCGGAGAAATGTTAAAGGAGTTGCCGTGGTGCGGCGAGTTCCGGCAGACGGGACTCATCGGCGCGTGCGAATTGGTGCGCGATCGCGACACGCTGGCGAAGTTCCCCATGACGCAGAGGGTGGGGTATCAAATCTATAAAAAGGCGTTGCAGCGCGGGCTGTTCCTGCGTCCCCTGGGTGACGTCGTTTATTTCATCCCGCCGCTGGTCATCGATCCCGAAACCATCCGGTCGATGGTGACCACGGCGCGCGACTGCATCCACGACGTGTTGAGCGAGGTCTGAATGTACGAAGTCTATATCACCACCCGGTTCTCTGCCGCGCACCAGCTACGCGGTTACGACGGCCAGTACGAAAACCTGCACGGTCACAACTGGACGGCGAGCGTGACTGTGGAGGCGGAGGAACTGGACGAGATCGGCGTCGGCATCGATTTCGTCGAATTGAAAAAGAGGGTGGACGACTATCTCTCGAAACTCGATTACCAGAACATCAACGAAGTGCCGCCGTTCGACACGCAGAACCCGTCGGCGGAGAACATCGCGCGCTGGCTGTTCCAGCAATTGGAAGCGTCGATCGACAAACAGCACGCCCGCGTCAAGCGCGTGGAAGTGTACGAAACCCCGGAAAGCGGCGCCGCGTATTTTGAGTGATGTGCCTTTTTGCAAACAAAACATAGATTCTGCGTCACCTGCGGCTCCTTAGAATGACAGGCCAAACCAAAGTCTGTCATCCTGAACGAAGTGAAGGATCTCTGTTTTCTTTTTATGTGGTTCCACTCCGGGCATACGTATCATTCAATCTCTTCCATGCGTTCACGGTCTAGGGCTTAGACCTGTGTCCGCACAAGGGAATCTCATCGTTCACCCTCACCCCAGCCCTCTCCCATCCAGGGAGAGGGTGTATTAAAAGTTCCTTCTCCCCTTGCGGCACTCCAGAGTGACAGGCCAGGATGCGGGAATGACTGTTCCTCCTGCGGCTTCTCAGAATGACATGAGTCAAGCTCTCGATAAAGATAGACAACCACTTTGCCCCCTCCCCTTACCAAGGGGAGGGTTGGGGTGGGGTTGCCTTTCCGGACTGCATCGGTGTCATTCTGGGCGAAGAAAAGAATCTATGTGTTGGTTTGCCGTTTATTTAATCCCCTCAATATGTCCATCGACGACGTCGATGTGCTCCGCCTGCGGATTCCTTGGCAGGCCGGGCATGCGCATGATCTCGCCCGTCACCGGGATGACGAATCCCGCGCCCGCCGACAGTAAAATCTCCCGCACCGTCACGGTGAATCCCAGAGGCCGGCCGTACAGCTTGGGATCGTCGGACAAGGACGACTGCGTTTTGGCGATGCACACCGGTAGTTTGTCGTAACCCCATTTCTCCAGGCTTTTCAGATCGCGCTGGGCTTTTTTGCTGTACTCGATCTTCTCCGCGCCGTACATGCCATGCGCCACCTTCCAGATTTTGGTTGGGATGTCTTCCGTCCAGTCATAGAGCGGGTGAAACGGATCGGGAGTTTTCTCCGCGTGTTGCATCACCACCTTGGCCAATTCCACCGCCCCGTCGCCACCGTTCGCGAAATGATCGCTCACCGCAAATGGCACCTTCAGTTTGTTTTCGCAGTGTTCGCGCACGATCTGAATCTCGGCGTCGGTGTCGGTGTCGAAGCGGTTGAGGCAGACGATCGGCGGCTCGCGGAAGCGTTTGATGTTCTCCACGTGGCGGTCGAGGTTGACCAGCCCTTTCGCCAACCGTTCCGGGTCGGGGGACGTCAACTCGTCCTTCTTTGCGCCGCCGTGCATCTTGAGGGCGCGGCAGGTGGCGACCAGCACCACGGCGGCGGTGTCGAGTCCCGCGCTCACGCACTTGATGTCGAAAAACTTTTCCGCGCCGAGATCGAAGCCGAATCCCGCCTCCGTCACCGCCCAGTCGGCCAGCCCCATGGCCATCTTGGTGGCGATCACCGAGTTGCAGCCGTGGGCGATGTTGGCGAACGGTCCACCGTGGATGAACGCGGGCACGCCTTCGGTCGATTGCACGAGGTTCGGCATGAGTGCGTCTTTAAGAAGCGCCGTCATGGCGCCGGTGGCGTGGAGCGAGTCGGCGGTCACCGGTTCGTCGTTGTGGGTGAAGGCGACGAGAATGCGCGCCAGCCGTTTTTTAAGGTCGTCAAAGTTTTCAGCCAGGCACAGGATGGCCATGATCTCTGAGGCGGCGGTGATGTCGAATCCCCCTTCGCGCGGCACACCCTGCAACACGCCGCCCAGACCGAGCACAATGTGGCGCAGGGCGCGGTCGTTCATGTCCATGACGCGCCGCCACTGGATGCGGCGCGGATCGATCTGGCTCATGCCTTCGTGGTAGATGCGGTTGTCGAGCATGGCCGAAAGCAGGTTGTTGGCGGCGGTGACGGCGTGGAAATCGCCGGTGAAGTGGAGGTTGATCTCGTCCGCCGGATGCACCTGGCTTTGGCCGCCGCCGGTGGCGCCGCCTTTCATGCCGAGGCACGGTCCCAGCGACGGCTCGCGCAGGGCGAGGCACACCCGCTGGCCCAGTTTTTCCAGCCCCTGGCCCAGGCCGATGGTGGTCGTGGTCTTGCCTTCTCCGGCGGCGGTGGGGGTGATGGCCGAGACGAGGATCAGTTTGCCCTTCGGCGGGTGTTTCTCCAGCACGCTCAGGCGCACCTTGGCCTTGGTGTGGCCGTAAGGCACGAGGTCGGCGTCGCCGATGCCCAGGCGGGCGGCGATTTCGGTGATGGGTTGCAGCGGCGGGGTTTGGGAATCGGATTGCATGCGGCCTCCTCTTCGATTACAACCAGCGATTTTTGCGGTACCAGTCGAGGGTGCGGGTCAGCCCTTCCTGCAAATCATACTGCGGGCGAAATCCGTACGTGTCAAAAAAACGTTGCGGCGATGCGGTCCACGCGCCCTGGTCGATGTCGCGCACGCGCTGCCGGTCGAGCAGCGGCGGTTCTTTGCTGAATTTCGAAACGGTTTCCGACAGAAACGCCAGCGCCGTGAGCGCGGTTTGGGAAATGACGACGCGCCGCGCGCGCACGTTCAAGATCTCCATCACCGCCTCGGCCACCCGGTCCCACGAGTAACATTCGCCGTCGGTGACGAACAGCACCCGGTGCGTGGAGGGCGGTTGCGCGGCTGTAAGCAGGATGGCGCGCACCAGGTCGTCGATATAAATCAACGACAGAATTTTTTCCTTGCGACCGATGTGCACATTCCAGCCTTTATGGATCAGCTTGATGTAATCGAGCAGATTTTTATCGCGTTCGCCGTACACGACAGGTGGACGCAGCACGACGATGGGCAGGAATCGCGAAAAGGTGAGGGCGATCACCTCTCCCGCCAGCTTGGAATGACCGTAGCCGGAAGCCGGATTGCAGGGAGCGGCTTCGTCGATCGGCGCATCGATGGGGGACGGACCGGAGGCGGCGATGCTGCTGAGGTGCACGATGGACCGGATCTGCCTGCCGTGTGCGAGGCAGGCTTCGTACAGATGCGTGCAGGCGCTGACGTTGTTGCGGTTGAAATCGGAAAGAGAACGTGCCCGCACCGTGCCTGCCGCGTGGAGCACCACGTCCACCTGGCCCAACAACTCGCGGTAGCTGGCAGGCTCCAGCAGGTCGCCCGTGTGGACGTGGACGCCGTCGGCGTCGAGTTCGTGTGCGCGGTGAAGGCTGCGCACCAGTGCGTGCACCGTGCAGTTTTGGGCGAGCAGAGCTTCGATCAGGTGCGAACCGATGAATCCCCCGGCACCCGTCACCAGCACGCGCGCGCCGTTCAGGTCGGGTGCGCCGGTTTTAGGCGTGTCAGCCATCGAGCAGGGCGGGCAGGTTGATCATCTGTTCCAGATGCGCCAACAGGTGCGGGGTGAAGCTGTCGGTGGACAGGTCCTCGATGAACGGGATTCTGCCCAGCACCGGCGTTTTCGACAGATGCGAGACGAGGGCGGGTTGCAGGGCTTCGACATCCGTCAGCCCGTCCTGCTTGCGGTCGCTGAACATCACGCCTTTGACCGGAATACCGCGGGCATGGAGCGCGTCGAGACTGAGCAGGGTGTGGTTGAGCGTGCCCAACTGGAATCCGGCGACGAGGATGACGGGGAAACCCAGTTCCTCGATCAGGTCGATCACATGATAATGCGGCGTGATGGGCACACGCAGTCCGCCGACACCTTCCACCAGCAAAGGATGGTAGCGCGCCGCCAGGCTGCGGCACGCTGCGACCAGCGCGGCGGGATCGATTTCCATGTTCTCGATCTCGGCGGACTGGTAGGGCGCGGCGGGGGTTTTGAGCCGCAGCGGGCAGATGGCCTCCAACGGTTCGTCGAGGCCGGAACACTCCAGCAGGAATTTGGCGTCGGAGTTGGCGGACGAACTGCAATGAGTGTCCACGCCGGTCTCGACCGGTTTGATGAAGCCCGCGTTTTGCCCGTGCTGGCGCAACAGGGCGAGCAGGGCCGCTGTGACCACGGTTTTGCCGATGCCGGTGTCGGTGGCGGTGATGAAGTATCCTTTGGCGGCCATGGATGAGGGTCTCCGTGAATAAACCCGTTCATTGTAGGCAAGGCTGCGGGACTTGCCAATGCCATTTTAATCCCCCGGTCCCTTTTCAGTGCCCCGGCCTTTTGCTATACTTTTCCTGTTGGAGCCATTTAAAACGTAGAACGTCAAAGGCCTTGTATGAGCAACAAACTTGAAATTCTATGTCCGTGCTGCGAAGCCAAGCTGCAGGTGGACCAGAAGACCGGGGAAGTCGTCTGGAAAGAGGAAAAGAAAAAGACGATGTCGTCCCTGTCGGACATGGTCAAGGGCCTCGACCAGCACCGCAAGGAAGCGGAAACGCTTTTCAAAAAACAGAACGAAATCGAGAAAGACCGCTCCCGCCTGCTCGATGAGAAGTTCAAGGAAGCGCAGAAACACGTGGACAAGGACAGTCCCAAACCCCTCCGCGATTTCGACCTGGATTGATCAGGCCTCAATCTCCATCCGGTCGTAAGCCAACTCCACATTTTCCGGCAGGGCCCGGTTCACCGTCGCGTGGTCGAACTTGTGGTTGATGTGTGTCAGGATCGCCCGTTTGGGCTTCAGCATGTCGATCGCCTTCAACGCGTCGTCCAGGCAGAAATGCGTCGGGTGCGGATCGAACCCCAGTGCGTTCAGCACCAAGACCTCCAGTCCTTCCAGTTTTTCGCGGCTGGCATCCGGAATGCCGGAGCAGTCGGTCACATACGCGACGTCGTTGATGCGGTAACCGAGGATGGTCATGTTGCCGTGGGTGATGTCCACCGGCTGAATGGTGAGGCCGCCCAGTTCGAACGGTTCCGGTTCGATGACGATGGGGTCGAGTTGCGGGATGCCGCCGCCCATCGGCTTGTGGCCGTTGAAGATATAATTGAAGTTGCGCCGGATGGCTTCCAGCGTCATGGCGTTGCCGTAACAGGGGATGACGGTTTTGTGGAAAAAGTTGAAGACGCGCAGCTCGTCGATGCCGTGCACATGGTCGGCATGGTGGTGCGTGTAGAGCACGGCGTGGATGCGGTCGATATCGTTATTGAGGCACTGCTGGCGCAGGTCGGTGGAGGTGTCGATCAACAGGTTGAAGCCGTCGTTCTGCACCATCACCGAGGCGCGCAGGCGTTTGTTGTGCGGGTCGGTGGAGAGGCAGACCTCGCAGCGGCAGCAGACGGTGGGCACGCCGGTGGAGGTGCCCGTTCCCAAAAAGACGAGTTTCATGGCAGACCGTTCAGTGTTTCATATCACACAAAGCTTCGGACGCACTGCACGGGCTGAACTCAAACTGGATGGTCGAGTGGGTGATGTTGAACCGGTCTTTCAGCAAGACTTTTATTTCCTTCAAGGTATCTTCCACCTGAGTGACTTTGCTGTTGTTCACCAATGCGTGCGTGCTGAGTGCGTAGATGTTCGAGCAGATGCACCACACGTGCAGTTCGTGAATGTCTTCCACCGCCGGGATCGACGTCAATTCCCGCTCCACGTCTTTCAGCGAGATGCCGCGCGGCACCCCTTCGAGCAGGATGTGGACCGAATCGGCGATGATGGACCGCGCGCCCCACATGAGAATCAGGGAGATCAGCGCGGCGATGGCGACATCCAGAACGTACCATTGAGTGTACCACATGACCACGCCGCCCAGCAGCACCGCCACCGAGGCCAGGGTGTCGCCCAGCACGTGATAGAACGCGCCTTTCAGGTTGAGGTCGTGATGGTGGCCGTGGCCGACGGAGTCTTTCAGGAAATACACCACGCAGAGATTGGTGGCCAGCCCCAACAGCGCCACGGCCATGACCGTCGGCGTGTGCACCGGCTGCGGCGACTGGAACCGCTCGAAGGCCTCCCAGAGAATCCATAAAGCCATTGTAAACAATAAGATACCGTTCAAGAGGGCGGCGAAGATCTCCATCCGGTGGTAGCCGTAGGTTTTGGTATCGGTGACCGGTCGATCGGCAATTTTGAGCGCCAGCCAGCTGAGGCTGAGCGAGAAGACGTCAGTGAGCATGTGGGCGGCGTCACCGAGCAGGGCCAGGCTGTTGGCCAGGATGCCGCCAACGACCTCTGCGACCAGCACGAGGGAGGTCAGTAGAATGGCCAGTTTCAATTTATTTTGAACGAGGTTCGATTTCATTTTTTGAAACTTTGGAGAGGCAGGGGCATCTAAAACTTGCAAGCGACGCCACATTCCAGAAAACCCAATAGGCTCTAGCAATATCAAGAGCTTTCTCATTTTAGGTGGAGCCGGAAAGCCTGTCAAGGCGATCCCTGTGCTGCCCTGAAGCCGGGTCGGGGTCCGCCGGACGTCCTTACAATCCGCCCATGCCCGAATTTGAAGACACACAAACGTTTGTGCTACATTAATATCTTTTTTACCCAACATTTTTAGAAAGAGGAGTCAAACATGGCGACATTAGTTGCAAAGCAAGCCCCCGATTTTACTGCTCAAGCCGTCATGCCGGATGGGAGCTTCAAGGAGATCAAACTCTCGGACTACCGTGGAAAATACGTGATCCTCTTCTTTTACCCGCTGGATTTCACCTTTGTCTGCCCGACGGAAATCATCGCGTTCAGCGACAAGATCGACGACTTCAAAAAGCGCAATGCCGAAGTGCTGGGTGTTTCCATCGACAGTCATTTTTCGCATCTGGCCTGGCGCAACACCGACCGTAAAAAAGGCGGTCTGGGCAATATCGGTTACCCGCTGGTTGCGGATCTGGATAAAAACATCAGCGCGTCTTTCGACGTTCTGGCCGAAGGGGGCATCGCGTTTCGCGGCTTGTTTTTGATCGACAAGGACGGCGTGGTGCAGCACCAGCTCATCAACAACCTGCCTTTGGGCCGCAACATCGATGAAGCCATTCGCATGCTGGATGCCTTGCAGTTTCATGAAAAGAACGGCGAAGTGTGCCCGGCCAACTGGAACCAGGGGAAAGACGGCATGAAGCCCGGCCCGAAAGAGTCGCAGGAATATTTCGAGAAACACAACTGAACATCCAAGAGCTTCTTTAGAAGACCTCTTGCTTGCTGGCAGGCGGAACCCGTGGGCTCCGCCTGTTTTTTTTGCTTATGATTATTCTGACCAATGACGATGGGTTTTATGCCGCCGGCCTTCAGTCCATGTGGCGGGAGTTGTCGCCGCTGACCGAGGTGCTGATCGTGGCGCCGGAGAGCGAGCAGAGCGCCGTCGGCCATGCCATCACGCTGGCCCAGCCGTTGAAGGCGCATGCGGTGAAAGACCAGGAACACGGGCTGATCGGTTACGCGGTCACCGGCACTCCGGCGGACTGCGTGAAGATCGCCGTCACCGAGCTGTTGGAGGAACCTCCCGATCTGGTGGTTTCCGGTGTCAATCACGGCGGCAACATGGGCACGAGCATCATTTACTCCGGTACCGTTTCGGCCGCCACCGAAGCGGCGACCATGGGCCTGCCTGCCATCGCCGTGTCGCTGGACTCCTGGGAGAGCCGGGACTTCAGCGTGGCAACGGAGTTCATCCGCAAGTTGTATCCGCTGGTGATCGAAAAAGGATTGCCGGAAGGCGTGTCGTTGAATGTCAATATTCCCGCCGTGCCGCGTGATCAAATACAGGGCGTGGCGGTGACCCGGCAAGGCAAGTCGCGTGTCATTGAAAAATTCGACAAGCGCGTCGATCCGCGCAATAACATCTATTACTGGTTGGCGGGAGAGATGGTGTTCATGGAAGTGGAAGCGGGCACCGATTGCGAGATGGTGCGGGAGAACTACATCAGCGTCACGCCGATCCACTACGACCTGACCCGGCACGATGCGCTGGAGCGCATCCGGGACTGGAAGCTGGAGTTTTGAGGCGCGCGGCGTGCAGCAAAATAAAAACATAGATTCTTCGCTGACGCTCAGAATGACACGTCAGGTTGGGTTGTCGTTCTGAAGAGCCGCAGGCGATGAAGAATCGATGTCGTGGTTTTACCCCACTTATGCAAAGGCCTCCTTGGTAAGGGGAGGGGTCATTAAAGGGGGACGGCTTTGCGTGTGGGCGCAATGAATGCGGGAGAAGCAAAGCTGTAAATAAAAAACGGGTTCATGGCGTGTGCCATGAACCCGTTTTCTGTTTGATGAGGTGTCGAACGATTACCGCAGTGCCGCGGCGGCTTCGTCGCGCATGGCCTCTTTGCGGCTCAGCTTGACTTTACCGTTGCGGTCCACGTCGATGACCTTGACCACGATTTCATCTCCTTCGGAGATTTCATCGTTGACCTGCTTGATGCGGCGGTCGCAGATCTGCGAGATGTGAACCAGTCCGTCGGTACCCGGAAAGATTTCGACGAAGGCACCGAAGTCCATGATCTTCTTCACCTTGCCCATGTAAATCTTGCCGACTTCGACATCCTGCACGAGGTTCTGGATGATGCCGATCGCCTTCTGGGCGGCGGCTTCGTCCGCCGAGGCAATGGTCACCAGACCGCTGTCCACGATATCGATGGAGACACCGGTTTTGTCGATGATGTCGCGGATCACCTTGCCGCCCGGTCCGATGACGTCGCGGATCTTGTCCACCGGGACGGTCATGGTGGTGATGCGCGGTGCGTACTTGGACATCTGCGGGCGCGGTGCGTCCAGCGCTTTGGTCATCTCGCCCAGAATGAACACGCGGCCTGCACGCGCCTGTTCGAGAGCCTGAGCCATCAGCTCCTTGGTCAGGCCGCTGGCTTTGATGTCCATCTGCAGGGCCGTGATGCCGGCATCGGTTCCCACCACCTTGAAATCCATGTCACCGAGGTGATCTTCGGTGCCGGTGATGTCCGACAGAATGGCGATCTTGTCATCCTCTTTGATGAGGCCCATGGCGATGCCCGCCACCGGTTTTTTGATGGGGACGCCTGCGTCCATCAGGGACAGGCTGCCGCCACACACCGAAGCCATCGACGACGATCCGTTGGACTCCAGAATGTCGGAGACGATGCGGATGGTATAGGGAAACGTGTCCCGGTCCGGCAGCATTGGAGCCAGGCCCCGTTCCGCCAGCATGCCGTGGCCGATTTCGCGGCGGCCCGGTCCGGAGATGAATTTCACTTCGCCGGTACAGAATGCCGGGAAGTTGTAATGCAGCATGAACGTCTTGGTGCCGCGGAAATCCAGCGTTTCCATGCGTTGCTCGTCCGACGCGGTGCCCAGCGTGGTGGTGACCAGCGCCTGCGTTTCGCCACGGGTGAAAATGGAAGACCCGTGTGCCCGCGGCACGAAGCCGGTCTGGCAGGTGATGGGCCGGATTTCGTCCGTCTTGCGTCCGTCCACCCGGACTTGTTTTTCCAGGGTCTGGTTGCGCATGACGTTTTTTTCCACGTCCTTGAAAAAGCCTTTCAAATCCGCCGCGATATCTGCATCGTCTTCCGGATTGAACTGTTCCTTCATGGACTCTTTCAACTGGTCCGTGGCGTCCTGCCGTTCCTGCTTGCCACCGATCTGCATGACTTTTTCCATGCCCGGGGTGAGGAAGGCGACGACCTTGTCGCGGAGTTCAGCATTGACCTCCGGGGTTTCCATCTTGATCTTCTCTTTGCCGATCATGTCACGCAGTTCCACCTGCATTTGGACCAGCGCCTTGATGTGCTCGTGGCCGAAGGCCAGAGCTTCAATCATGGTGGTCTCGTCCAGTTCCTGAGCGCCGGCTTCGACCATGACGATGGCGTCCGCCGTTCCGGCCATGACCAGATTGAGATCGCTTTCCTGAATCTGTTCCAGATTGGGATTGACCAGGAATTTGCCTTCCTTGTCACGCCCAACGCGCACACCCGCCAGGGGCGTGTGAAACGGGATGTCGGAAATGGTCAACGCCGCCGAAGCGCCGGTGATGGCGGTGACGTCCGCCGGGTTTTCCTGATCGTGGGAAATGACGAAACAGACGATCTGCGTTTCGTTCTTAAAACCATCCTCGAACATGGGACGGATGGGCCGGTCGATCAACCGGCAGATCAGCGTTTCGGGATCGGAAGGCCGTGCCTCCCGTTTCAAAAAGCCGCCGGGAAAACGTCCCGCAGCGTAGGTGCGTTCGCGGTAATCCACAGTCAGCGGAAAAAAATCGATCCCTTCGCGGGCGCTCGATGCCATGGTGGCCGTGACCAGGACCATGGTGTCGCCCTGCCGGACCACAACGGATCCGTTGGCCTGTTTGGCCAGCCATCCGGCTTCCAGCGACAGGGTTTTGCCGTCCAAGACGGTCTCTACCTTCTTTTGCATTCACTTGTCTCCAGTAAAATTAGCGTCGGATACCCAGATCCTCAATGATCTTCTGATATCGTTCCAGGTCTTCTCGTTTCAGATAATCCAAAAGCTTGCGCCGCCTGTTGACAATACGGATCAACCCCCGGCGGGAATGATGGTCTTTCCCGTGGGATTTGAAATGGTCATTCAGGTAATTGAGGCGCTCCGTGAGCAGTGCGATCTGCACTTCGGAAGACCCGGTGTCTTGATCGGTTACTTTGTACTTCTCGATGATGCTTTGTTTGCTCTCCTTCGTTAATGCCATTGCTGACACCTCCTTATATGGTTCCCCTTGCTGTCGGAGATGTGCCGAATGTTTTCGCAGAAAAAATTCAGGCGCCGGGCCGCGTCGTGCGTCCGCCGAATTTCCACTGCGAAAACATTCCAGCCACTCCAACAACTATTTAATGCCTCAAATCAAAACGCGTTTGAGTTTAAAAGCAATATCATCCGGTTCCATACGCAGAAACCGGTCCTGATCCACCAGGGGCTCGACAATGGCCACCAGGCGGTTGTCTTCATTCGTCACACGGAAATTCATTCCCGGTCCAAACCGGTTGGGAGATTGCCGCACCCAGGCTTTAGAAAGGGCCCGGCCATGCGCAATGGATTGGACTCGATCCGGATAAACCTGGATTTCGGGCATGAAATCCAGAGCCGTTTCCGTTTGCAGGAGTTTGGTGGAAAGGTTGCCTTGTTCCTTGGCGAGTTCCAACTCTTCCAAAGTCAGGGAAGACTCCAAATCGAATTCGCCCACCTTCTCCCGAATCAGGTGCGACATGTGGGCGCCGCACCCCAGCGTTTCGCCGATATCATGACACAAGGTGCGGACATAGGTCCCCGCGGAACAGTGTACGCGGAAGTGGACCCTCTGACCGATTTTCTCGATAAACTCGATGGCGTAAATCTTGATATCCACCGGTTTTCTGTCGATAGTAATACCATTTCTGGCCAATTTGTAAAGGGGAATCCCATTCTTTTTTTTGGCCGAATACATGGGAGGCACCTGTTTTTGCGGGCCCACGTACTGTAGCAGCAGGCGGGTGAGGTCCGTTTCGCTCACCGCGGACGGGTCGCGGCTTTCCAGCACCACCCCCTGGGCGTCCTGCGTGTCGGTGCTCGTGCCCAGGGTCAGGGTGGCGCGATAGACCTTGGTCAGGGGAGTCAGAAACTGGATGACGCGGGTGGACTGGCCCATGCAGAGGGGCAAAACGCCTTCCGCCATGGGGTCCAGGGTGCCGATGTGGCCCACTTTCTTGACCTGGAGCAAGCGGCGCACCGACCGCACCATGTCGAACGAGGTGGGTCCGGAGGGCTTGTACAGGTTGATGATGTTATTCATCGTCGTTTTCGTGGATTTCGCGGATGATCCGGGTGATTTTCTCCACCTGGTCGCCGGAGGTATCCAGCTTGAAATCAAATTCGGGAATGGCTTTCAGATAAAGCCGTTTGCCCAGCTGGCTGCGGATGAACCCTTTGGCGCTGTTGAGGCCTTCCAGCGAGTCCTGCCGCGCCGTGTCGTCTCCCAGAATGCTGACGAACACCTTGGCGTGTTTGAGGTTGTCTGAAAGCTGGATTCGGGTCAGGGTCACGAATCCGATCCGCGGGTCTTTCAACTCGTGCTGGATCATCTTCGACATTTCTTCCAGGATCACTTCCTGGACCCGTTCGGACCGTTTGTAGCGAAACATGGTGTGCTTCCCGGCTTTTCTGGATCAGCCTTTGCCGAGGTTGATGATTTCTATGTGCGAGTCCGTCATTTCGGCCAGGTTCATGTGGTCGATGAAGGTGACCACCTGCTGCATCTGCCCTTCCACGTACTGGGCATCCTCACTGACCGCGGCCACCCCAAGATGGATGCTTTGATGCAGATCCTGATCGCCGACTTCGGCGATGCTGATGTTGAACTTGTTTTTGACCCGGTCCTTGATGGCTCGGATGACCTTGCGCTTGCCTTTCAGCGATCCGTTGCCGTGCAGGTACAGTTTGATCGAGCAACATCCCACTTTCATGGCGACCCCTTACAACGGGCGCGCGGCGTTGAACGCGCTTACGGGGCGACTTCTTCGAGCACGAACGGCTCGATGATATCGCCCTGTTTCACATCCTGAAATTTTTCCAGAGAGAGTCCGCATTCGTAACCGGAAGCGACTTCCTTGACGTCTTCCTTGAAACGGCGGAGCGTCTGGATCTTGCCTTCGTAAACGACCACGTTGTCGCGCAGCAGCCGCGCCTTGCGGTTGCGCTCCAGCGAGCCGGAGAGCACATGGCAGCCTGCCACCACGCCCACTTTGGGGATGGTGAACACTTCGCGGATTTCGGCCCGTCCCGTGACTTTTTCCTTGAACGTCGGTTCGAGCATGCCTTCCATGGCCTTCTTGATGTCTTCGATGGCGTCATAAATGATGCCGTACATGCGGACATCGACATTTTCCTGCTGGGCCATGGCCGCCGCCTGTTCCGTCGGCCGCACGTTGAAGCCGATGACGATAGCGTTGGAGGCACTGGCCAACAGCACGTCCGATTCCGTGATGCCCCCGACCGCATCGTGAATGACCTGGATACGGACCTTGTCGGTGCCGACGCGGGTGACGGCTTCCTGCACCGCCTGGATGGAACCCTGTACGTCGGCCTTGATGATCAGGTTCAGTTCCTGAATCTTGCCTTCGACGATCTGCTGATGCAGGTCTTCCATGCTGATGCGCGGTTTCGCCGACAACACGGTTTCGCGCTGGCGCTGAAGTTTGAGCTGGCTCAACTGCCGGGCGCGCTTTTCATCCTTGACCACCATGAACTTGTCGCCGGCATCCGGCACTTCCGGAATGCCGATCACCTCCACCGGCATGGCCAGTGTGGCTTCGCTGATGGGTTTGCCGAGATCGTTGCTCAGGGCGCGTACTTTACCGAAGTAGTTGCCGACGATGAAGGGGTCGCCCACACGCAGGCGGCCTTTTTCGACGATGATGGTGGCGACCGGACCGCGTCCCTTGTCGAGGTGCGACTCGATCACCGTGCCGCGTGCACGGATCACGGGGTTGGCTTTCAATTCCATGATCTCCGCTTGCAGCAGCAGCATCTCCAGCAGGTTGTCGAGCCCGGTGCCTTCTTTGGCGGAAACTTCGGCGATGATGGTCTGCCCGCCCCAGTCTTCCGGGATCAATCCCTGATCGGCCAGTTGTTTCTTCACTTCTTCCGGTTTGGCGTCGGGTTTGTCGATTTTATTGATGGCAACGACCAGAGGCGTGCCCGCCGCCGTGGCATGGTGGATGGCTTCCTTGGTCTGCGGCTTCAGGCCGTCGTCGGCCGCCACCACGAGCACGACAATGTCCGTCACCTGCGCGCCGCGTGCCCGCATGGCGGTGAACGCTTCGTGGCCGGGGGTGTCGAGAAACGTGATGGGCTTGCCGTTGACCTTGGCCTGGTAGGCGCCGATGTGCTGAGTGATGCCGCCTTTTTCCGACTCGGTGACGTTGGTTTTGCGGATGGTGTCAAGCAGGGAGGTTTTACCGTGATCGACGTGGCCCATGATGGTGACGATGGGCGGACGCGGCACCCGGTCTTTATCAAGATCGGCTTCATCCTCGTCCTCGAATCCCAGTTCGGATTCGGGGGTGACGCGTTCCACTTCGTAACCGCGCTGGTCGGCGAGCTTGAAGGCAATGTCGAAATCAAGGCTTTGGTTGATGGTGGCCATGATGCCCATGCCCATCATATCCTTGATGAGATCGTTGGGCGTGCACTTGAGTTTTTCCGCCAGGTCGCGCAATGGCGTGGTGTCCATGACACGGATGACTTCGAACTGCTCTTCTTCCGGCACCGCAGGGGCGACGGGGGCGGTTGCCTTGGCGGCGGCCGCTTGTTTGGACAGGGTGCGTTCTTCTTCGCGCTCCGTCTTGCGGCTGGGTTGCGGAGGTTTGCCGCGCGCCTTGTCTTTTTTGACCGCGGCTTCTTTTTCTTCGAGGTCCTCTTTTTTTACGATCTTGAGTCCCAGCTTGCGTCCGGCATCCTCCATCGCTGCGGGCTGCTGGGCCGCACGGGAATGGTGATTGGAGCCTTTCTTTTTAGGCCGGGAGGAGGGCCTGGCTGCCTGTTCCGTTTTTTCTTTGATAGCGGTATCCTTGCCCTGTTGCGCCGCGGGTTTTGCGGCGGTGCGGGGCTTGGCAGCGTCCTTGCCCTCGGTCTTTTTGGCGGTCTTGGGCTGCGGAGTTTTTTTCTCCTCGCCTTCTTTTTTATCTTTGTCGGCGGCTTTGGCGGTGGTTTTGCTGGGAGCCTTTTTCTTGACGGCGGTTTTGGCCGCTACTTTCTTGGTGGCTTTGGCCTTGCTGGCGGTGGCTTTCTTTTTACCGGCACCCTCTGCAGCAGACGGTTTTTCGGTAAAATGATCCCGTATGGAATTGGCCATGTCCTCATCGATCGAACTCATGTGGTTTTTGACGAGACAATCTCTCTTCTTGAGTTCGTCGATGATCTGGTCATTCTGGACGTTGAGCTCCAACGCCAATTTGTTAATCCTGATTTTAGCCAAAGGCAACCTCCTGAGATGTGGATGTTATTTTAATTCCTCATAATCATCCCCTCAAACGTTTTCGTACTTCTCCATGAGCAATTTGGCCTGTGTGATGATGGCCTGAGCGGTCTCTTCCTCAATGGCATCGATTGCCGTCAATTCTTCCACGGCGGACACCGAGAGTTCGGCGATGGTCTGGAACCCATTGGAGGCCAGGGCGTCTATGATGGAGGGGGCGACACCTGCCAGGGCTTCCAGTCCCAGTTCCTGTTCTTCTTCCTCTTCCTCGTCTTCCCCGCCGCCGGCATCCTCGGCGGAGACGTCTTCGGTCACGGCGTCCGCGTCTTCCGTTGCGGCAACCGGTTCTTCTTCCTCGCCCTCGCTCGTGCCGGGTTCCGCGGCGTCCGCCTGGAATTCCGGAGCGGTTGTGTCGAGAGCGGTTTTCTTGAGGCTGGGTGACGTGTAAATCAGGGTATTGTTTTCTTCCTGCGCATCCACCGGCGGTGGTGTGGGAGCAGGCTTCTTCGGAGCCGGAGCAACGGGAACGCGTTTGTCAATGTGCTCCTGGGAAAACTCGACCAGCGATTCCGCCTTTTTCGGGCCGATTCCCGGCAACTCCTGCATGCCCGCGACACCGCGCTTGACGACTTCGTCGAAGGAAACGATGTTGTCGTTGAACAGGATGGAGACGATTTTTTCGCCGAAGCCTTTCGTGTTCTTGAGAATATCGAAGAAATCTTCGCGCGGCGTGTCGGAGGTCTGGAACAGGCCCGGGGTTTCCAGCACGCCGCCGGACTCCGACTCTCCCTTGATATCGATTTTCCATTTGACCAGCTTGGCGGCGAGGCGCACGTTCTGTCCCTTTTTACCGATGGCCAGCGACATCTGATCGTCGGCCACGATGATGGTCATCTGTTTTTCATCCTTGTTCATCAGGATGCGGGAAATCTTCGCCGGGCTGAGTGCGTTGCGGATGAACACTTCCGGGTCCTCGGAGAACTCGACAATGTCGATTTTCTCGCCGCGCAATTCCTGAACGATGGACTGCACGCGCATGCCGCGCATGCCGACGCAGGCGCCGACGGCGTCGATGTCGCGGTCGTTGGTGCGCACCGCGATCTTGGTGCGGCCGTTGGGCTCGCGCACGATGCCCATGATCTCCACCATGCCTTCGCTGATCTCCGGCACTTCCAGTTCGAACAGGCGTTTGATGAGCCCGACGTGGGTGCGGGACAGGATCACCAGCGTGTTCTTCGCCGTCTTGCGCACGTCCAGCACGTAGGCGCGCACGCGGTCGCCGCGGTTGAACGATTCGCGGAATACCTGTTCGCGACGCGGCAGAATGCCTTCGGCCTTGCCGAGATCGACGACGATGTCGCCGTGCTCGAAACGCTGCACGAGACCGTTGATGAGATCGCCTTTTTTATCGATGAATTCGTTGTACAGGATTTCGATTTCCGCTTCGCGCACCTTTTGCAGGATCACCTGCTTCGCCAGTTGGGCGGCGATGCGGCCCAGGTCTTCCAGCTCGCGTTTGACGAGCACGACATCGCCGATCTCGGCGTCCGGGATCTGCTTGACCGCCTGCTTTTTGGTGATCTCGGTTTCCGGATCGGTGACCTTGGCGACGACGGTGCGTTCCGTGAGGATCTCCACCTCACCGGTTTCTTCGTTGAAGCGGCTTTGCAGGGTTTCGATATCCGGCAGTTTTTTGCGCACAGCGGCTTCCACCGCGCTTTTGAGGGCGTCGATCAGCACATCGCGATCGATGCCTTTTTCGCGGCAAAGCTGGTCCAGAATGTGAATGACTTCGACGGTCATAGTTTGAATTCGATTTCCAAACGGGCGGAGGCGATGTTGCTCAAGGGAATGGCAAAGGCCTGCCCCTGGGCGTCCAGATGGACAGCGCCGTCCTCAAAGTTTTTCAAAATACCCTTGAAGTTGCGTCGGTCACCGATCGGCGCAAACGTCGTGATCTGGACTTTTTTACCGAGATACCGCAGAAAATCTTTTTCTTTTTTCAGCGGCCGGTCCAGACCCGGCGACGACACTTCAAGGATGTAATGGGTGCGAACGAGGTCGTCCACCTCGATCATGTCTTCCACCATGTGGCTGACCTGCTTGCAGTCCTCCACGCCCACACCCCCGGCTTTGTCGATATAAATGCGAAGAACCCAGTTGGGCCCCTCGCGCTTGTATTCGACATCTACCAGCTCCAGGCCCTGAGCCTGAATCACGGGTTCTACCAATGCTTCAACGGATTGAGGTATGGACCCTTTTGCCATTGGGTGGTCGGGAACCGCAGGGTTGCCAGATCGCTTCGGGAATCAAAATTCCGGCCAAAATGCAGAAACTTTGATGCCAGGTCAGCGCAATTCGATACAAAAAAAGCGGGCTTCAAGCCCGCCGTCAGCGCAGACCATTCAATTTGAGTGAATTCTACCCGAAATTCGGCGGTGCTTGCAAGATAAATTCATGAAACGCAAGGCGGGGAACGAAATCAGAGGGCATCCAGCAGGGACGGAATGCGGTCCAGAATGGCAGGGAAGGGGTGCGTCGCCGATTCCCCCGTGTTCCGGGTTTTGAGTTCGATTTCACCCTGCTCCAGGTTTTTGGGACCGATCACCAGTTGCAGCGGAAAGCCGATCAGTTCGGCGTCCTTGAACTTGACGCCCAGGCGGTCGCTGCGGTCGTCGAGCAGCACCTCCACGCCGAGCCCGGTGAGATGGCGGTAGGCGGTGTCGGCGGCGGCTTTCACCGCGTCATCCGAGTAATTGGTGGGCAGGATGACCACCTGAAACGGCGCCAGCGGCACCGGCCAGACGATGCCCTTGTCGTCGTGGTTCTGCTCGATGGCGGCGGCCGCCGTGCGTCCCACGCCGATGCCGTAACAGCCCATGACCAGCGTTTTCTCTTTGCCGTTTTCGTCGAGGTACCCGGCTTTCATGGCGTCGCTGTACTTGGTGCCGAGGACGAAGATGTGCCCCACCTCGATGCCGCGCCGGATTTGATAGACGCCGCCGTCGCAGTGCGGACAGGGGTCGCCCTCCTCGACGGTGCGCAGGTCGCCGACCTGTTCTACTTTGAGATCGCGCGCGAACTGCACGCCGGTGAAGTGCGCGTCGATCTTGTTGGCGCCGGTGACGAAATCCTGCATCTGCGTGACTTCATGGTCGGCGTACACCGGCAAGGGCAGGTTGACGGGACCGACGTAGCCAACGGGCAGTCCGGTTTTTTCCTGGATCACGTTTTCCGCCGCCGGATGCAGCCACTCGCAGCCCAACAGATTTTTCAGTTTGATCGGATTGAGCTGACGGTCGCCGCGCACGAGTCCTGCGAGCAGCCCGTTCTCGTTTTCCAGAATGAGGGTCTTCACCAGTTTGTCCGGCGTGATCTTCAGGAATCCGGTGACGGCATCGACGGTTTTCTGGCCGGGGGTGGAGACTTCGGCCAATGATTCGGCGCCGTTGGATGCAGGCGTTCCGGACACGGCACGCGCCGCGGCCTTTTCCAGATTGGAGGCGTAGCCGCAGGCGTCGCAGAACACGACGGCGTCTTCGCCGGACGACGCCAGCACCATGAATTCATGTGAAAAACTGCCGCCGATGGTGCCGCTGTCGGCTTCCACCATTTTGAAATCGAGGCCGCACCGCCGGAACACGTTGTTGTAGGCGGTCTTCATGTCCTCGTACGTGGCCTGCACGCTTTGTTCGTTCGCGTGGAAACTGTACGCGTCTTTCATGGTGAACTCGCGCCCGCGCATGACGCCGAAACGCGGCCGCACTTCGTCGCGAAACTTGGTCTGGATCTGGTACAGCACCAGCGGCAACTGCCGGTACGAACGCACCTCGCGGCGGACGATGTCGGTGATGACTTCCTCGTGCGTGGGGCCGTAACAGAATTCGCGGTCGTGACGGTCCTTGATGCGCAACAGTTCCTTGCCGTAGAAATCCCAACGCCCGCTTTCCTGCCACAACTCCGCCGGCTGGATGCTGGGCAGAAACATTTCCTGCCCGCCGACCGCGTTCATCTCTTCGCGGATGATCTGTTCCACCTTGCGCAGCACACGCAGGCCGAGCGGCAGGATGGAATAGATGCCGGAGGCGAGCTGGCGAATCATCCCGGCGCGCACCATCAGCTTGTGACTGATGACCTCGGCGTCGGACGGGGCTTCTTTGAGTGTGGGGATCAACAACTGCGAATAACGCATGCGTGGTCTCGTCGGTGGTGATTAAGTCAATGCGACCGGTTGGGATGATAAGCAACCTGCCGGATAAGTCAAGGGGTGGGAATCTGCGGCGCATCCGGGGCGCGGGCGACGAACAGCTCGTTGGCCAGTTCGATGTCCTGCGGAAAATGGATTTCCAGCCAGCCTTTGTGGATCTCCAGGTAATGCACGTTGAACCCGCGGTCGATCATCTCCTGCACGAGGTCCGTCAGGCGGAACTTGGAGATGTCCTCGGCTTCCTGGATTTTGCCCCGCAGGTTCTGGCGCACGTCGTGATAGGTTTCGAGAAACTGCTCGGCGCCGGTTTTGGTGAACTTGGCCAGGCCGATGAACTCGTGCGTGGCCAGCGCCGGATCGATCTTCTTGCCGATCTTGGCGATGGTGTTCTGGTAATCGAAGTTGATGGTGCGCCGCTCGCGGTTGCGCTGGTTGCGGCTGATGACGTAATCGGTGGCCTTGCCTTCGACCGATTCCAGGTACTGGATGGAGTTGTCCACCACCAGCACGATGTCCTCGCGCGAGGCCAGCAGTTTGGAGAACACGCTGTATTCGACGAGGATGTCGGAGTACAGCATGATGAAGCCGTTGGCCATCTTGCTTTCGGCGGCCAGGATGCTGTCGAGTTCCGTGTTCTTTTCGTAATCGGGCGCTTCGACGAAGGCGACGCCCTCGGCCTGCATCTGTTCCTTGCCGTAACCGGTGACCACGGTGATGTCGGTCAGGCGGTTGACGTTGAGCGCCTTGATCTGGCGGCTGAGCAGGGTTTTGCCGGCGATGTCCAGCATTGGTTTGGGTTTGTCGCCGAGAATCTTCTCGATATCGGGAGCGCGGCCCGCCGCCGGAATGATGACCGGCGTGTTTTTGTTGGATTCGTCGAGGCGGTCCTTTTCCTTGACGTCGAGGAAGCCCACCGCATCGAAGATGTCGCGCAACGGCGCGCACAGGGGATCGGCTTCGAACGAACGCTGGTTGAGCAGAATGGTGCGCGCGGTTTCGAGCATGGTCTTGTAGGCGCTGCGCAGCAGGTGATTGGCGTAGATGATGATCTGGAAGCCGGAGGCTTTCAGTTCGTCTTCGACGATGTTGTTGTACGTCGTCGGCACGCACACCAGCGGCTTGTCCATCTCCAGCTCCGCGAGCAGGCTCTGGTAACGCGTTGCGAACTCGAGAATCTCTGACGGGTCTTTGGACTTGGAATGGATCATGATGCCGTCGGCCCCGGCTTCGAGGTACAGGCGCGCCCGCATCAGGGCGTCGTCGAGACCGAGCCCGGCGATGAGGCTTTCGAGGCGGGCGATGATCATGAAATCGCCGGTCATCTGCACGGCCTTGCCGCGCTTGATCTTGTAGGCGAAGGCCTGCGGCTCCTGCAGGGTCTGGGTGGTGCCTGCTTCCAGGCTGTTGCGCTTCGGGAACACCTTGTCTTCGATGATGACGGCGGAGACACCCGCGCGTTCCAGTTTCGACACGGTGTATTCGAACATGTTGGGGTCGCCGCCGGTGTCGCCGTCCACGATCATCGGCTTTTTGGTGACCGCCAGGATTTCGTGGATGGTGTGCAGGCGCGAGTCGAAACTGATGATCTCGATATCCGGATGGCCCTTGGAGGCGGAATCGGTGAGGCTGCTTTCCCAGATGGCGTCGAATTCGCGCACCACCTGCCGGTCGGCGCCGTCCTTGCCTTCGATGCGGGCGTTGTCGGCGATGATGCCGCTCAACCCGTTGTGGGCTTCGATGGCGCGCACCAGGTGGCCCTGGCTGAGCAGTTCTTTCAGTTTGCCGCGCCGGTGTTCCGGCAAGGTCTTGTTCAATAAGGTCATGGCGATGGGAATTCCTGCTCCGGTCCGTGGATGTGTTCGCGAATCCAGCCCGGAACGTAAATGGTTTCCAAGTCGAACGTTTTCAGAACGTTCAGAATGATTTCAATATGTTGACCCGGAGGCAGTGTTTTGTCCAGCAGAATCAGGTCGCGGCCGTGGACTTTACAATGGCCGCTGGCGACCGGGTACTCGGAGTCGTCCAACTGCGTGTACTGGACGTCGATGTTGAGCTTTTGCGAGACGGCGTGCAGGTCGTCGAGACGTTGTTGCGTGAGGCCGTCGGGTTCGGATTGCGGCATGGGCGCACCCGGTTCGGAATCAATTCATAATTCTCATGATGTCGTTGTAGAAGGCAAAGACCATGAGTCCCAAAATCATGAACAGGCCCACCTGTGCGGCGCGTTCGCGGCTGCGCTCGCTGACCGGCTTGCCCTTGATGATTTCGATGAGGAAGAACAGGATGTGGCCGCCGTCGAGAATGGGGATGGGAAACAGGTTGATCAGCCCGAGGTTGATGCTGAGCAGCGCCGTGAGCCGGATGACCTGGTTGAATCCCTGTTCCGCCTGCTGGCCGTAAAACTGGAAGATCATGATGGGGCCGCCGATGTTCTCGGCGGAGACGGAACCGAAGATCATTTTCTTCACACTGACGGCGATCAGGTGCGTCAGCTTCCAGGTTTCTTCCACCGACCGCCACATGGAACCGAACAGGCCGTACTGCTCCACTTCCATTTCGCCGCTCAACCCGAGGCCGAGAACACCGATGGTCACGTCCTTACCGGTTTCGTCTTTGATCTTCTCCGGTTTGGGCGTCAGCTTGAGGTCGTAGGTCAGGCCGTCGTCGCGGCGGACCGTCACGTTGAGTTCTTCACCCGGCTTGTCCATGGCGGCGGTTTTCAGGTCCTGCCAGCCGCGGATGGGGGTGTTGTCCACTTCCAATAATAGGTCGCCCTTTAGCAGCCCGGCCTGGTCGGCGGGCGATCCTTCTTCGATGTTGGCGATGCGCCGCACCAGAGGCGTGATGCCGATGAGACCGACGTTTTCCTTCTCACCCCACAGGTTGGTGATTTCCTCCGACACCGGAGTGATGTTTTTTTCGACGAGGCGTTTCCCGTTCTTTTCGATGACGAACTGCATCGGTTGGCCCGGCGCGTCGTGCACGATCTCCAGCAGCTGGTCCCAGAAGCGGATGGTCTCGCCGTTGACCTCGACGATGCGGTCGCCGGTCTCCAGACCTGCGGCGAGGGCCGGGGAATCGTCGCGCACCATGCCGACGGTGGTGCCGAGTGCGGGCACGCCGTTCATGTACACGATGACGTAAATCAGGATGGCGAACAGGATGTTGAACAACGGTCCGCCGAAGGCGATGGCGAGGCGGTGGTACACATTCGCATGGGAAAACGAGCCGGTGGTGTCTGCCAGTTCTTCTCCGGGGTCTTCGCCTTTCATCTTCACGTAGCCGCCCAGCGGGATGGCGGCGATCAGGTATTCGGTGCCGCCCTGCTTGAATCCGGCGAGCTTGGGGCCGAAGCCGAGCGAAAATTTTTCGACGACGACGCCGCACTTGCGGGCAATCAGGAAATGACCGAGTTCGTGAACGAAGATGAGGACAGCGAGTCCCAGGAGGAACACGAACATGTCGATTCCGAAAGTGAAAATGGAATCCAGAGATATGGCGGCGGTGTCAAGCATGACGGACGTTTCTAGGGTTGTGCGGCAAGGTCGATCAGTTCCACGCCCGGAGGAACGGTGAACTCAAATTGCGAATCGGAAATGCCGGGGTTGTTGACAATTTCGTGGAACATCATTTCTGTACGATTCCCTAATTTATCATACACATTCGACCCGATGATTTGAAAATTATTTGGGTCGGCAAACAGCACCAGCCGGTCGAGGCCCTGCTCTTCGGTTTTAGGGATCAGTTCCACAATCAGTTTGCCGTCTTTTCGGGTGACTTCACCGACGCGAAACGACTCGGTGAGCCTGCCTTCTCCCGATAAAAACAGGGCGGGGGTGTTGGACGAGTAAATGCTGTCCACCTCCATGCGCGTCACCTGCGACTCTTCCGGCAGGTACAGCCACAGCACCTTGTTGTCGCTGATGAGCACCTGCGGGTCCGGCGCCTTGTAGGTCCACTTCATCTTTCCCGGCTTTTTGATGACCACCTCGCCCTGGGCTTCCTGCGTCTGGTCCATGACCTTCAAGTAGGATTTCTGCGTGAACCCGGCCCGGAAGGACTGGGTGGCGTCGTATTTTTTCTGGATGGCGTCGATGACGTCCTGCTTGGTTTCGGCCTGGGCGTGGCCGCAAATCAGGAGGGCGAGACCGCAGCCTGTGAATAGTTTAAGCATGGTTTTCATGATTGCCTCTCAGGACTCCGCGCGGACGACGCGACGGTGGTCGATGCGGATTTTCTTGTCCACGATCCATTGAATGGCTCGCGGATAAATGATGTGTTCCTGTTCCAGGATGCGCGCCGCCAGGGTTTCGGCGTCGTCGGTGTCTTCCACCGGCACCACCGCCTGCAGGATGATGGGGCCGCTGTCCACGTCCTCGTTCACGTAATGCACCGTGCATCCGGAAAACTTGACGCCGTAGTCGATGGCTTTCTGCTGCACGTCGAGTCCGGGAAAGGCGGGCAGCAGGGACGGATGGATATTGACGATGCGGTTCGGGAACGCCTCGAAAAACGGTTCGCGCACAATGCGCATGTACCCGGCGAGGCACACCAGATCGACCGCCCGGCTTTGCAGGATCGACACCAGCTCCGCGTTGTAGGCGCGTTTGTCGGGAAAGGCTTTGGGATCGACGAACCGGCTTTCGATGCCGTGCCTGCGGCCGCGTTCCAGCGCCCCGGCGTCTTCGCGATCGCTCAGGATCACGGCGATGCGTGCGGCCAGGCTGCCGCTCTCGGTATGATCAATGATGGATTGCAGGTTGGTGCCGCGCCCGGAAGCGAGGACTCCCAGTTTGAATGCGTTCGAGGTCATGGAGTTCAGACAACGGGTTGTGCGGTTGGTCGTGGCTTCTTTTTAAAGAGGTGTCGCATTGCTGCTTGAATATAAAGAATTAAATCGTTCAGGATGACAACTCTAAGGTTTGATTGTCATTCTGAGGAGCCGCAGGCGGCGAAGAATCTATGTTTTATTCTTTTTAAACGGTAACGCTGAATGCAGGTCAGCAATAGGCCGCCTGGATCTGCTTGAGCAGGCCGATGTTCTGGGTGTGCCCGGATTTGTGTGCCTTGATGTAACCCCGCACCGGTTTGCCCAGCAGGTAGAAGTCGCCCAGGATATCCAGAATCTTGTGGCGGGCGAATTCGTTCTCGAAGCGCAGTTCGGTATTGAGGACTTTTTTCTCGTCGAGCAGGATGAAGTTGTCCAGGTTGCCGCCGGCGGCGAAACCCATCTTCATCAGCATGGCCACGTCCTTCATGAAGCCGAAGGTGCGCGCCGGGGCGATCTCCGTTTTGAATTCGGACGGGCTCTTGAAATCGAACGTGTGGTCCATGACGCCGATGGGGTCCGGGTATTCCATGTGGTAGGACACCTTGAAGCCGTCGTAGGGTTCGATGCTGATATGCGGCTTGTTGGGGTCGTCGCCGAAGGTATAGGTTTTGTCGATCACCAACTCCTCGTAGGTGTCGTCCTGGTCCTCGAACTCTCCATCCTCGACCAGCTGGCAGAAATCCTTCGCCGACCCATCCATCACCGGCGCTTCATCGCCGATTTTGATGAGCAGGTTGTTGATCCGGTACATGTGCAGCACGGCCATGATGTGCTCGATGGTGGACACCGACGCCGCGCCTTTTTTGAGGCAGGTGGCGTACTCGGTGGACTGCACGTTCTCGAGGCGTGCCGGGATGGTGGCGCCGCTGGAGATGTCGCCGAAAATGATGCCGCTTCCCGAAGGCAACGGTTGCATGATGAGGCCGGTCTTGATGCCGGAATGCAGGCCGCTGCCGCACAGCACCACGCTGCGTTTCAAGGTGCGCTGGTGCAGGTGGCCGTTGCCATTCTGTTCTCCCGCTGCGGGGGCGGTCTGCATGCTGCGGATGGCGGGCGGCAGATGGTGTACGGCCACCTCGTCCTCCGGATGCACCTTGCGGCTCAATTGCTCCAGCACGGAGCGCATTTCCCTCAGGTTTTCCGGCCAGCTGTAGCGGCTGAGCACGTCCATGGCCTCCGGAGACACATGATGCGCGGGCAGGTCGCTGCGCTCGGCCTGCTCCTCGAAAAACTTGGTGACCAGGGAGGGGATGATGGCCGCGTGCTCCCTCAGCGGTGGAATGTAAACGGTGTTCTCTTTCAGCAGATCGTACAGGTCGGCATTGAACTCGCCCTTTTCCACCATGTCTTCGAGATCGCGGTTGGTGGACGCAAAAATGCGCGACGGCAACAGGGCGGCGGCGACCTCTGTCGGGGCTTCCAGGTTCAGGCATTCGGCCAGCCGTTCCTGCACCGGCATGGCGAGGGCGTCGATGTTTTTCAGATACAGCACGCGGCGGCGCGACGGATGCGAACGCGACGGCATTTTTTTGCGGCCCTTGGTTTTACCCGTGCTTTCCTGCACAAACAGTTCCGACTTCACCTGGTTGGTGGGGCGCAGGCCACAGTTCAACTTGACGAATGGCATGTTGTTCTTGCGGCTCTGCTGATGGATCGCCTGCGCGATGAATTCCTTGCCGGTGCCGGCGTCGCCCTGGATGAGAACCGGACGGCTGGAGCGGGCCAGTTGCTTGATCGTTTTCTTGACGTCCACGATCATCTGGAAACAATGCGGCAACTCGTGCTTCTGTGCATTGTGGCCGTTGATGTTGTTTCGCGATGTTTTCTGCTGCAAGGCCTTGCTCACCGACTGCACGATCTGGTTGAGCGAGAACGGTTTTTCGATGAAGTCGAAGGCGCCCAGTTTGGTGGCGTTGACGGCGGTGTCGATGGTGCCGTGGCCGGACATCACCAGCACCTCAATTTCCGGGTAATAAGTCTTGAGGGTGCGCAGCACTTCGATGCCGTCCATGCCGGGAATCCAGATGTCGAGGAGGATGAGGTCCGGTGGATCGTTCTGCACGATTTCGAGTGCGTCCAGCCCGTCGTCGGCGGTGGCGATTTCGTAACCTTCGTCGGCGAGGATTTCCTGCAGGGAGCCGACTATATTTTTTTCGTCATCGACGATCAATACACGTTCTTTGTTAGCCAAAAGGAGTCTCCGTATTGCGATTCAAACAGTTCTGGTTTTACGTTGCTAAACTAAGGCCGGTTCGCCGGGGTGCGGTGCCGCGACCTCGGCGCATTTGGTGAAATCCATGTAGAAAATCGGCTTGCCGGCGTTGAGAAAATTCTTCTCGTATTTGGTGCGCGGGATGTCATCCCGCGCCGTGACATAGCCCGCGCCGGGATGGCGGTTTTCCAACGAATCCTCGGCGCTCAAAAACTCGATCATCTCCTGAAAGTAGTTTTCGTGATCCGTGGCGATGCGCAGGACGCCGTCCATCTTCAGCTTGCGCGACAGGGTGGCGATGAATGCGGGCTTGAGCAGCCGCCGCTTGTGATGCCGCTTCTTCGGCCATGGGTCCGGGAAGTTGATGTAGATTTCGTCCAGTTCTCCATCCTGGAAAATGCCGGGGATGCGTTCCTTGGCGTCGCCGTACGCCAGCCGCACGTTGGGCAGGTGCAGGCGGTCGAGCTGGGTGATCACCTTGCGGATGCCCTTGTGATAAAAATCGATGGCGATGAAATTGATGTCGGGCTCGCGCACCGCCATGTCCATGACAAAGTTGCCGTTGCCGAACCCGATTTCGAGCTTCAACGGCCGGTCATTGCCGAACTGGTTCGGCCAGTCCGGCCATTCCGCGATGTCCAGAAACTGCGGATGCGCCTGCACCCGGTCGAAAGAAAAGTAACGCTTGGTCATGGCTGAGGGTCAGGAATCCTGCTGTCCTGAATGGTTCAGGGTTTCGTGAATGGTGGTCACCTGCAGGACTTCAAATTCCTGTTGCTTGTCACCAAATTTCAATTGAACGTCGTCGCCTTCCTGCTTGCCCAGCAGAGCCTTGCCCAAAGGCGAGGCCAGCGAGATCTTGCCTTCTTCCGGATTCACTTCTTCCGGAAACACGAGGTTGAACGTTTTTTCCTGTCCGGAGTCGAGGTCTTTCAGAAGCATCGTGCTGCCGAGTCCCGACCGGTCTTTGGGAATGCGGTGGATGTCGATGGAAACGATGTCGCTGATGCGTTTCTGCAACTGGGAAACGCGGGACTCCAGAAACATCTGCCGCTCTTTGGCGGCCTTGTACTCCGCGTTTTCGCTCAGGTCGCCCATGTCGGTGGCGGTCTTGAGCGCTTTGGGAATATCGACCTCCAACTCCCGTTTGCTGTCCATTAAATCTTTTTCCAGTTTATCTACAATGGGCAATCGCATGAATAGAAACCTGTTGAGATGTCAGGGGAGTCAGTTATTGAGGGCAGCCGGGCCCGGTTGCCAGTTCCTTATAATAAAAGCATCTTCCCGCCCTTGTCCACGGAGTTTTTCCCGCAGGCGGATGGCATCTTCGTAAAGCGGCGACCCGCCGACCAGCACCTGGTACCAGTGGCCGCCGTCCCGGTCCACATTCCGGACTTCCCCCTCGTATTGCCGGGAGAGCAGCTCGGCGGCGTCCCGGTTCTGGAACAGGCCGAGCTGAATGCTGTACTGGACTTGCCCCGAAGCGCTGGCCGGGGTGACGACGGGTTTTTGCGCCGCGCCCGATTCGAGAACCGCAACACGTACCGGCGCCGTGCCGCGCTCGGCCATTCCCAGCAACTGCGCCGCTTTGTAACTGAGATCGATGACGCGGTCGCCGACGAACGGCCCCCGGTCATTGATGCGCACCGTCACCGCCTTGCCGTTGTCGAGGTTGGTCACCTGCACCCGGCTGTTGAAGGGAAGCGTTTTGTGCGCCGCCGTCAGGGAATGCATATTATACACTTCTTTGTTGGAGGTTGCCTTGCCATGAAACGGATCGCCGTACCAGGAGGCAATGCCTTCCTGCTGGAACCCATCGGCCTTTTCCAGCGGGTGGTACACTTTGCCATCCACATCGTAGGGCATGGTCTCGTCCACCGCCGTGGGTTTATAAAGATTTGTTTTAGTTTGAGTTTTCTCGTTGACGGTGGGCTCAATCGATGACACGGCCGGGATCAGGCGACCTTGGGTCGATTTCGAACCGAGTGCTGGAGTCAGGTGGTGCGTGCACGCGGAACTCATTACTAAAATCATAATAATCAAAAGCTTGTTTTGAAACGGGCAGTTGGGGAGATGGATTCGCATGGGACAGGTCCTGGGTTGCGTGAATCGTTGGACAGCCGCGCCACCGCCGCCCGGGGCGCACGATAGCCTCATAACTATATCAAAGTCAGTTAGTTATGGCAATTTTACGCTTTGATTCTATGAGTTAAAGCAAGCGGGGTCAACTTCAAACTGCTTTTTTCATCATCGGGCGATATTCCCATAAATCATTGACAACTTTGAAGAAACCAGTGACAATCGATATATTGAAACCATCTGCAGGGCAGTTCGGTTCACCAACCGTTTGTATATTACGACTTTTTGAATAACTTCCGGCATGCGGGAACATATTCTGGAACTCATCCAGGAGAAGAAAAACATACCGCCTTTGCCCGATATCCTGCACCGGCTTGAGGCCAAGATCGGCAGCCCCAAAAGCCAGGTCAGCGACATTGCCATCCTCATTGAGACGGAACCCATCCTCTCCGGCCGCCTGATCCAGCTATCCAACAGCGTATTTTTTGGCGGCAGTGGTTCCAAGGTGGAGCGTTTGCCCGACGCCATCATCCGCCTCGGCCTGAAGATGATTCTGGATCTGGCGTACACCCTGGAATTGCCCCAACTGTTTTTGCGGGAAAGCGACCTCAACCAGAAAAAATTCTGGCAACATTCGCTGGCAGTGGCCATTCTGGCCCGGCTTCTGGCGGAACATCTGGAGGAGCTACACTGCGAACCGGACCCCTGTTATCTGTCGGGGCTGATGCATGACATCGGCATCATGGTGTTCAATTTTATTGTGCCTCAGGAATACAACGCGTTTCTGAAAGAGGTCCGCGGCATCGACAAACCGCTGCAAGTGCTGGAGCAGAAACGCTTCGGCATCGCTCACCCCGAACTGGGCGCGGAGTTCATAAAGAAATGGTGGCCCATTCCCGCCGAAGTGACACTCTCCGTGGAAAAGCATTTTTTGGAAATGTCGGAGAAGGGGAAAAAGTATCCGGTGCTGCTGAGCGTGATCATGGCCAACGACATTGCCAACCATTTCGGCATGGGGCACGGTATCTCCGCTCACAAGGAAACTCCGGACCGAAGTTTCATGCAGGGCTGTGGACTGACGCCGGATCTGCTGGAAGATCTGGTGGGTAAAACCCGCGACAGTCTGCACATGGCGCAGGAAGTTCTTTATAAATAATCCCAATCCATTATAATGACAAATTCGTTCCACGCGGACAGGCTGCCCATGCGTGTCGGCCCTTGAGGATTGAGTTCCTAACAGCGACGGCAATACGGGAACGATTTGCCAATCATCACCCAATACATCATGTCTGCTGAACAATTTCTAGTTACGTTTCGGGGGGTCCGCGGATCGTTGCCTTCGCCCCTGCTGAGCCACGACATCGAGGCGAAAATTGCAAAAGTCCTGGAGATGGCGAAGCCGGAAGACCTGAAGGACGAATCCGCCCGCCAGAAATTCATCGAATCCCTGCCGGAGCCCGTTCGCGGGTGTTACGGCGGCAACTCCGCTTGCGTCCAGTTGGAAGTGGGCGGCAAGAACCTGGTGTTCGATTGCGGCACCGGCCTGCGCATGCTCGGCCTGGATCTCATGGAGGGCGAATTTGCAAAAGGCCAGGGCGAGATTCACATCTTCCTGTCGCACACGCACTGGGACCACATCATGGGCCTCCCGTTTTTCCTGCCGCTGTTCACCAAGGGCAACCGCATCATATTTTACGGCGCTCACACGGATATTAAAGAACGGCTGATGAGACAGCAGGACCCGCGCTACTTCCCGGTATCGTTCAACTCGTTCACCGCCGATGTGGAAGTCCGGACCATCGACGATCAAAAAAGCGTTGTCTTCGGTGATGAATCGGACCCGATCACCGTCACGTGGAAGGAGATGGACCATCCCGGCAAAAGTTTTTCTTACCGGGTGGAGTACCGGGGGCGGTCGGTGGTGTATGCGACCGATGCGGAATACAAAAAGCTTTCGCCGGAAGATCTCAAACCCACCATCGATTTTTTCAAAGACGCCGACCTGTTGATCTTCGATTCCCAGTACACCTTCATCGAAGGCGTGGAAAAGGAAGACTGGGGGCACAGCTCCACCTTCATCGGCGTGGACATCGCCCTCGAAGCGGGTGTCCGCAACCTCGCGTTTTTTCATCACGAGCCCACCTACAGCGATTTCAAACTGCTCAATGTACTGGAACAAACTCGCAAATACCTGACCGCTATCGGCGGCGACAGCAAGCTGCACTGCTTCCTGGCGCGTGAAAGCGCCACCCGCGACCTGCTCGCCGGGTGACTCCGTGCGGCATTCCGGGCGTTGTGTCCTGCCAACGGACACGGGCCGATTTTATTCTGATCGGATGACATCGCGATGGCCGATCCAAACCGTTTTCGTTTTTCCATAGACCGGGGCGGCACCTTCACCGACGTGTACGCCGAGGTGCCGGGCGAACCGGGGTACCGTGTCGTCAAGCTGTTGTCGGAGGACCCGGACCATTATGCCGACGCGCCGGTGGAGGGCATCCGCCGTGTGCTGGAAGAGGTGCTCGGCACACCGCTGCCGCAAGAGGGATTCGATGCCTCCGCCGTCGAGTGGGTGCGCATGGGGACGACCGTCGCCACCAACGCGCTGCTGGAACGCCGGGGCGCGAAGACGGCGCTGGTCATCACGCGAGGCTTTGGCGATGCGCTCGTTATCGGCAAGCAGAACCGTCCGCACCTGTTCGACCTCGCCATCCACCGGCCCGATCCACTCCACACCGCCGTGCTCGAAATCGATGAACGCCTGCGCCTGCTCACACCGGAAGCCATCGACCGCACCCCCGGCGCCATCCGTTGCGCTTCCGGCGATGCGGTCGAGGTGTTGACGACTCCGGACTGGACCCAGGTCCGCGCCGACCTGCAACAATTGAAAGACGCGGGCATCGAAAGCCTCGCCGTGGTGCTGCTGCACGCGTATGCGTATGCCGCGCATGAACAGAAAATCGGCGAGCTGGCCAGGCAGATCGGGTTTGAGCATGTGTCGCTGTCGTCGGAGACGATGCCACGCATCAAACTGGTGGAGCGCGGCCAGACGACATGCATCGATGCCACCCTCACACCGCACCTCGCCCGTTATCTGCAAGGCTTCCGCTCGCGTTTTCGCAACCCGCAGGCCGACCTCTTGTTCATGCAGTCGGATGGCGGGCTGGTGCCGGCCGATCAATTCAAAGGCTGCAACGCGATTCTTTCGGGGCCCGCCGGCGGGGTGGTCGGGTACGCGGCAACCGGGTTTGATCCGGACCGCCCGCAACCGTTGATCGGTTTCGACATGGGCGGCACCTCCACCGACGTGTCGCGTTTCGACGGCCGGTTCGACTGGGTGGAGGAAACGGAAATCGCGGGGGTGCACCTGATGGCGCCGCAACTCGACATCCGCACCGTGGCGGCGGGCGGCGGCTCGCGCCTGTTCTTCCAGAACGGCATGCTGGCGGTGGGGCCGGACTCCTCCGGCGCGCACCCCGGTCCCACGTGCTATCGCAAAGGCGGACCGCTTTCGCTCACCGACGCCAACCTGCTGCTGGGACGGCTGGTGCCGGAATGCTTCCCGCATATCTTCGGTCCCAATCACGATGAACCGCTCGATGCCGAAGCGACACGCACCGCATTCGAACACCTGGCGCAAGACATCAACGCCGAACAAAAAAAACGCGGCGAGCCGCCGTTGACGTTGGAAGCGATTGCAATGGGGTTCATCGAGGTGGCCAATGAAACCATGGCGCGGCCGATCCGTGAATTGTCGATCGCACGCGGCCACGACATCCGCAAGCACGCGCTGGCCTGTTTCGGCGGCGCCGGGGGGCAACATGCCTGCGCCATCGCCCGCTCGCTGGGCATCCGCCGTATCGTCATCCACCGTTTCGCGGGGATTCTTTCCGCCTACGGACTGGCCCTGGCCGACGTGGTGGTGGAACAAGAAGAGCCTGCATCGTGGGAGTGGAACGCCCAGTCCGCCGCGTCATGGGAACCGCGCCTCGCAGCGTTGCGCCAGCAGGTGACGCAGGTGTTGGCGGCGGAAGGATTCGATAGCGGCCACATTGAGACGCAGGAGTTTTTGCGTCTGCGTTATGAGGGGACGGATCATGCGGTCATGGTGCGGCGTCCCGAGGACGACGACTTTGCCCAAAGTTTTCGCGCGCTCTACCAACGCGAATACGGATTCGAACTGGAGGGCCGCACCATTTTGATCGACGGCCTGCGCGTGCGCGGTGTCGGCAAAACCGAACGGCCGCGGGAGCGGCCGCTTGCGCCCAAAACGAAACCCACGCCGCCCGGCGCGCACACTTCGTGCTATTTCAAAGGAGGCTGGCGGGAGACGCCGGTGTACCGGCTGGAGCAACTGGGCGCGGGGGAGGCGGTTGCCGGTCCCGCGATCCTGCTCAACGACACCTCGACGATTGTGATCGAACCCGAATGCCGCGCCAGCGTCACCGAACAGGGCGACGTGGAGATCGCGGTTTCCGCATTGCCGGACACGAGCACCGAGGCGCGCTGGGACCCGGTGCAGCTTGCCATTTTCAGCAACAAGTTCATGTCGATCGCCGAGCAGATGGGGCACACGCTGCAACGCACGGCGGTATCCACCAACATCAAGGAGCGGCAGGATTTCTCCTGCGCCGTGTTCGATCCGGAAGGCGGCCTCGTCGCCAATGCGCCGCACCAGCCGGTGCATCTGGGATCGATGGGCGAGGCGGTGCGCGCGCAGATGCGTTTGCATGAAGGCACGATGCAGGACGGCGACGTGTACCTGTCCAATCATCCGCAGGCGGGCGGCACGCATTTGCCGGACATGACGGTCGTCACGCCGGTGTTCGACAACGACCGCATCATTTTTTTCGTCGCCAGCCGCGGGCACCATGCCGACATCGGCGGCACCACGCCCGGCTCCATGCCCGCGTTTTCCACGCGCATCGAGGAAGAGGGCGCGGCCCTCGACTCGTTTCAACTGGTGAAAGAGGGCGTGTTTCAGGAAGAAGCGCTTAAACAGTTGCTCACCACGCCGCCGGTGATTCCCGGTTATGAAAACGCACACGTTCTTTCCGGCACGCGGGCCCTGGCCGACAACGTCTCCGACCTCAAGGCGCAGATCGCCGCCAACCGGCGCGGCATCGGGCTGATCCGGTCGCTGGTCGAGGAGAACACGCTCGACGTCGTGCACGCCTACATGGGCTACATTCAGGAAAGCGCGGAGATGGCGGTGCGCGAGGTGTTGCGGGAATTGCATCGCCGGCACGGCGGTCGCGACCTGGTGGCGGCGGACGCGATGGACGACGGCACGCCGATCCAACTGCAAATCCGTTTGCAGGCAGACGGCACTGCTCTGTTCGATTTCACCGGCACGGGAAGGGAGGTGGCGGGCAACTGCAATGCGCCGGTGGCAATCACCTACTCGGCAGTGTTGTATTGCCTGCGTTGCCTGGTGCGACGCGACATCCCGCTCAATCAGGGCTGTCTGAATCCGGTGCGCTTCGTCATTCCCGAGGAATCGATCCTGAAGCCGTCGGCCCACGCCGCAGTGGCGGCGGGCAACGTGCTGACTTCGCAACGCGTGGTGGATGTGGTATTGAAAGCGTTCGCCGCGGCGGCGGCCTCGCAGGGCTGCATGAACAACCTCACCTTCGGCAACGACCGCTTCGGCTATTACGAAACCATCGGCGGCGGCGCGGGCGCGGGCCCGGACTGGCACGGCGCCTCCGGCGTGCACACGCACATGACCAACACCCGCATCACCGATCCAGAAATCCTCGAAAAACGCTATCCGGTTTTATTGCGTGCGTTTTCCATTCGAAAAAAGTCGGGCGGCGTGGGACGGTTTCACGGTGGCGACGGGCTCCTCCGCGAGATGGAGTTTTTAGAGCCGTTGCAGGTGACGTTGCTGTGCGAGCGCCGCGTGCGTGCGCCGTTTGGATTGAACGGTGGCGGCGAGGCCGAGCGCGGACACAATCTGCTGATCCACCAAGACGGTCGCGAAGAAGACCTGGGCGGTAAAAACGAGATTGCCGTGCGCCCCGGCGACCGTCTGCGTCTGCTCACTCCCGGCGGCGGCGGTTACGGACCGCCATCGTAAATCCGCACGCCGATCACCCCTGCTTGAACTCGGCATCGATCTCGGTATGCGCGATGTGGTTGGTGTAGTTGGTGATGGTTTTGAGCGCGATGATGCCGACGATCTCCAGCACCTGACGGCGATCGATGCCCCAGCCTTCGAACTCCTGCAAGTCCTCGGCGGTCAGCCAGCCCTTTTTGTCCAGCGTGCGGAAGGTGGCCTCCACCAGGTTGTTGTCGCGCGGGTTGTTGAGCGGCTTCTTGTTTTGGATGGCTTCGACATCCGCATCCGAGGCGCCTGCTTTCTTCGCCACCATGCCGTGCGCCGCCTTGCAGTAATCGCAGCCGTTGAAGGTGGACACGGCAACGATGACGAGTTGCTTCTCGCGTTCGTCGAGCACGGTGTCTTTCATGATTTCCGTGCCGCTCAAATACAAATCCAGCGCTTCCGGGCTGGCTGCCAGCTCTTTCAGCACGTTGGGCACGAAACCGAATCCTTTTTCGGCTTTATCGAGCAGGTCCTGGGCTTTCGATGTCACGTTTGCCATGTTGGCCTCCCTTCAAAAAAGCAAACAATGCGTTGCATGAACCGTCGTTCATGAATCGTCTCTAGGGAGTTGGTAGGGTGCCGTGGCGAAAACTTACAGATCGATTTTTTATTTCTGCATGCTGAGCACGACCTTGTTTTCGTGGAAAGCGGACTCGATGGCCGCGTGGGCGTTTTGGAGGGGTTGCACCGAGGTGATGAGTGTCTTCAGCCGGTCCTGGTGCTGCTCCAGAATGTTCACGGCGGGAGCGAACGGACCGCAGCGCGACCCTTGCACGCAGAGTTCATCGACCACCAGCCGGGTCATGTCGAGCCCCTGGGCGGGCAGGCCGCAGGTGGTTTTGGCGGAGATGGTGCCGCGCGGCCGGACCAGTCCCAAAGCCTCGGCAAAGCCCTGCGGCTGTCCGGTGGCGTCGATCACGATGTCCGCGCCGAGGCCGGCGCTTTGGCCGCGCACGATGTCCCCGGCTTGTTCCGGCGCACAGGCCAACGCAGCGCCGTACTCGAGGGCGCGGGTGCGTTTCGATTCGCTGCGCGAGACGGCGATCACATCGAGACCGTGCACGACCGCGGCGACGAAAACGATGAGGATGCCGAGGCGTCCGGGTCCGAGCACCGCCACCACGTCCGTTTCTTTGGGCGGCGTCATGACGAAGGTTTGCAGTGCCGCCGCCAGCGGTTCGATGAGCGTGGCGGCGATGGGATCGATGCCGTCCGGGATGCGGTGCAGCACGCCTGCCGGCACCACGACTTCCTCCGCGAACGCGCCGTCTTTCGAGATGATGCCGGTGACGGTGCGGGTCTGGCAGTGGCTGGGCATGCCGCGCTGGCAGGCGCGGCAGGGGGTGGGCGAGCGGTACGCGGTGCAGGTGTTGTTGATCTCGGCGGTGACGCGGTGTCCCTTCCAATTCGTATCGACCTTTTCACCGGTGGCGGTGACTCGTCCGACAAATTCGTGACCGCAGACCAAAGGCAGTGGCACTGAGTAGTCGCCGGAGTACAGGGCGAGGTCGGTGCCGCAGACGCCCGCATGCTCGACGGCGATCACCACCTCGCCCGGACCCGCCTGGGCTGCCGGGCGATCCTGCATGACGAGGGTTTTCGGTGCGGTCAATGTGGCGGCGAGAGACATGGGATCTGGTTGGCAAAGAGAAATTTACAAGAGTCATTAAAAAAAATCAGAGGCAGCCACCCTCACCCTAGCCCATCACTCCATGAGTGCTCCCGTCAAGGGAAAGGGCGTGTTTAAGGTTCCTTCTCCCCTGGCGGGAGAAGGTCAGGATGAGGGGGATTCATGACCTTCCTTATAACCGGACATAAATTGCACCGCTGGTTTGTAACCCAAAGTTATGTCAAACGCTCGCCGGCCAATGCTCGCCGGAGAGCGGTTATTTTTTCTTCTTCTTTTTCTGTTTTTGTTTCCACTGCAACAGCCAGTGCTGGATGAGGCGCAGTTTCTGGCTGCCGGTGAATTTGCGGCGCTTGAATTTCGGCGTCTGTTCGTATTGCAGGCGGGCGATGACGGTCGGCGCCACGGCTTCCTCGATCACCGCACCCCGCTGCGCGTGTTCCAGCTTTTTGGAATCGCACACTTCGCGGAAGGCGACCATGGTGCGGCAGTCGAGCGGACGGTTCTCGTGGATGGCGCAGCTCTGGTCCTCTTCCAGAAATGGACAGGGCTGGTTGATGACCATGGTGTACCAGTCCACGCTGTCGGGATCGACCCCGGACTCCAGCGTCTTGGCGACCTTGTGCATGCTTTTCTCGGCGCGGTCGATGATGGTGTTGAGGTCAATGTCCTGCTTCCTGGCCGCATTCATCATCTCTTCCCATTCCAGTTCGGTGATCATGACGCCGGTGTGGCAGCAGTGGGCGCAGCCTTTCTGGCAGGTGAGCGGTGGTACTTTCTCGGCATAAGCCCGGTCGAGAATCTTCCACAGCGCCTGGATAGGGGGAATCTTTTCCTGCTTGGCCAGCGCTTTCGAGCCTTCCAGCAGGTGTTCGTAGGCGTACTGGATTTCCGCCTCGGTGTACTTTTGCTGGATGTAACGGCGCAGGTCTTCCGGGTCGGTCATGCCGTACAGGTAGATGCCGTTGTGGTCGGCGAACAGTGTCGTCATCGTGCGGTCCCTGTGAGTGTGTTATCGACCCAAGATACCACCGGGGCCGGAAGGCTGGCAACCGGGGAAGTGCGTGGGCATGGATATAAAGCCGGGGGGAGGGGACTAGCCTTTTTTCTGTTTGGCGATGTACTTCATCTGCAATTCGTAGATCAACTGCTCCAGCAGCTTGGCTTCCTCGGTGCTGAGGTTGTTCTGGGTTTTGGCCTTGAGCATGGTGAGGATGTCGATGGTCTGCTGCACGGCGGGCAGGTTTTCCATCACCTGGCCGGTGGCCGGGTCCGGGATATCACCCAGGTAGTAGAACGCCGACGAGGTGAGCGACAGCACGAAGGTGGAGAAATCGATTTCCATCGGTCCGCTATGTTGCGAGTGAGCGGCTTCCTGGTCAGCGGGTGGTTTGGTTTCCTGAGCTTTTTCCTGCTCGACTTTTTTCTCCTGTTCCTGGCTGGCGTCGTCGGACAGATGGGACGAACGCCGGTCCTGAAAGGTGAAACCGCTTTTCTCTTTTTCTTCTTCGTCTTTGCTCATGGCAAAACCCTTGAATAACGGTTGGGAGGAACAGGACTGTCAGGATTGGGAAGCGAGCGCGACTTAAAACAGTACGGTATTTCGGAGCCCAATCCCGGCAGGCTCAAACATAGCAGCATGCCGGATTTATGTCAAAACAAAGCTGTTGTGTTGTTGCGGGCGGTGCGTTTTGTTATCATTTCAGGACTATGGCATTTCGATTTCTCTGGTTGGCGATTGCTCTGTTGCTGTTCGAGGCCTGCACTCCGCGCCAAATGGTCCTGCGTATGGCGTCCCCCCTGTTTGAAGGCCAGGTGGCGGCTCTCAATGAAGAGTCGGACCCTGAACTGGCCGAACAGGCTATCCCGGCCAGCCTCAAGATGCTGGAAGGGCTGGTCAAGGCCGATCCCGAAAACGTTTCATTTCATCACAAGCTGGCGGAAGGCTTCTGCGGTTACGCCTTCAGCTTCGTCGAAGGCAAGGACAACCGCCGTGCGTCCGACCTGTACCTGCGCGGGCGCGACCATGCCGTGCGCTCGCTCGTCCTCAGCGGCGCACCGGAAAATTTATTGAACCTGCCGCCGAACGAATTCACTGCGGCGGTGAACAATCTGGACCGGGACACTCTGCCGGGTCTGTTCTGGACGGGGCAATGCTGGGGTGCGTGGCTGATGTTCAACCTGACCGACATGGAGGCCCTCGCGGCGTTCCCGAAAGTGGAAGCCGCCATGCGGCAGGTGCTGCAGTGGGACGAGGCCTACCATCAGGCCGGGCCGCACCTGTTCTTCGGCGGTTTTTACGGTGCGCGGTCGCCCATGCTGGGCGGCAAGCCGGAGCAGGCCAGGCGCCATTTTGAACGCGGGCTGGAGTTGACCGGACGCAAGTTTCTGGTCATTCAACTGATGTATGCCAAGACGCTGGCGGTGCAGACGCAGGACAAGGAATTGTTCACCAAGCTGTTGCAGGAAGTGGTCGAGGCGCCGGAGGGCATGCTGCCCGGACAGCGTCTTGCCAACGAAGTGGCGCGTCTCAAGGCCAAACAACTTTTGGAGGATGTGGATGTTCTGTTCTGATCGAAACGAAGACAACACGAAGCGATCGACCCGCCGTCCGGCGCGCACCCGGTTTCTGTGTATCGCCTGCGGCATCCTGGCGTCGTTGCTGTTCGCGCTGGTGATGTGGACGGTGCAGGCCACGCCGGTGTACGCGGCGTCCAAGACCTATATCAAGTTTTCGACGCTGGCGCCGGAAGGCTCTTCGTGGATGAACCGGATGAACACGTTGTCTGCGGAAGTGGACAAGGCGACGAATGGCGAGGTGGCGTTCAAGTTTTATCCCGGCGGCGTGTCCGGCGACGAGATCGACGTCATCCGCAAGATGCGCATCGGCCAGTTGCATGCCGCGGGTTTCACCGGTGTCGGACTGGGACAGATTCTGCCGGAAGTGCGCGTGCTCGACCTGCCGTTTTTGTTCCGCGACGACAAGGAGATCGAGCACGTTTACGACAGCATGACCGAGTACTTTGCCGGGCAGTTTGAAAAGGAAGGGTATGTGCTGCTGGGCTGGGTGCCGGTCGGCTGGATTCATTTCTTCTCACAGAAACCGATCGACAACATCGAGGACCTGCACGACAAAAAAGCGTGGATGTGGGAAGGCGATCCCCTGGTGCAGGAAACCTACAAGCATCTGGGTGTGACGCCTTTTCCCATGTCGATCACCGACGTGCTGCTGTCGTTGCAGACGGGCATGCTCGATACCGTCTATGCTTCGCCCGTCGGCGCGCTGGCGCTGCAATGGTTCACCAAGGTCCGCTACATGTCGGAGTTGCGCATGGGCAATGCCACCGGCGCGGTGCTGATGACCACGCGCCAGTTCAAAAAATTGTCGGAGTCGCAGCAAAAAGCGGTGCGCGACATCAGCCGCAAAAACCTGAAGAAGCTGGTGCAGCAGGTACAGCAGGACAACGACCGCGCCATCGAGGTGATAAAGAAAAATGGGTTGAAGGTTGCGCCCATGCCGTCGGAAGCCGAGCGCCAGAAGTTTTTTGACGTCGGCGAGAAAGTCCGCAAAGGACTGGCTGGAAACCTGTTCGACCAAAAACTGCTGGACCAGGTCCTCACCCACCTCAACGAATTCCGCTCCTGAACCCGAATCTAAACCTTGCGTGAGTGCTGCAACGCGGTGGCCGCCCAGGCCGCCAACCGGTCGCGGTTGATCTTGGCGTTGTGGCGGATGTCCACGGGGAACGCGGGGTGAAACAGAATCGTGCCGATGGCCTGCGTCGCCTGATGGCCCGCGCCCAACTCCAGAAGTTCCGCCCGGATGCGGTTGCGTTGCGAGGCATCGACTTCCGCCTGCGCGGCGTTCAATTCGACGACAATGACCGGCGTCTGCTCGCCCAGGGGGCCGATGCCCACCAGGGCCGAGCGTTTCACTTCCGGGTGCCGGTTGAAGATGGCCTCGCACACGATGGTGAACAGGTGTCCGCCCGCGGTGAGCACGCGGTGGCTCTTGCGGCCGCAGAACCAGAGCCGCCCGGTTGCATCGATGTAGCCGACATCCCCCATGCGGTGCCAGGTGCGGTCGCCCTCCTGAATTTTTGATTTCAGGTTGGCCGTGTCCAGTTGGACGTACTCGCGGGTGGTCCAGTCGCCGTGCACGGCGATCTCGCCGATGGTGCCCGCAGGCACCTCCAGCGACGTGTCCCACCGGCGGATGGGTTCGTCGGTGATGCGGATGATCTTGAGCTGGACCCCGTCCACCGGTTTGCCGACACAGGTGCCCCAGCCCTCCTGCGTGCGCGCCCAGGTTTCATCCACCACCTCGCGTCGTTCAATCGAACACACCGGCAGCGCTTCCGTCGCGCCGTAAGGTGTGTGCACCTGCGCGCTTGCGGGCAGAATGTGATCGAAGCGTTCGAGCAACGACCCCGGCACCGGCGCGCCCGCAATCAGGATGCGTTGCAGCGATTCCAGTTTCACATTGTGATCGAGGCAATACCGCGTCACCGTGTCCCACAACGCGGGCGACCCGAAACTGCTGGTGATGCCGTACTGGCGGATGGGGCCGATGATGTTTTCGGGATTCACCTCGGCCGGGCGGGTGGGGTCCATGTCCGGCAGCACGCAGGTCATGCCGAGACCCACGCCGAACAGGCCGAACAGCGGGAATGTCGGCAGATCCATCTCGCCGACCTGAATGTTATACAGCCGTTTGATGGTTTCCACCTGCAACGAAAACATGCGGTGCGTGTAGAGCACGCCTTTGGGCGGACCGGTGCTGCCGCTGGTGAACAGGATCGCCGCCGCGTCGTCCGGGGCGGTGTCCACCGCCACGGTGTCGCTCTGGCCGGATTCACGCACCGACCGGAGCGTGGTGCCGCCCCACAGCCAGCGCGTGCCGACAGTGACGAGCCGCGTCACCGAGCGGAAATATTTTTTGTAAAGCAGGCGCGCCATGTGCGCTTTGGGTATGCCGATGAACCCGGTGGGCGCAACGTTGCCGATGCCGGTCAACACCTGTTTGCGGTCGAGGCCGGGATCGATCAGCACCGGCACCGCGCCGATGCGGAACAGCGCGAAGGTGATGCTGACGAAATCGATGCCGAACGGCACCATCACCAAAATGCGGTCGCCGTGATCGAATCCGGCGCGGCGCAAGCCATCGGCCAGCCGGTTGGCCTCCCGCTGCAACTCGCGGAAGGTGAGGCTTCGGCACCCTTGAGCGCGCGGCACCACCAGCGCGTCGCGGTTGGGGACGGTTGCGGCGAGGCCGTCGATCAAGGTGGCGATGTTTTCCGTGGCGACGGTCATGTCAGGAATCCGGAAGGCCAAGCGCCGCCTTGACCAGGGGCAGGGTGACCTTCTGCTTGCGGGCGAAAGATTCCTGATTGATGCGGGCGATGGCGTCCTTGATCGATGGAAAATCCCGGGGCAGCCGGGTGAGCAGAAACTGCGTGATCTTGTCGGGGATTTCGAGGCCCACATCCTGCGCCAGTTTCGGAATCAGGCGCGCCGTGGTGGCGTCGTCGATGGGTTTCAATTCCGCCGTCATGCCCCATTGGAAGCGCGACCGCAGATAGCTCTCCGTAGCGGGCAGCAGGTGCGGCGGGGTGCGTCCGGCGAACATGATCTTTTTATCTTTTTCACGCAGCGTGTTGTAAATCAGGTACAGGATTTCCTGCGCGGCGGGGTGACCGGCGATGCGGTCCATGTCGTCCATCAAAAAAATGTCAACGTTTTCCAGCGGCGCGAGGGCGGACGCGGCGGACTCTTCCCCTGCCGCCACGGTATGGAGGAAGTCCTCACAGTGGACGTACAGGGCCGAGCCGGTTTCGGAAGCCAGGTTGCCGGTGGCCATGAGGAGGTGTGTTTTGCCCAGCCCGGTATTGCCGGCGAGGAACAGGGTCTGGTAGGGCGCCGGCTCAGGCGAGGCGAACTGCCGCGCCGTGTCCCACGCGAATTCGGTGCCTTTGGAAACGATGAAATTATCGAAAGTGTATTCCGGCCGGGCGGGAAAGTTGAGGATCAGTTGTCGGCTGTTGGAATCCTGACGAGACATGAACCGGTTGCCTGGAGGCGCTTCATGGAGAAGAAAGCGCTCCTGAGAATAAAACGGGCTGTGGGACCGCATCCTCAGTATAGCTGAACCCGTTGCAACGGGATGATTATTTGGGGCCGATTTGGATTTCGATGTGCGTTTTGCCGAGGGAAGACGGCGTCACGCTGACGGTGCAGACCTGGCCCTTGCGCTCATACAGCATGGTGCGCGTGTCGTGCTCGACGATCTGCAAAGGCGTCCACCCGTTCTGCACCATCTCCGTGCGGAAGTAATCGACCACGTCTTCGGCTTTGTTCCAGACGGAAAACACCAGCCGCCCCACCTTGATGTCGCCGCTTCCCGATTCATAGATGAAGGTCTTGCCGCGATCGAGTTCGATGCCTTTCGGGATCGGCACATTGGGGAACTGCATGGCGACCGAAGGCGGCGGCATATGCTCCGCTGCCGGGCCGGTGGCTTTTTCGGGCGTGCCTCCGCATCCGGCCAGACCGGCCAGAGCGACAGCAAAAACGAGTGCAAAGGTGCGTTTCATAGGTTCAGTCATTGGAATACGTTAACCTCCCAAAATAGACGGCGACCAGTCCGAGAATGATGATGACAAAACCCAGCCCCCGCAGCACCCCGTTGTCGATCATCGGGATTTTCTGGGCCAGGGCCTTGACCTGATCCGGAAAGCAGAAATAAGGAATGCCTTCAAAGATCATCATCAGTCCGATGGCGGTGAGGAACAGGCTCATGGTGTGTCCAGAGTGGGGCGTTCCCTGGTCGTCATGGTTGGGGCAAGGAGGGCTCACCGCCCGCGTTCTGGAATCCACGCTGGGGTCAACCCGGTTTTAATAACGGATGGCTTTAAATGCTGCGGGCCTGGCAGGACACCCCCCGGATGCCCCGCTCCTACTGGTTTTTGATTATCTTTGATCCGCCGGATAGAGTCAATATGTAATTGAATCAATAGGATAAAACCCTCGGATTTTGAGTTGTAAATGAAGAAATGGGCATTATATAATTTAGATTATAGCTGATGTTCCATGACCGATCTTGAAACAGGTTCTCTGGATTCCCGCTTTCATCATGGGTTGAATCCCGCGGTTGACACGTCTCCCAATAGCAGAAAGAACAAGGTTTTTACCGCAGGTTCTTTTCATTTCATCTGGCAATGATTTCAGACGCGATGCGCCCAGGACGACCCGGCTCCCGGATCATTGCTCACATGGTTTTTTACGAGGATTCCCAATGCTTAATCAGTTGAAAAAAATTTCCGCCATCAGTTTCATGGTAGCTCTGTGGACGTTCCCGATGACCGTATCCGGTCCCATCGCGGAAACGGGTCTGGTTGCTCCCGCCCACGCCCTCAGCAGCCAGAGCATGCCTTTGGGCAGTAACATTTTTGTTGAAATCGCCAAGGAAAAAAACCCGGCCGTGGTGAACATCAGCATCCGCGGCAAAGCGCAGGTCAGCGCCCGGCCTCCGGAACGCCGCTTCCGTGGCGATCAGGGCGAACCCTTTCAGGATTTTTACGACCGGTTCTTCGGCCAGCAGGAGCCGCGACCGCGCCGTGGCATGGGGTCCGGATTCATCATCAGCCCGGAGGGGTTGATCCTGACCAACTTCCACGTGGTGCAGGGCGCCGACGAGATTCTGGTGAACATCGATGAAGGCGGCGCTTCCGAAAAAGAATACGAAGCCACGCTGGTGGGCAGCGATCCCAAAACCGACATCGCCGTCATCAAGCTGGTGGTTGAGGGCAAGGGAAAGAAAAAATTTCCACATCTGGATTTTGGCGACTCCGACAAGCTCGAAGTCGGTGAATGGGTGATGGCGATCGGCAATCCGTTCGGCCTCAGCCACACCGTCACCGTGGGCGTGGTCAGCGCCAAGGACCGCGCCATCGGTTCCGGTCCGTATGACGAGTTCATCCAGACCGATGCCTCGATCAATCCCGGCAACAGCGGCGGTCCGTTGTTGAACATCAAGGGACAGGTGATCGGCATGAACACCGCCATTATCTCCGGCAGCACCGGCGGCAACGTCGGCATCGGCTTCGCCATCCCCATCAACATGGTGAAAGCCATTCTGCCCGACCTCAAGGAAAAGGGGACCGTCACCCGCGGTTGGCTGGGTGTGATGATCCAGAAGATCACGCCGGAATTGATGGAATCCTTCAACCTGAAATCGAGTGAAGGCGCGCTGGTCGGTGACGTCATTCCCGGCGGTCCGGCGGACCAGGCGGGCATCAAGCGCGGCGACGTGATCGTGGAGTTCGGCAAGGAGGAAGTCAAGACGATGGAAAGCCTGCCGAAGATCGTTGCGGTCACGCCTCCGGGTGAAGCGGTCAACGTGAAAGTGATCCGCGACGGCAAGGCGAAGGACATTTCCGTCACCATCGCCGTGCTGAAAGAAGAAGAAACGAAGATGGCGGCGCTGGACCCGCTCGGCATTCAGACGCAGGACATCACGCCTGATCTGATGAAGAGCATGGAGCTCGAGTCCACCAACGGCGTTCTGGTTTCCGACGTCACGCCCGGAGAATCGGGTGGCGAAGCGGGTCTGCGGCGCGGTGACATCATCACCGAAGTCAACCGCAAGCCGGTGAACAACGTGCAGGATTACCAGGCGTCGCTGCGCGGACTGAAGTCCGGCGACACGGCGTTGATGCTGGTCAAGCGCGGTGGCACCACGATCTACATCGCGGTCAAGCTCAACTGAGCCATCGCGATGGCAACTCCACGATAATCGCATGAGGCGGTGGGGGCATCGGCTCCCACCGCTTCCTGTTATCTCCCCCGGACATTTTATCTTATGAACGGATTGGTTCGTGCCGTCTGCCTGTTGTGGGCGATCGTTGGGATGGCCGGGATCATTACGGCCCCGGTTCCTGCCAACGCGGAACCCTTTCCGCGCCGCACGCCGGTGGTCGAGGCGGTGGAGCGGGTCGGTCCGGCGGTGGTCAACATCTTCACCGAAGAAGCGCCGCGTCCTTTAAAAAATCCGTTCCGCGATTTTTTCGGCAACGGCCTGCTCGATCCTTTCTTCCGCCAGTTCGCGCCGCAGTCCTCGCAGCGCCGCAGCCTGGGCTCCGGCGTACTCATCCATCCCGACGGCACGATCCTCACCAACGAACACGTCATCGCCAAGGCGGTGCGCATTCAGGTCACGCTCATCGACAACCGTGAGTTTGACGCGAGGCTGATCGGCGCCGACCTCAAGTCCGATCTGGCGGTGATCAAGATCGATTCCGACGAACCCCTGCCGCATGTCGAGATGGGCCGGTCGCACGACCTGATGATCGGCGAGACGGTCATCGCCATCGGCAACCCCTTCGGCCTCAAGCACACCGTGACCTCCGGCATCATCAGCGCCCTCGACCGCAGCATCCACGCCGGCAAAAAACAGATGTTCAACGACTTCATCCAGGTCGATGCGTCGATCAACCCCGGCAACAGCGGCGGACCGCTGCTCAACATCAACGGCGAGTTGATCGGCGTCAACACCGCCATTTACCAGGAAGCGCAGGGCATCGGCTTCGCCATTCCCATCGACGCCGCGCGCCGCATCGTGCAAGACCTCATTGAGTTCGGCAAGGTGTTCCGCGGCTGGATCGGCGTGACCGTGCAGGATCTCAATCCCGCACTGGCGCGGCAGTTCCAGATGGAGCACACGCGTGGCGCGCTGGTCACGCGGGTGTTCGAGGAAAGTCCCGCCAGTCGCGGCGGCCTTCAACCCGGTGACGTGATCCTCGCCATCGACGGCCATGAACTGCCGGGCAAACCCGATTTCAAACGGCGGCTGACCTCGTACACCGTCGGCGACACTCTGGAGATCACCTACCGCCGCGCCGGACGGGACCACACACTGAAACTGAACGTGGTGAAGATCCCCGACTCCGCCGCCGTGCAGTTCGCGAAGGAAGGGTTGGGCATCGAGGTGCGGGGCATCACCGCCGACCTGCGCCGCCGGTACCGGCTGGCGACGACTGAGGGCGTGGTCATCGTCAGCGTGCGCCGTGACAGCGAAAGCGGGCAGATCGGCATCCGCCCCGGCGACATCATCCGCCAGGTCAATCAGGGGGTGGTCAACACCCCGGCCGATTTCAACGCGGCGCTCATCGAAGCGCGCAAGCATTCCTCCATATTGCTGCTCGTTCAACGTGGACAGTCCGGGTATTATGTTACCTTGAATCTGGAATTGCCCTGATCCCCGAACCTCTTCCAATCGAGTTTGCGTCCGATGCCTTCCAAAGCCGAAAAAGAAATCGAACAGCTCCGGCGCGATATCCATCATCACGACCACCTGTACTACGTGCTGGATCAGCCGGAGATCAGCGACCGCGATTACGACCGGCTTTATGAGAAGCTGGAAGAACTGGAAGCGAAGCATCCGGAACTCGTGACGCCGGACTCGCCCACGCAGCGCGTTGGCGGCAAGGCGTCGGAGAAGTTCGATCCCATCGAGCACACCGTGCCGATGATGAGCCTCGACAACACGTACAACGTGGACGAGGTGCGGGACTTCCACAACCGCGTCTGCAAAACCCTCGGCACGGATGAGGTGGAGTACGTGGTCGAGCTCAAGATCGACGGGCTCGGTGTGACCCTCGCCTACGAGAACGGCCGCTTCGTGCAGGGCGCGACGCGCGGCGACGGCAAGGTGGGCGAAGACGTCACGGCGAATCTCAAAACCATGCGCTCGGTGCCGTTGTCGCTGGACTCCGCCACACTGAAACACAAGTACCTCGAAGTGCGCGGCGAAGTGTACATGGATCACAGCGGCTTTCAGAAACTCAACGCCGCACGGGAGAAACGCGGCGAGGCTCCGTTCGCCAATCCGAGGAACGCCGCCGCCGGATCGCTGCGCCTGCTCGATCCAACAATCACTGCCGAGCGGCCGCTGCGCATCTGGGTGTACAGCACGGGCCACATCGAGGGCCCGGCTTTCGAGAGGCATCACGAGACGCTGGAAACGCTCAAAAAGCTGGGCTTCCGCACCAACCCGCACACCGAGCTCTGCAAAAATTTCGACGCGGTGCTGAACCTCATCGAGCGCTGGCAGGAGAAACGCCGGACGTTGGATTACGACGTGGATGGGCTGGTCATTAAAGTCAATGCGCTCCGGTCGCAGAACAAACTCGGTTACACCGCCAAACATCCACGCTGGGCGGTGGCTTATAAATACGAAGCCGAGGAAGCGCAGACGAAGGTGAACGCCATCCATGTGCAGGTGGGGCGGACCGGGGCCATCACGCCGGTGGCGGAACTGGAGCCGGTATTGGTGGCGGGCACCACGGTCAAACGCGCCACCTTGCACAACGAGGACGAGATCAAGAAACTCGATGTGCGCGTCGGCGACGATGTGGTCATCATCAAAGCCGGAGAAATCATCCCGAAAGTGGTGCGGGTGGTGACGCCGCCGGATCGCCAACGCGGCGAGCCGTACACCATGCCCAAAACCTGCCCCGAATGCGACACGCCGATCGTGCGGCAGGAAGGTGAGGCCGCGTGGCGCTGCATCAACGCCTCGTGCCCGGCGCAGTTGAAGGAACACCTCTTGCACTTCGCCTCCCGCGACGCCATGGACATCGATCACCTGGGCACCGCCGTGGTCGAACAACTGGTCAACTCCGGCCGCGTCAAAACGGTTTCCGATCTTTACACGCTCGAACAGGGCGAAGTTAAAAACCTGGAGCGCTTCGCCGAAAAATCCGCGCAGAACCTGATCGACGCCATCGCCAAAAGCAAACAGGCGGGGTTGAGCCGGCTCATCCATGCGTTGGGCATCCGCTTCGTCGGCCAGCGCGTGGCGCAGGTGCTGGCCAATACGTTTCACACCATGGACGCACTGGAGAAGGCGGGCTTTGAAGATTTGGAGTCGATCGACGAGATCGGCCCGAAGATTGCCGAAAGCCTGCGCCAGTTTTTCGACGAGGACAAAAACAAAAAAGAGATCGCGCACTTGCAGGAGAGGGGTGTGGTCATGCAGGAAGAACGGCAGGAGACGGGCGACGGGGCGTTGACGGGCAAGCAGTTCGTGTTGACGGGGACGCTGGATAAGTTCACGCGCGAAGAGGCGAAGGCGCTGATCCACAAGGCGGGCGGGCGGGTAACCTCCAGCGTGTCGGCCAAAACCGATTACGTGGTGGCCGGGGCCGACCCCGGCAGCAAACTCGACAAGGCGAAAAAACTCGGCGTCACCCTGCTCGACGAAGCCGCATTCGAAAAACTGTTGAAGGGGAAGTGAACCTTTACGCCCTCTCCCTGGATGGGAGAGGGCTGGGGTGAGGGTGAACGATGGGTTCCTTTTGTTTGCAAAGAAATAATGAAATAAGGAAAGGCTATTGATCCCCCTCATCCTAACCTTCTCCCACCAGGGGAGAAGGAACTAAAAAGCAGGAGTTCTGTCTATGGATGAATGGAAACCGTGGATTGGCGGCGGGTTACTGATCGGATTGTTCCTGCTGTTCGCGGTGGTCAATGCGGCGGTGTTTTATAAAGGCGTGATCCGTAAAGAAAAGGTCGGTTCCGGCGTCCCCTTCCTGGGCGGCCTCTTCGGCATGATTGGCTTCCTCACGCTCCCCGTTCCCATCCTTCACAAGCTGTACCTCGCGCCCCTGTTTCTCGACATCGGTTGCGTGCCGGGGCTTTTCATTTTTCTGATCTCGAAAATGTTTTCTTCCGGGAAGTGAGCCATCAATGGGTGTGAATTCTCCGAATCGTGTGATTCGGAGAAGTGATTTTTAGGATGGGTGCAATCGTTCAATTCGCGGAGGAGCTGGTGCCGGAACGCGGAGGACCGCTGCGGCGGCGTTGATTGGGTTTGCGTCCGCGTGGCGGACGGCCACCGCCTCCACCACTGCCACTGCTGCCTCGACCCCCACTGCCACCGCTGCCGGTGCGGCGTGGCGGACGGCCACCGCGGTTCTGGTCGCCGGACTGGCGGCGTTGTGCGAAGCTCCTTGGCTTGCGCCGGGGCGGGTGACCCGGTTTTTCCTCCTCGAACATGGATTCTTCCGGCCACTCGACGGGAATCCGCACGGTCAGCGTTTCTTCGATGCGCACGAGGTTGTCCACGTATTCCTCGCAGGCGAGGCTGATGGCGTCGCCGCGTTTGCCCGCCCGCGCCGTGCGGCCGATACGGTGGATGTAATCCTCCGGGTCCTGCGGCAGGTCGTAATTGATGACGTGGGTGATGTCGTCGATGTGCAGGCCGCGCGAGGCGACGTCGGTCGCAATCAGGATGTCGAGTTCGCCTTCGGTGAACCGCTCCAGCGTCTTGATGCGTTTTTTCTGCGGCAGGTCGCCGGAAATCTGCGCGGCGTTGTAATCGTTGTATTGCAGGCGCGATTCCAGGTTCTCGGCTTCGGCCTTGGTGTTGGTGAAGATCAGGACTTTGTCGCCCTGTTCTTCTTTCAGCAGGCCGAGCAGCAGGCTGAATTTTTCGTGCGAGCCGACGTGGAACATTTTCTGGTCCACCTTGTCCACCACCAGTTTTTCCGGTTCGATGCGGATGGGAATGGGATCGTTCATGTGTTCGTAGCACAACTCCATGACGCGGTGGTTCAGGGTCGCCGAAAACAGCATGGACTGGCGCTTGTTGTAAGGCGAGATGTTGCGCAGGATGTAGCGCAGGTCCTTGATGAATCCCATGTCGAACATGCGGTCGGCTTCGTCGATGACCAGCACCTCAATCGACTTGAGGCTGAAGAATTTCTGTTTGTAGAAATCGATGAGCCGGCCCGGCGTGACGATGAGCACATCGACGCCTTTTCGGATCTGCTCGCGCTGCTTGTCGTAATCGACGCCGCCGTAGATGCAGACGATCTTGAGGCCGGTGTGTTTGCCGAGAGCGTTGGCGTCGCGTTCGATCTGGATGGCGAGTTCGCGCGTGGGGGCGATGGCCAGCGCGCGCGGGGCCACCCAGGCGCCGGGCTTCGGTTCCTCGATCGGGTTGCGCAGCAGTTTGGTGAACATCGCGATCAGGAAGGCTGCGGTTTTCCCGGTGCCCGTTTGCGCCTGTCCCGCAACGTCTTTCCCTTCCAGGGCATGCGGCAGGGTTTTGGCCTGAATCGGGGTGCAATGCGTGAATCCGGTATCGCGGATTCCTTGCAGGACCTGATCCGGCAGGGGAAGGCTTTCAAATTCGACTTTTTCCATAATGGTTTTCTGGGTTCCGGGTCACCAGTGGAGGGGGCCGGGTGGCGGCCTTCACGGGATCGATTTCAGGATGTTCCGCCGACGGCGGACTTTGGTACGAGGTATTGATTTTATAAAAGTTGCGCTAGTATATACCAGCTACCGGGCTTTGCAAACCTTAACCTCATTTTTCTTGACAAGCCATGAACGTTGGTGGTTCAATACCCCTTCTATTTTAACGGCTTCCCTGACAGGTTGCGACACATCTCGCCCATGGAATTGCTTCGCCGGGGGCACCCCCCATCGGCCCCGCTTCGGGGCCGGGTTACGTGATGGATTCTTGAGAAATCAATAATTTAACTCATTATACAGACAAGCAGGTGGCGATTGATTAAGCACGACGTATTGATAGTGGGGGCGGGACTGGCCGGGATGCGCGCCGCCCTGGAAGTGTGCAAGGAACTGGATGTCGGTATCCTCAGCAAGGTCTATCCTTCGCGCTCGCACAGCGGCGCTGCGCAGGGGGGCATTGCCGCCGCACTGGCGAACTCCGAGGACGATTCCTGGGAAGAGCACATGTTCGACACCGTCAAGGGCGGTGACTATCTGAACGATCAGGACGCGGTTGAGGAATATTGCAGGTCCGCCTCCAAAGTGATCTACGAACTGGAGCATTTCGGCTGCGTGTTCAGCCGCATGGAAGACGGGCGCATCGCCCAGCGCAGTTTCGGCGGGCATTCCAAGCCGCGCGCGTGCTTTTCCGCAGACCGCACGGGACACGCCATCCTGCATGCGCTCCACGAACAGGTGCTGAAAAACAGCAAGTCGATCAAGATATATTCCGAGTGGTACCTGCACGAGTTGATCATCCACGACAACCGTTGCCAGGGTGTGGTGGTCAGCGATATCCGCACCGGCGAGGTGGAGGTGATCCAGGCCAAGGCGGTGATCATGGCCACCGGCGGCTACGGTCGCGTGTTCCAGATCACCACCAACGCGTTCGCCAGCACCGCCGACGGGGCCATCGCCGCATTGCGCGCCGGAGTGCCTCTGGAGGATCCGGAGTTCGTGCAGTTTCATCCATCGGGATTGTGGCGGCAGGGGATTTTGTTTTCGGAAGCCGCACGCGGCGAGGGCGGGTACCTGCTCAACGGTGCGGGCGAGCGTTTCATGGAAAAATATGCGCCGTCGCGCATGGAACTGGCGCCGCGCGACATCGTGGCCCGGGCCGAGCAGAGCGAGATCGATGAAGGCCGTGGCGTGAACGGCGAGGATTACATCCATCTCGACCTGCGTCACCTCGGCGAAAAAAGGATTATGGAACGGCTGCCGCAGATCCGGCAGTTGGGCATCGATTTCATCGGCGTCGATTGTGTGAAGGATCCGCTGCCTATCCAGCCTTCGGCGCATTACTCGATGGGCGGCATCCCGACCAACATTCACGGCCAGGTGGTGCGCGATGCCGACAACACCCCGGTGGCAGGATTTTTTGCGGCGGGCGAATGCGCCTGTGTCTCGGTACACGGGGCCAACCGGCTGGGCACCAATTCCCTTTTGGATGCCACCGTCTTTGGAGAACGTGCGGGACGCGCCGCCCTCGAATATGGCCGTGGCGCGGCATTTGACGGCATCAACGAAGGGCAGGAAAAGGCCCGCGTGCTGAAATCCGTCGAGGAAATCTTCCAACGCGAGGGCACGGAAAGTTACAATGATATCCGTAACGAAATGAAGCAGACCATGATGCGGCTTTGCGGCGTGTTCCGCGATGAACAGAAACTCACGGAATGTGTGGCCGCCATGCAGGCCTTGCAGGTGCGGTTCAAAAAAGGCAAGGTCACGGACAAGGGCAAGGTGTTCAATTCCGAGTTGTATGAAATCATCGAGCTGGGTAACATGTTGGTGATGGCGGAAATCATCGCCACCGCCGCACTCCACCGCAAGGAAAGCCGGGGCGGCCATTACCGCACCGATTTTTCCAAACGCGATGATGAAAACTACCTGCACCACACACTGGTCTATTCAAAAGACGGCGGGCTGGATCTGAAACCCAAGCCGGTCGTCGTCACCCGTTTTCAACCCAAGGAAAGAACGTACTGATGGCTACTTTTCGCATCAAGCGATTCAATCCGGAAAAACAGCCCGAACCGTATTACGAGGATTTCGAATACGATTTTCCGGAAGGGGCGACCCTGCTGGATTGCATGAACCATATCAAATGGACGATGGACGGCACGCTGACGTTCCGCATGTCCTGCCGCAGCGCCATTTGCGGTTCGTGCGGCATGAAGGCCAACGGCCGCGCCGTGCTGGCCTGCCAGCGCCAGGCCGGGCACCTGATGAGAGACGGCGTCGTTACCGTCGAACCGCTCGGCAACATGAAACCCATCAAGGACATGGTGGTGGATTTCAAGCCGTTTTGGGACAAGATCGACGCGGTCAAGCCGTACATGGAAAACAAGGGCAAGCCGCCGGAAAAGGAACACCGGATGAGTCCGGAGCAGTTCAAGCTGATCGACGACTCCAGCACCTGCATCATGTGTGGCAACTGTTACTCCGACTGCAACGTGCTGGAAGTGGACGACAACTTCCTCGGACCGGCGGCACTGGCCAAGGCGCAGCGCTTTGTGGGCGACTCGCGGGACCAGACGCGCAAAGACCGCGTCAAGGAACTCAGCAAGCCCGGCGGCATGTGGGACTGCACCCACTGCGCGGAATGTGTGGAGCGGTGTCCGAAACCGGCGCAGCCCTTCTACCGCATCAAGGAACTGATGACCGTGGCGCTGGAGGAAGGCGTGACCAACAACAACGGCGCGCGTCATGCGCTGTCGTTCACCAAATCGATCAAACACAGCGGGCGGCTGAACGAAAACACCCTGCCGGTCGAGTCGGTCGGCTATTTCAACGTCAAAGGCCTCATGGACCTTCTGCCCATCGGCCTGCGCATGATACTCAAGGGCAAGATGCCGCCCATCATTCATCGATCCATCGATGACCAGAAAGACGTGAAGCGAATCTTCGAGGAGTTGGGAGAATGAAGTTTGCATTGTTTACCGGGTGCGTGTCGAAAGGCGCGACCCGCGAGTTGATGTTGGCCACGACCAAATCCGCCCAGGCGCTGGGCATCGATTTCGTGGAGATGAAAAGCGCCGCCTGCTGCGGCGCGGGGGTGCTGTCCGAGAAAAATCCGACGCTCACCGACGCCCTCAATGCGCGCAGCTTGGCCATCGCCGAGGAACGGGGGCTGGACCTGATCACCATTTGCTCCACCTGTCAGGGCAACCTGAAAAAAACCGAGTGCAACCTCAACGACGGCGGCGAGTACAAGGATCGCATCAACTACATCCTGAAAGAAGGTGGCCACCAGTACCAGGGCGACAAGATCCAGATCAAGCACTTCTCCAACATCCTCGCCACCGAGGAAGGCAAACAGCGTCTGCGCGAAAACATCAAGCGCCCGCTGACGGGACTCAAGGCGGCGGCGTTTTACGGCTGTTACGTGCTGCGTCCGTCGGGACTCTCCGAGTACGACGACCCGGACAATCCCACCGAACTGGAAGAACTGTTCGAATTATTGGGAGCGACGCCCGTGTATTACGACAACCGCATCAAGTGCTGCGGTTTCCCCATCGTCATGATGAACAAGGAAGCCTCGCACGCCATGGCGGGCAACGCGCTCATCGACGCCGCCGAGCAGGGCGCCGACTGCGTGGTCACCGGCTGTCCCTTGTGTCATCTCAGTCTCGACTCCTACCAACCGGAAATCGAAAACCTGCGAGAGGCCGGTTACGTGATGCCGATCCTGCACCTGCCGCAACTGGTGGCGCTGGCTCTGGGCTTTTCGCCGGAAGAGATCGGCATGGACTCGCACATTGTGTCCACCACCGGCATCGACCGCATCCTGAAGCAGCACGCCTGAGCAGCCGGGACTCCAAGCCTTTTCTTAAAAGACCTTCCTCCGAAACATCTCGTTGGTGAAGCGGGGCGCGCCCTGCTACACTGGGCGGGCGATGTTTACGGAAAGATTCCTGATTCGAAAAAAGCTGGCGTTGATCGCCGGGGGGCTGGCGTTGTTCGGTCTCATCGTGGCCAGTCCGCCGCTCGCCGGGCTGACGGCAGACGCGCAGAAGATGGCGGCCGTCGCCCTGTTGATGGGCATCCTCTGGATCGGCGAAGCCATCCCCATTCCCGCCACCGCACTGATCCCGCTGGTGCTGTACCCGTTGCTCGGCATCCTGCCCAGCAAAGACGTTGCGCCGCACTACGCCAACCACCTCGTGTTCCTGTTTCTCGGTGGTTTCATGATCGCGCTGGCGATGGAACGCTGGAACCTGCACAAACGCATCGCCCTGGTCATCATCCGCGCCATCGGCGGCAGTCCCAGTAGAATTGTGCTTGGCTTCATGGTGGCGACGGCGTTTCTCTCGATGTGGATTTCCAATACGGCAACGACGATGATGATGCTGCCCGTGGGCATGGCGGTGGTGCGGCAGATCGCCGCGCAGACGCGCAGCACCAATGGGGACGAGGCCGACACGGCGACGATTGAAAAACGCTTTGGCCTCGTACTCATGCTGGGCCTGGCCTACGCCGCCAGCATCGGCGGTGTCGGCACCCTCATCGGCACGCCGCCCAACATCGTTTTCGCCGGGTTTTACAAGACCAGTTTTCCCGATCACCCCGACATCACCTTCACCGACTGGATGGGGTACGCCCTGCCGGTGGTCTTCGTGTTCCTGCCATTGGTGTGGTTTCTGTTGTGCCGCTTCGCGGCGGGCTGTTCGATCTTCGATTTGAAAGTGGGCGACGGCGCGAAAGGCGTGATCGATCGCGAGCTGGCGGCGCTGGGCACGATGAGCCGCGCTGAAAAATTTGTCGGCGGCGTGTTTGTGGTGACGGCCTTTCTGTGGATCTTTCGCAAACCCATTCCCATCGGCGACCTCCGGATTCCCGGCTGGTCCGAGGGATTCCCGTGGGCGTCGTACCTGCACGACGCCACGGTGGCGGTGGTGATGGGGTTGATCCTGTTGATCGTGCCGGTGGGATACCCGAACGGCATGATGCGCGAACAACGCCGCGAGTTTTTTGTTCTCGACTGGAACACGGTGCAGCAAGGCGTGCCGTGGGGCATCCTGCTGTTGTTCGGAGGCGGCTTTGCGCTGGCAGCGGGGTTCCGCGAAACCGGACTGGATGTGTGGATCGGCGAGCACATCGCCGCAGGCGGCAGCGTGATGCCGCTGTGGGCATTGATCCTGGTGCTGTGCCTGGGGATCACCTTCCTCACCGAGTTTTCGTCCAACACCGCCACCGCGACCATGATTTTGCCGGTCATCGCCGGGGCGGCGGCGGGCATGCCGTATCCGCCTTTGCTGCTCATGATTCCGGTCACGCTGTCGGCCTCGTTCGCGTTCATGATGCCGGTGGCGACGCCGCCCAACGCCATTGTGTTCGGCAGCGGCTGGGTGACCATTCCGCAGATGGCGAAGGTGGGATTCTTTTTCAACCTGATCGGTGCGGCTCTGGTTACTTTGGTGATGCTGTTCGTGGTGCAGGCGTTGGTGCCTTAGAAATCACCTGCCTTGAAATTGCGGCACGCGTTTTTCCAGAAACGCACGGATGCCTTCCTTCGCGTCCTCGGTATCGAAACGGGCGCCGAACAGGCGCGCTTCTTTTTCGAATGCGTGCTTTTCCAGCGTGTCGTCGCGGGGCAGCAGCGTGCAGAGGATGGCGGCCACCGATGCCGGACTTTTCGATTGAATCTGCCGCGCCAGCTCCAACGCCGTTTCCAGCGCAGTGCCGGGTTTGACCACCTGGTGGACGATGCCCAGTCTCGCCGCTTCCGCGCCGTCGATTTCCTTCGCCAGCAAAATCATGTTCATCGCCTGCGTGGTGCCCAATAGGCGCGCCAGGCGCACGGTGCCGCCGAAACCGGGCAGCAGCCCCAGGTTCACTTCCGGCAGGCCCAGCCGTGAGGCGGTGGTGGCGATGCGCAATGGGCAGGCCAGTGCCAGCTCCAACCCGCCGCCCAGGCAGACGCCTTCGATGGCGGCGATGGCGGGTTTCGGCAAATGTTCGATCTGATGGAGGACCGCCTGGCCGCGCTCGGCATACACCTGGCCTTCTCTTGAATTGCGGAGGGCGGCGAGTTCCTGGATGTTCGCCCCGGCGGAGAAAAATTTGGGCAGGGCGCTGTGGATCACCACCGTGCGGATGTCGGGATCGGCGGCGATCTGTTGGATGCGATGGGCCAGTTCATTGAGCACGGCGCAGCTCAGTGCGTTGACCGGCGGGTTGTTGAGGGTCAAGACGGCGGTGCTGTCTTCGACGATCTGCGACAGATGCGTGGTGTCGTTCATGAGCGCGCCTCGCAAGGATGGCGTGAATGCACGCACCCATTATATAGCAGATGGCGGGTTTTTAAGGAAGCCTTTGTAAAAGGAAGGGCTTATTCATCCCCCTCATCCTGGCCTTCTCTCACCCGGGGAGAAGGGATCTTAAAAACTCGCTCTCCATTTTTGGGAGAATTCCCGGAGTGATGAATTTGGGGAGGGGGGAATGCAAAACCAAACCATAGATTCTTCGCTTCGCTCAGAATGACCCGGCTGAGCCGGGAGGCAACAAGGTCGTGCCCGGTGGAAGAACGATGGTTTTTGGATTCGTTTGCTGCGGGCCACGCCCGCTGTCATTCTGAGGAGCGGGAACGACGAAGAATCGGTGTGTTTCTTTTTACCCTTCTCTCAGGCCGCGGGTTTCCAGCGCAGTTTGGGATGACGGGCGGCACGGGCTTCGTCCGGGCGCGACACCTTGGACAGATACGGCGCGGCGTGGAAGCTTTCGGGGTCGGACTCCGCCTGTTTGGCGATCTCCTTCATCGCCTGAATGAAGTGGTCGATCGTTTCTTTCGATTCGGTCTCCGTCGGCTCGACCATCATGGCGCCCTTGACGATCAGCGGGAAGTACACCGTCGGCGGATGGAAGCCCTTGTCGATGAGCGCCTTGGCGATGTCCATCGTCTTCACGTTCTGCTTGAGCTGGTTGCGGTCGTTGAACACGCATTCGTGCAGGCTGGGCCCGGGATAGGGCAGGAAGTAGGTGTCCTGCAAGCGGGCCTTGATGTAGTTGGCGTTGAGCACCGCCGATTCGCAGGCTTCGCGCAGGCCGTCCGGTCCGAGCGTGCGGATATAGACATAAGCGCGTAGCAGGATGCCGAAATTGCCGTAAAAGGCGCGCACCTTGCCGATGCTTTGCGGCCGGTCGTAGTCGAGCACGTACTGTCCGTTGCGGTGTTCGACCTGCGGCACCGGCAGAAACGGTTCCAGGATTTTTTTGACGCCGACCGGACCCGCACCCGGCCCACCGCCGCCGTGCGGCGTGGAAAAGGTTTTGTGCAGATTGAAATGGAGCACATCGACGCCCATGTCGCCCACTTTGCAGACGCCCATCAATGCATTCAGGTTGGCGCCGTCGCAATAGACGAGGCCGCCTTTGCCGTGGACGATCTCGGTGATCTCCAGAATGTTTTTCTCAAACATGCCCAGCGTGTTGGGGTTGGTGAGCATGATGGCGGCGGTGTCTTCGTCCATCAGGTGGCGCAGCTTGTCGATATCGATCAGGCCTTCCGCGTTGGAAGGGATGTGGACGACATCGTACCCGCACAGGGTGCAGCTGGCGGGGTTGGTGCCGTGCGCCGAGTCGGGCATCAGCACCTTGCTGCGCTTGTTACCTTTAGCTTGATGATACGCACGGATGGCGAGCATGCCGGTCATTTCGCCGTGCGCACCGGCGGCCGGTTGCAGGCTGACGGCATCCATGCCGCTGATCTCGCGCAGGGATTCCTGCAATTCGTGCAGGAGGCGCAGGCTGCCCTGGCACAGGGATTCCGGCGCGTACGGGTGATTCTGCGCAAAGCCGGCGAGGCGCGCCATGTCTTCGTTGATCTTCGGGTTGTATTTCATGGTGCACGATCCCAACGGATAGAACGTGCTGTCGATGCTGAAATTCCATTGCGAAAGACGGGTGTAGTGGCGCACCACGTCGAGTTCCGACAACTCCGGCAGGTGATCGATGGGACTGCGGATTTCGTCCGGCGGCAGCAGGGTTTCGAGTTCCACTTCGGGGATGCTGCTGCCAGGCAGGGAATAGGCTTTGCGTCCGGGGGAGCCCAGTTCAAACACCGGGGGTTCCTCGAACATCAGTCCCTGGATGCCGGTTTTCATATTTTCCGCATGTGCCATGCTGTTCCTTCCGTTGTGTGTCGGATTGTTAAATTGATTTTGGGGTGTTGCCGGTTCTGGTCAGGTCTTCGGCTTCGTTCATCAGCATGATGGGGATGCCGTCCCGGATGGGGTATTTCAGTTTGCAGGCATCGCAGACCAGGCCGTCCGACGGGTCGGTCAGTTTCAAATCACCCTTGCATTTGGGGCAGGCCAGAAATTCAAGCAGCTCTTTATCAAATTCCATAGATGAACCGGGGATCAATCGATTTTGAGTTGGGTCTGGTTCCGGGATGCTTCCGGATGAGCGCTGCCGTTCAGACGGGTGCGCACCGTTTCGAACACTTCGTCAACCGTTATGCCGTCCATGCATTCGTTGTGGGTGGGGCAGGTTCGTTTGTAGCAGAAGCTGCAAGGCAGCTTTTTGACGATCACCTGGTGCGTCGTGCCGAAGGGACCATTATAAACCGGATCGGTGGGTCCAAACAAGGACACTGTCGGAATTCCCAGCGCCACGCACAAGTGCAGGGTGCCGGTGTCGCCGCCGACGAACAGGCAGGCCTTGTTGAACAGCGCCATGCTTTCGTGCAGGCTGCTGGGCGGCGCCACCCAGTGCGGATGCTGCATCTGCTGCGACAGGCGGCCGACCTTGTCCTGCTCGCCGGGTCCCCACGTCAATAACACGTTGGCACCGAGTTCCGAATAAATCCGGTCGCCCAACCGGGCGAAACGGTCGAGGTCCCATTGCTTGGTCTTGTAGCCGACGCCGGAATGGAGGACGACGATAGGACGCTGCCCGAGCTCGGGATGGCTCTGGATAAAGGATTGCGCCCGGCTTTCGGCCTGTTCCGGGATACGCACCGGGAACTCGTGCGATGTTTTCCTGGCGCCGAGGGCGCGAATCATCGACAGATTTTTTTCGACGACGTGGGCGCCGCGTCCGATTTCCGGCACTTTGATGTTGGTGAACAGTGCGTTCCACTGTTCGCGGCAGTCACGCCGGTGAAACCCCACGCGCAGCGGGGCGCCGGAAAGCGCCGCCAGCACGCCGGTTTTGATGAGGCCCTGAATGTCGATGGCGAGATCAAAATGGCGTCCGCGCAGTTCGCGGTAAAACGCTTTCACTTCCTTTAGCGTTGCCAGATTGGGCTGTTTGCGCCAGTCGCGGGTACGCACCACCAATATTTCGTCGAGGTCCGGGTTGGCGTGCAGCACGTCTTTGAATTTGTCTTCCACCACCCAGGTGATGCGGGCGTTGGGAAAGGCCTGGCGCAGCGTGCGCAAGGCCGGCAAGGTGTGGATGACATCGCCCAGCGAACTGAGGCGCACCAGCAGAATGCGCTGGATGTTCCAGTTGGGTCCGTTGAGCGGCAGCACCTCGGCGGAGAGGTCCCAGTCTTGCGGCGACAGTTTATAAAAGAAGAAACCCATGCCCGTTCCCACAACCATTCCCAGCAAAACGTCCGATGGATAATGCACGCCCTGGTACAGTTTGCTGATGCAGCCGCCCAGCGCAAATAAAAACACGAAGATGGCGGAGCGGCGAAAAAAACAGGCGGTGACGGTGGCGAAGGCGAACAGGTTGGCCGCCTGGGACGAGGGCAGCGAGTAGGAGTGCGAGCAGGTAACGAGCGAAACCAAAAACTCCAGGTCGTGACAGGGACGCGGTCGCGCGAACAGGGGCTTCAACACCTGGTGCACGATGAAATCGGCCACCAGGACCGCCGCCAATGCGGTCCCTATATAGTATAGGCCTTTTCCTTTTTTAATATATATAAGGGAAAACACGGCGACCAGGCCCGGCAACAGGTAAATTTGCTTGTCGTTCATGGCAACGACAAAGGCATCCAGCGTTGAAAATTGCAAATTCTCCCTGATCCAGTACAATACCGCGATTTCAAATTCCATCAGCGTGTCCAAATTCGTTTTTGTTTCAACGGTTTCCAAGTCTATGGGCATTGCCGGAGGGAGTCAATTCTTTTGTCGTGACCGGAAGGCTTTGAGAAGTGGGTGTTTCCAGTAAAAAGGCGTTGATCCTGTTCGCCCGGGACCCGGAGCTGGGCAAGGTGAAGACGCGACTGCAAAGCAGCCTCGATGCCGAGACCACGTACCGGCTTTACCTGCGGATTCTCGCGGACAGCGTCGCCAAAGTTTGTGCGGTGGAAGGGGTGGATCGTTTCATCGGCGTGTACCCGTCGCATCAATCCGGTTTCTTCGATGCCGTGGTGGCGTCGGGGCGGGCGCAGACGTTTCCGCAGGAGGGGGATGATCTGGGCATGCGCATGCGTCATGCCTTTGAACATCGCTTCGCTGAAGGCTACGAGACGGTGGTGATCATCGGCTCCGACAGCCCGACGTTGCCCGCGGCCTACATCCGGCAGGCGCTGGACTCGGACCGGGATGCGATGCTGGGACCGAGCGCCGACGGCGGTTATTACCTGATCGGCATGAACCGCCGGGTGACCGATGTGTTCGAGGGCGTGCGGTGGGGGTCCGGGCACGTCTTGACGGAAACCCTGGCGCGATTGAAAGCGGCGGAAGCCGGACTCACGTTGTTGCCTGTATGGTATGATGTCGATCGTCCGGAAGACCTGCGATTTCTCAAGACCCACCTTGAATATCTGGAGCATTCCGGGATCGGCGCGTACTCCGAAACGTTGCGTTTTCTTCAACAATTGAACTGGGAAACTGTTGCATGAGGTTATTGAAATACTCCGACCCCGATTATCAAAAGGTACTCGACCGGCTGGTGAACCGTTCCGATGTGGATTTTCAGGCGCAGGACCAGACGGTGCGCGACATCATCGAACGCGTCAAGCGGGAGGGCGATGCCGCATTGGTGGCGCTGACCAACCAGTTCGACCAGACCGATTACCAGGTAGAGGACCTGCGCGTGACCCAGGAGGAAATCCAGCAGGCATACGACACCATCAAGCTGGAGGAACTCGAAGCGCTGAAGTTGGCGGCGGACAACATCGGCCGCTACCATCAGAAGCAGGTGCAGCATTCGTGGGAATATAAGGAGGGCGAAGTCTATCTGGGACAGATGATCCGGCCGCTGGCCACGGTCGGCGTGTACGTGCCGGGCGGCAAGGCGTCGTATCCCTCGTCGGTATTGATGAACGCCGTGCCCGCGCGCGTCGCCGGGGTGAAACGCGTCGTCATGGTGAGCCCAACGCCCAGGCGGGAGGTGAGCCCGCATTGCCTGGTGGCGGCGGACATCGCCGGTGTGGATGAGATTTATAAAATCGGCGGTGCGCAGGCGGTGGCGGCGTTGGCGCTGGGCACCGAGACCGTGCCGCGCGTCGATAAAATAGTCGGTCCGGGCAACATTTATGTGGCGCTGGCCAAGCGCCTGGTGTTCGGGCTGGTGGACATTGACATGATCGCCGGGCCCAGCGAGATTCTGGTGCTGGCCGATGATTCAGCGCGCGCCGATTTCATTGCCGCCGATCTGTTGTCGCAGGCGGAGCACGACGAGGACGCCGTACCCATCCTGGTCACCCCCTCGGAAGCCCTGGCGGAGGCCACGCGGGAGGAGTTGAACCGGCAGAAGGCGGGACTCAGCCGGGAGAGCATCGTCAATGCGTCGCTGGAGAACAAATGCCTGCTGATTGTCACCCGGACGCTGGACGAGGCCGTTGATCTGGCCAACCGGTTGGCCCCGGAACATCTGGAGCTGGCCGTGGAGAACCCGCATGAGCTGGTCAAGCGCATCGACAATGCCGGGGCCATATTTCTGGGTCATTTCACGCCGGAGGCCATCGGCGACTACCTGGCGGGGCCCAATCATGTGTTGCCGACCAGCGGAACGGCCCGTTTTTCATCGCCGTTGGGGGTTTATGACTTCATCAAACGCACCAGTTTGATTTCCTATAGTAAGGAAGAGCTGGACCGGGCGGCCCATGCCTGTTGCACCCTGGCTGAAATGGAAAATCTGGAGGCCCATTCGAAGGCGGTCAAAGTCCGTATTTCATGACCCCAATAACCGCTGGAACCCCTTAAAAACAAAAAATTAGAATTTTCTTGACAACCCTGGGGAGCCATGTTAAAAATCGGCGTCTTATTATGTCCAAGTGCCCCTGTAGGCCCTAAGTGCTTATTCTGTAAAGGTTATTTAAATCAAGCGCTTACGAGAAGGGTGGGGGTGGTTGGCGCTGTAAAAGGAAGTTGAAAAGTATCCTGCGAGCGTCCTGCGCTTCGCGGAAACTGTCGTTATGTCAGGTGCCCTACGCGTCCAGATTTTGAGGAAGAATTTAAGAAGTTTTTGAATATAGAAGTATTTCCAAATTATTGTTTTTCTTTAGGATACCGGATCTTTCCTTAAGGAGGTTAGACGATGTTCAACGCAGAGGCTAGAAATCACAAAGTGCTGTCCCTGGCACTGGTTCTGGCATTCACCTTGTTTGCTCTTCCCGCGATTTTTGTTGATCAGGCTCATGCGAAAGAGGCGTTTGCCGAGCAGGTATTTGCTGAAGAGGCATTTGCGAAGGAAGTCCTGGCTGATGAGCAGGCGGCAGGCGAAGAAGGTGCAGCGCCGGAAGTTGAGTGGAGTCAAGACGTATTTTATAAAGATTGGGAGGGCAATCCGCTCAAAGGTCCAGTCAGCGGAGCCCCGGCTCCGGAGTTGGGTCCGAATGACTATCAGAGTTATTCCTTTGCGCCGAGCCGGATCCTGATCTGGATCGCCAACCAGCAGCACTTGTATTTCGGTAGCTTCGTGCTGGCGGTGCCCATCTTCTGTATGCTCATCGAGTTCATTGGTATTCGTACCAGGGAAAGCGATCCGGTTCTGTCCGCGAAGTACGACCGGTTGGCGCATGACTTGATGAAGGTGTCGTTGACGGCGTATTCCTGGACCGCCATCCTCGGTGGTGTTCTGTTGTTCTCCTTCATCACCCTGTTCCCCGGCTTCTTCAAGTACATGGCCAGCATTTTCCGCCCGGTCATGCACGTGTATGCGTTGATGTTCCTCGCGGAGAGCGGTGTTCTTTACGTGTACTACTACGGCTGGGACAAGATGAGCCAGGATAAGTTCCTGAAGTGGATTCACGTTTCCCTGTCGGTTCTGTTGAACCTGGTGGGCACCATCCTGATGTACCTGGCGAACAGCTGGGCTACTTTCATGCAGGCACCGGGTGGTATCGACGAGCAGGGGCGTTTCCTCGGCAACATCTGGCATGCCATTCACTCCACTCTGTGGAATCCGGTTGGCGTGCATCGCATCCTGGGCAACATCGTGTTCGGTGGTGGTATCGTTGGTGCGTACGCCGCGTATCACTATCTGAAAGCGAAGACCCCCGAAGAAAAAGCTCATTACGACTGGGTTTGTTACATCGCTATGTTCATCGCCATCTTCGGCCTGATCCCACTGCCTTTCGCGGGTTACTGGTTGATGAAGGAAGTGTATGCGTTCCGTCAGCAGATGGGCATCACGCTGATGGGCGGCATCATGGCATGGCTGTTTATCATTCAGGCCGTTATGATCGGGCTTCTGTTCTTCGGAGCAAACTCCTATCTGCATAACTCGATGTCCCGCGTTAAGGGGTCGCATCGTTACATGAAGTACTGCAAGTACATGGTTCTGCTTTTGATCCTCTGTTTCACCGCATGGATGACCCCGCATACCATCGTTATGACGCCGGCTGAGCTGAAAGCGATGGGTGGTGCGCAGCATCCGGTGGTCGGTCACTTTGGTGTTATGTCCGCCAAAAACACCGCGGTGAATCTGATGATCACCTGTACGATCTTGTGCTTTCTGCTGTATCAACGGTCCAATAAGAAAATCGTCGTGCCCTGGGCAACCATTGGCAACTGCTGGTTGACCGCCATCTTCATCGGCGCGGCGATCAATATCGTGTTCCTGGGTGTGTATGGATACTTCCTCCCCGCCAACCAGCGTGTGGGACTTTCTGTGCCCCAGGTGACCACGACCCTGACCACCTTGTTCGTCGGAACGGCTATCAATATTTCCATGTTCAAGGATGCCGAGTCCTTCGGTGAGGTTGAATGGGGTAACCAGTCCAAGGTGGGGACCTATGCCATTCTGTTGATGGCGATTTCCTTCACCTGGCTCATGGGCCTCATGGGTTATATCCGCTCTGCGGTCCGCCTGTTCTGGCATGTCACGGAAGTTCTGCGTGACAACTCGGTGGACGCGTACACCCTGACCATTGGTGAGGCGGGTAAGATCCTCACGTTCAACGCCCTGTTTGTGTGGGTGCAGTTCGTGGTCGTCTTCTGGGTCGGTGGTCTCGCTGGCAAGAAGAAAGCAGCGGAAGTTCCCGCAGGAGTTCCTGTTCCTGCGCAGCAGCAACAGTAATCAATGGATGGGCCGCCAGTCTTCGGGCTGGCGGCCTGTTTGGAATGCTAACTTGTATTTATTAGACTTGCACTAGCCAGGAGAGGAGAAAGGGATGCTTCCAGAGCAGCACGATATTTTGTGGACTTTTCTCACAATTATGTGCAGCATCTTCGCTCTGTATGTGTTCACCAACGTCATCCAGGTATGCCGGGGACGTGAGAATGTGAATACGACGAAGTGGGGAGTTGTGTTTGGTGTGTTTTTGTTGGTGGTCTTTTCGATGACCGTTCACGTGATGGGCTTGGTCCAGCGTGACCAGATGTTTTTCTTTTTCTTCAGACAGCTGCCGGTGGTTCTTCTCCTGTTGCTGGTTTGGGGATATTTTTTCAAGAGCGAAGATATCGAAAGCCAGTCCGAACCTCTGATTCGAGCTGGCTATTTTTTCGCCTGCGTTTCCATTCTTCTGGCCGGTTACACCAACTGGCTGCCGCAGCAGCGCAGTGATCCCCCTCCCGTGGGAGGCATCGAGCTGTCGGGTGAGCTGACCATGGAAGAGTTTACGGAAATGGGCCGGGTCATTGTATTCGGCGCCAAGCAGGTAGCGGGTCAGAAGGCCATTGGTAAAGGGCAGTGCCCTCTGTGTCACACCTTCGATCCGGGCGACAACATCGGCCGCTGTCCCAATCTCTTCGGAGTTGAGGAGCGCAGTCACAGCCGGATTAAAGAAGACCGCTATATCAATGATCCAATTAAAATTGGTGAGACCGATAGCACCGGCATCGTGAAGGGTAAGGCGGAAGAGGTTCCGGAAGAGTATCGCCGTAGCGGACCCTATGCGTTTAGTGGTGAAGACTACCTTCGTGAGTCTCTGATGTGTCCTTCCTGTTACGTGGTTGAGGGTTACGGTAAAGCGGGCGATAAAGTCAGCCCGATGCCGGTTATCCACAAGCCGCCGATCAGCCTGAGTCCTCTCGAACTGAACGCGGTATTGGCCTGGTTGCAGGCCAAGGACACGCCGGGTGATTTCGCTAAGGTCTCCATTCCCCTGCCTTCTCCGGAAGATACGGCTAAGAAGGAAGAGGAGTCCAGTGGTGAGGAAGAAGATCGACCGGTATTTGTAACGGGTAATGAGCCGATTGAGGAGATCATCAATACGCTGGGTTGTCCGCTTTGCCACAAGATCCCGGGAATTCCGGGCGCGGTGGGAGAGTTGGGTCCGGCATTGTATGAGAAAGTCAATAGCCCGAAACGTTTGAAAGACCCGAACTATAAGGGTAAAGCGAAAACAGCGCATGAGTACACCAAGGAGTCGATCCTCAATCCGAGCGCGTACGTCGTGTTCAATGAGGAAGCCGGCGAGCCTTTCCCGGACGGCGTCATGCCGCAGGATTTCGGGCAAAAGCTGTCGGTTCAAGCCCTCGACAAACTGGTGGACTTTATTGCCAACACAGAACCTGAAGGTTAATCCTGGAGGAAATCGGGAGGATTTCAATGAATCAAGGTGTTAGAAACGTAATAGTAAGTATTGTTTTGTACGCCGTGGGCTGGGCGGTGTTTCATTACGCCCTGTTGCCCTGGTTTAAATCCGGGGAAACCGGCTGGTTCCATTTGATTGTTCAGAACCGTTACTCCGGGTTCGGCGTACTGATGCTGTACTTTGTGGCTTTCAATCTCGTCCTCAAACTGAAGCCGCCGATGTTGTTGAATGCGGCGATCGTCTGGCTGGCGGGCTTGTATTTCTATGAAGCCATTTTGTATCCGCCGATCCCCTGGACGCTGCTGATCACCTACATGATGCTGTGGACGATCGGTACGTTCTTGTACATCTCGCAAGATCCGAAGACGTTTGCGGAATTCCGGCGGCCCATTGTCCGGACCGTTCTGGCGGATTCCAAGGGATTCAAAATCGCGCGGATCATTGCCTTCACGGCATTGCCGCTGCTGGTTGGTTTTGCAACGTACGACGGGCTTCTGCCCAAGTTCCAGGAACCGGTTGAGTTGCGGACGGTCCATCCGGCACCGCCTGCCACGACCCGCGTTCATGGCAAGACCTATCAGTTGGAAAGCCTGCAGAACCCTTTCCGTATCGATGAGCAGGATAACTATAAAGAAAGTTTCCCGTTCCTGGATGCGGAAAAGCAGGAGTACATGAAGTACGTTACCGAAGGCGGAACGATATTCTTTGAGAACTGTCATTACTGCCACGGTGACCAGTTGAACGGCTTGGGAATGTTCTCCCATGTTTTTAACCCCACTCCCGCGAACTTCGTCGATCCGGGAACCATCGCCATGTTGCGCGAGTCGTTCCTGTTCTGGCGTGTTGCGAAAGGCGGTCCTGGTTTGCCCAACGAATCCACTCCGTGGTCGTCGGCCATGCCGCCTTGGGAAGAACACCTCAATACCGAAGAAATCTGGAAGGTCATCCTTTTCGAATACTGGTATACCGGATGGCATCCGCGTACGTTTGATGATGAATCTTCGGTTAAGGGTGGCGAGTAACCGTTCATCCAATGAATTGAAAAATTCAAAGTTTTAAATATCTTTCATGAACGAGGAAAACATGATGAGCAATTCCAAAAAGATCGTGAGGCACTGGCTGGCAGCCGCAGTTGTGTTGGCCGTTTTGAGTGTGCCTTCCATCCTTTTTGCTCAGGACTATCGTAAGCCGGATCCGGTTCAGCAGGACAAACTGGAGCTGGGCAAAAAGGTATATTTCAAGCGCTGTGTCTGGTGTCACGGCGTGGAAGGTGGCGGGGATGGTCCCTCTGCGGATCGTCTGTTCACGCGTCCCCGTAACTTCATTCAGGGGACGTTCAAGATCCGTACTACGGATTCCGGTGAGCTGCCTCTGGATCAAAACCTGATCGATACCGTCAAAAACGGCCTTCCGGGATCGGCCATGCCGCCCTGGGGTGAGGTTCTGAGCACGGAGGAAATTACATCGGTGGTCCAGTTTGTCAAAACGCTGGTCCAGGATCGTGACTTCAGCGGAGACTTCGAGGAGCTGGCGGTGCAGGATGTCGGCACCATGCCTTGGAGTGTCAAGGAGCCTTTCTACATGGGCATTCCGCAGGAAGCCATCGATGCCGGTAAGGAAATCTTCCAGAAGAACAAGTGTTGGGAGTGTCATGGTGGCGAAGGCCGCGGTGACGGCAACCCGACCATGAAGGACGACTGGGGATTCCCGATTGTGGCCGCAGACTGGACGCAATGCTGGAACTTCCGCGGCAACCGGCGTGACCCGTACAATCCGTTGCACATCGTTAACACGGTGTCCACGGGCTTGAACGGCACCCCGATGCCTAACTTTAAAGATCAGATCACCGTTGAAGACCGGTGGAAGCTGGCGGCTTTCGTCAACTCCCTGTGTCCGCGGAAGAAAATTGACTCCTTGACCAACAAGCCGGTCAACGACTTCCTCATCGGTTCCAAGTACACCGAAGGCCCTGTCTCCACGGATTTCAACGATCCGATGTGGCAGGCCCCGGAACATGATTCAAGAATTGTCAAGCGGCCTGAAGGGTATGAAGGCGACCAGAACTGGCATTACATTGCTCTGGCCGGCCAGATCACCCGTGGTCAACGCAACTTCGACCCCAAAGTGGACAACCTCTGGGTTATGTCCCGCTGGAGTAAAGAAGAAGATGCCGTTTACTACGTGGTGGAATACCACCAGCGGTTCCTGAGCACCAACCCGGAGTATCCGGAAGGTGTGGCCATTCAGTGGCCGGGACAGTTGGAGGACCTGTATGGCGCTGAAAAGCCGTATTTCATTTACGGCGATTCCAAAAAGCCGGTGGATATCTGGAAGGCAACGTTCCTGCCGAAGGATGACTACTCCTCCACCAACGCCCCGAAACCGGAAGGTTACGAGCTGGATGTGAATGTGACTGAACTGGTCGGACATGGTTTCGATGATGTCAAAACCAAAGAAACCATTGGCGGTGTGGAAGTGGTCAATTCCACTTTTCATCAGGGTCGTGTGAAGATCATGTTCAAACGGTCGCTGAAGACTGAAAATCCGGATCGCACGGACGTTCAGATTCCGACCAAATCGTTTATCCCGATCTCCTTCATGCAATGGGCGGGTATAGACAAGGAACATGACGAGCACATGGCGATCTCGACTTGGGCTTACACCATTCTCGAGCCGCCGCTGCCCGCAGAGCGCATCTGGTTGCCGCCTGTCATGGCTGCCGTTTTCTTCGGCTTCCAGCTTTGGCTGGTACGCATGACGAAACGGACCCGCCAGATGCACGAAGAGGGGAAAGCCAACTAATCATTCCCCTTGGCTGTTGAAATGAGAAAGGCCCGCCGAAAGGCGGGCCTTTTTTTATTGCTGTGCGAATTGTAAAGTCAGGAAAAAGCGGGCTGGGTGGAGTTTTTGAGGGGGTGGGCCGGAACCGGATCAGGCGCTGATCTGTTCCAGGTCCATGTTGCCTTCGATGATTTCCCGCAAGGCCAGCTGGTAATAACTTTTAGGCGAATCGTATTCGCCGTCCTTGACTTCGATGCAGGGCTGCGCGCCTTTTTCCAACTGATGGATGCGCTGTGCCACCAGAATGCAAAGCAGGTAGCGACTCTTGATGACATCCAGAGCCAGCTTTTCCAGTTCCAGAATTTCCTCCATGTGGGCTCCTTATCTCCATTGAGAGTAAACTTTAGATTCTAGAGAGTTCCCCGCTTCCTGTCAAAGCTTTCCTGTGTGTGGAGTTCATTTCAGGACTTCGCGCAGCGTCTTCAAGGTGGTCGCGACCATTTCCGCGGTGATATGACGGTGGACCACCGCCCGGAACACGCCGTCTGCCAACTGCAAAATGCGGATGCCTTTGCCGTTGAGGTAATCCAGAAGAGCCTGCGCTCCCATAGCCGGATGGTCCAGCTTGAAAAACAGGATGTTGGTGTGCACCCGGTCGCAATCGATGTGGATGCCCGGAGTCGCGCGCAATCCCTGCGCCAGAGTCTGGGCGTTTTGATGGTCCTGGGTCAACCGGTCCGGATGATGGGTCAGGGCCTCGATGCCTGCCGCCGCCAGAACTCCTGCTTGCCGCATGCCACCGCCCACCATTTTGCGCCATTTGCGGGCTTGGAGGACCCATTCTTTCGAGCCGCATACCAGCGATCCCACCGGCGCCGACAGGCCCTTGGACAGGCTGAACATGACCGTATCCGCATCCCGGGTCAAGGCCGGAACCTCCACACCCAGGGCAACCGCGGCGTTGAAAATGCGCGCCCCGTCCAGGTGTATGCCCAGGCCGTGGCGGTCCGCAAGCTCGCGCACCTGCGCCATGTATTCGGCAGTCAAAGGGTAGCCACCGCAATAATTGTGTGTGTTTTCCAGACAGATGAGGCGCGTTGGAGGGAAATGCACGTCCGCCTTGCGAATGGCGGCCTCGATTTGGTTGAGATCAAGGGTACCGTCCTCCCGATTGGCGATAGGGTGGGGATGGATGCCGCCCAGCGCCGCCAGGCCACCGACCTCGTTGACGAAGATATGGCTGCGTTGGCCGAGGATGATTTCATCGCCGCGCTGGCAATGCGTCAGCAGGCTGACCAGATTGCCCATGGTGCCGCTGGGAACGAACAGGGCCGCGGGCTTGCCGGTTTTTTCCGCCGCCAGAGCTTGCAGCCGGTGGACGGTCGGATCCTCGTCGAACACATCATCGCCGACCTCAGCCTCGGCCAGCGCCCGGCGCATCGCTTCCGTCGGTTGGGTGAGGGTGTCGCTGCGGTAATCGATGATCTCCATTTCAGTCCGGGTCCTTTTCAAGTCGAGAGCGCTTTATACGGTAATACACAAGGGACAGCAAAAATACCGGCACGGCGAAACCGATCAGAATGATCTGCTGGGCGGCGGCAGGGGGGAACTCCAGGGCCACCATCAGGCGATGCTGCTGCACCACCAGAAGGGCGAGAAGCACGGTCACGATCAGCATATATCCCTTGCGCTTGGATCCCTTGGGGCCGGGGAACACCATCGAGTGTGCGATGAAATTCAATCCCAGAAACAGCAGGCCGCTCAGGAACATCAGGGAAACAATAAAGGTTTGAGGCTGGGTGAACAACGAATGGCATCCCGGTGGTTGACGTTGCCACATTTTATCCGGTCCGTCGTTCAGATCAAAGCCCTTTGCGTTGCGGTACCGATTGCGCCGACAGGGGGCGTGGCGCGCAAACAAAAAGCCCCGGGGTGACCCCGGGGCTTTCAAAGGTCAGCGGTACATGGGACGCGGCGGTTAGAAATGGATGAGCGTGTTGAAGGCCAAGGTGTCCTGGTGCGTGCTGCCGCCTCCTGTCTGGTTTTCAAACACGCCGAGGTTCGACTCGTCGTGCCGGTATTCCAGGCGGACCACCATGTTTTCCATGATGCGAAACTCCGGCGTGACGGTGACCTCTCTCAGGCTGTTGTTGGGCACACCCAGGCGGAAGCCGTCCTGGTCCCGGAACAGAGCGCCGCGCACATTGAGCGAAAACCATTTGTTAAAATCGTAACGCACGATGGCGGCCGTGCCCCACCACTTGGCGGTGCGGTTGCCGGCGGCCGCGTTTTCCTCGCTGCCGTAATCCGCGTTCAACTGCAACGTCATCCGGTCGGTGAGGCCGATGTCGATGACCGTGTCGAAGATATTTCTCCAGTTGTCATTGCCCGCATTGCTGCCCAGCGTGCCCTGGTTGCCGCCGACCCAGTTCAACAGGATGCCGACATTGCTGTAGGGAGAATACGCGATCTGGCCGCCGAACGATTTTTCGGAGTTGTTGTCGGTGACGCCCGCCTCTTCCCAGTTGTTGGCGATCATGAGCATGAAACTCCACCGGTCGTTCAGCTCGTAGGACGCGCGGATGCCGGTGTGATTGAATGGAATGCCCCAGCCGAAGGCATAGGTGCGGGAGAAGTTCGCGTTCCAGCCGTCGTAGCCGTCGAATACTTCGGCGCCGACGTGCGTGATGAATTTGCCGACGTCGATGGTCAGGCCGTTGCCAAGGGGCGCTTTCCAGGTGACGTAAGATTGCTGCAGGTCGAAATCGTCGTCCGCTACGGAGAGGCCCGGCGTGCCGCCGGCAACCGCGGAGCTGCGCGCCCGCTGTGCGCCTTCCGGCAGGCTGAAGCCGAAGGTCAGATCGAAACGGAAGCCGATATCGCCGATGTCGTCCGCCTGCTTGAGGAAGACCAGTTCGGTGTTGTCCATTTTGAAGCTGTTGTCATCCTGGTCGAAAATGCGCACGCAGCCGGTCAACGGGGCGACGCCGCAGTTGGTTTGCGACAGCGGTCGATTGAAATTGTAACTGTAAGAGGCCGAGGCGAAACCGTGGATTTCGACGTCCTCGAGCAATTTGAATGCGTTGGTCCCGGCGTACGCGGACCCTGTGGTGAACCATAAAAATATCAATGCGGCCATCAGCAGATGAAATGTGCCTTTCATGCAATCCCCCTCATTTTTGCCTGTGCAGACATGGTTATGAAAACCGCCGTTTGAAAGCACCTTTGGGCGGCGCTTCCGCTAAACGTTCCGATGGCGAAATGAAAAACAGAGTCTGTGTCCTCCCGGTGGCTGGCGGGAAGTTTCCCTTTGCAAACGGTCATACGAGGTTGTAGCCGGACTCGCCGTGTTGCGTGGCATCGAGTCCGATCTCCTCGTCTTCCTGGTCCACGCGGAAGCCAACGATTTTGTCGATCACGACCACCAGAATGTAGGTGACGACGAAGGAGTAAATGGCAGCCGCTGCCACACCGATGATTTGAATGCCAACCTGTTTGAGATTGCCGTCCAGCAGGCCCGTGCCGCCGTGAGTGACGAACAGTCCCGTGGCCAGTGCGCCCCAGGCGCCACCCACGCCATGGATGCCGAACACGTCGAGAGAATCGTCGATGCCTTTGCGGTATTTCAAAACGACGGCCAGGTAGCAGATCATGCCCGCCACCAGGCCAATGACGATGGCCCAGATCGGGGAGACGAATCCCGCCGCCGGGGTGATGGCGACCAGCCCGGCGACGACGCCCGAGGCTGCGCCCAGGGCACTCGGTTTACCGGCTCGCATTTGTTCCGCAATCAGCCAGCCCAGCATTCCTGCCCCGGTGGCCACCTGGGTGTTGGTGAAGGCCAGGGCGGCGTTCTGATCGGCCGCCAGGGCGCTGCCTGCATTGAACCCGAACCAGCCGAACCACAACAGGCCCGCCCCCAGCAGCACCAGAGGCAGGTTGTGCGGGATCATCATGGGACCGGGGAAACCGCGCCGCTTTTTCAGGTACAACGCCGCCGCCAGTCCGGCCACACCGGACGAGATGTGCACCACCGTGCCGCCGGCAAAATCCAGAGCCCCCAGTTCGCCCAGCCAGCCGCCACCCCACACCCAGTGGCAGATGGGGTCGTACACGATGGTGGACCAGATGAATATGAAAATGACATAGGCCTTGAATGACACGCGTTCGGCGATGCCGCCACTGATCAGGGCGACGGTGATGATGGCGAACATCAACTGAAACATGCTGAACAGGTAGTCGGGGATGGTGCCGTTGAGGGTGTCGATGTCGGTGCCGTTGAATAACACCTTGTCGAAGCCGCCGATGAAGCCGCCGATGTCCTTGCCGAAAGCAAGCGAGTAACCGATCAGCACCCACTGGATGGTGATCACCCCGAGCGGGATGAAGCTGTGCATGATGGTGCTGAGCACGTTTTTGCGCCGCACCATGCCTCCATAAAACAAGGCGAGCCCCGGCAGCATCAGCATCACCAGGGCCGAGGACACCAGAATCCAGGCGGTGTCGGCGCCATTGAGCTGGGGTGCCTCTTCTGCATAAGCCGGAAGGACCAGCAACAACCAGAATCCGATCGAAACAGCCAGAAATTTGAAAAATCGACCCATGTTTGAGTTCCTCAATTTATGGAAGGAATGGCCCCCCGAACCGGGGACCTGAAATGACGCACCCTCAGCTCGAAATGTAAATGAACTAATCAATTCCTGTACCCACAACGGGTTGAACCCCAAAATAATTGGAAAAAAGCCTATAACATGTTTGAAATAAGGAGCTTATGCTGGGGTGGTGAGAGAGGTCCGGAAGTTGCCAGGGCGGGGGAGGTCGGAACCCGGCCGACAGGATGCCAGATTTTGCGGATGTCTTCCTAGGAAGGTGCCTAAAAAATAATCACAAAAACATTCAAGTATCCCGAGTTTTTTACCGTGAAAGAATCAGGCAGAGAATCCTTGAAGATGGCGTAGATAGCGTATTTTGGCCAATAAATTGACGCAGATCGTCATTGATGGGTCTCCCCCGCTGTCTGCTCGATTTGAAAGTGACGTTATAACTCTTTATACTGAATGGAGTTATCGGACTCAAAAGGTGGCAGGCACGTTGGCACATTCTTTGCTCCTAATATTCCCGTGCCGGAACGTTCATTAGCCAGGAGGTCGATGCATGGCGCAGCAGGAAACTCAGGAAGATGTGGATCAGATTGAAGAGGTGGCTCCCAAACGCGGTGTGAGCCGGGGCTTTCTGCTCAGCTTATTGATGATTACGGGATTGGCGGTGGGTAGTTATTTTGCTTTCATCAACTTCATCCAGCCGCAGTTAGCCGTCGAGCAACAGGAGAGGCCCCTGCAGGTACCGGGCTCCAAATTTGCGGACAAGGTGCCGCAGGAAATGGGCGTCATGTACCCGATGGATCCGTTTCTGATCAATCTGGCACGCAGCAATGGCAAGCAGTTTCTCAAGGTCAGCCTGACTTTGGAATTGAGTTCCCCGGAGGTGCGCCCGGAAGTGAAGGCCAACGAATTTAAAATTGTGGACTCCATCCTGTTGCTGTTGAGCAGCAAGACCCGCGAAGATGTGATCTCGCTCCAGGGCAAATTCAAATTGAAGGACGAGATCGCCACACGGGTGAACCGCTTTCTGGTCATGGGCCACGTTAAGGACGTCTATTTCTCTGAATTCATCGTTCAATAATGAATTTTCAGCGTGTATATTGGATACATGGGATATTTCAATCCCATGGTAACAACCCAGCAATCGCCAGGCTCTGAATATGGGACAGGTTTTATCCAAAGGTGAAGTCGATGCCCTGTTGCGGGGCGTCAGCGAAAACCAGATCGAGACCGAAGCCGACGTCACGGAAGAGGAAAAAGGCGTCGTTCCGTACGACCTGACCAGTCAGGAAAAGATCATCCGGGGCCGCCTGCCGACCTTGGAAATCATCAACCAGTTTTTTTCCCGTCTGTTCCGGAACTCGTTCTCGGGCATGATGCGGCGTTCCGCCGACGTCAGCACGGTATCGACCGACTCCTTGAAGTTCGGTGATTTTCTGCGTTCGCTGCCGGTGCCGTCCAGCCTGCACGTATTCCGCATGGAACCCTTGCGTGGGTTCGGGCTGGTGGTCATGGAAAGCAGTCTGGTGTTCGCGCTGGTGGACAATTTCTTTGGCGGTCCGGGCTCTTCGGAGATGAAAAACCAGGGCCGGGATTTCACCTCCATTGAAATGCGCATGACCCGCAACGTCATCCAGCAGGCGCTCGAAGACTGGGCGAATGCATGGAAACCGGTGCACCGGGTCAAAACCTCTTACGTGCGTTCCGAGGTCAACCCGCAGTTTGCGGCGATCGTTCCGCCCACCGACGTGGTGCTGATCATCGTGTTTGACATCGAGATGGAGCGCGCTTCCGGTACCATCACCATCTGCCTGCCTTATACGGCCATCGAGCCGGTGCTGCCGAAACTGAAAGCGAACTTTCAGAGCGAGCGCATGGAGGCCGACAAGGTTTGGATCCGCCGTCTGCGCGAAGAGCTGATGCAGACCGATGTCGAATGTGTGGTGGAACTGGGAAAAATGATCATGACGCCGCGAAAACTGCTCAATCTCAAGCTGGGGGACACGCTCATGCTGGGCAACGATGTCTCTGATCCCTTGACGGTCAAAGTGGAAGGCATCCACAAGTACATGGGCCATCCCGGCGTTTCGCGTGGCATGAAAGCCGTGCAGATTTCCAAAATCATTGAAAGGGAAGAGTGACTTATGGCTGAATTCGATGACAACGAACTGGGCGCCCTCGACGATCTGGATAAATTTGAGGATTTCGAATTCGACAAGGAAGGTGCCGAAGCCGAAGATGATGAGGAAGGGACCAAAAGCGTAAAGGATTCCCGGCTGGACCTCATCCTGGACATTCCGTTGACGGTGACGGTCGAATTGGGGCGTTCCAAAATGCTGATCCACGACTTGCTGCAACTGGGGCAGGGGTCGGTGATCGAGCTCACCAAGATGGTGGGCGAGCCGTTGGAAGTGCTGGTCAACGACAAGCTTGTGGCCCGCGGTGAAGTCGTGGTCGTCAACGAAAAGTTCGGCGTGCGGCTGACCGACATCATCTCCCCGATGGAACGTGTGCAGTCGCTGGGTTGATCCCCCCGGATCGCCAAATTTCCGGCTGCCGCGTCGCGGTGCTGGGGGCTCTGCGTCCTGCGTACGCCCTGCCGCGCCCTCCCTCCTTCCTTTTTCAATGTATTCCTGAAACCCCTCTCTCGCTCCGAGGCCTTTGTTTGTAAGGGTTTTTGATCTTCTTCTCGATAACCACCTTAAATTCAAATAGTTTCCGGTCGTGACGGTACGGCCTTTGCATTTTTAAGGGTTGACCCGCAGTCCGTCGGGTTTTTTGACACCTTGGACCCTTTACGAATGGAAGGCGCTATGAGGTTGCACCGGTATTGTTGGGTGTGGGCACTGGCATTGAACCTGCTTTGCGCGGGCATCGCCGGAGCCTTGCCGCTGACGGAATACAACAAGTTGCGTGACGTGGCGGTGCGTCACACGCAGGATGGCTTGCACATTCAATTGCAGTTCAGACAGCCGCCGACGAATTACGAAGCCCCTGTTTTTTTCAAGAACTCGGTGCAGATCGATCTGCCGTTTGCGTACCTGGCACCGGCCAAGCAGTATTTCCCGATCGGGGATGACGAGGTCCGGCAGGTTTACGCATCGCAGTTCAGCAAGGAATTGTTGCGTATCCGCTTGATCCTCGCCGACCGCAACCCCGGGTTGGCGGGACGGCTGGAGGTAAAGCGGGATGGCAATAACCTGGAAGTCCATGTGTGGAAAGCAGGATCGGTTCAGGAAAAAAGCCACCTGGTGCCGCCTCCCAAAAATAATGAAGAAGACCCGTTGAGCGAGTTTCTGGCCTCCGCTCCGTCGCATTCCACCCAAATCAAAACGCCGGGCCAATCCTCCGGTGTTTCCAAATCAAATTCCAATCCGGAAAATGAAGATCCTTTTCTGGACCTGCTGACTGAAGCGAAGCCGGAACCCCAGGCCGTTGCATCCGAATCCATTCCCAAAAAAGAAACGCTGTCGGACATGGTGGGCACGGCTTTTCGCAAGGACGGCAAGGTGAAAAACAAGCAGGGCGCTGGTCCATCTACTTCCAAACATCAAGACAACGACAGCCTGGCTTCAAAAGAAACGGCGGAGGGACCGGATATCCTGTCTGCCGGCGTCAAGATGGCCTACACGCTGGCTCTGGTGCTGGGCGTGATGTTCCTGCTGTTCCACCTGTTCAAAAAGTTTGTTTGGAAAAACGGCGTATTCGGATCGGAAAACAAACCCATCAAGGTATTGTCCACCGGGTTTCTCGGACCGAAGAAAAGCATCGCGCTGGTGGACGTGGCGGGCGAGATTCTGGTGCTTGGCATTGCCAACGAAAACATTTCCCTGCTGGCCAATGTCGAAGACCCTGATCAGATCGATCTGATCCGAGGCAAAAAATCGGTCAAAAAAACCAGCTCCGTTTCACCTTCACCTGAAAACGAATTGGATCCGATTTCGGAAGAAGAAGCGATGGTGACGCCGTCCGTACCGAAAACCATGCACGAAACCGCGACGGCGACGGCGGAGAAACCGGTCGTCACCGTTCCGCCGCAAAAACGCGTGGACAGTTACGAAAGCGTCGTCAAAAAAAATAAAACCACCAACCCGTTTCCCGATTTCGTGAAGCAGTTTGCGGAGACAGAAGACGATGCGGGTCGGACAGACGCCGGATCGGTGAAGGACATTGAATACCGGTTGAAGAAAACCCTGAGAAAGAACAGGGGTGTGTGATGCGTAAATGGGGATTCATCCTGATTGCGATGCTGACGATCACCACCGCTCTGGCGGTGGGACCGGTGAGCGAGGCCGGGGCCATCCCGATGCCCAATATCCAGGTCGGGGTGGAAGACACGCAGGAACCGGAGGCCATGTCCACGGCGTTGCAGATCCTGGCGCTGTTGACCATCCTCACTCTGGCGCCGTCGATCCTCATTCTCATGACCTCTTTTTCGCGCATTGTGATTGTGCTGTCGTTCCTGCGCCAGGCGATGGGTACGCAGCAGACACCGCCGACGCAGGTGCTGGTCGGGCTGGCGTTGTTCCTCACGTTTTTTGTGATGAGCCCTGTGCTGACGCAGGTCAACAGCGAAGCGTTGCAACCCTATCTCAATGAAGAGATATCGCAGAGCGAGGCGTTGCAGCGGGCACAGGCGCCGATCAAGGGGTTCATGCTGCGCCAGACCCGCAACAAAGACCTCGACTTGTTCCTCAATATTTCTCAGGACGAGCGTCCCGAAACGGCGGAGGAGGTGAGCATGGCGGTGGTGGTTCCGGCCTTCGTTATCAGCGAACTGAAAACCGCCTTCCAGATCGGTTTCCTCATTTACATCCCGTTTTTGATTCTGGACATGGTGGTTGCCAGCATCCTGTTGTCGATGGGCATGATGATGCTGCCGCCGGTTCTGATCTCCCTTCCGTTCAAATTGATGCTGTTCGTGCTGGTCGATGGCTGGCACCTGACGGTGGGTTCTCTGGTCAAAAGTTTTTTCTGACGAGGTACACGCATGACCGAACAGTTCATCATTGATTTCGGAATGACCTCCATCAAGACGACCCTGCTCTTGTCCGCGCCCATGCTGGGTTTTGGCCTGCTCACCGGTCTGGTGGTTTCCATCTTCCAGGCGGTGACCTCCATCCAGGAACTGACCCTGACCTTCATCCCGAAAATTCTGGCTGTGTTCCTCGCCATGTTCCTGTTTTTCCCGTGGCTGTTGCAGATCATCATAGGCTTCACCGAAAATATTCTGTCTAACTTTCCCGCCTTGATCGGCTGATGTGATGGACCTGTTCACGCTATCCTACGCCGATTTCGAGCGGTTTTTATTTGTCCTGTTCCGGGTGGGTGCGTTCATCATGTTCGTGCCGATTCTCGGCAGCGCCCAGTTCCCTGCCCGCTTGAAAGTGGGGCTTATCGTGCTGTTGAGTTTCAGTGTTTTTCCCCTGGTCCCGCAAGAGGCCATCGCCCAGCCGAAGGGATTGCTGGGCCTGTCGGTGATGTTGTTCTCCGAAATGCTGATCGGCTTCTCCGTCGCTTACATCATGCGCATGATTTTCACGGCGGTGCAGGTCGCCGGAACCATGATCGATTTTCAGATGGGTTTCGGCGTGGTGAACGTCATCGATCCGCAAACGCAATCGCAGGTTTCGATCACCGCCCAGTTCCAGAATATTTTTGCCACGTTTCTGTTCCTCGCGCTCAATGGACATCATTTGACCATTCATGCGTTGATCGAAAGTTTCGAAATGATCAACCCGCACCAATTCGCATTTTCCGCGTCAACGGCAGAATTCTTGGTTCAAGCGTTTGCCGCCATGTTTGTGGTGGCCATCCAGATCGCGGCGCCGGTCATGGTGATTCTGTTTTTCATCAGCGTCGGCCTGGGCCTGGTGGCCCGTACCGTACCGCAGATGAATGTGTTCATCGTCGCGTTTCCCCTGCAGATTGGGGTGGGGCTGCTCATGGTCGGGGTCACATTTACTTTTTTCGCCGCGTTGTTCAAAAAGCAACTCACGGAAATGCCTTTTTGGGTATTGGGTTTGATGCAAACATTTTGAACCGCGGCGGCCAAACCTGCCGGCAGGCGAGAGTGTAAGGTATGGACGAAGAGAATAAAGATCAGAAAACAGAAGAGCCCTCAGCGAAACGAATCCAGGATGCGGAGGATAGAGGTAATTTCGCGCACAGTCGCGAGCTGACATCCGCCTTCATCCTGATGACGGCGATCCTGGCGTTTGCCGTTGGCGGTTCCTTCATCACGAAAGAAATGATGACCGTCTGGCACAATCTCATCAGCCAGTCGCATGCCGTCGAACCCACCATCCCGGCCATGCGCGAATTGCTGACGGTGGTGGTGCGAAACGTATTGACTATTTTAAGTCCCATTCTATTTTCCGTCATGCTGGGCGGCATCATCATCAACCTCATGCAGACCGGGGGGCTGAAGTTTTCAGGGCATCCGTTGATTCCCAAATTCAACAAACTCAACCCCATCAGCGGCACCAAACGTATGTTCTCGATGGTGGCGTTGATGGAGCTGTTCAAGTCGTTGTTCAAGGTCACGCTCATTTCCCTGATCGCCTATTTCACCGTCAAGGGGCATTTTTCGGAAATTCCGGCGATGACCGATTTCGGGGTGGGGCAGATCCTGACGTTCATGGGGCGCGTGGGCCTGGAAATCATGTTGAAGGTGTTGCTCGCGCTCATCCTGCTCGCGTTCATTGACTTCATGTTCCAGCGCTTTACCTACATCAAGAATCTGCGCATGACCAAGCAGGAGGTCAAAGACGAACGCAAGGATACGGAAGGCAATCCGCAGATCAAACAACGCATCCGCAGCGTACAAATCGAGATGATGCGGCGCCGCATGATGTCCGCCGTGCCGGAAGCGGATGTGGTCGTCACCAACCCGACGCACTTTTCGATTGCCATCAAATACGACCGCGACCGCCACAATGCTCCGGTGGTCGTTGCCAAGGGCATGGGGCCGATCGCGCTGCGTATCCGCGAGATCGCCCGCGAAAGCGATGTGCCGCTGGTGGAAGACAAACTGCTGGCGCGGCTGCTTTACAAAACCGTGGAGATCGGCCAGTACATTCCGGCGGAGCTGTACCGCGCGGTGGCGGAAATCCTGGCTTACGTGTATCGCTTGAAAGGAACCAAATTGGTATAAATATTGCTATCTAATTGTAATATCACGTTTTGCCCACGGCCGGGCAAACGCCCGGTGACCCGGAAGGCAGGATAACTTATTATGAATAAAGGGTCCCGGGACGTGCCGCTGGCTTTTTCGGCAGCGTCAAAAAATTGAAAGGATGAACGGCTTCATGGCCACTCAAACCCAGGTTCAGTCCATCATGGCATCCCGCCCGCGGGAAATCGGCATCGCCTTAGGCATGATTTCCATCCTGGTGGTCATGGTGATCCCGATTCCCACGTTTATCCTGGACCTGTTGCTGTCGTTCAGCCTCACCTTTTCGCTGGTCATTCTGCTCGTCGCCATTTTCATGATCTCGGCGCTCGACTTTTCCGTGTTTCCGTCCCTGCTGCTGTTGGTCACGCTGGTGCGGCTGTCATTGAATGTGGCCTCGACGCGTATCATCCTGTTGCATGGAGACGAAGGTCCCCATGCGGCGGGGCAGGTGATCGAATCTTTCGGCTCATTCGTCGTCGGCGGCAACTATGTGGTCGGCGCGGTCATCTTCATCATCCTCGTGCTCATCAACTTCATCGTCATCACCAAAGGTTCGGTGCGCACGTCGGAAGTCGCCGCCCGGTTCACGTTGGACGCGATTCCCGGCAAGCAGATGAGCATCGATGCGGATCTCAATGCCGGACTCATCACCGAAGAAGAAGCGCGCACGCGCCGCCGTAATCTCGAACGCGAAGCGGATTTTTACGGAGCGATGGACGGTGCCATCCGTTTTGTGCGCGGTGACGCGGTCGCGGGCATCCTCATCACCCTCATCAATGTCATCGGTGGGTTCGCCATCGGAATTTTCCAGCAGGATATGGATGTGAGCGAAGCAGCGCGGGTTTATACGCTGCTGACCATCGGCGATGGACTGGTCACGCAGCTGCCGGCGCTGGTGGTCTCCACCGCGGCCGGTTTGGTGGTGACGCGGGCCACATCGGAACGCAACCTTCCCGCCGAACTGGTGCAGCAGGTCGTCAAGAATCCGGCGGCCTTCTCCATATCCGGCGCGGTGCTGTTTTTCTTCGGCCTGATTCCCGGCCTGCCGCATTTTCCCTTCTTCTTTCTTGCCGCCTTGGTGGGTTATATCAGTTACCGGCTGCATCAGGAGCGGGCGAAGCAGGAAGCGCTGGAGCGGCAACGGGTTGAAGAAGTACAAAGCGCGCCGGTTCCGGAAAAAGTGGAATCCATTCTGCCGCTGGATGTGATGGAGTTGGAGGTCGGCTATGAGTTGATTCCGCTGGTGGACGCCAACCGCAACGGCGAATTGCTCGACCGCATCAAATCCATTCGCCGTCAGTTTGCTTTGGAGATGGGATTCATCGTGCCGCCGTTGCATATTCGCGACAATCTGCAATTGAAGTCCAGCGATTACGCCATCCTCATCAAAGGCGTGGAAGTGGTGCGCGGGTCGGTGATGATGGGCCGGTTGCTGGCGATGAATCCCGGCAACATCGAAAAGGAAATCGAAGGCGTGCACACCAAGGAGCCGACGTTCGGTTTGCCCGCTGTATGGATTGCGGCGCGGGCCAAGCAGGAAGCGCAGATGGCGGGATACACCGTGGTGGACCCGGCGACGGTCATCACCACGCACATCAAGGAAACCATCAAACGCTATGCTTCGGAATTGCTCGGACGGCAGGAAACGCAGGCGCTCATCGACAAGTTCAAGGAAACCAACCCGAAGGTGATCGAGGAATTGATCCCCAACCTGATGAACCTGGGCAAGGTGCAGAAGGTCATGCAGAATTTGCTGAAAGAACAGATTTCGATCCGCGATCTCCGTACCATTCTGGAGACGCTCGCGGACTACGCGCCCAAGGTGGACGACCCGGACCTGTTGACCGAGTACGTGCGGCAGGCCATGGCACGTCCTATCACCAAACAATATGCGGGCGCCGACGGCAGCCTGGCGGTCATTACGCTGGACCGGAACATCGAGGAAGCCATCCATCAATCGATTCAAAGAACCGAATTGACCTCGTTCCTCGCCCTGGACCCGACGGTGGCTGAACAGATTTTGAGGAAGCTGAAGGAAGCCGCGGAAGCGGCAACGCCGATGGTGGAGACGGCGCCGATTCTTTTGACCTCTCCGGCAATCCGCATGCATGTGCGCCGATTGACGGAGCGATTCATCCCGGATCTGGTGGTTCTGTCTCACAACGAAGTTTCATCGACGGCACAGATCAAAACCTTGAGAGTGGTGACGCTCAATGCGAATTAAAAAAATACTGGCAAACAATTACTCCGAAGCGCTGACTCGTGTGAAGGAAGAGTTGGGCGAGGAAGCTCTGGTGCTGAAGACCCGCTCGATCAAGTTCGGCCAGGAAGGAGGGGGCCAAAGCGCCTCCATGGTGGAGATCACAGCTGCCATGGAGGACGCTTCACACGATGCGGCCGTGGCTACGGTTGTGGAGGAAGTGCCCGGCGTGAGCGCCAGGCATCCCGGTGGCCGGCAACGGTTTTTGGAAGAAGCGGGAAATGATCGCGAACTGCGTTCTCTGATCTACACGCTGTTGTCGCAGACGGACCGGGCACGCTCCATGGGGTTGCAGGGCGATCAACTGGATGCGTACCAGGATCTGGTTGAGCGCGGCATCGATGAACACCTGGCCGCCAGAATTTTTGAATCGCTGAACATGGGTTCGGATGAGCCCACCTCAAATGTAAAACCGATAACTGCGCACGTTGGCGATGCGTTCCATTTTTCCGGACCGATCCAGTTGGACGCCATTGGCCCGAAGATTGTGGCGCTGCTGGGGCCGACCGGTTCCGGCAAAACCACGACGACGGCCAAACTGGCGGCGCGGTTTGCCTTGATTGAAAAAAAGAAAGTCGTTCTGATTTCTCTCGATACGTTCCGGCTGGGGGCGATGGAGCAGTTGCAGATTTATGGAGACCTCATGCGGGTGCCGGTCGAGATGGCCACGGACCGCAACGAGTTTTTGCAAAGTCTCAACCGCCACCGGGACGCGGACCTGATCCTCATTGATACGATGGGACGCAATCCGAGAGATGAACAGTATGCGCAAGAACTCAAAGCCATCTTCGATGCCGCGCCCAATCTGGAAACGCACCTGGTGCAAAGCGCGACGGCGCAGGAAAGCGTGTTCGAACAATCTCTGAAACAATTCAGGCCCCTGGGTGTGGATTGCATTGTTCTGACAAAAACCGACGAAGGCCTGCAATTCGGGCATTTGTACAACATCGCCGCCCGGCACCACATTCCGTTTTCGTATTGCACGAACGGCCAACGCGTGCCGGAGGACATTGAAGTGGCCGGTCGCGACGGGGTAATTCGTTTGATTTTTGGTTGAATTCATCATAAATTGAAAAAGGCTAAACCATGGTTTTTTCAGGTCTAACGGAAAGAGCAGGCCGCCAGGCAAACACCTTGAGGCGCATCATGCAAAACGATTCCAACAAACTTCCCCCCAAAGTTCTCGCCATCAGCAGCGGCAAAGGTGGCGTCGGTAAAACCAATGTGGTCGCCAATGTCGCGTGCGCGTTGTCGCGCAAGGGCAAAAAAGTTTTGATTTTCGACGCCGACATGGGATTGAACAATATCGATATTTTGCTCGGGCTGGCGTCTCCCTATCACATCGGCCACGTGTTTTCCGGTGAGAAAACCATCGAGGATGTGCTGGTGGATGGACCGCGCGGGATCAAGGTGCTCCCGGCCAGCAATGGATGGCAGGATCTGACCCGTTTGGATTCGGACAAAAAACTGTTGTTGATGGAGGAAATGGATCGCATCAGCGGCGATTTCGATTTTCTGCTGTTCGACACCGGAGCGGGCATTTCTTCCAACGTGACGTATTTCTGCAGCGCCGCGCACGACATTGTTTTGATCGCCACCACGGAACCCACGTCGCACACCGATGTGTATGCGCTGATGAAGGTGCTGTTTCAAAATCATCAGCAGAAACGATTCCGCCTGATCGTCAATGCAGTGAAAAATGAACGGGAAGCGCTCGAAGTGTACAAGCGTCTGTCAGCGGTACTGGATCGGTTTCTGGGGGGCGTGGTGCTGGAATACATGGGATTCATCGTCCACGATCCCAACGTTTCGAAAGCCGTGCGTCAGCAGAAGCCTTTTGTGGAGCTCTACCCGCATTCGAAAGTGAGTCAGTGCATCGAAATGTTGACGCAACGGATTCTCAAGGAACGGAATAAAATTCCCACCGATTCGGATCAACCTTTTGTCTGGAGGAGCGTGTTGCAGATATGATGACTCCTTTCCAGGCAAGAAAAGGGGCGTTGGTGTTCGCGGTGTTCGCGTTCACCTTGTTGACGGCGGGAAGCCTGTTTATGGGCGCGCGTCTGTGGGTCGCCATGGTGCGTGGAATAGAAGGGTTCTGCCTGTTCGGAGTGCTGGCTTGGGGAATAGGGGCGTTGTTCGCAACGCGTAATGAGTCCGCGGAGCAGAAAGCTGAAAATAAAAAGAAGGGCCAAAACCTGGATCAAACGGTTTAAACGGTGATCATTCATGGCAGGTAAAACGCAATCTTCAGAAGCAATTCAAATCTCTCCGGAGAACACGGAACAGATCATCATGGAGTATTCACCGATGATCAAGTACGTGGCCAACCGGATTGCGATGCGGCTGCCTTCCCACATTGAAGTGGACGATTTGATCAGCGTCGGTGTGCTGGGTTTGATCGACGCGATCGAGAAATACGATCCCAACCGGGGAGCCAAGTTCAAAACGTACGCGGAATTCCGGGTGCGTGGTTCGATTCTGGATGAGTTGCGGAGCCTGGACTGGGTGCCGCGGTCTATCCGGCAAAAAGCTTCCGAGATGGATGCGCTCACCACGCGGCTGCAGGGCGAGTTCGGACGGCCGCCGGAGGATGAAGAAATTGCGGCGGAGATGGGCGTCAGCATCGAAGATTTTTTTACGGCCATGAACGAAACCCGCAGCGTTCCCATCTTGAGTCTCGAAGATCTGGGCATCAACAAGGAGACCGGGGAACAGCAGAATCTGCTCGATTGTCTCATGGGCGATATGGAAGCCGATCCTCAAACTCAGATCCGGCTCAACGAACTGAAGAAGATCATCGCCGAAGCCATCGATGCCTTGCCGGAAAAAGAACGCCTGATGATCTCGCTTTACTATTATGAAGAATTGACCATGAAGGAAATCGGCGAAGTGTTGAGCATCACCGAATCCCGCGTGTCCCAGATTCATTCCAAGGCGGTCTTTCGGTTACGGACCAAGTTGAAATCCATACTGGCAGACGAGGTGTGACGCATGAAATTCATTCCCAGGATTCCATTTTCGTATCCGGAGATTGGCTTGTTGGTTCTTCGGCTCTCGGTGGGACTGATCTTCACCTACCACGGTTCGATGAAACTGTTCGGCGCGGGCGGGGTGGAAGGGTTTGCCACGGTTCTGGTCGAGCTGGGAGTTAAGTCGCCTTCCATCAACGCATGGATCGTGGCGCTCACGGAATTTCTGGGAGGATTGGCGTTGATGTTCGGCGTGTATGCCCGCTGGGCGGCGCTGCCATTGATTTTCATCATGCTGGTCGCCATCCTCACCGTCACCGGATCGAACGGTTTCAACATCGGCAACAAAGGGTTCGAATACAATTTCATCCTCATCGCGGCACTCAGCGCCATCTTCCTCACGCGCTCGGAAAAATGGCACATCAAGCAATGATGGCCGGGCGACTTTTCTTTATAAATCGAAATCAATAAATAGGCTGGTGCCGCTCTTCGGGAGGGCGTGATTTCCAGCGCCGGTGGAACCACATCCACGCCTCCGGATGGTTACGGATGACGTCTTCCAACACCTTTTCACATTCCTGTGTCCAGCGGAAAATGTCCGCTTCCTTGTCTCCGGTTTTTTCCAGTTTCAACGGCGGTTTGTAAATGATTTTGTACCGTCCCTTGCCGATGGGTTCGCTGAAGATGGGCAGGATGGGCGCGCCGGTGCTGTAGCTCAGGGCCGCGAGGGAACGCGCGGTCGAGGCTTTCTTGCCGAAAAAATCCACATACAGGGCGTCGTCACCGCCGTTCTGATCCATCAGCACCGTGATGCTGCCGCGTTCCTTCAAGGCGCGCACGATGCGGATGAGCGACGTGTCCTTGTGCAGGATGCGGTTGCCCGAAGTCGTCCTCATGTCCATGAAGAATTTTTCGAGGTACGGGTTGTCCAGGCGGCGGGCGACGGCGTAATGCTGGGTGGTGTTCAGAAAACCGTGGTAGAGGCCGAGAATTTCCCAGTTGCCGTAGTGCGCCATCAACACCAGAAAACCGATGTCTCCGCTTTCGCATTGGTCGAGGTATTCCCTGCCTTCGACCTCCATGCCGATCAACTGGTGCACGCGGTGGTTGGTGTCGCGGCTGATCCACACGCATTGCAGGGCGGACAACAGCATCTGCCGCATCGACGCTTTGGTGATACGATTTTTTTCTTCCGGTGTTTTGGTGTCGCCGTAAGCGATGTCGAGATTGATGCGTGCAATGCGGCGTCGTCCGGGAAACAGATGGAACCACGCCGCCGCCAGCATCCCGGAGAGACGGTGCAATGTTTTCGGCGACAGGCTCATGATGACCCCGACGACCGGACGGAACGCGGCGTACTCGATGCGGTAACGGATTCTTCTGGAAAGTGTGTTGCGTGAGCTCAATGTGTGGTTCCCAACTCGGGTTTAAATCAAAAGGCAGGGTCTGTTCCAAACGTAATGCGATGCCGAGCGGTCAACCGGTTTCCGCGACGGCCTGCGCAATGGCGTACACATCGTCGTGCGACATCGATATGTGAATGTCCTTCAGGTTGAGGGATTCACAGATTTCCCGGCATTTGCCGGTGATGTTCAAGGCCGGTTGTCCCGACTCCAGGTTCAGAATTTCGAGGTCCTGCCAGGTGATGCCTGCCGCCATGCCGGTGCCCAGTGATTTTAAAACGGCTTCCTTGGCCGCAAAGCGTGCGGCAAAATGCTTGAACGGCTCCGGACGCGACCGGCAATACTCGATCTCCCGCCGTGTGAACACGCGGTTCTCGAAACGTTCCGCATACTTTTCCAGAGAATTTTGAATTCGGGAAATCTGGATGATGTCCACACCTGTGCCATGAATCATGAGCGACCTGAGTGCAATTGAATCAATTATAGGACAGGATCGTGAAAATGATAAGCCCGTTTTGCCGTTCCACCACCGTTGTCAGCCGAGCGCGATGCCCAGCGCCGATTCCAATTGCTGCCGCGAGACTGCGCCTTCGCGCACCAGCACCGGCGCTGCGGCCG